>NZ_SWKK01000008.1 GCF_005144745.1 Flavobacterium sp. ASW18X | reverse complement strand
TAGTAAACAACATCGTTGTAAATAATGGTGCTGATGATGGTATCGAATTCTTTGGTGGTACTGTAAACGTAACTAACGTGTATTGTTCTAACATCGCTGATGATATGTTTGACTGGACAGAAGGTTACCAAGGAACTATTGACAACGCTTTTGGTGTTCGTAACGATGGTTTTGATATGGCTACTGAAGACCCAAGAGGTATTGAAGGTGACAGCAACTCTAACGACCCTACAGCTGCTCCAATCTCTATGCCTACGTTAAACAACGTTACTATTTTAAACTTGAATCCTGATGTTGCCTTAACTGCTGGTGCAGAAATTAGAAGAGGTACAGTTGCCACTATTGATAACATCTTGTTTGCTGCATATGGCACAGCTTCTTTTGGTAACAGAATTGACACTAAAGATAGCAATGGTGATGGTGAACTTACTTTATCTAACGCGTTTGCTCAAGGGAACGTAGGTGTTGACAAAGATGGAAGCACTATTACTGGTACTATTACGGAAATCACTGATGGTATTACCGTAACTGCAAATAATAGCGTTACCGCTAAAGCCGGTGTTGGAGCAGATTTAGCTGCATTTGATTGGGCTAGTCCTTCTTTCATGGTAACCATGCAATAGAAACATTTTTCACTTACCCTAAGTGATTATAAAACCCCGCATAATGCGGGGTTTTTTATTTATAAACAAAAAAAACACGCTTATCGCTTATTATAACATCGACCAACTACACCAATCCTCGGTCAAGGGTTGCAGTTCATCGAAAAATGTGGGTATTTTCTTTATATTGGGTTAGTAAAAAAAGCCTTTTGGCTATATTTGTGGCATACCCTTTGTTATCAGTACTTTATGAAGCATATTTACCTACTACTTTTATTGCTCTCCTGTACTTTTGGTTTTGCACAACAAAACCAAGCAAATGGGGACATCCCAGGTTTTAAATTATACCCTAACCCAACCATTAATGGAAAGGTTTATATTGAAACTACTTTAGATGCACCTAAACAAATAAATATTTTTGATGTTCTAGGTACTCAAGTTTTACAAACTACACTTTCTGGTAGAGAATTAAATGTATCTAATCTGGATAAAGGTGTTTACATTTTACGCGTTTTTGAACGTGAAAAAGTAGTAACTCGTAAATTGGTGATAAAATAAATTGCAAAAACTGTCGTTTACCGACAAATTTTACCTTTAATCTGACACACCTACCTTTCCCCTCATTTCACAACAAAATCTAGCATTTACTGCTGTTCCAAAGTACATTTACCAAGCGTTAACCCCCCAAATATATGTTAATGAAACACATGTACTTTTTCCTACTTATGTTTACTATTGGTGTAAGTTCCTATGCAAGTCCACGTTTAAACAACCCCAGTCCTAAAAACGACATTGGCTTACGCGTATACCCAAATCCCGCTTACGGTGGAGAGGTTTATATCACCACTAAAAGCAACGGTTTAAAAAATATCGTCATTTTTAATGTATTTGGCACTCCAGTTTTAAAAGATGCCATAGCAACCAATACCTTAAACATTACTAAACTACCAGCCGGTGTTTACATTGTAGAAGTCACAGAAAATGACCTCACAACTACTCAAAAATTAGTTGTTAAATAAAACATAGCTACTACTTATAAAGCCCCAATCCTTTGGTTGGGGCTTTTTATTTTGTCTAATTTTGCTACAATGGCGACTATAGACACCTCTTCTATCTTTTCTATTGCAACAGAAACTCAATTTGTAGAGCAAGCTTTACAAACTTTTAGATATCAATATCAAAATAACAACGTGTATCAACGGTTTTGCAACTTGCTTAAAACCGATGTAGCTTCAGTTGATAGCATAGCGCAAATTCCCTTTTTACCCATAGAATTTTTTAAAAACAGTACTATCCTGTCTGGAGCGGGAATTCCTGAACAAACTTTTAGTAGTAGCGGCACCACAGGTAGTCTAACGAGCAAACACGCTGTATTGGATGTTTCTTTGTATGAACATAGTTTTAGAAAAGGGTTTGAGTTGTTTTATGGTTCCGTAGCAAATTTTTGCATCTTGGCATTATTACCTTCCTATTTAGAACGTAGCGGGTCTTCTTTAATCTATATGGTGGATGATATGATTAAAACCTCAAAACATCCAAAAAGCGGATTTTACCTCAACAATCTAGATGAATTGGCGCTTACATTGCAGCAACTAGAAGCAAACAACACTAAGACAATGTTAATAGGGGTTTCTTTTGCTTTACTAGACTTAGCAGAGCAGTACAACCTAAACCTACAAAACACTATTGTTATGGAAACAGGAGGTATGAAAGGACGTAGAAAAGAAATGATTAGACAAGAATTACACCACACCCTTCTGCAAGGCTTACATACAAGCCATATACATTCTGAATATGGAATGACCGAATTATTAAGCCAAGCCTATTCTAAAGGAAAAGGCCTTTTTAATTGCCCACCTTGGATGCGCGTATTAACAAGAGATACCGAAGACCCTTTAAGCGTGCAACCACACGGTAAAACAGGGGGTATAAATGTTATTGATTTAGCCAATGTCCATTCGTGCGCTTTTATTGCCACCCAAGACTTGGGGAAGGTTTACGAAGACAAATCTTTTGAGGTTTTAGGCCGTTTTGACCACTCCGATATCCGTGGATGCAATTTAATGGTTTTATAGCCAACAACACACAATTAACTACATACCATACAATTACAAAAATTACCTTGTTGAAATTTGGATACATTGTGAAAACTAATTATCCAAATAATGAAAAGAAAAGAGTTTTTAAAAACCAGTGCATTCGCAGCTATTGCTTTTAGCAATATCCCAAACCAAACAAAAAGTCATTTACGTAATGATAAAACCGTACCTAAAATTGTTAGAAAAGAAGAAGGGACAAAAGTAAATGTTATTGGAGACCAACAAACCTTTAAACTTACAGGTAAGGATACTGCAGGTCAGTTTACTTTAATAGAAGAAGTAAATGCCCCTGGAACAATGATTCCACCTCATGTACACACCAAAGAGGATGAAATTTTTAAGGTTTTGGAGGGAAAGTTAGAAGTTACCGTTGGCAACAGTACTACCATCTTAGAGGCTGGCGATTTAGCGTACGCGCCAAAAAATATTCCGCATTCTTGGAGAGTTGTTGGGGATACCAATTGTAAAACTATTCTTAGTGCCTTCCCTGCTGGGATAGAACGAATGTTTGCAGAATTAGGCGAGTTACCGCCCGGAAAACCAGACTTTGCAAAAGTTGCAGAGATATGCAAAAATTATGGCATACGCTTTCTTACTCCGGAAGATTAAAAATTGGAACTAAATTCCCAATATTTTGGCGTCTACAAAAAAGACAGATTTCACTTTTATGGTGTGGTCCTGATTTATAATCTCGTCGGTAACCGTCTTTAACCTAAGGGTAAAAGAATCTTTTTTAATATAGTCTTGCAAATCGATATCAGAGGTGTTTAGCATCAAACGCATTCCCGTATCTGGGGCCACTTCTTCCTCAAAAGCTATACGCTGCTCTTCCAAACCTTCTGCTGCAATAAATACCTCTATAGATTCTAGAAAACTAAAATCACTATCTGTTGGATTTTCAATTTGCAAAACCAACTCAATAAGTTTTATTTCTTCTATTAAATCTTTACGGGTATCATTTATTTCAAACTCGGATTCCGAATTGGTTTCTGTTTCTGGCGTAAATACATCAAAAGGTAAATCTATGCCCGTTGTAGAAGGGATAATCACTTCTTGTTCATAGTCCATTTCAAACTTGGTCAATTCATCAATTTTATCACAGCCAATAGCCAATCCTAAGGTTAGCATAAGTACCAATAACTTCTTCATACATCAAAAAAAATAGGTCGTTCTTTATCAAAACGACCTATTCTAAATATTAGTGTACTTGTAAATTTAAACTGCTACTAAGATGAAGTAATTCTTTTTACCCCGTTGCAACAACACAAACTTATTATTAATTAAATCTTCTTTAGTAATGGTATAATCTTCTTTTACCTTTTCTCTATTTACAGCGATAGAATTTTGCTTTAGTTCTCTTCTTGCCTCTCCGTTAGAACCCAAAAAGCCTGTTTTTGCAGCTAAGGCCCCTATCATATCTAAGCCTGCCTCTAATTCTGCCATAGGTACTTCTGCCTGCGGTACACCATCAAAAACATCTAAAAATGTTTTCTCGTTTAACTGTTTTAAATCGCTAGAGGTAGACTTGCCAAACAAAATATTACTTGCCTTTATAGCATTATCCAAATCTTCTTGGCTATGCACCATAACGGTAACTTCTTCTGCCAGCTTTTTCTGTAATTGGCGCATGTGTGGCGCTTCTTTATGTGCTGCCACTAAATTCTCTATTTCTTCCTGTGTTAGAAAAGTGAATATTTTAATGTATTTCTCCGCATCTTCATCAGACGTATTTAACCAATATTGGTAAAATTTATAGGGAGATGTACGTTCCGCATCTAACCATATATTTCCACCCTCTGTTTTTCCAAACTTGGTGCCGTCTGCTTTTGTAATTAGTGGGCAGGTTAGGGCATAGCCTTTACCTCCACCTATTCTTCTTATCAATTCAGTACCTGTGGTAATATTTCCCCATTGGTCACTACCCCCCATTTGCAGCGTACAATCATGGGCCCTGTACAGGTGTAAAAAATCGTACCCTTGCACCAATTGATACGTAAACTCAGTAAAACTCATCCCCTCTTTAGCGTCAGAAGAAAGACGCTTTTTTACAGAGTCTTTCGCCATCATATAATTTACGGTAATGTGCTTCCCTACATCTCGTATAAATTCTAGAAAGGAGAAATCCTTCATCCAATCATAGTTATTCACTAAAATTGCTGCGTTAGGCGCATCACTTGTAAAATCTAAAAAACGAGCCAACTGCTCTTTTATAGCTTCTTGATTGTGGCGTAAAGTAGGCTCATCTAACAAGTTACGTTCTGCAGACTTACCAGAGGGATCACCAATCATACCAGTAGCGCCACCAACGAGCGCAAATGGTTTATGCCCTGCTAATTGAAAATGGCGTAACATCATTACCCCAACTAAATGCCCTATATGTAGGGAATCTGCCGTTGGGTCTATCCCTACATACGCAGCACGCATACCTTCTAACAAATGTTCTTCTGTTCCCGGCATGGCATCGTGCAACATACCTCTCCACTTTAATTCTGCCACAAAATTCTTGGCCATAATAGTTGTCTTATCAATTAGCTGTGCAAATATAGAATCTTGTATTTTCTTAGGTAAATAATATTATGAATTAGGTACATTTGGGTATGATTTTAGTTACAGGCGGCACAGGATTGGTAGGCACTTACCTATTGCAACGATTAACCCAAACAGAAGCAGCGGTTATAGCCATTTACAGAAATGAAAAAAGTATTGCCAAAACCAAATCTTTTTTTGATGCTGGTGCTCATCCTACAAATTTTAATAAAATTACCTGGCTACCCGCTTCTTTAGAAGATATCCCTGCGCTTAATGATACCTTTAAAAATGTAACTCAAGTGTATCACTGTGCAGGCTTAATTTCTTTTGACCCTAAAGATGCTAAAGCGCTACACCGGGTAAATGTAGAAGGTACTGCGAATGTGGTAAACCTCTGCTTAGCTAACAACGTAAAAAAATTATGCTTTGTAAGCTCCATTGCCGCTATAGGGAGAACTATTGGGCACGCCGCAGCTAATGAACAAACAGATTGGCCAGAACAAGCCGTTCCAGAATACGCCCTCACTAAATATTTAGCAGAATTAGAGGTGTGGCGAGGCTCCCAAGAGGGTTTAGATGTGGTAATTGTTAACCCTGGAGTAATTTTAGGGTGTGGTTTCTGGGATAATGGCAGCAGTAAAATGTTTGCTTTTTCCGCCCGCGAGCCCAGATATTACTTACCAGGTGGCACAGGTTTTGTTACCGTTAATGATGTAGTAAATTCCATGACTTTACTTATGGATAGTCCTATTACTAATGAAAGCTATATTTTGGTAAGTAAAAATTTAAGTTACCAAGAAATGAGCGCCTTACTAGCTAAAGGATTACAGAAAAAAGCGCCCACCAAACCTTTTAAACAATGGATGCTAGCTGTATTATGGAGATTAGATTGGATACGTGCTACAATTTTTGGGCAACCAAGAATACTTTCTAGAATCATGGCAAATGGTTTTAAATACACCCAAACCTATGACAATAGCAAGCTGGTAAAAAATACCGATTTTACTTATGAAGAATTTGAAGCTTATGTTTTAGAATGCTGTAATGCCTTTAAAAACAAAACTACTTCGTCTTTTTAAGATTTGTAGTATCTAGTACTGTTGATTTAACTTTAGCCTTATTAGCACTCTTTAAACTATCAGATTTACGTTTGCGCTCATCTTCTAGTGCTGTTGCCTTCACCTCTATGCGGTCTAGTACATTTTGATATATTCGCTGATATACTTCTGGCTTACTAGCATAATACAAATCGCTCTCCACAAAAGCAACACTATCTATTTTATATTTCTGGTACAAATACGGCATGGTTTTTATTCTATGCTTATCTAACACTGAGGCATTGGCTGCTTTAGCCCCATTAAGCATGGCCAAATCATAAATAATATTGGTCATCTTTGGTTCTGGAATCAAGTTTTCTGGTTCTTCTACCAGTTTTTCTTTACAAGAGGCAGCCCAAATTAAAACACAAAGTAGCAATAGCTTTTTCATGGATTAACGATCAAATGTTAAACGCTCCCCTAAAAGCTCAGTAGCAAATTCGCCTTGGTTATAGGCTAAACCACCATTTACCCATGTTCTTTTTACTTGTGCATCAAAAGAAACTCCTTCAAACGGAGACCAACCACACTTATAATAAATATTTTCTTTGCTCACAGTCCAGTTGCTATTCATAGCAACTTCTACCAAATCCGCATAATAGCCTTCTCTTAAAAATCCTCTTTCTTTTACATCAAAAAGGATAGCCGGATTATGACACATTTTCTGCACCACTTGTTCTAAAGCAATTCTACCTTCTTTATGTTTTTGCAACATAGCTATTAACGCATGTTGTACTAGGGGTCCTCCAGAAGGGGCTTTGGTATATACGTTTTCTTTCTCCTCTAGGGTATGCGGTGCGTGGTCTGTAGCTACTACATCTATACGGCCATCCAAAAGGGCTTTCCATAAAGCGTCTCTATCCGTACTAGTTTTCACAGCCGGATTCCACTTTATCAAAGTTCCTTTGGTATCATAATCTTCTGCTGCAAACCACAAATGATGAATACAAACTTCTGCCGTTATTTTTTTGTCCTTTAAAGGAATGTCATTGGTGAACAAATCCATCTCTTTTGCCGTAGACAAATGGAACACATGCAAACGTGCCCCTGTTTTTTTTGCTAAGGCGATGGCTTTTGAAGAAGACAAATAACAAGCCTCTTCACTACGAATTATTGGGTGGTATTTTATAGGAATATCATCCCCAAATTGGTCTTTATATTTGGCTAGATTTTCTCTTATGGTGGTTTCGTCCTCGCAATGCGCAGAAATACGCATTTGGGTATTTCTAAAAATTTGTTCTATAACCACTTCATTATCCACCAACATATTGCCCGTAGAAGACCCTAAAAATAATTTAACACCAGAGCAGGCGTTTTTATCTAACCTTTTTAATTCTTCTAAATTATCATTAGTACCACCAAATAAGAAAGAATAATTTGCGGCGCTAGAATTTGCAGCCATGGCAAACTTTTCTTCTAGCTTTTCTATCGTTGTTGTCTGTGGATTGGTATTGGGTTGCTCCATAAAAGTGGTAGTACCCCCGGCAACTGCCGCTCTACTTTCTGTTGCAATGCTCCCTTTATGGGTTAGTCCTGGCTCCCTAAAATGCACCTGATCATCTATTACCCCTGGAAATAAATAATTGCCATTAAAATCAATTATGGTAGCATTAGCATTACTTAAATCCCTGCCTAATTTTTCTATGCGGCCCGATTTTAATAATACATCAGTTTCAAAGATTTTACCTTCGTTAACTGCTGTTGCATTTTTTATGAGGTACGTTTTCATGCTAAAATGATTTTTTAAAAAAAATACTTCTGAATTTCATGGCGATTACACCAAAAATAGCCTCCCAAATAATAGAAGTACTCATTTTTGACTTTCCATTAACACGATCAGTAAATATGATGGACACTTCTTCTATGTTAAACTTCTTTAAATACGCTCGGAATTTCATTTCAATCTGAAAAGCATACCCAATAAACCGAACCTTATCTAAATCTATAGTCTGCAATACTTCTCTCGTATAACAAACAAAACCAGCTGTAGGGTCATGGACTCGCATTCCTGTAATTAGTTTTACATAAAAAGATGCTCCGTAAGAAAGTAAAATTCTACTTAAAGGCCAGTTCACTACATTAACTCCTTTTTTATATCGGGAACCTACTGCCACATCCGCCCCGTTTAAACAAGCCCGGTGTAAACGAGGTAAATCGCCAGGTTTATGAGAAAAATCAGCATCCATTTCAAAAATATAAGGATACGTTTTTTGTAAGGCCCATTTAAACCCATGAATATAAGCGGTACCCAGTCCAGATTTCTCGGTTCGTACTTCTAAGTGCAATCTTTTGGGAAATTCTTTCTGTAGGTAACGCACATTATCTGCGGTACCATCGGGCGAATTATCATCAACTATAAGGATATCATAAGATTTTTTAAGGTCGAAAACCGTGCGGATAATCGCTTCTATATTCTCTATTTCATTATATGTAGGGATAATTACCAGTCCTTCTGACACCTGAAAACGTATTTAAGTCGTCAAAAATAATGTTTTTCAATGCTTTTCTATGCTGTATGGCCTTAGGCTTTTGTTTTTAGTGCCCTTTGGTTTGTTTAAATTTGCAGGCTGATACATAGCGTTTCCATGAAAAAATATTTCCCAAAAACTTTTCTCTATTTTTTACTTGCTTGGCTTGTACTTAACATAGTCCAAAGTGCTTTTACTGGTATTATCTATGATGAAGCCTATTATTGGTACTACAGCCAACAAATGGCATGGGGATACTTTGACCACCCACCTATGGTGGCTCTATTAATTAAACTAAGTGGCTTTTTCTTTCATGGGGAACTGGGTGTTCGTCTATTTAGCACCTTTTTGAGCGCAGGTAGCGTGCTCTTACTTTGGCTTATGATAGATGCTAAAGAAAAGAATAAATACGTACCGCATTTTTTTCTACTCTTATTCTCCATGGCCTTATTTAATGCTTATGGCTTTTTAACCTTACCAGATACGCCGCTTTTATTTTTTACGGCCTTATTCTTATATCTCTATAAAAAATTTGTTGCCCAACCAAATTGGCTACTTTCCTTGGCATTAGGCCTTGCCATGGCCGCTCTAATGTATAGTAAATACCATGCCGTACTGGTGATTGTATTTGTGATTTTATCTAACTTAAAATTATTAAAAAGTGTCTATGCTTGGGTAGCTGTAGTTATTGCCTTGGCTGCATTTAGCCCTCATTTTTTATGGTTGTATGCACATGATTTTGTCACCATTAAATACCATATACTCGAGCGCCCCAACCATGCTTATGATTTTGCAGAGTTTACATTAGGGTACTTGCTTAACCTCATTGCCAACTTTGGTTTATTATTCCCTTTTGTTTACTGGGCATTATTCAAATTAAAACCGAAAGATGCATTTGAGCGTGCTTTGCAGTTTCTTAGTTATGGAGTAATCCTTTTCTTTTTTATCTCGTCTTTTCAAAAACGTACGCAAACCCAATGGGTTATCGTCTTGTGTATCCCCTTAGCCATTATCGCTTTTAATTATTTGATTACACATGCTAAAAGCCGCGAATGGATGAAAAATCTTGGTCTTGCAAGCTTAGTTTTACTATGTTATGCAAGATTATGGTTGGTTTTTCAACCCTTATTACCGTTTTTGGTGTTTGAGACACATGAGTACCCTTGGACTCAGCAACTACATGCTATTGTAGGCGACACCCCTGTAGTGTTCGAGAATAGTTACCGCCGTGCTCCCATGTATAGCTTTTATACGGGCGAAACGGCTTTTAGCCTTAATAATCTACATTACCGCCGCAACCAATATTCTATAGATAGCTCAGAAGCCAAATTACAAGGCAAAAAAGTGGCATACATTACCCTTTACGCTAACAAAGGAGACTTTACATACACCACAAATAAAAACAAAACCTTTTATGGTTGGTATATAGATAACTTTGAGTCTTACAGAAAGTTACTTTGTACCGTAGACACAGACGTTATAGACCTTAACCAACCTAACCAGATAGTAAAAGTGTATAATCCCTACAAAGAGCGTATACCCTTACACAAGCTTACATTTAATGTGGGGTATTTAAATAAGTATAAAAAATTAAAGGAAAAATTGCCATTGCCTTTTACCTTGCAAAGCGATTCTGAACGAGAACTTAGGCCCAAGGATACCACCTATATACAAGTCAATTTTCCTAAGCCTAGTAGAGATGATATTGAATATCTTAAATTTAGTATATCAGAAAATGGTCTACTAATGGGTATTAATAGTCCTAGCATAAAAATTAAGGAATGAACGCGCTTTATAGAAGCATACCGCAATTAGACTGGATTACAGGGCTGCTCTTCCTAAGCTTACTGTTGCTTACACTTGGCAAATATTTTTATAAAGGAATGTTTTTTACATTTATAGCCCTTCCTTTTAATAACAAATACCTAAATCTTAACCGAAAAAAAGGAAAGATTGTCAATGGTTTTCATGTATTACTATCACTTTTAACCATCATCAATATTGCGCTACTCCTGTATTTGTGTAAAAACTTTTTTCTTGGAACTGCCACTTTTGACTACCCAAACACCTATGGCGTTTTACTCTTAATTGTCTTTGGTTATCTAATGTTAAAGCTCTTTTTATTGATGGCGAACGGCTTTTTCTTTGAGAATTACGATTTGATGACGGATACCATCTTTGAAAAATTTTCTTACCTAAACTACAGCGGCTTTGTGGCTTTTGTGGGAAACATCATTTTTATTTACATGCTACAAGGCTCAAAAACACTACTATTATTAGTTTTAATAGGGGTATTTTTAGTAAATATCATTGGATGGGTCAATACATTAAGAAGTAAGCAAAATTTAATCTTATCTAACGTTTTGTATTTTATTTTGTACCTTTGCACACTTGAAATTGCACCCTTAGCAATTTTCATCGGCTATCTAAAAGGTTGAAACTTATGAAAGTAAAGACGATTTTGGTTTCGCAACCAGAACCGAAGATGGAAAACTCTCCATATTCAAAACTTATTGAGAAAGCTAAAGTGAAAGTAGACTTTAGACCTTTCATACACGTTGAAGGAGAATCTGCAAAGAGCGTTAGACAGCAAAAGATTGATTTAAATGATTACACAGCCATCATACTAACGAGTAGAAATGCTGTAGATCATTTTTTCAGAATTGCTGACGAGATGCGCTTTAAAGTGCCTGACACCATGAAATACTTTTGTCAATCAGAAGCTGTTGCGTACTACTTACAAAAATATGTAGTGTATAGAAAGCGTAAGATTTACGTAGGTAAACGCCTTTTTCAAGACTTAGCTCCTATGTTTAAAAAGTACAAAGATGAAAAGTACCTTTTACCTTCATCAGACTCCTTAAAGGATATTGTACCTGATACACTTAATGAGCTTAAATTGAACTGGACTAGAGGAATTTTTTATAAGACAGTTATTAGTGACTTGTCAGATTTAAGAAATGTGTACTATGACATTTTAGTATTTTTTAGCCCTTCTGGTATAGAATCTTTGTTGCACAATTTCCCAGATTTTGAACAAAACAGCACCAGAATAGCTGTATTTGGTAATAGCACAGTAAAAGCCGCAAATGATGCTGGCCTACGTATAGACATACAAGCACCAACTCCAGAAACGCCGTCTATGACCATGGCGTTACAGAAGTACATTACGGATGCCAATAAATAAGCTGAGTAAGCACAACGTACTTGTTACAAATAAAAAAACCCTCGGAAATACCGAGGGTTTTTATTTTTAGAATGCATAGCGTTGCGGACCACCGCGCCTAATTTCTTCACTAGCATAACTCTCAAACTTCTTAAAGTTTTCTCTAAATGCATTCGTTAATTTAAATGCTGTTTTATAATAAGCATCATCATCATTCCAAGTAGCTCTTGGGCTTAATACTTCTGTTGGCACACCAGGACATTCTCTTGGTTGAGCTACTCCAAAAACAGAGTGTATATGGTATTTATCATAGCTATACAACCCCAGTTCTCCGCTTAGCGCTGCACTAATCATAGCCCGTGTATATTTTAATTTCATCCGTGTACCTACGCCATAAGGACCACCTGTCCAACCAGTGTTAATTAACCACACATCTACTCCTTGCTCTTTCATTTTCTTGCTTAGCATTTCTGCATATACAGTAGGGTGTAATGGCATAAATGGCGCCCCAAAACAAGCAGAAAACGAAGGAACGGGCTCAACTACCCCTGCTTCAGTACCTGCCACTTTAGCCGTGTAACCAGAAATAAAGTGGTAAGCCGCTTGTGCTGGTGTCAATTTAGAAATAGGAGGCAATACCCCAAAGGCATCCGCTGTTAAAAAGAAAATATTCTTTACGTTTTTACCTATAGAAGGCTGCTGTATGTTATCTATATGGTAGATAGGGTAACTAACTCTTGTATTTTGAGTAATGCTTGTATTCTCAAAATCTACATGACCAGCATCGTCTAAAATTACATTTTCTAAAATGGCTCCTTTTTTTATAGCACCATATATTTCCGGCTCGTTTTCTGCACTCAAATTAATTACCTTGGCGTAACAACCACCTTCAAAATTAAAAACGGAATTGTCAGGAGTCCATCCGTGCTCATCGTCCCCAACCAATTTACGGTTTGGATCTGTAGACAACGTAGTTTTACCAGTACCTGACAATCCAAAGAAGATTGCAGTATCACCATCTTCACCAACATTTGCGGAGCAGTGCATCGGCAGTACGTTTTTAAACGTTGGCAGAATAAAGTTTAAAGCAGAAAAGATACCTTTCTTAATCTCTCCGGTATAACCTGTACCCCCTATTAGTGCAATTTTTCTTCTAAAATTGAGGATAGCAAAATTATGTTGCCTTGTTCCATCAACCGCTGGCTCTGCCATAAACCCAGGAGCATTTACCACAGTCCATTCTGGATTAAAGGTCTCTAATTCTTCTTCCGTCGGTCTTAAAAACATGTTATAAGCAAACATATTAGACCAAGGATATTCATTTATTACCCTAATATTTAATTTATAGGCATCTTCTGCACATGCGTAAGCATCACGCACATATAATTCTTTTTGATTTAGATAGTTAATCACCTTGTCATACAGCTTGTCAAAAGCGGCAGGTTCAAAAGGAATATTAATATCTCCCCACCAAATTTTATCTTCTGTAATGGTATCCTTAACAATAAAACGGTCTTTTGGAGACCGCCCTGTAAATTCTCCTGTATTTACCGCAATGGCACCCAAAGAAGATTCTTCTCCCATTCCCTTTTCCAAGGTTATCTTATGCAGTTCTTCCGCAGATAACTGATAGTGGAAATTGGCATGGTTAATTCCGTAAGAAGTAAGCGCAATCGTTTTCGTGTTAGAGGCAGATTTATTCATAAAAATTCAGTTTTATGCCCTCAAAGCTAAAAAATTAATAATTGCAACCCCGAAATTAACGGTTGTTTTTGTTTATTTTTTAGTTAAAATGGAAAATAACAGATAACTCCAAGCTGCAATTAACAATGTGCCACCTACAGGCGTTATAATTGCGATTTTCTTAAAATCGAAGCTTGTTAGCTTATTTGTAGCCAGTCCATAGATAGAAAAAGAGAAGAAAACAACCCCTACAATCACTAAATAAAATACTGTTTTTTTAACATTATCGGTTGTCATACTTATGGAACTAAGGGCAACTAAAAACAAGGCATGATACATTTGGTACTTTACGCCAGTCTCAAAGGTGGTAAGTTCGTCTACAGTAAGTACTTTTTTTAATCCATGCGCACCAAAAGCACCTAAAACCACCGCAAGTATACCTAAAACTAAACCTCCAATTAAAATTGTTTTATTCATAACTTTAAATTGATATATTTTTATATTTGTAACAATTGAAATCAATCCTTTTGTAAAGATACGCTAAGCTTATGAGCCATAAAATACTTGTTTTGGGTACCGGAAAATCAACTTCGTATTTGCTAGATTACCTTTTAGCTAAAGCAAGCACGGAGCAATTGCTTATCACTATAGCAGATTTACATCCAGATAAATTACCAAAACATGTAAAAAACCATCAACATGCTATAACAGTTACCCTAGATATTAAGGATGCTGATAAGCGTCTAAAACTTATACAAGATTGTACTATTGTTATTTCCATGTTACCAGCTTTTTTACACATAATTGTTGCTAAAGATTGTCTTTCTGAAGGCAAGCACTTAGTCACAGCTTCTTACGTAAGTGACGCTTTGCAGCAACTAGACCAAAAAGTTAAAGAAAAGGGTTTAGTTTTTATGAATGAAATTGGTTTAGATCCCGGCATTGATCACATGAGTGCCATGGAAGTAATAGACCGCATAAGAGCACAGGGAGGACAGATGTTGCTATTTGAGTCTTTTTGTGGCGGACTAGTAGCCCCAGAACACGATACCAACTTATGGAATTACAAATTTACGTGGAATCCAAGAAACGTTGTCGTTGCTGGACAAGGCGGAACAGCCAAATTTATACAAGAAGGCACGTACAAATACATTCCCTATCATAAACTATTTAGAAGAACCGAATTTTTAGATGTAGAAGGATACGGTAAATTTGAAGCCTACGCCAATAGAGATTCCTTAAAATACAGAGAGGCTTATGGCTTACAAGATGTTTTGACCTTGTATAGAGGCACTATGAGGCGTGTTGGTTTTTCCAAAGCATGGCATATGTTTGTACAACTAGGGATGACGGACGATAGTTACCAGATAGAAAACTCTCAAGGGATGACGTTCAGAGAGTTTACCAATTTGTTTTTACCCTATTCGCCCACTGATAGCGTAGAACTTAAACTGCGGTATTACTTAAAAATTGACCAAGATGATATAATGTGGGAAAAGCTCATGGAACTCGATTTATTTAGTAGCACCAAAACAATTCCTTTAGTTAATGCCACCCCAGCCCAAATATTACAACATATATTAGAACAAAGCTGGACTTTAGCTCAGAACGAAAAAGATATGATTGTAATGTACCACAAATTTGGTTACGAACTTAATGGTCAAAAATATCAAATAGATGCCAACATGGTAGTTAAAGGAGAAGATAAAACCTATACCGCAATGGCAAAAACTGTTGGATTACCTGTGGCTATAGCCACTTTAAAAATCCTTAAAGGAGAAATTACAACTCCTGGTGTCCAAATTCCAATTGCTAAAGAAGTGTATCAACCAATATTAAAAGAATTAGAGGAACACGGAATTATTTTTAAAGAACACCATACACCTTATTTAGGCTACAATCCAGATAGTATTGCAAGTTAACAATTGAAAGTAGTTTTCTATCTTTGGGTAGCTAAAACCAACTAAAAGATGAGAAAAGGCATCAATATATTAGAGTTAGACGGAATTGATAAAAAAATCCTAAGGCATTTAATGGAAGATGCCCGCAAACCAATTCTAGAGATTGCGCGAAAAATTGGAATCTCTGGCGCTGCCATTCATCAAAGATTACGCAAATTAGAAGCTACAGGTGTTATCTCTGGCTCCAAATTTGTAATTAATCCTAGAGTTTTAGGATACACCACTATGGCATACATTGGTATTTATTTAGACCGCGCCATGAGCAATCCTAGAGCGGTGGGCGATTTAAAAAAAATACCAGAGGTTCTAGAATGCCATTATACCACGGGTAATTGGTCTATCCTTATAAAGGTGTTATGCATGGACAACGAACATCTAATGCAGGTGTTAAATAAAAAGATTCAAGCTATTGAGGGTGTTTCTAGAACTGAAACCTTTATTTCTCTTGACCAACAAATAGATAGACAGATATCTATATAAAAAACTTATATAAGTGTAATTAAGTAAGTTAGAAGCGAAAAAGTATACAACTTACGAAAAAATGTATACGACCATAACCCTTTACCTGTCAGAACTTTGCCATAGAAATTAAACCCCAAAAAATGGCAATGCAAAAAAATCAATTTGGCAAAAAAGGATGGACTCCAGAATTAATGGCAGACCAAACTGGAAAAACATTTGTAATCACTGGTACTACAAGCGGAACCGGTTTTGAAGCCGCAAGAATTTTACTTTCCAAGGGAGCAAAAGTAATTATGCTCAACAGAAACCCTAAAAAAGCTGAAGAAACCATTACCCGTCTTAAAGAGCAGGTAGGAACAGACATACCAGTAAAAGCCATACAGATGGATTTAGGTTCACAAAAATCTGTAAAAGAAGCTGCCGCAGAGATATTAGAAAACACCGACAAGATTGATGCTCTTATTTGCAATGCAGCGATAGCTCAAGTACCCAAACGGCAACTAACAGAAAACGGCTGGGAAAGTCAGATGGGAGTTAATTATTTTGGTCACTTTACACTTCAAGGGCTTCTGTTCCCTCTTTTAGAAAAATCTAAAGGAAGGATTGTTACCGTAGGGAGTTTGGGATACGACATGGGTTTAAAGACCATAAAGTTTAATGACCTTAACTGGGAAAATGATTACACTCCAAATGATGCATATAGTCAAAGTAAACTAGCCCAAATAATGACTATTTACGAGCTCCAAAACAAATTAAAACACTCTGGAAATACCAATGTAAAAGCTTATGCATGCCACCCTGGTTCTTCTAGAACTTCTTTAATTAGCACTAGCGGCAGTTTACTAATGCGTATCATTTTTGGAATTATGAAGTTATCTCCTCTGACTCAACCAGCAGAAAACGGAGCATACCCTTCTTTACTTTGTGCTACTGAACCTTACCTGGACCAAGAACGTTTTTATGGCCCAACTGGAAGAAACAATTGGGTTGGGCCAGTAGGTGCACATCCTATTAAACCTCACGCAAAGGATAAAAATGTAGCCGAGAAATTGTGGAAACTATCTGAAGAAGAGACCGGAATAAAATGGAATATTTAATTTAAGGCAATGGAACATATTAAAACACTCACAGCCTATTTGGATTATCTTGGTTTACCTAGGCCAGAGCACCCTATGTTTAGCGTTTTTAATTCTAAAGGCGATGGTTATTTGCCTTGCCCTAGAGAGAGTTCTCCACCCATTACCAATGATTGTTATACTATTAGCTTTAAAAAATACATTTCGGGTAATTTAAATTATGGCAGAACTAAATACGATTTTACCAATGGCGCCTTATTTTTTATCGCGCCAAGACTAGTATTGCAATGGGACAATAGTGTTGTTTTTGAGCAAAAAGGATTTTCTATAAATTTTCATGAAGATTTTTTAAAAGGAACAGCACTTGCACATCAAATTAAAAAATATGGTTTCTTTTCATATTCTATTAATGAAGCTTTACACTTATCACCAAAAGAAGAAATACTATTAGAAACTATTGTAGACAACATAGAAATAGAATATCAAAATAATCAGGATGCTTTTAGCAAAGACATCATTATTTCGCAATTAGACACCTTACTTAAATACGCTAATCGTTTTTATGAACGCCAATTTATAAATAGAAAAGAATTAGGGAATGACTTGTTAAACGCTTTTAATCAACAATTAACAGCATATTTAGAATCTAACCAATTGCAAGAGCATGGTATTCCAAGTATTGAACAGTTGGCGGCAAAACTTTCCGTATCACAACGATATTTAAGTGACACCCTAAAAAAAGAGACTGGAAAAACTACCACAGAACACCTACAATTGCAACTGATTAACGAGGCGAAAAATAGGTTATTACAACCCCATAAAACAATAGCAGAAATAGCGTATGAATTAGGTTTTGAGTACCCTCCTTACTTTTCAAGATTGTTTAAAAAGAAAGAAGGTATTAGCCCTACGGAATATAGAGAAAAATACAAATTAAATTGATTATGGAATTATTAAAATTAGCCACAGAATGGGCAAAAGCAGAAGTATTTTCTACTCGATTCTTTATTTATTTTGCCATCTTTTTTCTAGCCGCCAGTGCAGGGTTTTGGCAATTAGGTAAGACCGATTTGGCCAAAGCCTATACTATACCAATGTTGATTGCAGGTCTTTTACTATTAACCATTGGCTTAGGACTGTTCTACACTAATAAAAACAGAATTACTCAATTTGAAAAAGCGTATTCTCTGGATAAGGTAGCGTTTAAAGATGCAGAAATTACCCGTGCAGAAAGCACGCTTAAAGAATATAGCACCGTGGTATTTAAAGCCATTCCTATTCTCATATGTATTGCTGCTTTGTGCATCTTATTTTTTGATGGCCCTAGGTGGCGCGCCTACAGTATAACCACCATAGCTATGCTTGTTGTTATTTTATTAGTGGATGGCACGGCACATGCAAGAATTACTAATTATTACAAGCAATTAAAAGCTATAGAAATAAAAAAGTAACGCTTTAAACATAAAAACCCGCCCTATTGGGCGGGTTTTATTTTATTCTTAATTAGGATTGGCTTAATCTCTACCTCCAAATACTTGTAATCCCCAATACACTAAAGTAGCTAAAGAACCAATAGCAGCAACCAAATAGGTTCTTGCTGCCCATTTTAAGGCATCTTCTGAGCCTTTGTATTCTTGTTGGGTTACTATATTTTTTTGCTTTAACCAGACTAATGCTCTTTTACTAGCATCATATTCTACTGGTAGTGTAACAAAACTAAAAAGTGTTGCAAAGCCCATCATTACCAAGCCAGCCACAGCCACCCAATACCCTATACCAATACCAGCAGCAGCGCCTAAAGCCAAACCACCAAATACCACCCAAGTAGACATGCCAGAAGTTACACTAACAATAGGCACCAACTTAGAGCGCATCCCTAACCATTCATACGCTTGTGCATGTTGTACGGCATGGCCAACCTCATGTGCTGCCACTGCGGCGGCGGCGGCGTTACGTTGACTGTACACACCTTCTGATAAGTTTACAGTTTTATTTTTAGGATTATAATGGTCTGTTAACATTCCAGGTGTAGAAATAACCTTTACATCTCTGATACCATGGTCATCTAACATTTTTTGAGCAATTTCTGCTCCACTCATTCCATTTTGCAAGTGCACTTTAGAATAGTGTTTAAACTTGCTTTTTAATCTAGAACTGACGAGCCAACTTACTAAACCAATCGCACCCATCAATATATAATATCCCATCATGATTTTATCGATTTTTATTTAAATATACTCACAAATAAACAAAAACCCCGCCAAATTTGGCGGGGTCTTTTGAGCTGTCATAATGTTAGTTAGAATAAAACCGGCTCTTTCCAAGAAAAGGCCTCGATGATTTCTTTATAGACAACATCACCGTCTACTATATTTAAGCCCTTCTCCAAGGACTTGTCCATACGGCAGGCAGCCTCCCATCCGTTATTGGCCAACTTAAGCACATAAGGCAAAGTAACATTGGTCAAGGCTACCGTACTCGTATAAGGGACTGCTCCCGGCATATTAGCTACACAATAATGCACAACGTCATCTATAATATAGGTAGGATTCTCATGCGTAGTAGCCTTTGTGGTCTCTACACAACCGCCTTGGTCTACCGCCACATCTACAATCACTGTACCCGGACGCATTTCTTTTAGCATATCTCTTGTGATGAGATTGGGTGCTTTTTTACCCTTTAATAATACACCACCTACAATTAAATCGTGCGTTTTAATATGTTTTCTAATATTAAATTCGTTCGAAAATTCTGTTACTACGTGGGGCGGCATTACATCATTTACATAGCGTAGGCGTTTCATATTCACATCCATGATAGTGACATGAGCCCCTAACCCTGCTGCCATTTTAGCAGCTTGTATCCCAACAACACCAGCACCTATTACCAATACTTTTCCTGGAGTAACCCCTGGAACTCCACCCAATAATACACCTCTGCCTTTTGCAGGTTTCTCTAAATATTTTGCACCTTGTTGTATAGCCATACGCCCAGCAACCTCACTCATAGGGGTTAACAGAGGCAGTGTTCCTTCTTCATCTTCTACCGTTTCATAGGCAATACAAACAGACCTACTATCTATCATTGCTTTAGTTAATGGCTCTGAGGATGCAAAATGAAAATAAGTAAAAATGATTTGTCCTTTTCGTACTAAGCCATACTCTTCTGCTATTGGCTCTTTAACTTTTACAATCATTTCACTCATGGCATACACTTGACCAATGGTATCTAAGATTGTAGCTCCTGCTTGCTGATAATCTTGATTAAAAAAACCACTACCTGCTCCAGCTTCAGACTGTACATAAACGGTATGGCCATTTTTTACCAATTCATAAACACCGGCGGGGGTCATCCCCACCCTGCTCTCATTGTTCTTGATTTCTTTTGGTACACCTACAATCATCTTTAGTTGTATTAAGATTATAGGTCAAAGTTGAATCAATTTTTGATTTATCACAAGGAAAATCGATAAAAAGTAGGGGTCAACTCGATAAATAACACTTTTTATTAGTTATTACCCCCTATTTTTTAGGGGGTATAGTTGTTATTATTAAACTTTGTTGTACATTTACCCCAGATTTAATCGACTTTTTTAATTGAATAAACAAAAACCCCTTCCGTTTTGGAAGGGGTTTTTAATTTTTAAGCTTAATGTTAAAAGGGCTACCCTACAATAT
This sequence comes from Flavobacterium sp. ASW18X, assembly GCF_005144745.1. Lineage (GTDB taxonomy): Bacteria > Bacteroidota > Bacteroidia > Flavobacteriales > Flavobacteriaceae > Croceivirga. The sequence goes on along the minus strand of NZ_SWKK01000008.1, from coordinate 488,445 downwards.
TTACAATCTTTCCAGGAACCACAATCACCTTTTTAGGAGTCCTACCTTCTAATTGCTCTTGCGTTTTTTCATGAGCCATAACTACTTGCTCTATTTCTTCCTTAGACATATCTAAAGGCAATTCTAACTTAAAACGAAGCTTACCATTAAATGAGATAGGATATTCTTTGCTACTTTCTACCAAGTGCTTTTCATCAAAAACAGGAAAAGCCGCTTCTGCAATTGAAGTCGAATTCCCTAAGATTTGCCATAACTCCTCTGCAATATGAGGGGCATAAGGCGAAACTAGCACCGCTAAAGGTGATAAGATTTCTTTGCTCTGGCATTTTTGAGCTGTTAACTCATTAACACAAATCATAAAAGTAGATACCGATGTATTAAAGCTAAAGTTCTCTATATCTTCTTCTACCTTTTTAATGGTTTTATGTAAGGTTTTTAGGTTGTCTTTACTCGGAGCAACTTCTGCAACTTCTCCATCGATAAAAGGAGTATATAATTTCCATAATTTCTTAAGGAAACCATGCACGCCCGTAATACCTGCTGTGTTCCACGGCTTGGATTGCTCTAAAGGTCCTAAGAACATCTCGTATAGACGTAAAGAATCCGCTCCGTATTCCTCGCAAATAGCATCTGGATTCACTACGTTATATTTAGATTTGGACATCTTTTCTACTTCCCTACCTACTATGTAAGCCCCGTCTTCCAATATAAATTCAGCATCTTTAAATTCGGGGCGCCAAGTTTTAAAGCCTTCTACATCTAACTCATCACTAGCATTAACTAAAGAAACATCTGCATGGATAGGATTGAAATCACCAAAACTAGCTTCAGAAACAATTCTCCCCAAAGACTTTTTACTCCTCAAATCAGCGAACAAATCATTCAATTTTTCAGAGTAATCATATATAAACCCAGCTTCTTTTACAGCTTTATCAATTATTCCTTTTGATATAATAATAGGTTTGTCGTGATGCTTTTTTTTCCATACGTACACAAAAGCACTAGTACCGGTTATCATTCCTTGGTTAATCAGCTTCTTGGCAAACTCATCTACAGGAACAAAACCTCTATCAAACAAAAACTTTTGCCAAAATCTAGCGTACAATAAATGCCCCGTAGCATGCTCGCTACCCCCAATGTAAAGGTCTACTTCTTTCCAATAATCTACCGCCTCTTTGCCGTAAATAGCTTCCGTATTTCTTGGGTCCATATACCTGTTAAAGTATTGGCTGCTCCCTGCCCAACCCGGCATAGTATTCAATTCCAAAGCAAAAATGCTCTTATTGTCTATAGCATCATTAGCCACCACTTTTGCATTGGCAACATCCCACGCCCAAGTATTAGCGTTGCCCAAAGGTGGCTCCCCAGTTTCTGTTGGCAAATACTTTTCTACCTCTGGCAAAGCTATTGGCAAATGTTCCTCCGCTATCATTTGTGGCAACCCATTGGCATCATAATACACTGGGAATGGCTCTCCCCAGTAGCGTTGACGACTAAAAACGGCATCGCGCAAGCGGTAATTTATTTTTCCTTTACCTTGCCCTATAGCCTCTAACTCTGCAATAGCTTTTTGGGTAGCTTCTTTGTAAGACAACCCATTTAAGAAATCTGAATTTGCAATTACCGTATTGGCTTTATCCGCAAACGCTTCCTCAGAGATATCTACACCATCAAAAATGTTCGGTATGGCAATGTTGAAATGCTTGGCAAAATCATAATCTCTCTGGTCTCCACAAGGAACCGCCATAACAGCCCCTGTACCATAACTTGCTAAAACATAATCGCCTATCCATATTGGTATTGGTTCTTTGGTAAATGGATGTTCTGCATACGCCCCCGTAAAAGCTCCGGATATGGTTTTCACATCTGCCATACGGTCGCGTTCAGAGCGTTTTGCGGTTGCTTCTACATACGCTTCAATCTCTGCCTTTTGATCAGGGGTGGTAATTTCTGCCACCAACGGGTGTTCTGGAGCCAAGGTCATAAAAGAAACTCCAAAAATAGTATCTGGCCTAGTAGTAAACACTTCTATATTGGCTTCGTAATCCTTTACTTTAAAAGTTACGGACGCCCCTTCTGACCTACCTATCCAATTGGTTTGAGAATCTTTAAGCGGCTGCGGCCAGTCTATCTTCTCCAAACCATCTAATAATCGCTGTGCATAAGCGGTGATTCGCATCATCCACTGGGTCATCTTCTTACGGACAACTTCGTGTCCACCACGTTCAGAAACGCCGTTTACTATTTCGTCATTAGCTAATACCGTGCCTAAAGCTGGACACCAGTTCACTTCGGCATCTGCCAAATAGGTTAATCTGTATTTTAGAAGGATACGTTCTTTGGCGGCCTTATCTAATGCCTTCCATTCTTCAGCAGTAAAGCTAGACACGTCTTCGTCACAAACCGCATTAACAGTTTCATTGCCTTCCTTCTCAAAAACAGTAACCAACTCGGAAATAGGTTTAGCCTTATCCGCAGCAACGTCATACCAAGAATTAAACAATTGAATAAATATCCACTGTGTCCATTTGTAATATTCAGGATTAGAAGTACGTACCTCTCGGCTCCAATCAAAAGAAAAACCAATGCGATCTAACTGCTCACGGTACCTATTAATATTTGTTTCCGTGGTAATTGCAGGGTGTTGCCCCGTTTGTATGGCATACTGTTCTGCAGGCAACCCAAAAGAATCGTACCCCATGGGATGCAAAACGTTAAATCCTTTGTGTCTTTTGTAACGCGCGTAAATATCACCAGCAATATAGCCTAGCGGATGCCCCACATGCAACCCAGCCCCAGAAGGGTAAGGAAACATAGAAAGGGTATAATATTTTGGTTTTTCAGAATTGTTATGGGCTTTAAAGGTTTCGTTTTTGGCCCAATATTCTTGCCATTTCTTCTCAATCTTCTGAAAATCGTAATTCATGGTTAAAGTCTTCTTTTCTGATGCGCAAAAATAGGGGTAATCCCTTTAAAACCGATTTACTTTTCTATTTTTACGTTATCAATTTGATACATGAGCGAATATATTGAAAGATATCAGCGGAGACGATTGGTCTCTTCTTACTTTTCTGTAGTGCTAAGTATTGCCCTAGTTCTCTTTTTACTAGGCATTTTAGGCATGTTGGTCTTGAACACCAAAAAATTAGCAGACCATTTTAAGGAGCAGATTACTATTTCTGTCTTTTTAAAAGACAATGCTAAACCTGTAGAAATAGACCAGTTGCAAAAAAGCTTAGCAATGGCAGAACATACCAAATCTGCTGTTTTTGTATCAAAAGAAGATGCGGCAGAACAATATAGTGAAGATATTGGCGAAAACTTTCAAGAGTTTTTAGGCTTTAACCCCTTAAAGAATTCTGTAGATGTACATTTAAATGCCGCTTTTGTGTCTCCAGAACAGGTTGCAGAAATAGCCACAGAATTAGAAGGGAAAAGTTATGTAGAAGAAGTAAGTTACGATAAGCCTTTAATTTCTCTTTTATCTGACAATGTTAAAAAGTTGAGTCTTTGGATTTTAATTGCTAGCGGTATTTTTACGTTTATAGCCGTTTTACTCATCAACAGTTCTATTCGCTTATCTATTTATTCCAAACGTTTTATAATTAAGACGATGCAAATGGTAGGCGCCACCAAAAAATTTATTAGAAAGCCATTTATACTCACTAATATTAAGCTAGGTTTTTTTGGAAGCGTAATAGCCATACTAGCTTTGGCCTTAGTTTTATACTACGTAGATCAAAACTTTCCAGAGTTAGATTTGTTTAGTGATGTACCTGTGATTGCTATTTTGTTTGCTTCCGTACTAGGTTTAGGCATACTAATTTCTTTCATCAGTACGTATTTTGCTACGCAGCGCTTTTTAAACTTAAGAACAGACGATCTTTATTACTAAATTTGCCACATGGGGAAAATAAACAAGCAAGAGCAGAAACCGCAAAAGCAATTTATATTTAAAAAGAAGAACTATACCTTTTTATTTATTGGGTTAGCCCTTATTACGCTTGGTTTTGGTTTGATGGCCGGCGGCGGTAGCGACGACCCCAATGTTTTTAGTGATGCAATCTATAGTTTTAGAAGAATACGCTTAGCCCCCACATTAATCTTAATTGGCTTAGGCATACAGATATACGCCATATTGTTGAATCCAGATAAAAAGAAAGACTAATTTGGAAATCATTGATGCCATTATCCTAGGGATAATACAAGGCTTAACAGAATTTTTACCCGTCTCTTCTAGCGGACATTTAGAACTGGGCAAAGCCATTTTAGGCGCTAATGCTATACCTGAAGAGAGTTTGCTTTTTACCGTGGTTTTACACTTTGCAACAGCCTTAAGTACGCTGGTCATTTTCTGGAAAGATGTGATGGAAATTTTTAAAGGTTTGTTTCAATTTAAATGGAATGAGCAAACCGCTTTTAGCTTAAAAATCATCATCTCTATGATACCTGCTGCTTTGGTTGGTTTCTTTTTAGAAGATTTTATGGAGGTTTTCTTTGGTGGAGCTATTCTTATTGTTGGGATTATGCTATTGGTAACAGCTGTATTGTTGTATTTAGCAGACATGGCTAAAACTACAGATAAAGATGTTTCTTACCGTAGTGCATTTATCATTGGTATGGCACAAATGGTAGCCATGCTACCTGGCATCTCTAGAAGTGGCGCCACTATCTCTACCTCAGTATTACTAGGAATAGACAAAACTAAATCTGCTCGGTTCTCCTTTTTAATGGTTGTTCCGCTCATTTTAGGTAAAGTAGCCAAAGATATTCTAAGTGGTGATATAAGTTTTGAAAGCTCACAATCCGCCGCTATGGGAGCAGGTTTTGTTGCAGCATTTATTGCCGGTTTAGTTGCTTGTACTTGGATGATTAAGCTAGTAAAACAAAGTAAGCTTACTTATTTTGCCATATACTGCTTGGTAGTTGGTCTTATTGCCATAGGCTGGAGTATCTGGGGATAAATACGAATAATGCTTAGTAAAGAAGATTTTTTAAACGGGCAAACACTACTAATAGACAAGCCTTTAGAGTGGAGTTCTTTCCAAGCTGTTAACGCCTTAAAATGGGCTATCAGAAAAAAATTTGACCTTAACAAAAAATTTAAAATAGGGCATGCTGGCACCCTAGACCCTCTAGCAACTGGCCTATTAATTATTTGCACAGGAAAACATACGAAGACGATACCATCTTTACAAGGGCAAGAAAAAGAATATACAGGTATTATTACCTTAGGCGCCACCACACCTTCTTATGATTTAGAGACTGCGATAGACCAAACATTCCCGACAGACCATCTTACTGATGCTTTAATACATGCTACCATACACAAATTTTTAGGAGAAATTGACCAAAGACCGCCTATTTTTTCTGCCTTAAAAAAAGATGGTAAACGCTTATACGAGCACGCAAGGAAAGGGGAAACCATAGATATTCCTACACGGAAAATAAGTATTTCTGAATTTGAAATTACGGAAATAAAAGACCTTAATGTGCACTTTAGAGTGCGCTGTAGCAAAGGCACATATATCCGTTCTTTAGCTTTTGATTTTGGAGAAGCATTAGGTTGCGGCGGACATTTAACAGCCCTAAGAAGAACCAAAATAGGCAGTTATAACGTAAATAATGCAGTAACCCCCAAAGAATTCAAAGAGAAATTGGGTCTAGAATGATGTAGCAATTCGGTTTTGCCCACATAATAATTCAGATAAAATTGGGTTATAATAGGACCATGGATTTAAATAGAAAGCAATTATCCCTACTCATCACCATTTTTACAATGGGCATCTTGGTATTGCTTACCTACAATATCCATTTAGTGAATAGGGAAGAGGATGAATATGTCATAGAAATGGCAGTTCTAAATGAAGAAGAACTAGAGGAACTACTTAAAGAAGAACCCGAAGAGCAAGAGCTTAAAGAACTTGCCCAAGCAGAATCTATTAAAAGCCACATGGCTTTAAATGAAACCGCCAAACCATCTTACGGTAATCCAGAACCCTTAAAGACATTGGACGAGTTGATGGAAGAACGCAGCATGGCCGCAGAACAAAGTTCTGTTATGGGAGATGCTGGAGCTTATGCCGCAAGCTTAAAAGAATTAGCTAAGCGTAGGCAAGAGAAAAAAGAAGAATTGGGACAACGAGATGCTGACAAAAAAGAATTTACCAATGCTTTAAAAGATAAACGCACCTCTATTTCTTATTCTTTAATAGATAGAAATGCGTACGACTTACCGCCACCCATTTACACATGCTTAGAAGGCGGTAAAGTAGTCATTAACATTACAGTGAATAAAAGTGGAAGCGTAATTGATGCTAGCTTTAACGAAAAAAGTTCATCTACTAACGATTACTGCTTAATTGAAAATGCTATTACTTACGCTTTAAAAGCACAGTTTAGCAGCGCATCTAAGGCCGAACAAATAGGTACTATTACTTATTTATTCCAACGCAAGTAGTGCTACTAAGTCATTAAACACATCTTGACCTTTATCTTTGTTATAAAACCCTTGCAAGTCTTCCTTAAACTCAGCTGTTAACTTTCCGTGCTCTGCCTTATATTCATTAACCATTTTGGTAGCCTTTGTAGAACGCGGCCCCCAAGTTTGTTTTACTTGTAAACTTTCTGAATCTATCATTATAAGTTTAGGGATAGACATTGCTCCGTTGGTAAGAAACTGCTCTATTAACGGTAAATTCTCATCTCTATATACCAATTTAAGGTCCAAATTGGGTAGGGATTCTGCAATTTTATTCATTACTGGAACACTTGGCGCTGCATCTCCGCACCAGCTTTCTGTAATTACCAACCAAGTGTACTTACCGTCTAACTTTGGTAAACCAGTTATTTGCGCTTCTGTAAATTTTAAGGTTTTGTCCCAACGTTTCATCCGCCTATCATTTAGTTGGGTATAATTAGCTAAAACATCAGATTTTTCTGGACCACTATTAGAATTTTCCTCTGCCCATTGTTTTACTTGCTTTCTATATGTTTGGTAATCTATCGCGTTAGCTAAACCCTGAGCTATTACATCTTTTAACGCCTCTCTCAGTGTATTTGCATCTGTATTCATTGTATTCATTTTTTTCAAAGATATCGTCGTAATACTATATAAAACCTAACAATAATCAGTTTGCAAAAAATACAAAAGCCACCCCAAAAAGGATGGCCTTAGCGACATTTGTTTTAAACACTTACTTCTGTAGCTCTAACAGTACAAATTGGTTCAACTGAGGTCCAAAAGCACTAAAATTATTGTCTGCCACCAGCACTAAGGACTTGTTACCATTAGCAAAATCTGGTCCAAAAGCAATACCTTCTATATTATCTACAATACTTTGTGTTAAACGATTTCTTACCGATTCAAAATCAAACAACAAGGTCTTTTTTGCAGGCTTGTAAGTGGCACCTTTTAAAGATTCCATGTTGCTTACATCTGTAGCGTCTGTTGCATCAACTTCATAAATTTTTACATCGTTACCACCGTCTGCATAACCTGTAGCAAAGGACCGTTCAAGTACTAAAAATCTATCTTTTTCATATTCTAAAATTTCTACCACTCCATTCACAGTAAAAGAGGTGCCATTGGTTGCTGGGCGCACTACAGGGTCTAGTTCATAGGCAAATTCTTTCCCGAATTTACCGGTAGCTTTATCTATAAAAGCAATACGTATTGGAGAATCTGTATCTTCTAATAAAGGCTCTGAGCCATCTTGTTTTAAAGGCAACTCCATATTTACCCAATATCCATCACCATCTACTGCCGAGGAAACACCTTCAAAAACACCATTGTGCCTAGGGCCTTTTTCTTCTGAATTCTGTGGTAAATAAGCGTCTCTTAAAATTGCCTCACCAGTAAACATTCCGTTAAGATTAGTAAAATTTACAGATGGAGGTAAGTTGTTATTGATGTTGCCCTCACTTGTCCAAATAATTGTATTACCATCTATTCTAATGGCTTCCGGGTCCGTTATACCGTCATGCAATTGGTTACCTAGCTGGTCCTTAAAGAAAACTACATCCTTTATGGCAACCTCTTTAAAACCATCTTCGTTAAACGTTATAGCTCCTTTGTAGAAACGAGGTTGGTTAGGGTCATCGCTTATCATGTACCATGTTGTACCATCATAGTCTAATCCAGAAATACCCCCAAAAACGGTATTCTGGTATTGCGTACCATCTAAAATTACGTACTCATCTATATACCGCAAAGCGATGCTATCTTTAGGTGTTTCCCCAATAACATCATCTACATAATCACAAGAAAAAAGAGAGACACCTAAACCTAGTACCAAAAGTGTATTCAAATTCAGTTTCATTCGTGTTGATTTTGATTCGCAAATTGATAAATCAAAATCAGATTACATTTAAATCTAGGTCAACAAACTATTATTAAGTAATTATGATAAGGCCAACTAGGGATTAATTGGGTTAATCGCTAAGCTTTTGAATAAATCTGCCTTTGCAGTGTAATACTTATTCCACATTTCTATCTGCTTTAGCTGTGCGTCTATCAATTTACCCTCCCTACTATTTACTAAAAATAAGGAACTCTCTCCAAAACCAAACTTACGCTCCTCTGCATTTAACAACGTCCTATAATCCAAAACAATGGTATCTATCATAGTCACTTGGTTTTGATAAGAGTCTAACTCTGCATAAATAGCTTCTACTTTATTCTGAATGCTTACCAGTGCAAAGTCCCTATTAAACTCAGCGTCTTGTAGTTTTAATTTAGCCAATTTTAAATCACCTCTTTCTTTTCTTAAAAATAAGGGAAAACTAAAGTTAAGCCCGCCTTTATAGTCTTGGGTATTCAGCATCTCAAAATCTTGCACCGCGGTTGTTAAAAAATTATACTCCAAAGTTAACTTAGGCAATAATTTGTTCCCCTTGAGCCTTTTATCTACCAACAAACCTTTAACCTTGAAATCTAGCGAACGGTATTTTGGATGATTTTCGATAGCAAAACTATCTTTCGTCTTTCCTAACAAATCTAGCGCCACATCTAAGGACTGACTAATTTCTTCTTCGGGTATAGCCGTTTCTTGCACTTCTACAGGTACATTTTCTATCCACAAATAGTTAGACAATGCCAAACGCGCTTTGGTAAAGTTTAGATTAGCTTGTTCCAAGCCCAACCTCCTATTTTGGTACGTTATTCTTGCCTCTACGGTGTCTATAATTGCTTTATCCCCTGCTAATGCACTCTTTTTTACGCCTTCTAAGCGCAAGCGTGCACTTTCTATAAATTCCCGATACACTTGGGCCTGCTCATAGGCCTTTAACCAATTAAAATATGCTAGAGAAGCATCGTACAACACTTGGTTAACCAAAATATCTTGGTCAGCTTTAGATTGCTCTCTAAAGAATTTTGCCTTGCGTAGGGTCGCCATGCGTTCATTAGCCCAAAAACCCTGTAGCACATCCATGGTAACACCTGCACTATACAAACCGTCTTCCGGTACCGTTTCATCTGGATTAATATAAGTACCCTCATAATTTTCGTACCCTGCCTTAAACTCCAGACCAAAGTATGTAGGCACTTTAAATGCGGCATTTAAACGGTCCCAATATTCAGTATCCTTAAACTCTTTCTTGGCATAATCTACCTGAATCTTTGGGTCAAAACCGCCTCTGGCTTTTAGCAAATTAGCTTGCCCTACCGATAGCGTTAATTGTGCTTGCCGAGCAATAGGGTGGTATTTTTTTACATACCCCAAATACTCCTCAAATCCTAAAATAGCATCCGCTGACTGTGCATACCCCACCGTAGCTAGTAGAAAGAGTATTGCTACGCAGAAATACTTTATATTACTTTTTAGCTTTAGCATCGGTTTTTACGGTATCAGGTTGATAATAGTTAGGAGGGAAACCGTTTAGCTGTCTCCAAATTTCAAACCAAATAGGGACATCATCTAATAAGGCTAAAGTATTGGCTCCAGAACCTACTCGCAATTGTTCTGGCCAAGGTTCTTCTTCTGGGTCTGGCGCTACTAATATTCGGTACTTACCATTAGGACTGATAAAGTTTTCTATGGCTACAATTTCACCACCATAGGTACCTACAGAAACGTTAGGCCAGCCGCTGAAAACAATAGAAGGCCAACCATCAAACTGAATACGAACGGTATTTCCTAATTGCAACAAGGGCAAGTCTATGGGAGAAACGTAGGTTTCCACCGCCATATCATACTGAGACGGCATAATACCCAACAACGCTTCACCTTCTTTAAAAGTTTGCCCAAGACCGCCTTGTATGGCTTTATTTATATACCCACTCTGCGGTGCTTTAATGTAATACATCCCAGTTCTTATGCTATAGTTGGTAAAATCGTTCTCTAATTTGGATACCTGTGCTTCAGAATCGAACTGATTACTTTGTGCTGTAAACATATCGCTCTGTGCTTTGCTAATCTTATCTGTATATGAAGCTTGCACCCTATTTATTTCTACTTCCGCATTAATCACATCATTCTTACTTGCCAACAATTTATTTTCCTGACTTATAAGTTTAGCCTGAGTTTCTTGTAGTTTTAAACGCTTTTGTTCTACATCTGTTAACGATTTTAAGCCTTCTTGCTCTAATTGTGCTGTACGGTTGTATTGCCGTTCTGCAATGGTTAAGTTGGTTTTTGCCGCTTCTAAATCAATACTATCACTTACTACTTTAAGCCTACTTTGTTGCAGTTTATTTTGCGCCTGCTGCAATTTTAGTCTACGCTCGTTAGATAGGGCTCCTATTTGGGTCTGCAAAGCTTTAACCTTACCTTGATAAGAGGTCACCGCCATTTCTTTAGCTTTTAATTGCTGGCCTGTCCGTTCTACCAACTGTGGGTCAAAATATTCGTTTTTAACCTCAGAAATGTGCAAAATGGTATCACCTTTATTTACGAAATCACCTTCGCGCACATACCATTTTTCTATACGCCCAGGAATAGGAGATTGTATGGTTTGTGGGCGTTGCTCTGGTGTTAACGTAGTAAGAGCTCCCTTACCAGAAACATTTTGTGTCCAAGGTAAAAACAGAATAATGAATACCACAATAGAAAAAGCGGCTAAAAAGCGATTAAAATGGACATAGTGTCTTTGATGAAACACCTTTTTAGCAGACTTAAAACGCTCTAAATCTACCGTTTTATTAAGTTTATTATGAGATATATTAAGCATTGCTATTTCTTGTTTCGGTTACTATTTGCCCATTCACCATAGTAATAATTCTATCGCAATAGTCTTGCCACTTAAGATTTTCACTAACGATAACCAGGGCCCACCCATTCTTAGGGTCCGTTAAAAAGCTCATGATTTCTTCTGCCTCAGTTTCTTCCATTTGCTCCAACGGGTCTTTAAGTACTAAAAGCTTCGGTTTCTTAACAATACTCCTTGCTAAAATTATTTTTTTGGCAATGGTAAACGGAATTTGTTGCCCCTCTGGATACAATATGGTTTTTAATCCTTTTTCTTGTTGCTTAACAAATTCGGTAAGCTTAGTTCTTTCTAAAGCATAGTACACATCTTCTGATGTAATGTCTTTATCCCCAAAAGTAATGTTGTCCCAAATGGTGCCCTCAAAAGGCGTTTCTTCACTTAAAGATTGCCCTAAATGGGCCCTATAATAATTAAGATTGATGCCTTTTAGCTTTACATTATTGATATAAATATTACCTTCTGTTGGTTCTACAATCCCTGCAATCATCCTTAACAGACTGGATTTACCAGAGCCTATTGGTCCATGCAATAAAATGGTACAATCTGGAGAGATAGTTAGGTTTACGTTGTTCACTATTTTTTTATCCTTACCAGGCACCGCAAGACCAACTTCTGCTAATTCTACATTAAAGCCCTCATTCTGTTTAAACGGCCGCTCCCCATCTTGTGGCTCTAATTCTTTATCTACTACTTGCCCTATTTTTTCTAAGGAGGTAAGCAAATCGTAAAACGTTTCTAATCCTAAAATTAGCTTTTCTACAGAACCAATTACTAAAAGAATAATAATTTCTGCGGCTACAAACTGGCCAATATTCATTTCTTGATTAAGTACCAGCAACCCCCCTATTAACAGTAAACCAGCTGTAACTAATACTTTAAAACCAATCATCTGTGCAAATTGAAGCACCAGAATTTTAAAATGTCCTTCTCTAGCCTCCAAGTATTTTACCACCAATGTGTCATTCTTGTCTACCGCATGACTGGTCTTGCCAGATAATTTAAAACTTACAATACACCTGGCTATCTCTTGCAACCAGTGCGCTACCTTATACTTGTTCTTAGATTCTTCTAAACTAGTATCTAATCCACGCTGCGCTGTAAATTTGAACACCACATAAATGAGCAACATCAATAAAATACCGTAGGCAATAAAAAATGGGTGATAAAAAGAAAGTAACAACAACCCAAATATGATTTGTAACAAGGCTGCCGGAAAATCTATTAAGACTTTAGAAAGTGATTTTTGTACGGTCAGGGTATCAAAAAATCGGTTTGCCAGTTCTGGTGGATAATAGTTATACAACTCACTCATCTTAATTTTTGGAAAACGATAAGCAAATTCAAAAGAAGACCTTGTAAAAATCTTCTGTTGTACGTTTTCTATAATACGTATTTGCATTAGCTGTAATAGCCCTACAAAGGCCACCCCTAAGGTCACCAAAACCACCAAAACAATCCAAGATGTACTTACTTGTGCTCCTTGTATTAAGTTAATGATTGCCTGTATACCAAGAGGTAAAGATAAGTTGACCAAACCTGCAAAGATGGCGTAATAGAATACTTGGATAACGTCTCGTTTATCCAATTTTAGCAAGCCCAATAAGCGTTGCCAAGCAGAGAGAATGTTTTTTGCCATTAGTTATTTTTTAATCGTACTGAAAACCATTTCCTTAATAAAGGTCGTGGTGGCATTATCTTCACCACCGTTAGTTAATGATGGTAAATGTTCCTTTAAAAAATGTTGATGCAGTGAAGTTTCCATTATAGTACTCGCCAAACTTGTAGTGTACTTATAATTGGGATTGCAAGTGCGTATCATCTCTTCTAACCTATGTACCATTCTTTTGTAAATAACAAAATAACCATCTCGGTTTTCTTGCTTTACTTCCTTGGTCAGGTAAGACTTGGACGATTCATTAATTACAATTCTAGTTAATAAAACCTCGTTAATATGGCCAAAGTTTTGATCCTCTACCTTATTTCTAGAGATAATTTCTATGGCCCTTGATAGTTTCTCTTCTGGGTCTGGAACTCCATGAGTTGCGAATACCAATTGATACTCTAACCACCCCCAATACCAAGAAGACAAATAGACCAGCAGTTTGTGTTTATTTTCAAAATAACGGTAGATAGAACTTTCATTACTACCAATCCGTTCTCCTAATTTACGAAAAGTAAAGGCCTCAAACCCTATTTCATCTATTAGAACAATACTGTACTCAATAATTCTACGGCCAAGTTCGGAAGATTCCGGATCCTTTACGTAAATATTATCATTAATAGCAATCTTAATATTTTGTAATAATCTATCCATAACTTTAAAATAGACCGCAAATATAATAGTATTACTATTACATTCTAATAGCTTAACTAATTTTAACAATGGTATTACTTTGAGATAACATTACATCACAGTATCTTTACTTTGAGTTTTAAAGGTGGCCAAAACAAGCCTTACTACTCAAAAGACAAATAAATAATGAACAACAACAGAAATTTAAAGACTATGAAAGCAAAACTATTTGCACTTGGTTTGTATGCCTTTCTCATGAGCATTGGGCTACAAGCGCAAGAATCATTTAAAGACCAAGTAAATGTGGGAACTATTATGACTATTGGGGAACCTTCTGGTTCTGATTTTAAGTATGTAAATGTTCCAAAAAAGAACTTTATTATTAAAAAAGGTGGTATTGCTAATCTATCTAGCATACACTACAATGCCGTAGAGGTAACAGATATAAAAACAAATAAACAAGGCGCAACAGAAGTTCGTTTTAAAAAGGTAGATGGCAAAAAATTCTTCAATGCTTACAGAACTTTAACAGCTGACCTTAATGGTGCTGTAAATAACGAAGAATTACTTTTGACCGCAGGTAATAAAAAAGAGATGTCTAAGTAGTAAATTTGGTTAGTGTACTTAGAAAGCCCTTAACTGTAACTGCAGTTAGGGGCTTTTATATGTTTCGCCATTTTTAATTTATAAAAACTTTCTACCTTTCTCCTAAAAATTAAACCTGATGGATTCAATTAAATGTGGCTGGTGCATAGGAGACCCGTTATATGAGGCATATCATGATACAGAATGGGGTGTTCCTGTTAAAGACGATGCTACTTTATTTGAATTTCTAGTCTTAGAAACCTTCCAAGCTGGTCTAAGTTGGATTACCATCTTAAAAAAACGAGAAAACTTTAGAGCTGCTTTTGATGGTTTTGATTACAAAAAGATTGCCGCTTATCCTCAATCTAAGATAGACGACCTGCTTACGGATGCTGGTATTATACGCAATAAACTAAAAGTAAGTGCCACAGTAACCAATGCCCAAGCGTTTATACAAACGCAAGAAGAATTTGGCTCTTTCAGTCATTATATATGGTCATTTGTAAACCATAAACCAATAAAGAATAGTTTTACCAGCTTAAAAGAAATACCTGCTACAACTCCTATTTCTGATGCCTTAAGTAAAGACCTAAAAAAAAGAGGCTTTAAATTTGTAGGCAGCACTGTAGTTTATGCATTTATGCAAGCTACAGGCATGGTAAATGACCACATAACTTCTTGTTCTAGGTATGATGAAATCTAAAGTGCTTCTATTTTTTTTCTCTTTAATGTATTGCCTTACCCTTATGGCACAAACTAAAAACGAACGAGAAATCCGTATTTCAGAAGATGAATTTCCGTCCAGTGCTTATAGCAGGTTAGTGCCTTATTTAACCAATTCTAAGCACTTACGCTTTTATCAAGAGAAAGACGGCGACAAACTTTCTTATGAGGCCAAATTTAAATCTGGCAAAATACATTATAGCGTAGAGTTTGATGCGCATGGTGTACTAGAAGATGTAGAATATATTATTGAAGAAATAGATATACCAGATGCCAGTTGGGAGGTAATGCAGGTATATTTAAATAGCAAATTTAGTCGCTATCGCATTAAAAAAATTCAGCAACATTATCCTAATATCGGTAGTGCCCAGACTACACTAAAAAATGCTTTTCAAAACCTACTTACCAAAGAAATACGTTATGAGATGATTGTTGCCTTCCGCACCAAAAAAGGCTTTAAAGAAATAGAAATTTTGTTTAATGCAGCTGGGCAACATCTTAATAGCAGAGAAAGTATTCCCCAAAAATACGACTATGTACGGTATTAAATATTGGGCATTTCTACTATTATTCCTCTTCTGTTTTTGCAGTGTTCAAGGACAAGATTTTACAGGATATTTACAGCCAAAAATTGCTTTGAACTACAAAGTAAATCCTTTTTATAGCCAAAATTACAGTGTTCAAAATCGCAGCTATTTTTACAGAAATGAGGAAGCTAGTCTAGCAGTAAGACAAATAGATGCAGTTCACTTTAGTAATTATAAACTAATGGACAATCAAAGTATAGCTCTGGGTGTTCAATTTAGATTTAGGGAAGCCTTTGAAGCTAAAGCGAACGAATTACGCTTTACCCAACAATACGATTTTACCAAAAGACCATTTAGCCTAAGATACGGACACCGATTTAGAACGGAACAACGTATCACAACCAATAACTTTATTCATAGATTTAGATATCGATTTTCATTGGATTTACCACTAAATGGAGAACGATTAGATTTAGGGGAAACTTACCTAGTAGGTAATTGCGAATCCCTAGTTAGTGTAGGTAAAAAAATGAATCCAGAATATGACCAAAGATTAACTTTACAATTGGGTTGGTTTTTGTCTGATACGTGTAAAGTTCAAATAGGTACAGAATATCGTTTGGAAGATGCTTTAGAGGACCAACATCACATTTTATTCTTCCTATCCACCCTCAATATTTCCATTTAAATAAGATAAGAAGACTGTTCTGTCTATTTCTTCCGCGCCCAATGATTTTAAGTGTTCTGTGTAAACTTGACAATCTATTATGCTGTATTTTTTATGGGATAGGTGTTGCGCCAGGTGTATAAAGGCAAACTTGCTAGCATTACTAGTAAGGCTAAACATACTCTCTCCACAAAAGACATGACCTAAATCTACACCGTACAAACCGCCAACTAATCTATCTTGCTCCCAAACCTCATAAGAAGTAGCAAATCCACGTTGGTGCAAGTCCATATAAGCCGTTATCATTTTATCTGTTATCCAGGTACCTTCTTGGTCCTTTCTGTCTTTTTTAGCACAATGGATTATCACCGACTCAAAGTCTTGATTAATGGTTAATCTAAACTGATTATCCCTTAGCACTTTACGCATACTTTTAGAGATTTTAATTTTATTTGGAAAAAGTACCATTCTTGGATCAGGAGACCACCATAAGATAAGGGCGTCATCATTAAACCAAGGAAAAATTCCGCTCTTATAGGCTAATAATAGTCGCTCTGGAGATAAATCCCCACCAACCGCCAAAAGTCCTTCTGCATTAGCATGTGCTATTGGCGGAAACCACAACCTATCATCTAGATAGTAAATTGCGTTTTTGCCACTTGGATCCATCAGTTTGTTTTCTAGAAAACTATTTAAATAAAATCATTTAAGCAACCCTTTTTAGTGCTTATTCGCAACAATAGCTAACGCTTTAAAATAAAAAAGCCATCAATAACTGATGGCTTACTTATGTATTAAACTTTTTTTAATTAAAAAGGTAAATCGTCATGGTCTTCATCGTTAAAATCATCGGCAGGCTCAAAAGCTTCCATAGGAGGTACTGGTGGCATACTGTTGTCTCCACCCTGAGCTTGTTGTTCCAAATTTTCTATTCTCCAACCTTGGATAGAGTTAAAATACTTAGTTTCACCTTGTGGATTAGTCCACTCTCTACCTCTAAGGTTTATACTCACCTTCACCATTTGTCCTGCACGGTAAGAATTCAATAAATCGCACTTATCTTGTACAAACTCAACTAAAATATGTTGTGGGTATTGCTCTTCCGTGGTTACCACAACTTCTCTTTTTCTAAAACCATTGTTACCATAGGTCTTAGTTTCGTCTATCATTTTAATTCTTCCCTGAACTTCCATCTAAAACTATTTATTGACTTCAAAAATAGGCAATTTAGAGGCTAAATTTAAAATGCAACAAGCGGATGTTTTCAACAATTAATACATTTTGCTTTATCTTTAATCCCATACAACCTATGGAATGAAATTCAATCCTAGAAAACGTACTTCTAACCTAGTGCTACTCCTATCCGCTTTTATTTTTGTAGCGCTAATTCTTTGGAATACCAACAGCTTTTTTAAAAAGTTTAAAGAAGAAGAACGTTTGAAAATGGAAATTTGGGCCACCGCTCAATCAGAATTAATACAAAGCTCAGTAGATAAAGAATTAGGAGACCTTACGCTGAAAGTATTAGGCAACAATACCTCTACTCCTATGATTTTGGTTAATGAAGAAGGCTCCATAAAAACGCACAACATACCTGCAGAATTAGGGAAAGACTCTACTTATATTCAAAAAAAAATTGCCCAATTTAAAAGTGAAAATACTCCCATACAAATAATACAAGGAGGTGAATTGTTAGAAACACTGTATTACGGTAATTCTGAAGTGTTGAACAAACTAAAGTTTTATCCACTGGCATTGCTACTTATCATTTGCCTTTTTGCGACCGTCATTTTTTTCTTTTTTAAAACAAACAAAGCTTCTGAACAAAACAAACTTTGGGCAGGTATGGCTAAAGAAACGGCACACCAAATAGGAACACCATTAACCTCTTTATTGGGGTGGAATGAGCTATTAAAAACTGAAGCTATTAATCCGGAAATTACCAAAGAAATTGCTAAAGACATAGATCGCCTACAAACCATTACCGAACGTTTTTCTAAAATTGGCTCTATGCCAGAACTTAAACCACATGATATTGTAGAAGAAACCCGGAAAGCTTACGAGTATCTTAAAAAAAGGAGTTCTAGACTTATCCGTTTTTCCTTTGTAACAGAAATAGATGAATTATTGGTACCTTTAAATCCACCGCTATACAACTGGAGCATTGAAAATTTAGTTAAAAATGGCATAGATGCCATGCGTGGAAAAGGAGATATAGACTTGCACATTGCCTTAAAAGATAACTATGTTTCTATATCTATTACAGACACCGGACACGGAATACCAAAAAGTGAATTTAATGCAATTTTTAATCCTGGAGTAACCACAAAAAAAAGAGGTTGGGGATTGGGGCTTTCTCTAGTTAAAAGAATTGTAGAGGAATACCATAAGGGAAAAATTAAAGTATTAACATCTAGCAAAGAAGGTACAGTAATGCAGATTTTATTAAAAACAAAGTAGGCCATGGCAAAAGAAAAAAATATTGCAATTAAAGAAGTTGAGCTTACCAATAATTGCCCAGAATGTTACAACCAGTTACTAAAACTAACCTTTTACCAAAAACATACCTACAATGCTTTTTTTCATAGAATTACAACTCAAATTTCTCATGAGATTAAATGTAAAACTTGTTATTCTATGATTTACCCTGTAAACTGGACCGAAGATATAGAACGGGTTTTTGAGTATTACAATAAACTAGCTACTCCGGAAAAAAAGGCAACCAAACCAACTACACTTACATTTGTATTAATTGCCCTAGCGGTTGTTGCGGTAGGTGTAGGTACATATTTTTTAATTGCTTAAGCCATATTTGCACGTATGCTTGCTGCTATTGCTTCCAACTCCACTGCCTCTACTTTTTCTTTATGTTTAAAAGTGGCATTATGCATGCCTTGTAAGGGAATTAGATGCACGTGTACGTGAGGTACTTCTAAACCAATTACAGTCATCCCTACCCGCTTACAATCTATTGTTGCCTCTATAGCTTTACCTACCTTTCTAGAAAACGCCATTAACCCCATATACGTTTCTTCGTCTAAATCTAATAACTTATCTACCTCTTTTTTAGGTACACAGAGCGTATGCCCCTTTGCATTGGGGTTAATGTCTAGAAACGCAAAAAACTGTTCGTCTTCCGCTATTTTGTAGCAGGGTATTTCGCCATTAATAATTCTTGTAAAAATGCTCGCCATAGTTATGTTTTTACCAAAAAAAATCCTGTCTTTAGTAGACAGGATTAAAGATATTCATTAAAACGAAATAACCTAGTCTCTGGTTATTTCTAATATTTCAAATTGTAAAGTTCCGTTAGGCACCTTTATTTCTGCTACATCGCCCACAGATTTACCTAATAACCCTTTACCAATAGGCGAGGTCACGGATATTTTACCCGTTTTAAGGTTAGCTTCGCTTTCTGCAACTAAGGTATATTTCATTTCCATACCATTGGCTTGGTTCTTTAATTTTACAGTAGAAAGCACCAATACTTTAGAGGTGTCTAGTTGAGACTCATCTATAATTCTTGCATTGGCAACGGTTTCCTCCAACTTGGCAATTTTCATTTCTAAAAGGCCTTGAGCTTCTTTGGCAGCGTCATACTCTGCATTTTCTGATAAATCGCCTTTATCTCTTGCTTCTGCAATAGCTTGGGATGCTTTGGGTCTTTCTACATCTCTAAGTTGGTCTAACTCTTCCTTCAACTTCTTTAATCCCTCTGGAGTATAATATGAAACTTTTGACATATATCTTATATTTTAAGCAAAAACACGCAGGAGAAAAATTGTCTTTTCCCTACGTTTCGCTTTATTTATTAATTGAAAAATCCTCTGCACAACCACCATTTCGTGATTTTTAGAGAGGATTAACGCAAATATACATAATTTTTGACCACTTTTACGGCAAATTTTTAGGATGAGATATTTCTTTTTACTGATTGTCACCCTTTTGCTTTTTGGATGCGATAAAAACACTACAAACAGAAATCCCTTTTTACAAGAGGTGGGCTTCCGGTTTGAACTTAACCTTAATTTACCCCTCTACAGTAATCTAAACAGTGTTGGCAATCCCATTTATGTGGGAAATAATGGTGTAGGCACCCGCGGTGCTTTTGTGATGCGCACTGGGCCAGACACTTTTTTTGCGTTTGAAGCCAGTTGCCCTAATCATGCTCCTAATGAGTGTTCTACTATGACTTTAGATGGGTCAAATGTGGTTTGTAGTTGTGATGACTATGAATACAGTTTATTTTCTGGGTCCATGCTAAACAGACCTGATGATGGTCAGCGCTATTATGACCTTTTGTTCTACAACACAACTGTGGCTGGCAGTTCTGTAATAATTTCTAACTAAATAGCTCCTAAAATCTTATCCATAACCCAACTGGTATGCAATGCCGTTTTCCCTGTAGATGGATGCTCTAAAATTCCAAGCAAGTGTTGCTGTATATTATGCACATGAAATTCTTGTACATGCTTAGGGTGAGGAATAAACAAACTTTCTTCTTGTGTTGCTGTTTTTAGTATTACCGGTTCTTCTCCTAGGACAGAAAATCTAATTTCTCCATTTTCACCCAGAATCACCACCTCATCTTTTGGCTCATGCGTAGCAAAATTCCAAGTGCCTGTACCCAAAACTCCATTAGCGTGTTCCCAAACACCAGAAATTGCATCTTTAGCGGTATATAACCCTTGTTGATTTATAGCGATACCTTTAGCTAAAATGATATCACCTAATAGAAAACAAAATAAATCTAGGCCGTGACTCGCTAAATCGTCAAAATAGCCTGCTGGCGCAATATTGGCATCTGTACGCCAATTATAGTGTTTGTTTTTATCTAAAAAACTTGCATTTCTAGTCTTTAACCAATGAATGTGTCTTGGTCTACCAATTGCGCCACTATCTAACCATTCTTTCACCTTTAAAAAACGGGGTAAAGACCTACGGTAATACGCTACAAAAAGCGGAATATTTTTCTTTTCAAAAACCTCATAAATTTCTAAACCCTCCTTATAAGATGGTGCTAAGGGTTTTTCTATACAACAGGGCTTGCCAACTTCGGCTACTTTTAGCGCATATTTTTTATGTAAATGCGGTGGTGTAGCAATATAAATTGCATCAATTTCCGATGAATTGATTAAATCTTCTGCTTTTGTTGTAAAAGCTGGCACCTGATGCCTCTTAGCATAATCTGCCACTTTTTCTGCATCTCTACGCATTACCATCCGTAGTTCAAAGTGTGACGTAAATTGATAAGGAGGTCCGCTTTTAACTTCTGTAACCGCGCCACAACCCACTATGCCCCAACGTATTGGCTTGTGTGTAAAAAACTCAGATGCTTGCATTATAGTAGAAGTATTTTAGACTATATTAAGCAGAAACACCCTTCACAAATCGAAACAATTGGGGGAACTACACCAAATAGTTTACATCATCTCGGTGCTCAGGGTGTGGGTGCAAAGTTAAAAATTAACCAATGCGCCCAACAAGAAATTTATTCCAGCCTGCGGATAATACCCGGCACCTTCTATAGTTGTTATAACTCCTTCAGTACTCCAATCGTCATCGTACGTATAAAAATACCCATTAGAAACTATGTGTTGATCAAATACGTTGTTCACTAAACCAGACAAGACCACACTCTTAAAAAAACCATTAGTTGGGATGCTGTATTGTATGTTAAAATCTGTTTGAGAATAACTAGCCAATTTAGAACGCATAGCATCTATATTCCCCATATACTGTTCACCTACTAATTTGGTTAAAAAAGAAAACTGCAAATTCTCTACAGGTTTAAATCCAATTACGTTTCCTACCACCAATCCAGGAGAATAGGCAATTTTAGTATTTCCTAAATCTGTCAATTCTCCGTCTCTAGTAAAGAAAAAATCTAAATTTCTATTATCACTTAATGCTATATTACCTTGCCATGTAAACCAGTCTCTTTGGTATGCTGCATCAATCTCTAATCCTAATCTGTAGCTATCTCCTACATTAGCACGTACAGGTGCCCCAACATCATTTAATTCCCCGGTTAGAACCAGCTGGTTTTGGTAGCGCATGTAGTAAACATTAGTGTTTACTTGAAAAGATGGACTTACATAACGCCAACCTAATTCAAAATCATTGAGTTTTTCTGGCTTTGGAGTACCGTTTTCGTAATCGTTACGATTAGGCTCTCTACTTGCTCTTGCGTAAGAAAAATAGAAATTATTGTTTCTATTTAAATCGAAAGTAATACCCGCCTTAGGATTAAAAAAGTTGAAATCATCATCTACCAATCCCGTATCTTCTCCGTTGGCAGTATAACTAACAGACCTATATTGAGCATCTCCAAACAGGCTCCAATGCTCATCTAACTTGTAATTAGCTTTTACATAACTATTAAAATCTGTTTTACGCGATTGATCAAAATAGTAGTTGTCTCTTATTTCGCTATCCGTGGCGTACCTTGCCCAAATAATTTCTCCAAAATGGTCGCCATCATATGCATTCCAACCACCACCTATAATCAAGTCTAAATCATCATTTACATAATTAGCAGAAAAAACTGTTCCATAAAAATCGTTATCTAACCATCTTCTTCTAATTACATCTGTTGTATTCACCTCTTCTCCATTCACCTCTAAAGGTGTAAAACCGTAGGTAGCAAAATCATCGTCCTCTTTAAATTGTTCAAAATAACCTCTACCTTTAGTAAAGTGAACTGCTATGTTGGTATTCCAGTTTGCACTCCATTTTTGATTCCAATGTAATTGAAAATGATCTTGTTTGTAGTTATCCTCTTCTTTATCATAAAACTGAATATTACCTGCGTCATCAAAATAAACTCCAGCAACGTTATATGTTGGATTCTCTTTTATATCCGGATTTGCCCCTAATGCAGCCACATATTCTGGTTCAAAACCATACCATGCTTGATAGGTAACCTCGTGCCCACCAAAAAGTAGTGCTTTAATGAGTGTATTATCATCTTTAAAAGAACCTTGTAAAAAATAAGAATCTAAATCAGATGATGCTCTATCTATATACCCATCAGAAGTAATTCTAGAAAGTCGGCCAGAGAATTCAAAATGGTCGCTAAGTAAACCTGTCCCAAATTTTACATTGTTTCGCAAGGTATTGTAACTGCCAATAGAACTCCCTATTTGCGCAAATGCTTCTTCTGAAATAGCATCTGTTAACAAATTTAAACTAGCTCCAAAAGCAGCTGCTCCATTTGTAGATGTCCCCACACCTCTTTGCAACTGTAAACTTTCTGTGGAGGATGCAAAATCTGGCATATTTACCCAAAAAGTACCTTGAGATTCAGCATCGTTGTACGGAATACCATTTATGGTTACGTTAACACGGGTAGCATCAGAACCTCTTACCCTAATCCCAGTATAACCAACCCCTGCACCAGCGTCTGATGTAGTAACCACAGAAGGTAAAAAGTTCATTAAAATGGGAATATCTTGTCCTAAATTTCTTGGAGCTATTTCTTCCTTATCTAAATCTGAAAATGTAACGGGTGTGGCTTTAGTTACTCTTACTGCTTGCACTAAAACCTCATCTAGTACCACTTTGGTTCCTTGAGTAGTATCCGGAGCTTGATTTTGTGCTACAACTAGTTGTAATCCAAAAAATAATATCCCAAAAACGCTTTGTTTTAAAGCTATGCTACAGCACCTTTTCACTAATGAATAATTCATTCTGATTCGTAATTTAAATACGAATAAAAGGGGTTATTATTCTGTTTTTGCTAATTTTTGCTTTGCTTCTAGTTTTACTAGATGCTTTTTACCATGAACGCTAACCGCGTAATTCCTTGGCAGCATTACCCGCCCAGGTTCAATGGGTATAATCTCAGCCACTTAAAAGCAGCACCCCTTTGAGATGGCGGCAAATGTAATACCTAAAATATAAAATACAAAAAAGGCCGTCCTGGGGACAGCCTTAAAAGGATCAATCTAACAAACTATTTTGATTCGGGGTACAAGGATAACATGGAAAATTATCTTTGTTTGTAATTGACCTTAGACAACGCATGGTTAGTGTAATATAGCATTATCTTAAGTGTTTATAATGGCAGCTTTTTAAGAAAAGGACCGTAAGGTGAGAACCGTACGGCCCTTCCAACCAAATCAACCAACCAATGATCCGCTAGCCTAGTGGCTAAAACGGAATGTGAATAACTTATCTATGAACTTCTGCAGAAACAATTTTTGCCTCAACCCTAATTGTCTTTTCTTCATTTAAATAATGAGATGCTATTGCCAATGCTGTTAAAAATGCTACTCCGTAAATTATAGACTTTAACACGTCTCTTATTTTTTGTTTCTATAAGTAAGACACCCCTTTTTTAAATGGGTCACATTTTTAAGAAAAAAAATTTACTTGTTTGGGTTAACAATTAACTTTTTATTGGTGCTCAAAATTTTGAAACCTCAATAAATTTGGGCATTTAGCACAGGTTTGGAAAAACGTAAAATTTTTATTGTAAAGATTGTCTTAAGCTATATAGTATTAGCATCTTTAGCCATTTTAGCTGGATGGTTTTTCTATTTGGAGTTAGAAAATATACTGCCTAAAACGCAAAAAATTAATCCAAAGGAGGAACGCCTTTTAAAAATAAGTACGCTTACTAATGACATTTATGCTGCGGAAAATCTATCTAAACTAGCTCTGCAACGCAATACAAAAAAGGATTTTGCAGCCTATGCCGTAAAAGTAGACAGCATTCTTTTTTTGATAGACACTCTTAAAATGAGCAGTGAGAGCAGCAAACATATTTCGCTGTTAGATAGTTTAGCCATATTACTACAGCAGAAAGTAGCCAATAACGACCAGCTTAGACGATTAGCAACAAAGAACTACGCAGAAAAGTCTTTAGACAGTCTCATCTTAAAAATAAAAACATTAGAGGCTACCGTGGGCACTATAACCCCGAGAGCTTTAGTGCCCAATTTTGACCAACTACCAGAAGCAACACAAAAAAGTGTGATTGCCTATGCGGAACTACTAAATGAAAATGCCAAACGAGAAGAGGGTGCAGAAAATGAACGTAAGATGGTAGATAGCATCTTAATTGCTACTCAAGATTTACTACTAGATACACGTAAAAAACACTTGCGCCAGAATCAACAAATAGCGAACAAAGAATATCAAATATTGCGTGCTGATATAGAAATATCGCAAAAACTGCGAGACTTAGTGAGCACTTTGGAACAAGAAGTTTTAGCCATTACTGCAAATGCAAACCTAGAACAATCCATCGCCCTAAAAAAAAGCACTAAAAATATTAAGTGGTTAGGCATCCTCGCTTTTATTATCATTCTATTATCCATCTATTTTATCACTAGAGATTTTAGAAGAGTACAACGACTAAGCACACAATTAGAAGCTGCAAATACGTACACCAAGGAATTACTGCAGAGCAGGGAGCAGCTTATTAAAACTGTAATTCATGATATGCGTAGCCCTTTAGGAGTTATAAAAGGATATGCAGATTTACTGCCAACGGCAAACCGAAAAGAAGACACCGTAAAATACATAAGCAACATACAGGTAGCTGCAAACCATGTAAATAAATTAGCGAATGATTTATTAGACTTTTCTAAGTTAGAAGCTGGCAAATTACTTATAGAACCCACAAATTTTATCCCAGCTCAACTGATAGAGGAGATTGCAACAAGCCTAAAGCCAGCAAATACCGCTGTGGCATTACAATTAGACATAGCAGCAACATTACAGCAAACCTTTAAAACAGATCCATTTAGATTACGCCAAATACTCACTAATTTAATTTCTAACGCATTTAAATTTACCCAAAATGGTTATGTAAAAATTAATGCCGACCTACAAAAGGATGCCCAGTTAAAGATAACCATTGCAGATACAGGCAGCGGAATACCTAAGTTGATACAGCAAACCATTTTTAAAGAATTTACGCAAGCAGAAACGAATGTAAAGAAAGAAGGTTATGGTTTGGGACTTACCATAGCGCAGAAACTTACACACCTTTTAGGCGGGAAAATATCTTTTACAAGTGAAGAAAACAAAGGAACTACATTTTATGTAGAAGTACCTGTAGAACATATTGATACTAATTCCCGTTCCAAATCTACAGATTACAGCTCCAAAAAAGTAGTATTAATTGATGATGATACGAGTCTTTTAGCCTTACTATCTACCTTTTTAGAACAGTTAAACATTCCCCACAAGACCTTTACCAAGCTTTCTGATGTTCCAAAAACGATAGGTTTTGAATATGATATTGTATTTACTGATATGCAAATGCCAACTAACACGGGTTTTGAGGTTTTACACGCATTTAAACAGCAAATGCCGCATTATAAAGGGCAGCCAATTATAGCAATGACTGGAAATAGAACTTTAAATGCACACCGCTGTATAAAGGCAGGTTTTGCTCACCTATTGTACAAGCCTTTTTCTAAAGGAGAGCTGCAATCTGCATTAATGAACCACTTAAAAATAGCATCTACAGTAGACACGGTTAAAAACACCACAAAACAAACGTTTTACTATTTAAATACTGAACCATTAACAGGCTTTTTAGACCCTGCACAGTTAGATGAAAAATTAAGAGAAAATTTAAGAATCTTTTATCAAGAAACGTTAAAAAATTATAGCCTAATAGAGCATGCATTGGCAAGTAAAAATCAGGTTGTCATTAAAGAAATTGCTCACAAAATGCTACCTATGTTTAGGTTGTTGCAGATAAGCGAAGTAATCCCCCACTTAGAACAATTAGAAGCAGAAGCAAAAACAAGATCAAAAGAGCATTTCACCAAAGCCTTAGAAAATGTTTTGAATGAATTAAAAGCTTATTTAAACTTCTAGTTTGTATTGCGCAATTTTATTGTACAAGGTTTTACGGGTAACTTGCAGTAGTTTCGCGGCCTTTGTTTTATTATATTTTGTTTGCTCTAGTGCCTTTAAAATTCTTTTTTTCTCTAATTCTTCCTTGTTTAAAATTAAAGATTCGTCTATGGCGCCAGAAGTTTGTGTTTCTTTTAAACCAGCTTCCTTAATATAGGGCGGCAATAGATTAACCGTAATTTCATTTTCTTGGCAAAGCAATACCATTCTTTTCACTAGATTTTGCAATTCTCTCAAATTACCTGGCCAGGCGTATTGTGTTAGTTTTTGTAGTGTATCGGCAGAAAACCCGATAATGTTCTTATCTAACTCAACGTTCGCTTTATTTAAGAAATAATCTAAAAATAATGGTAAATCTGTCCTTCTTTCTTTTAGGGCAGGGACATTTATAGTAAACTCATTTAAACGGTGGTATAAATCTTCTCTAAACTTACCCTGTGCAACAGCCTGCTCCAAATCTTCATTGGTAGCAGTTACTAGCCTAATATCCACAGAAATTTCTTTGGTACTTCCTACTTTTTTAATCTTACGTTCTTGTAGTGCACGCAACAACTGAATTTGATTTTCATAAGAAAGATTGCCTACCTCATCTAAAAAAAGTGTTCCACCAGAACTTGCTTCAAAACAGCCAATTTTATCCTCTACAGCTCCTGTAAAACTACCTTTTACATGCCCAAAAAATTCACTAGCAGCCAATTCTTTGGGTATTGCGCCACAATCTACCGCAATAAAATTGCCGTTACATCTTCTACTATTTTCATGTATTGCCCTTGCTGTAACTTCTTTTCCTGTGCCACTAGCTCCATTAATGAAAACGGACATGTTGGTGGGTGCCACCAATTTAATATGCTCATTAAGTTTTTCTGCAGCTTCACTTATTCCAACTACTCTTGTAGTGCTTTTTGCATTCTCAATTTTAATCTTAGGTACTACAGATTTTTGTTTGTTTGTAGCAGTATTATTATTCGCTATTAATTTATTGATAATGTTCAGTAAAGCATCTGGAGCAAATGGTTTTGCAATATAATCTGCCGCTCCCTTCTTCATTGCATCCACCGCGCTACCTACTTCTGCATAGCCCGTCATTACCACTACATGACAATTGGGTTGTTTAGATTTTACAATTTCTAATAAATCTATGCCAGAGCCGTTGGGTAGTCTTAAATCTGTCAATAAAACAGTAAAAGGGGTATTTTCTAATTTTTGTAGCGCATCTTCTAAACCAAAGGAATGTAAAACAGAAAATTTTTGTCGTTCTAAAAATCCTTTGAGCATGTTGCAAAAAGCAACGTCATCATCTACTACTAAAATATTTGGCATATGAGATGGGGTTACTATACAAAGATAGTATTGCCTAAGTCTGCAAAGCCATTAAAAAATCTTAAAAGTGAATACAAATGCATAAAAAAAGACCGCAATTGCGGTCTTTTTAGCGTAATAAACTTAAGCGGATATATTACATATCTAGCCAGTTACCTTCTGCATCTGCGTATAAGGTTTGCTCAGAACCGTCTGCAGCAGTGATTTCTAGTTTAAATTCTTGATTCTCGTTCATGTATGCTTTGTTGATGGTAGCACCAGCAAAATCAGTTTCAACTGCATCAGATACAGCAGCAGGCAGGTCAGACACTGCTATTTCTTTAAATTCTTCTGCGATTACCTCGCTCATGATTCCGTCGTGTAAAGTAGCTGTAGAAGCTGTTACTGCTGATAAACTTCCGATTGCTAATGCTGTGGCAAAAAATAACTTTTTCATTTTGTCTGTGTTTTAATGTTAAACTTTGTTCTAGGTATAGAGGAAAAATAATACCAGAATTAGTGTACCAAAGCAAAAAAAGCATAGGTTATTGATTATCAATGTTATATGCTAATTTTAAATTCTAGTATAGTGTATAAACCACTGTATCCCAATACACAAAGTGTGTAAAAAGGAAACAACAATATGTATACTTTATAAGATTTTGTCACATTCTTTTTTGGCCAACGTCTTTTAAAAAAACCATTTTTAATATGCTCAGGCTTATCCTTCTATTTGTATTGTACATCTCAACTCAAATAAGTTTTGCCAAAGAAGTTGCAGTTACCATTCAATTTAAGAACAAAACAGATATTGCATTTCAAAAAGGATTTCTAATAATTGAAGAAACCCAGCAAAAAATAGCATTTACAAATACGGCCACAAGACAAGTTCTATTACCACAAAAAGGCAGATACAAATTAGATTTTGTAAGTAAGGGCTTTTTTGCATCTATAAATGCTCCCAAACTCCTAAAAAACAAATCTATTACAACAATAACTCTTTTAGATTCTAATAGTAGTATTCCGTTTGTTACAAATACTTACGGCCATGAACTAACACCAACTGTAATAGAAGAGCAGCTGGCTAAAGGCACTTTAAATTTTATTATCCATACCATATTACCCACAGATAATAAAAGGCAGGCTGCATTTAAAAAAAACGTTGGTATTGGTTTTATATTTAAAAACTGTGCAATTGACCCAATAAGCTTTGCCAATGCGCAAAAACATAATGCTGCTTTAGCTAACTATTTATTGGATAAATATGGTAATGATTGGCTTAAAGCATTACCTGTTACTCCTACAGGTATTAGTATAAAAAAGGACGGATTATAAATCCGTCCTTTTGTTACTGGTAATTTTTTATTGTACTTGATGTGTAGGTTTCAATAAGTCGTTTACCGTTTTTACTGGGTTAAAAGTTACCAACGGTACTTCTACAAATATAGTGTTCCAAAATGCCATAGCACCATTCCAAAGACCTGGTAATTCTAATGCTTTTAGCTCCTTACCCTCTTTGGTCTTACCTGTTATAAAGCCCTGTTTTGTATCTACATATTCTAACAGATTATACTTTTCGCCTTTAAAATTTTTAACTCCACAAACCAAATCTACTGGATTAAAATGCGTACTGTTTTGTAAAATGCTCATTTGAGCACTGTCCTTACTATTAATTTGAGCTGATTCTATAATTTGAAGCGAAACGTTGCCCTCTGTATCTTTAATGAAAAATGGACCACCACCGGGTTCACCCTCGTTTTTTACCATTCCACATACACGGATAGGCCTATTTATCTTTTGTTTAAGTTGAGTAATTTTCGCCTCTGGAGATAACTGTTTAAAATCTGACGAAAAACGCACATTTAACTTGTCTTGTAAAAAAGTAGTTATTTCTTCCAATTTGTCTTCTGCAACCTTATCATTCTCTAATTCCGAGGCATACACAAAAGCCTGCTCTTGAATTTTCAATAACAATCCCGCTAGCATTTTTTTACTTTCTGCTACTGCGGTAAGGTTAGATTCTACCACTACATTATCTATATTTTTTATGAATATGATATCTGCCTCTTGATCATTTAAATTTTCTATTAGTGCTCCATGACCTCCAGGTCTAAAAAGAATGCTCCCATCTGCATTACGAAAGGGAGTATCATCCATGTTTACAGCTATGGTATCTGTAGCCGGCTTTTGATTGGAATATGTAATAGAAAAATTAGTCTCGGTTGCCTTGTTTATTTCGGGTGCAGATTTCGCCTCTTCTTTTGTAAACATTTCTTGATGCTGCGGAGAAATGGTAAAATGTAAATTTGCCATACCTTCACTAGTAGCATACAAAGCAGCTTCTTTTAAATGCTCTTTAAAAGGCGTTGCACTCCCATCTTTATACAAGTGAAACGGTAACAACCCTTTAGGATAAAAACCATAATTGAGTCCTTCCTCTGCCAACATTTCTTTAGCAAAAAGATGTACTTTCTCATCTTCTGAGTTATAAGCACCTTCAATTTTTTGCATGAGTTCCATATAAAAAGGAAAGTTAGGCATACCGTCTCTAAATTTTTTTACCGCCTTATCTCCAGTTTTATCTATATAGGCATCTAGACTTCCTTGCTTTGGATTGTAAGCATCTACAAAATTAAAAATGGCCTTGAACATTCTAGAAGCGGCTCCAGAAGCAGGTACAAACTTTAATAAGTGTAGTTGGTTCTTTTTTGAATCAAATAACGCAGTAAGTTCTTTTTCTTCTTGTTCTGATAGTTTTACAATACCATCGCCTACCACTGCGGCTTTATCCAAAGTCACAAACGGAATACCTTCTTTAAATGTGGCTATTTGTTGTTGTACTTTTTCTTCTGAAATGCCTTTTTTACTTAGTTGATTTTGGTCTTCGGTAGATAGTTTTATCATGCTGACAGTAGTTTATTGATGATGTTTATAGCTGTTTGTAATCGTTCTTCACGACTACCTTTTAAAATAACAAAATTCTTATCATACTTCTTTAAGGTTTTGTGGAAATAAGCAAACATTTCTTCTCTTTGAGTCGGTTTGTCCCTTAAATCATCCTTTTCCCACGGTACATCTATATAGGTAAGCAAATACAACTGATAATTATTTTCTAGCGCATACTTTTCTAGCAATGGATCACAATACCCTAGATAATACGCTTCTGAATACACTTTAGTTTCTAATAAATCGGTATCGCAAATCAATATATTTTTTGCTGTTTTAGAAAGTTGATTCTCTAGTTGCATTTGACCAGCAGCTATGGGCAGCAAGTCTTCTGGCTCACAGACTTTTTGCTCTTTATCCCATTTGTTTTGTAAATATTCACGGGCGTATTCTGGAACCCATTTGGTATTATAATGCGCAGCAAGTCCTTTGGATAAGGTTGTTTTACCAGTAGACTCTGGCCCAAAAAGCACAACTTTTAGGAGGTTGCTGGGCTGTTGTTTAAGCTGTTCTTCCATTGTTTGTATCCTTGAATGGCCAATAGGGTAAATATAAAATATTGCAATGCAAACATTCCCCATCCTCTATAGGCATATAAAGGTACCGTAATTAAATCGCCCACAATCCACAACGTCCAGTTTTCTAACTTTTTTGTTGCCATATACCACATAGCTGTAAAAAAGATACCAGAGGTAATAATATCTATATAATTAGGTATCTCTAACGCCTTACCAAACCACTGGTAAACACTATACGTAATAAACATGGTTAATAAAAAGAAGATAAAACCAATACCTTTTTCTCTAGTGTTGGTTCTAGAAATAACTACAACTTGCTGTTTTTCTTTAGTCCTAGACCAGTTCCACCAACCATAAATACTCATAATGGAGTAGTAGAAATTCATCATCATGTCTCCAAACAAACGGTCTACATAAAATAGATAGAACGTAATCACTGTTGCCACCAACCCAGTTGGGTACACCATAATATCTTCTCTCTTGGCATAGATTACAGAAGCAATACCAAAGAAAAAGGCGGTAGCTTCTAGTAAAATTAAAGACCAACTTCTTCCTTGATATGCGGAAAGGAAAAAATCAAAAATTTGGTTCATAAGAGCTTCGGTCAGACTTTACTATTTTCATATAAAGCAAACCATGTTCCATCAATTCCAAGGCTTCTTTAATCTCTTCTGTTAACAAGGCCATGACCTTATCATACTCCCCATAAACATGGGTACTTAATGCGTTTTCTTGCACGGTAAGACCAGAGTCACGGAGTTTTTTGATAAAACTGATGATTATAGGTTCAAAATCGTCTTGTAAAGGCGACAAGGTTAGCTCTACAGAAATTTTCATGGTTTTTGTTTAGGCCCATAAAGCTACTGTTAAAAGCCTCAACTACCAAGATTACGCTGAGCATAAACACAAGTAAACCCTTCAAACTCTAAAAAATCTATTTCGTAAACCGATTTTTTATCGCCATAAACTATTTGTGCAGTTGTTTTTCCAGTATCCATGGTAAAGTCTTGTACATCTATATGCTTTAAAAAACTAAGACCCGGCTGGGCATAAATTTTGTATAGAGATTCCTTGGCACCCCAGACAATGGTTAGTTTACGAATAATGGCTTCGGCATTGGCCAACGTATGGTACTCTTCTATAGGGGTAAATTTATGTGCAATTTTTATAATCTTATCGCGCTGCTTTTCTATATCTATACCTACCTCATGCGAATCACTTAGTATTATTGCAGTAAAATTGTAGGAGTGGGTTATACTAATATGCTTTCCATCTTTTAAATGGGGTTTTCCATTTTCATCGTAATACAAATCACTATCTGCATAACCTTCCAAAGCCATCAAATGTCTAATGCTTAGAAAGGCCCTTCGGTGGCTTTCAGATTTCATCCCATCCATGCGGTTCTGGCAATGTGGGGTTAGCAATACATCTTTGGCCAATACTGCTTCGGGTTCTTCTACCTTCCAAAGCAACACTTTAGTGGTAGGCGATACTGTTATGGTTTTATAAACGGGCACTTGTAAAAGATAAGTAATTTGTACCTTTGCGGCTAAAATTGCTATCAAAATAAATTAAAAATAGTATGAGTACAAAAACAATTGCATACGTTCCTTTTAAGGTGAAGGATATTGCCCTTGCCGATTGGGGTAGAAAAGAGATAGAATTAGCAGAAGCAGAGATGCCCGGTTTAATGGCTTTAAGGGAAGAATATAAAGAAGAACAACCTTTGAAAGGTGCCCGTATTGCTGGTTGTTTGCACATGACCATACAAACAGCTGTACTTATAGAAACTTTAGTAGCGCTTGGAGCAGATGTTACTTGGAGTTCTTGTAATATATTCTCTACCCAAGACCACGCTGCTGCTGCCATAGCCGCTGCAGGTATTCCGGTTTATGCCTGGAAGGGTATGAACGAAGAGGAGTTTGATTGGTGTATTGAACAAACCTTATTCTTTGGAGAGGATAGACAGCCCTTAAATATGATTTTAGATGATGGTGGTGACCTTACCAACATGGTTTTGGATAAATACCCAGAACTAGCTGCAGGTGTAAAGGGTTTATCAGAAGAAACCACTACAGGAGTACACCGTTTGTACGAGCGTGTAAAAAACGGAACTTTACCTATGCCCGCTATAAACGTAAACGATTCTGTTACCAAGTCTAAGTTTGATAATAAATACGGATGTAAAGAAAGTGCAGTGGATGCTATCCGTAGAGCAACAGATACCATGTTGGCCGGTAAACGCGTAACCGTTTGTGGTTATGGTGATGTAGGTAAAGGTACCGCTGCTTCTTTCCGTGGTGCAGGAGCTATTGTTACCGTAACAGAGATAGATCCTATTTGTGCGCTACAAGCATGCATGGATGGTTATGAAGTAAAAAAATTAGAAACCGTTGTTGGTAATTCTGATATCGTTATTACCACTACAGGTAACAAGGACATTGTACGTGGGGAACATTTTGAGGCCATGAAAGACAAGGCTATTGTATGTAACATTGGCCACTTTGACAATGAAATAGACATGGCATGGTTAAATGAAAACTTTGGCAGCACCAAGGACGAAATTAAACCACAAGTAGATAAATACACCGTTAACGGTAAAGACATTATTGTTTTAGCAGAAGGTAGATTGGTAAACCTTGGATGTGCTACAGGACACCCAAGTTTTGTAATGAGTAATAGTTTTACTAACCAAACTTTAGCGCAAATAGAGCTTTGGAAAAATAGCGAAAACTACAATAATGAGGTTTATATGTTGCCAAAACATTTAGATGAGAAAGTTGCAGAACTACACTTATCTAGATTGGGCGCAGAGTTAACTACTTTAAAAGAAGACCAAGCGGCTTACATTGGTGTAACCGTAGAAGGTCCTTTTAAGCCAGAATATTACAGGTATTAATTTTTACCTTTGTTAATCTTTTATAAACCCTTGCAGAAGCAGGGGTTTGTTTTTTTAGTAACCAATAGTCAAGTATGCATATTATTTTAACTGGAGCAACAGGAACTTTAGGTTCACAACTGCTATTTAGCTTGATAGAAGAAAGGTTAAATGAACTAAAAAGTATTCACCTTTTAGTACGAAATAAGAAGTCTGTTGATGCTAGTGATAGAATACAAAATATGCTCACCAGTCCAATGGCTCCAAAATTTATTGCCCAGAACTTAATAGCTATTCAGGATAAGTTAACGGTAATAGAAGCAAGCAAAGCATTACAACCAGAAAACTTTTTGGATGCAAACCAGCGCTATTACATGATACATTCTGCTGGCTTTGTGAATTTATCTGTAAATCCAAAAGACGAAGCCCAAATTTTTGAAGAGAATCTAAGCTTTACCAAACAGCTATTTACTGCTTTTAAACCATACTTAAAAAAGTTTGTTTACATCAGTACAGCCTTTGCCGCTGGCAAACAAGATGGGGTTATTGGTAATGATTACCTTAATTATACGCCTGCAGAATACAGAAACTACTACGAAGCCTCTAAACATGCCGCAGAAAAATATGTGGCACAACAATGTGGCGAAAACGGCATTGAAATTCAAATTTTGAGACCTAGTGTTCTAGGTGGTAACGCTTTGGAGAAACCCCGTTTTTTTATCTCCAAATACATGGTGTTTTATTTGTTCGCTAAATTTTTTCAGCATAAAACAGAACAGGGTAGCGTACGTATACAAGCTGGTAATGATAGCAACTTAAATATTATACCAACAGATTATGCCGCCAAAGTAATTTGTAAGGTAATAGACCAACCTGTAGAACAACTCAATATAGTAAATCCAATAGGTACCCATATACTTACAGGAATATCAAAAATTTTAGAGGCGGTTAATTTTAAAAATTACCAACTTACACAAGAAATTGTAGATAGCGTTGGAGGATTCGAAACTACTTTGGAAAAATTCTATTATGAAACCATTGGCGTTCACCTTACCCCGTATTTGACTGGAAAACCGCAAAAATGGGACACACAACTACTTGAATCTATTTTACCACTACCTAACTATAATCCAGAAGAATATTTAAAAGCGAATATAGAATACGCTATAAGTCAGAAGTTTAGAAACCAACGGTGGTAATCCCTACTGTTCCATTAAAAAACAGTAAGGTTTGTAATTTAGTTGAGAATAGACATAATAAAGCCCTATCCGATTTACTCGAACAGGGCTTTTTAATACTATATTTTGAGTTTTCTTAAGCTTCGAAAGGCTCAATAGAAACGAAGGATTTACCTCCTGCTTTCTTCTCAAATTTTACAACACCATCTACTTTAGCGTGAATTGTATGGTCTTTTCCAAGATATACATTCTCACCAGCATTGTGTTTGGTTCCTCTTTGACGTACAATGATGTTACCAGCAATTGCAGCTTGGCCACCAAAAATCTTAACGCCTAATCGTTTCGATTCTGATTCTCTACCGTTCTTAGAACTACCTACACCTTTTTTATGTGCCATGTTTTCTAGGTTTTGTCTTTACTAATTTTCTGTAGTGGTTAACTTAAGCTTTACCACCATCTAATTCATCTTGCCATTTCTTAAGCTCATCCCACTTACCTTCTGCCGCAAGTTCTGCTTGTTTTGGCCAAGTATCAGTAACGTGGTTACCACGTACATCTGCAATGATTTCTGCAATTTTAGCTGCATCTGTCTTTGCTAACTCAGCAAAAGTAGTGATACCCGCATCATTCAATGTCTGAGCAATTTTTGGACCAATACCTTCAACTTTCTTTAAATCGTCTCCACCTTTGGCTGCCTTCTTAGTGGCGGCTTTAGGAGCATCTTTTTTAGGAGTTTCTGCTTTAGCTGGAGCAGCTTTTTTAGCACCACTAGCCAAAATGTTCTCAACTACAATCTCTGTTAAAGATTGTCTGTGACCATTTTTCTTACGGTAACCTTTTCTCCTTTTCTTTTTAAAGACAATAACTTTATCGCCTTTCAAATGCTTTACAACCTTAGCTTCTACGGCTGCACCTTCTATGACTGGGGCGCCAACAGTAACTGTACCAGCGTCATCTAACAAAAGAACACGGTCAAAAGTAACTTTTTCTCCTTCTTCTGTTTTTAAACGGTGTACGTATACTTTCTGGTCTTTCGCAACTTTAAATTGCTGCCCTGCCATCTCTACAATTGCGTACATATTTAAATGTTTTAATTGAATTAAATCCCTATTTTCGTAAATAGCGGGTGCAAATATACTGCTAATTCCTTAATCCACAAGGGCAAAAAAGTCTTTTTTATGCTTTACTCAGTATGTTTTTCGATGACTTGAATAATTGCATAAAACTTAATGTCAACACTAAGCTTGTAGCCATACCCATTATTGCCACAGTAAAAAATACTATAGCCGTAAAATTGCTATAGTCTTTAGCCCAAACCGCAGACAATTGCTCCAAAAATAATGGATTCAGCTCAGTGCTATACACCATAAAAAAGAATGTAAAAAGTAAGGTTGCCACAACACCCGTAGTTAACCCAAATTTAAACCCTCTTCCATAATCAAATTTATTTCCGTCTTTAAGCTTTAAGTATTTAATGGTTTCATAAATTCCAAAACCAGTAATAACACCATTAAACAAGCTATAGAAAATGTTGGTGTGCTTGTTAAACAGAGAAAGAATTAAAAAATAGGCCACCAATACCGCTGCGGTAACTAGGCCAAATCTGATAGGTAACGTGCTATTTTTCATGCTTTTAGTTTTATTAAAAGTTACAAAAATTAACAGTCGATACAAAGTTTTTCTTTTTAAGTAATTCTATCTTGTAACAAATTGGCTTTATCTTAGACCAACCGATAGGTATATCAATTAAACTACTATAGAAAATGAAAAGAGTTACACTAACTGTCATGGGCGTATTAGCCCTGACCATGGGCCTCTCTGCCCAATCCGTGAGCTTTGAGGAATACGACCTTGACAACGGACTACACGTAATTTTACATCAGGACAACAGCGCACCTGTAGTAACCACATCTGTAATGTACCACGTTGGTGGTAAGGATGAAGACCCAGAAAAAACGGGTTTCGCTCACTTTTTTGAGCATTTGTTATTTGAAGGCACCAAAAATATTGAGCGCGGTAAATGGTTTCAAATAGTTTCTTCTAATGGCGGCAGAAATAATGCCAATACCAACATGGATAGAACGTACTACTATGAAGTATTCCCTTCTAATAATTTAGAATTAGGACTTTGGTTAGAATCTGAGCGTTTAATGCATCCTGTTATTAATCAAATTGGTGTAGACACACAGAAAGAGGTTGTACAAGAAGAAAAAAGACTTCGTGTAGATAATTCTCCCTACGGACGCGTTTTTGAACAAGTTTCTAAAAACTTATTTAAAAAGCACCCGTACAGATGGACCACTATTGGCTCTTTAGAGCATTTAGCTAGCGCGTCTTTAGACGATTTTAAAAAATTTAATCAGATTTATTACGTACCTAACAACGCGGTTTTGGTAGTTGCTGGCGATATTGATATTGCAGAAACTAAAAAAATGGTGAAGGATTACTTTGGTCCTATTCCAAAAGGTGCTCCAATTGAGCGTACAGTTATCAAAGAAGACCCTATACAGAGTACTATTAAAGCTAAATTTTACGACCCTAACATACAGATTCCTTTGGTTTTAATGGCTTACAGAACGCCTGCACAGACAGAGCGTGATGCCTATGTATTAGACATGATTTCTACCTATCTAAGTGATGGCAAAAGCTCAAAGCTATACAAGAAAATGGTAGATGATAAAAAAATGGCGTTACAAGTTCTAGCATTTAATGTAACCCAGGAGGAGTACAGCAATTATATAGTTGGGGCACTACCTGTAGGCGAAACGAGCTTGGAAGATTTACAAAAAGAAATTGATGAGGAAATAGAAAAAATAAAAACCGAATTAATTTCTGAAAAAGACCACCAAAAGCTGATTAATAAGTTTGAAAACAACTTTGTTAATTCTAACAGCAGCGTAGAGGGTATTGCTAGTTCTTTAGCTACCTATTATATGTTATTTGATGATGTTAATCTTATCAACACGCAGATAGATATATACCGCTCTATTACTAGAGAGGAAATTATGGAAGTTGCAAAAAAATATTTGAACGCCAACCAAAGATTAGAGTTAGAGTACTTACCAGAAACAGCTAATGCGCAATAATATTCAAATGAAAAAGATTATAACTACCCTGGTATTGGTACTTGTTGCCCTTACCACTAATGCACAAATAGATAGGAGTAAACAACCAGAATCTGGCCCTGCTCCAAAAATTAACCTTAGCAAACCCAATACCTTTAAGCTTAATAATGGCTTAACCGTTATGGTGGTAGAAAACAATAAACTACCAAGAGTACGCATACAGCTAGAAATAGATAATCCGCCCATTGCAGAAGGCAATAAAGCAGGGGTATCTAGCTTAATGTCTAGCATGCTGGGTAAT
Organism: Flavobacterium sp. ASW18X; assembly: GCF_005144745.1. GTDB lineage: Bacteria > Bacteroidota > Bacteroidia > Flavobacteriales > Flavobacteriaceae > Croceivirga. Next base: position 449,373 of record NZ_SWKK01000008.1, on the reverse strand, counting down.
GGTTCAAAAAATATAGCAAAAGATGCTTTTAATGAAGAAGTAGATTATTTGGGAGCCCGTATATCTTTTGGTTCACAAAGTGCTTTTGCCTCTTCTCTTTCTAAATATTTCCCTAGAATACTGGAATTAATGGCAGATGCTGCCATTAACCCTAACTTTACAGCAGAAGAGTTTGAAAAGGAGAAAAGTAAATTAATTACAGGTTTAAAATCGGGCGAGAAAGATGCTTCTACCATTGCCTCTAATGTACAATCTGCTTTAGCATACGGTAAAAACCATCCTTACGGAGAAATCACTACAGAAGAAACAGTTAACAATGTTACCTTGGCAGATGTAGAAGAATTTTACCGTTCTTACTTTGTCCCAGCAAATGCTTATTTAATTGTTATAGGAGACATAACCTTTAATGATGCCAAAAAACTTGTTACCGAAGCATTTACACCCTGGACCAAGGCCGTGCCACCATCTTTGAGCTATTCAGAGCCTAAGGACGTTCAGTATACACAAATTAATTTTGTAGACCTTCCTAATGCTGTACAATCCCAAGTTGTGGTAGAAAATTTGGTAGACCTAAAAATGAAAGACAAAGACTACCTAGCGGCTTTGATTGCCAACCAAGTACTTGGTGGCGGAGGTGAAGGTAGACTTTTCTTAAATCTAAGAGAAGACAAAGGATATACCTATGGCTCTTACTCTTCATTAAGAGACAACAAACACTCTAAAACTAGGTTTACCGCTACTGCACAGGTAAGAAATCAGGTTACAGATAGCTCTGTAGTAGAGATTTTGAAAGAAATTGAACGCATCCGTAAGGAGCCTATCACTAAAGAAGAGTTGGAAAATACTAAAGCTAAATATGCTGGTAGATTTGTTATGGCTTTAGAAAATCCTGAAACTGTAGCCAACTACGCCTTAAACATTGAAAAAGAAGGTTTACCTAAAGACTTTTACGAGAATTACTTAGAGCGATTAAATGCAGTATCTATTGCAGATGTACAAGCTGCCGCCAATAAATATTTCTCAATGGATAATGCTCGCGTAGTAGTTGTAGGTAAAGGTAGCGAAGTATTAGAAAACCTTGAGAAAGTAACTTTTAACGGTAAAGCTGTTCCTGTTAGATATTTTGATAAGAACGCTAACAAAACAGAAAAACCTAATTATGATGTTGCTACCCCAGAGGGCGTAGATGCTAACACTGTAATAGAAAAATATCTTGCTTCTGTGGGCGGAAAAGAAGCTTTAGAAAACGTAGAATCTTACGCATTATCTGCAGAAGCAGAAATGCAAGGAATGAAACTGGAATTAGAGATGAAAAAAACTTCTAAGGAACAGTTTATGCAAGACGTAAAGGTTATGGGTAATTCCATGAGTAAACAAGTATTAGACGGCAATAAAGGTTACATGACCATGCAAGGTCAACGCAAGGACCTTAACGAAGATGAGATTAATAAAATTAAGGAAGAGTCTGCACCTTTTCCAGAATTAAACTATTTGGCAGCAGGTGGCTTAACTTTAGAAGGCGTAGAAATGGTAAATGGCAAAAAAGCCTACAAAATTAAAGTAACGGATAATAAAACCGTTTACTATGACCTAGAAACTGGATTAAAGGTCCAAGAAGTGAACGTCCAAGAAATGCAAGGACAGCAAATGACACAGACTTTAATTTTAGACGATTATAGAGAAATATCTGGAATTAAATTTCCTTTTAAAATGACCCAAACCATGGGACCACAAAGCTTTGACTTTATAGTTAAAGAAATTAAGGTGAATGAAGGAGTTTCTCCTGCTGATTTTGAATAGCACTAGTTTGATTATATATTTAAAGACCGGGTTTTATCCGGTCTTTTTTTTTTAAAACAAAACATAAATGAAAATCTTATTACTTGGTGCCACAGGAAGAACGGGGAAATTGGTTCTCAAGCGTGCTTTAGCAGATGGTTTTGAAGTACATTGCTTAGCAAGAAACTCAAATCGTATAAAACCTCAACAAAAATTAACCGTTATTGAGGGTGATGCTAATGATATTCAAGATTTACAAAAGGCTCTAAATGGATGTGATGCCATAATTAGCGTTCTCAATATTTCTAGAACATCAGACTTTCCATGGGCACCACTAAAAACACCTAAGACATACCTTTCTGATGTAATGCATAAGCTAACTACTATTGCACAGCAAGAGTCTATAAATAAGATAGTCATATGTTCTGCTTGGGGAGTTGCAGAGACTAATAAAGACCTCCCTTTTTGGTTTAGGTGGCTTATAAAGTATAGCAACATTGGTTTTGCATACAAAGACCATGAAAAGCAGGAAAAAATTCTTTATTCTTCTGAATTGAATTGGACCATTGTTAGGCCTGTAGGTCTGACTAATTCGTCACAAAAAGCATCAATCCAAGAATCGTGGAACAATCAACCCAAACCAAACCTTTTAGTTAGCAGAGATAGCGTTGCAAGGTATTTGATAAATAGCATCACCAGAACAGATTTAAACCATAAAACCGTAGTTGTTTCTTAACCATAACTTTTAAAGCGTTATAACCAAACTAGTCCGATTGGTTCTACTTTAGTTTAGGTGATAAAATTATTTTAACCACAATTTATTTCCTGTAGACTGAAGAAACTATTTTATGTATATTGAATAGTATTCGCGATTTCTACCTTTACTTTGTATTTCTTAACTTGAATTTTCTAAAACAGAATAAATAGATTAAAAGCATGAAGCGAATAGTTCTTTTACTTATAGTAGTGATTATATGTAGTTGTCAAGGAAATAAAAAACATGAAGAAGGAAATTCCCAAATGCAAAAGGTAATGGCCATTCATGATGAAGTAATGCCTAAAATGGGCACTTTAGGCAAACTTGTAAGTCAACTTAAAGATAAGGTAGATACTACTGCCACGGGAAAACAGTATCAACAAGCAATGAAAGACTTGCAAAAATCCAATAGCGCTATGATGGATTGGATGAAAGGTTTTGGCGACCGCTTTGATTCTGACGAAATTTTAAATGGAAAAGAACTTACTCCAGAAAAACAAGCTTGGTTAGACGAGGAAGAGGCAAAAGTTAAAGCACTGAAAGAGCAGATTAACACTAGCATTGCCAATGCAGAGAAACTTTTGGCAAATTCAGAGGAAAAGATTTTTAACTAAAATCCAAACTATTGGTCGATTCAAAATTAATATTGTCATTTGATTGGTTATTTTTAAGAGCAAATGAATCAAAAATGAAAAAAATCATTATTTCAGTTTTTTCCGTCCTCTTCTTTATTTTAGGAAATGCACAATCAGATTCTAAAATGCATGAAGTTATGCAAGTTCATGATCAAATTATGGAAAAGGATATGATTAAATCGGTAAAATTGATATCAAAATTAAAAAAGGCATCTAAGGAAAATAATTCAGATACAAGATTTAATGAGGCAATCTCAAAATTGAAAATAGCGAACCAAAAGATGGTAAATTGGATGCAGGGATTCGGTCAAAAATTTACCTATGCTGAAATGCATGAAAAAACACAGTTATCTTCAAAAAAACAACAATGGATTAAGGAAGAAGAAATTAGCTTACACGAAATGAAATCGTCAATAGAAGAGGCTATTGCCAATGCAGAGAAACTTTTAGCAGAGCCAGAGAAATAGTACTTAATTCCAGTCCAAGCTCTCCATTATGGTGCGGATGTCTTGTTGTAAATATATAGCAGCAGGATAAATAGAATCATAATTTGGCTTGGCATAAAAATAGAGCGAACCCGTCACAAAATGATTGACACTATCAGTTACATAAAATTGTGATTGACTGGCCGCATTACCCGTAACTTCGTAAAACATGCCATAAACACCTTTTTCCGTATTGATAAAAGGTTGTTCTATAATATTATCTGCCTTAACTACATGCTCATAAGATAATTTTTGAGCATCTGTTAACAGTTGATTAATGTTATTATTTACTTGCTTATAGGTTAAGTAAACAGACCCTTTCATTTTAGGATAATCCAATACTAATCCGTCTTTATTTTCAGATTTAATTTTAGCCTCCTTGTTTTTATTGAATTTGAATTTAGCAGATGTATAGTTTTGATACGCTGGTGTTGGGTAATCTAATCTTAGCATTGCTTTTGGCTTTGGAATAGCCTCTTCTTTACAAGAAAACAATAGAATACAACAAACTATTACAAATGCTAACCTATACATCATGTGGCAAACTAACTTTAATTTGTTTTAAACGCTTAGTATCTAAACTTTCAATGGTAAATTTATAGTTGTTAAAAACTACACTTTCTCCTTTTTTAGGGAAACTCCCAGAGGTTTCCAGCACAAAACCTGCAATGGTTTCTGATTCACCTTTATTGAGCTCAAACTGCTCTTCGGATTCGTCATCAATTTTAATGACCCTATAAAAATCTTTAAGATTTGTTTTACCTTCAAAAACGTAGGTATGCTCATCTAGTTTAGAATATATCAAATCTTCATCATCAAACTCATCACTAATATCCCCAACAATCTCTTCTATAATATCTTCTAAAGTTACAATACCAGAAGTGCCACCGTATTCATCTACCACTATAGCCAAATGCTTTTTTTGCTCTTGGAACTCTAGTAACAAATCATCTAGTTTTTTATTTTCTGGCACAAAATATGGCTCGCGCAAGAGGGTATGCCAATTAAATGTTTTTCTATCTAAATACGGCAACAAATCTTTTACATAAAGCACACCAGATACGTTATCCATATTCTCTGTAAAAACAGGAATTCTAGAAAATCCGTTCTTTTTAATTTCTTCTATTACCTCTGTAAATTTGAGCTCAGCATTCAGGGCAAAAATATCTATTCGTGGCCGCATTACTTGCTTGGTGTCTGTATTACCAAAAGATACAATTCCTTCTAATATTTTCTGCTCCTCTTTAGTAGTATCTCCTTCTGAGGTAAGCTCTAATGCCTGTGATAATTGATCTACACTAATATTTGCTTTCTGCTTACCTAATTTATCCTGTAAAAAAATAGTGGCAGAACGCATAGGCATACTCATAGGGGTGAATAAAAAATCTAACCCCTTAAGTGGTAAAGCCATAAAATGAGCAAATTGCGATTTATTACGATTGGCATATATTTTAGGCAAAATTTCACCGAACATTAAAATAAGAAAGGTTGCTACCACTACTTCTAAAATAAAACGCACCGATATAACCCCAAATAGGGTCTGATTCATTTCTGAAAACAGAATGTCACCGATTTCGCTAAAAAGCAAAACCACACCTATATTTATGGCGTTGTTGGCTATTAATATTGTTGCTAACAACTTTTTGGGTTTCTCTAGTAATTTAAGAATTAAATTCCCCTTGCTGGTTTGGGCCTCCTCAATAGCATTCAGTTCGGTTTGAGATAGTCCAAATAAAGCTACCTCTGCCCCAGAAATTAATGCAGAACAAATCAACAAAAGTAAAAGCACAACCAGTTGTGCTACTAAAACGCCATCTGGGGCAACAAATAATAATACCGAACTATAGGGCTCTGGGTCCAATTAAATAGAATTAAAACGGTAAATCGTCATCTTCTGCTTCCTGCATAGGAGCTTTCTGTTCTGGAACGCTGTATCCTTGAGAAGTATTGTTAGCAGAAGAATTTTGACCAACATTCTGTTGATTATTCCCCTGCATACTCTCATTTTTATTAGTTAAAAAGGTAAAATCTTGCACGTGCACTTCCGTAGCATAGCGGGTATTCCCATCTTCTCCTTGCCACTGTCTATTTTTAAGTCTACCTTCTATATAAACTTTGTCTCCTTTTTTTAGGTATTTTTCGCAAACCTCGGCTGCCTTATTACGTACAACAATATTATGCCAGTCTGTATTAGTAACACGCTCGCCAGTTTGCCTATTTGTATACGTCTCATTAGTTGCCAGTGGGAATCTACCAATGCACCCGCCACCATCAAAATAATGCATCTTAATCTCATCTCCTAAATGCCCTATCAGCATTACTTTATTTAATGTTCCACTCATAATCGACAAAAATACTAAAATTTAAAGCGCTCCATAAACTGTGCAATTAAAACTGGCACAGGAAATTCTTTTGCTTTAGCAAAAGATACAGCATTCTCTTTAATTTTTGTCACCGCTACAATCCAAAATTTAGTATGTATGTGTTGATGGGATAATTTATGAACAATGTTTTCTGAATTAAACAGATATACCTTTTTATATAATTGTCCTTTTAGTTTTAGTCTATCTTCTATTTGTTGAATGTTTAAAGGCTCTTCTACTTCTATTAAAGGAAATTGATAGAGATGCTGCCAAATCCCGTTACCTTCCCGCTTTTCCAAAGCTGTTTTTTTAGCGTCGTCCACAAAAACCATATAATTAAAATACCTGTGCTTTACTTTGGTCTTTTTTAATTTCACAGGCAATTCTGTAATTCTATTTTCTGCAAAGGCCACACAGCTACTTTGTAAAGTACATAATGTACAATTAGGGCTTTTTGGCGTACATTGTATGGCGCCAAATTCCATAATACCTTGATTGTAATCTCGCACATTGGTGGTTGCCATTACTTCTTTAGCTAAGCTTTTAAAGTATTTTATTCCATCTGTGCTATTAATAGGAATATCAATTCCAAAATAACGGGCTAATACACGATAAACATTACCATCTACTACGGGTGCTGGTTCATTAAAACAAATAGAAGCTATAGCACTAGCGGTATAATCCCCCACTCCTTTCAGTTTTAATAATTCTTTATGCGTTGTAGGAAAGTTACCCCCCAACTCATTAACCACCATTTTTGCCGTAGCATGCATATTTCTAGCGCGCGAGTAGTAACCTAGCCCTTGCCATAATTTTAAAATTTGTTCTTCTGGCGCTTCAGCCATGTCAAAAACTGTCGGAAATTCTTCCACAAATTTCTGGTAATAAGGCAATCCTTGTGCAACTCTTGTTTGTTGCAACATCACTTCTGATAGCCAAATTTTATAGGGTTCACGGGTGCTGCGCCACGGCAAATCCCTTTTGTTTTCTTGGTACCAACGCAAAATTATTTCTGAAAAATCCATGTAAGAAAATACTATCCAAAGCCCTTATCAGTTTATATACTTAAAATTTAGGGCGTTATATAAAACATTTATATATTTGCAAGCCAATTTAAAAAACCTATTAATAATAATAACGGAAAATGACGAAAGCGGATATTGTTTCTAAAATCTCAGAGAAACTGGGTATTGAGAAAGGTGATGTACAAGCGACTGTAGAGTCGTTTATGGAAGAGGTTAAATCTTCCTTGGAGAATGGTGATAATGTGTACCTAAGAGGTTTTGGAAGTTTCATTATCAAAACAAGGGCAGAAAAGACCGGAAGAAATATTTCAAAAAATACAACAATAAAAATTCCTGCACACAATATACCTGCATTTAAACCTGCAAAAGTATTTGTTGAGGGAGTTAAGAGTAATGTTCAAGTTAAGTAATAATATAAAAGCAACGCTGTATGCCGAGTGGTAAAAAAAGAAAAAGACATAAGGTGGCTACGCACAAGAGAAAAAAGCGTAGAAGAGCCAACAGACACAAGAAAAAGTAGTCGATAGACTACTTTTTCTTTTTAAAAGAATACGTTCATTGACATTACGGACCAGACAATAATTATAATTCGATTAGCTAATCGACACACATAATTGTTTAATCATCTGTACCCACTTTTGGGTGTAGGTAAAAATTTAAAAAGGTGAATAGAGAATTAATCGTAAGATCTAGTTCTGACGCCGTGGATTTTGCCCTATTAAAAGATGGAAAACTTACAGAACTACATAAAGAAGAGGACAATAATAGTTTTTCTGTTGGCGATATTTTTTTGGCCAAAATCAGAAAACCTGTTACAGGTTTAAACGCCGCCTTTGTAAATGTAGGTTATGAAAAAGATGCCTTTTTGCACTACCATGACTTAGGACCGCAACTTTCTTCCATGTTGAAGTTTGTTAAACAGGCCAAAACTGGTAAGCTCAGAGACTTTTCATTAAAAAATTTTCCATTTGAAAAAGACATTGACAAGAATGGCAGTATCAACGATGTTGTTAAAGCCAATCAATCTATCTTGGTACAAATTGTAAAAGAACCAATTTCTACCAAGGGTCCAAGAATTAGCTCGGAACTTTCCATTGCCGGGCGTTACTTGGTTATGGTACCCTTTTCTGAACGCGTTTCTGTATCTCAAAAAATTGAGAGCAGAGAAGAGAAAGAGCGTTTAAAAAGATTGGTAACCAGTATAAAACCCAAAGGGTTTGGTGTTATAATACGCACCGTGGCAAAAGACAAGAAAGTCGCAGAATTAGATAAAGACCTTCAAAATTTGTTGTCTAAATGGACAGCAATGTGCAAATCTCTTCACAATGCAAATCATCCATCTAAGGTATTGGTAGAACTTAATAGAGCTTCTTCCATATTAAGAGACGTATTCAATGATACTTTTACAGGAATACATGTAGATGATGAAACGCTTTATGATAATATAAGAGATTACTTGCACGAAATAGCACCAGAAAAGGAATCTATTGTAAAGCACTACAATGGTAATGCCCCTATCTATGAAAAATTTGGAATAGAACGGCAGATAAAAACCTCTTTTGGTAAAACAGCCTCTATGAGTAGAGGTGCCTATTTGGTTATTGAGCACACAGAAGCTTTGCATGTTATAGATGTAAACAGTGGTAACCGCTCTAATAAAGCCAAAAATCAAGAAGACACCGCATTAGAAGTAAATCTTTTAGCAGCAACAGAAATTGCGCGCCAATTGCGTTTACGAGATATGGGTGGCATCATCGTCGTAGACTTTATAGATATGACCAAAGGTGAACATAGAAGAAAACTTTATGATCATCTTAGGGAAGAAATGAAGGACGACCGGGCAAAACATAAAATATTACCGCCTAGCAAATTTGGTTTAGTACAAATTACGAGGCAACGTGTACGTCCAGAAATGAATATTAAAACTAGTGAAGCCAATCCTAATGGTACTGGTGAGGAGGTAGAAGCTCCTATTGTTTTAATTGACAAGATAAACGCTCATCTAGAACGTATTTTAAAACAGAATAAGGACAGTAAAGGAATTGAGTTGAACATACACCCCTTTATTGCGGCTTACCTAACCAAGGGTTTTCCTTCCATAAGAACTAAATGGTTTTTAGACCATAAAAAATGGATTAAAATACAACCAAGGGATGCCTATACGTATCTAGAATACAAGTTTAAAAATAAGGACGGCAAAGAACTGAATTAAGTTAAAAGCGACTTCATTTATTTGGAGTCGCTTTTTTTGTTTTTATACATTTATAGCATGCAAAATACCCCAAGTTTTACAGTAGAAGAAGCCACAAGAAAATTAGAAGCATATTGCGCTTACCAAGACCGCTGCCACAAAGAAGTGGTAGACAAATTAAAGGGTATGCGCATGATTCCCCAAGCTATTGACCATATAATTGCCCACTTGATTCAAGAAAATTATCTAAATGAGGAACGCTTTGCCCAAAGCTATGCTAGAGGAAAATTTAAGTACAAAAAATGGGGTAGAAATCGTATCACGACAGAACTTAAGCTAAGGCAAATATCGCACTACAATATAAAAACGGCCTTAAAAGAAATAGAAGCAGATTACCACACTGTTTTCCATGAATTGGCAGATAAAAAATGGGAACAGACCCAAGGTTTACCGCCTCAGAAACGTAAAAAAAAACTGTTAGATTATTTGTTATATCGAGGTTGGGAAAGCCACCTTATTTACGAGAAAATCAATGATTTGGCATCTTAAAACCAAGGTGAAATTGGGTAGTACCAGCTTTACTTGTAAAATGTATGCTACCGTTGTGGGCATTCATAATATTTCTACTTAAACTTAATCCAATTCCCGAACCGTTTTTACGGGTTGTAAAGAAGGGTACAAATACATCTCGTTTTAAACTAGCAGCTATGCCTTTACCATTGTCCGCAATGGTAAAAACCACTTTTTGCTCCTGTTCTTCCGCAGTAAAGCCAATTTTAGGGTTGCTTATGCCATCTAATGCATACACACAATTAGTAAGCAGGTTTATGAGTACCTGTTCTATCTGTTTGGCATCTACGTATACCCGCAATTTATCATTAGGTATAGTTACATTGACCTCAATACCTTTTTCTTGCAACATACCCCTTAACAAAGACAGACTACCTTCTAATAAATTAGTAACTGTAACCCACTCTAATTTAGGTGTGGGCAGTTCTGTTAACAGTCGGTATGTATCTATAAAATCCAATAAATGTTTGGAGCGCTTTTGAATGGTTTCTACACTTTGGCTTACATCGGTGTAACTATCGCCTAAGCTAGATTTATGTTCTGCTAATAGAAATTCTAAATTATTAGCTAAGGGCTGTATGGGCGCCATGGTATTGATTATTTCATGACTCATCACCTTCATCAAATTGAACCAAGCTTCTTTCTCTTTTTTTTCTATTAAACTCTGTATGGCATCTAAATTTACTACCAAATAAGCCTGATTATGGATGTAAGAAATAAAGGTTCGCAAAGAAAAATCACTTTCTTTACCATTAATATTCAGGGTTATTACATCCTTTGTATTCTTCCAATTTTCTTCCTGAAAATACGCATCAAAGGCTTTTAATTCGCGTGAAGCATTTTGCCATTTGTTATACCTAGGCATTTGTAAAAGTTGAAAAAACGCTCTGTTAGCAAAAAAAAGCTTATCGTCCCCCTTTCTTAAAATAAGGATGCCCGTATCCATAGCTTCTATAATACCCTCATACACTATTTTTTGGGCATCTGCATTCTTTTTGGCCGATTTTAAGTTACCATATAATATTTGCAAGGGCGAAGCTAATGCAGCTGGCAATTGATTTTCTGGCACTTTAAACGCATAGTCTTCTTGTACTAATGCTTGTATTACTTGGGTGGTTCTTAAATAGCCATTTTTAATACGCCACAAAAGCATGCCCCCTATACCAATGCAAAGCACGACTAAAAAAAGTGGCAGAAAGAGAAATCCCTGCAAACCATAATAGACGGCTGCAGAAATACCTATGGCAATCAGCACAAGACAAAACCAAAAGAAAGTATTAAAGTAGCGCATGATATACTCACAAATTATGTTTTTCCATTCGCCTATACAAAGCGGCTCTTGTAATACCCAATTCTTTTGCGGCCTTACTTACATTACCCGTATGCTTCTTTAAAGCCAATTGTATCAAATGTTTTTCGGTAGCCTCTAAATTTAAATTTTTAACCGTTTCTTTTGGGGTGACCGCTGGACCAAATCGTAAATCAGATTCTTGAATTTCATTTTCTTCACTTAAAATAACCGCGCGCTCTACAATGTGTTCTAATTCTCTAATATTACCGGGCCAATGATACTTTTCCATAGCGTTTAACGCTTCAATAGAAAATTGCAAGCGGCCTTTTTGGTATTTACGCTTGTTCTTTTCTAAAAAATGATGTGCCAATAACGCTACATCGCCAGAACGCTCCCGTAATGCAGGCAATACGATTTCCATGGTATTGATACGGTACAGTAAATCTTGTCTAAATCGCTGCTCCACAACCATCTGATGCAAATCCATATTGGTAGCACATATAATCCTCACATTCACCGTTCTTTCTTTTGATTCGCCAAGACGAACAACTTTTTTGGTTTGCAGTACCGTTAACAATTTGCTCTGTAAATGCATTGGCAAGTTTCCTATTTCATCCAAAAACAAAGTTCCCTCATCTGCTAACTCAAATCGTCCTAAACTATCTTCCTTAGCATCTGTAAACGCTCCTTTTGCATGACCGAACAATTCGCTCTCAAACAAGTTTTCATTTAAGGAACCCAAATCTACATGCACAAATATGTTGTCTTTTCTGGCAGAATTTTGATGTAGCATTTTCGCTATTACATATTTACCGGTACCATTTTCTCCTAATAGGAGCACATTGGCTTGCGTATCTGCCACTTTTTCTACCAAATGCAACACCTCTTTAAATGCTTGGGACTTACCCAAAACATGCTCTTGTGGTACTAAACCGTTTTTAGTTAAGCTTTGTAGTTTGCTTTGCTGCGTGTTGGACCTAACCATAGAAAGTCCCTTTTGCAAGGTTGCCAAAAGCTTATCATTGTCCCAAGGCTTTAAAACAAAATCGAAAGCCCCTTTTTTTAAACTTTCCACCGCTAAATCTACATTGGCATATGCCGTCATTAACACCACCATGGTTTCTTGAGAACGTTCTTTTATTAACTTAAGCCAATACAAACCTTCTTTACCACTCTGGTCTCCTGCCCTAAAATTCATATCCATTACCACCAAATGCAAGACTGTTTTGTTAAGCATGGTTACCAATTCTTTAGGATTGGTTGTTGTAAGTACTTTGCTAAAATGTCTTTTTAAAAACACCTCCATGGAAAAAAGAATGTCTTTATCATCATCTAGAATTAGTACGGTTGCCTCTTGCTTTGCCATACCCAATGTTAGCAAGTTGTTCGATAATGAACAAGTAAGTGTTCGATAATGAACAGTTTAAAATTTATTCAATATTATTTTTCATTGATTATCAGTTACTTACAGATGTTTATTTTAATGGCACGATATAAGCTTACATACCACTGAAAATGAATAGCATGGACCAAAAAATAGAAAAAAAGAAAAATCCTACTAAAAAGATTGCCCTAATAGCCTTACCTCTTTTGCTATTGGGCTTTGCATTATGGTCTGCTTTTGATGCTAACCAAAAAGTTAGGATTAAAAAAGAGCGGTTACGTATCAAAACAGTAACCAAAGGTCTATTTGAAGATATGGCTTTATTTAACGCACAAGTGCATCCACTAAATACCTTACAAATAAATACCATAGAAAGCGGTTCTGTAAAAAAAATCTATGCACAAAATGGCGATATAGTTACAGAAGGGCAATTACTTTTAGAGCTATACAACCCTAATGCAGAATTGGGCTACCTTACCCAAGAAACAGCCATAATAGAACAAATAAACAACCTAAGAAATACCAGAATCGCCATAAAAAATCAGCAAATGCTATTGGATCGGGATTTAATTGAAATGACTTACAATTACAACAATGCAGAACGCCAATATAGCATGGATACCACATTATATAGAAAAGGTGTTATTAGTAAAAATGACTACTTAAAATCGCAAGAAACCTATAGCTTTCAATCCAAACAACAGCAAAATATTAAGGTACATGTTAAAAAGGAGCAACAGGACCGGGCCAATCAGTTGCATTTGATAAACGCATCCATTACCAAAATGGAAGAAAGTCTAGAACAATTAAGACAGAACAAAGAAAATTTCATTGTTAAGGCACCGGCATCTGGGCTGCTTTCTTCTTTTAATCCCATCCTTGGAAAATCGTATAACAAAAGTGAGCTTATTGGCAAATTAGACATGCAAGATGGCTATAAGTTAGTTTTAGCAGCAGATGAGTATTATTTTAATGACGTAGCCAAAGGGCAAGAGGCACATTTGGAAATGAATGACAGTCTATACCCTTTATTCATAAAAAATGTAGTGGCAGAGGTGGTCAATGGCAAATTTCAAGTAGAATTGAATTTTAAAGAGAAAGCGCCCAAGAGTATAAATCAAGGAATGACCGTACCTGTTAAACTATACCTTTCAAAAGAGGAAAAATCGGCTTTATTATTACCAAAAGGCACTTTTTATACCTCGAGCGGCGGCCAATTTGTTTTTGTGCTTACCAGTGATAGTAAAGCCTTAAAACGCAGTATAACCATTGGTAAAGTCAATGCACACTTTTATGAGGTTTTAGATGGCCTACAAGCAGGAGACAGGGTAATTACATCTTCTTACAACGATTATAAAGACAAAGACATTCTATACTTGGAAGATTAAAACCATGATACAGTTAATAAAATTCATCATCAATCTAATTTTAAACGTTTTAGCATGATTACTATACAGCAACTTTTAAAAACCTACAGTACTGAAGAAGTAGAAACTACTGCTTTAAACCAAATTTCTTTACAGGTAAACCAAGGCGATTTTATGGCCATTATGGGACCGTCTGGGTGCGGCAAATCTACTTTACTTAACGTTATAGGCTTGTTAGATTCTTTTGATAGCGGGAGTTATCAATTTTTAGGACAAGAAATGCATGGCCTAAAAGAAAAAGACAGAGCCCAAGTACGGAAAGAAAACATCGGTTTCATTTTTCAGAACTTTAATTTAATAGACGAGCTTAATGTGTATGAGAATATAGAATTGCCACTTGTTTACAACAATATTGCTAAAAAAGAACGCAAAGAACGAGTAATCGCCGTAATGGAGCGTTTAAATATTGCACATAGAAATAAACATTATCCACAACAGCTCTCTGGTGGGCAACAACAACGCGTTGCCGTTGCCCGTGCATTGGTGACCACCCCAAAAATAATTTTGGCAGATGAACCTACCGGTAATCTGGACAGCACCAATGGCAATGAGGTAATGGAGTTGTTGTCTGAGCTTAACCATCAAGGTTCTACCATTTTAATGGTAACCCATTCTAGTTATGACGCCAGTTTTAGCAACCGAATCGTAACTCTAAAAGATGGTAATATCTTAATGGAAAAAGAGAATCAAAGACAAGTAGCCATAGTTTAATCATCCATCAAAAAACGAACAATCATGATTTATTCCTGGTTAAGAATTTTCACAAGGCACCTTAAGAAAAGTCCGTTATACCCTATCATCAACATATTAGGGTTAGTTCTTGGTGTTACCACATTTGTTCTTATTCTTCTATTTGTAAGTAAAGAGCTGAGTTATGAAAAATGGAATCCTAACCTAGACCGTATTTACCGTCCTATACGCCTTTTTGACAATGGCGAAGTCTGGGAAAGTGCACCCCGCATTATGGTTAAAACTGCACTTGAACAACTCCCAGAGCTAGAAGACGCCTTAATAATGAATTATGACAGTGGCATCTTGTTTAATAAAGACGGCAAAAAAGTTATCTCTAGTGCCAAACGCACCACAGCCAATTTCTTTAAATTTTTTCCCTATCCCATAAAATATGGGGATACTACAAATCTTTTTAAGGACGATAGCCAATTGGTATTAAGCGAAGAATTCTCTAAGGAATTATTTGGCGATGTAAATCCTGTTGGAGAAACCATAGCGTCTTTATACCGCAACGAACCCTACAATTTTACTATTGCCGCAGTATACAGAACCGATGGTTTTCCAAGTGATGAGAAACATTCCGTTTTACGTTTAATGGACTTAAAAGCCGACAATAATGACCACTGGGGCAATTTTAATTACGATGCATATTTTATGCTGCATAAGGGAGTAGATGTGGCCGCATTTAATAAAAAGTTTGATGAATTCTACGATCAAAACACCTACGAATCCTGGGGTATAACCTACGAGCAATATTTGGAACAAAAAGAAGAAGCCATGTACATTGAAAACCTTGCCGATAGACATCTTTTTGGTAAGGCTTTAATGGGGAAAGGAGCCAACACGCTTTACATTCTAGCTGTTTTTGCGCTGCTTATTTTGGTTATTTCTGCCATCAACTTTATCAATTTAAGCATTTCTGGAGCCACTAAACGTGCCAAAGAAGTTGCCATTAGAAAAACATTAGGAACGTCTAAACTAAAAGTTATAGCCCAATTTATTTTTGAGGTTGCCCTGCAATGTGCTCTTGCTTTGTTGGTATCCTTGGCATTAATAGAAATTGTATTGCCTCCTTTTAACACCTTAATGGGCACTGATTTGGAGTTGCTAAGTGCATACAACAAATGGTGGTGGGGCTTTGGTATAATCACCATCTTAATTTTAATTTCCGGATTATTTCCAGGCATTTACCTAAGTCAATTTAATCCGGTAAAAGTTTTAAAAGGCAATTTTAGTAGGTCTAAAAGTGGCCAAAAGTTAAAGCGAGGCATGATTGTATTTCAGTTTTGCATTTCTGGCATCTTTCTTATTTCTGCATTTGTAATCAAATCGCAATTGCATTACATGAATAACAGAGATTTGGGTTTTACCAAAGAACAGATGTTAATTATAAACATTAGAAATGCAGGAGAGACCCATAATAAGTTAGCTACTTTTAAACAAGAACTTAGAAAGATAGATGGTGTTGCCGCGGTGGCTACTGGCACCAGACCTCCTGGCACGTATGCTGGCTTTGGCTCCAATTCTAACGTGGATTATCAAGAACTGAGTTTCCAAGCAGATATGCATTTTATTGATGCTGATTTTATACCTACCATGGGTATAAAACTGAATAAGGGTAAAAACTTTACCAAAGATTGGATGGATGTTGACACCTCTCAAGTATTCTTGGATAATGATGGGGATACCATTTACGCCAATGAGATTATTGTAAACCAAAAATTGGTTTCTAACTTTCAATTTAAAGACCCCATAGGAAAACAAGTAGAATATTGGGGGTATAAAGGCACTATCATTGGCGTTGTAGACAATTACATTGCCAAGGGTTTTGACCAAGGAGCATACCCTGCCCTGTATATGCCCTATTTAAAAGGGGAAACCGGAGATTGGGGTAAACCTACCCATTTAATGGTAAGATTAAATGGCACTGCTATTACCGAAACCGTAGCAAGCATTGAGGATTTTTGGACCCAAAGTATTGAACCTAGATTTCCATTTAAATACGAGTTTTTAGACCAGAATTTTGCCAAGACATTCGCAAAACAAAAACGCTTAGAAACCTTGGTGACCATTTTATCGTTCTTAATGATATTCATTTCGCTTTTAGGATTGTTTGCAATAGCATCTCATAGTGTGCAACAACGCTACAAAGAAGTGGCCATCCGTAAAACATTGGGAGCATCTGAAAAAACTTTGATATTAAGCTTGATAAAAGAGTTTATATTAATTGCAGTAATAGCATTGAGCATTGCCTTACCTATTTCTTATTTGTTGGCAGATAGGTGGCTAGAAGATTTTGCATACCGAATAAATGTGCCCTTGGCACCTTTTGCAATTACCATGGCACTTATGTTAACCCTAACCTTAGCCGTAATTTTAATACAAGCACTAAAGGCACTAAAGATAGATTTAGTAGCACATTTAAAATACGAATAACCACAGACCAACCCAGAACTAACGGGCATTGGTTCTTACCACTGCCTGTTGGTTTTTATAGTCTATCCAAGCTTGGCCCTTCCATTTACGCATGGCATTATCAAAATGACGCATCAGAAAAATATTATAAAGGGCTTTTGCAAAATTTTTAGGTTTTCTGGCAATAGCCCTTAAACTCATGCTAAAACCTGGCGTAATATACCGCATGTAGTGCCAGTAGCCTTCTGGAATGTACAGTACATTGCCATGTTCTAATTGGGTAATATAGCCTTTTGCGTTTTTTAATGCTGGCCATTGGCTAACATCTGGATTGGAAAAATCTATATCCTCTCTAGTAATTAAAGAGTGGGGCACCTTGTACAAATGTTTGGTTTCGGACTGCGAAAAAAGTATACACTCTTTTTTACCTTCAAAATGAAAATGAAAAATATTGGCCAAATCAATATCGTAATGCATAAAGGTATACGAGTCTTTTCCGCCAAAAAAAAGCATGGGCAGGCCTTTCATTAATCTAATTCCAAAGTCTGGAAAACTAAAATCTTTTTGCAGTTGTGGCACTTCTTTAAGAATATTCCACAGAAAAATTCGGTATTTGGTAGGTTCTTTTTTCAGTAAATCCACATAAGCGGCCATTTTCATTTTCGCATGCGGTTCATTAAAACCTTCATCGTGCTTTACGGGTCTATCATCATACAAAGGAACTTCAATATCCCCTGCTACTTTTTTCATGTAGTCCAAATTCCATTTACTGTAGGCTGGCCAATCTGCAATCATTTCTTCTATAACCACAGGTTTTTGGGGTCTAAAATAATCGTGTAGAAAAGCCTCCTTTGTCAAGGTTTTTACTCTTGGAATTTGCTGTAGATTCAATTTCAATCTAAAACTAATTTAATCTACAAAAATAGTAAAATGATGGGGTAGGTAACCTTTTCTTAACTTTTAGTAAGGACTTTTGCTTTCTCCTTTGCGGCTTCATTACGGTCAATTTTATGCCCTGGTCTGCTCCATTTAGGTTTTTCGCCCATGGCTTCAAATTGTGAATCTTCTGCCGCTACTGTCTTAGGCTGCGCTCCTTTTACAAAGGGTTTCTGCGGAATTAAACCTAAGGTTTTAAACATTTCCATATCCTCATTAACATCCGGATTTGGTGTAGTTAAAAGTTTATCTCCTGCAAATATGCTATTGGCACCAGCAAAGAAACACATGGCCTGCCCCTCTCTGCTCATACTTGTTCTACCAGCAGATAAACGAACCTGGGTTTTTGGCATCACAATACGCGTAGTAGCTACCATACGAATCATTTCCCAAATTTCTACAGGCTTCTCATTTTCCATAGGAGTTCCATCTACGGAAACTAGGGCATTAATTGGCACAGATTCTGGTTGTGGGTCAAGAGTAGAAAGTGCGACTAACATTCCTGCACGGTCTTCTACTTTTTCTCCCATACCAATGATTCCGCCAGAACAAACAGTAACATTGGTTTTCCTTACGTTGTCAATAGTTTGTAAACGGTCTTCAAATCCACGAGTAGATATTACTTCTTTGTAATATTCTTCTGATGTATCTAAGTTATGATTATAGGCATATAAACCTGCTTCTGCTAAACGTTGGGCTTGGTTTTCTGTAAGCATACCCAAGGTACAACAAACCTCCATGTCTAGCTTATTAATAGTACGCACCATCTCTAGTACTTGGTCAAATTCTGGGCCGTCTTTTACATTACGCCAGGCAGCTCCCATACATACCCTTGAGCTACCAGAGGCTTTTGCTCTGAGTGCTTGCGCTTTAACTTGGTTTACACTCATTAGGTCGTTGCCTTCTATATCTGTATGGTATCTTGCAGCCTGTGGGCAATAACCACAATCTTCTGGGCAACCACCGGTTTTAATAGATAACAAAGTAGACACCTGAACCGTATTGGGGTCGTGATACTGTCTATGTATATTAGCAGCTTCAAACAACAAATCCATCATTGGCTTGTTATAAATTTCCAATATCTCTTCTTTGGTCCAATTATGTCTCGTCTCTGTCATAGTTCCATTATTTTGGATGGTCAAAAATAGGTATTACGAATGATATTCTAATAAAAATTAGTTTTGTTGTAGTATCAACATTTTTAAAGTAGAATTTATTTTGATAGGATTACCGATACTGCATTGCCGCCAAAACCTACTGCATTTATGAGCACAGATTTGAAAGATTCCTTATTTATATTTTGATAAAAAGGCGAAGAAATACCTTGCTGTTGCTCTAACAGTAGCAATCCTAGTTCTAAACTTAACATTCCTGAAGCTCCAAAGGTGTGCCCAATTTTCCACTTATTGGTCGTTAAAAAGGGCCTGTTTTCTCCAAAAACTTTATGAATAGCGTTATATTCTGAAGTATCTCCTTTAATAGTTCCTGGTGCATGCATAACTATGGCATCTACACTGGAAAGCTCCGCATTTTGCAAGGCCATTTGCATAGCATCTTGAAAACATTGCGCATCAGAAGAAATAGAGACATTATGTTTTAACCGCTCAGTTGCATAGCCTATTCCCAATATCTTAGCCCTGTAATTTTTGGGGTTACCCGTTTCTAAACATGCAACAGCCGCACCTTCTCCAAGCACCATAGTGTTCGTTTCTTTCTTTAAATCCATTGCTCTGCAAGGATAGACTCCACTTTCTTTAGAATACACTTTTAAAGCTTTCATTTGTGCAATGGTAAATGGGGTTAAAGGAGCTTCACTACCGCCTACCATAAATTTTTCTGCCATTCCGCTTTGTAACCAAACTATGCCATTTAACATGGCGTGCAATGCAGTACTACAGGTAATAGAGTGGGAGATTGTTGGGCCTTTTGTACCTAAGTCATGCGCAATCCAACTAGAAATATTTCCTAAGGTTGTTGTAGGAGAAGCCAATGTTGCCGTTTTTCCATCCTTTAAAAATTCTTTATGATATCCCTCAAAAAGCGCCGTAGCGCCACGCGAAGAGCCTATATTGATGCCAAAATCTGTAGCAGCATCCCATCCCGAGGCTTTAAACGCGTTTCTAGCAGCAAATAGCGCGTATAAAACGGAATTGTCTAATGATTTGTACTTAGAATCACTTTCCTTAAGTTTTTGAATTTCTAAGGCTGATGTCTTATTTAATTTTGCTCCCCATACGCTAGTAGTATTAAACGGAATCTCGCTTAAGTAATGGTGCTCCTCTTTGTAAGCAGCTTTAATCTGACTTGCCGTGTGCCCTAAGGCCGAAATAGATCCTAATGCTGTAATGTACACTGGATTTTTAAACATAACTTAAAATAAATCTAGTGCTTTTCTAATAGCTGCATAAATATGCTGCATTTCCTCTTCTTTTATGATGTATGGCGCTAAAATATAAATGGTATTCCCTAAGGGTCTTAAAAAAACACCTTGGTCCATAAAGTGTTTAAAAAGCATATCCCTTAAATTTCCGTAACGCTCCATCTTCACTTTTAGATCGAGCGCAAAAATAACACCAAGCTGGCGTACGTTTTCCACTTTTGGATGCAATGCCATCTCTTGTGCGAAGTTGCTATGCCATTTAATTACATTTGAAATTCCGTCTTGAATTTCTTTTGTCTGTAATAGATTAATAGCTGCTAATGCTGCCGTGCACGCTAAAGGGTTGCCAGAATACGTATGCCCGTGAAACAAGCCTTTACCAATATCATCAGAATAAAACTTATCAAAAACTTCTTGAGAACAACTTGTAATTGCCATGGGCACCAAACCAGCCGATAATGCTTTTGATAGACAAATAATATCTGGTTTGGTCTCTAGCTGGTCCGAGGCAAAAATGGTTCCTGTTTTACCAAAGCCGGTCATTACTTCATCTGCAATGGTCAGAGTTCCATATTTTTTACACAAACGCAACATACTATCTAAACCCTCTGCATCGTGCATTTTCATTGCTGCTGCACCTTGTACCAAAGGCTCATAGATAAAGCCTGCAAAATCTTCTGTTTGCAACAGGCTTTGTAAGTGCTCTAAAACCTCTTCTACATTTGCTTTTGTAGGCACGCGAATACGTTCTACAGCTATAAAATGCTCTTCAAAAGGGCCATTGTAAACGGATAATCCAGAAGCAGACATGGCTCCAAAAGTATCACCATGAAACCCTTCTTCAAAAGCTAAAATCTTATTTCTAGGTTTTTTTTGGTTAAAATGATATTGTAATGCCATTTTTATGCCCACTTCTGTTGCTGTGGAACCATTATCATTAAAAAATAATTTTTGTTGATTATCTGGTAATATGGCAATTAACGCTTCGGAAAGTTTTACAGCAGGCTCATGGGTAAAACCACTAAACACTATTTGGTCTAAGGTTTTCATTTGGGCCGCTACTTGGTTCGTAATTATTGGGTTACAATGACCGTAAACGGCAGTGTACCATGAAGAAATACCATCGATATAACTTTTCCCTGCTTCATCATACAAATACACCCCTTGCGCCCTAGTTATCGCCAATGTGTTAGGATGTAACTTATGTTGGGTAAGTGGATGCCAAATGTATTTTTTATCTCTTTCTGAAAGATTCAATCTTAACGTATTTTAGATTTTCAGAAAGCAAAAATACTCATATATACCTTTAAAGGGATACTTTTAAAGCTAGACTAATTGTAGAATTCTTGACTTAAGGGTTTCATTTGTCCACTTTTTACAAAATACTTTTCTAGCACCAAATAGCACAGCGCATTTTCAATTTTAGCATTTCTAAAACTCCTTACATATGCATTGGCATGTTGGGTAAGTTCAATTGCGGCTTGCGGCTTGCTTAAATAGTATTCTAAACGTTCCTCCAAATCAGAATAATCATCTTTTATAGCTACATAATGTTCGTTGGGTTTTAGGTGCCCTTCCATAAACCAGGTTTCAAATTTTGGTTTTGGCATCACCGCTAACGAATTAGAAGACATTACCCACTTTAAATTACTTGCTACATCATTACCTTCTAAACACAGAATAAACTTGTATTTAAGATGGTCCTTAATCGTAATTTTAGGTTTATACCATTGGTCGTGCGTTGTGTTTTTATTAATCTGGCCTAGATTGCACAATGGATGTTCAAAATATTTTCTGTAAAATGCCCTTCTATGCTCTTGTTTAACATTTGCTCTACCCATAAGAGCATCCTTTTTTGTAGCCCAACCCTTTCTATCATCCGTAAATGTAAAGTGTCTAATTTTATTAAATTTAAATAGGATTGAATTCTCATTGGGTCCTAATATGGGCCTGCTCTTTACCAAAGTTGGTAATTCTGGTATTTCTACAATATCTCCAAAAAGATACTTCAATTTTAAATTGGTGTTGAAATAGCGAGTGTACTCAATTAAATCAAAATAATAGGTAGTTGTTCTTTTAGGTCTTTTTAGTTGATGTATAGGTATAGTGCAATCTGTTAAACTGAATTCTTGGTCTATATTGCAATAATACTTTAACCTAGTTTTTACGGTTTCTAACTCCTTTGTAGTTAAGGCAGCTAATTCTTTAGCTATAGAGAATTGCATGTTAGTATTGGTAAGCACCTCTAGATATACTCCTTTTAAATAATAAAGAAGCTTAATATTCTTATGCGTATATCTATTTCTGTACATTACCAGTTAACCAATTGCTTTTGAAAAGATACTGCGTATTTTAGAATCACATCTTTATTAAATTCAGGTTCTTCATTTACTCTACCGATAAACTTTGCCTTTGTTTTTTTTAGAATAATGTTTTCTGTTGTAGGGTGTTCATTGCCACTAAATACAACACCTACTTGGCAACCCTTTTCTTGTAAGGCATTTATAGTTAATAGGGTGTGGTTTATGCTTCCCAAATAATGTCTAGACACCACAATAACCTTATATTCTGGCTGTATTAAATCTAAAATGGTGTCCTTATCATTCAAAGGCACTAACAATCCACCTGCCCCTTCTACTACCAAATTATTATCTGTTGTTGGCTCTATAATTTTATTTAAATCTATAGCTACCCCATCAATAGCCGCGGCAGCATGTGGACTCATTGGGGTTTGCAGGGCATAACTATTAGGATGTATTACGGTTTTAGTATTGGTTATGTAATTCTTAATTTTATGACTATCAGAATTATCTAAATCTCCAGCCTGTATTGGTTTCCAATAATCTGCTTGCAATGCCTCGGTAACTATACCAGCTACAACAGTTTTACCAACTTCTGTGGAAATTCCAGTAATAAACAACTTCATGATTCCGCTCTTCTTATAAATTTACAATGCAAACAACGGTACTTTTTAGGTTCTAAAAAAGGAAAGAGTTTGTAAAGTAAGGTGTTTCTAGAATAGTAAACCTCTGATTTTTGCCTTTTACAATTTGGACATTTTACAAACTCACCGTTGGTATCTTGGGCATAGGTCCTAACTTCATCATAGATAGCTCTAGCTCTATCCTCATCTACAGGATGTACTTGTAATTTTATACCCCCAATAGCATTAGAAGCGAATGGCTCAATACCTACGGTATTTGCATCTTTAAGGAAAACCGATATGCCTTCAGATTCCAATTTTCCTTTTATCACCTGCACATCGGACAAAAACTCAAAACTCCCTAAAGTCACCAACTCTTTAGTCATCTATTGTTTTTTTGATTATTGTAAAAATAGCCTTTATTTCCTCCTTACTATTATAACTATGGATACAAAAACGAAGACGTTCTGCTCCCTTAGGAACTGTAGGCGCTAAAATAGGACGCACATCAAAACCTGCAACTCTAAGATTTTCTGATGCTGTTTTCGCTTTATCCAAGTTACCCAACACCAATGCTTGTATGGCAGAATCGCTAGTAATAAATTTTTTAGTCAATTCTAATTCTGCCATCTTAGTTTTAAAATATGCAATATTATGTAGTAATTTTTTTCTACAATTTTCACCTTTAGCTGAACGTAAATATTTAAAATTCTGTAAAATAACATTCGTAGCATGTTCGGATAATGCGGTGGTGTATATAAGACTTCTACTAAAATTTACTAAGTAACTTTTAAGATCCTTACTTCCTAGAATAGCTGCACCATGACTCCCCAAAGCTTTACCAAAAGTGATAATTTGCGCAAATACTTTTTTGGATATGCCTAATTGCTGTAGTAATCCTAAACCAAAGACACCTACTGCATGTGCTTCATCCACAATTACTAGCGCATTAAATTTATTACAAATAGCACATAAGGACACTAAATCTGGACTATCTCCGTCCATAGAAAAGACAGACTCCGTTACCACATATATTTCATCTGCCAAATTATCTTTCCTAAAATGCTCTAAACGTTCTTTTAGGTGATTTAAATCGTTATGGCGAAACTTGAATGCTTGCGCATTACTAAGCAAAATACCATCTCTTATACTAGCGTGAGAAAGCGCATCATATAGCACTACATCGCCTTTTTGTGGTACTGCAGCAAAAAAACCTAAGTTGGCGTCATAACCAGAATTAAAAACTAGGCCAGCTTCTTGGTTAAACAGTGAGGATAAATACGATTCTAAAGCGATATATCCCCCATGATTTCCAGATAGCAACCTACTACCACCAGCACCATTACTCTTTTGTTGTAAACTTTCCAACCCAGAAGTTTTGCCGAAACCTAAATAATCATTGGATGAGAAATCTACCAAACTATTTGGTACAGATAGCTTTCGCAGGCTATTGGTTCTAGCTCTTTCTTCTAGTCTGTTTTTTAACTTTTTGGGAAAATTTTGCATTTAGGTAAAAATAGTATCTTTAGTTTGATGGTGCACTATACAAAAGTTTCTAGCGATGAAGAACTTCATCAAATATTAGCCCTGCAACAATTAAATTTGGCCAAAAATTTGGTTCCAGAAGAAGTCATTCATCAGGGATTTGTAACTGTGGAACATGATTTTGATATTTTAAGATTGCTAAATAAAAAACATCCGCACACTATTGCAAAAGATAAGAATATGGTTGTAGGCTATGCACTGTCTATGCATCCCACATTTAAAGATACTATACCTATATTAAAACCGATGTTCGCGGAAATAGAAAAACTCAAAATTCCTGTAAACTTCATGGCTATGGGGCAGATTTGTATTGCTAAATCGCACAGAGGTCAAGGTTTGTTTAGAGGTCTTTATAAAGCAATGAAGCACTACCTCCCAGAAACAATAGAATCCATTATTACAGAAGTAGATTGTACCAATAAGCGCTCTATGCAGGCTCATCAAACTATTGGGTTTAAAGAACTATTAAGATACAGTGCAGATGGGAAAAAATGGTCCTTGATTATGCTTAAATAAAAAAGCCCAACCATTAAAGTTGGGCTTTTTTATTTTAAGGAATTATATAGCCTTAATCTGCTAATACAATCACTTTATTATCCTTCATTTCAATAGTTCCACTTTTAATCGGCAAAACCATGTCTCCATTACTCCCTTTTAAGAACTTATCCTTAAACTCATTAACAATCTCAACATTCCCTTGTATTTTAACATCGCCTTCTTGCAATAGAGAAACTATAGGGGCGTGATTTGCCAACATTTGAAACTCGCCATTTATACCTGGTACAGTAACAGATGTTACGTCACCTGAAAATAAGGTTGCTTCTGGAGAAACTATTTCTAAATACATCTTAATTATATTAAAAGTTGGGCGTTATTTTAGTTAGCACTATAATCTAAACCAAATATTAAGCCTCTGCTAACATTTTCTCGCCAGCCTCAATAGCTTCCTCTATGGTACCTTTTAAGTTAAACGCTGATTCTGGCAAATGGTCTAGTTCACCGTCCATAATCATGTTAAATCCTTTTATGGTTTCCTTGATATCTACTAACACTCCTGGAATACCAGTAAACTGCTCAGCTACGTGGAAAGGCTGAGATAAGAAACGTTGTACACGTCTAGCTCTACCTACTGCTAGTTTATCCTCTTCTGAAAGTTCTTCCATACCAAGAATAGCTATAATGTCTTGTAACTCTTTATAACGTTGTAATAACTCTTTTACACGTTGTGCACAACCGTAATGATCTTTACCTAAAATTTCTGGTGTAAGAATTCTAGATGTAGAATCTAATGGGTCTACCGCAGGATAAATACCCAACTCTGCAATCTTTCTAGAAAGTACTGTAGTAGCATCTAAGTGAGCAAATGTTGTTGCAGGTGCAGGATCCGTTAAATCATCCGCAGGTACGTAAACCGCTTGTACAGACGTAATAGAACCTCTTTTAGTAGAAGTAATACGCTCTTGCATTGCACCCATCTCTGTAGCCAAAGTTGGTTGGTAACCTACTGCAGAAGGCATCCTACCTAAAAGTGCAGATACCTCTGAACCCGCTTGTGTAAAACGGAAAATATTATCAACAAAGAATAGTACGTCTTTCCCTTGACCGTCACCAGCTCCATCACGGAAATACTCCGCAATAGTAAGACCAGAAAGTGCCACACGTGCACGTGCACCAGGTGGTTCGTTCATCTGACCAAATACGAAGGTAGCCTTAGATTCTTTCATTGCTTCCTTATCTACTTTGGCTAAATCCCATCCGCCTTCTTCCATAGAGTGCAAGAAATCATCACCGTATTTAATAATACCAGACTCTAACATCTCTCTTAAAAGGTCGTTACCCTCTCTTGTACGCTCGCCTACACCAGCAAATACAGAAAGACCACCGTGACCTTTAGCAATGTTATTAATTAATTCCTGAATCAATACTGTTTTACCAACACCAGCACCACCGAACAAACCAATTTTACCACCCTTTGCGTATGGCTCAATTAAGTCGATTACTTTGATTCCTGTAAATAAAACTTCAGTAGAAGTTGATAAATCTTCAAACTTAGGAGCCTCACGGTGAATAGGAAGTCCGTTATCACCACTTTTTGGCAACTCTTGAAGACCATCAATAGGATCTCCAATCACATTAAATAGTCGACCATATACATCCTCACCTATTGGCATTTGAATGGCACTACCTGTAGCAACCACATCTACACCACGGCTTAAACCATCTGTAGAATCCATAGAGATGGTTCTAACAGTATTTTCACCGATATGAGATTGTACTTCCAACACCAAAAGTGATCCATCTGGCTTCTTTACCTCTAATGAATCGTAGATTTTTGGGATTTCTGTTCCGGACTCAAACTCTACATCGATAACCGGGCCAATAATCTGGGCAACTTTTCCTGTAACTTTAGACATTACTTCAGTATTTCAATTAATTCATCTTCTTAATGAAGAAGAACGGTATTTTTTTCGGGCGCAAAGATATGGTATTCCGTTCTTATATAGAAACTTCCAATTCCTTTTTTGCAAACAAAAAAGGGCATCATTACAGATGCCCTTATAAATATTTAGTTAGTGTTATTATAATTATGGGTTTATGGTCCAAGAAACATAGAAAATAGAACCTATGTTACCACTACCAAAAGCCGTAAAATATTCTTCACCTAAAATGTTACTACCACCTGCTTTAAAAACAGATTTTATAGAAGGAACACTGTAATTAATTTGTGCATCTAACACAGAATAAGAAGGCACCTCTCCGTCAGCAAAACTAGCTTCCCAGAAAAAAGAATCACTCCATCTGTAGTTAATACCAAATCCAAAGTTTTTGAACAACTCTGTATTTCCAAAAGAAGCTTTAAACTTGTGTTCTGGTGTGTTAAAGTTTGTTCTAAAATCTGGATTAGCAGCTTTATCAAAATCTAAATCTGCATAGGTATAATTTACTCCTAAATCATAATTCCCAAAAATCTTAGTATCAACACCGATAGTAGCTCCCCAAGAATTAATATCTACATCTGAGTTTGTATAGGTTTGATATACTTGCCAATCATTATTTGCAATAGCCGCAATTGCTAAAGGTGTTTTATTTGAATCTATACTTTCAGGTATTGTTTGTGTTAATGCTACATCTCCATAAAAAGGAACCACTGTATTTACATTGGATATGAAGTTTTTATAGCTATTATAATAACCACTTAAATCAATGGTAAATTTACCCAATTGGGTTCTATAACCTAATTCTATGGCTGTAATCTCTTCTGGTTTAATAATTTCGGGATTTGCTATTTCTAAATCTAAAGGATTTTGAGTTTCAGCAAAACGCAGAACAGAACTTGCAGTAAAAGAGTTTTCGTATGCCGAACGTCCAGAAATTGTAACCGTTGGAGAACCAGTTAATAATGCCCCACTGTTATTTGGATCTAGCGTGTATGTTCTTACATCACGATCTAAATTATCTGGAGCAGAACCCACTAAAATTGCTCTACCCGCATCTAAGCCAATGAATAAATCCTGTGTTGTTGGATTACGGAAACCTTGTTGAATAGATGCTCTAATATTGTGGTTTCTATTTTCACCTAAGGTAGCTGATATACCCGCTCTTGGCGATAAAAATCCGTCAAAAAATTCGTTCTTATCATACCTTGCAGACAAGGTTAACTTAATACGCTCGTCTGCCATTTTCTTTTGCAATTGCGCATAAGCTCCAAATTCATTATACGTAATAGGTCCATCGAAATCCGTAAAAATAGTTCCATTAGAACTTAATTCATACTCTCTAAATGAACCACCAACCTGAATGTCTGCCCAATCATTGATTAAATGTGCAAAATTGTAGTTACCATTAACATGGCGAAATTTAGTATTATCTATAAACTTAGCCCCAGTGGTTAAATCTCCGTCACTGGTAACCGCATTGAAAGCACTTTGAAACTCAGGAGTACCAGGAATTAAACGACCAGTATCTGCAGCAGCTCTTGCCGCGGCATGCGCCACCTCATCAGACAACTGCACTCCGGTACCAATTCCTAATTTTGCTCCGATAAAGGTATTCAGATATTGCCTAAACCAATCTTCATCAGATTTCCACCTTCTATTTATGTTAATTGCAGCGAAACGCGTATCGTATGCATCACCCGAGTTCTCAGAAACAATGTATCCTCTTAAAAAGAAGTTATCATTTTTTAATTCTATTTTATGCTGCTGCATTTTAAACCCTGCAACAGAATATCTGTTAGCTCCTTGATAGATTGTAGTACCCCTACCAATTCTGCTATTTAAAATAATTTCAAAGTCATTTGCCCAAGGCCTAAAATGAACTGCAAAATCGGACTTAACACTTTGCGCGTTATAGTTGGCCAAATCACGCTCTTCATAACCAGTTCTTGTTACAGATACTGAGCCTAAAGTGCCACTAGGCAAATCTGCTATCCTATCTAAGTTAAAGGTGTCTCCAACTTCGTCACCGTAAACATTTAAACCATCATAGGCTGGGTTTGAACGGTCAGCACCCGGGTTATTTAAATCGATATAATTGTTTGCATGCCAATCTTCTCCTTGTAAAAAAGAGATGTTAGCCTTTACTGCCACCTTATCACTAAACGCGTGTGCTGCACGGACACCTATGTCATAGTATTCATTATCACCTGCTGCTTCCTGAGAGGTAATCCCAGTTTTTATGTATGCACTAATACCTTGAAAATCGAACGGATTCTTACTTCTCATAAATAAGATACCATTAAATGCACCTGCTCCGTACAATGCGGATGATGCACCTGGTAATATCTCTACACTTTGAACATCTAATTCTGACATTCCTGTAAGGTTACCTAATACAAAGTTTAAACCTGGTGCAGTGTTATCCATACCATCTACTAATTGTAAAAAACGGTTATTTGCAAACGTGGCAAAACCTCTTGTGTTTACAGATTGAAAGGTTAAACTATTCGTATTGATATCTACCCCTTTTAAATTTTGCAAGCCTCCATAAAAGGATTCTGCGGTGGTATTCTTAATTTCTTTTAATCCGAACCGTTCTACAGATACTGGGGATTCAAAAATTCTTTCTGGAGTTCTAGATGCGGAAATTACAATCTCGTCTAACAAAGTAGAACTCTCATTAATGGTAATGGTTAGGTTTTGGTTGTTTTGCGTTACTTGAGTTGTAGCATCAGTAAAACCAACGCTGGTAATTTTAAGTTGAAATGGCGGATTAATAGAGGCATTCAACGTAAAGTTACCGTCAAAATCAGTAACAGCTCCTTCTGCTTTTCCTACGACAACAATATTAGCTCCGGGAACAGGCTCATTATTTTGGTCTACAACAGTACCCGTCACAGTAGTCTGTGCGGACACTACCCCACCAATGAGCATTGCTAATGCGAATAGGATTTTTCTCATTCGTCTAGTATTTGAGTTAAATTTTAATAAAAAGTTAATTTATCGGATGGAAGATACATTTTTTTGATTTCCCTACAATGAAAATTCCAAAAAATTATGCATGCATAATACTTATTTGCTAAATATTCACAGGTTATAGTGGTAAATCCATAAAAAAAGCCGCCAAAATTGGCGGCTCTATAATTTTAACATTTATTCCTTATTACTCTACCGTAACGGATTTTGCTAAGTTTCTGGGTTGATCCACATTACAACCTCTCATTAAAGCAATATGATAAGAAAGCAATTGTAATGGAATTGTAGTTAACAGGGGCGACAAGAACTCCTCTGTTTCCGGAACTTCAATCACGTGGTCTGCAATTTCTTTAACTACTTTATCTCCTTCAAAAACAACAGCTATTATCTTCCCTTTTCTAGATTTTATCTCCTGAATATTACTTACTACTTTCTCATAATGCCCCTGCTTCGTAGCAATTACAACTACTGGCATTTGTTCATCAATCAAAGCAATAGGACCGTGCTTCATTTCTGCTGCCGGGTAGCCTTCTGCATGTATATAACTAATTTCTTTAAGCTTTAAAGCTCCCTCTAAAGCCACTGGAAAATTAAAGCCCCGTCCTAAATACAGGCAATTTGGGCTATCCTTATAAACTGCAGCAATTTCTTCAATAGCATCATTAGATTTTAGCGCACGCTCAACTTTTGCAGGAACGTTCTCTAACTGTGTAAGATATTCATGAAATTTAGAGTCTGACATTACACCTTTCTCTTTCGCTAATTTTAGGGCTATTAGAGACAATATGGTTATTTGTGTAGTAAACGCCTTAGTAGATGCCACTCCTATTTCTGGCCCTGCATGGGTATAAGCACCCGCGTGTGTTTCCCTTGCGATTGAGGAACCAACCACGTTACACACCCCAAATACAAAAGCCCCACGCTCTTTTGCCATTTTAATTGCCGCCAATGTATCTGCGGTTTCTCCAGATTGAGAAATAGCAATTAACACGTCTTTCTCCGTAATAACAGGATTTCTATATCTAAATTCTGAAGCATACTCTACCTCTACTGGTATACGCGCCAAATCTTCAAAAATATACTCTGCAACCAAACCAGCATGCCAAGAAGTTCCACAGGCAACAATAATAATTCTATCAGCCTTCAGGAATTTCTCTAAATTCTGGTCAATACCAGCCATTCTTATTATGCCTTGGTCCGCTAAAAGCCTACCCCTGTATGTATCTTGGATGGCTCTCGGTTGTTCATAAATTTCCTTAAGCATAAAATGGTCGTAACCTCCTTTTTCTATTTCTTCTATATTTAATTGAAGTTCTAGAATATTAGGATATGCAATTGCATCATCTTTAATTTTTCTTAGCTTAATTTCTTTGCCCAATCTAATAATAGCCATTTCCTCATCTTCTAAATACACAGCGTTATTAGTATATTCTATAAATGGACTTGCATCAGAAGCTACGAAATATTCGTTTTCGCCAATACCAATGGCCAAAGGACTTCCTAATTTAGCTACAACAATTTCATCTGGCTTATTTACATCAAAGACCGCAATAGCATAAGCACCAACCACTTGATTAAGGGCAATCTGTACTGCTTTTCCAAGCTTTACATCTTCCGTTTTTTTAACCTCCTCTATAAGATTTACTAAAACCTCAGTGTCTGTATCAGATGTAAAGGTGTATCCCCTTTTAATTAATTCTTTTTTGATAGACTCATAGTTCTCTATGATTCCATTATGAATGATGCAAAGATTGCCAGAATTAGAATAATGCGGGTGAGAATTGGTATCATTTGGGACACCATGTGTTGCCCATCTTGTATGCCCTAAACCTAATTTACCAGTAGTAGAAATAGTATCTTCTGCCTTTTTCTTAAGATCCTCTACTTTACCTTTTGTTTTAGCTAATTTAGTTCCAGCTTCATCATAAAGCACAATCCCGGCACTATCATAGCCTCTATATTCTAGTCGTTGTAATCCTTTAATGATAATTGGATAGGCTTCTCTATGCCCAATATACCCAACAATTCCACACATAACTGTAGTCTGTTAATTAATATAATGATTAGTGTTTCACCCCAAAAGTAATGCACCTTAGGCGTTTACTTAGTGTTTTTAGATGATTTAACGCTAAAATCGGAGCAATGGTATGCCAACCTTACTTAATTCGCTGTAGTATAAAAGACTTCTAACTTTAATTTTTTAGCTTCATCTTGCGCAGGAACGTTGCTGCCGTATAGGATAGTTCCTAATGGATTTATAGCAGACATAACAGGCAAATCTACAGATTCACCCTCTACAATATCTTCTCTTACCCCCGTGATTGATAAATCTGAAGTTAATGCAACATTCAATACTACATTTGCAGAGTCTCTCACGATTATATCATTTATATGGTCTGTAATCTTTACCGTATATTTTATTCCGTTCCCAACAGCATCCTGCTCTAAAACACCATCATAATTTGGATACCTTCCTAAATTAGATTGAGATGTAGCAGCATCTGTTAAATCATGTATAGGCTGGTTTGTTACAGAATTGTACACATATAAACGAGGTGGATTTATGATGCCTCCCTTTTGATTTATCGTGTTTTGGTCAACATAAAAAACCAAATTAGCCTCATTAATAATCCAATTATTAGCTTTTATCTGGTTGATGAATTCCTCTCCATTAGTCACTTTTCCTGTAGCCTCATCTACCTGATTACCAAATAAGCGAATTTGAGAAAAAGCACCGGAACCACCTTTAAGCACCAATCTTTCTGCATTCTCTACAGATGCATCTAAATGTGTAGCCACATCTGCTTCTAACGGCTGATCTACAAAAGTGTTTACCGCGTTGCCAGAAATAATTCCGTTAGCATTCTGTAAAAAATTTATCACATAACTACTACTAGAGGTAATTTCCGTTTCTGATTCTGTATCGTAATCTTGGTAATCATAATTAATGGTGATGTTAGCTTGAGTCATATCAAAAAGCAACAACATGTCTTCTGTATCACTAGATGGCGTTACTGTAAAGTGCAATCCACGCAAAAAGTCTCTAAAATTAGCCTGATTAGAAAGCTCTGAACTCCCCTCTTTGTCTATAATATTAGTTTGAAAGAAATCCTTATCCAGCTCCACGTAAACTCCTGGATTTAAACGAGAAGCTATTTGTTTACTTTCATCTACCTCTGTAGTTTCTGGATTATCGTCTTCAAATGCAGTTATAATCTCTTTATTATCTATAGTCACTTCTCCATCAAATAAAGCTGCCCCTTCTACAAAAGAAGTAATATCTGTATTGCTATAGTACGGTTGTGCTTCTTCAAAATTGGCATTAGGATCCAAATCTCTTAAAAAGAAGCTAGAACGTTCCACCTTTAAGTTAAACTTCTTACCAACTAATTGTTTGCTGTTTTCCCAAGTCTTAAATTCATTGGTGAAAATACTATCCAAAGCATACTCATTCTGAAAATTATTACTGATGATGTCCTCATCTACCCCATCCAAGATACCATCACCGTCCGTATCACTATCCAACGGATTTGTGCCATTGGCACGTTCCTGAATATCCGAAACTTCGTCGTCATCACTATTACTGTTCGGGTCCGTTGGATCCTCATCCAATTCATCTGGCACCCCATCACCATCCCTGTCATTTGTTAATGCTGGAACTTGCAAATAAGGCAAGTACAAATAAACAGAGGTAACTTCTTCCGCTTCTGCAATAGTATCTCTATTCCCAGATAAATCTGTAAGGGCTTCAGAACTTTGAACAACAGTACCAAAAGTAGGGTTTGTAGTAGACAGTGACACTTGAGAAGTGATTACCGCTTGTCTTTCCCCAAACAAAGGGTCTTTATACACACCAGCTTGATATACGGGAAGTTTATTAGTTTGTACTGCCGTTATTTTTCTATTCTTGGCAAAAACATCAAAACTCACCTTGCCTGTTGTAAATGGCTCACCCGCAACAACACCTTCACCAATGGTATCTATTTCTTCTTCACAAGAAGCAACAAATACAAACATAAAAAACAACCCAGCTATCGCCAGGAAACCCTTTTTCTGCAAACCCATATACGGTTTTATTTTAGCACTTGATTGTTATAGAAATCCGCGTACGCCTCTTCTGTTTCTTGGAAAGAAACGTATGGCAATACAGGCTTATCTAGTTTAGAAATATGCTCCG
This sequence comes from Flavobacterium sp. ASW18X, assembly GCF_005144745.1. Classification (GTDB taxonomy): domain Bacteria; phylum Bacteroidota; class Bacteroidia; order Flavobacteriales; family Flavobacteriaceae; genus Croceivirga. Next base: position 414,944 of record NZ_SWKK01000008.1, on the reverse strand, counting down.
TTAATGTCTCTGGAACAGCTTCTGAGGCTAAAATAACTGCATCAGAATAATCCACTGCTACCTTTAACAAATTATTATAGACGGGTTCAGAAATAGCTTCAATCTTACTTTTATCTATCCCATCAAAAGCAACCTTATCTATCATTTGAGCATCCAAAGCGCCCTCATAGCCTTGTTCGTAAACAGAAGTTACAATTTTGCTATCCATAAAAATAGGCTCGTCTGCGTAATATTCTTTAAGGTATAAAGGCAGTAGAGAGGCCATCCAACCGTGAACATGAATAATATCTGGTGACCAGTTTAGTTTCTTAACTGTCTCCACGACTCCTTTTGCAAAGAAAATAGCGCGCTCATCGTTATCGGGAAATAAGTTCCCTTCTTTGTCTTTAAACGTAGCTTTTCTTTTGAAATACTCGTCGTTATCTATAAAGTAAACTTGTATTCTTTCTTTTGGGATGGATGCTACCTTAATTATTAAAGGCATATCCATATCGTTGATTACCAAGTTCATCCCAGAAAGCCTAATTACTTCGTGTAATTGATGCCTTCTTTCATTAATGTTTCCATACCTTGGCATAAAAATCCTTATCTGGCCACCATTACTGTTAACCATTCTAGGTGCCTCATAAGACATTTTTGAAACTTGATTCTCTGGAAGATAGGGTATTAATTCTGAAGATACGAATAATATCTTTTTACCGGTCATAAATTGAATTTTGGTTCATCTGACAAAACGTAGCTGCAAAAGTACAAAATTTATGCAAAATAGCTGTATTTGTAGTATTTTTGGCCGCTTTTAATATTAAAAATGCAGGTAATACAAGATAAAAATGTGCTTTCTGCACAGTTAAAAAAATATAAGGAAGACCAACAAACAATTGGCTTTGTACCTACCATGGGGGCGTTGCATGAAGGTCATTTATCCTTAGTAGCCGAGTCTCTTAAAGACAATGACATTACCGTGGTTAGCATCTTTGTTAATCCTACCCAGTTTGATAATCTCACAGATTTAGAAAAATATCCAAGAAACCTTGAAAAAGATATTGAACTGCTTGCTTCATTATCTGCGGACATAATTTTATTCACGCCTACTAGAGAAAATATTTATGATGGAGACATTACCTCTAAAACGTATGAGTTTAATGGTCTTGAAAAGGTAATGGAAGGTGCTTTTAGGTCTGGGCACTTTAACGGTGTAGCAACAATAGTAGAGCTTTTACTACGTACCGTTGAACCTAACAAGGCCTATTTTGGAGAAAAAGATTTTCAGCAACTCCAAATCATTAAAAAATTAGTTGCCCTTAAAGAATTACCTGTAAAAATTATTCCTTGCCCCATTTCTAGAGAATTACACGGTCTTGCCAGAAGCTCCAGAAATGAAAGACTGACAAAAGCGACTAGAGAAAAAGCAAACTTTATATACAACAGTCTAATAACTGCCAAATCTAAATTTGGCACGAAAAGTGTACAAGAAATAAAGGAAAGTGTCACTAATCTTTATGAAAACAACTCCGATTTTACATTAGAGTATTTTGAAATTACAGATGAAGACACGTTAACCCCAATTAAAAAAATACAAGAAAACACAAAATATAGGGCCTTTATTGCCGTTTATGCGGAGGAGGTTAGACTTATAGATAATCTGGCCCTAAATTAAGTAATTTTGCCCCATGCAAGTAGAAGTTGTTAAATCTAAAATCCACAGAGTAAAAGTAACTGGTGCAGACCTAAACTATATTGGTAGTATAACTATTGATGAAGACCTTATGGATGCCGCTAATATTATTCGTGGAGAAAAGGTACAAATTGTAAATAACAATAATGGAGAAAGACTAGAAACCTATGCCATTCCAGGGCCTAGGGGTTCTGGTGAAATAACGCTCAACGGTGCCGCTGCCAGAAAAGTAGCACAAGGCGATATTCTGATTTTAATAACCTATTCTTGGATGGATATAGAAGAAGCTAAAACTTTTAATCCGTCTTTGGTGTTCCCTAATGAAGCAAACAACCTATTGAATTAGTTTGTCTCCACAATTAAAAAAAACATTGAAACTAATAGTCCCAATTGCCTTGGGACTATTTTTGGTTTGGTACTCCTACCAAAGTACATCTTTAGAGGACCGCAAAACTATTGTTACTAGTATTACCAATGCAAATCCATTCTGGATTGGCGTTTCTATTTTAATAGGAATTATTAGCCATATAGCTAGGGCTATTCGCTGGAATTACCTTTTAAAACCACTAGGCTACCAACCTAAGCTATACAACAATGTTTTAATTGTATTCTTATCTTACTTTGCCAATTTAGGCATTCCAAGGTCTGGAGAGGTTTTACGGGCCACAGCGCTCACCACCTATGAAAATGTTCCTTTTGAAAAAGGTTTTGGCACTATTGTTACCGAGCGCGTAATTGATTTAATTATGCTTCTTCTGGTAATTTTTACTGCCCTTTTATTACAAACCAATATTATACTTGGCTACTTAAACCAAAGTGGTATGGGCATAATCATTGGGCTTGCAGTATTAGTCCTAGGTATAGTTAGTTTAGTAATAGTAATTAGAATTTTAAAAAAATCTAGTTCCCCTTTTGCAAAGAAAATAAATGGATTCTTAAATGGGCTTTTAGATGGAATCACAAGTATCTTAAAAATGGAAAATAAGTGGTTATTTATTTTCTACACCTTTCTTATTTGGTTCTGCTACGTAGCCATGTTTTGGGTCATAAAATTTACTGTTTTAGAAACTGCTGACCTTAGTATATCTCAATTACTTGTCGCCTTTGTTGGAGGCGCGTTTGCGATGTCTACCACCAACGGAGGCATTGGCCTTTACCCAATTGCTGTAAGTGGCTCCTTAAGCCTATTTGGAGTAAGCGCAATAGCTGGGAATACCTTTGGATGGATTATGTGGATAGCCCAAACTTTAATGGTAGTTGTTTTTGGTGCAATATCCTTTGTGCTATTGCCGTTATTGAACAGAAATAGATAGCTAATTGCAGTTATCAGAAGCTGTTTACCATGTCCAAATCACTACTTACGCTTTTTCTTCTTTTTTGTATCGCTACAAATGCACAAGTAAAAAAGGAAATTTTTGAATCATTTAAACTACAAGAACGCAGAGATGTGTCTTATTACTTCCCTGAAGATTACACCGAAGACAAAAAATACCCTTTAATTGTGGTCTTGGACGCTGATTATTTGTTTGATTTGGTTGTTGCCAACACCAAATTTTACAGTAATCAACACCGTATGCCCCAAAGTATTGTGGTAGGCGTACATCAATCAGAAAATGATATTCGCTGGGAAGATTGTGACTTTGATCAAAGTTCGGGTCTACCCACAGATAAAGGCAAACAATTTTATGAATTTTTAGGAACGGAGCTTATTCCATATTTAGAAAATTCGTACAGCATAGCTCCATTCAAAATGTTTATGGGTTATGATATCACAGCAAATTTTGGCAATTATTTTTTATTTAAGGACCGCTCCCTATTTAATTCTTACACCATCATTTCTCCTGTCCTCGCAACAGAAATGGAAAGTAGAGTACCCGCCAGACTGTCAGCATTAGACCAAGAATTATTCTATCATCTTATTTTAGAAAAGGAAAAGACAGATGACCGTAACCGCTTGCTTCAATTAAACAATGCCGTAGCTTCCATAGACAAAGAAAGTTTACATTATTCCTTTGCAGAGTATGAAGATGCAGACCATGTATCTATTGTTTCTTATGGTCTAGCAGAAGCTTTTGATACTACTTTTAAAACTTTTAGACCTATAACCCCTAAAGAATATAAAGAGCAAATATTAAAATCTGAAGACCCAGCCATAAACTATCTTACCAACAAGTACGAGCTAATAGAAAAACTGTTAGGTTACCAAAGGGATTACGAATTGAATGATATCATGGCGATATATGCCGCATCACTTAAAAAAGACGACTTTGAGTCGTTAGAAGCTTTATCTAAAATTGCAAAAGACCAATATCCAGAGACTATGCTAGGTTTTTATATGGAGGGAGAAGCATTAGAACTTAAAGGCGAACCCAAAAAAGCCATGAAGGCTTTTGAAAAATCGTTTTTAATGAACGAAATTGATTTCCTTACCAAGGACATGGCTTTAGAAAAAATAGATGCGATTAAAGCCGATTTTGGCTATTAAAAAGCATTAGGCGTATCTTAGCTACAATTAACTTTAGAACAGCTAATGGCTAAGACCAAAACCGCTTATTTCTGCCAAAATTGTGGTGCCCAATTCGCAAAATGGATTGGTCAATGTACTTCTTGCAAAGAATGGAATACTGTTGTAGAAGAAGTTGTACAAAAAGAAAGCAAGCCCAGTTGGAAATCCGGCACATCTACGACCCTACAAAAAACAGCTAGACCGCTACGGGTTACAGAAATTAGCAACGAAAAAGAAGTACGCTTAGACACCAAGGATAAAGAATTTAACCGAGTTTTAGGTGGCGGACTAGTTCCTGGATCTTTAACCCTTTTAGGGGGAGAGCCCGGCATTGGCAAAAGTACCTTGCTACTACAAGTTGCCCTGCAATTAAATTACAAGGTGCTATACGTTTCTGGTGAAGAAAGCCAGAAACAGATAAAAATGCGTGCGGACCGCATAAATAAACAAGCGGAAAACTGCTTTATACTAACAGAAACTAAAACACAGCATATATTTCAACAAATAGCTGCGGTTGAGCCAGATTTAGTCATTATAGACTCTATACAAACTTTGCATACAGACTATATAGAATCTGCCGCTGGGAGCATATCTCAAATTAGAGAATGCACCGCAGAACTCATAAAATTTGCTAAAGAAAGTAGCACCCCGGTATTACTTGTTGGCCATATTACAAAAGACGGAACTATAGCAGGACCAAAGATTCTAGAACATATGGTAGATACTGTTTTGCAGTTTGAAGGCGATAGAAATTACGTGTACAGAATTCTACGTTCCTTAAAAAATCGGTTTGGCTCCACAGCAGAATTAGGTATTTATGAAATGCAAGGCAGCGGCCTACGTGAAGTAAATAACCCCTCAGAAATTTTAATTTCTAATACTAATGGTGAATTGAGTGGTACGGCTATTGCCGCCACCGTAGAGGGCATGCGCCCCTTACTCATAGAAATACAGGCCTTAGTGAGCAGTGCCGTATACGGAACGCCACAACGTTCTGCAACAGGCTTTAATGTAAAACGATTGAACATGTTGTTGGCTGTTTTAGAAAAAAGAGCCGGCTTTAAACTCGCCGCTAAAGATGTATTTTTAAACATTACTGGCGGCATTTCTGTTGATGACCCTGCTATAGATTTAGCGGTGATTGCATCCATTTTATCTAGCAATGCAGATATTGCAATAGCACAAGGGGTATGTTTTGCGGCAGAAGTTGGTTTAGCGGGGGAAATACGCCCCGTGCAGCGCGTAGACCAACGAATTTTAGAAGCAGAAAAACTTGGGTTCACTACTATTTTTGTTTCTAAAGCCAATAAAATAAATTTAAAAAACACCAAAGTTACTGTACGACTAATTTCTAAAATAGAAGAATTAGTTAAGGAGCTATTTTAATACAAAGAGTCGAGTTTATAGCTGCCGCTAATCAACCCGACTCTTAAACTAACTCAAAAATCCTAGTCAGTCTTAAAAACTTGGTTTAGTTTGGTTTCTTATTTAATTAGAATCTACTGGATCAGCATTTATACCAATATCCCCAGCCGCCACAATGGTTGTGTCTGTAGGACTAAGTGCTATACTTACATGGGCATCTAACCCAGAAATTGAATCGTAAAAAGATGTATCCGCAATCAGGAAAAATTTATTCTCTGCTAGTTCACCTGTACTACCATTTACATTGTCTATTGGTAAAAGGCTCGTAGTTCCCATACCCGCGGCACCTTCTACCAACACCGCCGGATGCAACATCTCATCTATTGTATTATATAAAGAAATTTGCACCAAAGTTTGGTCTAAATCCGTTTTCCAAAAAACGACTCTTCCATATACATTAGAACCCTCTGGGTCCGTTGCCTCAATGGTATACGCCATAAAAGTTTCTACTGTACCACCGCCATCTGCAGTTTCCAAAGCTGGTTCTAGACGCTCCAAGTCACAGGATATAAACGCTGCAATTAGAATTATAAACGCGATTATTTTTTTTATATATGATTGTTTCATGTTGTTATTCTTTTAGTTGTATCAATTATAAACTCAATGTCGCCCTAACTAAGTAGTTAGCGCCTAGAGAACCTTGCTGTCCATTACCATACAAATAGAAACCACGCTCTTCTGCTCTGTATAAATCAGGATAATTGTTAAAAATATTTTGACCTGTTAGTGTAAAGGATAAATTCTTTGAAGCTGCAAAAGTGATTCCTAAATCTGTGGTAAATTGTGCAGAAAAAGTTTGATCAGAATACCCTTGTTCTCCGACATTAGGGAAATTAACATCTGTTAAAGTACCTAAACCATCATCCAGTCTAGAGATTTCTCCTATGTAGTTACCCCTTAACATGGCAGACCACTTACCAAAACTATATGTAGCGGTTGCTATAAAATTAGTGTTAGGCACGCCTTTTTCAAAAGAGCCAATTACTGCACGGTCAATGTATAAATCTTCTAATTCTTGGTCTGATAAATTGGTATTTAAATCGGGAACATTAGCACCATCAAATGTACGCTCAGAAAATATGGCAGAAAGATTTAGGTTCAACATTCCTTCTCCTACGCGGTCATTATAATTAGCTACAATTTCTACCCCTTTTGTACTTACGTCCCCTCCATTAATTCTAAAACTAGCCAAACCAGAACCAATCAAAGGTTCTAATACGGGAGCATCTGCTGCACTAAAGTTACCTGTTGAAAATAAACGGTCTTTAATACTTATAGAATAAGCATCTATACTCAAATCTAACTTTTTAAATAGTTTAGCTGTTATACCCAGGGAAACATTGGTAGACCTTTCTTCTTCTAATTGACCAATACCAATGGCTTTTGCTACCGCACTATTATTAGGATAAAGTGTACCATCAAAAGGATCTAAGTCCACAAAGAATGTAAAGGTGTGCGAATAATTTAACTCTTGAAGCGAAGGAGCCCTAAAACCATTACTAAAAGAACCTCTTATTGCCAAATCATCCGTGATAGAATACCGGGTAGCCAATTTACCTGTAAACACTCCACCAAAATCTGAATATTGTTCAGTACGTAATGCACCACTTAAAAGCCAATTGTCCGTAACATCTAATTCTGCATCAAAATACAAACCCGTTACCGACCTAAATTCATTAGCCTCATTTTCTGGAGCAAAACCTCTAAAACACTGACAGTTTGGACTGTATTGCAAAACCGGATAAGAACTAGCATCTGCGGTGGACAAAACTAAAGGATTTCCGTTTTCATCTACAATGGGATTGCCACTCAAATCTTCTAGCGGAAAGCCATCTGGACCTATAAGCAACTGGTCGTCTTCTGCTGCATAAAACACACCTTCATCGCCAGCAGCAAAACTTTCTGGCTGCCCTCTTTCAATCACGTAATTTTCTATCCTAACCTCTGCTCCCATCGCAATGTTGAGACCTGCTAAAAACTCAGGAAAATATCGAGATAAGTCAAAATTTAAAGTGTTTTGGGTAAATGAGTGCGTACCTAAATCCATCTCTGTAGGTGACTCAGCTCCCAAACTAGCATTGAACGTATTAAATTGCCCGTAGTTTTGTTTATTAGTACCAAAAGTGTTGCTGAAATCAAAATCCCAATCGCCCAGTTTACCATCTACCCCAGCCGTTAATCCTAAGTTAGTTTGTGTTATAATCATCTGTGGTCTAAAGCCATTAGGATATAAATCATAACTAAACCGGTCTGTTTGTGCAGACCTTCTGTAGAAACAGCCAAAACCATCTGTGTTCTTGTACCCAAAATCCCCAAAAGAATAAAAGTTAGATTCTGATGCACTAGAAAGTGGAATCTCTAGGTTGTACGCTACTGTACCCAAAACCGAAGCAGATAAACCAGCAAATGTAGATATATCTCTTGCGGTTAACCCTCTTGCTGCTAATAAACCAGCGTCCGTTCTTAGTTCCGCTGCTAAAGCATCGTTTCCAGCAGCTTGAGCGGCCAGTAATTCTGGATTCGTAATGATAATATTGCCTTGGGCATCTGTTCTTTCATTATTTAAATAAGAAGAACCATAAGGTGTTGCCCCACTAATGTTTGGCCGTATTGCCGCTTCGTTTTGACGATATAAACCAGTTATGTTAAAATAACCTCCATTTTCAAAGCCTATACCATAATTAGCCCCTAGCTGGTGTGTAAATCCATCTAAACCATCTGTATCTTCTAACAAAGCTTGGTCAGATTCACTTAAATTAGAATCGCTCAAATCTGGATTATTATTGGTGTAAAAACCTAAAGAATAATTTGCGGTAAACTTATTAGTTCCCTTTTTAGTAACTAGGTTAATAACCCCAGCAATAGCATCAGAACCATATTGTGCTGATGCGCCATCTCTTAAAACTTCTATACGGTCTATAGCATCGGTAGGTATAAAATCCATATCTACAGAATTGGCTGCAGAACCAGTAGCAGAACCAATTAACTGCGCCCCACTATGCCTTCTTTTACCGTTTACTAACACCAATAGTTGATTGGGTCCTAGCCCTCTTAACTGTGGCGGATTTACAGCTGTACTCAAATCTCCTCCTTGTGAACGAACCGCTGTAAAAGACGGAGCAGAGGCCACAAGCATCTGAGCTACATCTAACTGTGGCATATTAATTTGTTGTTTGCTGATACTGATGACATCTACGGGTGCTGTAGTTTCTAATTTTGTTCTTGCCTGTCCTCTAGTGCCCACCACTATGGCCTCTGCCAATTGTTGGGCACTAGTTGCAAGCGTTACATTTATGGTTTTTTTATTAGCAATCGGGACACTTTTGGTTTCAAAACCTAGCCCAGAAAAAACTAGGACTCCAGTTGTTGGCACGCCTATACTGTAATTACCTTCAAAGTCTGTAGTTGTCCCTTGTGTGGTTCCTTTTAAAATAACATTTGCCCCTGGCACAGGAAGACCTGTATCATCTACCACACGCCCAGAAACGGTAATTTCTTGCGCTTGCGCCGTAAAATTGAATAATAAGATAGTTAAGAAATAGAGAAGTTGTTTCATAAGTTTTCGGATTTTTAAGGTTATTTCATGAAGCCATACTCCCTATCTGATTACTCTTTTAATCAAGGGGGAAATTCTTCATTGAATTCAAGTTCCGGAAACTCAAAACCTCAATCATACAATCGCATAACTGATTAGTGCCAATTTAGTTAGCGTTTTGAATATTAAAAAATTAACATATTTATCTAGTGCCTTTTTTAACCCTAGCAACAATGTAAAAAACTACTATATTTTTAGTTTTTACAGTTATTTCTGCAAATTTTAAAATGATTTAGAGAATGCCTGTCAACAAATTGCAATACTGGTATTTATTATTAAAAATGGCTTTTTTATGAATATGAGATTTAAACGGTTTTTTATTAACGATGTGTTAATTTATACCGTTGATTTTTAATAGTTGCATCTGTTATTTTTTTACAAAGGCACGTATCTTTAATAGCCTAGCACATTAATCATCAACCTATTAAGCCATATGAAACAAAAAATGGACCACATAGACTACCAAATAGTAGACTTCCTGACAAAAAATGCGCAAATGCCTTATACAGAAATTGCCAAAAAACTTATCATTTCATCTGGCACAGTACATGCTCGGGTAAAAAAAATGACAGAGATGGGCTTTATAAAAGGAGCAACACTAGAACTAGATTATGCTGCTATAAATTGCAAAATGACCACTTTTTTAATGCTCCATCTAAACAACCCTGTAGATTATGTTAAAGTGATAGACCAATTAGCCACCATAAAAGAAGTAGTTAAAATTCATCATATTAATGGCAAGTATGATGTTTTGGTAAAGGTACATACGCAAGACAGCATCCATTTTAGAAACGTTTATCAGCAAGAAATTCTCACCATAAAAGGCATTAAAAAAATAGATTCCTTTCTTTCCTTGGAAGAGAAACTGTCTAGACATATCTCTTTTTCCCCTGACAACGCATTATTTTCTTAAGGCGAAGGGTTTGGAATTGTATTGTGTATTTCTTCTATCCCCTCTAAAATGGTATTGGGCAGGGTTATGTTAATAGAAGCTATGTTTTCATCTAGCTGTTCTAAAGATGTTGCACCAATAATATTACTGGTTAAGAACGGTCTTGTGTTTACAAAAGCTAATGCCATTTGCGCTAAAGACAATCCATGTTCTTCTGCTAAAGCAGCATATTTTCTAGTAGCCGCAACAGCATTCTCATTGCTATATCTATTGTATTGCGGAAATAAAGTTACCCGTCCCTTTCTTGGTGGTACTTCTCCTAAATATTTACCACTTAGTGTCCCAAAACCCATAGGGGAGTATGCCAAAAGCCCTATACGTTCTCTCATGGCAACTTCTGATAGACCAACTTCAAACAATCGGTTAAGTAAATTGTACGGATTCTGTATGGTTTGCATGCGCGGTAAATCCTGATGCACCTTACTCTCTTCTAAGTAACGCATGGCGCCCCAAGGCGTTTCATTAGAGATACCAACTTCTCTAATTTTACCTTGTTGTACCAAATCCCTCAACGTTTCTAATACTTGATGAATATTGTCCTCCCAAAAATCGTGCTGGTCTGCATCATAACCACGTTTACCAAAATAGTTGGTATCGCGTTCTGGCCAATGTAATTGATATAAATCTATATAATCTGTTTGCAAGCGCTTTAAACTGCCTTCAACCGCCGTAATTAAAGCGTCCTTAGCAAAACCTGTAGTTCTAATGAATTTTGTATAATCCCCATTTCCCGCAATTTTAGTTGCCAGTACTACCTTTTCCCTATTGCCTGTTTTTACAAACCATCTACCGATTATTTCTTCTGTAACCGCATACAACTCTTTTTTGGCTGGCACTGGATATAGTTCTGCCGTATCAAAAAAATTGACCCCCTTATCTAATGCAAAATCCATTTGGGCATGACCTTCTTCTTCAGAATTTTGTCTGCCCCAAGTCATAGTCCCTAAACAAATTTTACTTACTCTAATATTGGTATTGGGTAATCTGGTATACTTCATCTTGATTTAATAAATTCTAAATGGGTAAAATTAGGACAACATCGCCCTAAAACCTTTTAAAACATTGTTATTTCTAATCTATCTCTAATAAAATAGGGCAATGGTCACTGTGTTTGGCCTCTGACAAAATAACAGAACGCTTAAGTCTATCTTTTAAAGAACTGTTTACCATTCCATAATCCAAGCGCCATCCCTTATTGTTTGCTCTAGCATTTGCACGATAGCTCCACCATGTGTAGTTATCTGGTTCTGTATTAAATGCTCTAAAACTATCTATAAAACCACTTGCTATAAAATCTCCTATCCACTCCCGTTCTACAGGTAAAAATCCAGAAACATTTTTGTTACGCACTGGGTCATGAATATCAATTGGTTGGTGGCAAATATTGTAATCCCCGCAAACCACTAAATTAGGATGTGTTTTCCTAAGTGTATCTGCATACTTTTGAAAATCTGCCATGTACATTAATTTGTGATCTAAGCGTGCTATATTGGTTCCGGAAGGTAAGTACATACTCATAACAGAAATATCCCCAAAATCTGCTCTTATGTTTCTACCTTCAAAATCCATATAGTCTATACCTGTGCCGTACTCTATATGGTCTGGTTGTTTTTTACAGAGTAAAGCCACACCGCTATACCCTTTTTTTTGGGCGCTAAACCAATAGTTATGCTCGTAACCCGCCTCCGCAAACAAGTCCAGGTCTAATTGCGCTTTCATGGCTTTAGTCTCTTGCAAGCATACCACATCTGGGTCTACCGTTGCCAACCAATCTAAAAAACCTTTATTTAATGCTGCTCGTATGCCGTTTACGTTATAAGATACTATCTTCATCCTCTAAATTTGCTTTAAAAATAGCCATTTTTATACCGATGAAAGTTTATTTTCCATGGATATTACCGATAGTTGTATTGCTTTTTACTGGGCAACAACTTAGCGCTCAACAAGATTCTATCACCTTTTTAGACGAAGTTATTTTATCTAAATCGCTCACCATTAAAAATGCTTATGGCATTACCCCCTCTAGCAGCATAACCTCAGCACAAATTGATGCTTTTGCCCCTTTAGACGCTCCGCAAGTATTAAATCAGATTCCCGGGGTCCATGTACTTTCTGGAGCTTTGAATACTAACCGCATTACCATGCGGGGAATTGGCGCTAGAACACTATATGGGACGGATAAATTACGGTTGTACTTTAACAATATTCCTGTAACAAATGGTAGTGGGTTTTCTTCTATAGAAGCTTATGATTTAGCAACCTTAGGCCATATTGAAGTTATAAAAGGACCCAAAGGTGGCAGTTATGGCGCTAATTTAGGTGGCGCTATAATTTTAAATAGTAAAGCTCCAAATGCTGGTAATTCTGAACTTAAAAGCAGCACTACTTTAGGTTCTTATCAATTATTAAAAGAGAATATAAGTTTAAGCCAGCAAACCGATAAATTGCACCTAAATGTGAGCTATAATAGCATTAGTACCAACGGGTATAGACAAAACAATTCTTTTGACCGTGATGGTATTTTAGTAAACCTTGGCGTTTTACTTAATAAAAAGAGCAAACTAGATGTTTTGGTGAATTACATAGACTATGTAGCTCAGATTCCTAGCTCCATAAATAAAACTGATTTCGAGAATAATCCTGAAGTTGCAGCGGCAAACTGGAATGCTGCTCAGGGCTTTGAGGCTAACAAGTATACTTTAGCGGGAGTAAACTACACCTATAGTTTTAACCCTAAGCTAACCAACAGCACCAGTGTTTTTTATACGTATCTAGACCACTTTGAACCAAGACCTTTTAACATTTTAGATGAATTTACTAGCGGATTTGGTTTACGTTCCGTTTTTAAAGGGAAAGCCTTAGGGGGTAACTTTAGTTTTGGAACGGAACTTTATAAGGACGAATATTTTTGGGAAACCTTTGAAAATTTATACCGAGAGAACAACGATAACGGTAGTTTACAAGGCGATAAACTAAGTGAAAATAAAGAGTTTAGAACGCAATGGTTTGGCTTTGCAAACTATAATTATCCGCTATCTGATAAATTAACGGCACAAGTAGGATTATCCGTTAACACCACGTCTTACGATTTTAACGACCGCTTTGTAACCGATGGTACTGATAGCTCTGCGGAGCGCAAATTTGACCCCATCTACAACCCAACTTTTGGTTTACAATACGCCATGACTCATGGCTCGCTTTTTGCGAATGTAAGCCGTGGATTTTCTAATCCAAACTTAGAAGAAACTTTAACCCCAGATGGAGTTATAAATCCGGATATTGCTCAAGAAACTGGTTGGAATTATGAAATAGGTATAGAACAATCGCTTTTCAAAAATAGAATTAACCTAACTGCTAATGCATACCTCATGAAAGTGAAGGATCTTTTAGTAGCAGAACGGGTAGGAGAAGACCAATTTATTGGTAAAAACGCAGGGAAAACAACGCATAAGGGGTTAGAACTAGACCTTAAATCCAATTTTACATTAGCACCAAAGTGGGACTTACAGCCGTATGCCAACTACACCCTAAGTCTACATCAGTTTAACGAATTTGTGAACGATGGCACTAACTATAATGGAAACGCGCTAACAGGCGTACCCAAACACCGACTAAACACAGGTTTTAGCTTACAACATTTACAAAAGTTTGGATGGTATCTTAATCACAATTACGTGGCAGAAATACCTTTAGACGATGCAAATACCATTTATAGCGATGCTTATAACATCTTCCACACTAAAATTTACTTTACCCCCAAACTAAGTCCTATTTTAGAAACACAATTTACCATTGGCGTAAATAATATTTTTGACACCAATTATGCCCAGTCTGTACTAATAAATGCTGTTGGTTTTGGTGGAAGCCAGCCCAGGTATTTTTATCCAGGCAATGGTCGCAATTTTTATATTGGCTTACATGTCAAGTATAGCTTATAAAAAAAGCGACCTGGATCAACAGGTCGCTTTTAGTTTTATGTACTTAAACACTTTTAGGCATCGAATCTGTCTAAATTCATGACTTTGTTCCACGCTGCAACAAAATCGCGCACAAACTTTTCTTTAGCATCATCTGTAGCATACACCTCTGCCAATGCTCTTAGCTCAGAATTAGAACCAAATATCAAATCTGCTCTAGTCCCTGTCCATTTTACATCTCCAGTTCTTCTATCTTTACCATGGAACACCTGCTCGCTGTCATCTGCCGCACTCCATGTGGTTGCCATGTCTAAAAGATTAACAAAGAAATCATTACTTAGCGTTCCAGGCTGGTCTGTGAACACTCCGTGATTAGAACCATCAAAATTGGCATTCATGGTACGCATACCACCTACCAAAACCGTCATCTCTGGGGCTGTCAAGGTTAGTAATTGTGCTTTATCTACCAATAATTCTTCAGGAGCTGCATCAAATTTAGGATTGTAATAGTTTCTAAAACCGTCTGCAATTGGCTCTAATGCTTCAAAAGATTCCGAATCTGTTTGTTCTTCTAGAGCATCCATTCTTCCTGGCTTAAATGGCACTTCTATAGCATAGCCTGCATCTTTTGCCGCCTGTTCTACACCTGCTGCACCACCCAAAACAATAAGGTCTGCTAAAGATACTTTCTTATCACCAGATTGAGCATCATTAAAGTCAGACTGAATTTTACTTAAAACCTCCAAGACTTTACTTAACTGCTCTGGGTTATTCGCTTTCCAACTTTTTTGTGGCTCAAAACGGATGCGTGCACCATTTGCTCCTCCACGCTTATCAGAACCACGGAATGTACTTGCAGAAGCCCAAGCCGTGCTCACTAATTCTGATACAGAAAGTTCAGAGGCTAGAATATTCTTTTTTAACTGTGCTACATCATCACCATTCACCAACTCATGGTCTACTGCTGGGATTGGGTCTTGCCAGATTAATATTTCACTTGGAACCTCATCACCTAAATACCTATTCAACGGCCCCATATCCCTATGCGTAAGTTTATACCATGCTCTTGAATACGCATCTGCAAACTCCTCTGGGTTTTCTAAAAAGTGTCTAGATATCTTTTCATAATCTGGGTCCATACGCAAAGACAAATCTGTAACCAACATAAATGGCGCATGCTTTTTAGTTGGGTCGTGTGCATCTGGTACTGTACCAGCACCTGCATCTCCTTTTGGTTTGTACTGCCATGCTCCAGCCGGACTTTTAGTTAGCTCCCATTCATAATTAAATAGGTTTTCTAAATACTTATGGCTCCATTTGGTTGGCGTATCTGTCCAAGCACCCTCCAAACCAGAAGTAATAGTATCTGCACCCATACCAGTACCAAAATTATTTTTCCAGCCCATACTTTGCATTTCTATACCTGCTCCTGCAGGTTCAGCTTCCAGATACTTTTCTGGATCAGCGGCACCGTGTGTTTTACCAAAAGTATGTCCTCCTGCAATCAACGCTACAGTTTCGTAATCGTTCATTGCCATACGGCCAAAAGTCTCTCTAATATACTTAGCAGCCTCTAAAGGATCGGGATTACCATTGTGCCCCTCTGGATTTACATAAATTAAACCCATATGAGCAGCACCTAAAGAGCGTTCTAGACTACCACCCTCATAACGTTTATCACTCCCAAGCCATTCTGTCTCTGAGCCCCAATATATATCTTCTTCTGTTTGCCAAACATCTTCTCTACCACCAGCAAAACCAAACATTTTAAGCCCCATGGACTCGTGAGCCACATTCCCAGCTAGAATCATTAAATCTGCCCAAGAAATTTTTTTACCATACTTTCTTTTAATGGGCCAAAGTAAGAGTCGAGCTTTATCTAAGCTAGCGTTGTCTGGCCAGCTATTTAATGGAGCAAAACGTTGAGAACCAGAACTGGCACCACCACGACCATCGTGTATTCTATAAGTACCTGCAGAGTGCCATGCCATACGGATAAAGAACGGACCATAATGGCCATAATCTGCCGGCCACCAGTCTTGGCTATCTGTCATTAAATCTGTCAGGTCTTTTTTGATTGCCTTTAAGTCTAACTTTTTAAACTCCTCTGCATAATTAAAATCTTTATCCATTGGGTTTACCAAAGTAGAATGTTGCCTAAGGATATTTAAATTCATTTGATTGGGCCACCAATCTTTATTAGACGTTCCACCACCGGTGGCCGTTTTACTCATTTCGCCATTCAAAAATGGACATTTAGCAGAATCATTTACGTCCCAAGCCTCGTTTGTGTGCTGATTATTTCCCATTATAAAGTTGTTTTAATTTTGATAACAGTGTGAAATTAAGTCTGTTTCCTTTAAAATTAATTGATTGATAATTCATTTACATTATCTAAGTATTAATTTTTCTTATAGAAACTCTGATAATCATCATTTTTATAAATAAGCACTACTCTAGTTGTCCACTACAAACCCCTAGTTACTTATTATGCAGCAGTGCTATTAACTCGTTAAAAAGAACATTGTGCTGTATTGTTTATTGAACATAAGCTAGACAAGCGGTTTCCCTTATTCGCTGCGGCATTTAATCGTATTCATCAATGACTGTACAGTTTCTGTCTATATCAAAAAATGAATTATCGCCTTAATAATTAAGAATTTTAAAAAGAAAGCTTTCAATAATTATTACATCTTGATTTTTAACACCTCAAATCAATTTAAAATGAATTATCAACCTAAAAACAACAACTAATGAAAAAATTAGTTTTAAGTGCTTACCTTCTTCTAATAGCATCGCTAGCCTTTGCACAAGAATGGAACAATTTTCCTGTACCTGCATATCCAGGCGCCAATAAAACATGGCAATTAGTCCCCAGTGCTTCGGATGATTTTAACTATCAATTTAATGCAACCAACGCTAAAAGTAATTTTGGTAGTGGTAAATGGTACAATTTTTACCATTACGGGTGGGATGGTCCAGGTACAACCTATTGGAAATACAATCATGTTTCTGTTAATGGTACTGACTTGGTTTTTAAAGCCTCTAGATGGAAAACCGCTAATGAGCCACAACCTATATCTGTGCTACCTAATAAAATGAATAGACCTAATGATGGTATTAATGCAGGTTGTATCACGAGTAATTCTAGGGTTAAATACCCCGTTTTTGTAGAAGCTTGGGTAAGCGTAGCGGATATTGTTTTGGCCTCTGATGTCTGGTTATTGAGTCCAGACGATACACAAGAAATAGATATTATAGAATGTTATGGGGGTAATGAACAAGGCAATGCTTTCTTTTCTGAATTTATACATTTAAGCCATCATTCTTTTGTAAGACAACCGTTTACGGATTATCAACCTAGGGATTTTGACAGCTGGTGGAGCCAAAACGGAGTTTCTGATTGGGGCTCTTACCATTGGAATAATGGAAATAGGCGCTATGTAAGGATTGGGGTGCATTGGATTAGCCCTACCCATTTTGAATATTATATTGATGGTAATTTGGTTAGAGTTTTATATGATAAGGCCGTTGCCACCAACAGAAACGGGACCTGGAGCTATACCTATCCTACCATGACTAATGGTCAACTAGATTTTGATGCTGCGACTGGTTTTCAAAAAATGATTACCTATGCAACAGCAAGTAATTATTCTTTGAGTACACTACAAGCAGCTAGTAATGCAAGTTCTGTTAGTATAATAGACCCTTACAACTATCAGAATGGCAATGGATTTACTAAAGAGATGGATATTATAATTAATGTGGAGTCACAGAATTGGCACGTGGAGGCCAACCGTACCCCTACAGATGCTCAACTAAACAATCCTGCGCGTAATACTATGAAGGTGGATTGGATTAGAACATATAAACCTGTTGACACTAACGCCACTGGAAATAGTATTACCATACAAGCAGAAAGGTTTTCCGCTACTAACGGTTCTTTTAATGATGGCTTAGTTCCTTTTGGAGCAAACAAAGCAGGTACTATTATTAATTATGTTAATGGTGGTGATTATATGGATTACCTTATAAATATCCCTGAGAGTGGTGCTTATGAAGTTACCTATACCTATGCAACTCCACTTGCCAACAGAAGTATTGAATTTGGTATTGTAAACACGCCCTTCTTTACAAATACCTTAGCAAGTACCGGTAATTGGAATTCTTTTTCTGACTTTACTGCCCCACAACGTGCTAATTTTACGGCTGGCAATCATATCCTAAGGATAAAAGCTGGTAAAGACGCATGGCAATGGAACTTGGATAAGATTACTTTAAAAAAAGTAAGCGCCATGGTAAGTTTACAGACTAATATTACAGAAACTAAGGTAGTGGTAGCTCATCCTAACCCAACAAGTAACCAGTTGCAAATAACAAATGGAGTAGAGGGGAGTAGATATCAATTCCATACCCTAGCAGGAAAAGAGGCGTTAACGGGCAGCTACAATGGTAATTTTATAGACACTTCTTCTTTAGCAAATGGTATTTACATTTTAACCATAGAGGATGTTGTTTATGGTAAAATTGTCATAGAACAATAAGTTCGGTTCCATAAAAAAGGGATGTTACTAGTAACCTCCCTTTTTATATCTTTAAATAAAACTTAAATTTTTTGCAACCAGTAGCGAATGTCTACCGCTTTAGATACAATCTCTTTTACTTGGTCTATTGGTATTCTTTCTTGCTCCATAGAATCTCTATGGCGAATAGTAACCGTATTATCTTCTAAAGTTTGATGGTCTATAGTTACACAAAATGGTGTTCCGTTGGCATCTTGCCTTCTATACCTGCGGCCTACAGCATCCTTTTCATCATAAGTAACGTTAAAGTCCCACTTTAATTCATCTACTAATTTTTGGGCTACTTCTGGCAAACCATCTCTTTTAAGCAATGGTAAAATAGCTACTTTATTTGGCGCTAATACAGCGGGTAACTTTAATACCGTACGTGTGCTTCCATTTTCTAGTTCTTCTTCTACCAAACTATTGGCAAAAACTGCTAAGAACATCCTATCTAAACCTATAGAAGTTTCTAGTACATATGGCACATAACTTTTATTTTCTTCTGGGTCAAAATACTGTAGTTTTTTACCTGAATATTTTTCATGGCTGCCTAAATCAAAATCCGTACGAGAATGGATACCTTCTAACTCTTTAAATCCAAATGGAAATTTAAACTCAATATCACACGCGGCATCTGCATAGTGCGCTAGTTTTTCGTGGTCATGAAAACGATAATTATCTGCTCCCATTCCTAGCGACAAATGCCAATTTAGGCGTTTTTCTTTCCAAGCATCGTACCACTCTTTCTGAGTACCTGGCTTTATAAAATATTGCATTTCCATCTGCTCAAACTCACGCATCCGGAAGATGAACTGCCTAGCTACAATCTCGTTCCTAAATGCTTTACCTGTTTGGGCAATTCCAAAAGGAATTTTCATCCTTCCTGTTTTCTGTACATTTAAAAAGTTAACGAATATGCCTTGTGCCGTTTCTGGTCTAAGGTATAAATCCATTGCACTTTCTGCAGTAGCTCCTAGTTTGGTGCCAAACATTAAGTTGAACTGCTTAACGTCTGTCCAGTTTTTAGAGCCCGATAAAGGACAGGCAATTTCTAACTCTTCTATCAAGGCTTTTACATCTGCTAAATCTTCTTTTTCTAACGATTGTCCTAGCCTTTTTAGAATAGTATCTGCTTTCTCTTGATAATCCTTTACTCTACCATTGGTAGCTAAAAATTGTTCTTTGTCAAAAGTAGCTCCAAATCGTTTGGCAGCCTTAGCAACTTCTTTGTCTATTTTAGCTTCAATTTTGGCTACATAATCTTCTACCAAAACATCTGCACGGTATCTTTTTTTAGAATCCTTATTATCAATTAAGGGATCATTAAAGGCATCTACGTGGCCAGAGGCTTTCCATGTGGTCGGGTGCATAAAGATTGCAGCATCTATACCCACAATATTATCATGCAATTGCACCATAGCTTGCCACCAGTATTCACGGATATTCTTTTTGAGCTCTACTCCGTTTTGGGCATAGTCATAAACAGCGCTTAAACCATCATAAATTTCACTAGACTGAAACACATAACCATATTCCTTGGCATGTGATATTACCTTCTTAAAAACGTCTTCTTGATTTGCCATTTGGCAAATGTAAAACAATGGTGCAAAAGAGTAAACCTTATTTTAACTGAAATTCTGAAGAGGTAAGCAGTCTTTCGCCCTCAAATACATTTAAGGTGTAGATTCCAGGTTTTATAGATCCTTCTGGAATTGTAATAGCATCGCATACATCTAGTTCTTTACCCATGTACACAATTTCTACACGTTTGCTATAGGTATTGCCGGCCACATTTATTAGGCTTGCATTATCCTCTATAACGGCCATGTCTGGATCTAAAAATTGAAAGTAAATTACCTTAACTTCACCACGTTCGTTAGGATTACCTAAGATAGTAACACAACCACGTAGTTTTTCTATGACGTCTGCTTTGTTCGTTTTTAATGGTCTACCAGCTCGCAACCTAAAGCCCGCTCCTTCTGCTTGCTGCATTTTTAAGTAGCTCTTTACTTTAAGTTCCTTAGTTAACTCTAGGTTCTTACGCCTTGCTACCGCCTCTGCTTCTGCCAACGTACTTGTCTTTCCTTTTAAATCTTCCATCTGCCTAACGGTTTTGGAATATTTTTCTGTCAGCAATTGATTGTTGTAGCGTAAGAAATTGTTTTTGATTTTTAAACTATCAAAGCGCGCTTCTAGTTTACGAAGTAATTTGCGGTCTTCTTTTAATTTTAAAATATTAAAGTTTAAGCGGCCTACAGAATCCATCAATTCGTCTATGCGAAACTTAGAAGACTGTAATTCAATATCATTCACCTCATTTAAACCCGCTAAACGGTCTACCTCTGCCTTCATCAAAGCCAGGTCTTTTACCAATAATTTTTTCTCGTCTTCTAGATACACTAATTGGTTTTGACTCTGTGCATAGCTGTAGTAAAAAGCTATGAGTATAGCAATGATGACAGCTACCAAAGCGGCAAGTATTATTTTATAATTGAAATTGGTATCTTGAGATTCCATTTTTTTTAGGTAGCTGATATGTAGGTAAAAGATATGATTTTGAATTGGTCGTCAAATATAATAAACGATATTAACTCTATACTATTGCCCAAACTATGTTTTGGATGTAATGAACAATTATTTAGGGGAGAACATATTTTATGTACGTTTTGTCGGCACGATTTGCCGTTCACCGATCAAAATTTTTCTGAAGAAAATGCCGTAGACCGTATTTTTTATGGCAGAGCACACATAAGTAAGGCGGCATCGTTCTTGTATTTTCATAAAAATGGCAAAGCAAAACAGCTTTTACACGCCTTAAAATATCAAAATCAGGAGCAAATAGGTAGCTATTTTGGCGCTTGGTTTGGACAGAAAATTGCAAACGATTTTGCTAACATTTCTTTAGCGGGAATTGTCCCAGTACCGCTTCATCCTAAAAAATTAAAACAACGCGGCTACAACCAGTTAGATGGTTTTGGTAAAGCTTTAGCCCATGAATTGAACACTTCATATTTGCCTCAGATTTTGTATAAAACCGCAAATACGCGTACGCAAACCAAGAAAACTAGGTTAAACCGTTGGAAAAACGTGCAAGAGCTATACAAAGTTAAAGATGCAGCGCAACTGAATGGCAAGTCTATCTTACTTATAGATGATGTAATTACTACTGGAGCAACCTTAGAGGCCTGCATTAATGCTTTACACACCATACCAAATGTAAATATATACGTAGCCACATTAGCCGTAGTTCCTTAACAGAAGTTAACTTTGGCATTACGGAATATGTTGTTTCTTTGTTCTAGCTAAGTATCGCTAATGAAATTGCTCAAAAAGTTATTAAGTCTTACCTTTTTATTGTTATCTATAATCACCCTTTGGCAATGTGCAAGACGGGGCAGCCCCTCTGGTGGTCCAAAAGATATTAGTGCTCCTGTTTTAGAAAAGGCTACGCCCCCCAACCTCACTAAAAATTTTAAGGGTAAAAAAATAAAGCTAGAGTTTGATGAGTATATTAAGCTAAAGGATTTACAAGACCAATTGATAATTTCTCCACCACTTAAATACCAGCCAGAAATTACACCACAAGGTTCGGCAAGTAAAAGCATTGAAATTGTTTTTAAAGACACTTTAAGAGAAAATACTACATACACCATCAATTTTGGACAAAGTATTGTAGATCATAACGAAGGTAATCCGTACAATCTATTTACTTATGTATTTTCTACTGGAGATGTAATTGATTCTTTGACGCTCAGCGGCGCGGTTAAAGATGCTTTTAAGAGAAAAGCAGACGAATTTATTAGTGTGATGCTTTATGAAATTGATACTGCTTACAACGACTCTACCATCTACAAATACCCACCAAATTATATGACCAACACTTTAGATAGTTTACCCATATTTAAGCTTAGCTATTTAAAAGCTGGTCAATACAAACTATTTGGATTAAAAGATGCAGGCAAAAACAATGTTTTTGACCAACGCGCAGATAAAATAGCGTTTTTAGAAGATACCATTACCCTGCCCACTGACTCTATTTATTTACTGAGTTTGTTTAAAGAAGTTCCCGATTTTACCGCAGCAGTACCTTCTTATGTGGCAAAGAACAAGATTATTTTTGGATATTCTGGTGCTGGAGATAGCACGCAAATAACTCCACTCACTATTTTACCAGACAGTGTTAAAACAATAGTGAAAAAAGAAAAAGACAAAGACACACTAAACTATTGGATTACCCCAACAGATTTAGACTCTATTGTTTTTAGTGTTACCAATAACCAATGGAAAACTAAAGATACTTTTACGGTAAAAACAAGAAAGTTGGCTTTAGATAGTTTAAAAATAAGCCCAAGCCATAGCAGTAGAATTAATTTTAGGGAGCAATTTAAATACACTGCCACTACACCGTTAACAAACATAGATTCATCCTATTTCCAGGTATTGAATATAGATTCTACTCAAGTAAGTATTTCTCCTATTCTAGATACGATAAACAATGAGGTTGCCCTTAATTTTGAATTACTAGACAATCAAAAGTATTATATTACAGCGCTACCTGGTGCTATGACTGATTTTTTTGGCCAGGCTAACGATACCATAAAAACAACCTTAACCACAGGTAGTTTAGCAGATTATGGTGATTTAACATTTAATCTAGCAGGCAATGTAACCTTCCCCGTAATTGTACAACTTACAGATACAGAAGACGAACTGGTAAGGGAGGTTACATTAACCGAATTTACACCTATAGATTTCGGTCAACTACTCCCCGGAGAATATAGGGTTCGTGTTATTTTTGATGCGAATGAAAATGGCAAATGGGATACGGGTAATTTTTTAAAAGGAAAACAACCAGAGAAAATAATATACTATCCTGATGTGATGGATATCAGAGCTTTTTCTGAATATGAAAATACCTTTACGATAACAGAGTAAAAGCATCTTTATCATCTAAAAACCGAAGCTTTTCTCGGTTTTGAGTAATATGATTTTTTGACAGTTGTACGTGTAGCACCTCGTCCTTTTCTGAAAAAGCTAAAGGATTACCCAAAACATCATATACGGCAGAATGTCCTGGATATTCATACCCATACCCATCTATGCCTATTCTATTCACCCCAATACAATATGCCATATTTTCTATCGCTCTGGCTTTTAGCAAAGTATCCCAGGCAGTAATTCTAGGCTTTGGCCAATTAGCGACGTAGAGCAACACATCATAGTCCGTTGTATTCCGAGCCCAAACCGGAAAACGTAAATCATAACAGATTAACGGGCAGATGCTGAATCCCCTAAACGGTATAGTGATTTTCTTTATTCCAGACTTATAGACCTTGTTCTCTCCCGCCAAAGTAAAGGTATGTTTTTTGTCATAGGCATGTAAATCGCCACTAGGCGCTACAAACAATAACCGATTGTAATAATCTTCTTTTTCTTTAAAAGCCAAGCTCCCAACAATAGCAGCATCCTTTTCCTTAGCCAAGGTTTGCATCCACGCAACGGCCTTTTCTGTTTCCTGTTCAGAGATAATTTGCGGTTGCATTGTAAACCCTGTGGTAAACATTTCTGGTAATACTATTACATCTGTATCCGCATCTATAGCCTTAATCTTAGTTTCCAATTGTTTTCTATTGGCTACAGGGTTTTCCCATAATAGATGTGTTTGCACCAATGCTACGTTTAAATCATTCTTCATCCTAATCTGAATATACCTCTAACTTATTCTCTAATACCATAGCATGCAGCTGTATTAGTTGCGATTTTAAAATTCTTGGTGTAGAAAGCTCTGGCAGGTCTTCTAGGGCAAACCATGCTGCATCTAGCATATCAAATCCATGATTTAATTGGCCCCCAACCACCGTACAAGCATATACTAATTTATAAATGTAGAAAGGCTCTTCTGGGTGTGGATGCCGTTGCTTATCATAAACAGCTAACAAGCGGTTTACCTTGACCGCAATACCTGTTTCTTCCCAAACTTCTTTTTCTGCCACCTCTTTTGGTGTATTGCCAATATCTGCCCAACCACCTGGAATAGTCCATTTACCATCAGAACCTTCTTGGGCTAAAAGAATATGACCAGCATCATTCAACACAAAAGCACGTATATCTACTTTAGCTGTAGGATAATCTTCTGGTGGCATAAAAAAATGCTTTAATTGTTTAAGTGGAACATCAGTAACACTTCTTAACAATTCCAGTCCTATTTGTTTAAGCTCTGTGTAGCGCTCTTGGTCATAAGGGTCTTGGGCATAAAGTAGGCCCAAGTCTGATAAAGAAATAAGCCGTTTTATTAAATTGAGTTGTTCTTGTTTTGCCAAAACTTCTTATTCTAACAAACTCATCAATTCTTTTTTGTCTTGCATTTTTGCATGGTCTAAAGCCGTATTTCCGCGAGCATCTTTAGCTCCCTTATCTGCACCATTTTCTAACAATAATGCCACAATATCTTTATGGCCAAATGTTGCCGCATAAATTAAACACGTTCCACCCATAGCATTGGTTATGTTAACATCTGCACCGCTTTCTATGAGTATTTTTGCTATAGCAGTATAGCCTTTAAAACAAACTCCCATAAGTGCCGTGTTCCCAGTACCGTCTTTTGCATCAATAGAAATTTGGTGTTTTAGCAGTTCTGTAACCACGGCTTCGTGTCCGTAATAAGCTGCTAGTATTAAGGGGGTAGACCCTCTATCATCTATTACTTTTACCAAATCTGGTTGCGCTGCTATCATCTGGCCAACTGCAGTAGCGTTGCCATTTCTTACCTCGTTAAAAAAGCTATTTTTTTCTTCCATAATTTTACCATTTGAAGATAGCCAATTTTAAGGACAACTTAGTGTTTACGGTATGTTAATCTCGCTGGCTTGGAGAAAAATCTTCTGGAGCATTTTGAGGGCTATTTACCGTGCCTGGAGAACCAGAATCATTAAAAACTTGCCATTCTTCTGAAGAGAAGATTGGATTTGCCTTAGTAATATTGCTATTGCGGATTGCCTTACCATCTTCAAACTCATGATTGGTACCCGTACCGTCTTCACCTATGATGCCAAAAGCATCTATAACAGTCCCAAATGCGTCTACCAAGAACAGATTATCATCACCATTAGAATCGGCAGGACTATTACTCCCGGCCTCCATATCTGGACTAAAACCATATACCCGTTCAAATTCTGATGCATTCTTAGCAATTATTAGGAATGTATTTGGCTCTAATACAATCTCTGACAAATCTATTACGGAACTTACTTCGGTATTTGCATTGGTATAACGTTGTATAGACCACTTATTTAGAGATAAATTTTCATTACCAGCATAATACAATTCTATAAAACGAGCATCTGCATTGTTATTAGGGTCTGCCAATTCTGTAAAAAATAAAGCATCACTAGTAAATTCAGTAATTACAGCTGCGCAGCGTTCTTGGGTAAACTGCACATCTAAAGTATCTCGTAATACCAGAAAATAATCATTGCGTTCCCTTAATAAAACTCCAGTAATAGTACCACTACCAGCTGGTAAAATTGCAGAAGAAAAATCTGAAAAGCCACTTGTTTTCAACACTAAGGTTTCATCTTGGCAATTTAAAAGCATTCTATCCACAGCAACTTGCGGTTGAGCGTAAGTGCTGTCTATCAGGGTAGCATCAAACTCCATATTCTCAAATTGAACTAAGGTGTTAGTTTTGGTACTATCTATATCTTTTAGCCCTAATTTATTAGGAATTATAGCCCCTTGCTCGCAACTTACAAATAAATGTTCTGGCACTTTGAGTGCCGGTAAACGCCCTACACTTGTGGCACCAAAAGCAACAAAAGTACCACCCAACGTATAAACACCTTTACTTTGTCCTAGGTATAAACCATAAAGGTTTATGGTAATCTTGCTCCCAGGCGGATACCGTAAATGGGTAGCCCTTACATCTAATTGTAATTGCATACCGTCTGTTGGATTTTCTAGTTTATCTTGAAAATGCAATACACTAAAAAAGTTGCCCGCTTGATCAGAAGAGGTTACGTAACCTTCGATAACCAAATCTTGTAATATTTGTACTGTTTCTCCCTTATAAAGACCTTTTACTGCCTCATAAGTAGTGTTAGGTTTCCAAGGCGCTAGGCAATTTTGCTCTGGAGCGTCAAAGTCTTTATCAACTACGCATCCTAAAAAAAACAGCACTAAAAAACCTAAACAAAGTAGTTTTTGGTGCATCCTGTTAATGGTTTGGCATGCTCCAAAGTAGTATAATTAAATGATAACCACAAACAAATCAACATTATAGGTTTTTGAAAAACTGTATACAACGTTCTTCTGTGTAACTTATATTTTCTTTTCCCCAAAAACCAACATGTCCGCCAAAATCTGGCACCTCTAAATTTAGGAAGTCATTAGCAACAGCCTCCTCATAAGGATAACATTCTGGTCCTAAGAAAGTATCATTTTTAGCATTTATTAGCAATGTAGGCACTTTTATACCCGCTAAAAACTGCTTGCTACTACATTTGGTGTAATAAGTAACGGCATCCTTAAAACCATGAGCAGGACCCGTGTAGACATCATCAAAGTCTTTAAGAGTAGCTATACTTTTTATTTGCTCTACCGAGAGTTTATCGGGAAATTGTGCTTGTTTGGCATACAACTTTTCTAACAAAGTTTTTTTAAACCGTTTAGAATACAATGCATTATTAGAGGCCAAAAGTTTGGCACAGGCACTCTCTAAACTACAGGGCACAGAAACCGTTACAGCACCTACTATTTTGGAAGACAAAACGCTCTGTTCTCCAAGATATTTTAAGATAACATTGCCACCAAGACTAAAACCTTTTAAATAAAGTTGCTCGTACTTCTTGTGTTGCAAAATATGTGCAACAACTTGGTGTAAATCTTCTGATGCACCAGAATGATAACTTTTATACAACCTATTAGGCACCCCACTACAACCTCTAAAATTCACTGCACAAACATCGTACCCGTTTAAATTAAGAGATTTTGCAGAACCTGTAATGTAATGTCTTTGCGCACTACCCTCCAAACCATGTAACAATATGCATACCTTATGAGTAGGCACTTTGCTCTCGCTCCAATCCAAATCCATAAAATCCCCATCTGGTAGTTCTAAACGCTCCCTATTTTGAATAACACCATTTATCTTTCTAAAAACACCTGCATAAATGGTAGAAAAATGCCCATTTCTAAAAATAAAAGGTGGTTTGTAGTCAGAGGGAATTAAAGGCATATTAAAGCTTTTATAGTACCAAACTACAATTTTACGCAAGCTTAGCCATACTAGAAAAGTTATATTATTTTTAAAGGATAGCTAAACTTTAGCAATAAGAAGTATTCTTGTTTAAAATACCTATGCAAAACCCGCTTTTTAGAAACTGGACACAGATTAACTTTTAGGCGTAGTAGGACTATTTTTAAAGCTTAAAAAGGATTTATGAAAGACGAAAAGTTTCCAGAATTAACAGCACGGCAAATTGCACAATTGAAGCAATTTGGAACCATAGAGCATTTTTCAGAAGGTACAACCATCATTAAAGCAGGCGACCAGCAATATGATTTTTTTGTAGTAATGGACGGTCAAATTACCATTGAAAATCCGGCTAATAAACATCATCCTTTAACCATTCATAAAAAGAATGAATTTACCGGGGATAGCGGTATGCTATCTCACAGAAGTGCTCAGTTTAATGGAATAGCACAGGCTAAAACCTGCGTACTGCGTTTAACATCTCAACAACTAAAGGAAGCTATTGCCAAGCATAGCGAAATAAGTGATGTATTATTGAATGCCTTTTTATTACGGCAAGAAACAGTACTTTCTCAATACCAAGGTGGCTTAAAATTAATAGGTTCTTCTAATTCTAAAGAAACCTATGCTATTCGGGATTTCATGGATAAAAACCATCTATGGTATAATTTTTTAGATGTTGATGCTTCTGAGGATGCGGAAGCCTTATTAACACATTTTGGACGCAATAAAGAAGATTTACCCTTTTTGATTAATAGCGAAGCAGAAATCTGCCAAAACCCATCGCTAGAACAACTTGCTACCTACACCGGTGTTCTAATGGAATTTGAAGACATTGTTTTTGATTTGTTAATTATTGGCGCAGGACCAGCAGGCTTAGCGGCTAGTGTGTATGCTGCTTCTGAAGGACTAAATGTAGTAACAATAGATAGTAAAGCGCCTGGAGGACAAGCGGGCAAGAGCTCCAAGATTGAAAACTATTTGGGATTCCCCACAGGAATTTCTGGTAGTGATTTAGCCAACAGAGCTTACGTACAGGCTCAGAAGTTTGGGTGTAATATATCTATACCTCATCGCGCAGAAAAAGTAACCTACAATGAAGGTTGTTTTACCGTAACTGCTACAAATAACAAGGTAATACAGGCCAAAGCTGTAATTGCTGCCACGGGTGCAGAATACCGTCAATTACCCCTTTCTACCATAGAAAAATACGAGGGCAGCGGCGTTTTTTATTCCGCTACCGGAATGAATGCATCTGCCTGTAAAGACGAATTGGTTGGCGTTGTTGGCGGGGGTAACTCTGCAGGGCAAGCAGCGCTATTTTTAGCAGACCACGCTAAAAAAGTTTTTGTTATTTTAAGAGGAGAAGACCTTGGGGCAAAAATGAGTGATTATTTAGTTCAACGCATTTTGGCCGCTGACAACATCACCGTTTTAAAAAGCACAGAAGTAAAAGCATTACACGGTCAGTACCATTTAGAATCGGTTGTATTACAACATAAAACAGAGGGTGAAAAGCAAGAGAAAATTACTAATCTATTTACGTTTATTGGCGCCAAACCTTGCACGGATTGGGTTGTAGATTTAGTGGAGACTGATGAAAAAGGTTTTATCTGTACTGGTCCTGGCATTGATGCTAAGAAATTGTTCGCCTGTGAGATTTTTAAAACTCGAAAACCGCAATCTTTAGAAACTAGTATTCCAGGCTTTTTTGCCGTGGGCGATGTCCGTAAAGGCTCTGTTAAACGGGTAGCATCTGCCGTTGGTGAAGGTTCTATGGCCGTAAGCCAAGTACATCAGTACCTGGCCGACCTTAAAAAAATATCTATCTAATAAAGTTAGTCCTTAGGAAAGGTTTCTAACAATTTAGCTTGTTCCTCTATAGCAGATTTAAATTCGGTTTTAAGTTTAGTCACTAAATCTGCAACAGGCAAAGTATCTTCTATACTAGCAACCCCTTGGCCAGCACTCCAAATGGTTTTCCATGCTTTTGCCTCCGTATCCATTTCTTTACCAAAATCTATTTTTTGATCTTTTGCTAAATCTTCCTCTGTGAGTCCGGCAGCTGCCAAACTTTTACTCAAGAAGTTTGCATGCACTCCAGAAATTGCCTTTGTGTAGGTTACGTCACTAGCGCCAGAATCCTCAATCATATCTTTATACGCTGTAGGCGCTAAACTTTCTTTGGTATTGATAAATCGTGTACCCATATATGCTAAATGCGCTCCCATTTGCATAGCAGAGGCAATATCTCTACCGTTAGAGATACAACCCGATAAAATTATCGTCTTATCAAAAAACGTTTTTATCTCTGCCACCAAGGTCATAGGATTTATAGTACCCGCATGACCCCCGGCACCTGCAGCCACTAAAATTAATCCGTCTACACCAGCTTCAGCAGCTTTTTGAGCATGCCTCTTCTTAATTACATCGTGGAAAACTAGGCCACCATAGCTATGGATTGCATCTACCACCATTTGTACCGCTCCTAACGAGGTAATTACTAAAGGTACTTGGTGTTTTACGCACAATTTAACATCTGCCTCAACTCTTGGATTGGTAGGGTGTACCACTATATTGACACCAAAAGGAGCCGCTTTTTTACCCGTTTCCTCCTCCCATTGCTTTAATTCGGTTTTAATTTGGATCAACCATTCTTCAAAACCTTCACTAGAACGTTGGTTTAACGCGGGGAATGTCCCTACTATTCCGTTTTTACAACATTCTATAACTAATTCTGGACCAGAGATTAAAAACATAGGCGCAGAAATGGCTGGCAAGGAAAGTTGATCTATAAAAGCTGCTTTTTGGCTCATTGTCTTCAGTTTAAATTTTTGATAATTCAGCTTAAATATAAAGCTACTCTTCAAATCTATGTTATTTTTGTGAATACTATGCATGCATAATAAAATTTAGTACTATGTTTTTAAAGGATTTTGAAGTTCGCTGGAGTGATGTAGATGCCAACAGACATTTGGCCAATTCTGCTTATATTAACTTTATGAGCCATACCCGTATGGCCTACTTAACCCAAATAGGTTTTGGGCACAAGGAGTTTGAACAGTATGGGATTGGTCCGGTAGTTTTTTATGAACACATGTACTACTTTAAAGAGGTTTTCCCAGGCAAACCTATACGCGTTTCTCTAGAATGGAAAGGCTTAAGTGAAGATGGAATGTTTTTTGAATTTCATCACAACTTTTACGATTATAAAGGTAGAAATGTAGCACATTGCGAAATGATGGGTGCTTTTATTGATATGAAAAAGCGAAGTTTAACAGGATTACCTAAAGAGATTTTAGACGTTTTCTTACAGGAAGAACGTGCAGAAGATTTTAGATTTTTAACCAAAGAGGATACACGTAAATTTGCAAAAATCCCTAAGGACTTGGCTTAGGCTTTTTACTTGCCAAATAAACACCCAGTAATACAAAAGCGCCAGCTATTACCTTTATAGGACTTAGCTGGTCTTTACCTACTAGTACAGCAAAAATTATCCCCATAACAGGTTGCAGATAAATGAATGCTCCTAGTGTGCTTGGCTTTAATTGGCGCATGGCAAAAATGTTAAACAAGTAAGTACAAAAGGTAGTCCCTACTACCACAAAAGCTATAGTACCAAAAGCCCAGAGCGGCATTTGTGTCCAAGAAATTGCTGCAAATTCTGTAAAAGTAACGGGCAGATTTATGAATATCGCCAGGGTAAACAACCATTTCATAAACGTAAATGGGTGATATTTTTCTACTAATTTTTTGGCCAGAATAAGGTACCCTGCATAAGAGACTGCATTAACAATGAGCAGGGCATTCCCCACAGGAATATTAGGCGCATCTTGCCGCAACTCTTGACCAAATAGTATGGAGGCTAAGGCCCCCACGAGACCAAGACCTATACCAACCCCTTTTCTTAAAGAAACCTTTTCCTTTAAAAAAACGGCAGAAAGTAATACAATTACTATTGGACTAATAGTAATGAGTACCGCACTATTAATAGGAGTAGACAATTGTAAACCCTTAAAAAACGCAAGCATATTGGTCACCATCCCTAGGGTGGCAGCTACCAGCATCCGTAAATAATCTTTCCTATCTATTTTTTCTTTAGGACCCCAGAAAGAAATAAGCCAAAATAGTATTGCTGCTCCCGTAACCCTAAGTTGTATAAAACCAAAAGGTTGTACATAGTCTGGCATTACGCCTTTGGCAATAGTATGCGTAAGCGCATAGATAAAGGTTGCCCCGAAGGCCGCTAGAATTGCTAGCGTTCTTTGGTTCATCCGTGTAGAGCTTCTTTAGCGGCTTCTACTTGTTTTTTAGCATTGCCAATAAAAATGCTATCATCTACCACAACTACAGGTCTTTTTAAAAATGTATAGTGTTCTAATATTAGATTTTTATAATCTTCTTCTGTTAGGGATTGGTCTTTTAACCCGCGTTGTCTAAATAACATAGCCCTTCTACTGAACAAAGATTCGTAGCTATCTGTTAAGCCTCTCATGACTTCTAATTCCTCCTGGGTAACTCCTTTTTCCTTAATTTCTCTTAGCTCCACCCCATCTAAAGGTTGTAATTCTTCTAAGATTTTTTGGCAGGTTTTACAAGTGGCTAGATAAAATATTGTTTTCATGCTACAATCAACTTTTAAAGCACAAAGTAATCGATTTCAAAGGGATTACCCTATTTTTGAAAGCACATAAACATAGCATGGAACAAGTATTTGCAATTTGCCAAGAAAACAGGGAAAAATTAAAAGATTTTTTAACAAGCCTAGACAAAGACACGCTTTTTACCGTGCCAGAAGGTTTTAATAATAATATTTGGTGGAATATTGCACACACTGTTGTAACAGAACAATTGCTAATTTACAAGTTGAGTGGCACTCCAATGCAAATCTCTGATACCTTAGTAGCCAAATATCGCAAAGGAACATTTCCAGAAGAAAACCCTACGGAAGATGAGTTTAACGAAATTTTAGAACTACTAACCACCTTACCTAAACGCACTCTAGAAGATTATAAAAATGGTGTTTTTAGCACCTACAACGCTTACCAGACTAGTTTTGGATTTGAACTTACTTCTGTGGAAGATGCTATTAGCTTTAACAATTTTCATGAGGGTATGCACTTTGGCTACATTTTAGCTTTAAAAAGAGCTATACAGCCTAATTCTTAATGTTTACTGGTAGTACCAAATAAGGATTCACTTCTTTATAAGGTAGAACCAAAGTTACAGGGCCATCTGCATAGGATGCAATTTCATACTGGTTGTACCAAAGTACCAAGCCATCTGCTCCATACCCAATAGTTAATGGGAGGTGAAAGGTATCTTCTTCAAACATAAAACCCGTAGCATTTATATTTTTTGCTGTGGGTATCTTTTCTTGCGCTCTAAAAGCAGCCTCTGCAAAGGTTGTAAACTGTTCCACGTCTAAAAACAATTCGTCATTCATCATAGGCGCTGCCAAAGCCTTATTAAAATTTAAAAAAGACACAGAACTATAACCATGTGCACCACCTGTAAAAGAATAAGCATCTAGTTTTAGGGTCACCAAAGAATCTGTTTGTAGGGCTATTTGCGCATTTATTTCAGCTTCCCAAGGCACTATCTCTGCACCAAACTGTGATTTTAATTGCGTGTAACTGTTTTCAAATGCAGTCACCGCTTCTTCTACACTTGCTACGCTTGGCTCATCGTTAAAATTCAATAAGGCAATAACCTCATCATTCAATATGGTGTTTATTTTGATAGCCAGGGAATCTTGGCCTACCGCTTGTAGTAACTCTATATTTATTTGGGGACAATTTGTGCAACCCTTCCCCGTAATTACCTTATTTTCAAAAGACACCTCGTTTTTATCTTCACAAGAAAACAAAACAAACGCGATACTTATTAAAAGAATTCTAAAATTTGACATACTTAAAAGAAAGTCCCAAAAGTAACTATACTTTTACACAAGAAAACCATGCGGAATGGATAAAAAAGGACTAAAATTTAATACCAAGACCATCCATGGTGGCCAAGCATTAGAAAAAGCCTATGGTGCTGTAATGCCTCCTATTTACCAAACCTCCACCTTTGCACAAACTGCTCCAGGAGAACATTTGGGCTATGGCTATGCCAGAGGAGCAAACCCTACTAGGACTGCTTTAGAGAATAGCTTGGCTAGTTTAGAAAATGGGACGCACGGTTTCGCTTTTGGTAGCGGTATGGCTGCCATAGATGCCGTATTAAAATTGCTTCGCCCTAATGATGAAGTTCTTTGTACTAATGATATTTACGGAGGCAGTTATCGTATTTTTAAAGGTATTTTTGAACACTACGGTATCACTTTTAAATTCGTAGACCTTTCTAACCCAGCGTATATTAAGCAACACTTCTCCACGCGTACTAAAATGGTTTGGTTAGAAAGCCCTACCAATCCTATGATGCAATTGGTAGATATTGCTGGTATAGCAAATGCCATAGTGGATAAAGATGTTTTATTAGTGGTAGACAATACATTTGCAACTCCTTACTTACAACGCCCTCTGGATTTGGGCGCAGACATAGTTATGCATTCTGCCACCAAATATTTAGGTGGCCATAGTGATGTAGTAGTAGGCGGTTTAATAGTGAAGGAAACCGCTTTGGCAGAGCGGATAAAATTTATACAAAATTCCAGTGGTGCTATTTGTGGTCCTATGGATAGTTTTTTGACGCTACGGGGTATAAAAACACTACATGTACGCATGCAACGCCATTGTGAAAATGCCGAAAGGATAGCATATTTTTTAAAAGAACATCCTAAAGTGGCTAAAGTTTACTGGCCAGGGTTTACAGAACACCCCAATCACCAGATAGCTAAAAAGCAAATGAGCCATTTTGGTGCTATGCTCTCTTTTACGTTACAAACCGAAGCAATGGAGCACACCAAAAAGTTCGTTTCTAAACTTAAACTTTTTACTTTGGCAGAGTCTTTAGGGGGAGTAGAAAGTTTGGTAGGCCACCCAGCCACCATGAGCCATGGAAGCATGCCCAAAGAAGAACGACTAAAGAACGGAATAACAGATAATTTAATACGTTTAAGTGTAGGGATAGAGGCCGTAGAAGACCTCTTAAACGACCTAAGTTATGCACTGGACGAAAACGATTGAAAAATTATCAAAAAAAATGTTGCAAATTATATAAATAACATAATTTTGCCGTTATATTTCTAATTCTACAAAAACAGACCTGTATTAGTAGGTTTTGATAACAATTTATTAATCCGATTATGGAAGAAAAAATCAAAGCATTTATGGATGAAGTGATTGCTCGTAATGGGCATGAACCAGAATTCATCCAAGCGGTACAAGAAGTAGCCGAAACAGTAATCCCATACATAGTACAACACGATATTTACCATGGTAAAAACATTCTTTTACGTATGGTAGAACCAGAGAGGCTTATCTCTTTCCGTGTGGCATGGGTAGATGATAACGGTGAAATACACGTAAACAGAGGGTACCGTATACAAATGAACTCCGCCATAGGCCCGTACAAAGGTGGTTTACGTTTTCACCCAACTGTAAATGCTAGTGTTCTTAAATTCTTGGCGTTTGAGCAGGTGTTCAAGAACAGTTTAACAACACTCCCTATGGGTGGTGGTAAAGGTGGTTCTGATTTTGACCCTAAAGGCAAATCTGATGATGAAGTAATGCGTTTTTGCCACGCCTTTATGACCGAGTTGTGCAGACATATTGGTCCAAACACAGATGTACCTGCGGGTGATATTGGTGTAGGCGCTCGTGAAATTGGTTTCTTATTTGGTATGTACAAGAAAATTAGAAACGAGTTTACAGGTGTTCTTACTGGTAAAGGATTATCTTGGGGTGGTTCTTTAATTAGACCAGAAGCTACCGGTTATGGTACTGTATATTTTGCAGACAGCATGCTAAAAACCAAAAACGAATCTTTTGAAGGAAAAGAGGTTGTCATTTCTGGTTCTGGTAACGTGGCTCAGTTTGCAGCAGAAAAAGTATTGCAATTAGGCGGTAAAGTGTTGACTTTATCTGATTCTGGCGGTTATATCCTTGATAAAGACGGTATAGATGCAGAAAAACTTGCTTTTGTTATGGATCTTAAGAATAAAAAAAGAGGTAGAATTTCTGAATATACTAAGCAATACCCTAACGCTACCTACCATGCAGGCAAAACACCATGGGAAGTTCCTTGCCAGGTAGCACTACCTTGTGCTACCCAAAATGAACTTAATGGTGAAGACGCTAAATTGCTTCTCAAAAACGGTTGTATAGCCGTGGCCGAAGGTGCAAACATGCCTTCTACGCCAGAAGCCATCCATGCGTTTAATGAAGCGCACATACTATTTGCTCCAGGGAAAGCATCTAATGCTGGTGGGGTTGCTACTTCTGGTTTAGAAATGTCTCAGAATTCACTACGTATATCTTGGACAAGAGAAGAAGTAGATGAGCGCTTAAAAGGAATCATGAACGATATCCACGATTCTTGTATACAATACGGAATGGAAGAAAACGGACATTGTAATTATGTAAAAGGGGCAAACATTGCTGGCTTTGTAAAAGTTGCCGATGCTATGTTAGCGCAGGGCGTTATTTAACAAACCCTCCTTAAAATACAAAGCCCTTGCAAGCTTAGGTTTGCAAGGGCTTTTCTGTTTTAAATAGGTAAAGCATTATTCGCAATAAATCCTTAATTAAAGAAACATTCTATTTTATATCAGATTTATATTTCTCTATTACACTACTAAGAAGATTAGGGAAATAAATAGTATTAACTGAGTTTTCCTATAAAGTATGCAAACGTTCTCACTATTAAAGGTGACCCTTAGGATGTGTTTTATAGAGATACTTATACTTTCTTTTTTTCTTTAATTATTAGTTTTCATTCTAAGTGTGATTTCTCCAATATTATATGCGTAAATAGAAGCTGGCAGAAAAGTAAACTTTAACTCTTGTGTTTCTTTTAAACCTATTTGATCAATTGAAGTAACAACTGCAGCTTTGAGTTTATTTGTTTCACAAAATTTAACTAAACTTTTCAATTCCTGTGGTTTATAAAAATATCGATTACTCCACTTAATTTCTACCCCCCATATAGGTTTGTAGTTTTTATCATCTACTAAAACAAGGTCTACTTCTCCTTCATTTCTGCCGTCTTTCCATCTAGCATAGGTTAAATCTAATTGCTCCCGATGCATCCATTGTGAAAGAATAGCAGTTTCAACCATGTTTCCCATTTCTTGGTCTGTTTCACTTATGGGCGAAAATAAAGCGGTACGTAGTGATGGGTTGGTAAGATATACTTTGAAACTTGTAATTCTTTTTAATCTTTTTGCATTTACTCCTACCTTGTTTAATACTTTAATTAAAAACGCTGCTTCTAGATATTCCAAATATTTTTTTAAAGTATCCTTTTGAATACCACTTTCCCTAGACATAATCTCATAAGAAAATTCATTTCCTGTATTATATGCTAAATATGTAAAAAATCTATTGAGTTCTTGGACATCTTTGATGCCGTACAAACTGGGTAAATCTCTTAGAAGAACTTTATCCACAATATCATTTTTTACATATCTACCCATATCGCCTTGTATTTTTTCAGATAACACTACCTCAGGATAGCCTCCAAAATTTAAATAATGGACGAATTCTTTATTTAAAGCTTTTGCATCATGCGTTAAGCAATATTCTATAGCCTTACCTCCATATTGAATATCCCCTACAAATATTAAATGGTCAAGTTTTTTCAAATGAATATACTCCTGAAATGTTAACGGAGGTAATAAAAAATCAGTAAATCTACCAGCTCCACTTTCTGTGCCATGCCATTTCAATGCTGCTGCCGCTGAGCCTGAAACAATGAATTTAGTTTCTGGATATGAGTCAACTAATATTTTCAAGTGTCTCTCCCAATCCTTCAAGTATTGTATTTCATCAAAGAAGACATAACAGCCATTAAGATTGTTAAGGTTTAAAGATTTTTTACATAGGGTTAGCACATCTTCTAAGCTTAAATTAACATATATGGGGTTATCAATGCCAATAAAGAATAATTTATGAGGATTTGTTCCTTCTTTTAGTAAATTACCAATGCAATGAAATAGCATTACAGTTTTACCTACTCTTCTTGGCCCCATCAGGACTAGCGCTCTTTTAATACTTCTTTCAAGTACAAATGGATAAAAGAGATCAAAATATAATCTTTTAGACATTGAGCTATAAGCATCTGGTATCTCTTTAGTTATCCACCACGGATTCTCGTATTGAAGACGTTCTATTATTTTCTCTGTTGGAATAGGGTTTAACCTTGCCATATATTCTTCTTAATAAAAACAAATATAAAGATATAAGAAGATTGTAATATATCTATTTTTACATTTTTGAATAAATAGAAAAGTTAATTTATTAATAATGTGTTAATTCTAACATCAAATAGTGTATTCAATTAAGTATAGTGGTAGATCTATAAAAATTAAGGGTGCAAAAAAGCATTTACTGTCCGCCACGCACACTAAGCCAAAGCTTTTGGTTTTGTTTATTTTTTCTTGTCTAAAGCTAAATCTATAAGATTTAGTGAAATTATGAATACATACAGACCTCTTGGTTAAGCCGAAGCCCGTATTGTTTATAGGTTTTGTTGGGCTTAGTTATTTTAATTTTTTATCGATTTCTGTTTTCATTGCATAATAATTCATTTCGTAACAAACACGACCGAGTAAAATGGCTGGATTTATTTTGTATTGGTCTCCCAATGAAATAATTTTATTGTCATCTAATGGTAAATGATTATCTAAAATATCTTGCCAAATGTCTACTGGGATTAAGGATTCTTGAGCATAATTATCAGCTTCTTTTTCACATTGGTCGACATTTTGCTTTTTGGTTAAATCCATAAATTTTCTGTTTCTGTCATTTCTTAGATGCAAATGAATGTGCCCAATTTCGTGCATTATTGTAAATGCAAAATTATCAATTCTATTATGACGTAAAGTCAAGGCAATCACAGGATTATTGTTAGACCAAAATGAAAATCCATCAATTGGCGTTTTTTCTAATTTATCAATTAGTAACATTTTAATTCCGAATTGATTTAATAGAGTTTGCACTCGTTTAGTTGTATCGGAATTTTCATAAAAAATATTATTAAGATTGGAAACAAGCTGATTGAGATTATCAAAATTAAAAGTGTTTGTTTTCTGATTTTTAGCTTCATATTGAGCTAATGAACTCCAAGCAAACATATTTTTATCATCAATTTTAAGTTTTTCTGATTTGCGGTAATATGCAAATTTATCTTTTGAAAAAGAATCAACTAAATCATCGATTGTCTCAACATCATATATTTTCTTTATAGCTTTTATGTCCTCTGACAGTTCATCTATTAGGTAATTATGCTTTTTGAAGTAACGAACAGGAACATACTCTTTTATAATATTCCATATTTCTATGTTTCTTAATTTTTTAATATTTTTTTGTTTAACTCTAGCTTTATCTATTTCATATTGTGATTGAAATTTCATCCAATAGTCTGCTGAAATCCCTAATGATTTTTCTAATAAAATAGCTAAATCTGCTGTTACAGGTCTTTTGCCTTTAATAATTTCATTAAGAAATGATGGTTTTACACCAAGTTCTTTTGCTAAAGTTCTTTGAGTGAAATCTGGTATAGCATCAATTTCATCCTTTATCAATACTCCAGGATGTGTCGCTTGTGCAGGAATTAATGTTGTTTTTAGTGTCGCCATTTTTAGTTTTTTTTTAGTTACTTGTAATGATTGCTTAATTCAATTATTGAACAAATCGTTAAAGTATCAGGTTCTTCTCCTTCTACAGAACTAATAAATTCTATCCGATATTTTTTATCTACTCTTACGGATTCTAGTCCTTTTTTGTCTCCAATTAATTTTTCATAATTCAAACTTCTAACGGGATATAACTCTTCGGTGTATTTTGCAGCTCTTAATTTATCTATAGTTTGTATATACTTTTTTACTACAGTTGGTTGAAATCTATACTTTTTATTTTTTGCTTTTCCATTTTCGTATAGTTCTTTTAAGTAATCTTTTTCAAAAATTATTTCCATTCTGTTTGAATATCATATTGCAAATGTACAAATATTATACCATAAAAAGTTCACTTTATTCGTGAACTTTTTATTTTCTTTTAATTGTGGGCAACAATTCGATATCCGTCATAGAATAGATATCTCTTTCGCATAAAACAACAAAATCTACCCCACGAAAGAAATGCTTTTTTTTTAACAGTAGTTGTTGATACTCTATAAGATTGCCTACTAAAAACAAAATCTTGCCCAAGCACCATCTTTTAAACGCTTCTACTATCTTTACTTTTTTAGAAGTTTCTTGTAATGCTCACCCATACCAAAGCCATTGTACTATCTGCTTTAAAATACGGAGACACCAGCCTTATTGTAAAAGCGTACACCCAAACAGATGGTTTAAAATCGTATTTGTTAAAAGGCGTATTGGCCAGTAAAAAGGGAAAATTAAAAGCAGGGCTGTTTCAACCCTTAACCCAATTAGAATTGGTAGCCAACCATAAAAACAAGGGCACTTTAGAAACCCTTAAAGAAGCCAAGGTGAGCTACCCCTACAAAACTATACACACAGATATTATAAAAAACAGCATTGTTTTGTTTTTAGCAGAAGTAGTTGCGCAAAGCGTACAAGAAGGGGAAGAAGAGTCGCAACTGTTTCAGTTTTTAGAACGTGCTTTTATTTTTTTAGATCAAGCTACAAACATTACCAATTTTCCGCTAGCATTTTTACTACACCTTAGCCGGTATTTAGGGTTTTATCCTGATGATAATCAAACAGATGAATTGTATTTTGATTTGCTAGAGGGCGAATTCCTATCCAAGCCCAGTTTAAACCCGTTGTTAGAAGCCCCCATAATTTATGATTTTAAAACGCTCTTAGGCACAAAATTTGATGCATATTCCACAGTAAAAATCAAAAAAGCCAACCGACAGGAACTGCTCAACAAAATGCTTTTGTACTTTGAGCTCCATTTGCATGGATTTAGAAAACCTAAGTCATTGGCCGTTTTAAACGCTGTTTTTAATTAATATGCAAAAGGTCTATTTCCTTTTTATCTTTCTTTTCTGCATGTATTCAGGTAGTGCACAACAGGTTGCCTTACTAGATGCAGACACTGGGCAACCCGTGCTTAATGCCGCCATTTTTAACCAAGACCAATCTAAAACCACCATTTCTAATATTACGGGTAAAGTAGATTTAAGCGTATTTGCCCCTAATGAAAAGCTGACCATTAAACACTTGTCTTATGAGCTGCTAACTACCACTAAAAATAAAATGGTAAAGCAAGGACATCGTGTTTTTTTAATTCCCAATGCGGAGCAGCTAGAAGAGGTTGTACTATCAGTTTCTAAATGGGAACAGCAGAAAAAAGACATACCACAGAAAATTGCCACCATAGATGAGCAGACCATTGCTTTTAACAATCCACAGACCGCCGCAGACTTGCTACAACAAAGTGGTAAAGTATTTGTACAAAAAAGTCAATTAGGCGGTGGCAGCCCTATGATTCGTGGTTTTGCTACCAATCGTGTACTAATTTCTGTAGATGGGGTTAGGATGAATAATGCCATATTCCGGGGTGGCAACGTGCAAAATGTAATTTCTATAGACCCTTTTACCATTAAAAATACCGAGGTGATTTTTGGCCCTGGTTCTGTTATTTACGGGAGCGATGCCATAGGTGGGGTTATGAATTTTTACACCAAAAAACCTCACTTTTCGTTTACCGACAGCCTAAGAGTTTCGGGTAATGCACAATATCGATTTTCCACCGCAAACACAGAAAATACAGGTCATGCAGAAGTGAATATTGGCCATAAAAATTGGGCATCATTGACCAGTATGAGCTATACCAATTTTGGTGATCTAACTATGGGGAGCCATGGACCCGATAGTTATTTGCGTAATCAATACGTAGTAACCCAAAACGGCGAAGACCGATTAGTGAACAATTCCAATCCAGAAAAACAATACCCAACCGGTTACGACCAAATTAATGTTTTGCAAAAGCTGCGTTACAAACCAAATGCACGTTGGCATTATGATTTGGGCTTGTATTACTCAGAAACTTCCGACTATTCTAGGTATGATAGATTGATAAGACCAAACCAAGAAGGCGATGGACTCCGTTCTGCAGAATGGTATTATGGTCCTCAAAAATGGTTCATGGCGAACACACAAATTACTCATAAGGGAAAAAATAAATTTTATGATGGTATTAAGCTCAC
This sequence comes from Flavobacterium sp. ASW18X, assembly GCF_005144745.1. Taxonomy (GTDB): domain Bacteria; phylum Bacteroidota; class Bacteroidia; order Flavobacteriales; family Flavobacteriaceae; genus Croceivirga. The sequence goes on along the minus strand of NZ_SWKK01000008.1, from coordinate 372,773 downwards.
CACAGCTTATCAATTTTTTGAAGAAAGTAGAAACGACCGTGGTTTTCAAGACAACACCTTATACCATGCAAAGGAAAAGTTAGATGCGTTATCCGTTAACCTAGATTTAGAGAACAAAAAAATTGGCGACCTACGCCTTTACTATGGCTTGAGTTATGTGTTTAATAAAATCAACTCCAAAGGCATGGAAATGGATGTTTTATCTAACGCTACCACCCCTGCAGCATCACGTTACCCAGATGGTGCTACGTGGCAAACTTTTGCGGGGTATGTAAATGGAGAATACAAATTGAAACCTAACCTAGCACTATTGGCAGGCTTACGGTATAGTCAAGTTTGGGTAGATGCTGCTTTTGATGATACTTTTTATGATTTCCCTTTTGAGGAAGCCGACTTGATTACTGGCGCTCTTACCGGAAGTTTGGGAATGAGCTGGTTCCCTACGGCTAATCTACAATTCACCTTAAACGGCTCTACCGGATTTAGAGCTCCTAACATAGACGATACTGGCAAAATTTTTGACTCAGAACCCGGTGCTGTAGTAGTGCCTAACCCAGATTTGGAACCAGAATATGCTTACAATATTGATTTTGGCGTACAACAGAACATTAATGACAAATTAATGCTAAAGGCCGCTACCTATTATACCTATTTGGTAGATGCCTTAGTACGTAGAGATTACACCTTTAACGGAGAAACACAATTGCTTTATAATGGAGAAATGAGCAATGTACAAGCCATACAAAATGCTGCCAAAGCATATGTGTATGGATTTGAATTTGGCTTAGAAGCCTTTTTATCTCAAAACCTAAGTGTCTTGGGTAATCTAACGCTTACAGAAGGCATAGAAGAAGATGATGATGGTACGGATAGTGCCGCACGCCACGTTGCTCCAACCTTTGCAGATGCCCATTTGGTATACAAAAAAGAAAGGTTTAAAGCCGATTTTTTCCTAAACTATAATGGTGAATTAGCTAATGATGATTTAGCGCTATCGGAACAAAGTAAGGCCTACATTTATGCTAGCGATGCCAATGGTAATCCTTTTTCTCCCTCATGGTATACCGTAAACTTTAGAGGTAATTATAGTTTTACCGCTGCCTTAAAGGGAAATGTAGCGCTAGAAAACATTACAGACCAAAGGTATAGACCTTATTCTTCTGGGATTGTCGCACCCGGTAGGAATTTAATCCTTGGATTATCCTATACCTTTTAAACAAAAACCCTTGGCAATTGCCAAGGGTTTTTGTTTTTAAGTTAACTGTAATGGAGACTTAGTTTTTAACTGCGTCTTTTACATCTTTAACTGTTTTGTCTGCAGCATTCTTAACATCAGTTGCAGTTTTATTAGCTGCATCTTTTAAATCTTCACCCGCAGCCTTAGCTTTATCCATGGCATCTGTACCCATTTCTTTTGCACTATCCATAGCTTTTTCACCAGCAGCTTTAATACTATCCATAGCTTTTTCGCCTTCTTTTACCATGCCTTCACCAGCTTCTTTAGCCTCGTTCATGGCATTTTCACCAGCTTCTTTCAAATCTTTGCCAGCTTCGTTTAAACCTTCACCGGCATCTTCCAATGCTCCTGCAGCAGCCTCTTTAGCTTCTTCTGCTTTGTTTGCAGCATCTTTACAAGATACAAGTGTTCCAGTAGTTAGGGTTAGTGCCAATGCGGCAAGTACTAATTTTTTCATTTTTAAATTGTTTTAGTGTTTAGAAACATAAATTTTTAAAAAGTCACCCGTAAATTAACATTTCCATTTAAACTTAAAGTAAAGTTTTATAAAAAACGTAAGCCACTGAACTCCTGTCTCCTAGAACTATGTTAACAAATTTTAACATTTTACAGTTTAGGGTTTTTACCTTTTAGGCTGTTTTAAAGGCCTAAATCTAAAACAGACAAAATTTTAACCTTATGAAAAATGTTTTGAAACTTACAGGAATGATGGTATTGAGTTTGGTATTTGCTATTTCTTGTAGTGAGGATGACGGGGAGAATTCTAATTCAGAAACCTACAACACCACTTTTAAAATTACAGATGCTCCAATAGACAATGCCAACGTATCTGCAGTATTTGTTACCGTAACAGATGTAAAATTAGATGGTAAGTCTTTAGAAGGATTTACCACTACTACTATAGAACTTTCCGCATTGGTAAATGGCAAAACACAAACCTTGGGTAACCTAGACCTAACCTCCAAAACCTACTCTAGCTTAGAATTGGTATTGGATTATGAGAAAGATGTACAAGGTAATTCCCCTGGTTGCTATGTAGAAATGGCCAATGGAGAAAAACAGAAATTAGAAAGTAGTGCAAATAGCATTAAAATCAATGATAGTTTTGAAGTTGTGGCGGCAACGGCCAACACTATTATCATAGACTTTGATCTTAGAAAATCTGTGGTAGAAAGTGAAGCTAGCACCGCTGGCCAACTTACTTTTGCTACAGCAGCAGAACTAGGCAACGCTATTAGAACCGTTAACGAGGAAGCTACGGGCACTATAAAAGGATCTGTAGACAAAGGCCAAGACAATTCTGATAAAATTATAGTTTACGCTTACAAAAAAGGAACCTTTAATGCAGAAACCGAAACACAAGGTTCTGGTACTAGCAATGTAACCTTTGCCAATGCCGTTACCAGTGCAGAGGTTAGTGGGCTTACCAATGCCTATAGTTTAAATTTTGTAGAAGAAGGCGAGTACGAATTGGTTTTTGTAGGTTACAATGAAAACCAAAACAATGGCAATGTAGAGCTTGCTGCCATACTAGAGGCTGAGTCTTCTACCGGACTAAATTTGGGGGCCTTATCCTTAACGTCTGCTTTGCAACTTAACGTTAATGTTACCATTACCGGCAGCAAATAATCTTATCTTACTAAAAATCTGAATAAAAGCCCCTAGTAGTAGGGGCTTTTTATCTTTTTACAAACCTGTAAATACTTTAAAATTCTTAATTTCGCAGACTTATTTTATTAGGCCCATGGAGAAGAAGTTTAGAGAATATAAAGGTTTAGACCTACCAAAGACGGCAACAGAAGTTTTAAAGTTTTGGAAGGACGAGAAAATCTTTGAAAAGAGTATAACTTCCAGAGAAGGAAAAGAGAGTTACGTGTTTTTTGAAGGACCGCCATCTGCCAACGGTATGCCGGGGATTCACCACGTAATGGCCAGAACCATTAAAGATATTTTTCCGCGTTATAAAACCATGAAGGGCTTTCAGGTTAAACGTAAGGCAGGATGGGATACCCACGGCCTACCGGTAGAACTTGGAGTAGAAAAAGAGCTGGGCATCACCAAAGAAGATATTGGCAAAAAAATTACCATAGAAGAATATAACGAAGCTTGTAAAAAAGCGGTAATGCGTTATACAGATGTCTGGAACGAAATGACAGAAATGGTAGGGTATTGGGTAGATATGGACGACCCATACATTACCTACAAATCTAAATACATGGAATCTGTTTGGTGGTTGCTAAAACAGATTTATGATAAAGGCTTAATCTATAAAGGGTATACCATACAACCGTACTCACCAAAGGCAGGTACCGGTCTTAGTTCTCATGAGCTAAACCAACCAGGAACCTACCAAGATGTAACGGATACTACGGTAACAGCTCAGTTTAAAGCGCTAAAAGGAAGTTTGCCGCAGGCCTTGCAAGCTTTTGACGGAGATATACATTTTCTTGCTTGGACCACTACTCCTTGGACACTACCTTCTAACACAGCATTAACTGTAGGACCAAAAATAGAGTACGTATTAGTTAAGACTTTTAATCTATATACTTTTGAGCCTATACAGGTAGTATTAGCCAAAGCCCTAGTAAACAAGCAGTTTTCTGGCAAATTCTTTGCAGCAGAATCCAGTGAGGATTTTGCCAACTTTAAACCAGAAGACAAAAAAATTCCTTATCAGGTATTGGCAGAAGTAAAAGGAGCCGATTTAATCGAATCTAAATACGAGCAACTGATAGATTACGTACTACCGTACGAGAATGCAGAAAATGCTTTTAGGGTTATTGGGGGCGATTTTGTAACTACGGAAGATGGTACGGGTATTGTACATACTGCGCCTACTTTTGGTGCGGACGATGCCTTTGTGGCCAAACAAGCCAATCCGCCTATACCACCCATGTTGGTATTAGATGAGAACAACAATCCTGTTCCGTTGGTAGACCTGCAAGGTAAATTTAGACCAGAGCTTAAAGAGTTTGGCGGCAAGTATGTTAAAAACGAATACTATGCGGATGGCGAGGCACCAGATAAATCTATAGATGTAGAAATCGCCATAAAACTAAAGACCGAAAACAAAGCCTTTAAGGTAGAAAAGTATGTTCACAGTTACCCTAACTGCTGGCGTACGGATAAGCCTATTTTATATTACCCACTAGATTCTTGGTTTATAAAAGTTACGGATGTAAAAGACCGCATGTTTGCGCTAAACCAAACCATTAATTGGAAACCAAAAGCTACAGGAGAAGGTAGGTTTGGCAACTGGCTTGCTAATGCTAATGATTGGAACTTGTCTAGGTCTAGATATTGGGGTATTCCTTTGCCTATCTGGAGAACAGAAGACGGCCAAGAAGAAATAATAATTGGTTCGGTTGCAGAGCTAAAAGAAGAAATGGCAAAAGCGGTAACTGCCGGTGTGCTGGCAGAAGACGTATTTAAAGATTTTGTGGTTGGCGATATGTCTGACACCAACTATGAAAAAATAGACTTACACAAAAGCGTCGTAGACCAAATTACTTTGGTGTCGCCAAGCGGCAAACCTATGCGTAGAGAGAGCGATTTAATTGATGTTTGGTTTGATAGTGGTTCTATGCCCTACGCCCAATGGCACTACCCGTTCGAGAACAAAGAACTAGTAGATAATGGTGTTAGCTACCCAGCAGATTTTATTGCAGAAGGGGTAGACCAAACCAGAGGATGGTTCTATACCTTGCACGCCATAGCCACTATGGTTTTTGATTCCGTAGCCTATAAAAATGTAGTCTCTAACGGACTGGTTTTAGACAAAGAGGGCAAGAAAATGTCTAAACGCTTGGGCAATGCGGTAGACCCATTTAAGGCCTTGCCAGAACATGGTGCAGATACCACCCGTTGGTACATGATTGCCAATGCAAATCCGTGGGATAATCTTAAGTTTGATATTGACGGAGTTACCGAGGTAAAGCGTAAATTTTTTGGCACGCTGTACAACACGTATTCGTTCTTTTCGCTATACGCTAATATTGATGGTTTTACCTATCAAGAAGCAGAAATTCCCCTAAATGAAAGACCCGAATTAGACCAGTGGATACTTTCAGAACTTAATACCGTTATCCAAAAGGTAGACGAAGCATACGCCGCTTACGAACCTACAAAAGCCGCAAGAGCTATTTCTGATTTTGTACAAGAAAATCTAAGTAATTGGTATGTACGTTTAGGGAGAAGAAGGTTCTGGAAAGGGGATTACCAAAAAGATAAAATTGCAGCTTACCAAACGCTATATACGTGTTTAGTAACGGTTGCTAAGTTGGGTGCACCCATTGCGCCATTCTTTATGGATAATCTTTACAAAGATTTAAATGCAGCTACTGGTAAAGAAAATTTTGAAAGCGTACACTTAGCAGATTTTCCAGAGTTTGATGCCGAATTGGTAAATCAGAGTTTGGAAAGTAAAATGCATACAGCGCAAAAGATATCTTCCTTAGTGCTTTCTATAAGACAAAAAGAAAAAATTAAGGTAAGACAGCCATTGCAAAAAGTAATGATTCCTATCCTTAATCAAACACAAAAAGCAGAGATAGAAGCCGTTGCAGATTTGGTAAAATCTGAGGTAAATGTCAAAGAGATTGATTTAATGGACGATGCTTCTGCCATTTTAGTAAAACAAATAAAACCAAACTTTAAGGTTTTAGGTCCAAAGTATGGCAAAGAAATGAAGGATATAGCGCAGGCTGTTGCGCAAATGGATCAAAAAAATATCCAAAAAATTGAGCAGGATGGCGAAATATCACTTTCTTTAGCAAATAAAAATATTAAATTACAGCTCTCTGACGTTGAGATTACATCCCAAGACATAGAAGGGTGGTTAGTAGCAAGTTCTGGTCCAATTACGGTGGCTTTAGATGTTACTATTAACGATGCTTTAAAGGAAGAAGGGATTGCAAGAGAATTAGTAAACAGAATTCAGAATCTAAGAAAAGATTCCGGTTTTGAGGTTACCGACAAAATTGATTTAAAGATTTTAAAAGATGGTCTTGTAGAAAAGGCAATAGCAAATAATGCAGATTACCTTAAAAGTGAGACCTTAACAGAAAATCTAGTATTAGAGGATAATTTGGAAGAGGGCACGGAAATTGCCTTTGATGAGGTAAAAACAAAATTGTTTATCAAAAAACATTAAAAAAATGGCAGAAGATTTAAAAGTTAGATACTCAGATAAAGATTTGGCCGAATTCAAAGAAATTATTGAAGCCAAAATAGAAAAAGCTAAGCAACACCTAGATTTGTTGAAAAGCTCTTACATGAACGATGGTAATAACGGTACAGATGATACCTCCCCTACCTTTAAAGCATTTGAAGAGGGTTCAGAAACCATGAGCAAAGAGGCAAATACACAGCTGGCAATCAGACAAGAAAAATTTATACGCGACTTAAAAAACGCTATCCTACGGATAGAAAATAAAACGTATGGAATTTGCCGTGTTACGGGTAAGCTTATTAATAAAGAGCGTCTTAAATTGGTGCCGCATGCTACCTTGAGTATAGAGGCCAAAAACATGCAGAAATAAGAAAAACGCCCTAGGGCGTTTTTTTGATTATGAAATACCGTATTCTTTTATTCTTATTTATTGCTTTCTTTTGGAGTAATGCCCAAAAGGTGGTACAAAAAACCTTTGCATCAACAGAACAAAAACACATCACCATAGATGCTAGTAATTGTTTTGCTATAGACCTGTTTACTAGTACGAGCAATACGCTAAAAGTTTCTGGTGCCATGGAAGGGGAATATGCGCAAGACTTAGTTATTAAACTAGAAGAAAATGGTCAAAATCTGCTTATTAGCGCAGACTTTCTACCCAATTTTGTGAACCCAAACGATAAACTTAGCGCCCATAAGGTAATTTCCATCGCCCTAAAAATAGAAGTGCCAGAATACAGCTGGGTACGCTTAGATGGTTCTTATACCAACGTACATGCGGCGGGTAAATACAGACAATTACAGATTACCCTGAACGATGGCGACACCTATTTAAACAACGTAGAGGAAGATGTAAAAGTTAAAAGCCAAAAAGGTGATATTTTCCTTTCTAATGCTCATGGCATAGTCACCACTAAAAGTAATTATGGGCACGTAACACACAACAAAGTACCAGATGGCGAACATACTTTTGAGCTTAGTAGTGTAGAAGGTGACATTTGGGTGAATAGAACCAATTAATATGGCTATTTTTGCGGCTGATTCTTTTGAGAAATGAGTTTAAAGAAATCTATAATCCTTATCATTATTGTTTTACTGATAGACCAAATCAGTAAAATCTACATAAAAACCAATTTTGTACTTGGAGAGTCTGTGGAAGTCTTTAATTGGTTCAAAATTTTATTTATAGAAAACGAAGGTGCCGCTTGGGGTACCAAACTAAGTGATATTTTACCAGTCTCTGATGCTTCTGGAAAATTATTCCTGACCGTTTTTAGATTATTTGCAATAGTAGGCATAGGGTATTGGCTTTTTGATATTATTAAAAAAAATTCTCCCAAAGTATTAATTCTTGCAGTTTCTTTAATCTTTGCTGGTGCTCTTGGTAATATTTTAGACTCTGTTTTTTACGGGTTACTTTTTGACCACAGCAACCACCAAGTGGCTACCCTATTTGCAGAAGAACCTTATGGAAAATTGTTTTACGGAAAGGTAGTAGATATGCTATACTTCCCTATGATAGATACTACTTGGCCAGAATGGGTACCCGGAAAAGGAGGTAAAAGTTTCCGTTTTTTTGAACCCATATTCAACATCGCAGATACCGCAATTAGTATAGGCGTAGCTATTCTAATACTTTTTAATAAAAAGGCATTTGCTACCAACCCAAAAGAGGAGGAAAAAGAGGAAACTAATTAGAATTGGTATACTTGGGAAGGAGTAACACAATAATCTAAAGGTACATCTGTAGTTGCTACATCTGTAATTGTGGGGCATGCTTCAAACAAGGAAATGCCAACTTTTAATACATCTTTTCGGCACTTTTGTAAAAAAACATCATAATACCCACCTCCATAGCCCACTCTATTTCCGTTGCTATCAAAAGCTAAAAGCGGTATAAAAACAACATCTATTTTTTCCTCGGGTACTTCTATACCATCTACAGGTTCTGGTATACCTAAATTACTAATGCGGATTGGAGTAGTATCTAGCAGCAAATAGTTTTTTAAGCTTCTATTCTTCTCGGTTTTAGATACTACAATTTGCTTATCCATGCCTTGTAGCAAGGTTAACAAGGGCTCTGTATCTACTTCTTTATTTTTAACAATAGAAAGGAAAAGGTGGTAAAAAGAAAATTGCCAAATAGGCAGTTTGTGAATCCTATTGGCAATTTTAATACTTTTTTCTTCGATTATATCAGCGGTAAGTAGGTTCCTCTTCTGCTTATAATCTACTCTTAGTTCTTTTTTAGTCATCTATAATTTTATAGAATAACAATTGGGGGTTGATTGATTCTGGGGGATTTTTAAAACCTATTCTCTAGACGCAACTGCGAAATAAATCTTAAAAAACAACATCAAAATCAAATACATGCCCAAAACGATTAAATAATTTTCCATGTATTAAACTTTTGTTTCCCTAAATATAACACAATTCTTATATAAAATCCTATGAACTGCACTATTTTCTCGATGAAATACACTGTTTTTACAGAATTTTTAACATGAAAAGTGGTGTTTTAAGATTTTTTAAAGCTTTATAATCAATGATTTACTCAATAGAGTCCATAAAAAATCGTAGAAAAGAACTATTATGTATTTTCTGTTAACCTTTACTAAAAAGGGCGTAAATTATACCTTGGTAAAGCTAATTTAGCAAGCTGAATGCAGCCCCTTTCTATAGACATACAACTAAGTACCTTACCCAATAGCCCTGGCGTCTATCAATTTTATGATAAAGACGATAAAATATTATACGTTGGTAAAGCCAAAAATTTAAAAAAAAGAGTCAGCTCCTATTTTACTAAAACCCACGACTCCGGAAAAACCAGAGTACTAGTTAAAAAAATTGTCACTATTAAACACATTGTAGTGGCTACCGAGAACGATGCTCTACTACTAGAGAATAGTTTAATAAAAAAAAATAGACCTCGCTACAATGTACTCTTAAGGGATGATAAAACTTACCCTTGGATTTGCATTAAAAACGAACGTTTCCCTAGAATCTTCCCCACAAGACGGTTAATTAAAGATGGTTCTGAATACTACGGCCCCTACACCAGTATGAAAACGGTCAGAACACTTTTAGAACTCATAAAAAGTGTTTACCCCTTACGTACTTGTAATTACGATTTATCTAAAGACAAAATAGAAAGTGGTAAGTATAAAAAGTGTTTAGAATTTCATCTTGGCAACTGTAAAGCCCCTTGCGAGGATTTACAGAGCTTTGCCGAGTACGACCGCCAAATAAATGATATTAGACAGATTATTAAAGGGAATTTTAAAAGTAGTCTGGCTTATTTTAAACAACAAATGAAAACCTATGCTGCGGAAATGGAGTTTGAAAAAGCCCAGCAGATAAAAGAAAAGATAGATGTTTTAGAAAATTACCAAGCTAAAAGCACTATTGTAAATCCTAGAATAAGCAATGTAGATGTATTTACTATTTTTTCTGATGAAACTCATGGCTACGTTAATTACTTACAAATAACCAATGGCTCCATAACCCGTAGCCATACCATGGAGATTAAAAAGAAGTTAGATGAAACGGACGAAGAGTTGTTGGTATTGGCCATAACAGAAATTAGGCAACGCTTTAATTCTACCTCTTCACAAATTTATCTTCCGTTTCCTTTAGATTTAGAATTATACGCTAAAATAACAGTACCCAAATTAGGCGATAAAAAAAGACTGTTAGACTTATCGCTACACAATGCAAAATCGTTTAGACAAGAACAGTTTAAACAGATGAAAATTGTAGACCCCGATAGACACACCAAACGCTTAATGGCACAGATGAAAGCAGATTTACGCCTTTCAGAAGAACCCAGACATATAGAGTGTTTTGACAATTCTAACATACAAGGAACTAATCCTGTTGCGGCCTGTGTAGTTTTTAAAGACGGTAAGCCCTCTAAAAAAGAGTATCGTCATTATAATATTAAAACAGTAGAAGGTCCAGACGATTTTGCTTCTATGGAAGAGGTGGTGTTCCGTAGGTATAAACGTCTGTTAAATGAAGACGAACCCCTGCCGCAACTTATAGTCATAGATGGCGGTAAAGGCCAACTTTCATCAGCATTAAAAAGCTTGGATATTTTGGGTCTACGTGGCACTATTGCCATTATTGGTATCGCAAAGCGACTAGAAGAAATCTATTTTCCAGAAGACCCTATACCATTGTATTTAGATAAAAAATCTGAAAGCCTTAAGATTATACAGCAACTACGTAATGAAGCCCACCGTTTTGGCATTACTTTTCACCGCCAAAAACGAAGTAATGCAGCCATAAACTCAGAACTAGAGGGCATTGATGGTATCGGCGGCAAAACGGCAGAACAGTTGCTGAAAAAGTTTAAGTCGGTAAAACGAATTAAAGAAGCAAGTATAGACAGTTTAGCAGCCACTATTGGAATGGCAAAAGCAAAAAAAGTATTTGAGAATTTTCATTAGACAAATTCATGAAAAAGCATATTGTAATACTTATCGTTTTTTGTAGCCTTTTTTTAACACATGCCCAAGATAAAAAAAGACCGAAAGTAGGTCTAGTCTTAAGTGGTGGTGGAGCTAAAGGCATGGCACACATTGGTGCCTTAAAAGTAATAGAAGATGCCGGTATAGAAATAGATTATATTGGGGGCACTAGTATGGGAGCAATCATAGGTGGTCTTTATGCTGCTGGCTATACCGCTTATGAACTGGACTCTATTTTTAAAAGCACCAACTTATCACTCCTTATCCAAGACAAGTTACCAAGAAACGCTAAAACCTTTTATGAAAAGGACGATGCCGAACGCTACACCTTAACCCTTCCTTTTGATAATTTTAAAGTAAGCTTTCCGGAAGGTATTTCTGGCGGACAAAACATTTATAACGAGTTTGTCAAACTTCTCTACCATGTTAAAGATGTTGACAATTTTAATGAGCTACCAACTCCCTTTTTATGCATAGCTACCAATATAGAAACAGGGAAAGCTGTACTTATGGACCGCGGTTATTTGCCAGAAGCTATGATGGCCAGTGGCACACTACCATCTCTCTTTGAACCTTCAGAAATTGATAATCAGATTCTAATAGATGGTGGGGTTGTTAATAATTATCCTATTGATGAAATTAGAGCCAAAGGAGCCGATATTATTATTGGCATAGATGTACAGGATGATTTGGCCGTGAGAGAATCTCTTTCTTCTGCAACAGACATCTTAATGCAAATCAACAACTATCGTACAGCAAACGATATGATTAAAAAGAAAGAGAAAACAGACATATACTTAAAACCAAACATCAAAGAATTTTCTGTTATTGATTTTGAAAAAACTGGTAAAATTATTGAACGTGGAGAAGTGGCCGCTAAAGCACAATTAAATCAATTAAAAGCCATTGCTGAACAACAAAATACAGCAACTAAAACCAAGGTTAGCAAAAGCGTAAAAGATAGTCTTACCATTAACAGATTAATAATCAAAGGTAATGAAGCTTATACCAGAGGCTACATCAAAGGAAAATTAAGATTTACTTTAGGTAATCAAATAACCTTTGACAAGCTACAACAAGGAATAGGAAATTTAGCTGCTACTAATAACTTTAAAGCTATACGATACAAACTTACTTCTAACGGATTAGGGACGGACTTAACACTCTTTTTAAAAGAAGACCCCACAAGAATGTACATTAAAATGGGAGCGCATTATGATGATTTGTTTAAAAGTGCTGCGCTTATTAACCTAACACGTAAAAAACTATTTCTAAAGGATGACGTCGCTTCATTTGACCTAATCGTTGGAGACCACATACGCTATAATTTTCAATATTATTTAGACAAAGGATTTTATTGGAGTTTTGGGATTAACTCTAATTTCGCCAGTTTTGATGAAGAGGTAAATTATGATATTATACGTAGAAATTTTGACTTTGGAGCTAATCAAAATTTAAGTGAAATACGTTTAGATTTTTCAGATTTAACCAATCAAGTCTATGTGCAAACCGTCATCAGAGAAGAATTTGCTTTTAGGATGGGTCTAGAACATAAACATTTAAAATTTAGTACCACCACTTTAAACAACCTGCCCCCTACAAACAATCAAGTAGAAGAGAACGCCATGCAAGACCGTGTGTTTTTTGAGAAGAGTGACTATATAAGCACCTATGGTAGGCTTCGTTTTGACACCTATGACGATAAATATTTTCCCACGAGAGGTTTATTCCTAGATGGTGACTTTCACTACTATATATACTCTAGTGATTTTAATAATAATTTTAAAGACTTTTCTGTTACTAAAGGTAAGCTAGGTATGGCACTCCCCTTATTTCCTAAACTATCGCTAACACTAGAATCCGAAGCTGGCTTTAAACTAGGAACGGCAGGCGTATCTTCTTTTGATTTTATTTTGGGCGGCTATGGCAACCAGCCCATTAATAATATAATTCCCTTTGTAGGGTATGATTATGTGAGTTTAATTGGTAATAGTTTTATAAAAGCAGGCGCTCGCTTAGATTATGAGTTCAGTCCAAAAAATCACCTGCTATTTATGACCAATTTTGCTAACGTAGCAGACGATTTATACCGTACTGGAGATTGGTTTACAGCACCAGACTATTCTGGTTTTGGTATTGGTTATGGTCTAGAATCCTTTTTAGGCCCAGCACAAATACTCTATTCATGGACACCACAGCAGAATGACGGCACCCTATTTTTTAGTATAGGCTATTGGTTTTAGGCTATTTTTTAGCAACCTTTTTACAAAAAACACTAAAGCTTTCTAAAATTCTCAATCTTTTGGTTAAAGTTGGTTAAAAGCTAAAAAGCAATCTAATACCTGCCGTATCTTTGTTGGCATAAGGGGTGGTTCCCTTATAACTTTAAGTATTGGTTTTTCATAATTTAAAGTTTGGTTGGTTATTTAGAAAAAGCTCTAGTGAACACACTAGGGCTTTTTTTATGCAATAGTTTGGTATAAGTTTTGTTTAATTAATTGTAAACCGGTTATTGATAGCCCTGATTTTTATAATTTTAATATACAAACTGCTCCAATAATGAAAAAGATTCTCCTATACCTTTTGCTTTGTACCGTAAGCTTAAGCTACGCACAACAAACACCTGCTTTTAAAACTGGGGAATGGTTAAAATTCCGGATACATTATGGGTTTCTAAATGCCAGTTATGCTACGCTGCATTTAAAATCTGACGAGTTAAATGGTAAACCTGTATACCACGTAGTTGGGAAAGGAAAAACAACTGGTTTTGCCAGCATCTTTTTTAAAGTTGATGACACCTATGAAAGTTACTTTGGCAAAACAGATAGCAAACCCTACAAATTCATAAGAAAGATAGATGAGGGGGGCTACACTAAGGATATAGAAATAGCCTTTGATTATAGTACCAAAAATGCCATATTAACAGACCACAAAAACAAAAAAGAACTAGATATACCTATCCATAATAATATTCAGGATTTATTATCTGCTGCTTATTATCTAAGAAGTAAATACAACTTTGACCACTTTGATGATGGACAAACGTTAAATATGGACATGTTGTTTGATGATGATGGTGTTTTTCAGTTTAAATTAAAATATTTAGGTAAGGAAATCTTAAAAACCAAGTTCGGAAAAGTAGAATGTCTTAAATTTAGACCTTATGTACAGTCCGGTCGTGTTTTTAAGGAACAAGAAAGTCTTACCCTTTGGGTAACCAATGACCTAAACAAGATTCCGGTCCGTATCAAAGCTGATTTGGCCGTTGGTTCCCTCAAAGCAGATTTAGACGCATACAATGGCTTAAGAAATCAGTTCAAGATTATTATGGATTGATTGTATAATAGCCAATGAACAACGAAGAAAAAATCGCTTCGCAAATAAACAAACTAGAAGAAAAATTTAAAGATTCTGGCCAAGACCTTAGCTCCTATTTAGATGGTCTCTTATACCAGCGTTACCTTACTTACTGGGACTACATACATTTAGACACCTTATTAAGTCTGCAGGTACCTAGAACTCATTTTCCTGATGAGGAAATTTTTATCATGTACCACCAGATTACCGAGTTATATTTTAAATTAATATTACACGAGCAAAAGCAATTGGTTGATGACCGTTCTAATCAAATTGCTTTTTTTATAGAACGTACGCAGCGCATAAACAATTACTATAAAGCTCTGATATCTTCTTTTAGCATCATGATTAATGGCATGCAAAGAGAGCAATTTTTACGTTACAGAATGGCATTGCTACCCGCTAGTGGATTTCAGTCTGCGCAATATAGAATGATAGAAATTTATGCTACATCGTTGAATCTATTGGTGCATCAAACAGAACGCAACAACTTTACACAAGAGACAGATATAGAAAAATTATTTGAACATATTTATTGGAAAAAAGGAGCCACGGATAAACAGACAGGCGATAAAACGCTGACATTAAAGCAATTTGAATATCGTTACACTCCAAGACTTGTACGCATAGCCAAACAAGTACAAGACCGTACCATTTACCATAAGTATCTTAACCTTTCTAAAGCTGCTAAAGAAAACAAAACCTTAATTGCAGAATTAAAAAAATTAGACGTCAATGCCAATGTAAATTGGCCTTTAATGCATATGGGTTCTGCATACCGTTATTTAGCTAAAGACAAGGCTACCATAGATGCTACTGGCGGTACTAACTGGAAGGAGTTTTTACCCCCTAGTTTTCAAAAAATAATATTTTTCCCAACTTTGTATTCCAGTCAAGAATTGGAAAACTGGGGCAAAGAGTGGGTAGAACACCAATTTAACCCACAAAATTCAGAGGTATAGTATGTATAAATATTGGGGAACACTATTCGCCGCACTGGTTGTGATGGCATCTTGTAAGGACGATAAAAAGGAAGAACTACCAGAAAACCTTACAGAAATGACTATTGAAGAACCTGTTAATACCCAATACGGTTTTGACTTTGATGCCTATGAAGTAGTGCATGATACAGTACGTAGCGGAGATAGCTTTGGCGAACTAATGCTAAAAAACCATGTAGACTATCCTAAAATTGTTACAATCTCTGAAAAATTTAGAGACACCTTTGATGTCAGAAAAATTAAAGTGGGTAAACCTTACGTAATTCTTAAATCTAAAGATAGTGTAGCTAAAGCACAAATTTTTATTTACCAAAACGATAAAATAAATTACACCGTAGTAGATATGCGGGATTCTGTAGTTGCTTATCGTGATAAAAAACCGGTCCGTTTTATAGAAAAACAAGTTGCAGGCACTATTAAAAGTAGTCTTAGTCAGACTTTGGATAGCCTGGGGGTAGATTATGTAATGACTATTAAGTTATCCGAAGTGTATGCATGGACCATAGACTTTTTTAGACTTAATGAAGGTGATAAGTTTAAATTAATTTATGATGAGCGCTATATAAACGACACAATCTACGCCGGTAGTGGACCTATTAAAGCTGCTTATTTTGAACACAAAGGTCGTCCAATCTATGCCTTCCCTTTTGTGTCAGATTCCTTAAAGCAAATAGAAGACTATTATGATCAAGATGCTAACAACCTAAGAAGCACATTTTTAAAAGCACCTATTAAATTTGGGTATCGTATATCTTCTAGATACAATTTAAAACGAAGAATTGCGTATTACGGTTATAAAGTTCGCCCACACAAAGGAACGGATTATGCAGCTCCTATAGGCACGCCAATTATTGCAACCGCAGACGGGACGGTTACCGAATCTAGAAGAAGAGGTGGCAACGGAAAATACGTTAAGATAAAACACAATGGCACTTATAGCACGCAATATTTGCATATGAAAGCGCAAAAGGTAAAAGCTGGCGAGTTTGTAAGACAAGGCGATGTTATTGGGTGGGTTGGTATGACAGGAAATACAGGTGGCCCGCACGTATGTTACCGTTTTTGGAAAAATGGAAAGCAAGTAGATCCTCTTAGAGAAAAATTACCTACAGCAGAGGCCTTAAAAGATTCCTTAAAAACAGAATACTTTAATTACATAAAACCCCTACGCGCACAATTAGACAGTTTAGAAGCTGGTCCTGGGGAGCAAGAAGAATTAATAACCTTTAACGATACTAATGGCACTACCCAAAATTGACCCAACGCAAACAAAAGCATGGCAAGCGTTAGGGGAACATTACCACCAAATTAAAGACATCCATTTAAAAAGTTTGTTTGCAGAAGATGCAGATAGGGCTACCAAGCTTTCCTTGCAATGGCAAGATTTTTATGTGGACTACTCTAAAAACCGAATTACACCAAAAACCAAAGAACTTTTATTACAGCTCGCAAAAGAAGTAGAGCTTAAAGCGGCTATAGACGCTTATTTTGGTGGTGAAATTATAAATGAAACCGAGGGTAGGGCCGTATTGCACACTGCACTTAGGGCCAAAAAAGATGTTGTAGCCAAGGTAGATGGCGAAAATGTAATTCCAGAAGTTTACCAAGTAAAAGAGCAAATTAAAGCTTTTTCAGAAGCAGTTATTTCTGGGGAGAAAAAAGGGTATACGGGTAAAACGTTTAATACCGTTGTTAACATTGGTATTGGTGGTTCCGATTTAGGACCGGTTATGGTTACAGAAGCATTAAAATTTTATAAAAACCACCTAAAAACTTATTTTGTTAGTAATGTAGACGGTGACCATGTAAATGAAGTGTTGAAAGAAATAGACCCAGAAACTACCTTGTTTATCATAGTGTCTAAATCTTTTACAACCCAAGAAACGCTAAGCAATGCAGAAACCATCAAAGCATGGTTTTTAAAGCACGGAACACAGACAGATGTAGCGTTACATTTTGCTGCTGTTTCTACCAATACCAAAATGATTGATGCTTTTGGTATAGCAGATGAAAATGTGTTTCCGATGTGGGATTGGGTAGGCGGTCGTTTTTCCTTGTGGAGTGCCGTAGGTTTGTCTATTGCACTAGCATTAGGTTATGAGCATTTTGAAGCACTATTAGATGGTGCTCAAGAAATGGACAGCCATTTTAAAGAAGCCCCGTTAGACGAAAACCTACCCACAATTTTAGGTTTACTTACCGTATGGTACAATAATTTCTTTGGAGCAGATACAGAGGCAGTAATTCCATATACACAGTATTTGCATCGCTTCCCGGCCTATTTACAACAAGGAATAATGGAGAGTAATGGTAAAAGTGTAGCCCGTAATGGAGAACTTATACCCTACCAAACCGGAAATATTGTTTGGGGTGAGCCAGGCACCAATTCTCAGCATGCTTTCTTTCAATTAATACACCAAGGAACCAAGTTGATTCCCGCAGACTTTATTGGCTATAAAAAATCTTTGTATGGAAATACAGACCATCATAATAAGTTAATGGCAAACTTCTTTGCCCAGACGGAAGCTTTAATGAATGGTAAAACCTTAGAAGAAGTCACTGCCGAATTGCAAAGCCAAGGGCTACAGCAAAAAGACTTAGATAAATTGGCGCAGTTTAAGGTATTTGATGGTAATAAACCTACGACCACCCTATTAATTGACCAACTAACACCCAAAAGTTTGGGTGCATTGATAGCCCTTTACGAGCATAGAATCTTTGTGCAAGGTGTTGTTTGGAACATTTTCAGTTATGATCAATGGGGAGTAGAATTAGGCAAGCAACTTGCTAAAACCATATTAAAGGACATAGAAAATCCACATATTGCTAACCACGATAGCTCAACTTTATCACTTTTACAAAAATTTAAGGATTAGTTAGCTTACCATAACATTAAAAAATGAGCTTAAACCCCCTATTTCAGGGGGCTTGCTGTTTTTACCACCTATGTAACTTAATAATTCCTTAACATTGGTCTTAGCATAATAACAGACTTTTGCAACGCTAATTGAACAATTAAACACAGTAAAATGAAAAGAATTTACTTAGCATTAGTGGCAATTTTTATGACCACTATTGCATTTGCGCAAGGGGTGACAACCTCAAGCATGCAAGGAGTAGTTACAGATCAATCTGGAGAAATCCTTTTTGGAGCTAACATTGTAGCTACACATACACCATCTGGCACAGTCTATGGGGCTATTACTAATGAGGAAGGTAGGTTTTATCTTCCTAATCTTAGAGTTGGAGGCCCTTATAAGGTAACAGCTTCTTATGTAGGCTTTCAAGAACGCTCATACGAAGGTATCAATTTAGGATTAGGCCAAAGTTTTAATTTGAAAATAACTTTATCAGAAGGTTTAGAATTAGAAGAAGTTGTAATTACTTCTCAACAAGGTGAAATTATTGACCCAGATAGAACTGGACCTTCCGTAAACCTTTCAAGGGAAAAAATTGATGCTCTTCCGACAATAAGCAGAAGTATCAATGATTTTACAAGGTTAACTCCTCAATCTAATGGAACATCATTTGCAGGCACCTCTAGTCGTTTTAATAATTACACAATTGATGGAAATATATACAATAATAATTTTGGGCTAGGATCTGGTCAATTTGCAGGATCAAATCCAATTTCATTAGATGCTATCGAAGAAGTTCAGGTTAATTTAGCGCCCTACGATGTTAGATTAGCAGGTTTTACTGGTGCATCCGTTAATGCCGTTACTAAGTCCGGTACTAACCAATTTAAAGGTTCCGTGTATTATTTTCTGAGAAATGACCAAATGCAAGGAAACAAGTTAAGAAATATTGAACTAAATCGTGGTGATGCCCAAAATGATATAAAAGGTATGTCCCTAGGTGGTCCGATACTTAAAGATAAATTATTCTTCTTTGTAAGCTATGAAGAGGAATCGGAAGCCGTTCCAGGATTTACCAGACAAGCATCTAGACCGGGATTAAGTCCCGATGGACTTACTATATCGAGAGTTCCTGCGTCTGAATTAGATTTTGTAAGTGAAAGTTTATTCAATTTATATGGTTACGCTACTGGGCCTTACGAAAACTACCCTTTCTCTTCTGAACAGACTAGATTTAATGCTCGTCTAGACTTTAACATGAATCAGAATAATAAATTCTCGTTGAGATACAATAGATACGATTCATCTTCTGATGTTAGTATCAATGGTAATTCCAACCGTTTTTTACCAACTCGCTACAGAAATACCAGACGATCTAACATTGAGGCAATGACTTTTGCGAATGCTAATTACACCAATGACCGTCTAGTTGAATCATTAGTTGGTGAGTGGAACGCAAAAGTATCAGATAACATGTCTAACCAACTAAACATTGGTTACACCTCCATTACCGATCCAAAGAGAGGAATACCCGGTGGTCAAGCTTTTCCATTTATTGAAGTATTAGAACCCGATGCATCTGGAAATTTACTATATTATACTGCATTAGGAAATGAACTTTTTACAGTAGGTAATTTATTAGAAAACAATGTTTTCAACATAACTGATAATTTTTCAATCTATAAGGGTAAACACACCTATACTATAGGTGCTAACTTGGAATTAATGTCTTTTAAAAATGCATTTAATCCTGTTTTTAACGGCTTTTATAGATTTACCAGTTATGATAGTTTTGTAGAAACTGTAATTAACCAAACTCCAGGAGCTTATCCTGATGCATTCGCTAAAAGTTTCGCTTTAGATGGCTCTACGACACCACCAGTTGATGAAACCAATTTTGGGCAATTTGGCGTATATTTCCAAGATGAATTTCAGGTAAACGACAATTTTAAGGTAACAGGTGGTTTAAGAATCGACTTTCCATTTTATTCCACAGATATTCCAAGAAACGAGTTATTGGATGATTTAAACAAAACTTTTACCGATCGGGAAGGCAATACGTTTACACCTGACGTAAGTCAATTTCCTAAAGTTCGTCCACTTTGGTCTCCAAGAGTTGGATTTAATTGGGATGTTA
Organism: Flavobacterium sp. ASW18X; assembly: GCF_005144745.1. Taxonomy (GTDB): domain Bacteria; phylum Bacteroidota; class Bacteroidia; order Flavobacteriales; family Flavobacteriaceae; genus Croceivirga. Next base: position 352,541 of record NZ_SWKK01000008.1, on the reverse strand, counting down.
ACGGTGATGGAAATACCCAATTACGTGGAGGTACTGGTATCTTCTCAGGACGTATCCCATTTGTGTGGTTAAGTAATCAAGTTAATGGATCAGGTGTAGTACGTGGCGGACTAGGATTTGAAGGTGAGGAAGTTGAAGAATTTTTAGGTCCAGATTATGTTTTTAACCCAGACGTAACATTCGGTAATCCTACCAATCCTAGTCAAACTCTTTCTAATGAACTAAATTTGACTGATAGAGAATTTAAATTACCACAAGTCTGGAGAACTAACATAGGAGTTGACCACAAACTACCTTGGGGAATTACAGGAACTCTAGATTTTATCTATTCCAAAGATATCTCTACACCTATAGTTTATAATCCAGTTTTGAGAGAGGCGGACGGTAATTTATCTGGCCCGGACCAGAGACCATATTGGGATGGTGGTTATTCTAGTGATGAAGATTTTAGAAATGTTTTTTACTTAACTAATGCTGAGAAGAAAGCAGATTACTACTCTTTTACAGCTCAATTGCAAAAACAGTTTGATAACGGTTTCTACGCCATGATAGCGTATACTGCATCAAGAGCAAGAGATTTAGATGCATCTGGAGGGTCTCAAGCAGGTTCCCTGTGGACAGCCACAGTAAAAGAAGATAGAAATAATCCAGATTTAGGATTTGCTTCCTTTGATCAACCTAACAGATTCGTAGCAAATTTAAATTATCAAACAGATAAAACTACTATTGCTTTATTCTGGCAAGGGGGTGAAAATGGCCGTTTTAGTTATACGTACTCTGGCAACTTTGGAGATAATTCTAACCGCTTAATGTATATTCCGAATGAAGCATCAGAACTAAATTTTGAAGAATATACTGCTGGAGGTAATCTTATTACTGAACAAGCTCAAATAAATGCTTTAAACAACTATATAGCACAAGATGAATACCTAAGTGAAAATAAAGGTCAAGTCGCAGAAAGAAACGGGGCAAAATTACCATGGATAAATCGTTATGATTTGAGAATTACACAAGACATTCATATAACAGAAAATGCTAAGAACAAGATTCAACTTTCAATGGACTTCTTAAATGTAGGTAACATGTTCAATTCTGATTGGGGTGTTCCTCAATTTACTTTCCAGAATAATTTGTTAAACTACAGAGGTAGAAATGAAAATAACGAACCTGTTTATAGATTAAATACAGTTAGTGGAACTTCTGATTTGCCTACAGAAACATATAGACCTTCTAGTAGTTTATCAGATACTTGGAGATTACAAGTTGGTATTCGTTACCTTTTCAACTAATCCTAAACACATATAATTTTAAAAACCCCTTGCTGCCGCAAGGGGTTTTTTTATGACATAAATTGTTTACTTTTACACCACAAACTAACAACATGGAAATCGTAAAGAACCTTCATTCTTATTTAGCTTACGTAGTATTAATCATTCTTATTTTAGCTGTCGCTAACGCTCTTATAGGTTGGTTTAGTAAAAAAGAATTCCGTTTTGAGAAAGACCTTCGCATTAGTCTATTTGCACTAATCATGTCTCATATTCAGTTGTTGATTGGCCTAATCCTATACTTTGTTTCTACTAATGGTTTTAAGGCCGTACAAACCCTAGGCATGGGTGGTTTAAATTCTGCTGCAAGATTACTTGCAGTTGAACATCCCTTCATTAATATAATTGCCATTGTTCTTATCACTATAGGCTGGTCTAAACACAAAAAGACAGATGATTCTACTGCAAAATTTAAGCGTATAGCTATTTTTTACGGTTTAGGACTACTTGCTATACTTAGTAGAATTCCTTGGGGACAGTGGTTTTAAAATAGAAGATTAGTCCGTTTACTCTTCCTCTTTTAGTAAAAACGCATAGACTGGAAAGTGGTCTGCAAAACCTCCGTAATAGGTGGTACCCACGTAAGTCCTAAACGGATATCCTTTGTAATTTCCTTTGCTTGTTTGTAAGTAGCTCGGGGAGAATATACCTGCTTTCCAAAAAGTGTAAGATTTAGTATTCTTTGTCACCAAACTAGGAGTTAGTAATATCTGGTCAAAAAGATTCCAGCGGTCTCTATAGGCTAAGGTTCCTAAGCCTCTTTTGTACATTCTCTCCATAGGATTAAACATAGAAAGACTATCTAACTGTGAGACTTTACCTTTGGACCTAAGCACTTTTTTGATACTATCATCTCTTGGATCATCATTAAAATCGCCCATCACTATAATTCTTGCATTAACGTCAAAACGACAAATACTATCTTTTATCCTTTTAGTGAGTTCTGCAGCTTTTATTCGGTTTGGTCTACTTCTAGTCTCCCCACCACTCCTAGACGGCCAATGATTTACCAAAAAATAAAATTGTTCCCCATCTAAAAGTCCTCCTACTACTAACTGGTCTCTGGTATAATCCCGATAGCCATCTGCACTAAACAAAAGTAATCTATGGCTTTTAAAACTTGTTGGTAAAAAGGATGAGTCTTTGTACAGCAAGCCTACATCAATACCACGCTCATCAGGAGAATCAAAATGTACTACTTTATAGTTTTTGCTCTGTAATAATGGTGTAGTCAGTAAATCTTGTAATACTTGTTTTGTTTCAACTTCGCAAACACCTAAGATATCTGGTGAGTTCCCAGAAACGTCTTTACCAATTTCTGAAATTACCTGAGCTATATTCTCTAATTTTCTTTGATAACGCTCTTCTGTCCATTGGTATTTACCCTCCGGAGTTCTATCATCATCATACACCAAACTATCATTCTTAACATCGAATAAATTCTCAAGGTTATAAAATGCCACCGTACGTATTCTATAATTCTTTTTTTGCTGACCTATGCCTGTATACCATCCCAAAAAAAGAAAAACAAAAAGTATTCTCATATGCACAAATTACATTAAATGTCGCATTATCAATATCATAATTTAAAAATATTTTGTATCATTATTCTTTACACTAACCATACATGCCTGTTCAACGAGTACTTTTAGCTCTTTTGTTTTGTTGTTATTTTGGCCACACCCAAGAACAAAAAATCTATGGGAAAATAGTAACTCCTCAGCAGAGCTTACCCATTGCAAATGCGTCAATACGTATTGAGAACACTGAGTTGAGCACTAATTCTGATGTCAATGGCACATTCTCTTTGGCCATACCTCCTATGGAAAACTACATCATAAGTATAAGCAAAAATGGTTATGAGCCATTACGCTTACCTTTTACCGTTGGCACAAAACCATTAGATTTAGGAACATTGTTTCTTCTTAAAGATGTACAAGAAGAAATTACAACCAATTTAATATCCCTAACCGATAGTGAACTAGAAAATGGCGAGGAACAAATAGATTCGAATCAAGGTTTACTCCAAGCCACTAAGGATATTTTCTTAAGACGCGCTGCATTCGATTTTGGCCAAGCTTTTTTTAGAGTAAAAGGATATGATAGCAACCAAAGTATAGTACTGTTTAACGGTATGCCCATGAACCGTGCTTTTGACGGTAGGCCCCAATGGAATACTTGGGGAGGCTTAAATGATGCTACCAGAAATCAAAGCTATACCAATAATCTTGCGCAAAATAATCTAACTTTTGGGGGACCCTTAGGGACAACCTCTATTAACACGAGACCTTCTGCGTTAAGACAAGGCTCTAGAGTTACCACTTCTTTTTCTAATCGTACTTACAGTAGCAGATTAATGGCAACCCATGTAGGTAGTTTTTCTGATGATAAGTTTTCTTTTGGACTTTCGGGTTCTGGAAGATGGGCTAAAGAAGGCTATCTAGACGGCACCTTGTACAACGCATATTCATTTTTTGGAGCATTAGAATACAAGCCAAATATTGAGCATAGCTATTTAGCAACTTTTATTGCAGCAAAAAACAAAAGAGGTAGAAGTGCAGCACTAACCCCAGAGGTAAACAACTTAACCTCTAGAACATATAATCCTTATTGGGGATTGCAGAACGGTAAAATAAGAAACTCTAGAGAACGAGATATTTTTGAACCTTTTATACAACTTAACCATTTTTACTCTGGCAAGAAAGTATCCCTTACCAGTGGTTTTTTTTACCAAAATGGATACCACAAGCGCAGTAGATTGGCTTATTTTAATGCTCCAAATCCTGACCCTACCTACTACCGCTATTTACCAAGTTTTTACATCAATAACCGTATTGGTGCAGATTTTAGTAATGCCGATTTAGCTAGAAGTGGTTTTTTAGCACAGCCACAACTTAACTGGAATCAGATTTATTTAGCAAATAAAAGCAGTACTCAAAATGGTAAGGCAGCATACGTACTTTTGAATGATGTACAGGACGAAAATATTCTTGGGATAAGCACAACCGCTAATATCACTTTAGCTCCACAACTAAAATTGGACTTTGGCGCCAATTTCTTTCAACATTCACTTCAAAACTATGCTCAGCTAAAAGATTTACTTGGTGCTGATTATCATTTAGATATAGACCCTTTTTCTAATACTTCAAATAACACACTAAGCACACCTGAAGTAAAAGAAAATGCCGTTTTTGGATACCATTATAAAACTAGGGTAAACAACTTATCTGGTTTTATGCAACTATCTTATTCCTTTTCTAAATGGTCGGCTTTTGTATCTGGAAAGCTAGAGCAAAAGACCTACCAACGGACAGGTTTTTTTAAAAACGAAAGGTATCTAAACAACTCTCAAGGCGATGGAAAAAAGGTAAATTTTACTACTTATGGTCTTAAAGGCGGATTGGCATATCAAATTAACGGTAGACATCTTCTAGAAGCACAAGGATTGTTGTCAACCAAAGCCCCAACCTTACAAAACACCTATATCAACCCCAGAGAAAACCACTTAATAGTACCCAACATTACTAGTGAAAAAATTACTAGCATCAACCTAAATTATCAGCTACGTTTGCCCGACGTTACGGGACGCTTATCTACCTATTATACCCGATTTCAAAATGGTACAGATATAAATTATTTTTACGTGGATGCAGGTGTGGGGTCCGACTTTGTACAGGAAACAATAACCCAATTAGATAGACTACACAAGGGGATAGAACTAGGTTTTACCTTTACACTATCACCACAAGTAAAACTTACAACAGCCGCCAACTTTGGCAACTACACTTTTGCCAATAACCCCAATGTAACCATAAACTTTGATACCGCTGGGGCAGAAGAAGAACTCATTAATTTAGAAGGTAATTTAGATTTAGGAAAAGCTCAATTGCAAGGGTTACGATTAGCACAAGGTCCACAAACAGCCCTATCTATTGGCTTAGATTATAGAGACCCAAAATATTGGTGGATTGGTGCCTCTGCCAATTATCTAAGTGAAAACTACATACAGCCCAGTACCATACTAAGAACACGGAGCTTTTTGTTAAATCCAGATACTAATCTTCCCTTTGCAGATGCTACACCAGAAAAAGTCGAAACCTTACTAAAACAACAACCTTTACCTTCATTTTACCTCTTAAACCTGATTGGGGGTAAATCTTGGCTAATAAAAGACTGGTATATTAGTGCATTTGTAAGTATCAATAATGTATTTGATGTTGCTTATAGTACTGGTGGCTACGAACAAAGTAGAAACGGAAATTTTAGGCAATTGCAAGAAGATAATTTAAGAGACAATCCTTCTTTTGCTCCTAAATATTGGCAAGGATTTGGACGCACATATTTTCTTAATCTGTCGTTCAGCTATTAATTGCTGCCTAGTATCATTTTTTAATTATATTTAAGGCTTCTAAAAACAAACATAAATACCGATGAAAAAATTAATGCTTTTTTTGGCCTTGGGTGCATTTTTAGCTAGCTGTGGCGACAAGAAAGAGAAAAAAGAAGATGGCTTTGAGGTCACTAGAGCTCAAACCGAAACCAAAAAAGAAGAAGCTGCTGGTGGTGTGCCTGTAGATTTAGACAACAAAGGTGTTGGTCCTATCAAAAATGTAGACTTCGCTGATGAAATAAATCAAGAAATGGCTGCTCGTGGCGAACAAACATTTAGTTCTGTGTGTGTTGCTTGCCATATGGTAGACAAACGCATGATTGGCCCTGCCATGAAAGGTGTTTATGAGCGTAGAAGTCCAGAATGGGTTATGAATATGATATTAAATCCTGATGGTATGCTAAAAGAAGATCCAATTGCAAAAGCATTGCTAAAAGAATACAATAATGCAATTATGCTAAATCAAAATCTATCTCAAGATGAAGCTAGAGACATAGCGGAGTATCTAAGAACCTTATAAAGAATACTAATAACCAATTCTTTGAAAAGCTGTTATCAATCTATAAATTGGATTAGGTAACAGCTTTTTTATTTTTATATTCTATGAAACTACACCAATCTTCCTTTATAGTAATTTTAAGCTTCTTTATATTCTCTTGTAAACAAGAAAAGAGTAAGCAATACGTAAATGCACGAATTGAAGAAGATATATCTTGGCACCTTAAGGATTTAGAAAACGATTCTGTTCCGGGCATTTCTTTGGAGCGACTTTATAGTGAATATGACTTAGAGGATAAGGGACAAGAGGTTGTGGTAGCTCTAATAGATAGTCAAATCGACCTATTCCATGAGGATATCAAAAACCAAATCCATATTAATTCGGATGAAATACCAAACAACGGTATGGACGATGATGGTAATGGCTATATAGACGACATTAATGGGTGGAATTTCTTAGGAATTGATAGGTACAACTCCATTAAATACACCAACTATTCGGACACTAGATTTATAAATGCTTATCAGAGCCGTTTTAATGGCATAGATTCAACTCAAATACAACCTGAGGACAAAGAACTTTATCGGATGTATCAATTTGCTGTCGAACAGCACGAGAATAGAAAAGAACAAGAAGAAATAAACATCGCTCGGAAAGACGACTTTTATCAAATATACAGAAACCAATTAGCACTCTTATCCGATAGAATCCCATTAATCGATGGATATACCAAAGAAGAACTAGACACCGTAACCTTCAATAATCGCGAAGAAGAAGTGGTTCTCCTTAATCTAAAGATGTTTTTACAGAATGGAGTATCCTACAAAGAGCTACAACGGGAAGAAAGATTATATTGGATTAAGAAATCCACAATCAATACCATAGGTTATAACGACCGGTTAAAACTTAAGGAAAAGGCAAATGACCTTAGTGATTTAAACTATGGAAGCAATTTGGTTCATTCAAACAATGAGGAAGACCATGCCACCCAAATAGCGGGTGTTATTGCCGCTGAACGTGGCAATGGTCTAGGTATAAGAGGTATATCAAATAAAATAAAAATCATGCCCTTGGCTATCTGGGCAGAAGAAGGCGCCGAAACCGAAAAAGATTTTTATGCTGCCGTTAAATACGCTGTAGACAATGGGGCCAATATCATTAATTATAGTAGTGGAATTAGAACACCAGTACACCCAGAATATTTCTATAAAGCTCTTGAATATGCCGAACAACACGATGTATTAGTAGTAATAGCCTCCGGGAACAGTGGTGACGATGTTGATTCAAAAACCATATTAAAATATTACCCCATAGATTACAATGATAAAGGGAAAACTTTAAACAATGTATTACACGTTTCTGCTTCAAATGAAAACCCAAAACAAGTATTCGCCGAATGGGCCAATATAGGTGCTGAAAGCGTGGATTTATTGGCACCTGGTGAAAACATTACTACTACCACAAAGAGAGAGGCCAAATACTTTCCAGGGAATGGTGGGACATCTGTTTCTGCAGCCATAACATCTGGAGTTGCAGCCATGCTAAAATCGCATTTTCCAAAATTATCCGCAAAGGATTTAAAACGTATCCTTATGGAAAGTGGGACATCTTATGATATGGTGGTCAATACCTATGCAAAAGATAGTATTCCATTTTCCAAGATTACAAAATCAGGAAAAGTACTCAATGCTTATAGCGCCTATAAGATGGCAGAAGAATTATATAAATCTAGCTTATGAATCTAGAAAACAACAAAGCCAACGCTATTGCTTTTTACAGAACGGCATACATGGGCAATCCTAAAGAGGCCGTTAATTTGTATGTTGGAAAAACCTATATACAACACAACCCTGATGTTGAAGACGGTAAAGCAGGATTTATAGCCTATTTTGAAAGAATGCAACAAGAATATCCTAATAAATCCATTGAATTTGTAAGGTGTATTGCGGAGGGCGATTTGGTAGCTCTACATACGCACCAAGAATGGCCTGGTAACGACCAATATGTTACTATGGATTTTTTTAGGTTTGATGATGATGGTAAAATTGTTGAGCATTGGGATGCCATACAACAAATACCTAAAACTTCTGCCAACCCTAACACCATGTACTGATGCGATACCGTGTTAAAAAACTTCTGTTTACTACCAAATTTATGCTACTATTATTCACCACTATGGCGCAAGAACCACTACCCTACGCTTCCGTACCAGAAGCAGAAGAAAACTATAGCGCTGGAGCCATAGTCTCTAGGACTATAGACGGATTAGGATTTAGATATTATTGGGCCACAGAAGGTTTAACCCAACAAGACTTAGTATTTTCTGCAGCAGATGATACCCGCAATATCCTACAAACACTTGAGCATATTTTAGAACTGTCTAAGGCCGTCCGTAATGCTGTAGAACAGCGGCCTAATGTACGGCCGCAAGTTTCTGCTAACTACACGCTGGAACAACTGAGAATAGAAACCCTAACCAATTTAAAAATAGCAAGCCAAGCTTATAAGAATGCAAGTGACAAAGCATTTAATAATTTTGATGTTGTTTTTAAAAGAGGTGAAAAGACTATTCCCTTTCCGTTTTGGAATTTAGTAAACGGGCAACTGTCCGATGCTATTTACCACAACGGACAAATTGTTTTGTTACGGAGAATTGCAGGCAATCCCATAAACCCAAAAGTCAATGTTTTTCTGGGAAAACTAAATGAGTAACGTTTAAAAAGTATCAGAAACTACTTTGTATGTTGGGTCTTCTAAAACGTTTACTTCTATAATACTATCAGCGTTCTGCAATAACCTTCTACAATCCTTACTAAGATGCTTTAAGTGTACTTTTTTACCAGCCTTAGCGTAACGCTCGGTAATTTTATGCAATGCCTCTATCCCAGACATGTCTGCTACTCTACTCTCTTTAAAATCAATAATCACCTCTTGTGGGTCGTTCTGCACATCAAATTTCTCTGCAAATAAAGTTGTTGAACCAAAGAAAAGTGGTCCGTAGATTTCATAATGCTTCACCCCATTCTCATCTACATACTTGCGCGCACGGATACGCTTTGCATTCTCCCAAGAATAAGCAAGCGCAGAAATAATTACTCCTAATAACACAGCAACTGCTAAGTTGTGTGTAATAGCCGTAATTAAGGTCACTAAAACCATTACAATAACATCAGAGGTTGGCATTTTACCAAAAGTTTTAAAGCTGGCCCACTCAAATGTGCCAATAGCTACCATAAACATTAAACCTACAAGCGCTGCCATTGGCAAACGTTCAATAAGGCTACTGCCAAACATGATAAATACCAATAGCATCACCGCTGCTGTAATACCAGAAAGTCTTGCTCTAGCACCAGATGATGTATTAATTAAACTCTGGCCAATCATAGCACAACCACCCATTCCAGATAAAAATCCAGAAAAGATATTACCAATACCTTGTGCTACACATTCTTTATTACCCCTACCTCTAGTTTGGGTAATCTCATCAACAATATTTAGCGTTAGCAAACTTTCTATAAGTCCAACGCCTGCAACAATTGCAGCATATGGAATAATTATTTTAAATGTAGCCCAGGTAAGGGGTATCTGCGGAATAGACAAGGGCGGAAATCCACCTTTAATGGTTTCCCCTTCTCTCATAATATCAGCGACCGTTAAGGTATTCACTCCAAAGCCAAGCACAATGGCAGAAACTACTAGTATCGCTACCAAAGACGAGGGTACAACCTTGGTTAATTTTGGCAGTCCCCAGATAATCAACATGGTTAGCAATGTTAAACCTAACATTATAAACATGGGGCTACCCGTCATTAATTCGCCTGTTTCTTTATTATAAAAATTAGGAAACTGAGCCATGAAAATGATAATTGCCAAACCATTTACAAAACCAAACATTACCGGTTGCGGTACCAAACGGATAAATTTACCCAAGCGTAGCACCCCGGCTAAAATTTGCAAGGTCCCTGCAAGAATTACCGTGGCAAAGGTGTAATTTAAAATGGTTATGGGCTCAATGCCCGGAAAGGTATTCTTTAATTCTAAAATTAAACCGACAAAAATTACAGCAACAGCGCCGGTAGCACCAGAAATCATTCCTGGTCTACCCCCTAAAATAGAAGTCACCAAAGCCATTACAAAAGCGGCGTATAATCCTGTTAATGGTGAAAAACCCGGAATTAATGCAAAAGCTATTGCTTCTGGAACCAACGCTAATGCCACCGTTAATCCTGATAGTATTTCTGTTTTATAATCTACTTTCTGACTAAAATCGAAAAGGTTTAGGTACTTTTTCATGTTTCCTAATTAAGCCGGCAAAATTACTACTAAATGGCGGTTTAGCCAGAAATGGGTTCATTTTTAAGAATTTGATAATCTAAGAACATCATAATTAGACATTTACAACACATTTAGCATAAAGATAAATCAGAAAGCAACTAAAAAAACTCCTAAAAAAAACCGCCCCGTGCAAACTTATAGCTGCATCGAGGCGATTTCTAACTAAATAACCAACCAAAAAACGTTTATATAGTCGGCAAGGATATTAGCTCCTTACAGACTTCTTTGACGGGTCACGCTCATTTTTCCGTAATTAGATTTACTGCGTTTTTTACCCGTTTTATCATCAGATTTTAAAAATTGTATATAGCCTCTTCCACTAAATTCGTACACCGTTTGGCTATCTACATGGTACAACTCTATCGTACTATCATCAATAACGTACAACTCAAAGTATTCATTGCCCAGATAGTCATAATCGAGTGTTAAAGTTTTTAAATCGATATCATTAGTGTTGTACACACGGTAGTCTCCTTCGTAATCCCAATATAGATTATCTGGGTGTGTCCCTGGAGCATCTTTAGACGACTGAAAATCTAGAACATCACCCCCAAAGAACCTTAAGTAAGATTCTTCGTCAAACTCATTTAGCGCTCCTGCCTCACTTGTAGAAGTTTTCTCCCAAGCTTCGTACTCTTGTAAAAAATAATCTAGATTTTCATAAAACAAACGGTCGTAATCAAATCTATTTCTTTGGTAACCATCTACAAAATAGCTAGTTCTAGTACTTGGGCTGTACAATTCCATACGGTTATCGCCAACAACATAAATGTCTAAATAATAAGTGCCATAGATGTCATGGTTCACCTCAACTTGCCCGCTGCCTGTAGCGTAACTACCAACATCTACGCCCAATCCATTCCCTGTTTTTCCCAGACCTACTATGTTATTATTAGCATAAACAACACCGTTCCTAAACGTAAGGGTAAATGCGTTTTGTAAAAATGGTACTTCTCCATTTCCGCTTGTAGCATTGATATCTACATACCACAAGTCAAAATCTTGCAGAGCTGCATCTGTGTTAAATGGAGATTCTACAATATAGTCCTCATCTAAAATAACTTCTGTATAACAAGACGAAAGGAATACGAGTCCTAATAATCCTAAAAGTAATTTCTTTGTTCCCATGTGTTTTCGTTTATTGATTTACTTTGTAAAACCAAGGACTATGCCAAAATGTATAACAGTAACATAATCAACCAATAACACAATTGATGTTTGGTTGATTACCTTTGAAATACGAAATAGTACTATGAGTAGCACAAAATATGCAGTAATAGGTGGTGGTAGCTGGGCTACAGCTATTGCCAAAATGTTGTCAGAAACCCAAGAACAATTTGTTTGGTATATGCGCAGTGTTTACGCTTCTGAACATATTAAAAAAGAAAAGCACAATCCCAATTACCTTAGTTCTGTAGAGTTCCATACGGAACAACTACAACTCACTAATGATATTAATGAAGCGGTCAAAGATGCGGAAATACTCATTTTTGCTATCCCTTCTGCATTTTTAGCATCAGAATTAAAGAAACTCACCCTTCCTTTAAACGATAAGATTATTTTTTCTGCCATCAAAGGTATTGTGCCTGAGACCGGCTACATTGTAGGGGAACATTTTCATTATACCTATGCTATTCCCTATGAACAAATAGGCGTAATTACTGGTCCTTGCCACGCAGAAGAAGTTGCTTTGGAACGGCTATCTTACCTTACCATTGCGTGTTCGGATGAGCAAAAAGCTGCGGATATAGCACAAGATTTGAGCAGTGATTATATAAAAACTAAAATTTCTGATGACATCATTGGCACCGAGTACGCTGCTATGCTTAAGAATATTTATGCCATAGCTGCTGGGATTGCGCATGGCCTGGGCTACGGAGATAACTTTCAAAGTGTGCTAATGAGTAACGCTATAAGGGAGATGAAACGTTTTATTGGTAAAGTCCACAAGATGAAGCGTAACATTAATGATAGTGCTTATTTAGGTGATTTACTAGTAACGGGGTATTCTGTGTTTAGCAGAAACCGCATGTTTGGTAATATGATTGGTAAAGGCTATACTGTTAAAAGCGCTATGATGGAAATGAACATGGTTGCAGAAGGGTACTACGCTACCAAAAGTGCTCACTTACTTATGAGTAAAATAGAAAAAAAGTCAAAAACTCCTATTATCAATGCGGTTTACGGTATTCTATATGAGCAAAAAGATGCCAAAAAAACGTTTAAAAAGCTTACGGACAAGTTAGATTAGTCTATGAATTCTTTTTCTAAGAAATAGTTTACTAAAGCTTCTTTCATTAAAACAGATTGCTCACCTGCCTTTAGGTTGGGGAGTTCTTCTTTAATTTTATAATGTGGCCAACCGTCTGCATCAAAAAAGTCAAACTCGTAATAACCATAGGGTTCCAAAAGCCTACAAATAGCAATATGCATTAGATTTAATTTTTCATCTTTTTTAAATCTACGTCCCAGTTGCCCTAATTCTTGTACACCTACCAAATAGATGATACCATCTAAATCTAGTACGTCCCCGTCTGCAAACTTTGCAGACAAACGTTGTACCAACAGCTCCCATCTTTCTTTTAAAACCTCATTTCTACCCATACTAACAAAAAGACAAAGGTAAGAACCAAAATAGTATATTTGCTCAAACACAAACCATGAGTTTTTTAGATATTGTATTAGGCCTGCTATTAATCTGGGGTTTATATAAAGGTCTTAAAAATGGACTTTTTATAGAGTTAGCTTCTTTAGTAGCTCTAATTGCTGGTATTTATGGGGCTATCCATTTTAGTTACATAGCTGCAGACTATATGCATCAGAACATGGAGTGGGACACCAAATACATTAAAACTGCTTCTTTCATAATCACCTTTATCATAATTGTTTTACTGGTACATTTTGCAGGTAAATTATTAACCAAAGTAGCAGATTTTGCTATGTTGGGTATCTTAAATAAAATTGCTGGCGGTATCTTCGGTGCTTTAAAAGTAGCCGTAATCATAGGAGCTGTACTGGTGTTTTTTGAGCGAGCCACATCTTCTTTTAACTTTATTAATAAAGAAACCAAAACAGATTCCATATTGTATGGACCGGTAAAAGATATTGGAGCTTTAGTCTTTAGCAAGGTATTTAAGGAACCTGAAGAAACTCCAGAAAAAGAACCCAACAACGAGGAATTATCCTTTTAAGTATATAATTAGCATCCTTTTTTATAACGTTCCTATTCTCAATTACTTCCGAAAACGCATATATAACAGGGGCTTTCCTACAAAATTCGCATTTCATCGATTAAAAGCCTATGCCGTTTGTCGATGAGCCCTTATTGTTCTTCAACTTACACCTTATCGAAAAAAACGGGTGGTTAAGGATTATTTCATGATTCGGAAACATTAGGCAATACATTCGTGCCAACGAAAACGAAACACAAGAAAAATGAAAAAGTTTACCCCCTTATTGATTCTTTGCATAGTATTTTTTGCCTCTTGCAGTGCGCCTATTTCCGTAGAAGAAGAGGAAGCATTATACACAGAAGAAACCGTAGGTAAATCCGTAAACTTAATGTTATCTGATAATGAAGAGGCACTTTTTGCCATGGTTAACAACCATAGAGTTTCTGTTGGACTTCCTGAGTTAGAATTAAATAAAGCTATTTACAATTTAGCTAAGTCTCACAATGAATTTATGATTAAAGAAGATGCTTTAAGTCATACAAATTTTGAATTGAGAGCAAATGAAGTTGCCAAATTAACCAAGGCAACTTCTGTTAGTGAAAACGTTGCCAGAAAATACAATATGCTTTCTGATTGTTTAGAGGGATGGTTGGCTAGTCCTTCTCATAAGAATACTATAGAAGGAGATTTTACCCATGCTACGTTGAGTATTGTACAAGATGCGGGTGGTGAATTATACTTTACCCAAATCTTTTACAAATTATAATTTTGGATATGTTGTTTTAGATTATATCAAGTGTTTTTAAGTTAAGTGTAGTGGAGAGGTCTGGTGTAGACCTCTCTTTTTTTGTGTGGCTCTTGCTAAACGTTTTGTACCTTTCCTAAAAAAAGTATGGCCATTAAAGCTCCTTTTAACCTTACTAAGTGGGTAGAAGAAAATAGAGAACTGCTTAAGCCCCCCGTAGGAAATAAAAATTTATATAAAGATGCTGGGGATTATATTGTAATGATTGTTGCAGGCCCAAACGCTCGTAAAGATTACCATTACAATGAAACCGAAGAATTATTTTACCAATTAGAAGGTAATATTGAGGTACATATACAAGAAGATGGTAAAAAAAGAACCATGGAACTTGGCCCAGGAGACATGTACCTGCACCCTGCAAAAGTACCACACTCTCCGGTCCGTCATGAAAATTCTATAGGCCTGGTTATAGAAAGAAAGCGTAACCATCTAGAGGGCAAAGATGGGCTTTTATGGTTTTGCGATAATTGCAATAACAAATTGTACGAAGCCTATTTTACCCTCAATGATATTGAAAAAGATTTTTTAAAACATTTTAAGCATTTTTATGGGAGCGAAAGTTTACGTACCTGCAACAATTGCGGAACGGTAATGCCTGTTGACTCAAGATTTGTTGCTGAAGAATAGACTATGCTTATAACAGCCAAAATACTAACTCTATTGGTGGCTTTGCTACACCTCTATTTTCTTTGGCTAGAAATGTTTGTCTGGACCACCCAGGCTAAAAGAGTGTTCAAAAATTTTCCAGACCACTTGTTTGAACCAACAAAATCCATGGCGGCCAACCAAGGTTTATATAATGGCTTTTTAGCCGCAGGCTTGCTTTGGTCTTTACTTGTAACAGACCCTTTTTGGGCAGTAAACATAGCCTTGTTTTTTCTTAGTTGTGTAGTTATCGCTGGTATATATGGCGCATTCACTGTTTCTATAAAGATATTTAAAGTACAAGGTTTACCCGCACTATTAGGCATCTTGTTTTATCTTTTTGAGATGTTCTACTAACTTCATCTAGGTAAACTTTGTATTTTTGTAACAATTCACTCTAAAAAAGTTATAAATGTCAGAAATTGCAACTGCTTTTGGTATAGATCAAGCTTTAAAACAATTAGGTATCTCAGATATAAATCAGGGAACCTCTACCGGCACTTCTTCTTTTGGTAACGGGCCAGAAATAGCTTCTTACTCACCTGTAGATGACAGTTTAATTGCCAAGGTGACCACCACTACCAAAGAGGGTTACGAAAAAGTGATGGAAAAGGCTCAAAATGCTTTTAAACATTGGAGAACTGTACCCGCACCACAACGCGGAGAAGTTGTAAGACAGTTTGGTGATAAACTTAGAGAACTAAAAGAACCTTTGGGTAAATTAGTTTCTTTTGAGATGGGTAAGTCTTACCAAGAAGGTTTGGGAGAAGTACAAGAAATGATTGACATTTGCGATTTTGCCGTTGGTCTTTCTAGACAATTACATGGTTTAACCATGCATTCTGAACGTCCTGGACACCGTATGTATGAACAATATCATCCCTTAGGAATTGTAGGAATTATTTCTGCATTTAACTTTCCTGTTGCGGTATGGGCATGGAATACGGCCTTGGCTTGGATTTGTGGTGACGTATGTGTTTGGAAACCCTCTGAGAAAACACCATTATGTGGTGTTGCTTGTCAAAACATTATGGCAGCTGTAATCCAAGAAAACAATTTACCAGAAGGTATTAGCTGTTTGGTTAATGGAGATTACACCGTAGGCGAATATCTTTCTACAGACAAACGCGTACCTTTAGTTTCCGCAACTGGCTCTACAAGGATGGGAAAAATTGTAGCGCAAAAAGTAGCCGCTAGGTTGGGTAAATCTTTATTAGAACTTGGTGGTAACAATGCCATAATTGTAACGCCAGATGCAGATATTAAAATGACCGTTATAGGTGCCGTTTTTGGTGCCGTAGGTACTGCTGGGCAACGTTGTACATCTACCAGAAGACTTATTATTCATGAAGCTATTTATGATAAAGTAAAAGAGGCTATTGTTGCAGCATACCAGCAATTGCGTATTGGCAATCCTTTAGACGAAAATAACCATGTAGGTCCACTAATAGATACTACTGCCGTAGACATGTACCAAAAGGCTTTAGAAAAAGCAGTGAGCGAAGGCGGTACTGTTTTGGTTGAAGGGGGAGTGCTTTCTGGAACTGGCTTTGAAAGTGGCTGTTATGTACAGCCGGCTATTGTAGAAGCTAAAAACGATTTTGAAATTGTACAAGAAGAAACCTTTGCTCCTATTTTATACGTATTAAAATACAGTGGAGATGTAACAGAAGCTATCGCGATACAAAACGATGTAGCACAAGGATTATCTTCTGCCATTATGACCAATAACCTAAGGGAAGCAGAACGCTTTTTAGCTGCCTCTGGTAGTGATTGTGGTATTGCCAATGTTAACATTGGCACATCGGGTGCAGAAATTGGTGGCGCTTTCGGTGGAGAAAAAGAAACTGGTGGTGGACGTGAAAGTGGTTCTGACGCTTGGAAAGTGTATATGCGCAGACAAACAAATACTATAAATTATACTACCGAGTTACCGTTGGCACAAGGAATTAAATTCGATTTGTAAAAAAAAAAATCGCCATACTAGCGTACAGCGATTTTACCAACTTAACTAACTCAAACTTAATCGTAGTAACCCTATTTCAATGCCGGAACCTCGTCGGGAGAAATAGGGTTTTATTTTACTATTTCAAATTTCCTCTATAATTCCTTGATTCTAAAGCACAAAGCTATAGTTGGTATAAGAATTTGTGTAAATGGTTAAATTCTCAACAATACACGAATATTTGGCAGTTTTTCTATGTGAATTTTACATTAACTTCCTGTTATTTAATAATTTCTGTTCAGGTTTTTAACTTTTTATTTGGTTTTTTTATAATTTGCCAAATAGAACACTAATTATTATACACATGTCTAGAAATCTAACCTACATAATAGGGATTCTAATCACTATTATTCTGGGTATTTTTCTCTACTTTAACTTTTGCAGCTGTTGCATGGCTTCTGACCAAAATAATGCAACCACAGATAAGGTAGAAGAAATAACAACGCCCAAAACCCCCGAAGCCACAAAGTACCCTTTTGCTTTAACCGATGGGGATTGGAAATTAAACGAAGAAGAGAACTTTAATTTTAGCGCTTCTTCTGCCAATTATTTAGAGCCTTTAGCTCCATCCTTAACAGAAGCAAGCAGTTCTCTAAAATCCTACCTAACTGAGCATCCAGAAAAGGCCATAACCATCACTGGCTTTTACAAAGACAGTGAAACCAATACTTCTGCATGGCCAAACTTAGGACTGGCAAGAGCTAATACGGTAAAAAATTACATGGTAAACCTTGGCGTTCCATCTTCTCAAACTACAATAGCAGGGACTTTGAAGGAAGAAATGATACCTTCTGAAGATAACATTTATTACGGCCCATTATCCTATACTATTTCTGCAAAAAAAGAAACGAGTGCAGAAGATTTAAAAACATTACACGATAAGATTGTTGACAATCCGCTTGTATTATATTTTAATACTGGTGAAGCTACAATTAATTTAACCGCTACTCAACGGCAAAAAATTGCTGATATAGGTACGTATTTAGATAAGGTACCCAGTGCAATGTGCGATGTTGTTGGCCATACAGATAATACTGGTAACCGTATCAACAATATAACCTTAGGACAAGAAAGAGCAGATTTTGCCAAATCTTATTTAGTACGTAATGGTATCCCTGCAAATAAGATTATTTCTGAATCTAAAGGACCGGATGAGCCTATTGCGGATAATGCTACGGAAGAAGGCCGCTCCAAAAATAGAAGAACCGTTATCACACTTAAATAATACAAACCTTAAACTTTAAAAAATGAATTTAGATAATATCTGGTGCTGGATAATTCCTCTTTTAGTAGGTGCCATTTGTGCCCTTCTTGGCTATTTATTAGGTAAAGGGAACAGCAAGACTGAAGTTATAGATAACACTGAAGAACTAAATAGCTGGAAATCTAAAAACGGCAAATTACAGGCAGATTTAGATGCGGCTAATGCAAAACTGAATGCAACTGCTAATACGCCGGTAGTAGACCACAGTGCAACCCTAAAGGCATTAGAAACAGAAAACGCCAAATTAAAAACCGACTTAGACCTTTGCCAAGGCAAATTAAAATCTGCTGCTTCTACAAATGTAGTAAGCTCATTAGCTGCTGGTGCAGTAACTGGTTTAGTCTTTAATGCAGCCGATGCAAAGGCTGCATACGGTAAAAAAATTAAGCAAGACGATTTAAAAATAGTAGAAGGTATAGGACCTAAAATTGAAGGTTTATTCCACAATTTCGGTATTAAGACTTGGAAAGAATTGTCAGAGACGACGGTAGAAAAATGTCAAGAAGTATTAAACTCTGGTGGGGAACGCTACCGCATACACAATCCCGGTTCTTGGCCTCTACAAGCAAAGATGGCTTATGAAGGTAAATGGATAGAATTGGTTAAATGGCAAGATGAGCATATAGGTGGCAAACTTTAAAAACAAAAAGCCGGGTCTTTTAGACCCGGCTTTTTATTATAACATTCCGTTGGCTTCCACCCATTTAAAATGATAGGGATCCATAGAAACCTTCATCCGGTCAGAGATACGTTGTAAACGGTCGGGTAACTTAACCAAATAGTCTCTAGCGCGTTCTGCCTGATCAGACAATTCTCTTAAATTCTCTATTTCCCATGCACTATTTAGTTTTTTAAGGATATCTATATAATCTTGTGCCGTATACACTCCCAACCTTTGAGCACAGTTAGAAAACTGCTCAAAAGCTTCTCCTATACTACCGCCAGACTCTCTTAAAAAATGCGCAGGCATCACAATTTTTTTCTTCATCATATCTGCAAAAGCCAACACCATACCACTAGGGTCATGGTCCATAATAGTTTTCACAAACTCTTGATATGCAAAATGGTGACGCATTTCGTCCCCAGCAATGATGTTACACATTTTTGCCAATAAGGCATTCCCCTTTTGCTTCGCCAGTTTACCTACACGTTTATGAGAAATGTTTGTAGCTAGTTCTTGAAACGTAGTGTAGACAAAGTTTTTGTAGGGATCTCTATCTGTTCCTATATCAAAACCATCTGCAATTAAATGCTGGGTAGTAATTTCTATTTCTCTCATATTTACCCTTCCAGATAAATACAAATATTTATTAAGCACATCTCCATGACGATTTTCTTCCGCTGTCCAAGCACGTACCCATTTAGACCACCCGTTCTCTTTACCCATTTCGCTATGCTGATCCACACCTTCTACATCCATTAACCAAGATTCATAGGTAGGTAAAGCTTCTTCTGTAATAGTATCCGCTACAAGAGTAACCCAAAAATCGTATCCTAATTCCTTAGCTTCTTCTCTAATTTGCTCTACTTCATCAAAGAAAGTATCACTTTGCGAATCTGGTAAAAAATCTGTCGGTTGCCATATTTTTTCAATCGGCATAAGATACTTATCCATAAAACCTGCAACCTTAGGTTCTATGGCCTGCATCACTTCCAATCGTATATTTTTCAAAGACATAACTAGTTCTGTTTTGGTAAAGTTCCCAATAAAATATGTAATTACAGCTATATTTGGGCTTAATTTCTTCCCTTTTCGCTAGGATAAAGCGTGTGTACAGGGTCACTTTGCCAATATTCCTTTGTTGCAACATCCATGATTGTTAAAGCGCCCATAAAAGCCGCCCCAGTATCTACATTCCAAACATTGGCACCATTTTTAGGTACTGCTAAACCCGTTTTAGAAATAGGGGTATGCCCTATAAATATTTCGTTATAATGGGTTAGTCTCTTAGGAAAACGGGCGTCTTCTACAGATAATTCTGGATTCAATGCTTGTGCAAGCTCCCATAAGGTTCTATCCCAATAAAATGTTTTCTCAAAATATTCGTGCTCAATTCCTTTTAAGTTGGTGAACCCTGCATGTAAATAAAGGTTGTTATTGTTATCTACCCAATTATTTACCAGTTCTTCCTGTAGAAAATGAATATGCGACTCCCACGCTGCTCTTTCTCTTTTCTCGTAAGATGCTTTAGTGGCTGCCCCACCATGCAATAACCAAGTAGGGTTATCTTTGCCCTCAACTAACCAATCTAAACATAATTCGTCATGATTACCACGGATAAAAGTGCAATTATGCGTAGTATTTAATTGTATTAGATAGGCTATGGTTTCAAAAGCATCACTCCAAGAATCTACGTAATCCCCTAAAAATACTATATGGTCATCTGCGGTTACTGCGGCACGGTCTAAAACCTGCTCTACCGCACGCAAACCAGAATGTACATCGCCTATAACTAATGTTCTCATTACTCTAATCTTTGTAACAATATTAGAAACAATACCGGTCAACTAAGAAAAATTAAGGTAAAGTTTCACAGAATACCCTTGGATTAATTTTCTATGTAACTTGCAAGCCTAATACCAAAGGTGATGACAAAGATTTTTTGTGTAGGCGAATTGCTAATTGATTTTGTAGCGGAACACCAAGGAAGTGATTTGAGTAAGGCCAATGAATTTACAAAAAAAGCAGGTGGTGCCCCAGCCAACGTTGCTTGCGCCATAGCAAAATTAGGAGGCAAAAGTAGTTTTGTTGGTGCGGTTGGTAAAGACCCTTTTGGTACATTTTTATTAGATGTCTTGGCCAATGAACACGTGGATATTAGTAACGCTCAGCGCACTAAAAAATTTACCACCATGGCCTTTGTTTCTATTGCTGAAGATGGGGAACGTGATTTTGTTTTTTCTAGAGGCGCTGATAAAGAATTAAAGTACGATTCTAGCCTTAGAACTAAATTTCAAGGGCACATGCTACACTTTGGAGCGGCAACGGCGCTACTGGGCGGAAATTTGGAGGAAGCCTACACCCACTATCTTTTTGATGGGATTACTAAAGATTGCTTCATTAGTTTTGACCCAAATTATAGAAGTGATTTGTGGCAAGAGAAAGAAGAAAAATTCATTACCAAATGCAAAGGTTTTATAGAAAAATCTCACCTATGTAAATTCAGTAAAGAAGAAGCACTTTTACTTTCTGGTAAAGCAACAGTAGCAGATGCATGTAGCTATCTGCATGAGGCTGGCGCAAGAATTATTACGGTAACGCTAGGCAAAGAAGGTACTTATGTAAGTATGGCAGAAAGGCAAACTACGATACCTAGTATTAAAGTGAATCCTATAGATACTACAGGGGCTGGAGATGCTTTTATAGGCTGTCTTTTGTACCAAATAGCAAAATTGCCTAACCCAAAAGCAATCTTAGAAGATTTTGATGCCCTCACAGCTATGGTAGAAACGGCTAACAAGGCGGGTGCTATTACTACAACGCAGTTTGGCGCAATCGCTGCGCTACCCACTTTAGAAGATTTGGCAGTTTAGTTGTATTTTACTTTTCTAATAATTCGTAAGGCTTCTTTTAGCTCCAGATAAATGTTTTTATCGTAGGCTTTAAGCACTGGTCTAGCCTTTTCCATTTGGTCTTTAGCCTCTTCAAAACCATTTAAATAACAGATTAACAAAGTATCTGGTAGGTGCTCTAAATCCTTTTTTTCTGAACTGTTTAAGGTGATTTTATTTGATAATTTTTGAAGTAAGGCATTGGTGCTATTGTATAGGTGATAGAGTGATTTTCTATCGTACTGTGGTGGCTCAAATAAAAGATTGCTTGTTATTTTATACTTTCCATTTTCAAAAAACCTTATAGTCACTTCCTCTAGTTGGTAATATTTTTGATTTTTTCCTAAACCTAATTGTACGTACTCTAGTATATTAAACGTATCATCGTTATAATGAATAGAAACCTCATCTAAGGCTGAATAAAATAGTTTTACCTGCTCATTTATCAGTTCTATATCTACCCTAGAATAATAGGTTTGGTCTTTTACTTTTTTAGTATTCCCTGCCCAACAGACCACAAATTGTTCTTTAAACACTTTGTAATTGCTGGTTAAATCTGGATGTTTATGGTTGATAAAATCTATGACTCCATCTAAGGTTAGTTCTATATTGTTACGCGCATGTTGTTCTAGTGTGGCCACCTTGTCTGAATTAATATCTTTTAACTCAATATCAAAAACTTTAGGCAAGCTTATACTACCTTCTCTAAAAAACACAGAACCTCCGTAATACTTCCAAATATTTTTTCTTAGCGAACAAACCCTACCGTTACTAGTAATGGTTACAAGACCCACCACCTTGCCTTCTGGCAAATGTGGAAAGGGTATATTTTCATAGGCTATTAATGGCGGATTGTCTAAATAGGCGTTAACTAGGTTTTGTATTTTACTATCATCAAAGAAATCTACACCAACAATAGTATTATCTGCATCTTCCACACCAATAACAATGTAGGAGTTATTTTTAGGGTTACTATTAGCAAGTGCACAGACGTGTTTTAGAAACTTAGCCTTACCTTCTTTTTCTCCAATAGATATAAAACGTTTTTTATCATAGAAACTATTCTCATCATTATGCGCCAATAGGTTTTTAATGAGGAGACGTTTGTTAATCATGCATTTTTATTTATCACGGTAGAACTAGCTTGGGCGGTGGGCATCACTACTAAATCTGCAATATTTACGTGGTAGGGCCTGGTCACCACAAAATGGATAATGTCTGCTATGTCTTCTGGTTTTAAGGGCTGGTAACCTTGATACACTTTAGATGCACGTTCTTCATCGCCCTTAAACCTTACTTCACTAAACTCTGTTGCTACCAAACCTGGGTTAATAGCACCCACACGTATACCATATTGGTTTAAATCTAAACGCATCCCTTTGTTAATAGCATCTACTGCGTGTTTACTTGCGCAGTACACATTACCGTTTGGGTATACCTCTTTACCTGCCGTAGAACCAATATGAATTATATGACCTGCCCTACGGGCAACCATTTGTGGCATAACGGCCTTACTTACATACAATAAGCCCTTAACATTAATATCTAACATAGCATCCCAATCATCTATATTACCCCTTTGTATAGGGTCTAATCCATGGGCATTGCCAGCATTGTTTATAAGTATATCTATTTCAGAAAATGCATCTGGCAGATTTTCAATTGCATGGAACACAGCATGCTTGTCTCTAACGTCAAAAGATAAAGTAGTAACCGCAGTTTTAGGACTAAGTTCTTGCATTAAGCTTTCTAGCCTTTCCGTTCTTCTACCACAAAGAATCAACTTAAAATTGCCTTTATGCGCAAAGTACTTAGCAGTTTCTTTCCCTATACCACTGGTAGCACCAGTTATTAATACAGTTTTTTCCATTTATGGTACTTCGTTTCCTTGAGATGCTTCTAAAAGTAAAAACCAATCTTGTAATTCTAAATCTATTGCTGCTGCGTTTAAAGAATTTACTAGCCGTTCTTTATTCGCAGTCCCTACTACGGGAAATACACCCGCTGGGTGTTTTATTAAAAAAGCCAAAAGCAACATACTTTCATCTACATTGTACTTTTCTGCTAGACTAGCAAGCACTTGTTTAATCCTATTGTTTTGCGCAGTATCTTCTCTAAAATAGCTACCTAATGGACTCCATGCCATGGCCATTCTATTATTTGCCAAGCAATCATCAAAAGTGCCGTTATAAATAGGGTCTAAATGTGTTAGAGAAAATTCTACCTGATTTGCCTCTACCTTAACCTCTTTTTCTATTACAGCTATCTGTGCAGGATTAAAATTAGACACCCCAAACTGTTTTATTTTCCCTTGTTCTTTAAGCATATTAATTGCTTTAGATACCTCTTCTGGGTGTAATAAAGGACTTGGTCTATGTAATAAAAACAAATCCAAATAATCGGTTTGTAATTGTGCTAAACTGCGTTCTGCGGAAGAAATAATATAAGCAGCATCATACTGGTAATGTTTTACCTTATTGGTTCGACCGCTAGTCATTTGTATACCGCACTTAGATACCAATTGTATATTCTCTCTCGCTATACCGGCTTCCTTAAAAGCAGAACCAAAAAGCTGTTCGTTTCCATAGTCCCCATAAATATCGGCATGATCAAAAGTAGTAATGTTGTTGGTATAACAATGCTGTATTAAATCTACCATTTGGGTGTTGGTCAATTGTTTGCCCCAACTACCCCACGTCATGGTACCAGCAAATATTTTAGAGTATTTAACATTCATTGGCATAGGTTTAGAAAATTAGTGATTATTACCTTAAATCCTTGCCAAAACTAAGGCTTTAGAACTTATTTTAACCAATTATTAACAGAGCGATTTTAAATTAATTTTCATTTTGCGGAATGTTAAATTTCTGGATAGATTAACGTTAATCAACAGTTGCATATGGAAGAAAATACTACGATAGATATTGCTGCCGTAAATGAGAAAATAGCTCGGGAGAGTGCGTTTATAGACTTGCTTAAGCAAGAGATGAACAAAGTCATCGTAGGCCAAAAACATATGGTAGAGCGCCTACTTATTGGGCTTTTAGGTCAAGGTCATATTTTGCTAGAAGGTGTTCCTGGACTTGCAAAAACACTGGCAATTAACACTTTATCTAAAGCGGTTAAAGGTAGCTTTAGTAGAATACAATTTACACCAGATTTGCTGCCTGCAGATGTTGTAGGTACGCTTATTTACAATATGAAGGAGAACGATTTCTCTATTAAAAAAGGCCCCATATTTGCCAACTTTGTATTAGCAGATGAGATAAACCGTGCTCCTGCTAAAGTACAGTCTGCACTATTAGAAGCTATGCAAGAAAAGCAGGTAACTATTGGGGATGAGACCTTTAAATTAGAGGCACCGTTCTTAGTTATGGCCACACAAAACCCTGTAGAACAAGAAGGCACATATCCTTTGCCAGAAGCACAGGTAGACCGTTTTATGCTTAAAACTGTTATAGACTACCCTAAACTTACAGAAGAACAGTTAATCATTAGACAAAATCTAAGCGGTACTAAAACTGTCGTTAACCCCGTGGTTACTGTAGACCAAATTTTAAGTGCTCAAAAAGCTGTGAAAGAGGTTTACATGGATGAAAAAATAGAAAAGTATATTCTTGATTTGATTTTTGCTACGCGATATCCAGAGAAATATAATTTAGAACAGCTAAAACCACTTATTAGCTTTGGCGCTTCCCCTAGAGGTAGTATTAACCTAGCTACAGCATCTAAATGTTACGCATTTATTAAGCAACGTGGTTATGTAGTGCCAGAAGATGTTAGGGCTGTAGTGCACGATATTTTGCGTCACAGAATAGGCATCACTTATGAAGCTGAAGCAGAAAACATTACTTCAGAAGAAATCATCAATAAAATAGTAAACCAAGTAGAGGTACCTTAATAGTTTAAAAGCTGACACGGCTATTGGATTCGTGTTTTATGTTAATCTATTTACCAACACAGTTTACGCTCTATGGATACAAAAGAACTTCTAAAAAAGGTACGAAAAATTGAAATCAAAACACGTCGCTTATCAGACCACGTGTTTGGTGGAGAATACCATTCTACCTTTAAAGGAAGGGGTATGACGTTTAGTGAGGTTCGCCAATACCAATTTGGAGATGATGTACGTTCCATTGACTGGAATGTTACAGCTAGATACAACGAGCCATTTGTAAAGGTTTTTGAGGAAGAGCGAGAATTAACCATGATGCTCATGGTAGATGTGAGTGGCTCAGAATTGTTTGGTACTGCTAATCAATTTAAAAAAGAAATCTTAGTAGAGATTTCTGCAACCTTAGCGTTTTCTGCTTTGCAGAATAATGACAAAGTAGGTCTTATTCTTTTTTCTGATGAGGTTGAACTTTTTATTCCACCCAAAAAAGGCAGAAGTCATATTCTAAGAATTATAAGGGAGTTATTAGAGTTTGAGCCTAAAAGTAATAAAACCAATATTGCAGAAGCTTTAAAGTTCTTGAGTAACGTCATGAAAAAAAAGGCAATTGTTTTTGTGCTATCAGATTTTATTGCTGAAGACTATGCAGATACTCTTAAAATTGCTGGGAATAAGCATGATGTTACAGGCATCCGTGTTTATGACGAAAAGGAAGAGTATATCCCTAACTTGGGAATGATACAAGTAAAGGACGCAGAAACTGGAGCTACTAAGTTGATAAATACTAGTTCTAAACAGATTAGAAATGAGTATGGCAAGTACCATGTAGAGCGCTCAGATTATTTTAAAAGCGCATTCACCAAATCTGGCAGTGGCACCATCAGTTGCCGAGTAGACGAGAGCTATGTAAAAAAATTATTGGGCTATTTTAAGAACAGGGGGTAGAAAGACATGAAGTTAGCCACGACACATATTAAATTGACTAGCCTGCTTACATGCAGTTTTCTTTTATGCACTTTTATCTTTGCACAAGCACAGTCTTCCACAGTTTCTGCTGCTGTAGACTCTACCCACATTAAAATAGGGGAGCAAATTAAATACACCATCACGGTAGAAACAGACTCTTTAAACTTGGTCAGTTTTCCAGAAGATCAAACATTTTCTCCGTTAGAAATGGTAGAGGCTTTAAAAATAGACACTACTAAAAAGAAAGATAGGGTTACTCTACAACGTATTTATGCACTAACGCAATTTGATAGCGGCACTTACACCATACCACCCCAACGTATTGCCATAGACGAAAAACCTTTTTTTACAGACTCTTTCCGTATAAAAGTTGCCGATGTTGCCGTAGATACTACCAAACAAAAAATGTACGACATTAAGCCCTTGGTACAGGTAGAAAAAAGTTATACTAACATCCTAAAATATATAGTTTTTGCACTAGCTGCATTAGCTATTCTTGGAGCACTTTTTTATTGGTTTGTTCTACGCAAAAAACCACTTACCGAAGAAGAAAAAATTGCTTTACTACCTCCATATGACCGCGCCTTAAAACAACTGAAAGAGTTAGAGAATTCAAGATATCTTATCCAAGATGAATACAAAAAGTACTACTCTGAACTTACAGATATTGTACGGGCCTACTTAGAAGAAGATGTGCATATTTCTGCCATGGAAAGTACCACAGACCAACTTATTGAGCGCTTAGAGTTATTAAAGGACGCTGGTGAGCTTAGCTTAGATGATGATACCATTACCCAGTTTAAAAAGGTATTACAGACCGCAGATTTGGTAAAATTTGCCAAGTCTAAACCAGATATATCCATTGCAGAATCTGACCGAAGCGCTGTTGAAAAAATTGTTGTCAAAACCAAAGAAGCCCTGCCAGAACCAACAGAAGACGATTTATTAGAAAATGAAGCATACTTAGAAGCTTACGCAGCAGAAAAACGCAAGAAACGCATTTATATAGGCATTGGCGTTCTAGCAGGCTTATTGGTATTAGGCACCGGGATATCTGTAGCATACTTTGGGTTTAAAACCGTAAAAGACACCCTTTTTGGCTACCCCACTAAAGAATTATTAGAAAAGGAATGGGTAAAAAGCCACTATGGTGTACCTGCTATAGAATTAGAAACTCCAGAGGTTTTAATCCGCAAAGAAATAGCCATTCCAGAAGATGCAAAAGAGGTAATACAAACCAATGGAACCTTTGCCTACGGTAACTACCTAAGCCTGTTTTCCATCACTGTCAACAGCACCCTTTATAAAGAACAAATAGAACCAGATATGGAGGCTGCTGTAGGCGCTTTCTTAGGCTCTCTAGAAAAGAATGGAATTAAAAACATTTTACCTAAAGAAGATGAGTTCTATACAAAAAGTGGTAAACCTGGTGCTAAAATTTACGGCACTGGTCAGTATACCGGAGAAGGACCAATGAATAATAAGCGTTTTAAATTTACAGGCTTACTTTTTGGCGGAAAAGGTTTTACTCAACAGGTATATATTACTTGGGAAGAAGACGATGCTTATGCAGAACAAATTGTAGAACGGATTTTGGCTACGGTCGATGTTAAAACGGAGATGTGATGTTTAAAGGTATAGAGTTTGCAAATCCCGAGTTCTTTTGGCTGCTTTTAGCATTACCCCTAGCTGTTGTGTGGTATGTATTTACTCATAAAAAACAGACCGCTTCTTTAAAGCTATCTAGTACCAATGCATTTAAAACCACTAGTATATGGTCTAAGTTAAGACCTGTTTTACTTGCTTTACGCCTTTTGGCTTTAGCAAGTATCATTACCGCTCTGGCAAGACCACAGACAGAAGATATCTCTACCCGTACTAAAACCACAAAAGGTATAGACATAGTAATGGCGATAGATGTATCTTCTAGTATGCTGGCACGTGATTTAAAGCCAAATCGTTTGGCAGCCTTAAAAGAAGTAGCTGCAGATTTTATCAAAAAAAGACCCAATGACCGTATAGGCCTAGTGGCATATGCCGGGGAAAGCTATACTAAAACACCTATTACTAGTGATAAGTCTATTGTTTTAGGCGCCTTAAAAGAAATTAGGTATGGCCAGTTAGAAGATGGTACAGCCATTGGTATGGGTTTAGCCACCTCTGTCAATAGATTAAAAGAGAGTAAAGCAATAAGCAAAGTGATTATTTTGCTAACAGATGGCGTAAACAATAGTGGGTTTATTGAACCCCAAACTGCTGCCGATTTAGCGGTAGAATATGAAATTAAAACCTACACCATTGGCTTAGGTACCAACGGAAATGCGATTACACCTACTGGCTACAAAAGAGATGGCTCTTTTCAGTATGGCATGAGACAAGTAGAGATAGATGAAGAACTACTAAAGAATATTGCAGAAGTTACAGGTGGAAAATATTTTAGGGCGACAGACAATGAAAAATTAGAAGAAATCTATAACGAAATTAATAAGCTAGAGAAAACAGAGATAGAAGAGTTTAAATACTACAAATACGAAGAAAAATTTAGACCCTTATTATTTTTGGCAGGCGCTTTGTTACTAATAGAGTGGATATTACGTTCAACAATATTTAAAAGTTTTATTTAGATGGTGCAGTTTGATGAAACTTTATATTTCTATCTGTTGGGGATTATACCTGTTATAGTCCTGTTATTTTTGATGCTTCAAATATGGAAAAAAAGTAAGCAAAAAGCTTTTGCAAATGCCCCCATGCTTAAACGTTTGGCGCCAGACCGTTCTTTATTTAAATCTACCTTAAAACTTATTTTTCTGTTGCTAGGTATTACATGTTTGGTTATCGCACTAGCAAACCCAAAAATAGGCACCAAATTAGAGACCGTTAAAAGAGAAGGTGTAGATATCGTTTTTGCCGTAGATGTCTCTAAAAGTATGTTAGCAGAAGATATTGCGCCCAACCGTTTAGAAAAAGGGAAACGTTTAGTTTCAGAAATTATAAATCAATTAGCAAGTGACAGAATTGGTATTATCGCCTATGCTGGTCAAGCTTATCCACAACTACCTATAACCACTGATTACGGAGCAGCCAAAATGTTTTTACAAAGTATGAACACCGATATGCTTTCTAGTCAAGGTACCGCAATAAACTCTGCCATAGATTTAGCAAGTACCTATTTTGATGATGCAGAACAAACCAATAGAGTTCTATTTATCATCTCTGACGGCGAGGACCATTCTGAAGGCAATACAATTGATGCATTAGAAAACGCCATTAATCAAGGTATAAAAGTATACACCATTGGCGTTGGCAAAAGTAAAGGAGCACCAATACCAATTAAAAGAAATGGCATTGTAGAACGTCTTAAAAAAAATAATGAAGGAGACGTGGTTATTACCCGCCTTAATGAACCCGTTCTTACAGAGATTGCCCAGAAAGGTAATGGTGTATATATTAACGGTGATAATACAGAAGATGCCGTAAATTTTATTAAAGAAGAATTGGCCCAAATGGATAAGAAAGAATTTGAAGCCAAACAATTTGCTGAGTATAAAGACCAATTTCAATGGTTTGTTGCCCTAGCACTTTTCTTCTTATTTTTAGACATCTTTCTATTAGACCGTAAAACACAGTGGTTAAAAAAGTTGAACCTTTTTAATGAAGATGCAAATGAATAAGATTAAGGTACTTTTTATAGGTTTGGGACTAGTGACTACCATAGTAAATGCTCAGGAGGACACCCAAACTTTAAGAGAAAACAAAAAACTACTTAAAGAAAGTACGAACATTACGTATGATGCCAACAAGGCATTAAGTCAAAACAATTTTGTTGCGAGCGAGGCAGAATACCGTAAAGCTATTTCTAAGAGTGAAGCTAATGCCGCTGCTCCATATAACCTTGGTAGAGCATACTACAATCGTAATGCTATGGCAGAATCTTTTACCCGTTTTAAAGAAGCCGGAGAAAAAGCAGAAGCCAAGGAAACCAAGCATAAATCTTACCACAACATGGGGAATGTTTTTATGCGACAAAAAGAATACCAAAAAGCTGTAGAAGCATACAAGCAAGCCCTAAGAAATAACCCTACGGATGATGAAACGCGCTATAATTTAGCCTTGGCCAAGGAAATGCTTAAAAATGAGCAAGACCAAAATAAAAACGACCAAAATCAGGATCAGAACCAAGACCAAAATAAAGACCAAAACAAGGACAACCAAGAACAAAATCAAGACCAAAACCAAAACGGAGATCAAGACAAGGATAAAGAAGGGGAGCAAAAAGACGACCAAAATAAAGACCAGGGAGATCAAGGAGATAAAGGCCAAGAAAAGCCAGAAGAAAATAAGGAGGGAGAAGGTGATAAAAAAGAAGAACAAAAAAAGCAACCTAACCAAGGAGAAGAGCCTGAGCGCAAAGAACGGCCTAGACCCAACCAATTATCTAAACAGCAAATTCAAAATTTGCTAGAAGCCATGCAAAACGAAGAGAAAAAGGTTCAAGAAAAAATAGATGCCAAGAAAGTCAAAGGTCAAAAAATTAAAAACGAAAAAGATTGGTAATGCAATTAATTTCTAGCATTTATCGGTACGTATTTGTTTTCCTAGCGCTTATGGTAGGTAGTCTTACTTATGCTCAGACAGACAATGGCATTAGCTTTGAAGTTAAATTGAGTAAAGAAAAACTAGGTGTAAATGAAAGATTGCGGGTGGAGTTTATCATGAACAAAGATGGCGATAATTTTACACCTCCAAATTTTAATGGCTTCCAAGTGGTAATGGGTCCTTCTCAATCTATTAAATCTTCTTGGATAAACGGTAAAAGAAGCTTTTCTAAATCGTATAGCTACATTTTAAAGCCTACAGAAAAAGGAAGCTTTACAATTGAGCAAGCCACCATACAAATAGATGGTGAAACCTATAAAACGCTTCAAAAACAAATTATAGTCACGGATGCTGTAGACAATCCAAATGCCCCTAAAACTGCGGATGATATTGCGGATGAAAGCCTGCATCTGGTTGCAGAAGTCTCTAAAACAAGCCCTTATCTAAACGAAGCTGTTACGGTGATTTACAAATTATACATTGACCCCAATATTTCGGTTACCAATTTTAGACCCGTAGACAGTCCTAAATACAACAACTTTTGGAGTCAAGATATTCCTGTAACTAAGTACAATACCATCAACACTACGTATAAAAATAAGCCTTATCGTAGTGTAGTTTTAAAACGTGTAGTACTGTACCCACAAAAAGCTGGTAAATTAGATATTGAACCCCTTTCCTTAGAAGTTTTCGTTGAAGTGCCTACTGGCAAACGTGATTTTTTTGGAGGACGCATGTACGCTCAGGCTAGTAAATCTGTATCCGCTGGCAAACGTACTTTAAATGTTAAACCACTACCAGAAAATGGTAAGCCCGCTAATTTTGGAGGTGCTGTGGGTAATTTTTCTTTTACAGTCAATACCAATAAAACACAGCTAAATGCATCTGAATCCTTGCAAGCCACTGTTGCGGTAGAGGGCAAAGGGAACTTAAAACTTTTTCAGTTACCAGAACCCGAATTACCAAGCGCTTTAGAGGTATACGAACCAGAATATAAGGAAAGTGTAAAAACCTATGCAAACGGTATGCAGGGTAACGTAAAAAACAACTACACCATTGTCCCTGCATATAAAGGCAAATATCCCATACCAAGTATTGAATTCAGTTATTTTGACCCAGAAGCAGAGCAATACAAAACCATAGCTTCAGAAGAAATAATGGTGAATGTAATAGAAGGGCCTACTCCTAATGATGCTATAGCTGGTGCAGCTAAAACCAACAGCGTTCAGAAAATTGCAATTAATGCAAGCAACCAGTTTCATTTTATAAAGGTAAATCCCAATTTTACCAGCATAACTAAAGCCCCATTTTTTGGTTCTACACTATTCTATATATTGTTATTAGGGCCTTTAGCAGCAATTCCATTATTCATTCTATTGACCAAAAAACGAGATGCGCGTGCGCAAGATGTAGAAGGTACTAGATTGCGTAATGCTAATAGATTAGCCAAAAAATATTTGGGTACTGCTAAAAAAGAACTCAACAACAAAGATGGTTTCTATGTTGCTTTAGAAAAAGCTTTGCATAACTATCTTAAAGCCAAATTAAAAATCGAAACTTCTGAGTTTAGCAAGGATAAAATAACCGAATTACTTACTGCAAAGAAAGTTGATGATGCTACAATAGAAAAGTTTATTGCGCTTTTAAAAAGTTGTGAACTTGCTAGGTATAGCCCAGCAACTAATGTACAAATGCAAGAAGATTTTGAAAAGGCAAGTATGGTAATATCACAAATGGATAAGCAACTATGAGAAAGATTGTAAGCAGCTTATTGTTTGTTCTTTTTATAGGGTTAAGCGCATTTGCCCAAAACGAAGTCCTTTTTAACAAGGCTACAGAAGCCTATAATAAAGGAAATTATAGCACGGCTTTGGAGCACTATGAAACCATTTTGGACAATGGCAAGCATTCTGCAGAACTTTATTTTAACATGGGTAATTGCTATTACAAACTGGACGAGATTGGACTCAGCATTTATTATTATGAAAAGGCTAAACTCTTAAATCCAAAAGACCAAGAGATTCAAAATAATTTAGCCTACGCAGAAAACATGCGTTTAGATGCTATAGAAGCCATGCCTAAAACCGCTATGGCTCGTTTTAGAGATAGTACTCTATCCTTATTCACATACGATAATTGGGCACTCTTTGCCGTGTTACTATCCATTAGTTTTGTTATCCTTTATATTTTATACTATCGCAGTACATACGCCACGCAAAAACGAATCTTTTTTATTGGAGCTATGGTGGCCATATTCTTAAGTGTTGCTACCGTTACTCTTGCCTATTTCTCTTATGATGCGTTTAAGAAGGATAATCCGGCTATTGTTTTAAAACGAGAAATTGTAGTGAACACAGAACCGAACACCCAAAGTGAGCGTGTTTTTAGTTTACACGAGGGCACTAAGGTGAATATTCTAGAAAAATTAAATGGCTGGTTTAAAATTAAGATTGCAGATGGCCAAACAGGCTGGGTACAATCTAATACCATTAAATTATTGAAGGATTTTTAATTTATAATTAACTATCTTTCCATTTCAGGGCTATATTTTAGCCATCACACCTAACACAATATGCGCATAAAGCTAGCCTTATTTTTAAGCGTAATACTACTTAGCACCACCTTTTTACCGGTGCTACGCACAAGTATTGATAATAGTATTGTGCAGAATTTAACCGAAGAAGAATCCCAAGAATCTACCTGTGAAGATGCGTTAAAACCATTTGTTTTAAAAACATACACGGTAAATCTTATGGATAAAAATAAATTGCATTCAAAGAAATATGTAACTCACTACAATTTTTCAAAATTAAATATAGCTATAGAAGTTTTATCTCCTCCTCCAGAACTATTGTCTTAATTTTAAACTTATGCTTGTGGCACAAAAAGTTGACCTACTAGCATAATACAGCCGAATACCAATTTTTAAAAATTAATACAATGTTTAAGTATATTAAAAACGATTTACCGGCAAGTATTGTCGTATTCTTTGTAGCCTTACCTTTATGTTTAGGTATTGCTCTTGCCAGTGGCGCCCCATTATTTTCTGGCCTAATAGCGGGTATCATAGGGGGTATTGTTGTGGGTTCTTTAAGTGGATCGCAAATTGGCGTTAGCGGCCCAGCTGCAGGTTTAGCAGCTATTGTTCTTGCAGCTATTAGCACCTTAGGCGGATACCAAAACTTCTTGGTTGCCGTAGTTATAGGAGGTGTTATCCAAATTTTATTTGGTATTTTAAAAGCGGGAGTAATTGGATATTATTTTCCGTCTTCCGTAATTAAAGGTATGCTCACCGGAATTGGAATTATTATCATATTAAAGCAAATACCCCACTTTTTTGGGTTTGATAATGATCCAGAGGGCGACTTCTCCTATTTTCAAATAGATGGCGAGAACACCTTTACAGAAATATTTAATACCATAAGCGGTATAGTAGCAGGGAATTTAAGCGTGGGTGCCACTTTAATAGCAGTTGTTAGTTTGGCTATTCTTATTTTATGGGACAAGGTTCTAAGTAAAAAAGGAAAGATTTTTCAACTTATTCAAGGACCATTGGTGGCTGTTGCGCTTGGTATCATATTTTACATGCTAACAAAAGACCATGCTACTTTAGGAATCTCTAAAGACCATTTAGTTAGTGTGCCTGTACCGGATTCCTTCGATTCCTTTTTAGGGCAATTTAGCTTTCCTAATTTTGGTGCCATTGGTGACCCACAAATTTGGATTACTGGTTTTACTATTGCCTTGGTAGCAAGTTTAGAAACGTTACTTTGTGTAGAGGCCACGGATAAAATAGACCCTATGAAGCGGGTTACCCCAACCAACAGGGAGTTAATGGCTCAAGGTACGGGTAATATCATTTCTGGGATGATTGGTGGTTTACCTATAACACAGGTTATTGTTCGTAGCTCTGCCAACATACAATCTGGTGGTAAAACAAAACTTTCTGCTATTGTACACGGATTCTTTTTATTGATTTCCGTAATTCTTATCCCTACTTTGTTGAATAACATTCCACTCTCTGTTCTTGCAGCTGTTTTATTTATTGTTGGCTACAAATTGGCAAAACCAGCATTATTCAAAAAAATGTATGATTTAGGCTGGAAACAGTTTATACCCTTTATCGTTACCGTATTAGGAATCATCTTTACAGATTTATTGGTGGGGATTGGTCTAGGTTTAGCCGTGGGTATAGTAGTTATTCTTATCAAAAGTTACCAAAACTCGCATTTCTTGCATATTGAAGAATCCGAAAACCATAAAAAGGTTAAAATGACGTTGGCAGAAGAAGTAACCTTCTTTAACAAAGGGGCCATCCTCAAAGAGTTAGATAGCTTAGAAGAAAACTCTTATCTAGAACTAGATGTTACCAAAACTAGGTATCTAGATAATGATATTATCGAAATTTTGGAAGATTTTTCAGAAAAAGCCAAGAACAGAAATATCAATATTAAAATTATATCAGAACGTGGCGTAGTAGAAAATCCGCCTAGTTATATCAAATTTTTCAATTTAAAAAAGAAACAATCAGCATAGATATGAAAGCACATACCGCGGAAACACAGGCAACAATGACGCCTGAAAAGGCTATCGAGTTTTTAAAAGAAGGTAATCAGCGTTTTCAAGCTAACCTTAAAGCCAATAGAAATTTATTAGAACAAGTAAATGATACTAAAGACGGGCAATTCCCATTTGCTACTATATTAAGTTGTATAGACTCTAGAGTCTCTGCCGAGTTGGTTTTTGACCAAGGCCTTGGTGATATTTTTAGTGTACGTATTGCAGGTAATTTTGTAA
Organism: Flavobacterium sp. ASW18X; assembly: GCF_005144745.1. Lineage (GTDB taxonomy): Bacteria > Bacteroidota > Bacteroidia > Flavobacteriales > Flavobacteriaceae > Croceivirga. The sequence goes on along the minus strand of NZ_SWKK01000008.1, from coordinate 316,291 downwards.
ACCAAGATATTCTTGGAAGCATGGAGTTTGCATGTAAATTGGCGGGCACTAAGGCTATTGTAGTTTTGGGTCATACCTCTTGCGGCGCTGTAAAAGGAGCGTGTGACCATGCTAGAATGGGCAATTTAACGGCATTAATCAACAAAATAGAGCCGGCCGTATTTGCCGTTAAAGAGCCTAAGGAAGAAGAAAAACGTAATTCTAAAAACCTAGAATTTGTAGATGCCGTTTCTAAAAAGAATGTAGAGCTTACGCTAGAAAATATTCGTAGCCAAAGTGTTATTCTAAAGGAAATGGAAGAAAAGGGAGAAATTAAAATTGTAGGCGCTATGTATGACATTGCCAGTGGCGAAGTAGAATTCTATTAAGCGCATTACCAAAATAAACATTAGGTCAACCTTAAAAGGTTGGCCTTTTTTATGTGAAATAATGGCTATCTTCCAACTTAAAGAACCAACGTATTATGTTTAAACATCTTAAAGGCGACCTCTTTGGCGGTCTTACCGCAGGTATTGTGGCCTTACCATTAGCACTAGCATTTGGGGTTAGTAGTGGTCTAGGGCCTACAGCCGGTTTATATGGCGCAATTTTTATTAGCTTTTTTGCCGCTCTGTTTGGGGGCACCAATACGCAAATTTCTGGCCCAACAGCTCCCATGACTGCAGTAAGTATGGTGGTAATTGCAGGTATCATGGCTACAAATGACGGTAATTTAGATAAGGCCTTACCCGTTATTTTGGCGGTTTTCCTATTGGCTGGTTTGCTACAAATAGTTCTTGGTTTTTTAAAATTAGGTGTTTATATAAAATACATACCCTACCCTGTAGTATCTGGGTTTATGACCGCTATTGGTGTAATTATATTAATTACGCAGATACTTCCTGCCATTGGCTACTACCCAAAACAAGATAATGCCTATGTAGCTGACTTTACTCAAAAAGCAGAAGCAGAATTATTAGCCAAAACACTAAAAGATAATCAAGGTGAAAATCTATTAACTATAAATCATTTTAAACAAACTATAGAAGAAGCTGCAGTCATTGCACCTACAGATATTGCTAAAGAAGCACAAAATTTAGCGGGTAAGAATGCATCTGGTGTAATTGGAACTATAAAAATATTACCTAGAGCCTTACAACATATTAATTGGTTAGAGTTTGGATTGGCTTTAGCGACCATTGCTATTATATACGGATTTAAAAAAATAACCACTGCTGTACCTAGTACCTTGGTCGCCTTAATCGTAGTTTCTGGTGTTGCCGTAGGTTTTGGATTGCCCTACATTCCAATCCAAGAAATACCAGCTGGCCTACCCACCCCACATTTTGAAATATTTTCTCAGTTTAGTTTTAGTGCGATAAGCCCGTATATCTTCACGGCACTCACTCTGGCATTACTGGGCGCAATAGATTCTTTGTTAACGTCGGTTGTAGCGGATAACATGACAAACACCAAGCACAAACCTAACAAGGAATTAATGGGGCAAGGCATTGGTAATACCATCGGCGCTCTTTTTGGAGGCATTCCTGGTGCTGGCGCAACCATTAGAACGGTAATTAATATAAAATCTGGAGGTAAAACACGACTAAGCGGAATGATAGCTGGGATTTTATTACTCATAATTCTGCTTGCCTTAGGGCCCGTTGCCTCTAAAATCCCAGCAGCCGTATTGGCTGGTATTTTGGTTACTGTAGGTATTGGAGTTATTGATTACAAAGGTTTAAAAGCCATTCCCTACTTGCCTAAAGACATAAAACTTGGTCCTATAAGATTGAGCTCAGAAATGGTAATTATGCTTGTAGTCATGGTGCTTTCTTCGGTTTGGAATTTGGTCTATGCAGTGGGTATTGGTTTGGTTATGGCCTCTTTAATTTTTATGAAGAAGATTGGCGACCTTACCGCTAAAAATTCTGTAGTTAAACAACTGCCACTAGAAGAAGCATGGGAAGACGAGCAGCAAATACCTACCGAAATTGACCAGAAAATCTTCATCAAACACATTAACGGTCCGTTGTTCTTTGGGTCTACCAATGAAATACAACAATTGTCTGCGCAGATACCAGAAACCGCAAATATTGTAGTGTTTAGAATGGATCGGATGCCTTATTTGGATAAATCTGGATTAAATGTGTTAGAAGATGTGATGCTCAATTTAACTACTAATGGGGTAAAATTGGCCGTAGTTGGCCTACGAGAACAACCTAAGCTGATGATGGAGAAAATTAATATTTTTCCAGAATTGGTGCCAGACGCACAAGTTTTTCCCAATTTTGAAACTTGCTTAACTTGGTTAAAAACCGAACTATAAGTAAAAAGCTGTATTATATAGTGTACTAAGAACAACGGTTCATTAGCAAATTGCCCTGATATTCTAGGACAATTTGCTAAATTTGCGCTCTCTAAAAGCCATCTAACAATGATAGATACCCTTAAGGAACATTTGGTAGCCGTAGAAAACTTTAGTTCACAATCTCCGGAAGAAATAGAAAACTTCAGGATTAAATACCTTGGCAAAAAGGGGTTGATGAACGAGTTTTTTGCCGCTTTTAAAACCATTCCTAACGAGCAAAAGAAAGAGTTTGGTCAGGTTATCAATCAATTAAAGCAAGCTGCTACAGAAAAAGTTAATGCACTTAAAGAGGCCTTAGAAGACCAGCAAGATACAGCGGGTATTTATGGCGATTTAACACGTCCGGGGCAACCCTTGGAACTAGGTGCAAGACATCCTATTTCTATTGTTAAAAATCAAATTATAGATATTTTTTCTAGAATTGGGTTTAATGTTTCCGAAGGCCCAGAAGTAGAGGACGACTGGCACAACTTTACAGCTCTAAATTTACCAGAATACCACCCTGCAAGAGATATGCAGGATACTTTCTTTATACAAACCAATCCAGATATTTTATTGCGTACGCACACCTCATCGGTACAAGTACGTTATATGGAGAACAATCAACCGCCAATTAGAACCATTTCTCCAGGACGCGTGTATAGAAATGAAGCAATATCTGCTCGTTCTCACTGCTTTTTTCATCAGGTAGAAGGTTTGTATGTGGACAAAGACGTTTCTTTTGCCGACTTAAAACAGACTTTACAATATTTTACCACAGAGATGTTTGGTAAGAGTAAAATTCGTTTGCGCCCTTCTTACTTTCCGTTTACGGAGCCTAGTGCAGAAGTAGATGTGTATTGGGGCTTAGAGACCGAAGCAGATTACCGTATGACCAAAGGTACGGGCTGGTTAGAAATTATGGGCTGTGGAATGGTTGATCCCAATGTACTTAAAAATTGCGGTATAGACCCAGAAGAATATTCTGGTTTTGCTTTTGGCATGGGTATAGACCGTATTGCCATGCTATTGCATCAAATTACGGATATTAGATTGTTAAGTGAGAATGATATTCGTTTCTTAAAACAATTCAAGAGCGCCCTTTAAGTTAGCATGAAAAAAGACATAGAAATTCCCATTGCTAAAGATGTCCATGTTGTTATCGCACAAGAATGGAATAAAGAGTTTTTAGCTAAAGATTGGAATGCCTACATCATCAATAATAGAAAAGATGCCATAGAAATGGTGCTTGTAGTTTCTAAAGGATATTTAGGAGATAAAAAAACATCTACCATGCGCCACGGAATCGGCGTAATGGAAGCTAAGTCTTTTGCTAAAATTGAGTTAGTACAAGAAGATGTATTAGCATTGAAAAACGAATTCTTCGTTACCTTTTTTGCGGAAGATAAGCTTTTTGAAAAACGTTTTGTATTTCCAGAACATAGCGTAAAAGAAATTAACTTACAATCCATACCTATCCTAAATTTAGAGGGGGTATTGCCAGAGTAGTTTATTTTTTAAGAACAACACCCCTTAATTTTAACAGCCTTCATTCTATTTTAACAGTTTTTGAATGAAAAACACCCCTAAAACTGGCAATCTGTAGGTTTTACTGTGGATTAGCGCAATTGAAAAGTGTTAATTGGCATTATCTTGTTATACATTTCATAAAATATCTTATCAAAAACTGTAATATCGATAATATGACTAAGTCATTTTTATCGGTTTACCATTGGAAGTAAAATGGATTCCCAGTACTTTTAAAATGCTGACAATCAAAAAAATAACTTCTTTATGGATACTCCTATTTTAAATCGACGCAATTGGCTTAAAAAATCGGCTATTACTGCTGGTGGATTAATGGCTGCTCCGTATTTGGGCTTTTCTAAAACTAGTACCAATATTCCCGTGACTTTAGATCAACAAGGGAATATACTTTATAGTCCATTTTTTAAAGAATACCTTATTCCTACGCACACGGAATTTAAACCATTAAAGGCAAAGTTAAATGCCAATGAAAATCCTTATGGTCCATCGCCAAAAGCTGTTACGGCAATGACTGATGCTGTTAGTGGCGCTAACAGGTATGCTTGGAGAGAACTATTTCAGCTTATGGAAAAAATTGCAACGTTTGAAGGTGTTACCGCAAAAAACGTTATTATGGGTCCTGGTTCTTCTGATTTGTTGGAGAAAGCAGCAATGGTCTATTTTCAAAAAGGCGGTAATATAGTATCTGCAGACCCTGCCTACATGTCTTTGATTAAGGTTGCAGAAGCATGTGGAGCTACTTGGAAACCTGTACCGCTTAAGAAAGATTGGTCTCACGATTTAGACGCTATGGAAAAAGCTATAGACGCAGATACCAAATTAGTTTACATCTGTAATCCTAACAATCCAACAGGTACCCTTACAGAAAGTAAAAAACTACTAGACTTTTGCTCACGAGTATCAGAAAAGGTAACCGTATTTGTAGACGAAGCTTATTTATGGTATCTAGATGATGGTGCTAAGCATAGTATGGTTAAACTAGTAGCAGAAGGTAAAGACATTATTGTTGCGCGTACCTTTTCTAAAATACACGGTATGGCTGGGATTCGTGTAGGTTATGGAATTGCACCAGAAAAAACCTTAGATAAAATACAGAATATTACTAGAGGCGGTATGGGTATAAGCTACCCTTCTGTACTTGCAGCAATCGCTGCTATGGATGATGAGGAATTCATCAACTCTTCTAGAGAAAATAATGCAGAAGCAAGAGAATTTGTATATGCAAACCTTAAAAGTATGGGGATTGACTATGTGCCATCCTACACCTCATTCATCATCTTCCCTATTGCCTTAGATGGTAAAGAGTTTTTAAGTAAAATGGCTGCCCAAGAAGTAGGGGTTAGAGCCTTCAACTTTATGGATAAAAATTGGTGCAGAGTTAGTATGGGTACTATGCCAGAGATGCAACTCTTTGTAGATGCATTGCAAAAAGTAATTGTTTAATCAAAAAATTGTTGGGGGTGGGGTTTCAAAAAATTCTAGTATTCTTAATTTTTATAGGTATCGGTCTAGTTCTAAAGACCAAGTTTAAGTCAAAATCAGAAATTACCGGATTAAAGAAGGTAATTCTTAACCTAGCCCTACCCGCCACTATCTTTATAGCGCTGTTAAGTGTAGATGTAAAAGGTGAGCTTCTCTTATTACCCGTGCTTGCATTAGCACTTAATTTTATTCTTTACTTTACTGCGCCATTAGTATTACCTACTATAGGTATTGAAAAAAACAGTCCAAACTATAACACCGTAAGACTGCTTTTCCCTTCCTTGGCTCCTGGGCTATCTTGTTTTCCGTTTGTACTCGAATTTTTAGGCGATTCTTTCCTTGCTCAGGCAGCAATGGCAGATTTGGGTAATAAGATTTTCGTATTAATTATTCTTTATTTAATTGCCATGCAATGGTATCTCAAAAAACATGCTAAGGCCACTAAGTTTAACAAAGCAAAACTTTTAGACTTGCTAAAAGTACTCGCTTTTGAACCCGTTAACCTCTTTATTGCGGCTGCATTAATTTTAATGGTATTAGGGTTACACATGGAAAACCTCCCTTATGCGATAGCTGAGAGTTTATCTAGAATTAGCCTGTTGATGACTCCATTAGTTTTACTTTTTATTGGATTGGCTGTAAATATTCAGAAAAAACAATTTGCGCAGCTTTTTTCACTTTTAACCCTTAGAGCTGCCGCTAGTTTCCTAATAATAGGCCTATTATCTGTATTTATACCTATGGAAACCAACACTGTTTTGTTAGCCCTAGCATTCTCTTTAAGCGCCTGTAGTTTTTGGCCTTACGCCCATATTGCCGCTATAGAAACTATGGAAAATGATGTGGAAAGTCAGAAAAAAACTTTTAATGGCAACTTTGCTATTTCTATGTTGGCACTATCTTTTCCGCTATCTACTATTTTAATTATGGCTATACTTAACAGCGGAACAGTTTTTGGCAATCCTCTCTATTTGTTTTTAACTGCAGTTGCACTTTTTGTATGTGGCGCCATATACCCATCGCTTAAAGCACTTAAAACTAGAAGAAAACAAACTTGGAAAGAAGAGCCCGCTTACGAGGGCTAAAACACCCCTTCTAACAATAATTTAAGTATAACGCGTAAGCAATTATCTTTTTGCTAACAGTGTTTAAGAAAACTTTAGTTCTTTTTAGTTCGGTTAAAAACGAACTAACACTAATTTTGTCCCTTCAAAACTGGAATATATGTCTAGAGAAGAGGAAAAAAAACAATTAATAGAAGAACTGGGGATACACTTAGAGAATCAACATGAAATTCCTCCATTAGCAGCTCGTTTATATGCCATGTTAGTGGTTACTGACCGCGATGGCCTAAGTTTTGATGAGTGCCAAATGAGCAGATGCGCAAGCAAAAGCTCTATTTCCGCAGCCTTAAATCTCCTTTTAAAACTAGACCTGATAGATTACTTTACTAAACCAGGTGAACGTAAAAGATATTTTAGAACTACAGCTGCCGATGCTTTTTACATCAACAAGTTAGAAGAAAAACTTAAACGTATTGAGCAAGAAAACCGAATTATCACCAAAATCCGGAAATACAATAAAACGTATAACCCGGAAAAGTACCAAAGCAATTTAAAGCGAGCAGAAGTGTATCACACCTTTATAAAAAAGAGCGAAGAACTTCTGAGCAACACTTTAAAGACGTTAAAGGAAATAGACAATTACAATTAAACAACAGCAACAATTAGAACAATGAAAAAGATTGCAATAGGCCTAACGACTATAAGTCTTGTATTTTTTACTTCCTGTGGAAGTAAAAATGAAGGAGCGCAAGAACCACAACAGGCCCCACCACCTAGTTTAAAAGTGAGCAGCCTTAAAAAACAGAATGTTACTACTTTTGATAGTTATGCAACCACTATAGAAGGCAAACAAAACGTAGAGATTAGACCAAAAGTTTCTGGTTTTGTACAGAAAATTTATGTGGAAGAGGGTCAAAAAGTAAAGAAAGGACAACTGTTATTTAAATTAGAAACAGAATCTCTAAGTCAAGATGCGAATGCTGCAAAAGCTGCAGTGAATGCTGCACAGGTAGAGGTAGATAAACTAAAACCTTTAGTTGAAAAAAACATCATTAGTAATGTACAGTTAGAAACTGCAAAAGCTCAATTAGAGCAAGCCAAAAGCAGCTATCAGAGTATAACTGCAAATATTGGCTATAGCCGGGTAACAAGTCCTGTAGATGGGTATATTGGGGAAATACCTTTTAAGGTAGGAACCTTAGTGTCTAGCACTACAGCGCAACCGCTTACTACTGTTTCTGATATTAGTGAAGTACGCGCCTATTTTTCTTTAAACGAAAAAGAACTTTTAGAAATAAAAGAACGTGTAGCCAAAGAAGGCAGATATATAGACGTTAATAAAGCTCCAGAAGTAGAATTGATTATGATTAATGGCGAACCTTACGAACACAAAGGTAAAATTGCCATGGTAAACAGCATCATTAACAGTACTACTGGTAGTGTAACCTTACGGGCCGACTTTAAAAATCCCAAGTTAATACTAAGCTCAGGTAGCACAGGCGAAATTAAAATACCAACGGAGCAGAAAGACATCTTTGTAATTCCTAAAATGGCTACCCTAGATATACAAGGCAATAAACTGGTGTATGTACTCCAAGAAGATAATACCATAAAAACACAGCACATTAAAATAGTTGACCAGACAGATGCTGATTACTTGGTTTCTGAAGGGATAGAAGAAGGAACTACAATTGTGATAGAAGGTGTATCCAAACTAAGAGACGGGCAAGAGATTAGTCCGGTTAAATAACAACATACAGGAAGAAAAAAACAGACCATGTTTCAAAGATTTATAGATAGACCCGTATTGTCTACGGTAATATCCATCATCATAGTTATTCTAGGTGTGCTAGGTCTTACTACCTTGCCTATAGAAGAATATCCAGAGATTGCACCACCCACTGTACAGGTAACTAGTACGTATACTGGGGCTAATGCGGAAACCGTATTAAAAAGTGTAGTTGTACCATTAGAAGAACAAATTAATGGTGTAGAAGATATGTTGTACATGACCTCTAACGCTAGTAATGACGGTAGTGCAACGATTAACGTATACTTCAAACTTGGGACCAATCCAGATATAGCCGCAGTAAACGTACAAAATAGAGTTGCGCGTGCTAATAGTGTATTACCACAGGCAGTGGTACAAACAGGTGTCATCACACAAAAATCCCAGACCAGTGCCTTGTTATTCTTTTCTCTTTTTTCTGAGAATGAGAACTATGATGCCACCTTTGTAGAGAATTACGCGCGTATCAATTTAGTGCCCAAACTACAGCGTATAGAAGGCGTAGGTAATGTAACCGTATTTGGTGCCAAAGATTATTCCATGCGTATTTGGTTAGACCCAGAAAAAATGGCGACTTACGGATTAATGCCATCAGATATACAGAATTCACTTAGAGAACAAAACTTAGAAGCCGCAACGGGTAAAATTGGTGAAAATGCCGATGGCGTTTACGAGTACGTACTCAAATATAAAGGTAGACTTTCTGAAGAAGCGGAATACGAAGACATTATAATTAAAGCACAAGACAATGGACAGTTTCTGCGTCTTAAAGATGTTGCAGAAGTAGAATTGGGGGCTTTTAACTATGGTACCAAAAATGAAGGTATGGGTAACCCTGGTACTGCTGTGGGGGTTTTCCAAACTTCTGGATCTAATGCTAATGAGATTATAGACCAGATACAATCTATTTTAGAAGAAAGCAAATTGGATTTCCCAGAGGGATTGGACTATGTAATCCCTTATAACACCAAAGATTTTTTAAGTGCTTCTATAGAGCACGTAATACAAACCTTGATTGAAGCCTTTTTATTAGTATTCCTTGTAGTTTTCTTATTCTTGCAAGATTTTAGGTCTACGCTAATTCCGGCCATTGCCGTACCAGTAGCCATTGTTGGTACTTTCTTCTTTTTATCCTTGTTTGGATATTCTATTAACATGTTAACCTTATTTGCAATGATTCTTGCCATCGGTATTGTGGTAGATGATGCCATTGTGGTGGTAGAAGCGGTACATGCTAAGATGGAAGAAGGCGCACAGAACGCTAAAGTAGCCACTAAATCTGCGATGTCAGAGATTTCTGGAGCAATTATATCAATCACTTTGGTGATGTCTGCAGTATTTATACCAGTATCGTTTATCAGTGGGTCTTCTGGAGTATTCTATCAACAGTTTGGTATTACTCTGGCTATTGCCATCTTAATCTCTGCTGTAAACGCATTGACTTTAAGTCCAGCGTTAGCAGCCTTGTTCTTAAAACCGCATAATCCTTCTGAAGAACATAAAAAAGGATTAAAACAGCGTTTTTTCACCGCTTTTAATACTGGTTTTGACACTATTACCGATAAATACGTTAACTCGGTTAAAGTCTTTGCTAAACGAAAGTGGCTCACCATTGGTAGTTTGGTGCTATTCTCTGCACTTGCCTTCTATTTATTTAGAACTACACCTACAGGCTTTATTCCTAATGAGGATAAAGGTATCATCTTTGCCGATGTTACCATGCCTCCTGGCACCACGTTAGAGGAAACTCAAAAAACAGTAAAAAAATTAGATTCTATTTATGAATCTATGGACATTGTAAAAGCCCGTATGAATATTACTGGTTTTAGTATTCTTAACAGTGTTAATGGGGGTTCTTATGGGTTCTCTGTAATTCGTCTTAAAGATTGGGACGAGAGAACTGAGGATTCGCAAACCGTAGAAGCTACTATAGGGCAATTGTTTGCCAAAACTGCTGGATTAAAAGATGCTCGTATCTTTTTCTTTACCCCACCCGCCGTTAGAGGCTTTGGTAACTCCGCAGGTTTTGAACTGAATTTACAGAATAAAGATGCAGAAGACTGGCAATCTGTTGGGCAAACCACCAACGAATTTTTAGGTGCCCTAAATGCTAGGCCAGAGGTACAATACGCTATTACCTCATTTAACCCCAACTTTCCGCAGTACGAATTACAGGTAGATATTGAAAAAACCAAGTCTGCCGGTTTAGCCGTTACCGATGTATTTAATGCGATGCAAGGCTATTACGGTGGATTGTACACCACGGATTTTAACAAGTTTGGGAAACAGTACCGTGTGATGATACAGGCAAAGCCAGAAGACAGAGCCGACGAGAAAAGCTTGAATCACATTTTTGTGACCAACGCTAACGGAGAATCTGTTGCGGTATCTCAATTCGTTTCTTTAAAGAAAATCTATGGGCCAGAAATTGTAAGTCGTTTTAACTTATTAAACTCAGTTAAAATCAATGGAGCCATGAATCCTGGTTATAGTACGGGGGATGCAATCACGGCAATTGAAGAGGTATCTGCACAGGTATTGCCCAACAACTATACTTATGAATATTCTGGACTAACTAAAGAAGAAAATAGTGCGGGTAGCCAGACTATCATCATTTTTATGTTAAGCTTGGTGTTTGTATACTTTCTATTAAGCGCGCAATATGAATCTTACATTCTACCGTTCTCCATTTTGTTATCACTTCCAGTAGGTATTGCAGGTGCTATTGGGTTTGTAAATTTGGTTGGATTAGAAAATAACATCTATTTCCAAATTGCTTTAATCATGTTGATTGGTCTGCTCTCTAAAAATGCCATTCTAATTGTAGAATTTGCATTGCAGCGAAGAAAACAAGGCATGTCCGTATTAGATTCTGCTATAGATGGAGCAAAAGCAAGACTACGACCAATTTTGATGACCTCTTTCGCTTTTATCTTAGGATTAATGCCCTTGGCATTATCTAGCGGAATTGGGGCTGTGGGTAACCGTTCTATAGGTATGAGTGCTGTTGGAGGTATGCTCATTGGCACCATATTCGGCGTGTTTGTAATTCCGGCACTTTATGTCATCTTCCAATTGCTGCAAGAGCGGTTTACAGGAAAACCAGCAGATGATAATAATCCAAATAATGAACAAGAAGCTATCAATGCGTAAGTACAACAAAATGAAAGCAAAAAATATATATAAAATTATTGTCGTTATTGCCTTGCCACTTATACTCCAAGGGTGCTTTGTGGCAAAGAACTACAACCGACCAGAAGTAGAGACAGAAGCGCTTTACAGAACAGACCAATTGCCACAGGATAGTCTTTCTTTGGCATCTGTTTCTTGGAAAGAGCTTTTTACAGACCCTATTCTTAAAAGCCATATAGAAAAAGGATTGAGCAATAACTTAGACATCCGTGTCGCGTTAGAAACTGTAGCCATTGCCCAAGCTTATGTAAAACAGGGTAAAGCAGGGTATTTTCCTAGTCTCTCCGCAACCAGCTCATTTACTAGAACCAAAAACTCTGAGAATAGTCAATTTGGTAGTTTTTTCTCTGAACCGTTAGAACAGTATGAGCTCTCTGCTGCACTTTCTTGGGAGGCAGACGTGTGGGGAAAAATACGTAGCAATAAACGTGCGGCGAATGCATCTTACTTACAAAGTGTAGCCGCACACCAAGCAGTAAAAACGCAACTAGTAGCAGCTTTAGCAGATACCTATTACCAACTAATGGCATTAGATAGCCAGAAAAAGATTGCAGAAGAAACTTTAGCCGCCAGAAAAAGCAGTTTAGAAACTACCCTAGCTCTTAAAGAGGCAGGTCAAGTAACAGAAGTTGCGGTTAAACAAACCGAAGCACAGGTGCATACCACAGAAATTATAGTAATAGATTTGGAGAACAACATTAAGTTGTTAGAAAATACTTTTAGCATTTTGTTGGCTGAAGCTCCTCAAGCTATTGAAAGAGGTTCTTTAGAACAGCAAGATTTAAATCCTGAATTACAAACTGGGGTACCTTACTTGTTATTGGCAAACAGACCAGATGTTATGCAATCTGAGTTTAATCTAATTAACACGTTTGAGTTAACTAATGTAGCCAGAAGCAGCTTGTACCCAAGCTTAACGTTAACTGCTTCTGGTGGTTTTCAAAGCTTAGAATTTGATAATTGGATAGATGCCAGCTCACTATTTTCTACCTTGATAGGTTCTTTAACGCAACCTATTTTTAATCAGCGTAAATTACGCACCCAATTAGAAGTAGCAAAAGCACAGCAAGAACAAGCATTTCTTAATTATAAAAAATCGCTTTTAACCGCTGGTCAAGAGGTGAGCAATGCTTTATATAATTATGAGGCCGAGACTAAAAAATTAAAAGCTCGCAAGCAAGAATTAGAAGCGTACGCCTTGGCAGAGAATTATTCTGAAGAGTTACTAAACAATGGATTAGCTAACTATTTAGAAGTTTTAACCGCGAGACAAAATGCGCTAAATTCAGAGTTAAATCTTATAGACTCTAAGTACGGTCAACTAAGTGCAACGGTAGAACTTTACCGCGCTCTTGGTGGTGGTTGGAGATAATATTTATGTGTGCAACTGTGGAGAGTTGAGCAAGCTAAGAGTGGCTATTTTAAGGGTGATGCAAGTGTCTGTCGTTCTTAGTTTGCATGTTGTTGTTTAACGTTGAAAATCCCCGCTTTCCACAGTTGTTTTTTATCATTATATCCTTTTAGCCCTTTTCATTTCCAAACGCAATGGTCTATGGTATCATTTATCATTCACTGCTATATCGCGCTAAGCGCTAATGCAAAATTTTGTAGCTTTAGAAAGCTAATTTCAAAGACTTAAAATGACTCATTTTTTAAAATCCTTAGGGATGACCGCCTTGGTACTTTGCACACTTCAATCTTGCAAAAAAACCAACAAAACTGCTGACCCTAGCACCACAGAAATTTCAGAAAACTACGTACAAGAAAACTACACCAAAAAGGAAGTAGCTATTAGCATGAGAGATGGTGTAAAATTACACACCACCATCTACACTCCTAAGGATACATCTAAGGAGTATCCTATTATTATGCAGCGTACTCCCTATAGCAGTCAACCCTATGGCGATGGTAAATTCAAAACTAAAATTGCGCCGAATATCAACATGATGCAAGAAGGTTACATTGTAGTGTACCAAGATGTACGTGGCCGTTGGAAGAGTGAAGGACATTATGAAAACATGCGAGCTTACATCCCCAATAAAACAAGTAAGGACCAAATAGATGAAAGTACGGATACCTACGATACCATAGATTGGTTAATTAATAATGTGGAACACAATAATGGCCGCGTTGGTATTTGGGGTATTTCTTACCCAGGATACTACTCAACCTATGCTACAATAGATGCTCATCCTGCTCTTAAAGCCGCCTCTCCACAAGCCTGTATTGGCGATTTTTTCTTTGATGACTTTCACCACAATGGCGCTTACATGTTAAGCTATTTTAGAGCAACATCTTTATTTGGTACGCCTAGACCTAACGGCGATAGCCCCGTAGATACAGCCTGGTACACCTTGCCAGATTTAGGTACTAAAGACCAGTATCAATTTTTCTTAGACCAAGGCCCTCTAAAAAATTTGGACCGCTTTTTTGAATATGAAACTGCGGATAATAAAAAAATGCGGCCAGAAGGTGTAACGGATGACTTTTTCTGGAATGAGCTGAAAGAACATCCTAATTATGATGAAATGTGGCAAAGCAGAGGTCTCATTCAACATTTGAACAAGACCAAATCTCACGTAGCTACCATGATTGTTGGGGGCTGGTTTGATGCTGAAGATTTATATGGACCCTTAGAAACCTACAAAAACATAGAAAAACACAATACTGGTGCTTATAATACCATGGTATTTGGCCCTTGGGACCACGGAAGATGGGCTCGTAGAAATGGTAGAAACCTAGTAGGTAATTATTACTTTGGCGATTCTATTTCTGAGTTTTTCCAAGATAAAATAGAAACTAAATTCTTTAATCACTTTTTAAAAGAAAAAGGAGATGGAAATACAGGTCTACCAGAGGCTTATGTATATGATTCTGGTAAAAAAGAATGGAATCAGTTTGAGGCTTGGCCTCCACAAAATACCACCAAAAAAGCGTTTTATCTAAGTCCTAATCAAGAGCTAACACCAACAAAAACAGCTGATAACAAGGTGGAATTTGTGAGTGATATTAACAAGCCAGTTCCCTATTCTGAGGACATTAAATCTGTGTTTACTCCTAGAAAATATATGACAGACGACCAACGATTTGCAGCAAGACGTGCAGATGTTTTAGTATTTGAGACTGATGAATTAACAGAGGAACTAACCCTTGCAGGTCCAATTTTAGCCAACCTGCAAGTAGCCACTACGGGCACAGCGGCGGATTGGATTGTTAAGGTGATAGATGTACACCCGGATGATGCAGAAACCAATGAAGAAATGCAAGACCACCTAGAAATGAGCAACTATCATCTAATGGTACGTAGTGAGGTTTTACGCGGTCGTTTTCGAAATAGTTTTACTACTCCAGAACCTTTTATACCTAATGAAAAAACTGCTGTCAATATAAAACTGCAAGACGTATTCCATACCTTTAAAAAAGGCCACAAATTGCAGATACAGGTTCAAAGCACGTGGTTCCCGCTTATCGATTTAAATCCGCAAACCTATGTGGATAATATTTTTAAAGCAGAAGAAGCTGACTTTAAAACCCAGACGCATACGGTATTTACAGATTCTAATATTGAGTTTACAGTATTGCAATAAGCTTACCAACCCATTATAAAAAACCTGTAATGCAATTGGTCATTACAGGTTTTTTTATGCTATTCTAATTAAAGTTTGAACATATGAGTAAAAGTTTACCACTGAGAAAATGGTTTTTTGGTTAAAGCAGAATTATAGTATGCTTTGTTCCCTGTCACTTCTTCTCCCAACCATTCTGGTTTGGTAAATTTTTCATCTTCATGTTGGAGCTCTATTTCTGCCACTACCAAGCCTTTATTCTCGCCCAAGAATTCATCCACCTCAAAAATATGGTTGCCAACGGGCACTCTGTAACGGTATTTTTCTAAAATTCCTGTTTCACACAAATCAATTAAATTGGTAGCCTCTTCTACAGGGATATTCATCTCCCACTCAAATCTAGATGTTCCAGCATCATTAGTAGGGCCTTTCACCGTTATAAAGGCTTTATCATTCATTATACGCACTCTAACCGTCCGTTCTGGATGCGTATTTAAGTAACCCTGCACCAGTCTATCTTTTTGTCTGGCTGCTGTTTTGTAAGCATCGGAAAGGACCAAAAACTTACGTTCTATTTCTAAGTGCTCCATCTAGCTAAATATAGGTTAATTTTGAGTATGGAATTTAGTTTTCCGCTTAGAAAAATAATACATGTAGACATGGACGCCTTTTATGCTTCCGTTGAGCAAAAAGACAATCCTAGTTTAATGGGAAAACCTATTGCCGTGGGTGGCGGCGCAAAACGTGGTGTAGTCTCTGCTGCAAGTTATGAAGCACGTAAATATGGGGTACGTAGTGCGATGTCTGGCTACTTGGCTAAAAAAAATTGTCCTGAACTTATTTTTGTAAAACCTAGATTTGACCGTTACAAAGAAATTTCTCAACAAATAAGACAGGTGTTTTTTGAGTATACGGACTTAGTAGAACCTCTTTCCTTGGATGAAGCTTACCTAGACGTTACTCAAAATAAAAAAGGAAATCCGTCTGCAACGCTCATTGCCCAAGAGATTAGGCAAAGGATTTTAGATACAACTGGGCTTACGTCGTCCGCTGGGATTAGCATTAATAAATTTATTGCCAAGGTTGCTAGTGATTACAACAAACCCAATGGTCAAAAAACGGTAAATCCAGAAGAAGTAATTGCCTTTTTGGCTGCATTAGACATACGTAAATTTTACGGTGTGGGTAAGGTTACGGCAGAAAAAATGTACAAACTTGGCATTTTTACTGGGGCCGATTTAAAAAAGAAGTCGCTCCAATTTTTAAATGAAGAATTCGGTAAGAGTGGTCAACACTATTATAACGTAGTACGGGGTATTCATTTAAGTGAAGTTAAACCCTATAGAACACCTAAATCTGTAGGAGCGGAGCGTACGTTCAGCGAAAATTTGAGCAGTGAAATATTTATGTTAGAACGCCTAGAAAATATAGCGCAAGAACTAGAAAAACGACTTAAAAAAAACAAACTATCTGGGAAAACCGTCACACTAAAAATTAAATACAGTGATTTTACACTACAAACACGTAGTAAAACGCTCCCTTTTTATATTTCTGATAAAAGTCTAATTTTAGAACACACTAAAGAATTACTTTACCAATCTCCTCTAGAGAATTCTGTAAGGTTGCTAGGCATATCCTTATCAAGCTTAAATACAGAAAAAAGCAATGCATCGCCTAATTCAACAATCACATTTCAGTTAAAATTTGAATTTTAAGTACTTTAGCGGTAACTAAACACACATTAACAATTGAAGAGAAGTAATATTAAAGAGCATATTACTGCTACTGCTGCTCATCTTTTTTATACTCAGGGTTACAATAGAACTGGCGTAAATGAGATTGTAGCAAAGAGTGATATTGCCAAAGCAACGCTTTATCATCATTTTAAATCTAAAGAAGATATATGTATGGCCTATTTAAATGATAGGCACGATAAATTTATGTTGGGTTTAAAAGAGTTTATTGCGGAAAAAACGGATAGCAAACAACAGCTATTGGGTATTTTTGACTACGTAAGGGATAGGTACAGAGAAGCGCCTTTTTGCGGAGATTGGGGCTTAAAAACTCTTAGTGAAATTACTAAGGAAGAAGAAGAGATTTGGAACCTTATAAAAAAACAAAAAAAGGAACTCCTTTTCTTCTTAGGAGAAATTGTAGGGAGAACCGTCGCCAATGTTTCTAAAGCAGAAACCGAAAAAATATCTGGAGCTATTTATATGCTTTTTCAAAGTGCAATGATGGAAACCTATCTGCATGAGAACGATTGGCCAATCCATTTGGCTAAAAGTGTAGTACCTTCTGTATTACAAGATGTACAGTTGTTATAAAAAAAGGCTTGCCAATGGCAAGCCTTTTTTCTATGAATAAATTGGTCTTATTTAACGACCAAGATGTTATCTGTTGCCGTAGGATTTAATGGACAAAAATACACATACTCACCTTTTGTTAAGGTTGTTGGTTTAGATACTTCTCTAGAATCTGTACCCACAGGAGCAGTTACATAAGCAGTCTGTATATGGTTCTCTGGCTTACTTACATCTTTTCCCTTTTCTACCAAAACAAACCCTACATTGTGGTCTACACCGTTATTCACGATTTCAAAAATATAAGTCCCTTCCTTCACCGTTAATTCCTTTTTGGTAAATTCTCCTGGAGTTTGTTCTAAGGTGATGGTTTTTACTTTTTTGTCCATCATCTTATCTTGTGCCTGTACTGCAGTGTTTAATCCTAATACCACTGCTAAAATTAAAATTAGATTTTTCATTGTATAAAGTTTTTAATTTGAATTAATTAATAGGTTAAATCGCTGCTTCTAAAGGTTTTGCCTCAGGAAAATCTACTGCAACTCTAGTAGTACTATGTATGTAATTAGAAATGGTTTTGTCTCCTACAAGTACTAAAGTGTCTATTAAATTTTCTTTGGTAAAGCCACTTGCCAAAAAGTTATCTACAACCGCTTGGTCTGTAGCCCCTCTGTTTTCTGTTACATTCTTAGCTAATTTTGCTAAAGCATCTAATTTGTTATCAAAAGAAGCTTTTCCACTCCTTAATTCTAAGATTTGCTCGTCTGTAAAACCATTCATTTTACCAATTGCCGTGTGTGCTGCTAAACAATAAGCACAATTGTTTACTTGGCTTACCGCAAGGTTTACTACCTCTTTCTGTTTTGCGCTTAAAGATGTTTTTGCATTTGCAAAGGTTAAATAGTTTGCCAATGCGTTGTTAGAATGCGCGTATGTTGCGTAAAGATTTGGCACAAAGCCTAATGCTTTCTCTAGGTTGTCAAAAATTGCTTGGTTACCCTCGCTTACTTCATCTCTTTTTAATGGTGAAAATGTACTCATGTTATTATGTTTTTAAGTATTAAAAATTTGCTATAAAAGGTTTCTCCGCATCACAATAAAAATCATGATGGTATTGGTTCTCACAATGCGCTACGGCATTTAATTCTTTTACCTCAGGGCGCCTTGCGCTGGTAAAAATGCTAATCAGGTTAAATAATTTATTGTATGCCATTTGTAATGCTTTACTAATTTTTACACTACAAAGATGCGGTAGTAAAACAGGCAAGGGTTATGACGAATTTCCCGACCTCTTACCAATTTTTCCCTTATGCTTGCATTAATTGAGAATTGCGGTATTCTGAGGGAGTAAACTGTGTCATTTTTTTAAAAAAACGACTAAAATGTGCAGGATCATTAAAACCAAGTTCGTAAGCAATTTCTTGGTTCTGTTTATCTGTAAAATTCATTAAGCGCTTAGCCTCTAATGCCAAGCGTTCTAGAATTATATGTTGTGGTGTTTTCTGATTATAGATAGCAAAAAGGTTAGATAAGGTCTTAGGAGATTTATGTAATAATTCTGCATAATCACTCACTTTCCGTTTGGTTTTATAATGTATGTCTACCAAAACATTGAATTTCCTAATCGTTTCTATCTGGTCATTATTTAGTGCTTTAACTATGAGTTGCTCTTTGGCCAAGCGGGTAACCATTATAATTAATCGCTTTAAAAGCATTTGCAGCATTTGCCCTTGAATCTTATCAGGAGTTGTAAACTCCTCTACAAAAACACTAAAAAGGGTTTCAAAGCGCTGTTGTAACGTATATGGAATACTAACTATAGGCAAATCTTGTGTACCAAAAAACAAAATTCCATTGCAGCTTACTTCTTCGTCATGGTCTATTATGCAATAAAACTCTCTGTTAAACGAAAAGGATGTTAACGGTAATTGCGTTTTGCTAAAGCTCACTTCTTGCAAATAAGTTATAGATACGAGCTGATTGGGTTTTAAGGTGATGGTGTAATCATCCACACAAACTTGTACAGGTGCTGTATTACGATTCCACAAAATTTTAATGGTATGATCCCGAACAGGAAAATATGCATCGTCTTGCTTAATATCTGTAGATAAACCTAAGAATGCATTTTCTCTAGGGCGATGATATTCATACTTAATATGTTCCATTAAAATCAATATTTATTGCCTTTTAGTCCCTAAATCTTGTTTAAACTTACAGTTCTTAACATGCCAATAAATCATAATTTTTTTGGACAAAAACGTTAAACAGCTCTCTGATTATCAGTGCTTATAGATTATTTATCTACTATTGGAGTATGAAGGAGTTTAAAAATTACGATGAAGCGGCAAAAAAATTTTACAATTCTGTAAAGGGAGCAGGTTTGCCATTATTTTCTTGGGACCAATTTTCTTTGGGATATTCTTCCATTCAAAATAAACTTTTGGACGTACAACAACTACAAGTTCTAGCCAAGCAACGATTATGGACTAGTAAAATAGATTTTAAACAAGAATTGTTAGATAAAGACCGGGTCATTGTAGTTACTAAACCAGATTTAACCATTGTACATGCTAGCAGTAATATGCCACAAATGAATGGTTACTTAGTAAGTGAAGTAAAAGGTAGAACTCCAAAAATGTTCCAAGGAGCTAAAACAAATCCAGAAATAAACAGACAGATTAGAAATGCTATACAAGCAGAACAACCTTTTGAAGCTGTAGTGGTAAACTACCGTAAAAATGGTGCTCCTTATAATTGTTGGATAAAAGGCCTCCCAGTTTGGAACACAGAAGGCCATTTAGTCAATTTTATTGCATTAGAAAAAGAGGTTGCTTAAAGATTGCAACTCTCTATTTCTGTTACCCTAAGTGTATTTACCATACCCTTTTCTTTAATAGGCATTGCTGCTAGGCTAATAAGCATATCCCCAACTTCTAAAAACCCTTTTTTGCAGGCTATTTTATTTACGTCTTCTATAGTCTCATCTGTAGAAACGTACCTATCGTAGTAAAATGCTTTTACTCCCCAAAGTAGATTTAATTGGTTTAGAATACGTCTATTAGACGTAAATACTAAAATATGTGCACTTGGTCTCCATGCTGAAATTTGAAAAGCAGTATAGCCACTGTTGGTTAAGGTAGAAATAGCTTTCGCTTTAATTTCATTGGCCATCAAGGCTGCATGGTAACATACTGATTTGGTAATATACCTTCTTGTCTTAATATGGGGTGGCGTCTGCGGTACATGTATTAATTCAGAATTTTCTACACTTTCCAAAATACTGGCCATCTTCTCTATTACTTGTACTGGATAATTACCTACAGAGGTCTCTCCAGAAAGCATAACTGCGTCTGCACCATCCATAACAGAATTGGCCACATCATTCACCTCTGCTCTGGTTGGTGTAAGGCTAGTAATCATGGTTTCCATCATTTGTGTCGCAATAATTACAGGAATCCTAGCTTTTTTGGCACGTAGCACCAATTGTTTTTGGATTAATGGAACCTCTTGAGCAGGTACTTCTACCCCTAAATCTCCACGAGCAACCATTAAACCATCGCAATAAGCTACTATTTTATCAATATTCTCTACAGCTTCTGGCTTCTCTATTTTAGCAACAATAGGAATCTTAAATTCAGAATGCTCTTTTATTAAATTTTGTAAGTCTATTAAATCTTGGCTAAAACGCACAAAAGATAATGCAATCCAATCCACATCTTGTTTCACAGCAAAAATGGCGTCTTTAATATCTTTCTCGGTTAATGCCGGTAAGGAAATATTGGTGTTAGGTAGGTTTACCCCTTTCTTAGATTTTAAAGGACCACCTTGGATTACCTTAGCAATAACCTCATCCTTTTTATTGGTAGCTTCTACTTGGAAAATTAACTTACCATCATCTAGTAAAATACGCTCTCCTGGGTTTACATCTTGCGGAAAGCTTGCATAGTTCATATAAACACGTTCGGCGTTTCCTTCAAACGGTTCTCCTGTAACAAATGTTATTTTATCTCCTGGGGCAACTACTACTTCTCCACCCATTACACCTACCCTTAGTTTAGGGCCCTGTAAATCTGCAAGGATGGCAGTATTTATTTCTAATTCTTCATTTAATTCGCGTATCATTTTGATACGCTCTTGCACGTCGTCATAATTGGCATGGGAAAAGTTAATACGGAACACATCCACGCCAGCCAGCATCATTTCTTTTAAAACCTCTTTTTTACTTGTAGCAGGCCCTAGGGTAGCTACTATTTTTGTTTTCTTTTTTGTTGGCATGTTTAAAAAATTAGGTTTTTTTTGGATTTCAAGGTTTCTGGTTCTAGGGCATAAGCCATACGCACCTTTGGTATGCTTTTTATCTGTTCTAGAACATTGTTTATTTGTATTGTCTGTTCTGCACTCAATTTTAAAAGATAATTGATGTCCTTACGTTCCTCCAATAAATGATATGTAATCAGCGTATTGCTTTGAGAAAACAGTCCTTCTGCTAGGCCTGTGTCTTCTTTTTGCGCTATATTTGCCATTAAGAACCAATCTTCTTCACTAATAGCATCCTTGTACTCGTAAAGCGCGTAGGCAACCGTGTCTACTACCAAGTCTCTAAAAGAGCGTGCAAGCTGCAAATCTGTGACGCTATTTATAAAATAGGCTAGTTGATAGCTCTCTAAATTGGTATGTATAGCTATCAACTCAAAAGAATCATCAAAGCATTCTTCTGATATTTTATATACTGCTGCCATTAAAATTTTGCGAATTGTAAATATAGGACTAAAACCTCAACTTGCCTAAACAATCCTCAGCTAAGGAAGGTAAAAATTAACGAAAACGTTATATTTTACTATTTCTTAAAACGATCAGCCATCTATTTTATGTTGCAAGGCATAGTAGGCTCGTTTAGAGGCTTTTTCTTCTGCTTTCTTTTTACTGGTAGCTCTTGCTTTTGCAAGCACTTTACCTTCTATAGAAAGCTTAACAGCAAAGTGTTTTAGTTCATCCTTACCAGTATCCTCATACACGTTGTAGTGGAATGGTTTTTTCTGTTTTTGGCACCATTCTATTACCAAACTTTTATAGCTAATTACTTTACCCTCTAACTGCTCTATATCTACATAGGGTTCAATAACGCTCGTTTTTATAAATTTTTCGCAATAGGTATACCCTCGGTCTAAATAAATAGCTCCTACTAAAGCCTCAAAAACATTACCATGTATATTTTCACCAAAATGTGATTTTGGTATACGACTTTCTACAAAATTGAGTAAACCCAAGTCTTTACCTAATTCATTTAAATGTTTACGACTTACAATCTTAGAACGCATTTTGGTTAAATAACCTTCGTCTCCCTCTGGCACTTCATTGTATAAATGCTTAGAAATAATGGTTCCCAACATGGCATCTCCTAAGAACTCTAGTCGCTCATAATTCATAGGATTGCCGTTCTCATCCTTTTTATTAAGGCTTCTATGTAAAAATGCCCTTTTGTAGATTTCTAGATTTTTGGGTCTAAATCCAAGAATTCTTTTAATACCCAAAAAAAAATCCCCATCCTGCTTAGGATGGGAATTGAATATTTTAGGTGCAAATTTCATAAAATTACTTCTAGCTTAATTTCTTGAACAAAATACACGCATTATGCCCTCCAAAACCAAATGTGTTGCTCATAGCCACATTTACCTCTCTCTCTTGTGCCTTGTTTAATGTCAAGTTTAAGCTAGGGTCAATGTTTTCATCAACCTCATTATGATTAATTGTTGGGGGTACTAAGCTATTTTCCATTGCTAAAATAGAAGCTATTGCCTCGATAGCACCGGCTGCACCCAAAAGATGCCCGGTCATGGACTTAGTAGAGTTAATGTTGATGTTTTTAGCATGTTCCCCAAAGACTTGAGAAATGGCTTTAAGTTCTGCAACATCCCCTAAAGGAGTAGAAGTCCCGTGGGTATTGATAGCGTCTACATCTTCTGGTTTTAGACCAGCATTTTCTAAACAGTTTTGCATTACCCTTACTACACCAATCCCATCTGGATGTGGAGCTGTCATGTGGTAAGCATCACTAGACAAACCACCACCTAAGACTTCTGCATATATTTTGGCACCACGTGCCTTAGCATGTTCGTATTCTTCTAAAATTAAAGCACCAGCACCTTCTCCTAAAACAAATCCGTCCCTAGAGGCATCAAATGGTCTAGATGCTGTTTCTGGGCTATCATTCCTGGTAGATAAGGCATGCATAGCATTAAAGCCACCCATACCTGCTATAGTAACAGCAGCTTCACTACCACCAGTTACAAACACATCACAATGGCCTAATCTAATGTAGTTTAAAGCGTCTATTATAGCATTGGCAGAGGAAGCACAAGCAGATACTGTAGTATAGTTTGGCCCCATGAAACCATGTTTAATAGAAATGTTACCCGGTGCTATGTCCGCAATCATTTTTGGGATAAAGAAAGGGTTAAAACGCGGAGTTCCGTCTCCTTGCGCATATCCGATTACCTCGTTCTGGAAAGTTTCTAGACCACCAATACCAGCACCCCAAACAACACCTACTCTAAACTTATCTACAGCATCTAAATCTAATCCAGAATCTGCTATAGCTTCATCAGAAGAGACCAAGGCATACTGCGCAAAGCGGTCTAATTTTCTGGCCTCTTTTCGGTCAAAAAAATCGGTAGGGTTGTATCCCTTAAGTTCGCAGGCAAATTTGGTTTTAAACTTTTCTGTATCATAATAAGTTATAGGTGCAGCCCCACTTTTTCCATTTTTAAGGCCTTCCCAATATTCTGCTACAGTATTACCAATAGGTGTTAAGGCACCCAAACCTGTAACTACGACTCGTTTTAATTGCATAGAACTATATTTAGCCTGAAATTAAAAAAAATATCCATGTGGCATTATTACCACATGGATAATTTAAAATCGTTAATAAGATATCATAAAATTACTTAGCTTCTTCTATATAGCTTATTGCTTGACCAACTGTTGCAATATTTTCTGCTTGATCGTCTGGGATTTGGATATCAAATTCCTTCTCAAATTCCATGATTAACTCAACAGTATCCAAAGAATCTGCACCCAAATCGTTGGTAAAACTTGCCTCAGGTACTACTTCATTCTCATCAACACCTAATTTATCAACGATGATAGCCTTTACTCTTGATGCAATGTCTGACATAGTTATATCGGTTTTTAAATTTTATTGATGGCAAAAATATAAAACTTTGGTTTAATAACACTATTTGTCGATAAAATGTACTGTAAATTACTGCATTATCTATGCAGACAGCTATTTTTGCACTGGTCTTAAACCCTTTACAACATGAAGCAACTCGTGCTTTTTGCCTCTGGATCAGGCTCTAATGTGGAAAATATTTTCCAATATTTTAAGAACGACAGCAATGTCAACATACAATGTGTACTTACTAATAATAAGGATGCAAAAGTTATAGAAAGGTGCCAAAGACTAAAAATTCCTGTGCTTTATTTTAACAGAATGGCTTTTTCTAAAACAGAAATTGTTCTAAACACTTTAAAAGCATTTAATCCAGATTTAATTGTTTTAGCAGGTTTTTTATGGAAAATACCAGAAAGTTTTGTGCATGCTTTTCCTAATAAGATAATAAACATACACCCGGCTTTATTGCCAAAATATGGCGGTAAGGGAATGTACGGCGCCCATGTACACCATGCTGTTAAAAAAAATAATGAGACTGAAACAGGAATCACCATACATTATGTAAATGAATATTATGATGATGGCGCCATCATACACCAGGCAAAAACAATACTAACTGTAGAAGATACGCCAAATTCTATTGCAGAAAAAGTACATTCCTTGGAATATGAGTTTTTTCCAAAAGTAATAGCAGATATACTCCTTAAGTAATGGCTAAAAAGAAGTTTTACGTAGTTTGGAAAGGAAAACATCCTGGAATTTATGATAAATGGGACGACTGTAAAAGTCAAATTCAAGGTGTAGAAGGCGCACAATACAAATCTTTTCCAACTTTTGATGAGGCCAAAAAAGCTTACAAAGGAAACTATGCTGATTATAAAGGACAGAAAACAAAAAGTAGCGGTTTAAGCAGGGAACAATTAATAAAAATTGGCCAACCCAATAATAATAGTATCGCAGTAGATGCAGCCTCTAGTGGCAATCCAGGTGTAATGGAATACCAAGGTGTAGATACTAAGACCAAAAAACTCCTTTTTAAACAGGGTCCTTTTAAACAAGGAACAAACAACATCGGCGAGTTTTTAGCCATTGTTCATGGCTTAGCATTTTTAAAACAGAAAAATAGTGACCGAATTATTTATACCGACTCCCGTACTGCCATGAGTTGGGTACGCAAAAAAAAATGCAACACTAAGCTGGCCCCCAATGCAAAAAACACAGCATTATTTGAGCTAATTACTCGTGCAGAAAAATGGTTGCAAAATAATTCTTACACCACAACCATTGTAAAATGGGAAACAAAAGCATGGGGAGAGATTCCTGCAGATTTTGGTAGAAAATAATGCGGTATATTTGCAGCAAAATTGAAAAATAAATGGGTAAATTATTAGTCGTAGGTACCCTTGCCTTTGATGCCATTGAATCCCCTTTTGGCAAAACCGATAAAATACTGGGTGGCGCTGCTACTTATATAGGTCTTGCTGCAGCTAATTTTGATGTTTCTTCTTGTATCGTTTCTGTTGTAGGGGACGACTTTCCCCAAGAATACATGGATTTGCTCACAGACCGCAACATTAGTTTGGATGGCGTAGAAGTTGTAAAAGGTGGTAAAACATTTTTCTGGAGCGGTAAGTATCATTTAGATATGAACACCAGAGATACCCTAGCTACAGAGTTAAATACTTTAGCAGATTTTAATCCTGTTGTTCCTGACAATTTTAAAGATGCAGATGTAGTTATGTTAGGAAATTTACACCCAAGCATACAACTAAGTGTAATTAATCAAATGGAGAAAAAGCCAAAACTTATCGTTTTGGACACCATGAATTACTGGATGGACAACAGTCTTGAAGAACTTAAAGAAGTAATAAAACACATAGACGTTATTACTCTAAATGATGAGGAAGCAAGGCAACTTACCGGAGAATATTCTTTGGTTAAGGCGGCTCAAAAAATAGAAAAAATGGGACCAAAGTACGTGGTTATCAAAAAAGGTGAGCACGGTGCATTATTGTTTCATAATCAAAGTATCTTTTTTGCTCCAGCATTACCTTTAGAAGAAGTATTTGACCCTACTGGCGCTGGGGATACATTTGCAGGTGGTTTTGCAGGTTATCTAGCGGCAAGTAAAAATATATCTTTTGAGAATTTAAAGAATGCTGTAATTCAAGGCTCCAATTTGGCTTCGTTTTGTGTGGAAAAATTTGGTACCGAACGAATGTTGACGGTGACAAAAGAAGAGATAGCAAATCGTCTCTTACAATTTAGAGAATTGACTCAGTTTAATATCGAAATAGAATAAATAACCCTGCCCTGTGAAAACGGGGCTTTATTTTTTAGTACATGAGTGATCCTATTAAGCACGAATGTGGAATTTCTTTGATCCGATTGTTAAAACCTTTGGAATATTACAAAGAAAAGTATGGTACAGCATTTTACGGTGTAAACAAAATGTACCTAATGATGGAGAAGCAGCACAACAGAGGACAAGATGGCGCTGGTCTAGCTAGCATAAAATTAAACATGCAGCCAGGAGAACGCTATATAAGTAGAGTACGCTCTGCAAAGCCACAACCTATACAGGATATTTTTTCTCAAATTAATGAGCGCATCAACGCTACCATGTTAGCCGATCCAAAATGCCAAGATGATGTTGCTTACCAAAAAAGAAATGTTCCTTATATAGGAGAATTGTTTTTAGGCCATGTACGCTACGGAACTTTTGGCAAAAATAGTATAGAAAGCGTGCACCCTTTCTTAAGACAAAACAACTGGATGCACCGTAATCTTATTGTTGCTGGTAATTTTAACATGACAAATGTTAATGAACTTTTTGGCAACTTGGTAGAATTAGGACAACACCCTAAAGAAATGGCAGATACCGTTACGGTGATGGAGAAAATAGGCCATTTTTTAGACGATGCGGTTGCCAAGCTTTATAAGAAAGTTAAAAAAGAGGGGTATAGTAAGAGAGATGCATCTCCGCATATTGCAGAACGCTTAGATGTTGGTAAAATACTTAGAAAAGCAGCAAAAAATTGGGATGGTGGTTACGCCATGGGTGGTCTATTAGGTCATGGTGATGCATTTATGCTGAGAGACCCTTCTGGAATTAGACCTGCTTATTATTATAAGGATGATGAAATAGTTGTTGTTGCATCAGAAAGGCCAGCGATACAAACCGTGTTTAATATTAAATACGATGCTGTTCAAGAATTAAATCCAGGCCATGCCATCATTATTAAAAAGAATGGTAATGTTAGCATAGAAGAAATACAAGAACCAAGAGAAAGAAAAGCATGTTCTTTTGAGCGTATTTACTTTTCTAGAGGAAGTGACAAAGAAATTTATAAAGAACGTAAGCTTTTAGGAAAGCTTGTTTTTCCAGAAATTTTAAAATCTATAAAGGATGATTTAACCAACACGGTATTCTCCTATATTCCTAATACTGCAGAAACATCGTTCTTAGGAATGGTTAAAGAAGCACAAACCTATCTTAATAAAAAGAAAGAAGAACAAATATTGGCTTTAGGAACCAATATTACACAAGAATCCTTACATAAAATCTTAGATGTACGCCCTAGAATAGAAAAGGTTGCTATTAAAGATGCCAAGCTACGTACCTTCATAACACAAGATGATAGCAGAGACGATCTGGTTACTCATGTATATGATATAACCTATGGTTCTGTTAAACCAGAAGATAATCTAGTAATAATAGATGATAGTATTGTTCGCGGTACTACCCTTAAAAAAAGCATTCTTAGAATGCTAGACCGTTTAAATCCTAAGAAAATTGTGGTGGTTTCTTCTGCACCCCAAATACGTTACCCAGATTGTTATGGTATAGATATGGCAAAGTTGGAAGACTTTATAGCTTTCAGAGCCGCCATTGCATTGCACGAAGACCGTGGCACCATGCACATTATGGAAGATATTTACCACAAATGTGTGGAACAGTCTAAAAGTAACAGTAAGGACATCATCAATTACGTTAAAGAAGTATATGCTCCCTTTACGCCAGAAGAAATATCCAAAAAGATTGCTGAATTGTTAGCACCAGCTGGAGTCCGTGCGGAGATAGAAATTATATATCAAACCATAGATAATTTACACAATGCATGTCCTAAAAACTTAGGAGACTGGTATTTTACAGGTGATTATCCTACCCCTGGTGGGCATCGTGTAGTGAATAAAGCATTTATGAATTTCTTTGAAGGAAAGAATGAAAGAGCCTATTAATTAGGCCTTTAAACCAAAAATTTGTGCTTTTCATCGATAAAAGAAGTCGTTTAACGGCATTCTGATTTGTATGAAAAAACTGAATTTAACTTTATAACTACCATAGCATAAGTAGGTTAAGTTCATGGTAAGATTTGGGGCAAAAAAGGTGGATACATATCCACCTTTTTTATTTTACACCAGTTTCATTTTCCACTCGTAGTAAGTAAATTCTTCATACAAATACAGGATAATAGACAGACCACGTAGTTCATCCAATTAAGGTGTTGTTTAACCAAAAGAATAGATTTGCACATTTTATCAACATACATTTGAAGAACCATAGCATAAGTAGGTTAAGTTCATGGTAAGATTTGGGGAAAGAAGGCGGACCGTGTCCGCCTTCTTTATGTTTGATACCCAACTTATTAGTAACTGTTAACCTATGCTTCGCTACTTTCCTTAGAATTTTTTCTATTTTTTCTTTTGTTATTTTACACAATACCAGTAATTTAGTCTCGCCATAGCATAAGTAGGTTAAGTTTATGGTAAGATTTGGGACGAAAAGGGTGGGTTTATCCCACCCTTTTCTATTGGTATAACTCTGAATACCAACCATAAAAAAAGTGCGGTAATAACCGCACTCATACATTTTAGAAAATAATTTCTTTACTATTTATTAGCACTATAAAGCTCAGAAACCTTATCCCAGTTTATAACATTAAAAAAAGCTTGTATGTAATCTGGTCTTTTGTTTTGATAGTTTAGGTAATAAGCATGCTCCCAAACATCTAATCCTAGAATAGGATATCCCTCACAGCCAGTATCTGGCATTAATGGATTGTCTTGGTTAGGAGTAGAGCATACCTCTACCTTGCCACCTTTGTGTACACACAACCAAGCCCAACCAGAACCAAATCTAGTACCGGCAGCCGCAGCAAATTTTTCTTTGAAAGCCTCAAAAGAACCAAATGCATCATTGATTGCAGCAGCTAAATCACCAGAAGGCTCACCACCACCATTTGGCTGCATAACCTCCCAAAAAAGGTTATGGTTAAAGTAACCACCACCATTGTTTCTAACCGCTGTGTTAGACATATCTAAATTGGTTAAGATATCTTCAATATCTTTACCAGCAAGGTCTGTGCCTTCTATAGCACCATTTAATTTTGTAGTATACCCATTATGGTGTTTTGTATGGTGTATTTCCATGGTACGGGCATCAATATTAGGTTCCAATGCATCATATGCATAGGGTAATTTTGGTAATTCAAAAGCCATGTTCTTGTCTTTTTTTAAGTTAATACTATGTTCATCAAAAATAAGATTTTAACAAACAATTTCCATGGTTTCTATGTTAACAAGATTGTAAGATTATAAACCATTTAACACTATTTACTTGAATACAAACGGTTTTAAAATATTAGACGCTTCTGCAGGTTCTGGAAAAACATACCAATTGGTAAAGTCTTACCTTGTTTTATTGCTACAAGGAAAAGGCCAAAAAAACTTTAGAGAGTTGTTGGCAATTACTTTTACTAATAAGGCTGTTGCAGAAATGAAACAGCGAATACTGGAGTTTTTACATGGGTTTAGCCAACACCCCTTACCGAGCAAGTACCAAACCATGTTTAAAGAGATTGCTACAGAACTTCACTTAACTCCGGAAGTTTTACAATACAAGAGTACGTTTTTGCTGAAAGATATTCTACACAACTATGCTTTTTTTGAGATTGTTACTATAGATAAATTTACCCATAAAATAGTACGCACGTTTGCGAAAGATTTTAAACTCGCACAAAACTTTGAAGTAGTTTTAGATACCGATGCGCTTTTAGACGAGGCTGTTGGGCAACTAGTACAACAAGTTGGGGAGGACAAAGCGCTTACAGATACCTTAATTGCTTATGCTTTAGAAAAAGTAGAAAATCAAAAAAGCTGGAATATTACCAAAGACCTTAAAGAGGTAGGTAAACTTTTATTTAGCGAAAATCATTTTCCACAGCTGCAAAAATTGCAACATAAGACAATAGCTGATTTTGATGTATTAAAGAAAGACTTAAAAACCGCTATTACTACTTTAGAAAAGGGTATGAAGGCCCAAGCAGAAGAAAGTCTAGCTTTAATGGAGACCCATGGTATTTCTCACTCAGATTTTAGTGCTGGTTACTACCCTAAATTCATGATTAAAATAAGTAACGGGGACTTGGGTTCTTTAAAGTGGGATGCTAAATGGCAATTGCACCTAGCAGAACAAAAGCTTTATCCCAAAAAATGCGAACCTGAAATACAAAAGTTACTAGATACCTTACAAGAGCAATTCGTAAATCTATTTTTAGAAATAAAAAAACAGTTTTACACTTATAAGTTTCTTACAAATGTCTACAACAATATTTTACCGCTCACGGTATTAAACGAGATTGCAAAACAAGTACAGCGAATAACAGACGTAAAGGGTAAGTTGCATATTGCAGAATTTAATAAGTTAATTGCAAAGGAAATTAATGGCCAACCTGCTCCTTATATATATGAACGTTTAGGGGAGCGCTACCGTCATTATTTTATAGATGAGTTCCAAGATACTTCTAAAATGCAATGGCAAAATTTAGCTCCACTTATTTCTAATGCATTAGAAAATCAAGATTTAGACGGGAGAAAGGGTTCGCTTTTGCTCGTAGGCGATGTTAAACAGTCCATATATCGTTGGCGAGGCGGGTATCCAGACCAGTTTGTATCCTTAATCAACAATACAGCACAACCTTTTACAATACAAGCCCTTACAGAAAGACTAGGCACCAATTGGCGCAGTTTTAGTACTATCATTGATTTTAATAATGATTTTTTTAGATACGCATCCAATGCACTACAAAACCATACTTATCAAGACATGTATGCCAACCAGAGCTCCCAAGAGATTAATTTTAGGACGGGTGGTTATGTAGAAATCAACTTTCTAGATAAAAAGGCGGAAGAAGCTATGTATTGCGAAAAAGTGCTAGACTATATCATCACACTAAAAAGCCATGGTTATGCGTTTAGCGATATCTGTATATTGGTTCGCCGTAATACAGAAGCTATCGCAATAGCCAATTATCTGGCGGAAAAAGAAATTCCGATTATTTCTTCAGAAGCTTTGTTATTAAAACATAATCCTGAGGTACAATTCTTAATTGCCTTTTTACACTATCTTCTAGTGCCATCAGAAAAAGCATATGAATTTGATTTATTAAACTACCTCTGTCCATCCAAAATGGATAAGCACAATTTTATTCAGCAGCACTTGGGACGCTTTTCTAATTACCTAACTGTACAATATGCCTTGAATATAGAAACGCTCCGTAGTTATACCTTATATGATGTGTTAGAAATTTTGATTGCTAAATTTAATTTAGTTCCTAAAAGTAATGCTCATGTAAACCATTTTATGGATGAAGTTCTTGCATTCACAGAAAAAGAAGGGGTTGGTGTTTATGAATTTATACAACACTGGGATAACAAACCAAACATGGCAATAACAGTGCCTGAACATATGGAGGCAGTCTCCATTATGACCGTACATAAATCTAAAGGACTAGAATTTCCATTTGTAATTTATCCATTTGTCAAAACCAAAATAAATGATAAAACCAAAACTGGGAAACTATGGGTTCCTGTACAACCCAATGCTTTTAATGGCTTAGAAGAGGTGTTGGTAAATGCGAATAAAGATTTGGAGCAGTTTTCACAGATAAGCAACCAACTACTGGAACAAGAATATCATCAAACAGAATTAGATAGCATCAATGTATTATACGTTGCCTTAACTAGAGCTGTACAAGGTTTGTTTATTATCACTGAAAAAGAACTGAACGATAGCTACGCAAGTTTACTAGAAGGTTTTCTTAACGCTAAAGGTATGTGGCGCTCAGACCAAGACACCTATCAATTTGGAACATTACAAGAGAATAAATCGGACTTAGAAGCTACAAAAAACAAAGAACAAATTATACCTTATACATATAGGAGTGCAAAACCACCATATGCTTTTTCCTCTGCACAAAATATAAATTGGGGAGAACCATCAGAGGAGCTAGTACGCGGTAATTTAATACATGCTGTTTTAGAACAGGTTTATGTGCCAGATGACTTGCCACATGTCTTAAATAATTTTATAGAAAAGGGTGAAATGGATACAACACAGGAAAATGAGATACGCCCTTTACTAAAAAGTTTGGTGTATCACCCTAAACTAAAAGAATATTTTACAGATACCTATACAACCTATAACGAGGTAGAACTATTGCATACAGACGGAAGCTTAGTACGCTTAGACCGCCTAGCCTTAAAGGGTAAAGAGGCTACCATTTTAGACTACAAAACCGGTAAACCACAAGACCATCACAAAATTCAGTTAATGAATTATGAGCATATTCTAACAAAAATGGGGTACTTTGTCACAAATAAAATAATTGTTTATATCAACAACTCAATAACCCCCACATTTTTATAAATATGTACGGTAAAATTAAATCGCATTTAGAAAAAGAATTAGAAGAAATTAAGGAAGCGGGGCTCTACAAAAAGGAACGCATTATTGTTTCTCCACAAGACGCTGTGATCAAAATAGCCAATGGGCAAGAAGTAATTAATTTCTGCGCCAATAACTATCTGGGGCTTTCTTCTCATCCTGAAGTTATTAAAGCAGCCAAAGACACGTTAGACACACACGGGTTCGGTATGTCTTCTGTTCGTTTTATTTGTGGCACCCAAGACATTCATAAAACGCTAGAAGAAAAAATTGCAGAATTTTACGGTACAGAAGATACCATATTATATGCTGCAGCCTTTGATGCTAATGGTGGAGTATTTGAGCCTTTGTTAACCGCAGAAGATGCTATTATTTCTGACAGCTTAAATCATGCCTCCATCATTGACGGTGTGCGTTTGTGCAAAGCAAAACGGTATCGCTACACTAATAATGATATGGCTGCTTTAGAAGAATGTCTAAAACAAGCCAATGCTGATGGTTCCCGTTTTAAGGTTATTGTGACTGATGGGGTTTTTTCCATGGACGGCTTATTAGCGCCTTTGGATAAAATCTGTGATTTGGCAGATGCGTATGATGCTATGGTAATGATAGACGAGTGCCATGCAGCTGGTTTTATTGGTGCTACCGGTAGAGGAACCCTAGAAGAAAAAAACGTTATGGACAGGGTAGACATTATTACTGGCACTTTGGGTAAAGCACTAGGCGGTGCCATGGGTGGCTACACTACGGGTAAAAAAGAAATTATAGAAGTATTAAGGCAACGTTCTAGACCGTACTTGTTTTCTAATTCTTTAGCACCTGCCATTGTAGGAGCATCTATAAAGGTATTTGAACTTTTGTCTAATAATACCACCCTTAGAGATCAATTACAGAACAATACGGAATACTTTAAAAAAGGGATGAAAGCTGCTGGGTTTGATATTATAGATGGGGACTCTGCCATAGTACCTGTAATGCTATATGATGCTAAGCTAGCACAAGAAATGGCAGACCGTCTATTGCAAGAAGGCATCTACGTTATTGGTTTTTTCTACCCAGTAGTACCCAAAGGCAAAGCCAGAATACGAGTACAATTGTCCGCTGCACACCAAAAAGAACATTTAGATAAGGCTATAACGGCATTTACTAAAATAGGCAAGTCCTTAGAAGTGATCTAAATAGTCCATAAATAAAAATAGTTGCATAAAAAAATGGTAGGTATATTTTGTTAATAAGTGCTAACAACTTACATTTGCAGCTGATAAACACTTAAACTTAAAATTTTGAACATGAAACATCTAAGCAAATTTTTAGTTGTTGCCTTACTTGTTTTAGGGTTAAACAACCTTAGCGCGCAAGACGAAAACAATCCTTGGCAGGTGAGTTTTGGTGTAAACGCGGTAGACGTTTACCCTACTAATGCCGATCCTGCTGACGGTGTTATTACAAGCTCTTTGTTTGACGAGTATTTCAACGTTTCAGATCACTGGAACATTATTCCTTCTATTTCTTATGTATCTGTATCTAGATACGTTGGTGATGGTTTCTCTGTAGGAGCAAGAGGATCACTTAACAGAATTGAGAAATTAGGAGATGTTAGTGTAGATGATTTATCTCACTACGCAGTAGATGGTACTATTAAGTACAACATCTTACAAAACACAAAACTAGACCCATTCGTAGAGATTGGTGGTGGTTACACTTGGGTTGACGAAATCGGTGCAGGTACTGTTAATGGTGGTATCGGATTAAGCTACTGGTTTACAGAAAACGTAGGTTTAACTTTACAGACTCAATACAAGCACGTTTTTGAAGATTATGGAGTAGAGCATTTTCAGCACTTAGCTGGTCTTAGCATCAAATTTGGTGGTACAGACACTGATGGTGATGGTGTTTATGACAAAGATGATGCTTGTCCAGAAGTTGCTGGTTTAGAAGCATTCAATGGTTGTCCAGATTCTGACGGTGATGGTATCGAAGATAGCAAAGATAGCTGTCCAGACCAAGCTGGTTCAAAAGAAATGAACGGTTGTCCTGATGCTGACGGTGACGGTGTTGCTGATAAAGATGACGCTTGTCCTAACGAAGCTGGTCTTCCTGCTTTAGCTGGTTGTCCTGATGCTGATGGTGACGGTGTTGCTGATAACAAAGACGAGTGTCCTAACGAAGCTGGTCCTGCTGAGAACAAAGGTTGTCCTTGGGCTGATTCTGATAAAGATGGTGTTCTTGACAAAGATGATCAGTGTCCAGAAGTTGCTGGTACTGTAGCTAACAGCGGTTGTCCTGAAGTTACTGAAGAAGTACAGAAACAATTGAATGACTACGCTAGAACAATCTTGTTTGACACTGGTAAGTCTTCTATTAAAGCAGAATCAACTTCTGTAATGGTAGACATTATCCAAATCTTGAACGAGTATCCTAACGCTAAGTTTACTGTTGAAGGACACACTGATAGCGTTGGTAGCAACAAATTGAACCAACAATTGTCAGAGAAGAGAGCTAACGCAGTTAGAGACTTCTTAATTGAAAAAGGTATTGGTGCAGATAGATTAACTGCTATCGGTTACGGTGAGGATAAGCCTATCGCAACTAACAATACAAGAGCTGGTAGAAAGCAAAACAGAAGGGTTGAAATCAACCTAGTAAAATAAGTTTAAGTAATTAAACCCATAGAAAGCCCCGGCATTTGTCGGGGCTTTTTTATATATGAAAAGTTTTCTAGAAGAAACACTAATACAACTTTTAAAAGACCATAAAAATTTAAACCAAATGGTCTTTGTACTCCCTAGTAGAAGGGCGGGTACCTATCTTAAACACTACCTTGCACAACAGATAGAAAAGCCTATACTAAGTCCACAAATCTATAGTATAGAAGAATTTATTCAAGAAATATCTGGTTTAGAACATAGTACTAATCTAGAACTCCTTTTGCTTCTTTTTGAAGTATATCAAAAACAACATCCAGAAGAAAAGTTAGAGCAATTTCTACAATGGGGTACTACCCTTTTGGGTGACTTTAATGAAATAGATCGGCATTTAGTAGATGCCCAAGTGTTATTTGATTATTTAACAGCCATTGAACGTATGGCAAAGTGGGATTTAAAGCTAGAACCTACCAAACTCATTAAAAATCACACCCTATTTTTAGAGACAATAGGTCAGCTCTATCCAAAGTACCTAGAATTACTTAGGTCTGAAAATACCGGTTATCAAGGGTTGATTTACAAAAAAGCTCAACAAAATGTAGAAGAATACCTTGAAAGCCAAAGAGAAAAAAGCTATCATTTTATTGCCTTTAATGCGTTGAATGAAGCAGAAATAAAGCTTATAAAAGCATTTATAAGCAAAACCAACAATAAAATTTACTGGGATATAGACTCGTATTTCTATGAAGACCCTCAACATGATGTTGGGTATTTTATCCGCAACCATTTTAAAAAATGGAAAGAGCTACCTACTAAAGAACATTACTTTTCCAATAATTACAACACAGAAAACAAAGAGGTCAACATTTACGGAATTCCAAAAAATGTATCTCAAGCAAAATTTATTGGCAACTTACTTGCAAACCTTTACCAACGCAAAACCAAAAAAGACACAGTGGCTTTGGTACTTGCAGACGAAACCCTTTTACCTGCGATTATCAACTCTTTGCCAGAAAACATTCCAGAAGTAAATATTACTATGGGATTACCCCTAGAGAAAACCAATTTACACCAATTTATATCCGCCTACTTTCAGCTTTTTTTAAACAAAAGTGCTAGAGGAGTTTTCTATAAAGATGTGCTACAATTTCTAGGAAATCCAATGACAGAAATTGTTTTGCAAAAAGAAGGTATACATAAAGCCATTGTAATCACGCAGCACATACAACACCATAATGTGTTATTTATACATCCAGATAATTTACAGTTTTTAAAAGGTACTGGCACTATACTACATCAATTGTTCGCCTCCACTGAGCTAACCACACAAAACTTTATAGATTTACTTCTTTTACTCTTAAATACCATAAGTGATTATTTTGAAAACCAAAAAAATCATTATGAAGTACAAGCTACACAAGCTTTTATCAAACTGTTTTTAAAGTTAAAGAATCTGGGATTGGAGAAAACCTATATTTCTAGTATCAAATCCTTAAATGCACTGTATTTAGAACTTATTTCTACTGAACAATTAGATTTTAAAGGTAGCCCAACAAGTGGTTTGCAGATTATGGGTATGTTAGAAAGTAGATGTTTAGATTTTGAAACTGTTCTAATGACCTCTGTAAACGAGGGTATACTGCCCGCAGGTAAAAGCAACAATTCGTTTATTCCTTATGATGTTAAAAAGGAATATAAAATGCCCACTTACAAAGAAAAAGATGCCATTTATACCTATCACTTTTACCGTTTATTACAGCGAGCAAGCCAAGTATACGTAACGTATAATACAGAACCAGATGTGTTATTAGGTAATGAGAAAAGCCGTTTTATAGCACAGCTTTTAACAGACGACCAATTAAAATTTCAGGTAAAGCATCATATTGCTACTCCAGCAATAACATCCTTGAACTCACCACCAGTAACTGTTAAAAAAACAGATAGACTTCTAAATGATTTAAAATCTATTGCTTCTAAAGGTTTCTCGCCCTCATCTTTATCAAATTATATAAAAAACACGTACACCTTTTATAAACAGAATGTTTTACGAATAAATGATATTGACAGTGTTGAAGAACAGCTAGCTTATAACACCTTTGGCACCATTGTACACAACGCTCTGGAGCAATTGTATTTGCCATATTTAAACACTCAATTAACACCTGACTTACTAAAAAGCTTACTACCTAAAATTAAAACCGAAGTACAGCAACAGTTTTTAACTATCTATGATGTAGGTGACTTTAGTAGCGGGCAAAATTTAATTGCCTTTAATGTTGTACAAAAATATATAGCAGATTTTATTGCTTTAGATATCAAAAGATGTACAGAAAACACGGTTTACTTACTAGGTCTGGAAGCTCAAATGTTCTGTCCACTGACCATTCCAGATTTGAATTTCCCTATCCATTTAAAAGGTACTTTAGACCGTATTGATGAAGTTAATGGTGTGTTAGAAATTATAGATTATAAAACAGGTAATGTAAATAATTCTGAAGTACAAATGGTGTCTAAAGAAGGAGAGTTAGCATTTACTCCAAAAAACCTTAAGGCATTTCAGCTGTTATGTTATGCTTACATGTATCAACAAGAACACTCCATTGGCACCTTTAAAGCTGGTATTGTACCTATTAAACAAATACAACAAGAGATTATATATTTTGGCACCAAAACACATTCTAGAGGCCGTGCCAATACAGAAATAAGCCCTGACCTCTTGGCAAAATTTGAGAACGAACTACACCAATTAATCAAGGCTATTTTTAATACGGAAATTCCCTTCTTAGATGAAGAAATTACATAGTCTATTTTAAATCTGGTCTCGTAGGCCTTACCTCTATTTTACTGGGTAGAGTTCTTGGGTGCATTGTAAGTAGGTCTAGAACCAATTTGCCAATATCTTCCGGCTGTATTTTCCATTTATCAGATTCTGATGGTTCATTACCATTAAAATGTGTTGCCACTGACCCTGGCATAATTGTACTTACCTTTATGTTATACTTTCTTAAATCTAACATAGCGGCTTGTGTAAACCCCACTACACCAAATTTAGTAGCGTTATAACCCGCACCGTTAGCAAAGAAGTTTGTCCCCGCTAAACTCGCTAGCGTTATGTAGTATCCTTCAGATTCTTTAAGCGCACTTACAGCAGCCTTTAAACTATGAAAAACTCCAGTAAGATTAGTATCTATCATTTGGTGCCAGTCCTCGTCTTTCATTTCATCAACAGGAGCAAAATGACCTACCCCTGCATTGGCAATCATAAAGTCTAATTGTCCAAACTTATCTAAAATTTCGGCTACAGCTTTTTTTTCATCTTCTAGCTTGGTAACGTCAGATACTATAGGTAAAACCATCTCTGAACTCCCTAAACTTTCTGCCGCCTTTTTTACGGTTTCTAAATTTCTACCACTAATGGCCACGCGCACACCTTGCTCTAAAAGTGTTCTTGCTACGCCAAGTCCTATTCCTTTACTTCCGCCCGTGATATAGGCTACTTTATTCTTAATCATAACATGCTTTTTAAAAGATTTGATTAAATTGAAGATTAATCTACTTTTCAGAAAATATTTCGTACTAATTATATGTTATATTTTTGTAGGTAATAACTTAATCATTGCAAACAATTTCAACATATAATTACATAAAAGAGCTTCCTGTATCTGCCTTTATTTTAAACAGTCAATTTGAAATTGAAGAATACTCTAGGCATTTACTGGTAGAATTTATCCCTGGCAAATCAGATTTGTATGGGGTACATATTGCAGAAGCCATACCTTTTTTACCCAGCTTATTTTTTTCTACTATAAATGATTGCATGGTCTATAAAACAGAGGATCATAATGATGCCGTGCAGTATGTAAATGACAAGGATGCCATACAATGGGTTAAATGGCGTATTAAGCCAGTTCTAGAAAATAACCAAACGGTAAATCTTTTTATTTATCTAGAAGAAGTTTCTGAACACAAACAAATGCAAGACTTTTTTACTCGTGTAGAAGAAGTCGCTTTGGTTGGTGGTTGGCAGTTAAATATTAAAACCAAAGAATTAATTTGGACAGAAAGCACTAAAAAAATACATGAAGTGCCCCCGAGCTATAAGCCCAGTTTAAAAACAGGTATAAAATTTTACAAAGAAGGTCCACAAAGAGAGCGCATTCAGCAACTAGTAGACAATGCTGTTAAATACGGAGTTTCTTATAATGAAGAGCTCATCATTATTACGGCTAAAGGAAATGAAAAATGGGTACGCGCTAAAGGCGAGACTGATTTTGTAAATGGAGAATGTATAAGGCTATTTGGCACTTTCCAAGATATAGACAAGGAAAAAAGAGCAGAATTAGAAATGTCTAAAGCTGCCAGCCGACTAGAAATTGCCACAACCTCTGGCAGAATTGGTATTTGGGAATACGATTTACGTACAGATGCCGTTGTGTGGGATCGCAATATGTTTACCTTATTTGGCATAAACCCTAAATCCTTTACTAATAACTTTAAACATTGGGTAGATAGTTTACATCCAGAGGATAGACCTAGAGTATTAAAAGAAGTAGATTTAGCCATAAGGGGAGTCAAAGAATACAATAGTGAGTACCGTATTATTGCCAAATACAATAAAATAAGAACGCTAAAAGCCCAAGGAACCGTTTTAAGAGACGGCAAAGGTGAACCTTATAAAATGATTGGCACCAATTGGGATATAACAGAAATAAGGCAAAACGAAGCTCGCCTTCAAAAGCTTTTAAAATTGACAACCAACCAGAAGGATAGTTTACTCAATTTTGCACACATTGTTTCTCATAATCTACGTTCTCATTCTTCTAATATCTCCATGCTTTCTCATTTTATTAGCGGGGATAATAGCACACAAGAAGATTTGGAAGAATATCTAGACATGCTACAACAGTCCTCATCCCATCTAAATGAAACTTTACTGCACTTAAATGAAGTAATTCAGATTTCTACAGATGATTCACAAAAAATTAAACAGATTCCTATTAAAGAATCTTTAGATATTGTTCTAGAAAGCTTAAAGGACCAATTAAAAAATGCCAATACCATTCTAAAAAACAACATAAACGAAAAAGCGAAAGTTGCAGCAATACAACCTTACTTAGAAAGTGTACTTTTAAATCTTATTTCTAATGCTGTCCGTTATAAACGTCCAGATAAGAATTTAGAATTAACTATTGATTTTTATAAAGATAAGGACGAGAGTAGAATAAGCATAAAAGATAATGGTCTAGGTATTAACTTACCTAGACATAAGAAAAAAATATTTGGAATGTATAAAACATTCCACGACCATCCAGAGGCAAGAGGTGTTGGGTTATTTATCTCTAAAAACCAAATGCAGTCCATGAATGGCGATATTAGCGTAGACAGCAAACCAAATAAAGGGTCTACTTTTATATTAACGTTTTATAACGATTTATCATGAGCAAATTAGCCGTCTCTTGTGTAGTAGATGATGACCCTATTTTTCTTTTTGGAATGAAAATTCTATTGAAAAAAATTGGATTTAGTAACGATTTATTAGTGTTTAAAAATGGACAAGAAGCCATAGATGGCCTTGTAGAAAGATTAAACAATAATCAACCCTTACCAGAAGTTATTTTTCTAGATTTAAATATGCCTATTATGGATGGGTGGGAGTTCTTAGAAGATTTTGTAAAAATACCCAACCACAATAGAGAGAAGGTAAAAATTTATGTGGTTAGTTCTTCTATAGACGCACGCGACCACGAGCGCGCTAAGGAACTTAACGTGGTTAGCAATTACTTTGTAAAACCCATTACGGAAGAAGACTTAAAAAAAATAATGGCCAGTCTATAACTATAAAAAGCCACGTATATACGTGGCTTTTTATAGTTTAAGTGGAGAATACCGGATTCGAACCGGTGGCCTCTTGCCTGCCAGGCAAGCGCTCTAGCCAACTGAGCTAATCCCCCGTTGCAGTTCGCAAAGGAACTACATTTTGTATAAGTATCAAAATAGTTTTATTCTTTAATACTTTTTTACACTAAGTACTAAAACGGGTACTGGAGCAAAGAACTCGGACTTTAGAATGGTACTCTTTTCCCAAAGCTTTTTAAAGAAGCCTCGTTTTCTTCTAAAAACACAAAGCATATCTGGTTGGTACTGTTGAAAATGTTCTAGCACCCCATGATATGTAGTTTGGTTCTCTGTTATAGTAAGATTTTTACTCAGGTCTAAAAGTGATGTGTTTATCTGTAAATCCTCATCCGTATAACCAGGTGTCTTCACCAATAACAGACCAACTTCTGCTTTAAATGTATTTACAACCTCTACCAAAGGATTAAGTATTCTTCCTCTTTTTAAAATCCCAGATTTAAACGCTACCAAAATACTTTTTACAGGTTCATACGTGTAATCTTTAGGTACAATTAATGCAGGTATGTTGGTTAGTTTAACAATTCTGCCAGAGGTGCTGCCCAAGTAATACTCCTCATTTACATCATTGCTTTTTGGTGAAAGAATAATTAAATCTATACCCAACTCCTTGTTAATTTGATTAAGACCATCCACAATATCACCATTATAAGAGGCAATTTTTAGCTCTTGCCCCAGGGTATCTATACTTGCTATGTATTCTTTTATTTGTTCCCTGCCTGTTGCCGCCACCTTTTCTGTAACATTAGATAAAGCGCCCGCAGTTGAGGCTAAAGTAAATACGTCCATAATATATACTTGAGCACCCATTTCTTTTGCAAAGGCAACAGCATATTGTAAAGTATTTATTGCAGAGGGCGATGTGCCCATTGGAACAAGAATATTCTTCATAGTTTGGTTGTTTTTATATAGCTAAATTTACAGAATATAAGTGTAATTATGATTAGGCCTGCCACTCAAAAAGATATTTCTCCACTGCTATCAGTGACTAAAGCTTGTGCTGCTAGCATGATTGCCCATGGCATTTATCAATGGAATGAACACTATCCCAGTCAAAATGCTTTTGAAAAAGACCTTGAGAGGAAAGAGCTATATGTTTTAGAAGTTGCAGGTGCCATTATGGGCTCAATTGTTATATCTAACTTAAAAGACGAT
Source organism: Flavobacterium sp. ASW18X (assembly GCF_005144745.1). GTDB lineage: Bacteria > Bacteroidota > Bacteroidia > Flavobacteriales > Flavobacteriaceae > Croceivirga. The sequence continues at coordinate 273,403 of NZ_SWKK01000008.1, read as the reverse complement.
GAATACCAAAGCATAGCGTGGCTAACCGAAGAAGGTCGTAATTTTTATATTCACCGGCTCTGCGTACATCCCAATTTACAAGGACAAGGGTATGCAAGACAATTAATGAATTTTGCGGAAGAAGAAGTAAGAAAACAAGGCGGAATCTCTGTCCGTTTAGATACTTTTTCTAAAAACAAAAGAAATCAGCGTTTTTATGAAGCCAGAGGATATCAAAAATTAGGGAATATCTACTTTCCTAAACAGAGTACAGCCCCTTTTTACTGTTATGAACTTATTCTTGAACATGCAAAGTAAAACGGTAGTTTCTTTTAAAACCATAAATAAATTAGCGATACCTGCAACTATCGCGGGGATTGCGGAACCCGTGTTGTCCATTACAGATACAGCTATTGTCGGTAATATTCCTGTAGATGGTTTAGAATCACTTGCTGCGGTAGGGATTGTTGGGTCTTTTTTATCTATGCTTATTTGGGTTTTAGGGCAAACCAGAAGTGCTATTTCCTCAATTATATCTCAATATTTGGGTGCGGATAACCTAGAATCAGTTGCAGATTTACCTGCACAAGCTATTTATTTAAACATTGCGCTTAGCATTGTCCTATTAACCAGTACGCTATTTTTTGCAGAAGAAATATTTGTTCTTTTTAAGGCTTCAGGTAAAATTTTAGATTATTGCGTAGCCTACTATTCTATACGTGTTTGGGGATTCCCTTTAACACTATTTACCTTTGCTATTTTCGGTATTTTTAGGGGTCTGCAAAATACTTTTTACCCTATGGTCATCGCTATAATAGGTGCTCTAGTAAATATAGTTTTAGACGTTATTCTAGTGTACGGCATAGAAGGCTACATACCAGCCCTTTACTTAGAAGGTGCTGCATATGCAAGTTTAATAGCGCAAGCTGTTATGGCACTTTTAGTGTTTTATCTATTACGCACCAAAACCAGTATAAGTTTAAAGTTAAAACTTCCATTTAATACGGAGATTAGGAAGCTTATTTTCATGAGTCTTAATTTATTTGTCAGAGCTATTGCATTAAATGCTGCACTCATTTTAGCAGTAAGAGAGGCCACAGCATTAGGAGACCAGTTCATCGGAGCCCACACAATAGCTATAAATCTCTGGCTTTTTTCAGCCTTTTTTATAGATGGCTATGCCGCTGCAGGTAATGGAATGAGTGGTAAACTTTTGGGCGCAAAAGATTACAAAGGCTTATGGATACTCGCAAAAAAAGTATTTGCTTATGGAGTTGTAATAAGTGTAGTTTTAGTTGCTCTTGGATTTCTTTTTTACAAGCCTTTAGGGCGAATGTTCTCTAATGAACCCATTGTCTTACAAACCTTATACGGAATTTTTTACTTAGTTATTTTAGGCTTACCTATGAATAGTATTGCTTTTATTTTTGATGGATTATTCAAGGGCTTAGGAGAAATGAAGTACTTAAGAAATGTACTACTTGCCGCCACTTTTTTGGGTTTTATTCCTGTTCTGTACTTGGGCAAATTCCTAGGATGGGGATTCTATGCTATTTGGATAGCTTTCATGGTTTGGATGGCGATTCGTGGTGGGGCTTTAGTAATTAAGTTTTGGCAAAAGTTTAAGCCGCTGGTACAAAACCCCTAATTTTATACAAAACAACACAACAATGACAACAGACAGACAAAACGGAAGTCTTTATACCCACATAGAAAATAAATTAGCTACTATAGAATTTGGCCACCCAGCAAGCAATAGTTTTGTTTCTGAATTGTTAGATAGACTTGCCAAAACCTTTAATGATTTGGCTGTAAATGCGGAGGTCTCTGTTATTCTTTTAAAGTCAGAAGGTGAACGTGCTTTTTGTGCTGGGGCTTCTTTTGATGAGCTCGTAGCTGTTAGTAATTTAACAGAAGGGCGTGCATTCTTTGGTGGATTTGCAAAGGTTTTAAATGCAATGCGCTCTTGCCAAAAACCAATTATTGGTCGTGTACAGGGAAAAACTGTAGGTGGCGGAGTTGGTCTCGTCAGTGCGTGCGATTATGTTATGGCTACAGAAGCAGCCGCCATTAAACTATCAGAAATTTCCATTGGTATTGGTCCGTTTGTTATTGCTCCCGCCGTGGAACGTAAAATGGGAAAAGCTGCCTTGGCAGAACTTACTTTTGCGCCAACAGAATGGAAAAATGCATATTGGGCCAAAGAAAAAGGATTGTATGCAAAAGTATTTGACTCTATCCCAGAAATGGACCAAGCGCTAGACCATTACACGCATCAATTATCCCAATACAACCCAGAAGCATTAAGTGCTATGAAACAAGTATTATGGCAAGGCACAGAGGATTGGGATGAGCTCCTTACTGCCCGCGCTGAACTTTCTGGAAGACTTGCCCTTTCTGAGAATACCAAAAAGGCCTTAGCAAAATTTAAAAAATAGTTAGTACCTTATATAGCACAACTAAACGGCTTTTAAGATGAAAACTATTAAAACAGAAATTAAATGGGGGGTAATTTTTACCCTAGCCGCACTACTTTGGATGGTGCTAGAAAAAAGTTTAGGCTGGCATGATGAACACATAGCAAAATATCCCTTGTACACTAATGTTTTTGCAGTAGTAGCTATACTTATTTTTGTATTCGCTCTAAAAGAAAAAAGAGATAAAGACCTCAATGGTAAAATGTCTTGGGTAAAAGGTTTTATTACTGGCGTAATTATTTCCTTGTTTGTAGCCTTACTAAGTCCATTGGCACAATACCTAACTCATAATTATATTTCACCAGAGTATTTTAATAACGCTATTGCTCATGGCATTTCTCTAGGTAACAATAAGGTAGACATGGAGGCCTACTTCAATTTTAACAATTATGTAGTTATGAGTGTTATTAGTGCTTTAGCAATGGGTATACTAACATCCGCTATTGTAGCGTTCTTTCTTAAAAAGAAATAGATGGAATTTTTATCCCTATTAAATAGTAACCTTACTATGCCCCTATTGGCATTGCTTGTAATTGCAGTTTATATTATTACCAGATACAGAAATAACAAGAAATTTAAACGTTAAGCTACTGTAATGCGCAGGCCTATGTTTTGGTTAGTATTCTATGGATTTTTAGCTGCTCTGGGAGTCTTTATTGCCTATATGGCGTGGCTTCAGTTTACCAAAACACAAAATCTATTAGCAGACGGAATTAAAACCAAGGCTAAAGTTATCCATCTAGAAGTATTTACAGGCGACAATAATCCTTTGTATAGCCCAGTTTTTGAGTACAAAGACCGTAGAAACCAAGTCTTAGAATACACCAGCAGAATACGTTCTTATCCTGCTCCCTACAAGGTTGGAGATGTGGTTTCTGTTGTTTACGATAAACAAAAACCAGAAACGATGAAAGTGATATCCTTTTGGGACCTATACCGTGGTAGCGTTATTCCATTTATGATTGCTGCTCCGCTACTTGTAATAGGTTTTTCCTATTTGGCCTTCCGCCTAATTTAACAAGACTGTCTAGAAATCCTATATTTGCCGCCAAATGGATATCAAAAAATTAGAACAAGGCAAGAAAGTATATTTTGCTAGCGACAATCATCTTGGAGCTCCTACCCATGCAGAAAGTCTACCAAGAGAAAAGCGCTTTGTAGCGTGGTTAGACCAAATTAAAGAAGATGCTGCTGCTATTTTTTTGATGGGCGACTTGTTCGATTTTTGGTTTGAATACAAAAAAGTAGTACCTAAAGGATTTGTCCGCACACTGGGCAAATTAGCAGAACTTACCGATGCTGGCATCCCTATTTATTATTTTGTTGGCAATCATGATTTATGGATGAATGGCTATTTTGAAGAAGAACTAAATATTCCAGTTTTTCATAAGCCACAACAATTTAAGATTGAAAACACTTCTTTTTTTGTAGGCCATGGAGATGGTTTAGGCCCTGGAGATACAGGTTTTAAAATGATGAAAAAAGTATTTGTAAATCCTGTTTGCAAATGGTTTTTTAGATGGTTACATCCAGATTTGGGCGTACGTCTTGCTCAACACTTATCCGTAAATAATAAAGTTATTTCTGGTGACGCAGATGCTAATTTTTTGGGGGAAGATAAAGAGTGGCTTATACAATATGCCAAACGCAAGCTAAAGAACCAGCATTATGACTATTTTGTTTTTGGCCATCGCCATCTTCCTATGGAAATAGACTTAAATGGCAGATCTACCTATATAAATTTGGGCGATTGGATTAAGTATTACACTTATGCCTCTTTCGATGGCTCGCAATTGCAGTTGCATTATCTTGATAAAAGCAATTCCTAAACGTTTTCACATCTTAAAAAACGGTGTTCGCAACAATTAATTTTTAGCTCGCTGCAAGTGCCCTACTTTTACTTCAGAATTAGTGATAACCCAATCTAAAATTCATAGTTGCCTAACCGGCAAAAAAGCATACCAAATCTTTTTATACCTACTTAAAAATCCTTCTGTTATGGAAGGATTTTTTTATACTTCATTTTCCCTTTCTTCTACATCTTGGGTTAAGTCTAATTTTCTAAAACTTGGAGAAATAACGGCCATACCACCCACTGTAAGCAGAGTCATACATCCACCAAAAATAACGGCATTTACCGTGCCTAACAATTTGGCTGCCACCCCACTTTCAAAAGCGCCTAATTCATTAGAAGAACCAACAAAAATAGAGTTTACAGAAGCCACCCTACCACGCATGTTGTCGGGTGTTTTTAATTGTAAAATAGTTTGGCGCACAATCATACTTACGCCGTCTACTGCACCACTTAAAAATAATGCTAAAACAGACAGCCAAAAGTAGGTAGACAGACCAAAAACTAATATACACAGACCAAAGCCAAATACAGCCCACAAGAGTTTTTTACCTGCATTTTTGTGTAATGGAAAACGTGTAGAACCCAGCATGGTAATAGAGGCGCCTACTGCTGGTGCCGCTCTAAGAATACCAAAACCTTCAGAGCCTACGTGTAAAATATCTTGCGCAAATATGGGTAATAAGGCAACCGCGCCTCCAAACAAAACAGCAATCATGTCTAAACTTAAAGCGCCTAAAATAGCTTTAGTACTAAACACAAATTTTAGTCCATCTTTTAAACTTTGTAAAACTGGCTCTCCAATTTTAGGATTTAAAATCGGTTTCTTCTTAATTTGAGACAAAAACAACAAAGCCATTAAAGAGAAAGCAAAGATGATACACATAGACCAGTGTACCCCAATCCAACTGATAGAAAAGCCAGCAAAAGCGGGCCCTAATACAGAGGCTAATTGCCAAGTAGAACTACTCCACGTGGCCGCATTAGGATAGATTTTTTTTGGTACTATTAATGCAATTAAAGAAAAGATAGTGGGGCCAATAAAAGCTCTTACTAGTCCCCCTAAAAATACTAAGGCGTAAATTAGGTAAAGAACGGTTGTATCATTAAACTTTTCGGTTACAGATGGTGCGCTTACAAGAAAAAGGCCAAGACTTACCACAGAGAATCCTAATATGCATTTTACGAGCAGATTTCGCTTTTCATTTTGATCTACAAAGTGACCGGCAAAAAGTGCAATACTAACTGCTGGTATTATTTCCATTAACCCTATAATACCAAGAGAAAGTGGGTCTTTAGTAAGGGTATACACCTGCCATTCTATTACAATAAACTGCATAGACCATGCAAATACCATTGCAAAACGCACCAACAAGAAAATATTAAATTCCCTAAAACGAAGGGCAGCATAGGGATCTAAAGGTTTGGACATACTGGGTTATTTAAGGTCCTTTAATTTTAGCTGTAAACTTACGACACCATTCCATTCATTTTCGTCTATGGAGTAAGCAATGGCAACGGAATTATTATTTTTTAACAACGGTAGCTTTTTCCCTAAGTTAAAACCAATACCACCAATAGGGGTGGAACCATTCTGATTTACTGAAAATTTCAAGTGAGCTTCATCTTGGCCTACGCCTTTAGCATATCCGGTATCTTTAACTTTTTCTGTCATAAAAACAGGAGTCATATTGCCGGGACCAAAAGGTGCAAACTGCTTTAAAATTCGCATAAGTTTGGGTGTTATTTGGTAAAGGTCTATGGCTGCGTCTATCTGTAATTCTGGCGTTAGCAACTTAGCATCTATTGTGTTAGACACTACAGTCTCAAACTTTTGCTTAAAAGTTGGGTATTGCTCCTCTGAGAGTGTCAACCCTGCCGCATATTTGTGTCCGCCAAACTGTTCTATGCAATCTGCACAAGCCTCTAGGGCATTATAAACATCAAACCCTTTTACCGAACGCGCAGACGCCGCCAGTTTATTTCCGCTTTTGGTAAATACCAAAGTTGGTCTGTAAAAAGTTTCTGTTAAACGAGAGGCCACAATGCCAATTACTCCTTTGTGCCAATGTTCTTGATAAACCACTGAGGTAAATTTATCTTCCTCTTTAAGTTCTTCTATTTGCTGTAAGGCCTCTACTGTTATCTCCCGGTCTAAACCTTTTCTATTGGTATTAAATTCTTCTATCTCCTTAGCAAATTGTTCTGCTTGCTGATAGTTGTTTGCTGTTAACAGATTTACAGCGTGTTGTCCGTGCTTCATTCTACCAGCAGCATTTATGCGTGGTGCAATAACAAAGACAACATCTGTTATGGTGAGGGTAGTCTTTTTTAATTGATTAATGATTGCCTTGATTCCTATCCTAGGAGCCGCATTTATCACTTGCAATCCGTAATACGCCAATACCCTATTTTCACCTGTTATAGGAACAATATCTGCGGCAATAGCGGTCGCTACCAAATCTAAATAGGGCGTTAACGTTTCTATACCAAAACCCTCAGTAGCTGCTAGAGCCTGTATCAACTTAAATCCTACACCACACCCACAGAGTTCTTTATACGGGTAATTACAATCATTACGTTTAGGGTCTAGCACAGCAGCAGCCTCTGGTATAGTTTCTCCTGGACGGTGGTGGTCACAAATAATAAAATCAATACCTTTTTCCTTAGCATAAGCTACTTTTTCTATGGCTTTAATACCACAATCCAGAGCTATTATTAGCGTGAAATCATTGTCCTCTGCAAAGTCAATTCCTTGATAAGATACCCCGTAACCCTCGTTATAGCGGTCTGGTATGTAGGTGGCTACGTTAGGGTAATTCACCAACAAATAAGAAAATAATAATGCAACAGCAGTTGTTCCGTCTACATCATAATCCCCATAAACCAAAATATTTTCTCCATTCGCCATTGCTTTTTGTATCCGAGCCACAGCCTTGTCCATATCTTGCATTAAAAAAGGGTCATGCAAATCTGCTAGCTCTGGTCTAAAAAACTTTTTGGCTTCTTCAAAACTAGAAATACCTCTTTGCAGTAACAACTGTGCAATAAGGCTATCTACATTTAATGCTGTAGAGAGCCTCTGAATATCTTCATCTAAGGGTTTAGGTTTTAGAGTCCAACGCATAGAAAAATTCTAGTAATGGTGGTATTAATTGGTATGAAAAAGGGTCTTGATTTCTAAATCGGCAAACTTTCTAAACATTTCCATAACACCACAGTATTTTTCTACAGATAAATCTACAGCACGTTGTAATTTGGCCTCGTTTAAATCATCCCCATGAAAGTGGTATTCTATGACCACCTTGTCATAATACTTTGGATGCTCTTCTGTTAAATTCGCAATGGTTTCAATATGAAATTTATCTACGTTCAACTTCATCTTTTTAATAAGAGAAGCCACATCTAAGCCAGAACAACCCGCTAAACCAGAAAGCATTAGAGCTTTAGGTCTTAGACCATCTCCTTGCCCTCCATCATCTGGAGAAGCATCTATAGTTACGGTTTTACCAGAAGGATTGGTGCTTTCAAATTGCATGTTGCCCAACCATGTAGTAGAAATATGATTTGTATTTGCCATAAGTTTTCGTTTCTTGTAGAGAATAAAAATACTGCAACTAAACTTAATATTCTCAAAAATGGCATTAGTTAACCCTTTACACCCAGACCACGACAAGGAAACACAAGAATTGGCACAGTTTTTTAACGAAACACTAGGATTTTGCCCCAATTCTGTTTTAACCATGCAACATAGACCTGCTATTTCCAAAGCTTTTATTAACCTAAATATGGCGGTTATGGAAAACCAAGGGCGTGTTACCTCTGCATTAAAACGAATGATTGCTTGGGTAAGTAGTAATGCTACAGGGTGCCGTTATTGCCAAGCACATGCTATTAGAGCTGCAGAACGTTATGGTGCGGAACAAGAACAATTAGATAATATTTGGGAGTACCGCACACACCCAGCATTTTCTGAAGCTGAACGTGCGGCTTTAGATTTTTCATTAGCAGCATCTCAAGTGCCCAATACCGTTAATGCTGAACTTAAAGAGCGTTTACACCAGCATTGGAACGATGGTGAAATTGTAGAAATGCTAGGTGTTATTTCTCTTTTTGGGTATTTAAACCGATGGAACGACTCTATGGGTACGGATATTGAAGACGGTGCTGTGCAAAGTGCTGACCAATATTTAGGCAAATATGGTTGGGAAAAAGGAAAACATGATGGCAGTACGTACTAGACATGGAATTACTCCACATTGTTAATAACGTTATAGGCTTAATTTTTCATCCTTAAAAAGGATTAAAAGTTTTAAAAGTAATGGTTGGTTGAACTGTAAAAATACACAGCCAACCTTACTTTTTACCCCCTACAACTAAAACAAATTCGCCCTTAGGGGCATGGGTATTAAAGTGTTCCAGTACTTCGGTGACTGTACCTCTGACCGTTTCTTCGTACATTTTTGTTAATTCTCTAGAAACGGATACTGGCCTATCCGGACCAAAAAATTCAGCAAACTGCGCCAAAGTTTTAAGCAACTTGTGCGGACTTTCATAAAAAATAATAGTCCTAGTTTCTTCTGCTAGTAGCTGTAGACGTGTTTGCCTTCCTTTTTTAACTGGCAAGAAACCTTCAAAAACAAATTTGTCATTAGGCAAACCACTGTTCACCAGAGCAGGTACAAAAGCGGTGGCGCCTGGTAAACATTCTACCGCTATTTCTTGCTCTAAACAAGCACGTGTAAGTAAAAATCCTGGGTCAGAGATTGCTGGGGTACCTGCATCAGAAATAAGTGCTATTTGCTCTCCCCCTTTTAATCGTTTTACTATGTTTTCTACCGTTTTATGCTCATTATGCATATGGTGACTCTGCATTGGTGTTTCTACATCAAAATGAGCTAATAATTTACCGCTTGTACGGGTATCTTCTGCCAAGATTAAATCTACGCTATTTAAAACTTTTATCGCTCTAAAAGTCATATCTTCTAAATTGCCTATCGGCGTAGGCACCAAAAACAATTTTCCCATTGTCTTAATTAAAAAAACCGATTGTAAGAACAATCGGTTACTTGGTATTTTATTTACGTTTTACTAGGCAAATCGTCTTTCAATAATAGCTTTAAACCTGGTTTCGTATTCCTCCTTGCCTTCCCAATTATAGTATTCTGGTTTTACCATAGCGTCTATAAATGCTATAGAGCGCTCCAAACTATCAATTGTGTTTAATTGGCTAATTACTCGGCTATAGTCTTCCATACTGCCATCAAACAAGTTTTTAACAAAAGCCAAACGATCATTTAAACCTATCTGAAATTCTTTACTGACTCTATCATTTAAAGATTTCTGCTGTAGTATAGTCTCCGCTGGAGCCGTTTCTGGCGCTAGGATTTCCTTTTCATTCTTCATCATTTCTGGCTTGGCAATAAAGTCTCCAAAAATGTATTCTAAAGCTTCGTTAGGCATTTCTGAGACCATATCCTTTATGGTATCCATACCTGGAGTAATAATATCTTCTTGGTGCGGATTGTTCTCTGGCACCTGCTTATTATCGCTCAAGACCGCATTTGCCATGGATTCAAACCTATTTGCAATGGCATTTTTAGATACGTCTACCTCAACTTCTGTTAAGTTTTCCTCTATAAATTTAAGCACCGCCAGCTTTTCAAACAATTGTTTGGCTGTATCATACAATTCTATTAACTCCTTATCTTCTCTAGAAGTAAGGATGTCCGTAGATAGCTTAATAAGCTCCTCCCTTAACTTTCTTTTCATGGCGCGACAACTTTAAACATAAAAATACTACCAAAAATGCTTATCCATTAAAAACAAAAGGTTAAATTTTAACGTAGATTTAGGCTAAAATATTTAGTAGCTTTGCTCCTCTTGCCTTTCTAATGGCAAACAATAGTAAGCATTAAAAATACAACATGTTTCTTGAAAACACCGTAAACCATAAAGAACAGTTTGGATGGATAGAGGTTATCTGTGGTTCTATGTTTTCTGGAAAAACGGAAGAACTGATTCGCAGGTTAAAGCGTGCGCAGTTTGCCAAACAGAAAGTAGAAATATTTAAACCTCAGGTAGATACTCGCTATGATGAGGAAATGGTAGTTTCTCATGACGCTAATGAAATTAGAAGCACTCCGGTACCTGCGGCTGCTAATATAAGACTACTGGCAGATGGGTGTGATGTTGTTGGTATTGATGAGGCTCAATTTTTTGATGACGAAATAGTTACCGTTTGTAATGATTTAGCCAATAAAGGTATACGGGTAGTAGTTGCCGGTTTAGATATGGATTTTAAAGGCAATCCGTTTGGCCCTATGCCAGCCCTTATGGCTACGGCAGAATACGTAACCAAGGTACATGCGGTTTGCACAAGGACAGGTAATTTGGCTAATTATAGCTTTAGAAAATCTAATGATGACAAACTGGTTCTTTTAGGGGAGGTAGAAGAATATGAACCTTTAAGTAGAGGTGCTTTTTATAAGGCAATGCTTAAAGAACGCGTTAAGAAAATAGATGTAAATGTGGAAGAGTTAAAGAACAAGCCAAAGGGGAATGCATAAAATTACAGAAACTACTTTGGTCATAGACCTTGGTGCGCTTGCCCATAATTTTAACTATTTAAAATCTAAACTTTCTAAAAGCACTAAATTTTTAGGGGTGGTCAAAGCCTTTGCTTATGGTAGTGATATGGTTGCCATTGCAAAAAAGTTAGAAGCGCTTGGTGCGGATTATTTAGCGGTAGCTTATGCTAAAGAAGGGGTATTGTTAAGAGATGCTGGTGTACAATTACCAATTTTGGTACTACACCCACAAATTGGTAATCTAGAGGTGTTAATTGAACGTTGCTTAGAACCTAATTTGTATTCTCTTAGGATTGCAAAAGCTTTTATAGCACTTGCCGAAGAAAAACAACAAACAGCCTACCCTGTTCACTTTAAATTTAATACAGGATTAAATCGGTTAGGGTTTTCGCAGAGCGATGCACCAGAAGGATTAGCAATGGCAAAACAAACAAAAGCTATTAAAATAGCGTCCGTATTCTCTCACCTAGCAGCCTCAGAAGATTTAGAAGAAAAAGTGTTTAGTCAAGAACAAATTAAAGCTTTTAATGCCTTTGTTGACCAAACCACTAGTGTTTTGGGTTATACTCCCAAGCGACATATGTGCAACACTTCTGGGATTTTTAATTATCCTGGAGCCCATTTTGATATGGTGCGCAGCGGCATAGGACTATATGGTTATGGCAATGAGGCTAAATATGATGCAGAATTACAACCCGTAGCTACCCTTAAAACAGTCATCTCTCAAATACATATAATTAAGCCTGGTGATAGCGTAGGGTACAATCGTTCTTTTACCACAGATAAAACGGTAAGAACAGCCACACTTCCTCTTGGGCATGCAGATGGTATTAGTAGACAATACGGCGGAGGCCAAACATTTGTGCTGGTTAATGGTCAATTGGCACCAATTATTGGCAACACCTGCATGGACATGATTATGATTAATGTGTCTAATATTCATTGCCAAGAAGGTGATGAGGTAACTCTCTTTGGACCAGCGCTTTCTGCAAATACGGTAGCTACTACAGCAAAAACTATCTCCTACGAATTACTGACCGGCATTGCAGCTAGGGTAACACGTAAAATCATTGACTAAATTTAGTTTGTTAAAATTTTATTAATATTTGCCAATTTTGTAAATTGCGCCACTATTAACCTGTTAAACTATAAAAATGCTTAAGGAATTTAAGGACTTTGCAATGAAAGGAAACCTTGTGGATATCGCTGTAGGTTTCGTTATGGGTGCTGCTTTTAACAAAGTAGTTGCTTCTTTCACAGGTGGAATTGTTTCCCCACTTATCGGTTTAATTTTCAATGCCGATTTCAAAGATTTAAAATACATCGTTAAGGAAGGTGCCATGAATGATGCTGGTGAAAAAGTAGGTGAAGTTGCTGTTCTTTATGGTGAATTCTTAACTAATGTTATCGACTTTATTATTGTAGCATTTGTAATGTTTATGATTGTAAAGGGTGTTAACAAGATGAAAAAGAAAGAAGAAGAGGCTCCAGCTCCAGATCCAGGACCGTCTGAAAAAGACTTGTTAATGGAAATTAGAGATGCGCTTAAAAAATAAGTACGTAACCTACACTGCTTTGCAGGTGGGCTAACCGCTACATCACTTAATTAAATTTAAAGCCACTTAGTTGTTATCGCTGACAACTAAGTGGTTTTTTTTAATATTATTCTAATTGTTATATTTATAACTTTTTGTTGTTTTTTAAATTATTCCGCTCAGATTGCTTGTTTACATCTAAAGGTAGCCTACCTTTGTACTGCATAAATCGTAAAACAATGAAAGTAGCAGTTGTTGGCGCCACTGGCATGGTGGGCGAAGTGATGTTAAAAGTACTAGCAGAACGTAATTTCCCTATAAATGAATTACTCTTAGTAGCATCTGAACGTTCTGTGGGTAAAAAATTAACTTTTAAGGGCGAAGAACACACCGTTATTGGTCTGCAGACCGCTGTAGAGGCTAAACCAGATATCGCTATATTTTCTGCAGGTGGAGAAACCTCTTTAGAATGGGCTCCTAAGTTTGCCGCTGTTGGTACTACTGTGGTAGACAACTCCTCTGCATGGCGTATGGACCCAGATAAAAAACTAGTAGTTCCAGAAATTAATGCAGACGTGTTAACTACAGAAGATAAAATCATTGCTAATCCTAACTGTTCTACTATACAGTTAGTTATGGCTTTGAACCCTCTACATAAAAAATATGGGATGAAACGTGTTATTGTCTCTACCTATCAATCCGTTTCTGGTACTGGAGTTAAAGCGGTGGAGCAGATGGAAAATGAAGCAACAGGTATTAAAGGTGAAATGGCATACCCGTATCCTATCCATAAAAATGCTTTGCCACATTGTGATGTTTTTATGGAAAACGGCTATACTAAAGAGGAAATGAAATTGGCTCGTGAGCCCCAAAAAATATTGGACGATAGAACCTTTAGTATTACCGCTACTGCAGTACGTATACCTACCGCTGGCGGACATTCAGAAAGTGTAAATGTTGAGTTTAGAAACGATTTTGACTTAAATGAAGTTAAAGAGATTTTAAGCAACACACCAGGAATAATAGTACAAGACAATCCAGAGACCAACAGTTATCCTATGCCTATATACGCGCATGACAAGGATGAGGTTTTTGTAGGTCGTATGCGAAGAGATGAAACACAACCCAATACTTTAAACATGTGGATTGTTGCAGATAATCTACGTAAAGGAGCGGCAACTAATGCGGTACAAATTGCAGAATATTTGGTAGCTAATGCCCTAGTGTAAAGATTATTTACTACAGTTGCCAAAATTTATAAATGCATCCTTGCACCTGTAAGGATGCATTTTTAGTTAAAAAAAGTTAACACCATTGTGCATTATACAGAATACAAACCTTTTCATGGTATTTTTAGCTAGACTAATCTCATAAAAACCATGAAAAAACTATCCTTTTTGCTGGCAATAGGTACCTTTATTGCTTGTAAGCAAGAACCTAAAAAAGAACCTATTGTTGTGAATTATCCTGCCACCAATAAAGTAGATACCGTAGATACATACTTTGGAGAAACCGTAAAAGACCCGTACCGCTGGTTGGAAGATGATAGGAGTCCAGAAACGGAGGCATGGGTTAAATCTCAAAATAAAACCACATTCGGTTATTTAGATAAAATTCCGTTCCGTACCGATTTAAAAAATCGTTTGGAGAAACTATGGAATTATGAGAAACTGGGTTCCCCGTTTAAAGAAGGGGATTACACCTATTTTTATAAAAATGACGGTTTACAGAACCAATATGTAGTGTACCGTAAAAAAGAAGACGGTAAAGAAGAGGTGTTCTTAGATCCAAACAAATTTTCAGAAGATGGCACCACCTCTTTGATGGGGCTAAGTTTTACGGAAGACGGTTCTTTAGCTGGCTATTTAATTTCTGAAGGAGGTAGTGATTGGCGTAAGGCTATTATCATCAACACAGAAACCATGCAACAGGTAGAAGACACCTTGGTAGATATTAAATTTTCTGGTATTTCTTGGAAAGGGAACGAAGGTTTTTTCTATTCTAGTTATGACAAGCCAAAAGGTAGTGAGTTATCTGCAAAAACTGACCAGCATAAATTATATTACCATAAATTGGGAACTCCACAGGCAGAAGACGAAGTGATTTTTGGTGGTACCGCTACGGAAAAGCACAGATATGTAGGTGGTCGTGTATCAGAAGATGAACGCTTCTTGTTCATTTCTGCTTCTGTATCTACTTCTGGCAATAAATTATTCATGAAAGATTTAACTAAAGCAAACAGCCCTTTAGTTACCCTTTTAGACCATACCGACTCTGATACTTACGTGATTGATAATGAAGGTGACCAAATTTGGATGGTGACGAATCTAGAAGCGCCAAACAAAAAAATTGTGGTTGCCAGTGTAGCTAACCCTACCCCAGAAAACTGGAAAGACGTGATTCCAGAAACAGAAAATGTATTGACTGCTGGTAAAGGTGGTGGTTATTTCTTTACAGAGTACATGGTAGATGCTATATCAAAAGTTTACCAGTATAACTATGATGGAAAATTAATCCGAGAGGTTAAACTCCCTGGCGTGGGTAGTGCTGGTGGTTTTGGCGGTAAAGATGAAGACAAAGAATTTTACTTTTCCTTTACTAATTATAATACTCCTGGCTCATCTTACAAATACAATGTTGATACCGGAGCGTATGAGCAGTATTGGAAACCAGAAATAGATTTTAATCCGTCTGATTACGAGTCTACTCAAGTCTTTTATACCTCTAAAGATGGCACCAAAGTCCCAATGATTATCACTTATAAGAAAGGCTTAGAATTAAATGGTAAAAATCCAACAATACTTTATGGTTACGGTGGCTTTAATATTAGCCTAACTCCATCTTTTAGTATTGCCAATGCCGTTTGGATGGAGCAGGGTGGAGTTTATGCTGTACCTAACTTAAGAGGCGGTGGTGAATATGGTAAAAAATGGCACAATGCAGGTACCAAGTTGCAAAAACAAAATGTATTTGATGATTTTATTGCTGCTGCAGAATACTTAATAGAAAATAAATATACATCTAAAGAATTTTTGGCCATACGTGGTGGTTCTAATGGAGGACTATTAGTAGGTGCCACTATGACCCAAAGACCAGATTTAATGCAAGTTGCATTACCTGCCGTAGGTGTTTTAGATATGTTACGTTATCATACATTTACCGCTGGGGCTGGTTGGGCGTATGATTATGGTACTGCGGAAGACAATAAAGAAATGTTTGAGTATTTAAAAGGCTATTCCCCTGTACATAATGTAAAACCAGAGACTAATTACCCCGCAACCTTGGTGACCACAGGTGACCATGATGACCGCGTGGTACCAGCCCACAGTTTTAAATTTGCAGCGGAGTTACAGGCTAAACAAGCTGGCAATAATCCTACATTAATTCGTATTGAGACTAATGCTGGGCACGGAGCAGGCACTCCAGTTAGTAAAACCATAGAACAATACGCAGATATTTTTGGTTTTACACTATTTAATATGGGATATGATGCGTTGCCTAACCAAGCTGTATTAAAAGAATTTAAAAACTAGTACTTTAATAGGCTTCTAAACTTGTTTTATAGGCCTAAAATGCTTACTATAAACAACTATGCTGCAGGTACAAAACATTTCTTTTGCTTATGCGGATAAGCTTATTCTAAAAGATATCTCTTTTCAATTGCCTAATGGTAGCCATTTGGCATTAATAGGTGAAAGCGGTTCTGGTAAAAGTACGCTACTTAAAGCCATTTACGGCTTATTACAATTGCAAGGTGGTGAGGTGTCTTGGAATAATAAAAAAGTTCTAGGGCCTAACTTTAATTTAATTCCAGGAGAGAATTACATGAAATATGTATCTCAAGACCTGGATTTAATGCCATTTACCACTGTAGAAGAGAATATTGGTGAACACTTATCCGTTTTTGACCAAGAGAGCCATGCAGCCCGTATATACGAGCTCTTGGAAGTAATGCAGCTGTTGCCATTTGCAAAAGTTAAAGTTAAAAACCTTAGTGGCGGTCAACAACAACGAGTAGCTATTGCCAAGGCTTTAGCCCAAGAACCAAAAATTTTGTTATTAGATGAGCCTTTTAGTAGTATAGACCAGTTTAAGAAAAATGGCTTAAAACAATTGCTTTTTCCTTATTTAAAAGAAAAAGGGATTACTGTTATTAATGCAACTCATGATCCTGACGATATTTTACCTTTTGCTTGGTTAACATTGGTCTTAAAAGAGGGTAAACTGATAGACTTTGGACCTACAAAAAGTGTTTATAACAATCCAAAAGATTTATATACTGCCAATTTGTTTGGTGAGGCTAATAAAATTCCGCTCTATTTTTTAAATCCTGGTTATTATATAGATAGACCCATTATTGTGTATCCACACGAATTGACAATTACTCAAAATTCACCTTTTAATGTTAAGGTAGAAGAATCTTTTTTTAAAGGGAGTCATTATTTAATTAAAGCCTACCATGAAACTGATTTACCGGTCTGGTTTTTACATAAAAATGCAATCATACCAGGGACCAATGTATTTTTAAAAGCAACGGCAAAATCCTTAGCCGAGCGTATATCCAAGACCCATGCTAAAGACTATTATTCTTAAAGAATTACAATACAAGGCTGCAAGAAGTAGCGGTGCTGGCGGGCAAAACGTTAACAAAGTAGCCACCAAGGTAGAAGTCTATTTTAACATTATGGAATCCCAAGGATTATCTGAGGTGGAGAAAGAAAGAATCATCTCTAAACTAGGTCCAAAACTTTCAAAGGAAAACATATTAATTCTTCAAGCAGAAGATACACGTAGCCAGCATAAGAACAAAGAAATAGTTACTGCAAAGCTGTTCACCTTATTACAAGGTGCATTGTACATTCCTAAAAAGAGAAAAGCCACTAGACCCACTAGAGCCGCTAAAGAAAAGCGAATTAATAGCAAGAAAAAGACCGCTTGGAAAAAGGAACTTCGCAAGCGGCCGAATATAGAATGAAAAAATAAATATTCCTAAAACTGTAGTCCTTATAACCAGTACATCACTTTATAATCTTAGCATTAAATATTGCTTTAGATACACTGTGTTTTGTAGGATAATTCTATCAACTTATTGATGTTTTAAAATTACAGTTTTGCATCAGTAGATAGTTTACCAAAAGGTAAATCAAGCGTTAAAAAACAGCTAGGATAGTGTTATCAATATTATTAAAAGTAAAACTATCCATTGCCTTCTTTCCAAGAAGTAATTGAGCAATAGGAGTGGCTGCTGAAATACAATACGTTGGCTTTTCTAAACCTATAAACTTACCCGCAGAAATAGAAATATAGTAATAGCAAGTTTGTGTAGCTACCAAGGCCCCTAATGCAACTTTTTCTGAGGGGATGTTAGGATTAACCTTTTGCAAGACCAATTTCATTTTTTCTACTTCTGCCAATTGTTTACCTAGTTTTTCTCTTTCTAATTGTAACATGGCTCGTCCTGTTTCGTGCTTGTCCCCTGCTGTACTTTTAGTTTCTGAAGTTAAAGCTTGTACAATATCTTGTAAAGCAAGCTGTAAACCGCTTATTTTTTGGTCTACAAAATTTACTGCAAATTGATATACTTGTTCCTTCATACCCATCAACCTAAATTAAATTTGCCAATTCTTTACCTACAGCGGCCCCAATAGCAATACCCATACCGCCCATTCGCACACCACAGTACACATTGGGACTCACAGCCTTTATAATAGGTTTTTTTTGTTGCCCTACCCCCATAATTCCACTCCATCTATGGTCAATAATAACCTCCTTATTGGGTAGAATTGTGTGTTTTAATAATTGTTCTAATTGCTCCTGAATGACAGCTGTTTTCCCAAATGCTGTTGTGGTTTCACCAGCTATGTCCAAGTTTCTACCACCCCCCAAAAGTATTCGATTATCTATATTTCTAAAATAATAATACCCCTGTTCTAAATGAAAGGTACCTTGAATTGGTAGTTGATGTATTGGCTGGGTAATTAATACCTGAGCCCGTGCAGGTTTTACATCTAACTTTAACAATTGAGATGCAAACCCGTTTGTTGTTACACAAATTTTAGCAGCAGTAAAGCAATTAAGATTGGTCTCAATGTTTACTTGATTAGTTTGGTCTTCTATCTGGAGAACTTCTATACCATTTACCATTTGAATGCCCATGGATTGCGCCTTTTTTAATAATCCATAAAGCATTGCTCCTGTATTAATTTGACCCTCTTCTATATGTGTAATATAATTAGATAAAACAGAGGCAAACTTGTAGGTATTTGGCATTAGTCTAAAAACATCTTTATTAAAGATAGGATGTAGAAGTTCATTAAAGAATCCCATTTTTTCTTTACATTCTTCATAAACATGTATGTCTTTCTCTAAAAAAACTTCATGTCCGCCGTGAACTTGAAAATCAAGGGTTTTATCGCCCACTAATCCACGTAATTGCTGAATGCCATTATAACGCTGCTCTACTAAAGAATAGATTTCTTCTGGAGTATGATTATTTAAATCTGATAAAAGCTCAGAAATGCTCCCAAAACAAGCAAAGCCAGCATTTTTGGTACTAGCGCCTTGGGGCAAAACTCCTCTTTCTAAAATTAAAATTTTGTATTCTGGATGGTTCTTTTTTATATAAATAGCTGTGCTAAGTTCAACAATACCACTACCTTTAATAGCCACATCTATTTGGGTAAACCATTGCTTTTTTTCCCAGTAACTAAATTCCATAAAAAACCCCCGAATTAACGGGGGCAATATACTAATCTTTATACTTGTCTTCCATGGTAAAATCTTCCATAAATTTGGTGGTATAATTTCCCGCCAAATAATCTGGATGATCCATTAATTGTCTATGGAAGGGGATTGTAGTTTTCACACCTTCTATCACAAACTCATCTAGAGCTCTACGCATTTTATTAATAGCCTCTTCCCTTGTTTGGGCAGTGGTAATTAATTTAGCAATCATAGAATCATAATTTGGTGGAATTATGTACCCACTATACACATGCGTATCTAGACGTACTCCATGCCCTCCAGGCGTATGTAATGTTGTAATCTTACCCGGAGACGGTCTAAAGTCATTAAACGGGTCTTCCGCATTAATTCTACATTCTATAGAATGTAATTTTGGCATATAGTTTTTACCAGAAATTGGCACACCCGCTGCTACAAGTATTTGTTCGCGAATTAAATCGTAATCTATAACTTGTTCTGTAATAGGGTGCTCTACCTGTATACGCGTGTTCATCTCCATAAAGTAGAAGTTTCTGTGCTTGTCTACCAAAAATTCTACCGTACCTGCACCCTCATATTTAATGTATTCTGCGGCTTTTACGGCTGCAGCCCCCATATCATCTCTTAACTTATCCGTCATAAACGGAGAAGGTGTTTCTTCCGTTAATTTCTGGTGTCTACGTTGTACAGAACAATCTCTTTCTGATAAATGGCATGCTTTTCCATACTGATCACCCACTACCTGTATTTCTATATGGCGGGGTTCTTCTATCAACTTCTCCATGTACATACCACCGTTACCAAAAGCAGCTTTGGCTTCGTTTACAGCACTTTCAAAGTTCTTCTCCATTTCTTCCTCTGACCAAATGGCACGCATTCCCTTACCGCCACCACCTGCAGTAGCTTTAATCATCACAGGATACCCCATTTTCCCGGCTTCCTTTTTGGCATGGGCTACATCTTTTAAAAGACCTTCTGAACCAGGTACCGTAGGTACGCCAGCTTTTTTCATAGTTTCTTTAGCGGTAGCCTTATCTCCCATCTTATCTATCTGTTCTCCAGAAGCTCCAATGAATTTTATATCGTGCTCAGCACAAATCTTAGAGAATTTAGAGTTTTCTGATAAGAATCCGTAACCTGGATGTATAGCATCTGCATTGGTAATTTCCGCAGCAGCAATAATGTTCGGAATTTTTAGGTAAGACTCCGAACTAGGCGCGGGACCTATACATACAGCCTCGTCCGCAAAACGAACGTGCAAGCTTTCTTCATCTGCCTTAGAATAAACTGCTACTGTTTTAATACCCATCTCTTTACAAGTACGGATAACTCTAAGTGCAATTTCTCCCCTATTGGCAATCAATATTTTCTTGAACATAATTCTTTGTTTAAAAATTCAACTCGCCAACCTTGTGCTAAAGCAACAAAGATTTGCCCCCAACTTTTAGGGATTGAACATTAGAATTTTTATTAACTAGGATCTACCAAGAACAATGGTTGATCAAATTCTACTGGAGAAGAATCGTCCACTAAAATCTTAACAATTTTACCAGATACTTCTGATTCAATGTCATTAAAAAGCTTCATAGCCTCTATAACACACAATACATCGCCAACCTTGATATCCTTGCCTACTTCTACAAAAGCAGGTTTATCTGGAGAGGGTTTTCTGTAGAAAGTACCTATGATAGGGGACTTAATGGTAATATATTTGGAATCGTCCTCTGCCTTTGGAGCCTCTGCCGCAGGAGTTTGTGCTTGTGCTGGCGCTGGAGCTGCTGGAGCAGCTGCCATTGGTGCTTGTGCCATAGGAATTTGTTGAACGATAGTGGTCTCCCCACCAGAACCTTGTGAGCCTGTTCTGATGGTGATTTTAATATCCTCCATCTCTAGCTTAACTTCACTTGCACCAGATTTGGCTACAAATTTGATTAGACTCTGAATTTCCTTAATATCCATTTATAATTGATTTATTTAGTTCTAAATTAAGAATTGTATGCCCATTTTAGGTAAATGGAACCCCAAGTAAAACCACCACCAAAAGCAGCGAATACTAGATTATCTCCTTTTTTTAGTTGTTTTTCATAATCTGCCAATAATAGTGGAAGCGTGGCAGAGGTAGTATTACCATAACGTTGAATATTCATCATTACTTTTTCTGAGCTTACCCCCATTCTATTAGCTGTAGCATCTATAATACGTTTGTTAGCTTGGTGTGGTACTAACCATTGTACATCTTGCTCCGTAAGATTGTTACGTTCCATAATTTTAGCAGATACATCTGCCATATTAGATACCGCAAACTTAAAAACCGTTTTACCGTCTTGGAATACGTAATGCTGTTTGTTTTTTACCGTTTCTTCATTGGCAGGTAAAATAGAACCACCTGCGTCTATTTTTAGGAAGTTTCTACCAATACCATCAGAACGCAAGTATTCATCTTGCAAACCAAGACTTTCTTGGTTGGGCTCAAATAACACAGCTCCTGCACCATCACCAAAAATGATACAAGTTGCACGATCTGTATAATCTATAATGGAAGACATTTTATCTGCTCCAATTAAAAGTATCTTTTTGTAACGACCAGATTCTATATAGCTAGATGCGGTAGACATTCCGTACAGAAAACTAGAACAAGCCGCTTGTAAATCGTAAGCAAAAGCATTTTCTGCACCAATTTCTGACGCAACATAAGCTGCAGTAGCTGCCACTTGTAAATCTGGAGTAGCCGTAGCTACCAACACCATATCTATCTCTTTAGGGTCTAAATTAGATTTGTTGATTAAGTCTTCCGCAGCCTTAATGGCCATAAAAGATGTCCCCTTTCCTTCTTCTTTTAGTATTCTACGTTCTTTAATCCCCGTTCTGGTGGTAATCCATTCGTCATTGGTCTCTACCATGGACTCCAACATTTTGTTGGTTAAAATATGATCGGGAACATATGCCCCCACAGCGGTTATGGCTGCTGTAGTTTTACCCATTTTTAAGTCGTTTTTAACAAAAAAGGCCAAAAAAGCCTCAATTTTGGCGAAAATTACTCATTTTTTATGACATTCCTCGCTAAAATTAAGTTAGATGACCTTTAAAGTATATCCATAAAAAAACTCCCGCAATTTTAACATTCCGGGAGTCGTTTATTCTTAATACCGTGTACTTATGCAGCAGTTTCTTCTTCTGTCTTATCTATAAGTACTTTTCCACGATAGTACAATTTACCCTCGTGCCAGTGCGCTCTGTGGTAAAGGTGCATTTCACCAGTTACACTATCTTGAGCAATTGTTGGCATGGTAGCTTTGTAGTGGGTTCTCCTTTTATCCCTTCTCGTTTTCGATATTTTTCTCTTAGGATGTGCCATTGTTACCTATTTATCCGTTAATAACTTTTTAAGTCCGTCCCATCTTGGGTCGGTATTGTCTTCTTTTTTTATTGTATTCTCTTCTATCTTTGGTTGCAACTCCTCTAGCTTGTCTAGCATTGGAGAATCTAATGTGCCGTCTTCTACACCCGGGTGCACTCTTTTTTGAGGCACTGCTAACACCAACATTTCATACAAGTATTGTGCTATATTCACTTGGTGTTCTCCGTGAGGTAAGATTAGAATTTCATCATCTTCATCATTAAATTCTTCTCCAAACTTCACCACCAAATGCATTGTTGCATCAATCTGTTGATTAAAAGGTTCATTAGTAACGTCACAATTAACATTTACCGTACCTTTTGCATCAAACTGGAACTCCATCATGGTGTTCATTTTGTTGAGCTCTGCTGTAATAGCAATATCAGCATCATTAAACTCTTGATAACCAAAAGACTCAAAGAACTTATTATCAACATTGTACTCAAACGTGTGCTTACCTAATTTTAATCCCGCAAATGGAATATAAAATGCTTTCGTCTGCTTCATTTTACACTTAATGTTTGTGTACCAGCCCTTAAGGCGGGTGCAAAGATACTATTTATTTACATATACCCAATAAATATTAACATTTATTGCGTTTTTGTTCTTTTTTTAGGATGATGCTTTTTAAGCGGATTTTCTGTCAGTTCTGTAAACTCCTGTCTGTTCCTAAAAATTTTAAGCGCCATAAAAATTGCTTCTGTAAAAGAACTTGGATCTGCTTGGCCTTTCCCTGCAATTTCATAAGCCGTTCCATGGTCAGGACTTGTACGTACTTTAGACAATCCGGCAGTAAAATTAACTCCTTTGCCAAAGGCAAGTGTTTTAAAAGGTATTAATCCTTGATCGTGATAGGCTGCTATTACAGCATCAAAACTTTCGTGAGCTTTACTACCAAAAAAACTGTCTGCAGCATACGGTCCGTAGACTAAATGCCCTTCATTAAAAAGAGATTCAATGGCTGGCTTCATAATTTTATCATCCTCATCACCAATAGTGCCGTTGTCACCACTGTGTGGGTTTATACCCAGCAAAGCTATTTTAGGTTTTCTTATTGCAAAATCTTCCCTTAAAGACTTCATCATCGTAAAAACCTTATCTCGCACTAATTTAGTAGTAATCTCATTAGCCACTTCTTTAACGGCTATATGATCTGTTAATAGGCCTACCTTAATATCCTCTGTCACCATAAACATTAGACTATTACCTCCTAGTTCCTGAGCTAAAAAATCTGTATGACCTGGAAATTTAAAATCCTCTGCTTGTATATTGTTCTTGTTGATAGGCGCCGTAACCAGCACATCTATTTCGCCGTTTTTTAATGCCTTTGTAGCTGCCCTTAACGATTTTATAGCATACGTGCCACCGTCTTCCGTAGCCTTACCAAATTGAAGTCTAGGTTGTTCTTTCCAAACATTACAAACGTTTATTTTGCCATCCTGCGCTTTTTCTGCGTTAGAAATACCTTGAAAGGAAATATCTAACTGTAGCCTTTTTTTCTGCTCTGATATTACCTTATTAGATGCATATAAGATAGGAGTGCAAAAATCTAGCATTCTTGGGTCTAAAAATGATTTTAGGGCAACCTCGCACCCAATACCATTAATATCGCCAATTGAAATTCCTAGCTTAATTTTTGCAGCTTCACTCATAATTACGCTTTACTATACTTATTTTTACAATTACAAAGCTAGCTAAATTTAAAAAGACATGTTTACTGGGATTATAGAAACCTTAGGTACCATCACTGGATTGGAGAAAGAAGGAGGTAATTTGCATATTACGGTTGATTCTTCTCTGGTCTCAGAACTTAAAATTGACCAAAGTGTTTCTCATAATGGAGTTTGCTTAACAGTTGTTTCTTTAACGGATGAAACTTATACCGTAACAGCAATTGAAGAAACGCTACAAAAAACAAATCTTGGCACTTTAGAAGTTGGTAAAAAGGTAAATCTAGAACGAGCTATGTTGATGAATACTAGACTAGATGGGCATATTGTTCAAGGCCATGTAGATCAAACCGCTGTATGTACTGCCGTTTCTGAGAAAGATGGCAGCTGGGAATATACATTTAGCTACGACCCAGCCAAAACCAATGTAACCATAGAAAAAGGTTCTATTACCGTAGACGGGGTTAGTTTGACGGTTGTCAACTCTAAGAAAGATAGTTTTAGCGTAGCCATAATCCCTTATACTCATGAGCATACTTGCTTCCACACGTATACCGTGGGGACGCAAGTAAACTTGGAGTTTGATGTTATTGGTAAATACGTTGCACGTTTATTGGAGTTAAGAGATTAGAGTTAGAATACATCCTTCATACCGCTCCAGATCTTTTTTAAGAGAACAGCAGCGATAATTACCACACTTGTTAAAATACTTGCTAGCTCATAGTAACCGTAAATCCAATTTCCTGTAGCAAACAGACAACCATACACCAACAAGGAGCTGACTAACATGGCCAAAATCCCAGACGGAACTGACCATTTTATATTTTCTGTTATTCCTACCTCTGCCCGGATTTTTTTCCAGCCAGGACCTCCAGGCTGCGTACGTTGATAAAAAGCTTTTAGAACTTGAAGGTCTTCTGGTTTGGTTAAGAATGTAATTGCCAACCATACTAGGGTAGTTAATAACACCACCAACAAAAATTTACTCCAAACAGGAAAAATAGCGTCATCGGCTAAAAATAGTGGTTCTTCTAATTGCCAAAAAACTATGGAAATTACTCCAGAGAAAAACATGGCAACAATCTCGCTCCAAGCATTGATTCGCCACCAAAACCATCTTAATATAAAAATGAGCCCTGTCCCGGCACCAAACATAATAATGATGTCAAAAAGTTGCGTGGCATTGGTTAAAGCTAAGGCAAAAAGTGCGCTTAACACCATTAAAACAACAGTAGTAATTCTACCAACAAATACTAATTCTTTCTCGCTAGCTTCTGGGTTAACTTGTTGCTTATAAAAATCGTTTACAACGTAAGAGGAACCCCAATTTAAATGTGTAGAAATAGTAGACATATATGCTGCGCCTAAAGAGGCCAAAACAATACCTAACAATCCGGATGGTAATTTGGTAAGCATGGCAGAATAGGCCAAATCATGCCCCAATTTACTTTCTTCTATATTAGGAAAGGCTTGTTTTATACTCTCTAAATCTGGAAATACCACTAATGAAGCTAATGCCACTAATATCCAAGGCCACGGACGCAAAGCATAATGTAGAATATTAAAAAAGAATGTAGCTCCAACGGCATGATTTTCATTTTTTGCAGCCAACATACGCTGAGCAATATACCCTCCACCCCCTGGCTCACCCCCAGGATACCATGCGCTCCACCATTGTACCGCCAATGGAATTATCAGTACCGTAATCACCATTTCTGTGTTAGTAAAATCTGGTAAAATAGACATTTTCTCTTGCACTAAATTATTTTGTAAAATAGTTGACAGACCCCCTACTTCTGGCAAGTTCACCAAATAGAATGCTGCACCAATAGCACCTATCATAGCAACAAAAAACAATACAAAATCTGTATAAATAACGCCTTTAAATCCTCCTATCGCACTAAATAAAACTGTAATGGTACCTGCAACTATTACGGTAATTTCTGGGCTTAACCCCAACATCACCTGCCCAATCTTAATTGCTGCTAAAGAAACGGCTGCCATAGCCATAACGTTAAAAACTATACCCAAATAAAGCGCTCTAAACGCTCTTAGAAACTTAGCAGGTTTACCTCCATAACGGATGGCATAGAATTCCATATCTGTTTTAACATTAGACTTGCGCCAAAGTTTGGCGTAAACAAAAACAGTTAGTAAGCCTGTAAGTAAAAATGCCCACCATCCCCAGTTGCCAGAAACCCCATCTGTTCTCACAAAATCTGTAACCAAGTTTGGAGTATCTGTAGAAAATGTAGTTGCCACCATGGAAAAACCTAACAGCCACCACGGCATGTTTCTACCAGACAAAAAATATTCTGTTGTATTCTTGCCAGAGGATTTTGAAACATAAACGCCAATAAATAAGACGATGGCAAAGAAGCCCACTATAAGGCTATAATCCAAGGTGGTGAGTTGCATTGTAAGTTGGTTTTAGCTAAATATAGAATTTTTTAAAATACCTTTAGCCTTAAATCGCCCAACGCAATTGGAACCAACATCAACAACAGCTACGATAGCCTTATCTGCATGGGTAATGGCTTATACATCTATATTCTTGCTTGGTGTTTCTAAAGCTGGTTTAAAAGGCCTTTCTATCTTTAATGTAACACTTTTAGCGCTTGCCTTTGGCGCAAAAGAATCTACAGGAATTTTAATGCCTTTGCTATTGGTGGGCGATATTATTGCGGTTATCTATTACAACAGGCATACACAATGGAAATACATTTTACAGTTTTTACCGTGGATGATTGCAGGAATACTTATTGGGGTATTAGTTGGGAAGGATTTACCTGAACGACAGTTTAAGATTGGGATGGTTTTTGTCATTTTTCTTAGCCTGGCTATATTACTTTATTGGGATAGACGTAAATCTAAAAGTGTACCAAAACATTGGACTTTTGCGGGGGGTGTTGGTATTCTAGCTGGTATTTGTACCATGATTGGTAATCTCGCTGGTGCATTTAGCAATATCTTTTTCCTAGCAATGAGATTGCCTAAAAACGAATTTGTAGGCACTGCAGCTTGGCTATTTCTGATTACGAATGCTTTTAAATTGCCTTTTCACATTTTTATTTGGAAAACTATTTCTTGGGAAAGTTTAATTATTGATTTAAAGCTATTACCGGCCATTTTTTTAGGCATGTTTTTGGGTATACGGCTGGTAAAAATAATTCAGGAAAAACATTACCGTAGATTTATACTAATTGTGACTGCCATTGGTGCAATTGCAATTTTACTAAGATAATTTGTTTACTTTCTTCTTCTATTAATAACATAGCTTAATCCAACTAATAAGGCTAAAAAAGGAGTAATCTAGACCTGTGCCTGAAACTTTTTTATTCCTTGGCAGGTATCTTCTATAACTATTTATTTTTGCTAAAGTTTTGTTAAGTAAATAATTATTTTTAGATTTATTTAACAAACAACAAAGGTATGTCTGCCAATCCAAAAAATGAACACCTAAGAATAATTATTGGAGCCTGCTTAATTGCATTTTCTATCTTAACCTTTGCTTTTTTAAACGGTTATGGAACGGAAATTAGAAAAGAAATAACCCATAGCGTTTTAAAACTTGTACCAGAACTAGACCAAGGTCTAGCACAATTATAACCCTTTCGTGATAGCTAAAACGAAAAAGTAAAGCCCCTTTGCCAATGCAAAGGGGTTTTTATTTAGTAATGTAGGTTTGCATTTGCGTCTAGTAATTTGCCCAATCTTTGCTTGCCAAAACGGTAGACGTTTCAATTTACCTACTTGGCACTGTCCAGTATTTTTTAAGTAATCTATTTTTTTCTACCTCTGGCACCCTGCTAAAACCATGTTTTTCGTAAAACCGAATTGCCCAAGATACATCCTTCCAAGTGCCAATTAAAACAGGTGTTTTGGCCATTTGTATTAAGTGATGCAATAACTTACCCCCAATACCTTTTTGTCTAGCTACTGTCCTTACATAGGCATGTCTAATTAGCGTAACATCTTCCATTAGCTGAATACCCATTACGCCCAGAATTTCACTTTCGTTTTGGTAATTATAAAATTTAACACCCTCTTTAATTTGCGCTTCTAGTTCCCCTTTAGACATATAAGGTTCTTTCCACCTGTCTTCTGGAATGATACCTTTATAGGCGATGGATGCATCGTTAATAATCTCTAATATGGTATCTTATTCTTTTACTACATTACTTTTAACAATCATGATTTCTTTAGTGGCTTTTGGTAAAAATAGAATTCCTAAAATATAAATGTCTAAATATTGTTTAGTTAAAACTATTTTAAACTATGAGACTTATTGTTCATTGGAATCAAACTTAGAACAGGGTTACCCCCTGCCTTTTTCCATCAGAGATGTTTAGTTGGAAAGTTTTTTTTACTAGTAAGCATTAGACCAAAATAAAAGCATTGTCCACCGCATCCAGTCCATCCACTGTAGTATGTAGAATTAATGCTACTGGCAATATTTTTATGAATTATAAATTGCAGGTAGCGAGGAAGGCTACCGATACATTTACCTCTATAATTTTTTTAAATAGTCTATCAAATCTTTTTCTTGATTAAAAACCATATCAAAAGCGCCGGCCAACATAGCATTTAATTTAGAGTCAATAAAAGCTGCTCTCATGTCTGTAAGAAGCCCAAGTATAATTTTGTCCGAATTATTTTGAACCTTTTGGTTATAAGCCATGCCCAGTTCAAAACATGCACCTTCATCTGGCACCCTTCCATCTAAAACAAACAAAAACACATCGGCTCTAGATACTTGTTCTACATCCAAATTAAAAATAGCTGTATTACGCTGTGATGGTGTCATCTCTTGATAAGGAGACTTGTCTAACTCCGCTCCGTCTCTTTGCGGTAAAAAGACATTAAAATCAAGGTTCTCTATCTGGCTACATAGGTAACTATTAAATTCTCTTTCCGCTTTATTAAAGAGTGGACCAGCAAAATATAGTGTCTTCAATGCTTTATAAGTTTGTTAAACCATATATTGACTGCTAAATTAAGGTGTACCGTCATTAAAAACGAAAGCCTTTATGGAATAAAATACCTTCTAAATAAGCCAAAAAATGAGAGCTTATTATTTACGATTATGAATGCTACGTTGTAAACTATTAAATACTAAAAAGGGAAAGCCTAATTTATTAAACCATCAAATATTTCTTTAAGTGCTTCTTCCATTTTTCCACTGGTATCTTTACCGCTCTGATTTGTGATAATAAACGCGGCTAAATCATGCTTAGGAATAACATAGATGTAACATTGAGACCTAGGTACACCTCCATGATGAAAATAATAGGTTCCTAACTTTTTATCAGAAGAATTTATATTCCAAAAATAGGAGAGTCCAAACTCGTTATCAAATTGCACCAAAGATTTGTGAGATTCTTTTACCACCGAATTATTCTTCAATTGAAATTTTATAAATTTCATCATATCAACCACGGTGGATTTAACATTACCAGATGCTCCCCACGGTAGTCTTGGCATTACTGGAGCTATATTTCTATTATCTGTATGGTACCCAACTGCCAAATGGCGCAGCTCATCTTTCTTAAGGCTAATTTTAGTGCTGTTCATCCCGATTTCATCAGTAAGAAAAGTGACCAACAAATCTTCATAGGTAGTTTGGTATTCTTTCTCCAAGATATGCGCAGTTAATTCTGTTCCCATACTGGAATAGGAGTATTGAAGGCCTGGGTTTATATCTGTCTTAATTAAATAAAGGTCTTCTAGAAAATGGGTCTTGTTGTAATTACTCAAAATCTTATTTATCCTTAATGGAGTTTCATGATTAAGAAAATCTTCTAGAACAGGATTTAACTCTAAAGGCAGCATGTTAGGTAAGCCGCTAGAATGCGTTAACAAATGCTTTAATTTTATCGGGGGGGTTTGCTCTACTAGTTTTGGGTATTCTTTATCTAAATACGTAACAACTTCATCTTCTATACTTAATTTATTTTCTAAAACAGCATTTGCTATAAGTGTTCCTGTAAGCACTTTACTTAGAGAACCAATTTCATAAATAGTTTCATCAGAAGGCGGTTTTAACTTGCCTTTTTCTAATTCGCCATAATGGCCTATATACGCTTTACCCTTATGATAAATTGCAATAGAACCAGAATTGATTAAAGGTTTATTTACCATTTTTACCATGGCACTATCAATCAACGCTTTAAATTCCATTCTTTTATCTGGCTTTTTGGTACAACCTACTATTGCAACCAATACAACCAATACAGTGTGTTTCATCATTTTTAAGGAAATTACATAAAGGCGTAAGCCCATAGTAAACAGGTATCTATAATTAAATTTTTTGATTAACCTTTTTAAATAGTTTAGAGTTAGAAATCTCTATAAGTGTAACTCTTATGTATAATTTTCCACGAACCTTTATATTTTAGGAGTAAAAAGTAATCGGTAAAGATTCTAAAGTTTGGTATAACAATCTCTGCCTTAGCGATTGCTGTATTATGTTCAAAATCAATAGAAATAACTCGTCCAATTCTTTTTGATTTTTCCCCGATTTTAATTTTACTAATATAATCCTCGCCCCTCCAAACTTGTAAACTATCTTGTTCAGTAACGGAATAGAGATTAAAATCTGGATGAAAGGCCTGTTTTACTTTTTCTGGTTCGCCATTGGCAGTTCCATCAATATAAAGAAAGATAGTTCTGTTTATTTTTTCAATTTCAGACAAGGAAGTATCTCCTTGTGCAAAGGAGTTGTACTGAAGAAATACCAGTAAAAGAATTAACGTAGTTCTCATAATTAAAATTTTTCTCAAATTTCACTAACCACGCTAATTCTAAGGTGGCAATAGATAAATTGATAGTACGTTTTTATAAAATTACACTATCTGGCATTCCTCTTTTGATACTCCAAGGGGGTTAGCCCTGTTACTTTTTTAAAGGCTTTAAAGAATGTAGATTTAGAATTAAATCCACTATCATAACCTATACTTTCCATGGTATAATTATGTTTAACTACAAGATATTCTTTAGCCTTCTCCACCCTTAATTCATTTATAAACCTATTAAAAGATTTTCCTTTCTGTTCATTAAGATATTGACTTAAGGTATGTTTTGTTATTTTAATGCCACTAGCAAACTCACTCAGTGTAATGTTTGGTTTTAAAAATAACTCCTTATCTATAAGGATTGAGATGGAATTTTCAATTTCTCTAGCTTTTTCTTGTGTTATTGTTTTGTTATTGTATTTCTCTTTTTGTTTAAAAAACAACAAAGTCTTACTCACGTTTAACGCTAATAGTAAGCCAATGATATAGAGTATAAATGTAAATGAAATAGCCCCTACAATATAGGAAGTATACGCTCCAAAAATATACGCTAACCAAATAAAGGTGATTCCAAAATAGACACTTAAACACCATAAATCTGTCCTGGATAACCCCTTTAAGGCTTTATAATTTTTAAGAATAGGTTTAATAAATTTGAAAGAAGTAGCCAGATAAATAAACCACTGCAAGTAGATTGCTTTCATCACCCATTTACTCCAATATTCGCTATACGCTGTGTAAGGCCAAATAGTCCCAACAACAATAATTATTACTAAAAAAGGTATGCAGTGAATATGCCAACGAGGTTTTTTAATCATGTACATACTCTTTAAATACATGTACAACAATGGGCCTATTAATATACAGGCTGATATGCCTAATTGCAGGAAGATAGTTGACAATTGCGGATTAAAATAGAAGAAAATAGACTTGGTAACCCGGATGGTTACCATTAATAGTAAGAAGGATAAAAAGTAATTTGGGTATTGTTGTTGTCTTGCAATTATAAAAAAATATATGCTAACAATTAATCCGTTAAATGCGCCTAAAGCACTAAAAAATATAAGTATTTGATTATCAAAATTCAAACTGCCGTCTTATGATTAAAATATTTATTATTACTAATGCACATTCTAAAATTACTGCAAAAATAGGGTCTCATTATTTTATCTTAGTATAAAGGACGGTGAAATAGGCAAGGCTATCCATCTTTTACAAGTTCTTGTACTTGGTCTTGTTGCTAAAATTATAAATCCCAAGGATTAGCCTACGCTATCTTTCCATACAATAAATTCTTGTTCTGAGCTCTCAATGGTTCGTGTATGGCTTGTTGGGTTGAATCCGAGAGGATTTTCCGCCGTAATCAAAAGATCGTTTTATTGAACTTTTGGTTTTATTATATCTTTCCAGTATTCTTCAATCTTATCTTCAGTAATCACGCCTTTCAAATCGTCATTTAGAATATGATTTATATTGTTGTTGCTTAGGAAAATCGAAATCCTTTTCAACTCATCTTTATCTCCGCTTATCTCTATTTTTGGCATCCTTTTTTTGAACTTTAATGATATGGCAAGGAATCAATCACACTTCCACAGGTTAACATAGCATCACCATAATAGGGATTACGGATTTCTTCTTCCATACTTAGCCATACTGCACCCTCATTGTCATTGGCCATTGGACATTTTTGAACGTAAAGGGTATCATCCAAACCTTCGAGGTTCATTACTATTGCGACCAAGTTTTCATTGAGTACAACGAAATGACTGCGTTGGTTTTCCAAATCGGAATTTTTTGCTATGGCATCTAGTATTTCAATACTTTTGGATAAATGGGACCTAAGCATTTTGTCTAGATTTGTTTGAGTAATCGCCTTCAATTTTTCGGAAGTTGCTTTCGCGAAAGCGGAAACTTTTTCAGCATCACTGGCTACCAACGCATCTTTGAGTTCAAGGTATGAGGGCAAAGCTTTCACAAACTGTTCTTGAAAAGAAGTTGAAAGTGATAGTTCCATTGCCATCATTTTTTTATTTTCTTCAGCACTTTGATTCATCATCGATTTCTTGCCCTGTAATTGGGCGGCGGCATCTACGGTAAAGGTGCCATTGGTCACGATTTCATCACCGTTTTCTAAACCCGATGCAACTGTAAACATATCGCCATTGCGATTGCCGAGCGTTACTTCCCGCATTTCAAAAACAGGCTCGGAAGGATTAGTTTTGATGTACACCAAAGACCTTTCACCCGTCCACATTACTGCACTTGCGGGTATGGTCAGGTTCGATTCTGTTTTTGCCTTTGTTCCTTCAACTTTACCAGTGACGAACATTCCAGGTTTTAGCAATCCATCGCTGTTTTGAAGGTTGGCACGAACGGTTACAGTTCGCGTTTGGGTATTGAGAACAGGGTCTATAAATGAAACTGTTGCATCGAATTCCTCATTAGGATAGGCGTTGGTAGTGACCTTAATCTTTTGACCTTTTTTGAATTCTGAAATCTGGTTCTCGTAGGCATCAAATTCTGCCCACACGCTTTTCAGGTTACTGACTTTTGCAATAGGCTGTCCTTGCTTTACATAGTCACCTTCGGCAACCATCTTTTCTGAAACCGTTCCCGATACAGTAGCATAAATCGGAAAGTTTTCTTTGACTTTTCCTGATTCCTCAATACTATTAATTTGGGCTTCCGAAAGTTTCCAAAGTTTCAGTTTGTTGCGTACTGCCTTGTATAGTGAGGGTTGCGATTCCTTGAGTGAGGCGGCCGTTATCAGTTCTTGCTGTGCGGCAATGAGATTAGGCGCGTATATGGTAGCCAACAATTGCCCTTTTCGTACATCCTGACCTTCAAAGTTGACGTTGAGGCGCTCAATCCTACCATCAAAATAACTGGCCTGCACCGCATTTTCTTCTTCATTCATTTTAATCTTTCCAGAAAGGGATATCATATCCTCATCATTTGTGGAAGCATTGCCCACGATGGATGTTTGGATGTTAGCCAGTGCCATTGCATTCTTGGTCATCTTAATCTCGTTCATTGCCAGTCCGTCAGCACCCGATTCCGCAGGAATTAAATCCATCCCGCAAATAGGGCAGTCGCCCGGTTCGGGCTGCATAATCTGAGGGTGCATAGAGCAGGTCCACATCTGACCTTCAGCTTCTGTGGAATGGTCGTGTTTATCTGTCATAGATTCTTCTGACGAGCCACCGAAAATAAGCCAACCACCAAGCAGTCCGACAACGGCTGCAATAGGGATATAAATGATATTCTTATTCATCTGTTTATTTCTTATTGTATTTCATAGGTCAGATGTAATTCGCCATTAATAATCTCAGTAAAAATCAAGATTTGTTATGGCTCATTTCATAGATTGTTATTTTTCGTTCTGTAATCGTTCAATCATTTCTTTCATTTCGGCAATTTCCCTGCGCTGGGCACTAATGATTTCTTCGGCTAGTTTTTTGACCTCTGGATCTTTGATATCCGCACGTTCACTGGTCAAAATTGCTATAGAATGGTGGGGTATCATCGCTTTCATCCATAGAACATCGCCTACAGTAGATTTTTGGTCGCGAACCAAAAACAATGCTCCCAAGAATAGAATCAAACTACCCAATAAAATGGCCATGTTTTTTTTCTTGTCGGTATACATTTTGCGCATAAAGAACCACATAATCACAGCCATTGTAGAAATACCTAAACAAACCATATAAAAACGCGTTAAACTGAACCGTACGTGGTCGAATTCATAGGTATTGAGATACATCGTGATGTACATTGCTACAAATGAGCAACCGAGCATAATGAAGAAGGTTTTGTAGTTTCCTTTGTTTTCGTGTTCTTTAGAATTTTCCATTTTTTTGAATTTTCAGTGTTATTTGATTCTCTTTTTTATTTTTCTGATTGTGGATGAGCTGATGTACCATAGCGAAAATCCGCTCAACACGGTAATCAATCCTAGCAGGGAAAAGGCACGTAGAACAATAGTGTTGAAATCGTCCCGACTTTCATAGTCCATCGTATGGGTCATCCACAGAAAATCGAACCAGCGCCAATCCCGATGGCGTAGCGTTTGAAACGCCCCATCTTTTTCCGAAACATAGGCCTTGATATTTTCAGGCGTTTCATAACTTATGACATAGGCCGGAAGCGGTCTGCCACGATACTCACTATGGCTACCCACTTGCTCGATGCGTTCTATGCCTTTCACTTGAAGTTCAGGTAGCATATTCCGTTCAGCGATTTTAAGGGCTTCATTTTCTGAAATCGCTTTCTTTTCTTTGCCTGTCTTGGCATCAAAAAGCTTTTTGTCATTAATCCAGTAGAACGGCTTACCATCAATTTCCCTAAGTTCTACTGAAACTATCGCTTCTTCAAGATTTACCTCGGATGGACTTATCAAATCTGTAAAAGCAGATGGCTCTATCGGGTCTTGCCGAAACTGGTCACCGTGTATTTCGTCAATGTCCGTCCAACTGAAATACATACCGCTTATCGTCCACAACAAGAACTGGATGCCCAAGAAGATGCCCAGGTAGCGGTGTGCCTTTCTAATTTTAATCGCTGTTTTCCTTTTTACCATATCATTTAATCAATGTTTGAACTTTTAAGCCTAAGCGAATTGGCTATGACCGAAACCGAACTGAAGCTCATCGCCAAGGCAGCTATCATTGGGGAAAGTAAAATCCCGAAAAATGGATATAGCAATCCCGCAGCAATGGGTATTCCCAAGGTGTTGTAAATCATCGCAAAAAATAGGTTCTGCTTAATGTTTCGCATTACCACATCGCTAAGGTTTCGCGCTTTAACGATACCGTGCAAATCGCCCTTTACCAAGGTAATGGATGCACTTTCTATGGCTACATCGGTACCCGTTCCCATTGCGATACCCACATCGCTTTTTGCCAAAGCCGGTGCATCGTTGATACCGTCACCCGCCATAGCAACGACTTTTCCGTTTTCTTGTAGTTTTTCAACTTCCTGCAGCTTGTTTTCGGGAAGCATTCCCGCCTGAAAGTCCGAAAGATTGAGTTCGTTCGCCACGGCCTTTGCCGTATCGTAGTTGTCGCCCGTGAGC
This sequence comes from Flavobacterium sp. ASW18X, assembly GCF_005144745.1. Classification (GTDB taxonomy): domain Bacteria; phylum Bacteroidota; class Bacteroidia; order Flavobacteriales; family Flavobacteriaceae; genus Croceivirga. The sequence goes on along the minus strand of NZ_SWKK01000008.1, from coordinate 237,312 downwards.
ATAATCACATCAATTCCCTTTTCCTGTAATTCCTTGATGGCCTTGGCACTCGTTTCCTTGATTTTATCACCAATTACCACATAACCGACAATGTTTCCATCAATAGCGAGATAGGAAACGGTTTTGCCCTGCTTTTGGAAGGATTGGGCTTTTTCCTGCATAGTTTCCAACAACCCGGCATTGGCGTGTTCCATCATCTTGGCATTGCCCAGCGCCACGTCCTTGCCGTTGACCTTGCCTTCCACACCTTTTCCGGTTACGGCATTGAACCCGTCGGTTTTTAGAAATTCGGCATTTTGTTCTTTGCCGTATTTGAGGGTAGCTTCGGCCAGAGGATGTTCACTTTGGTTGTTCAGCGAAACAATGTATTGCAGGACTTCGCTATCGCTGAAACCGTTATCAAAAGACCCCACTTTTTCCACCGTGGGTTTTCCTTCGGTGATTGTTCCCGTTTTATCCACGATGAGGGTATCTACCTTATCCATCTTTTCGAGGGCTTCGGCATTTTTAATGAGCACCCCATTCTGTGCGCCTTTACCAACACCGACCATCACGGACATAGGCGTTGCCAATCCCAAAGCACAGGGACAAGCTATAATCAAAACGGCAATAGCATTGACTAGGGCATACACATAAGCTGGTTCTGGTCCCCAAATTGCCCAAATCCCAAAAGTGATAATAGCTATGATGACCACGATGGGCACAAAATAACCTGAAACCGTATCGGCCAATTTTTGGATGGGCGCACGGCTACGACTGGCATCATTGACCATCTGGATAATTTGGGAAAGCAAGGTATCCGACCCCACCTTTTCCGCTTTCATCAAAAAAAACTGATTGCCATTTATCGTTCCGCTACTGACCTTGTCGCCAACATTTTTGTTCACAGGAATGGGTTCGCCCGTTATCATCGATTCATCGATGGAAGTTTCGCCTTCGGTGATAATACCGTCAACAGGAATCTTATCGCCCGGTTTTACCCGAAGGATGTCACCTAACTGAATCTTGTCTATGGCCACTTCCTGTTCTTCACCATCCACAACTTTAACGGCCTTATTAGGTGCCAACTTTAATAGCTCTTTGACCGCCGAATTGGTCTTGCTATGGGCTCGGGCTTCCAAAAGTTGGCCAAGCAAAACTAACGTGAGAATGACCGTTGCCGCTTCAAAATAAACGTGAACGGTGCCTGCTTCAGTCTTGAACTGGTCGGGGAAAAAGTCTGGTACGAGCATCCCGAACACACTGAACAACCAAGCCACACCAGCACCGATACCAATAAGTGTGAACATATTGAGGTTCCAGGTTGCAATACTGCGGTAGGCACGCTCGAAGAACATCCATGTGGCATAGAAAACCACGGGAATGGAAAGTGCGAATTGAATCCAGTTCCAATATTTCAGTTCCAGAAAATTGTACAGCGGATTGTTACTGACCATTTCCGACATTGCAATGATGAAAATGGGCAGTGTAAAGGCCGTGGCTATCCAAAACTTTTTGAGCAGTTTTTTATAAGTCTTTTCCTCTGCGGACAGGTCAAGTTCCATAGGTACCAAGTCCATTCCACAGACAGGGCAATCACCTGGTTGGTCATAGGTTTTATCGCCTTCACAGTGCATTGGGCAGTAAAACGTTCCTGTTCCTTTGTCTTTTGGCTTTTCTTTTTTTGGTTTCGTTGAAGCAGATTTTTCTTTATGATGATGTTCGCCTAGTTCGTGAATACTATACGAACCACCATCTTGCTTTAGTGCTTCCTGAAATGTTTCGATAGAAATATGTGATTCCATCTCAATGGTCGCTTCGGCTTCTTCCAAATTAACCGATGCATTAGCCACACCATCAACTTTAGAAAGGGTTTTCTCGACGTGGGTTCTACAGCCGTTGCAGATCATTCCGTGTATGTGATAGGTGTGTTTCATATCATTATTTTATGGTTTCCGCCACCTTTCCACATTTAAGCATTTTATCACCGAAATAAGGGTTGCGGATTTCTTTATCCGTTGATAGCCAATAACCACCTTCATTATTAAATGCCATTGGACAATATTGTTTATAGACTTCGCCAGAAGAAATCGACGCATGCACTAGTTCCGTCAATTTTTCTGTGACATCAGAAAACAAAGTGCGTTGCACCTCTATATCATTGGTTTCAGCAATTTTTGACAGCATTTCTTTCAATGCGCCATCACCCGTATTTTCCATCAACATTTTCGCACCCGATTGGGCTTCGTTGATATCCGAATTAACAAGAGCGGTCTTAAGGTGGATATAGTGCTGAAATTGCGCATCTATTTCGCTATCATTAAAGGCCAACTTTGAAGTTTCGGTTGTCATTTCCTCTTTAGCCTTGATTCCACTATCGGTTTTAGGCTCATTTTTACAGGCAATCGCAGTTACGATTATAACCATCATTGAAATTGTTCTGAAAAGTGTTTTGCCCACTTTGTTTGTTTTAAGGTGTTCGTGCATTTTTGTTTTCATTGTTTTCGTTTTTAAATTATTGATTTATTAAATAGTTCACAATCGCGGACTGTGCATAATATGTCCGCACCGATTCGATTTGGTTCATTTGAAATTTCAACTGCAATTCTTGAATGTCCAGCACATCCTTAAAATCGATAATTCCGGTCACATAACTTTTTATCAAGATTTCCTCTGCATCTTTAGCCTGTTTTAGGTTCTTTTTCTGGGTATTAAACTGGATACGGGCTTGATTGCGTTGCGATGTTGCTTTCGCGAAAGCGGTTTCCAAGGTGTTTAACCGTTCATTTTTCTTAGATTCAATTTCCAGTTGCTTCAGTTCGTTCTGCTTGGAAATCGAGGAATAGCGGTTGTTGAAAATAGGTATGGACAGCGATACCATTGGCATCACGATATCCTTGCCGTTATCGCCAAAGGTCATATCAGGCCGTTCGGAAACGGGTACATAGTCCAATCCAAAACCGATGTTCGGCGCACTTTCTTTCTGGTTGAGTAATTCGGATTGTTCGATGGATTCGTAAAGTCTATCGTACTTGATCAGTTCTGGATTGTGTGCCAAGCTTTCTTTGCCATACTTCGGATCTTCCGTCGGGATGCTCATTTCTTGAACAACTTCCACGGGGATATTTTCCTTTCGGTTCAGCAGATTGTTGAAGCTGGCCTGTTCTGCCAAATATTCTTCTTGCAGGACTTCCTTTTGCTGTTGCAGTTCGTTCTGACGAATTTGCAATCGTAGAACATCGACAGCAGAGGCCTTCCCCACTTCCACAGAGGTCAACGCCAGCCGTTCGTAGGTTTCTAAGAGTTGGATGTTTTCGTTCAATACATCCAGTTTCGCCTTGTTGGCATACAATTGATAATAGGATTGGGCGACCGAAAGTGCCAGTTTTCGCTTGGCAATGGCAATTTCTACAAACTCGGTTTCGGCCATTGAGCTGGCATAGTTTTCCCTTGCCGTTATCGTTCCGAACCAAGGCAACATCTGCGAAATTGAAAATCGTGCACGTTGCGCACCCGTTCGGGTTTCGGGCTCGCTTACAAAGTATCCTGCGCTTACCACAGTATTAGGTAGCGTATTGACCTCGTTTACCTTTTCTTCGGCGATGTTGTATCGCAGTTCGTATGCTTGGATAACGGGATTGTTTCTTTCTGCTTCCTGAATATAGGATTGTAATTCCTGTGCTTTTGCGAAAGCGGAAACAAGCAATAATCCGATGATGATTTTTACATTTTTCATTTGCTTGCTCGTTTAAGTTGGTATTCTTCCCGCCAGCTATACAATACGGGCAACAGGAAATATGAGGTAACATCAATGAGCATCCCGCCCACAATAGGGATGGCCATCGGAATCATAATATCGCTTCCCTTTCCGGTGGATGTAAGTACGGGCAACAAGGCAAGAACAGTCGTTACGGTCGTCATCAAACAGGGACGGATACGCTTGGCGGCCGCTTCAAGGGTAGCTTGACGAATGCCCAGTTTGTCATTCGGTTTTTCCTTCTTAAAACTCTGGTCGAGATAGGTTGCCATCACCACACCGTCATCCGTAGCAATTCCAAAAAGGGCTATAAATCCTACCCAAACCGCAACGCTCAGGTTGATGGTCTTGATATTGAACAGTTCACGTAGGTTTTCACCGAACAAACTGAAATTGAGAAACCAGTCCTGACCGTACAGCCAAATCATTACGAAACCACCCGCAAATGCAACCGCAATGGCGGTAAACACCATCAATGAGGTGGTGACCGATTTGAACTGGAAGTATAAAATGAGGAATATGATAATCAGACAGAGGGGAACTACGATTGATAGTGTTTTCTCGGCTCGCAACTGGTTTTCATAGGTTCCGGTGAACTTATAGCTGATGCCCTTGGGAACGGTCAGTTCACCATTTTCTATTTTGTCCTTAATCAAGGCTTGGGCATTTTCCACCACATCCACTTCGGCAAATCCATCCAGCTTATCGAAAAGCACGTAACCTACCAAGAAAGTGTCCTCACTTTTGATGACCTGTGGCCCTTGCTCATAGCGGATATCCACGAGTTCGCCAAGGGGAACGGGGCTTCCTTTTTCCACGGGAACGTATATGTTCTTTAGGTCGGTCGGGTTATCACGCAATTCGCGAGGGTAGCGCACCCGAACGGCATATCGTTCACGTCCCTCAACAGTCTGGGTCAGCGGCATCCCACCAACAGCCACTTCCAGGATTTCCTGTACGTCCATAATCGAGATACCGTAACGTGCCAACTTTTCCCGTTTTATATCGACCAACAGATAGGGCTTGCCCACGATACGGTCAGCAAATACCGCCTGTTCTTTTACCCCTTCAACTTGCTTTAAGATATCTTCGAGTTCCAATCCAAATGCTTCGATTTCACGTAGGTCCTGTCCTTTGACCTTTATGCCCATTGGTGCGCGCATACCCGTTTGCAGCATTACCAATCGTGTTTCTATAGGCTGCAGTTTTGGGGCGGAAGTAATACCGGGAAGTTTAGTGACCCTGACGATTTCGTTCCAAATATCATCGGGACTTTCGATTTCAGGTCGCCAGTTGCGATAGTATTCACCATCATCATCGGGAATCAATTCGTTTCTTGTAACAGACGTTTGTAATTGGGATGCCTCATAATTGGCATTGTTTTCTACATGGTTGTTCGGATTGATATGGAACTTTTCATTTTTCAATAGAAACAGTCCATCATCGTTTACCCGATAGCGTTGTCGTTCCCCTGAGGCATTGCGCATATATTCAGACTTGTACTGAATCATGTTTTCGTACATTGATAGCGGTGCCGGGTCAAGTGCTGATTCGGTGCGACCTGCCTTCCCTACCACCGTTTCGATTTCAGGAATAGTGGCCACGGCCATATCCAATTGTTGCAAAACCCTCTTATTTTCCTCTACGCCTGAGTGCGGTAGCGAGGTGGGCATCAACAGGAAAGATCCTTCGTTGAGTGCTGGCATAAATTCCTTGCCTATGTTGCGCATAATGAAAAAACCGAGAACCAGCAATGTGGTGGGAATTATCAAGAACAGCAATCTGTTTTGCAGTGCCCACCTTAAGATGCTATCATAGTATTTTCTGAGTAGCGAAAAGATGCCCAGAACGCCAAAACAGCTTACCGCTACAAAAATGAGGTTCATAATCAAGCTGCGGTCGAAACCGAGCGGTCGCCAGTATTCAGCCAATAGGAACACTACTGCAATTGTGGCGATAGCCGTATTGATGAGATTTTTTTGCTTTCGCGGAAGCGAAACACGAATTGATAGAATGGCAACCGTGCCAAAACCGACGAGTGACACAGCAATCCAATAACCGAAGACCACGGCGGTGATTCCCAAAAAGATTAAAAGTCCATTGAGTGCATATTTGAGCCGTTCCCGCATTTCGGTTTTTCTAAAAAATGTTGCGGCAAAGGGTGGTATTAAAAACAGCGCAATAACTAGTGCTGCGGCCAAAGCCATTGTTTTGGTAAAGGCCAACGGTCGGAAGAGTTTTCCTTCTGCACCTACCATTGTGAACACGGGAAGGAAACTGATTATCGTAGTCAATACCGCAGTAACGATGGCACCAGAAACTTCGGAGGTGGCATTATAAATGATTTCATTTGTGGTATAAGGCTGACCTCTCTTATTTACCCGCAAGTCTTCGTCTTCCAGATGGCGAATCATATTTTCGGCGAGGATGACCCCGACATCTACCATCGTACCAATGGCTATGGCAATACCTGAAAGTGCCACGATATTTGCATCCACATTATAGAGCTTCATCGTGATAAAGACCATCAACACCGCCACAGGCAATAATCCTGAAATTAAAATCGACGCCCTAAGATTGAACACCATTATAATGATAACCAAAATGGTAATAAGGATTTCCATTGTGAGGGCCTCCTTGAGCGTACCCAAAGTTTCCTGAATAAGTTCGGTACGGTCATAAAAGGGAACGATGGTGACTTGTGAGGTTCGACCGTCGGCCAATTCCTTAGTGGGAAGTCCCGAACTTAATTCATCTATTTGGTCTTTAACATTATTGATGACTTCCATAGGATTGGCACCATAGCGTGCTACCACCACACCGCCCACGACTTCGGCACCTTCCTTGTCCAAAATGCCTCGACGAGTTGCAGGGCCCAAGTGGACCTTACCGACATCTTTAATTAAAAGAGGTGTAAAATTTTCGGAATCAACAACTGCATTTTCTATATCGGCAATGGATTTTACATACCCAAGACCCCGTATTAGATACTCGGCCTTGTTCATTTCCAAAGTCTGGGCACCGATGTCCTGATTGCTTTCCTTTACAGCTTTTACGACATCGGCCAAACCAATGTTGTATTGCCGCATCTTTTCTGGTTCAACATCCACTTGATATTCTTGAACGTAACCCCCTATTGAAGCCACTTCTGATATACCATTAGCAGAAGAGAGCGCATATTTAACGTAGTAATCCTGTATGCTACGTAATTCCTGTAAATCCCATCCGCCAGTGACATTCCCATCCTTATCACGGCCCTCCAAGGTGTACCAGAAAATTTGACCCAATCCCGTGGCATCCGGACCCAGGACGGGATTGACACCATTGGGTAACAGGCCGCTGGGAAGCGAGTTGAGTTTTTCAAGAATATGGCTTCGTGACCAATAGAATTCGATGTCCTCTTCAAAAATGATATAGATACTCGAAAACCCGAACATCGAGGAACTACGTATAGTTTTGACACCTGGTATTCCTATTAATGAAGTGGTAAGTGGATAAGTGATTTGGTCCTCGATATCCTGCGGAGAACGCCCTTGCCATTTGGTAAAAATAATCTGTTGGTTTTCGCCAATATCCGGTATGGCATCCACGGCCACAGGGTCATTGGGAAATATTCCAGTATCCCAGTTGAAAGGTGCGTTTACAATACCCCAACCAACGAAAAGGGCGAGCATCAGTACCGCAACGAGCTTGTTTTCTATAAGGTATTTAATGCCTTTGTTCAGCATATAAAATGATTATTAGACAGTTATACAATGGTGGTCTTGGTGCAATTCTGAAAGTTGAATACAACAAAACGTGCCCAGAATCCCGCATGTGAGGAACAGGTCTGAAAAGGTTACTGTCTTAAAATCAAATTAAATAGGTCTCGTAAAGTATCTGGACGTCCCGTTCTATAAAGGGGGGAGAGTAATCCTTAGTTGGAATAACTTTATCGCCAAGTCCCTCGAAAAGATTTATGTAGGAGAAGAAGAATGTTGCAACGAACGTCTGTTGCTCAAAATTAAGTTTGTCAAATGATGTTTTAAGGTCGTCGCTAGCTTCCTTTAGGATTTTTTGGTTCGAACAACAAGATTTTTTGCTTAGTGTAGGGTTTTCACAACCCTTGGAAGGTTGTGCCTTTTCCATTCCGCAAGTTTTCGCCTTCGTAAAGAAACTAAAATCGACCAAAGAATCCCCACAGTAATGCATATCCACCGTGAATGACAATGTCGTGAACAACACCACAAATGCCATTAGAATAGACAGTATTTTATGCAAAAACCTTCTCATCCTGATAAATTTACAAAATTATATTCAAGGTGGTTTCTTGAAAAAAATTTAATCGTCTCTGTTATTTTAAAATAGTTTCAAACAAAATGATTTATTTACACATGTTTATAACAACCCCTTTAAAGAAAAGCAATTTATCTGTTATAAAATTACTAACTCTTAAATAGGAATAAATTCCCTTTTTATATTCTTTCCAGAATCTTTTTTCAAAATCCTTATTCCAGGACATAGTTAGATTTTTTTATGTCATCTTCCGTTTCGAACTTTCCGTCTGAACCTGCAGAAACAATTAAATATCCCTTGCCATCTTCTGTCACCGCATATTGGTAAGGTCTATTCCACGAGTCCGTTTTCCATTCCTGTTGCATCGGATTATTTCCAATCAATTCATTTAAGTCTGTTGGGTAAGTTCCATACTCTTCTTTCCAATTTTCCATTCGTTCAGTTATTTCCATAATTTCTTTTTTTGTCTTTTTTGGAAAAATTGATATTCGCTGGTAACTAAAAAATAGAAATGAACTTATAATTCCGATTACCAAAACTGAAATAACCATTATCGAACTCGGTTGTAGAAAATACCTTTGAAACGGTCTTTTCTTTCCGTCGGCTTTTTCCTTTTTCGAGATTTTTTTATGGTGTTTATAATCTTCACGAATCAGTCCAAAGTTTACTAATATTTCTAAAATTAGTTCGGTCATTCAAATGTGCTACAACAATTGGATATCCGTAATAACGAATATCTCTCTTGTATAAAACTACTAAATCTTAGACGGGCAGAAAATCCTTTTTTTGAACTTTTGTCTACCACAGACCCTTTTTAAGGGGCATAATTTTTATATTCATATCCAATTTTTTTGAGCCAATCAAGTAATAATTTCCATTGTGGCTCAATCCATTGTGAAGTCAAATGATAGTTGCCGCAAAAGATTTCTTTCGAATAGTATCTTTTTCTACCATATTCATCTTCAATAGGTCTGTTTTTATTTCTTAAAACTTCAAAGTTAGAGTTGAAAATTCGTTTAGAGTATTCAGGTTTTTGAAGTTCAATTATTTCTCTGTCAGACAAAAGGTTCAGGTCAAATGCTTTTCTAAAACTATGTTGAACAAACTGTCCAATTTTCATTCCGTTCACTTCCTTTTTTGAACTTGTTATTCGATTAATTATAGGTTTTGGTCCTGTTATTTTTGACTTTCTGTTCCGACCGTCAAGATTCATTAACTTAATTGCACGAGAAAACAATTCAGCCGTATCGTGTTCCTCATCTATATTTATCAAAAGTGGATCAACAATCTCCACATAAAACTGTTCATTTGATATAAAGTCAATAGAAATATTGTCATCGTTTATTACTTCTTTTGCTTTTATCATCAAATTCTCGATAATTACTTGTGTAGCTGGATTAACTTTTGGTGTGATGAAATATGATTTAAATTTTTCATTTTCGTCAAAGTAAGATTGCATTATAAAAACTGTTCTAAAAATCTTTTTTACAATTCTTATGGCAGTTTCGGTTTTGCTTCCATAGTTCAACCCTGCTGAATGAAATGCTACATCTATTCCATAAATTGTTTCTTCTGCGGTATTAATTCCTATAACATCAATTTCGGCTTGTTTAATCAATTGGTCAAATGAACTTTTTTTAAAGATTCCACTAAAATGCTCTGATGAAGTAATCTTATTAAATAATACCCTTGCTCTTTCTTTTTCATATTTGGTTACTGTCCATTTTCCACTTGTAGTCCAATTGGTTTGTACGATTCTACATCCTTCAACATGTTTTAAATAACTGTAAATTAGAGATTCCGCAATTTCTATTTTCATTTGAATACGATTTTTAGTCCAATGCACATTGACCAGTAGATATCTGTGCTAATACCAATATCTGTATGGCATAAAACTACCAAATCTAAAACGGACAGAAAATCCTTTTTTTGAACTTTAATTTAATTACCCCTATTTAAAACACTTATCACCAAACGTTTTACTGTTTCCATTTCTTCAGGCTTACTGGAAGCAATGAATAGTGTTAAACTTGCCAAGCTATCATTACTGATAATTACTTTGCCATTTTGAGAAACAAGCATACTGTTAGCGCTTAGGAATTTAAGAAAACATGCCGCTGCTATTCGCTTATTACCATCAACAAAGGAATGGTTTTTAGTAATTAGGTATAGTAGAGTGGCAGCTTTTTCTTCTATGGTTGGATAAAAATCCTCAATTCCGAAACCTTTTGTAATCTGTGCGATGGAGCTTTGAAAGTTTTTGTCCTTTTCCTTTCCAAAAACTTCAGAATCAAATTTAGTTGACATTTGTTGTATAAGTACTTGGTATTCCTCTATGCTAGGAAATATGGCTTCTTTTTTAGTTAGGCCTTTCTTGTCCAATCTCTCGTGATCGTAGTCATCCAATAGTTCCAAACCCTGGGAAAACAGTTTCAGCCATTCATTACTTTCATGGTTTGACTTTTCTTCCATTGCCCTACCCAATATCGAAATACCGTTTCTAAGTATTTGGATTTCCTCTTCCTTTTGGGCTAACCTGTTTTCATTGACAACATAACCCTTGACTAGATATTCTTTTAGCGTACGGGTAGCCCATATTCTAAATTGGGTTCCCTGTTTCGAATTTACTCGGTAGCCAACTGAAATTATTGCGTCTAAATTGTAGAATAAAACTTTACGTTTTACATGTCTATTACCTTCTTTCTGAACTACCGAGTATTTCTCGGTAGTTGCTTTTTTATCCAATTCCTTGGTGGTAAAGATATTTTTCAAATGTAGGCCAATGGTATCGGTATCTTTATCAAACAACTCCGCCATTTGTTTTTGATTTAACCAAATGGTGTCATTATCCAACCGAATTTCTATGCTTGGTTTATCATCGTATAGAATAATCTCCCCCCTATTCATCCTGTTTTAGGCTAAAGGTAAGAATCAAAAAAAGAACCAATTAACAATGCATTGCGATTAATGACCCTTTTAAGGATGTTATAATCACATTCTCTAAGCATTTAATCATTAATAATATTGTTCCTCATTAGGATTTTTACGTGACTACTTCCTTGGTTGGTTACTTAGTCGCTGACTTGTTCGGTTACTTGTTCGCTACTTGTTCGGTTTGGATTCCTGAGAATCCTTTTTTTGAACTTTCAACGGTCTTGTGTATGATCAGTAGCAGATTTTTAGCAACTACTTTTCAGTTTATAATATACTTTAATTTAAGAAAATTAGCATCGATAAAGCACTCAAACTGCTATTGCTTATACACGTTGTTGTGCATAGTGCTTTTCATGTTCAGCTTGGGTTTCCGATGTTTGTTTTTAGTTCGGATTTGAGTGTTGGCAAGACATACTCTTTTACAGTTTTGGTGGTGCGCTGGCTTGAGCGACTGTAGATGTGTATGGCTTTCGGCGTTGGCATTTCAGTTGTCATCATTTAATTCGCATGTTTCTGCGTCAAGTTCCGTTTCAATGGTGTAGTGATGGAATTTGTATTCTTGCAAGATGTATTTTACTTCTTTTTTAACCGTCAGTATCTGGTCAAATTCGGTAATGTTCTTCAATTTTATGTGTGTCGTAAAAACGTGGTTTTCGCCCTCTTGCGACCATAAGTGTGTATGATGTAATGATGCAACATTGTCCAATTGCAGTACGCTGTTTTTAATGGCATCCAGGTCAATGTCTTTTGGAACACCTTGTAAAAAAACAAATAATGTCTCTTTTAAGCGCTTAAATACATTGAACAAAATATAAAGGGTAATAAGCAATGATAATGCTGGGTCGAGGTAATTGTTATCATAGAAGTATAAAACAATCGAAACGATAAGCACAGCTACCCAACCCAAGACATCTTCAAGTAAATGCAAGGAAACTACTCGTTCATTCATAGATGTTCCTTTGCTCACTTTCCAAGCTCCATAACCGTTTACAGCTACACCAACAATAGCAAAAAGTATCATTCCTTGTGCATCAGAATGTTCAGGTTCTATTAATCTTTTTACAGCCTCGTAAATAACATATGTCGAACCAATTAAGAGAACAATACTGTTTATCAACGCTCCAAGTAGCGAAAAGCGTTTGTAGCCATACGAGAATTTATTGTTCGCGCCTTTTTTCGATTTTTGGTCCAAATACCACGATGTTCCGAGCGAAAGACTGTCGCCCAAATCGTGAACAGCATCTGAAACAATAGCAATACTATTTACGTACAAACCACCAATAAATTCAAAAACGGTAAATCCTAAATTTAAGAAGAATGCAATTTTTAAATTTTTTGATGAATGCTGGCGATGCGAATGATTGTGCGACATAGATTATTTGTTTTGAAATAACACTTCAATATCACTTGGAATCGGCATTTTTCTCAATGGTGGTACATTAGCACCACCTGTGTTACCAAGAGGAACGTGATTAATAAATGATTTCCAACCGCCAATAAGCAACCTAATAATTTGACCTATAATTTCTTTGAAATCTTTCTGTCGAAATCCAAATTTTAGCATTAACCAATGGGAATAGGTATGCTCTACTGGGTAAGATTGACCAATAATATGACTTCGCTCTAAATGATGCCAAGCACTATTATAGTCTCCATTTCTCAAATTGAACCTATAGATTTCTAACTCGCTTGAATAAGCCTGCTTTAGGTTTTTCGGAATAATGGTATTAAATTTCATAATTTAAAATTATTGTACTAATGTAAATTGAAATAAGATGCAATGGAGGTGCATTTATAGCCCGCTACATTTATGGCAAATACCTTTAACAACCAAATTTATATTTTCTGAAACAAAACCTTTCGGAACTTTAATCTGCGGTATTTTATGCTCGGTTAAGCAAACAGTTTCGTTGCAATTGATACAATGAAAATGAAGGTGCAAATCGTTTTCAATTTTACAATTACAGCCTTTTTCACAAAGTGCATACTTAGTAATTCCTGTTCCATCGTCTATCTGGTGTACGATTGCTTTTTCTTCAAAAGTTTTTACGGTTCGGTATAAAGTTGTCCTGTCAGCTTTCTCGAAATTGTTTTCAATATCACTTAACGCAACTGCGATTTCTTTTTCTGCCAAAAATTTATAAATCAATAAACGCATTGCGGTAACGCGGATATTTTTACTTTCTAAAATTTGCTCTATCTTTTTCATATTTAATCGTGGTCTTCTTTTCCAAAAGGTTTTATGATTACGCCAACGCTAAAAATAAATCCATCCGTTGGTGCGTAAATTTCAGGGTATTCTGGATTTTCGTGTGGTGGCAAAACCAATGGCGAAAATCTGCTCTGTCGTCTATCGGTAAAGTTTTCAAAGTTTACGAAAACACTACCAAATTTAAAGTTTCGCATCGCCAATAAGCCCATTGTTACAAAATCTGTTGTTTCTATTCCGTTGGATAATCTTTGCTTTCCTGTATAGAATGTTTCGTAACCAATACGCCATTTGTCAGATTCATACATTAATACACTTCCTGCATTGTGCCTTGCAGTTAATGGTTTTTGTGGGTTACCTGCTAAATAGTTCAATTTGGTATCTATAAACGCATAATTTAAAAACCATCTGAAATCTTTGTAAGTGAATTTGATGTTTGTTTCTGTACCTTTGCTTAAAATCTCTTCTGTTGCATTTTCATATTCGAAAAAGCCATCATCCGTCCTATTTAGCAATAATCCATTATTGATTGCAGTCACATAAAATAATTGATTAACCGAAAAGCCTATAGTTTCAAATAATCGAGTTTGGTAATTGAAATCAAGATTTACACCGTAAGAACGTTCTGCTTTTAGCTCTTCTTTATCGATTGCAAGGATATTTTCAAAATTGATTAATTCTGCCTCTTCGGTAAAAATATCTGGAATTTTGTAACCCAATCCGCCACCTATTCTGCTCGAAAATTCGCTATCGTTTTTATATAATAATGAAACTCTCGGAAGTGGAAAAAAACCAAAATCGGTATTGTAATCTGCTCTTAAGCCAGTTTCTAATATCCAACTGTCTGAAATATCGTAGATATTATTGGCAAACGCTCCGTAGGTTACATCGGTTTGGTCACGCTGTAGTCGTGCATTTTCGTTTTCATCAAAATTTGAAGTGTATAAATTTGCACCGAAAATCCAGTCTGCTCTTGAATTTTCCTTTTGATATGAAATCTCCGTAAATGAATTGATTTGTTTTCCGTCAAACATGAAATCTGGAATGGTCAAATTTCTATCAAAAAACGATACGCTATTTTTAATGTTGAAAGAACTCACTGAATCTAATTGCGTTTTGTAAACCGCTTGACTGCTCAATCGTTTCGAAGTGTTTTCTTCGGTATATTGATGGATTCCATTTTTGCCATGTTCTATTTTTGTGATGTCGCCACCAATTCTGTCGTCATATGTACCATTAAGTCCAATCCAAAATGTAGTTTTTTCAGACGGATAATAAAAGAACTTTGGATTGAATGAGATAGATTTGGTTTTCGGCAAGTTACTGAAACCATCATCTTCTGGGTCATACGCTTTTTGATAATGACCAGAACCGTACATCGAAACACCAAATTTCTCGTTGCGTTTGCTGTAGAACACATTTGCTGTACTACCCAACGCTTGTGTTTGGGTCAACATAATGTCCAAAGCTGGTTCTTCGTTAGGTGTTTTTGAAACCATATTTACCAAACCTGCAATTGCACCACCACCATATAGGGTAGATGAACTTCCTTTTATGATTTCAAATTGTTGCAAGTCCAAAGGTGGAATCTGTAAAATGCTTAAACCGCTTGAGAAACCACCATAAAGTGGAAAACCGTCTCTTAAAAGCAGTGTGTAACGACCATCAAGACCTTGAATTCTAATATTTGTGTTTCCGCTACTTAAAGAGGTTTGTTGCATTTGGATTCCTGTGCTTTCCCGAAGCACCATTGAAATATTAGTTGGGTTCATAATGGCTTTTTCGCCCAATTCTTCTGCACCAATAAATTCTATTCTTGTTGGGATTTTCTTTACGGTTCTCGTATTCCTTGAAGATTGTATAACAACTTCATCGAGTTTGTTACCGCCTGCTTCGAGCTGAAATGTAAACGCATATTGCGTTTCTACTTCAATACTTGTATTTATGGATGTGAAACCAATGTATGAAATTTTAAGTTTCTGCACTCCATTTGGAATTTCTCTAAAAGTTGCGATACCATAAAAATCAGTTACCGCTCCTTTTCCCAATTCCGGGAAATAAACTGTTGCTCCCAGTAAAGGTTCGCTATCAGTTTTTGAAACTACTTTTATTTGTATATCAGATGTTTGTGCTTTTGTATTAAAGCACGCTATCATTGTGAGCATTAAGCTCAATATGTATTTATTCATTGAAAATGTAAAATTGATTAACTAAAAAATTTGGGCTATTTTTTTAGCTATTCAATTGTGGCGGTTGCCAAATGTTGGAAAGAAAATCGAAACGATAGTTCGATTGATAATTTGAAAAAACCTCTGTTGAGATTTTTTCGTTTAGATTCAACCTGAATGTTTTGACTGGCACGTAGGATATAGCCATTCCACAGCAATTGCAAAGACAAGTTATTGGGCAGGAATCATCATTATCCTCTTGATGGTTGTGATTTGCGCTTATTTCGTCTTTATGTAAATCTTCCGCATTGTTTCCATCTGAACAAGGTTTTATAGATAGAACAAGAAATAGAATGGATAATAAGACTGCGATGTTTTTCACTTATGCAAAGGTAAAATTTTTTACGTGCAATGGTGTTGCAAAAGTCGTTTCCTAATTTTTTTATTCTGTTTTTGAGCGTTGGCAAAAACAGCTCTTTTATTTTTTAGGCGTTGGCTCTTTGTGGTTAGAAAAAATAAATGTGTTGTTTGTGCGGTTGGGATATTTTGTTCTAATATTGAATTTCAGTACGATTATCGCATTATGCACAACAATTGGATATCCGTAATAACAGATATCTCTTTTGTATAAAACTACTAAATCTTAGACGAGCAGAAAATCCTTTTTTTGAACTTTCCCCAAGAAACTAATTCATAGCCAAAATTGTAAAAATAACAATAGGTCCCTATAAGTGAGGGTATATCCGTAATAAGTGAGGATAAAAGAAAATTGATTAATTAAATTATTTTCTTGTATTGTTGCCTCACACCAAAAAGTTTAGTTCATCATTATCAAATATCTGACGTAAACGTTGTTCCGATATTTCAGTTGTATTCTCATCAATTTGATGTTGTCTAAGAGATTCAATATAAGTACATGTAAGTTTACCTGGTGCAGTCATAAACTCCCCACTTTTAAGCGCTAAACTTAAAAACTTCTGTACACGTTCTGGTTTGTTTTTTGGTGTAAAATTTCCTTTAATCTTTAATTCTGCCATTTTTTAATCTAAATTTTTCATCCCTAACTTATAAAAGTACTCAATGTGAGACAGGAAGAAAATATATTTATTTGAGTACTAGAAACTCTCCCTTAATCTGATAATCATTCGGATTTAGCTTATCCTTACTGTGGAAAAATGCATTTGCATAGCTTCTAGTAATTGGTTTTTCTTTAAAAAACATATTAAATAAATCGACATGGTTTACTTCTTCTGGAAGTGTACTTAAATCAAAATCGTTTTCCAAATATTCCCTGAAACTATCTTTAAGGATGTGGATGGAAACAAATTTGTATCCTTCTGGAACCCGTTCCAATAATTTATTACGACCATTGATTTTTATAGATGTAAACCCTAACTCTCTATAAAGAATGTTAAACACTTCTAATTGGAAGAATTCATATTGCATCTGTCCATTAATCATTCTTTTATATTTAATAATATTTGTTTGCATCAATTATTAAACTTTTTCCTAAGATAGTAAGTACAGTTTGTTATTACTGTTTTGCAATAATAATTTAGGGTCAATCCTTGATGAGTGAGAATTGAGATAAAATTATTAATTCAACTTTTTAAATGAAAAATCCTTTAATGCAGTATCAATTAACAATTTTAAATCTTCTTTTTGCTTTTGACTTTCTGCGTTTGATATGTGATTCGCTTCAATTGTTGCCCGAAATAACTTTTCAATTCCCTTATAGAACTTAAACAATCGTTCTGTAATTGGTATTACCAGATTATATTCTTTCTCATTTACACTTTCACTTGGAATTACCAACCCGTCCCTAAAATCCACATACAATCCTTTGTTTTTTAAATCATTAAAATCTTGTATCTCCTCAACTCTTTTCTTTAAATTTGATAAAGGCTTATAAGCCATGTATACTGCATATAGATTATTAAGCAAAGAATCTATTACGTTTTTTTTATCGGATTTAAAGTTCAACTTTGCTGAATTCCAATTTTCTTTGGCCTCAAAAAGTTCGTAACCCGTTTCGATTAACTGCCAGATTTGGTGCCTAATTTTATGATCTTTAAAGAATTTTGAAGCTTCTTCAAGCTTGTAAACCTTATAACCTTCAGAGTGCAATAAAACTAGAATTGCTTTTACCATTTCTTCTGAGCTCAATATTAAAAGTGAGGTTGCAATACTGAAAGAATTCTTTGTAGCAGCAAGTAATTCCGAATTTTCTTTCAGTCTAAGTGCATTCTCAAATAGTGGTTTATCTAAACCCTTAGATTCCTCTGAGGTTAAATCAATAAACTTTTTCATTTACTATACTTCTTAAAATTCTCCGCTTGCTCAAAGATTTCCTTGTAAACTTCATCCCTTTCTACTGGTGGATAGCCATGCTCATCTAAAAGAAGTATTAGACCTACTTTTAAAGCAGATTTAATATCATCTCTTTTGTTCCAATCCGGAAACTGTGCTTGACCATCAACCAAATCTTTAACAGCGCGTGCCAGTTCAATTAATTTATCTTCGGGATAACTGAAGTCATACTTTACACAAAGCTCCTTTAGGATGTCATAAAATGCTTTTTCCTCAAAATCAATCCCTAAATCATCACCTGCCTTAAATTCTTTGTAAACCTCCCAAATCATATCTGTAATTTGCTTGGCAAAATCGTCCAATACCACACTCTGTAATACATCATCTTTACGCTCATTGTATTTCTGAACCAATGATTCCATTTTTTTGGAGAAGTCAACGCCTTTTACTTTATTTACCTTCTTCATTTCGCCAATAGCCTTGGCCAACAACTGTTGTAACAATTTGATCTTTGTATTGGGCAGCTTTATTTTATCAATTTTCGCCAAGTAGTGTTCATCAAAGATGTCCTGCTCTTTCTCAGTTTCTTCGCCCATTTTAAAAATCTCATCTACACCATCACTTTGTAAAGCATTCTTTATCATTTCCCTTACTTTGGCATTCATTTGGGCGGTGTCAGGTGCATCCCCTTTGGTAAGTTTGAAAACAATAGACCGAACTGCTAAGTAGAAATGGGTAAAATCCCTTTCCTGTTGTGTCAATTCCCCACTCCCTGCACAGATATCATAAGCTGCTTTTAATCTTTTAACCAAGCCCATAAAACGAGTTTCCATATCCTTGGTCAGCTGTACAAATTCCGCGGCCATATTCAGGGTGTTCAATTGTTCCAGTGCCGTACCATTAAAGTATTTTGAGCTATCTAATTTATGTAACAATTTAGCCAGTAAATCCAAGTGATTTCTGACCACTACCAAGGATTGTTGTATATCCTCAAAATTATCTTTATCGCCCTCTGAGTATTTTTTAAGGGCTAGGTTCATTTGTTTTTTGATGCCAATGTAATCCACCACTAAGCCCTTATTTTTTCCTTTGAATTTACGGTTCACACGGGAAATGGTCTGTATCAGGTTATGTTGTTGGATAGGCTTGTCAATATAGATAGTGTCCAAGAAGGGGACATCAAAACCGGTCAACCACATATCCACCACAATGGCTATCTTGAAATTGGATTTCTCGTTCTTGAATTGTCTGTCAAGTTCCTTGCGATAATCCTTTGTGCCCAATATATCGTACAATTCCTTTGGGTCTTCTTTACCACGAGTCATAATCATTTTGATACGCTCCATAGGTTTGATTTCCCTCTTATCTTTATCTGAAAGCACTGCCCCTTCTTCTGCAACTTTTACTTCGTTCCATTCAGGTCGTAATTCTAATACATTCTTATAAAATTCATAAGCAATACTGCGAGAACTACTTACGAACATTGCTTTTCCTTTTATAGTAGCACCCTCTGTAACTCGGTTTTCGTAGTGATGAACAAAGTCGGCTGCCAATTCTTTCAGTCTGTCCGGGTCGCCAAGAATGGCATTCATATTTGCAGATTGCTTTTTACTTTCTTCTACCTGGTATTCATTGGCTCCAGCTTCCGCAGCTTCTTCGTAATATTTCTCAATCTTTTCTAATTCGCTATTCTGTAAAGCTATTTTCGCTGCTCTACCTTCATACACAATGCGCACCGTTATCTCATCCTTAACCGATTCGGTCATCGTGTAGGCGTCCACCACTTTACCGAATACATCTAAGGTCGCATCAACTGGTGTTCCTGTAAAACCGACATAAGTTGCATTGGGTAAAGAGTCGTGTAAATACTTAGCAAAGCCAAAAGATTTTTTCACGCCCTTTTCTGTAACTCTAACTTTTTGGTCTAAATTGGTTTGACTTCTATGTGCTTCATCAGAAATACAAATCACATTAGTACGCTCACTTAATAATTCAATATCTTCTGTAAACTTGTGAATGGTGGTTAAGAATACACCACCACTTGCACGACCTTGTAATAGCTCTCTTAATTCAGCTCTGCTTTCTACGCTTGTTATCGTATCATCACCGATATAAATTTTAGCATTGGTAAACTGTCCTGAAAGTTGGTCATCTAAATCGGTACGGTCTGTAATGAGAACGATTGTAGGGTTTTCAAAATATTCACTCTTCATTAATAACCTTGTGAGATAGAGCATGGTGTAACTCTTACCGCTACCAGTCGCTCCAAAGTATGTTCCACCTTTTCCGTCTCCTTCTGGTTTTTGAGCTTTTTTGATATTGTTGTATAAAGCTCTTGCGGCATAGTATTGTGGATATCGACATACTATTTTTTCATCTTTTTTAGACGTATCAGGTATGTAAATGAAATTCTGAATAATATCCCTTAATCTGTTTTGATGAAGCATTCCCTGAATAAGGGTAAACATACTATCAATACCATCTACATCTTTAGATAAACCTGATATTCTACGCCACGCATAGTAAAACTCATAGGGTGCAAAAAATGAACCTGCTTTGTTGTTTACCCCATCACTTATAACACAGAATGCATTGTATTTAAAAAGCTCTGGAATATCTCTTTTATAACGTGTTGTTAACTGTACATAAGCGTTATGGATGGTGCAATTCTCTTGAATAGCCGTTTTAAATTCAAACACTACCACTGGTATTCCGTTGATGTAAATAATACCATCAGGAATACGTTTTTCTGTACCTACAATTTCAAGTTGGTTAACAAATTTGTAGATGTTATTGTCTCCGTATTTTTCTTGAGGTTCGGCTACTGATAGAGTGTCTAAGTTTTTTCCTTGAATTTGACGGTCTAAGCCCACATAGTCAATTAAAGATACCCAAATATCCTTTTGGTTACGGTCTTCTCGCTTTAGAATAAAACCATCAGACAGCCACTGGATTATTTTTTTATTGGTTTCATATAAATCAGAAGCAGGTAAGGTTTTAAGCTGTAATACAATGGATTTAGCCTCGGTAAGGGTTAATCCTTCTTTTTTGTATTGTGTTATTAGAAACTCGATGAGATCTTCTTCAATCAACACTTCTTCGGGCATACGGCTAATGGTATTCCCTAAAAAATGTGGATAACCTTCATTACCCAATAATTCTATAAACGCTTCCTCTAATTTTGCTTCTGTAAATTTTTTCATTCTTGTACTATAATTTGCCAATAGCCTTCTTTTCTACCACCTACACGTTCTATCAAATTGGCATTTTTGAGTTTGTCTAAGTTTGAAAACACTGCACGTTCTGAAATACCTATTAATGTTGAAATCTCTTCTGCCGTAATAGTGGCATCTATTGCCAATAGCATCAAAATAATAAAGCTGTTTGGCAGCTTCTTATATGAAGGTTTACCTGATGTGTTTTCTGAACCTAGTATTTTCGGTATTTCAAATCCTTTCCCGAAGTTTTCCTGAAGCTTTCCTGAAGTTATTCTGAAGCTTTCCTGAAGTTCGCGCACCAAGGTGGGCAAATTATCCTTGATCCACGGCAAAAACCCATCTCCACTAGGTTTATCACTGCTTCTCAGTGTATGAAACTCTTTTTGTAATGTATCCCAATCACTATCAGGAGCAGGGTTATGCGAAGCCTTACCTGAAGATGGAAAAACCATTCTGGTAAAATTGTCCATGAACTTAAAACAGTAGCTACCGTAACTTTGTAATATC
This sequence comes from Flavobacterium sp. ASW18X, assembly GCF_005144745.1. Taxonomy (GTDB): domain Bacteria; phylum Bacteroidota; class Bacteroidia; order Flavobacteriales; family Flavobacteriaceae; genus Croceivirga. The sequence continues at coordinate 215,955 of NZ_SWKK01000008.1, read as the reverse complement.
CTAGGAATCCCAGAACCCAATTGTTCCACTAACTCTACGTCCTTATATACACGCATTAGTTCTTTGTTCCTGGGAATGGAAACACCCTTAAAAAAATCTTCCTGGCTCAACCCTTCCGGCAGGGAACCTGCTGAAGTAATCTCTATCCTGTCATCGAAAACCTCAAATTTAGGGGGTACCTCCCGAGTATAATCGTTATGCACAAAAGCATTTAAAACAGCCTCTCGCAAAGCTACCGCGTTCCATAACCGTTCCTCTATTCTTTCTTTGGAAGTAATAGTGGCAAAGGTTGTATTCTCTACTTCCAATTTATCCAAGACACTCTTGGTGGCCTTGATTAGGGAACAATAACCGTACTCGTTATTTTCAGCAAGGTTAACCCGGTCCAAACCATTGTATTTGGCTACTTTAATGGAAATGTTATTGACATCAGCCAAAAGGTAAGCTGCATAGTTTAAATCGCCATCTTCTGTTAGCAATTCCAGGTTTTTCTTGAATTGACTGTTCAGGGTTTTGCCCTTTTCCTGATAATAAATGGAAAGCTGTTCAAAATTAAGGTCCTGACGATGGGATTTTATCTTACCGATAGAGTTACGCGTCCTACCAGCAAAAAGCTTATCAATCATTGCCTGTGGCATTGGCTCGGCCGCTGTACCTACACGCAAAAAACAACCTTTCTCGGTCATCCCATATTTTTTCTTGAAATAGGGTTTTTCGCTGCCGCTGGCCACAATGATTTTAATGATAGGCTGACCGTCTTTTTCTTCTGACACCACATCGAACAAGCCCATAGCCGAAGGAGCAATGTTGTTTTTAATGCGGTCTTTTATTTTAAGCATATCGGCGTCTGAATCAGTAACACCTAAGGTCTTTCCATTTTTATCAATACCGATATAGACCAAACCGCCCTCGTGGTAGTTTAAAAAGGCTACCACTTCTTTTTCCAAATCTAAATCTTTGGTGAGTTGTGCTTTGTATTCTATGCGGTTGGTTTCTGTCATAAATATTTTTTAATTTTTGATTACGCTGCTATTTGCTCATCCATCATCATCTCATAATGCTCCTTACCAATTGTTTTAAATATGGAGAGAAATACATCGAATAATACTTGAGGCTGCTCATTTATTATTTTTTGATAATAAATTCCATCAAGAGCCGAAACTTTATGGCTTTCATCATTTATGGTAGATATAAAAGCACATTTAATGTAGTAATTTGGTAAATCTTTATTTTCATTTAAAAGTGCCGACCAAGAATCTGTACCTAAACCAATAAAGTTTACATAGCTTTCAATTATTCTCCTCATTGTATTTGAAATGAAGATGTTATTGGTGCTACCATTATGAAGGTTCTCTTTAGTCTCCTTTAAACTTGACCAAAGTAAAGAATAGTCATCTTTGATAATTCTCTCGTGTTGTCCATTTATTGATGTACTGTTTGCAGTCTTTTTAAGGTTAAAATGATAATGATGTGTACAAATTCTGTTTTCAAAAGACACTTCTTTATAGAAATAGAAATTGTGAGTCAAAATAAAGACCTGACTAATATTCTGATTTAAAAAGGACCGTTTATCAGGTTTATTACTACTGCCTTTTCTTTGGATTAACTCTCTAATTAAGGTCGTGATAATAAATAGAGCTTGACTGTCTAAGCTAGAAACAGGGTCATCAATGACTATTATTTTCTTTTTGTTACCATTGCTTTGGAGGTCATCAGTTCCCAAACACAACCTATAAAAATATAAGAACGAAATAAAATTCTTTTCACCTTCACTAAGAGTTTTGAATATTGGTTCACTATCATCCTGTGTTTGAGGACGCTTTAAGTAATATCTGGAAATATTATTTACCTTATCCTTTTCAGCAATTTCAAAACCTGCAAAGCCTGCATTTTTCAGTATATTATTAATATAATCTACTGCTTCTTTTGTATCTGCCGTTTGGTTTCTTAGGGTTTCAATATTTTGCTTTGCTGCTGTAATTTTACCATAATAGTAAGCTTTCAAATGACCAGCTAACTCTTTAATACTATCATATTTAGCTTCTCTATCTGCAAAACCATCAATTTCGTCTCGACAATTATTGGCTATATAATTCCATATATCATTAAGTAAAGTTTCTTTATTGGCATCTAAATCAGAGAACAGCTCGTTATTATCTTTTATCAGTTTTATAATTTCAGACAAAGCAGCTTTTTTTGCGTGTAAGCTGGTAATTGTTTTCTTCTCGTTCGAGTGTTCTATTTTATAGCTTATTATATCAACATTATCGTCAAATAAAGCTGATAAGGATATTACAAGGTTAGAAACTTTATTTTGGGGATTGAACTCATTTTGAATTTGAGAAATATTGGAAATAAAAACATTAGCCTTTTCTCTATATGAAGTTTTTAAAGCCTCCAATTCAGCTATTTTTTCTTTGTACGTTTCATCAAAAAACTTAGAAAACTGTTCCCTTAATTCTGCATCAATGGTCTCTTGCTGACAGAAGGGACAAGTGCTACCTGAAGATTCAATATAATCTAACCCTTGCTCAACCCAATTTCTAGAATTAAGTGTTTGTATTAATCCGGAAATATTAACGTCTTCATTTCCAACTATTACTTCTTGTAAAAGGGTATTAATCTTTTCTTCTAACTTGCGTAATTCCCAATATACCTTAGCATTAACACTTATTTGAATTTCTTTAAGTTCCTTTTCATATAAGCTTTGGTAGCGTTCCGTAAGGTTGGTAATCGTAGAAATTGTTCTTAAAGGATTTTGTAATAACCTTTTGACTTCAGTTAAATGGTTAGAACTACTACCAGGGTAAGCTAATCTAACTTTTGTAAAACTGTCAAACGTTTTTCGTTGATTCCAACAGTGATTCACTAAATTGGTTTGCTTTGTACTCTTATCTGAATCAATAGCTCCTATCTTAGCTTTATACTTATCAATCTGCTTCTTAAAATTTTCAACATTATCCTCTTCATCTTTAATTTGTTGGTCTATGATTGCATTCGATTGATTTAAAGAAAAGACTCCTTTTAGGTCACTATTAGTCACAAAGTTCTCCTCAATAAAATCTTCGTTAAAGGTTAAAATTTGATGCTGAGTTTCATCATATCCAACGTGAGTACACTGGTTGAAATCCGAATTTTGACTATTTGTATCTAAACTCAGATTATGTAGATATTTACCAATAGTTGATTTTCCTGAACCGTTAAAACCAAAAAAGAAATTGACTCTTTTTAAGTCATTTATAGGAACACCATTAACGGCATCATAAGTGGCAATATTTTTTATGTTTAAAGACGTTATCATATCACGACCTCTTTTTCCTGTTCAACTTTGGTCATTTTTGTGAGAAGCAAGTCTTTCAGTTCAAGTAGCTTTCTAATTTCTTTCTTTTGTAATTCAATCTGATTTTGAATTGGTATACTTAAATCAGAAAAAGAATGAATTTTACTTTGAATAGGTATCAATACCAATATTCTTTTAATGTCCTTTATAGGCAACTGAGGTTGAGCTGAACCTGATAAAAAGTTTTCAATATTGTTTGTCATTTCCTGACTTCTCATCAAGTAGTATAAGAATAATGAATTGTTAAATTCTTTCGGTCGAAAAATCACCATTCCAGAATTAATTCTTAAATGCTCAAACTCTATTTGTTCGCTGTAATATGCTAAATTCCCAACAGTTCCTCTTGTAGTAAGAACTGTATCCTTTCTTTTCAATTTTCCCTTTCTTAGTAATTCATCTCTTTCTTTGGTAATGAAACTATTATTTGAGAGGTCAAAGCCACTCTTTGTTACGTTTCCTGCATTTAGAAACAAACAATAGCCGTTTTCTGAAAAATGTTGTTGACTAGGATAATTCCGACCTCTATCACCATCCATTATTTCACACAAATCTTCTATATTTCCAACACTCCACCCCTCAGGAATCTCCTTATCCAACTCCTCGGTATACACCATTTTTCCACCACTAGACTTATATGGCTTCCCATCTTCATTTGGAAACTCAAACTCCACAAACCAATGTTTATATAAAGCTTGAGCAGTCTCTTCTAGTTTTTGGTTGAGTTGTTCGTTGAGTTTGATGCGGTTGGTAACGGTGTTGTATTCGTTAACTATTTCGCGTTGTTTTTCTATAGAGGGGATGGGGAGTTCAAAATCAAGAAAATCTTCCCATTCTAAACTACCTCTTACACCACCGACAGCGTGAAATGTGGCTTGTCTGTCAAACTCTGCACGTGAAAACCACATCATTAAATAATCGGGGTCAAGTATAGATTCATCGACAACTTGAAAAACCGGATAGGCTTGAGAGATAATAGCTTTTTCAAAGTCCTTTAAGATAGCAACAGGCATTTTTTTATCTCTACGTACTTGCATTGTACTACACGCAAATTGATTCTTTCGAATAATTTTGTAATTCTTCATATTCGTCCCAACTGTATTTGCAACAGATGGAATAAATCTCTTTTCTACTGTTAAACCTAGCAGTAAATCAATACTTAAATCAGTATTTCTTTCATCAACAAGCTCTATGTAATCACCGATTCTTTTATAATTCGAGCTCATAACCTAATTCTTTAAACACGTTTAACAATTGGGTTTTGCTCTCGGCTTCTTGTTGTAACAAGTCGCTTAAATCCGTTTGTAGAGTCGTCATTTTCTCATCAAAATTGATATTCTCGTCACGGTTTACAAACTCGATATATTTACTAGGCACCAACGAGAAGTCTTTTTTAGCAACTTCTTCTAAATTGGCACTGTAACAGTATTCAGGTACGTTTTTATAATCTGTGTCTGCTTGTTGCCAATTGTGGTAGATTTTGGCAATATCTTGAATGTGTTGTGCTGAAAATTGGGTGTATTTTTTTTCAAAGGGTTCTCCTATTTGGCGCAAGTCCATAAACAAAATTTCATCCTCACGATTACGGTAGTAACGTTTGGTGTCCGGCAATTCAACAGTTCGTTCGGTTTTGTTTTTGTTTAAAATCCAAAGTGTCACACTAATATTAGTGGTATAGAACATATTTTGCGGTAAAATGATAATGGCTTCTACCAAGTTGTTTTCAACCAACTTTCTACGGATTTTATATTCTTCACCACCACCAGATAAAGCTCCATTTGCCAAAATAAATCCTGCTACACCATTTTCGGAAAGTTTACTTACCATATTCAAAATCCAACCATAGTTGGCGTTGCTTTTTGGTGGCACATCGTAGTCTATCCAACGTGGGTCGTCTATAAGTTCATCAGCACCTCTCCAATCTTTTTGGTTGAAAGGAGGGTTTGCCATAATGTAATCGGCTTTTAAATCTTTGTGTTGGTCTTGAGCAAAGGTATCGGCTGCCTTATCTCCTAAATTGGCAGCAATTCCACGAATGGCTAAATTCATCTTAGCCAGTTTATACGTAGTGTTCGTGTATTCTTGACCATATATAGAGACCTCTTTCTTATTACCGTGATGATTTTCTATAAACTTAATGGACTGTACAAACATTCCACCAGAACCACAGGCAGGGTCATAGATAATCCCTTTATAGGGTTCTATCATTTCGGCAATAAGATTTACAATACTTTTTGGGGTGTAGAATTCACCTTTTCCTTTTCCTTCTTTTAAGGCAAAGTTTGCTAAGAAATATTCGTACACTCTTCCAACAATATCCTGACCTTCATTTTGTAGCGTATCTATCTCATTTATTTTATCGAGTAGGGACCCTAATTTGGATTTGTCTAAACCTAAGCGAGAGAAATAGTTGTCGGGTAAGGCTCCTTTTAAAGAAGGATTGTTTTTTTCAATGGTATGCAAAGCCGTATCAATTTTAATAGCGATATCATCTTGCTTTGCATTTTTACTGATATAAGACCAACGAGAAACTTCTTCCAAGAAAAAAACATTTTTCATATTGTAGAAATCCTTCATTTCTACATATTTCTCTTTACCTTCTGCAATGAGTTCCTGTCTGCGTTGTTCAAATTTATCACTGGTAAATTTTAGAAAAATCAACCCTAATACTACGTGTTTGTATTCTGAGGGTTCTACGGAACCTCTTAGCTTATCGCAAGACTGCCAAAGGGTTTCTTCTATAGATTTGGTCTTCAGTACTTTTTTCTTGGCCATTTATTGGTTGGGTTATTTTACTTTAATTCATTAAATTTTTCCTTCATGGTAGGATTGTTGTAGGTTAACTTCTTTATAGTTAAATCCTCCGCTTTGTTATTTGCCAAACGTAAATTATTAACAGATGCCAGCAGTGCATCTTTTGTCTTTTGTAAATGCGTTATGGTTTTATCAATTTCTTTGATTGCATCCCCAAACTGTCTACTAGCTAAATCATAGTTTCGAGCAAATCCAGTTTTAAAATCATTGATTTTTTCTTCGAAATTGGTAATATCTAAATTTTGATTTCGCATAATACTGAGCTCCGTTTTATACTCCAGTGATTTTTTACCTGCGTTGCGTAATAGGGTAATCATCGGAATAAAAAATTGCGGACGAATAACATACATCTTGTCATATTTATAAGAAACGTCCACTATTCCTGTATTGTAAAACTCATTGTCAGCCTCTAATAACGAAACAAGCACGGCATATTCGCATCCCTTGGCATTTCTATCTTTATCCAATTTGGCAAAAAAATCTTCATTCCGTTTTTTAGTGGCAGTTTGGTCATTTTCATTTTTCATTTCAAACATAATGGATACAATTTCATTATCATTTTCATCCTTATCCTTAAAAATAAAATCACCCTTGCTACCGCCGGAAGCATCGTTATCCTTTTCAAAATAGGCATTTGGAAAAGCCGTAGGTCTTATTTTATTAAACTCAATTTCGCAGTGTTGTTCTAGAGTTTCGCCAACCATTTTGGTTGAAAGCTTTTGTTTGTAATCTTTTAAGCGCTCAATTTCTTCGTCACGGTATTTTATGACTTGGTCTTTGGTTTCCAACTCCCTTCTAAAATCATCTTTTAGAGATTTGGCTAATAATTCTTTTTCTACCTCTTTAGTTTTAAGGTTGTTTTCTAGTTTGTCCTTTTCCTTTTCTAAGACACTGACTGCCTCTTGCAGTTCCAGTTTCTTTTGTGTTTCCGCTTGCTCTAATTTGGATTGTAAGTCCCTAATTGTATTGTCTTTTTTTGAGACTTCCTGGATTAGCTCCGTCTTGCTTTTCTCTCGAAGGCTATCTATCTCTCTTTGTTTTTCAGCAAATTTTTGTTGGAATTCGTTTATTAACTGAGACTCTTTCAATTGAAGAGCATCAGCCTTTTGCCTTTCTGCAATATCCAAGCGATTATTAATTTCATCTTGGAACTGTTGGTCCCGAACTTGCTTAACTATATCAGAATAAACCGAATCGTCCACTTTAAAGACTTCATGACAATTTGGACATTTAACTTCTGTATTTTTATTCATTTTAATGACATTATTTGTAATCGAAACAATTCTTAATTCTTAATTGGTTTGTGTTTTGAACAAAAAGCGTTGTCTAATTCTTGTTCTTTATCCCAGAACAAAGTTCCACATTCCTTACAGGTTCTTCGTCCACGAATAGCGAGATATTTATAAAGGGTTTTCTTGGAACCCACATCAATTAGTTTCATGATTTCTTCAACGCTCAATTCGTTATCCCTATAATAGCGTTCCGCCAAAATAGCTTTTTGTTCTGCCTTTTTGCTTAGCCCAGGCTTTCTGCCTATTCTAACGCCCCTACGTCTAGAGCTTTCCAGACCTGCTCGTGTTCTTTCTATTATGATATCTCTTTCTAATTGGGCCACGGAGGCGAATATGTTAAATATAAATCGACCATGGGGGGAAGTGGTGTCGATAAAACTTTCCTGAATACTCTTGAAATGTACGCCTTTTTGTTCAAACTCTTCTACCAACTTTGCCAAATGGGAAAGGCTCCTCGCTATCCGGTCTAACTTCCAAACTATTACGGTATCGCCTTCGCGTAACTTTTTAAGCATATCATCCAAACCTTGCCGTTCCGCTTTGGCTCCAGAAGAAACATCGGTATAAATATTAGGAGGGTGTATCCCTTCTTTTAAAAAAGCATCTACTTGTAAATCGTGTTTTTGGGATTTTGTGCTAACCCGAGCGTAACCAAATTTCATACTGTGGTATTAAAACGTATACAAGGTAAACTATTTAAGTGTACGGAAATAGTAAACCGTACAGAATTAAGAATTAGGTTTTGAAATTAAAGTTCAAAAAAAGGGTGGTTTAAATAAGCCTTTTATGGAATATGGGTATCGATGAAATATTTACGAAGGAACGCCTATTTTTAGCAAGACTGATTAAAGTTCGGATTATTACTTTTTGCGTGTGTTTTTGGTTATTCAAAAACCATGACAAAAAAAAGGATTTCTAAATACTCGATACGTGAGGAAATCCATAATATAAAATAGCCCTAGGGCTATTTTAATAATTGTGAAACGATGGTTACCACGGTAATCACGAAGCCTATAAAACTTATCATTCCGATAAGTACGTTGTACTTTGAATTAAGGGTCTCGTACTGAGTTGACATCTTATCCCGAAACATATCCATTTCGGTTTGCATGATTTCCATTTTGCTCTGTGTGGCATCCATTTTGTTGAATACCTTTTCCATGTCGGATTCTACTTTAAATTTAAGTAATCTCTAAAATAGGAAAACCTGAAACAATTTACAATTTTGTTATAAGGGCTAATTTTTCTATATAAAGCCTATCCTTAGAACCGCTGTTTACAATATTTTTCTAAATAATATTTACTTAAAACTAAAGCACATGCCTTATAAAAATGAAATTTATCACATATTGTAGTGGTCAGGCCAACCAATAATTAATTGAATAATTAAGTATAAAGCCCAGAATTTGTACAGTAGAAGTATAAATATTGCCACGTCTTCTGCTAGTCTTAAAATAAAAAACCCTTCTAAATCAAAGACTTAGAAGGGCTGTTGGTGGTCCCACCTGGGCTCGAACCAGGGACCAACTGATTATGAGTCAGCTACTCTAACCAACTGAGCTATAGGACCTATTTCTAGGGGTGCAAAATTAAATTTTATTTTTTATTACACCAAAATAATTTGAGCTTATTCCGTTATTTCTTGGCACAACTCTATTAACACACCATTAGTGGTTTTAGGGTGTAAAAAGGCAACCCATTTATTATCTGCTCCTTTTTTGGGAGATTCATTCAATACCGTAAAACCCTCTTTCTTTAATCTTTCTATTTCCTTATCTATGTTTTCTACAGCAAAAGCAACATGGTGTACCCCCTCTCCTTTCTTCTCTATAAACTTAGCTATAGGGCTATCTGCTTGGGTAGCCTCTAATAACTCTATTTTATTAGGTCCACTTTTAAAAAAAGAAGTTTTTACCCCTTCTGATGCAACTTCTTCTATCTTATAGTGCTTTGTTCCTAATAATTTTGCGAACAATTCATTAGAAGCCTCTAAATCTTTTACAGCTATTCCTAAATGTTCTATCTTGTTCATATTCTTAAATTTTTATTTAAAAATACGGCAATACAATAGATTGCCAAGGAAATAGGTAATTTTGCAATTATGGAAGAAACTCAAAGACAGCGAAAGATTGCTGGCATTTTACAACAAGACCTTGCAGAGGTTTTGCAAAGAGCCGCAACGGATGGAGGATTAAAGGGGACACTAATTTCTGTTTCTAAAGTTACTATTACTACAGACCTTTCTATAGCCAAGGTTTACGTATCTATTTTTCCTTCTGACAAGGGGGATGAATTAATGAAAGGCATAACTTCTAACGAACCTTTAATTAAGCACGAACTAGCACAGCGCACAAAAAATCAATTACGGAGAGTACCTAATCTTATCTTTTATAAAGACGACTCTTTGGATTATATAGAAAAGATTGACAAATCTTTAAAGGGAGAAGAAAACCCTATTACTGACCGTAGTTTATTAGAAAAACGCAAAAAATACTAATTTTTGGGATTTTCTGCGTACATAGCAAAGCGTTATTTACGCTCCAAAAGTAGTCAGAATGCAGTAAATATCATCAATTTCATTACCTTTCTAGTTATAGTTATTGGTGCAGCTGCATTGTTTGTTGTGCTCTCTGCATTTTCTGGGCTTAAAACGTTTAGCCTTCAGTTTACAAACACATTTGACCCAGATTTAAAGGCAAGACCTACAAGTGGCAAGTTTTTCACGGTTACCCCATCTGTATTGAAGGAACTTGAAAACGCCGCTGGGGTTGCGCATTTCTCTAAAGAAATTGAGGAACGTATTTATCTTAGTTTCGAAGAGAAAAATCATATCGCCTATCTTAAAGGTATAGATGAAGCTTACCATAAGGTAACAGGAATAGATAGTACTTTGTATTTTGGTAATTGGGGTGTAGCGGAAAATCAGGCAGTGATAGGTCTCGGTATTTTTAATCTGTTAGGCGGACCTTTAAATAATTACTTAAAACCTTTAAATGCAATCACTCTAAAACCCGGTAAAGGTTCAATTTCTGCAAATGCCTTAAACTCTAGAAGTTTTTATAACCAAATGCCTTTAGTGGTAAGTGGTGTTTATGCAGTTGAGGACGATCTAGATAAAAAATATGTATTTACACGATTGCCAATAGCTCAAGCATTTTTAGAAAAAGACAGTACGCAAGTAAGCGGAATTAACTTTAAGCTCAATCCAAATGCAAGTATAGAAAAAGTAAAGCGAGAATTACAACAGATATTGGGAACATCTATAACTGTTGTAAGCCGAAGAGAGTTAAATAGTACACTTTATAGAATGCTTAATACCGAAAATGTTGCTACCTATCTGATTTTCACTTTGGTACTGATTATAGCTTTATTCAACGTTGTTGGAGCAATTATTATGATGATTTTAGACAAACAACAGAATTCTAAAACCCTATATGCTTTGGGTACAACCCTGCCTCAGCTACGTAATATCTATTTTTTACAGGGTTTAATGGTTACGAGTTTAGGGGGCCTAATAGGCCTATTTTTAGGCAGTGTACTAGTTTTGTCTCAAATTACATTTAAGTGGCTTAAAATAACGCCTACCTTGGCTTATCCGGTAGAATTTAAACTGATAAATTTGGTAATAGTGATGGCAACTATCTTTATTTTAGGATTACTGTCCGCAAAAATTGCAAGTAGCAGAATTACCAAAAAACTAGTAGCCGCAACTTAAGCAAATTGATGGTCACCAAATTTATCTAGAACCTCCTCAAAGACATCGAACACATCCGAAGCATCATCACTAGTAACCATCTTCATTCTATATTCTTTAAAATGTGGAATACCTTTAAAATAGTTGGTATAATGCCGGCGTGTTTCAAAAACGCCTAGTTTTTCACCCTTCCAATCAATAGACATTTGTAAATGTCTGCGTGCCGCTTCTACCCTCTCCGCCATATTTGGTGATGGTAGATGTTCACCTGTTTTAAAATAATGCTTAACCTGATTAAAAAACCATGGATTGCCAATACTAGCTCTGCCTATCATAGCTCCGTCTAGACCAAAATCATCTCGCATTCGTACTGCAGCTTCTGGTGTATCCACATCTCCATTGCCAAAAATGGGTATATACATTCTAGGATTGTTTTTAACCGCTGCTATAGGTTTCCAATCTGCTTGGCCTTTATACATTTGAACACGGGTTCTGCCATGAATGGACAATGCTTTTATACCCACGTCTTGTAAGCGTTCCGCAACCTCAACAATTTTTATAGTGTTGCTATCCCAACCTAATCTAGTTTTAACAGTTACAGGTAGTTTGGTACGCTTTACCATAGCCTCCGTGAGCTTAACCATTAAAGGAATATCTCTTAAAATGCCTGCTCCTGCATTTTTACAAACCACTTTTTTAACAGGGCAACCAAAATTGATATCTATTATATCTGGATTAGATTTCTCCACAATATCTACCGCTTCTAACATAGAATCTAATTCCGAACCAAAAATCTGTATACCTACTGGGCGTTCTTTCTCATAGATATCTAATTTCATAACGCTTTTAGCGGCGTCTCTAATCAACCCTTCTGACGAAATGAATTCTGTATACACCACGTCTGCACCATTTTCCTTGCATAGCGCTCTAAATGGCGGGTCACTAACATCTTCCATGGGAGCAAGAAGTAGCGGAAAATCAGGCAGTTGTATGTTTCCTATTTTTGGCAATTTTCTTTTTTTTGGAAAGCAAAATTACAAAAAACCAATAGAATACTTAATCCTTTAAACGGTCGCGTTCATTTTTATTAATGGCCCTTTCATTATTTGATAATCTGTAATTACCAAAATTATAGGTAAAGCCTAGTCTTAAAAATCTAGTTTCTTCCCGGGAATAATAATAGTTATCTTGATTTAGGTATTTAGAAGTCATCCTAGGATTTGCTTTTTTAAGTACATCTTCAATTTGTACTGAAATGCTGGCTCTATTTTTCCATAAATTTTTTCTAAAACCTATATTTAAATTGGTTGTGGCAGACTGTACATAGGAGCCAAAAATGAATTCTGAAAGATGTGTTAAGGATATTTCTCCAGTAAAAGAACCGTCTTTAGATAAGGTTAAATAATTACCTAAATACAAATAAACTCCATCAACTTTATTTTTATATGGAACGTTACCGCTCTCGATAGCCAAAAATGTTTCGTCTTCGTAAAATAAAGAAGCATAGCCGTAAAAGTACCAAGAACTTAACAACGATTTACTAACCGTGAAATCTAATCCGTAAGAAGTGCTTTCTAATACATTCTGGTTTATCGTTTTCTTTATTCTTAATTCATTGTCTTGAAACTCCAACGGACTAATATAGGCTCCGTTGTCTCTGTAATAAAAATCTATAAAGTATTCTCCATTTATGGTATAATTAAAATTGAAATTGTTAGTGAAGTGTGGCACTAAATTAGGGTTACCCTCTCTAAAGTCATTTTCATTAATAAATAACCTAAATGGATTTAAATCTTGATATTTAGGCCTTGTTACTCCTCTATTATAATCTATGGAAAAGCTATTATTCTCGTTTGGTGCATAGGTTAAAAACACGGATGGAAATAATTCAAAAAAATTCTGATTATTTTGCTGACCCAAGGATAAGCTATTACCTACCGCATCTGTATATTCTCCCCTTACACCAATTTTGGCAGAAAATTTATCCCAAGAATTAATGTAAGTAAGATAAGCTGCATAAACCTTTTCATCATATTCAAAATTATCAGATAGCGCAGCCGTAACATTTTGATCTTCTCCTTGAAAATTATTATAATCCACAAGGTTGTCAGAATTTATTCCTGCAAATTTAATTCCTGTTTCAATAGAACCAGATCCTATAGGCTGTTCATAATCTAATTGAGATGTAAAGATTGTTATGTCTTGTTCCTCTTCTGTGGTAAAACTAAATGAACGTGTTAAGTTTCCAGATGGTGAAAAATAATTGGATCCAAGATTTTGGGTTTGACTATGATCAAAGCTTGTAATATGTGCATTTAAAGTTAATTTACTGCCTAATTTTGTAAAATTACGCTCATAAGTACCATCTAGTGCAATGTTCAGTCTATCAGAATTAACCTCTCTTAATGAAGTAAATGTAGAATCTAAAGTATTATTACGGTTAAATATAAATGCATCTAGTAAGCGATTATTCTTTTTGTTTGGGTCTATGACCACATTAGAGGTAAAGTTTAATTTATTGTTTTCATCTATTGTGTAGTCCAAAGATGTATTTAAATTATGTACTCTTGACTTCGTAATTACATCAGAATTGCTAAACCAACTAGAATACGTCTCATTATTTTCATCTTTATAGTTAACACCTGTGTCTGATCTAAATATTTCCTTTTTAGGACTAAAATTATAATTAGCGAAAACATTTACTTTTTCGGTTTGATAATAGTGACTTGTTCCTAAAGAATATTTAGGGAATACCGCTTGCGTATAACTACCGTTAACACTACCCTTATAACCTGCAACTAATCCTTTACTTGTTACAATATTGATAATTGCTCCTGAATTTGCATCATAATTAGATGGTGGAGTAGCCATCACTTCTACTGCTTTTATGTTAACACCAGAATAACCCTCCAATAAATCTTGTAATTCGTTTTCTGACAAATGCACTTTTCTATTATTGATATAAATAGAAGCTTTCTTACCTTTTACTAATAAGTTTCCTTGATTTTCTATTACCCCTGGAGTATTCCTTAATATACTCCAGCTGTCTCCAGAAGATACAACCGTGTTCTCTACGTTAAAAACAAGCCTATCTGCTAATCGATTTACCGTTGGTCTTTTCTGGGAAACCACCACTTCCTCTAACTCATTTGTATCGCTTTCTAATATAATAGCTCCAAGATTGTAATCCTTACTTAAAAAATGAAAAATATATTCCGAATACAACCCTACATAACTAGCCCTTACCAAAATACTATCACTCTTTACGGCCTGGAATAAGAATTTTCCATTCTCATCTGCAGATACTCCGCCTATGTAACTAGTATCCTTCGCTTTATACATAAGAACATTGGCAAACGGAACCCGTTCTGCCTGGGCATTAATTATCTCGCCATGTAATTTATATTCTTGAGAAAGAAGGACTTTAGTACCCAAAAAAAGGCCCAATAAAAGGGCATAACGTAGGTTTAGCATATTTGATTAGTGGTTAACACTCAAATCTAATGAATATAAGTCGTTCAAAAAAACAGAACAATTATTTCAAGGTTTAAGATTCCTAAAAGCTTTTTTAACCTAATTTTTATCGGTAATTTCTTAAAAAAGATTAGAACACAACTACCTTGTAGTATCTTTGCCCTCTAAAAATCATTCGTTGAATGAAGCATATTCGTAATTTTTGCATCATTGCACATATTGACCATGGTAAAAGTACCTTGGCAGATAGACTATTAGATTTTACTGGTTCTGTAACTGAAAGGGAAAAGCAAGATCAGTTGCTAGATAGTATGGACCTAGAGCGGGAGCGTGGTATTACTATTAAGAGTCACGCTATACAAATGGAATACGTTTATCAAGGTGAAACTTATGTGTTGAATTTGATAGACACCCCTGGACACGTAGATTTTTCTTATGAAGTTTCTAGGTCTATCGCTGCCTGTGAAGGAGCACTTTTAGTGGTAGATGCAGCGCAAAGTATACAAGCCCAGACCATATCTAATTTGTATTTAGCATTGGAGAACGACCTAGAAATTATTCCTGTTCTCAACAAAGTTGACCTACCTAGTGCTAATCCAGAAGAAGTTACAGATGACATTGTAGATTTGTTAGGTTGTGCACCAGAGGATGTTATCCCTGCTAGTGCCAAAACAGGACTAGGCATTGAAGAAATACTTTCTGCTATCATAGAACGTATTCCATCACCAACAGGAACGGTAGAAGCGCCATTACAAGCTCTAGTTTTTGATTCGGTTTACAATCCGTTTAGAGGGGTAGAAACTTACTTTAGAATTTTAAATGGAGAACTTAAGAAGGGGCAGAAAATTAAGTTCATGGCCACAGGAAAGTCTTATTTTGCAGATGAAATTGGGACACTTAAACTTGTTCAACATCCTAAGCAAAAAATTTCTACTGGTGATGTTGGTTATTTAATAACAGGTATAAAAGATGCCCGTGAGGTAAAAGTAGGTGACACGATAACCCTGACGGAAAACCCTTCTGAAAAAGCAATCGCTGGTTTTGAAGATGTAAAACCAATGGTTTTTGCTGGTATTTATCCGGTTGATACAGAGGATTTTGAAGAGCTACGGTCTTCAATGGAGAAATTGCAGTTAAATGATGCTTCTTTGGTTTTTGCACCAGAAAGTAGTGCGGCACTTGGATTTGGATTCCGTTGTGGATTCCTAGGCATGTTACACATGGAAATTATTCAAGAGCGTTTGGAGCGCGAATTTGATATGACGGTAATTACCACCGTACCCAATGTTAGTTACCACGCCTTTACAACAAAGAATACCGACCAGATTGTAATTGTAAATAATCCTTCAGATTTACCAGATCCTTCTACCTTAGACCGTGTAGAGGAACCTTATATAAAAGCAACAATTATTACTAAATCTGATTTTGTAGGTAATGTAATGTCCTTGTGTATAGATAAAAGAGGGCAAATTACCAATCAGACTTACTTAACTCCAGAACGTGTGGAGTTGTCTTTTGACATGCCTCTGGCAGAAATTGTTTTCGATTTTTACGATCGATTAAAAACTGTTTCTAAAGGATACGCATCTTTTGATTATACACCTATTGGTATGCGAGCATCTAAATTGGTGCGAGTAGATATTTTGTTGAATGCACAACCAGTAGATGCTTTATCTGCTTTGGTACATTTTGATAACGCACAAACCATTGGTAAAAAAATGTGCGAAAAACTAAAAGAGCTTATCCCGAGACAACAATTTGATATTCCGATACAAGCGGCTATTGGCGCTAAGATTATTTCTAGAGAAACAATCAAAGCACTTAGGAAAGATGTAACTGCAAAATGTTATGGTGGAGACATCTCTAGAAAAAGAAAACTGTTAGAAAAACAAAAGAAAGGTAAAAAACGTATGCGCCAAGTGGGTAACGTAGAAATACCGCAACAAGCATTTATGGCAGTACTTAAACTGAACGATTAATTAAAAAGCGACGAAATTTCGTCGCTTTTTGCTTTTATTCTATTTCCGAATTTAATTCTTTGTTTTGCTGCTCTTCTGTAAAAGTGAATTCTTTCCCTAAATACACCAGCTTACTACCCTCTTTAATATTGGTGAATTCTTTACTAAAAGAAGGGATAATAGTTAAATCTCCATCTGGTTCTTTTAGAAAAATAGGAATTATATCATTGTCTGCCTTCGTCAATTCTATCATAGCTTCATAATGTTCCCTATCCTTTATTTCTACTTCATGAATAGTAGCATTTTTACGGGCCGTTTCTGTTAGTTTGATAAAATCATCTGTATGAGAGAACAATCCTTCTTTAGGATTGTTATCCGGATTACTCATTTCATCCGTATCTACCAATCTAAATGCACCATTTTCACCAAATTGTGCGGTAAACTTATCAATAGCAAACTTATTGATGTCTGAGTTTCCTGTTAAAGCCATTAAATATCCCATATCATTGAGCTCAATATTATCTACTAGCGTGTCAGAATAAATATTAGCCACAAATGCTTCTAGACCCAACTTTTTAGCTTTATCTATGTTAGATTGATTACTGTCTATAAGAACTACGTGTCTTTTATTCTTTTTTAAATAGCTCGCAATTAATCTAGAAACTTTAGAAGCACCAACAATTAAAATACCTTCAGATTTAGTCAAGAAAACGCCTACCAAACGTGCAAAAACCCGCGCTGTTGTCGCATTTAAAAGAACAGTTCCTAAAACAATCATAAAAACCAAGGGAGTTATATATTCTGCTCCTGGTTCTCCTTTGGCTAAAAGTTTAGATCCAAATAAAGAAGCAATACCCGCCGCAACAATACCTCTTGGACCAACCCAACTTATAAACAACTTTTCTTTTAGTTTTAAATTGGATCCTTGAGTACTTAAAAATACCCCTATAGGCCTAACTAAGAATACCACAATAGCAAATAACCAAACCGTATTCCAGGACATTAAAAGCTCTAAATCTTGAATGTTAATATTAGCAGCTAAAAGAATAAATAAAATAGAAATCAATAATACACTCAGTGATTCCTTAAAGTAAAGCAACTCTTTTAAATTAGGCAGATTCATATTCCCTAAAACCATACCCATTACCACCACGGCTAATAATCCAGATTCGTGCGCAAAAAGATCCGATTCTACAAAGACCAATAGTACCGCAGAGAGTGATACCACATTCATTAAATAATGCGGTATAAAATTTCGTTTTATTGCAAATGCTAAAGCATGTGCAAACGTAAAGCCAAACGTAGTCCCAAAAAGAATAATTTTACCAAACTCTATTAGTGCAGTTTGGGTATATCCAGAACCTTCTCCCACACTTATAAATTCAAATACCAAAACCGCTACCAATGCCCCAATTGGATCAATCAAAATACCTTCCCACTTTAAAACAGTAGATATATCCTTTTTTAGTGGAATATTCCTTAAAATTGGAGTTATAACAGTTGGTCCGGTAACTATAATTAAGGCAGAGAACAAAAAAGAAAGCTGCCAAGACAATTCAAAAATATAATGTGCTGCCACCCCAGCACCAAAGAATGTAACTACAGATCCAATAGTGATTAGCTTTGTAATCACAGGTCCTACATTGGCAATTTCTGAGCGTTTAAGCGTAAGTCCACCTTCAAACAGTATAATACTAATAGCCAAAGACACAAAATAATACAATCCTTCTCCGGGAAATAGTCCTTTCTCGCCGTTCCAAATAGGTTCAATAAGTTTTAAATGGTCTTCCGTGTACAAAGAAGCTATTGGCCCAACTAGTAATCCTATAAGAATCAAGGGTAAAATAGCTGGTAATTTTAAACGCCAGGCTACCCATTGTGCAATGATTCCAAGTATAATTATTCCGGCTAATTCAACCATTTTTAGATTTTTTGGTAAAATAGGGTTTTTCTTTTAATTTCGTATATCTTCAAACTTGTGGAATACACTTTTTGCATTGAGCTTATAAATCTATCTTTACCTTTTGTTAAAAAAGAAATAATAAAGTTGGGTTTTTACGGTCTTTAGATCGCGGTTTCTTA
The DNA here is from genome assembly GCF_005144745.1 of Flavobacterium sp. ASW18X. Lineage (GTDB taxonomy): Bacteria > Bacteroidota > Bacteroidia > Flavobacteriales > Flavobacteriaceae > Croceivirga. Next base: position 197,304 of record NZ_SWKK01000008.1, on the reverse strand, counting down.
TTTTGTGCGTCATTTTTAGTATTTACTGCATGACTCTATACCCCATAGAAACTGGAAATTTTAAGTTAGATGGTGGCGCCATGTTTGGCGTGGTTCCTAAAAGTATTTGGCAAAAGACGAATCCTGCAGATGCCAATAACCAAATAGATATTGGAGCAAGAAGCCTTTTAATTGAAGATGGAGACCGCTTAACCCTCATAGATACTGGTTTGGGTGATAAGCAATCTGACAAATTTTTTAGCTACTACAACCGTTGGGGAGATGATAGTATTGCCAAGTCTTTGGCTAATCATGGTTTTACCATGGAAGATGTTACAGACGTGTTTTTAACACATCTACACTTTGACCATTGCGGAGGTTGTATACAATGGAACAAGGACCATACTGGCTACGAGCCAGCCTTTAAAAATGCTAAGTTCTGGACTAACAAGGCGCATTGGCAGTGGGCAACGGAGCCAAATGCAAGAGAAAAGGCCTCATTTTTAAAAGAAAATCTTTTGCCCATGCAAAAAAGTGGTCAATTGCATTTTATTGAGCGAACAGGAGAGACATTTCAGCAGCAATCAGAGCTCAACTTTGGCATCTATTTTTTTGATGGTCATACAGAAAAACAAATGTTGCCCCAACTTACCTACAAGGGCAAAAAAATTGTTTTTATGGCAGATTTATTTGCCACGGTAGGCCATATTCCTTTACCCTACGTTATGGGCTACGATACTAGACCTTTGCTTACCTTAAAAGAAAAGGATGCATTTTTGCAAAAAGCTGTAGCGGATAATCTCTACATTTTCTTTGAGCACGATGCCCATAATGAAATCTGCACCTTAAAGCAAACAGAAAAGGGCGTACGCTTAAATCAAACTTATAGTTTTGACGAACTATTTAATGAATAATTTTAAACTAACACTAACATGATAAAAATTGTAAAACCCCTATTGCCACTTTTTGCTGGTTTAACATTGGTAGGTTGTGGTTCTACTACCTTAGTTTCTACACCTGTAGAAAATATAGACACCTTACCACTAAAAGTTGCCGACTTAACCGATGTAGAAAAAAAATCTTGGGGGCATAAAGATTTAATTAAGGATACCATTCCAGGCATGAGTGTAGACAGAGCTTATGCAGAATTGCTAAACGGTAAAAAAGGGAAAACCGTAATTGTCGCAGTTTTAGATTCTGGGATGGACTTAGAACATGAGGATTTAAAACCCGTTTTGTGGACCAATACCGATGAAATTCCAAATAATGGTAAGGATGATGATAACAATGGGTATGTAGATGATATTCACGGTTATAACTTTTTAGGAGAATCTTATAACGAGCAACTAGAATATGCACGTATGCTTCGTTTAAATCTGGGTGATGCATCTTCCTTGGCTAAGGCAAAGTCTCTGTTAGAAAAGGAAAAAGCAGAAACTATCCAAAGTAAGCAACAGTACGAACAAATATTGCAAGTAGTTACTCAGGCTGATATGGTCATGAAAGAGAAACTGGGCAAGGAAACGTATACCAAAGAAGAGGTAATGAAAGTTAAAGCGGATAGCGAGCAACTACAGCAAGCAGCATCTGTTTTAAACTTTGTTTTCCAAAATGGAGAAAATGTAAAAGACGTACTCAAAGAACTTAATGGAGCCGTCACCTACTTTACAGAAAAACTAAATTATAACATCAATGTAGATTATAACGGTAGAGAAATCGTAGGTGATAATCCTTACGATATTACAGATTTAGGTTACGGCAATGGCAATCCTAATAATCGTGTAGAAGACGAATCTCACGGCACCCATGTAGCAGGTATCATTGCTGCTGTAAGAAACAATGGTAAGGGGGTTAATGGTGTGGCCAATAATGTAAAAATTATGAGCATAAGAGCAGTACCAAATGGTGATGAATATGATAAAGACATTGCATTAGGCATAAGGTATGCAGTAGACAATGGTGCAGAAATTATCAACTGTAGTTTTGGTAAATCTTTTTCTCCTAAAGCAGAATGGGTATATGAGGCTTTAGCGTACGCTGCTTCTAAAAATGTTCTAATTGTACATGCCGCAGGTAATGACGGTAACGATTTGGATGATGCCACCAATACCAATTACCCCAACGACCATAAATACGGCGGTAAAGAATTTACAGATAACGTAATTACCGTTGGTGCTTTGGCTCCAAAATACGGTTCTAAAATGGTAGCTGGTTTTTCTAACTATGGCAGTGCAAACGTAGATGTTTTTGCTCCTGGGGCAGAAATTTATTCTACCATACCTTCTAACGCTTATAAATTTGAAGGTGGCACCTCTATGGCTGCCCCTGCTGTCGCTGGTGTTGCAGCACTTATAAAATCACATTATCCAAATCTTAAAGCCAACCAAGTAAAGCAAATTATCATGCAATCTGGGGTTACCACTAAAACCAATGTTATTTTAGCTAATGACCCTTCTAAAAATAGACCCTTTAGCAATGTTTCTAAATCTGGCAAAATGGTGAACGCCTATAATGCTTTAGTACTAGCAGAAAGTGTTTCTAAAGGAAAAATTACACTAGACCAAAACGCAGAATAATATGATCAATCTAATTAAGAAATTAACATTTTTAATGGTTTGTGGGCTATCTTCTCTACTTATCGCCCAAAACAACACGGAATATTGGCAACAACATGTGGATTACACCATGGACGTACAGATGGATGTAGAAACCTACCAATATACGGGTACACAAAAATTGGTATATACCAATAATTCTCCAGACCAATTAAATCGAGTGTATTACCATCTATATTTCAATGCTTTTCAGCCAGATAGTGAAATGGATGCCAGATTGAGCACCATTAAAGACGGAGATAAAAGAATGTTGAATGATGATGGTACTAGTAGAATAACCAATCTATCACCTAGTGAAATTGGTTATTTGCATACAACAACCCTTACCCAAGATGGTGTAAATGTTACGTTTAATGAGGAGGGAACCATCTTAGTAGTAGATTTAGCTAAGCCTATTGCTCCAGGTGCTAAAACTACCCTAGAGATGGAATTTAAAGGGCAAGTGCCTTTACAAATAAGACGTTCTGGTAGAAATAGTGCAGAAGGTGTTGCTTTAAGCATGAGTCAATGGTATCCAAAATTATCAGAGTATGATTTTGAAGGGTGGCATCCTAATCCCTACATCGCAAGAGAATTTCATGGGGTTTGGGGAGATTTTGATGTAAAACTTACGCTCGATAAAAAGTATACTGTTGGGGGTACAGGTTATTTACAAAATCCAGATGAGGTAGGTCACGGTTACGAAACCCCTGGAACTAAAGTAAAAACCAAAGGAAAAACACTAACATGGCACTTTAAAGCTCCAATGGTTCACGATTTTATGTGGGCAGCTGATCCAGAATATGTACATGATGTTGTTCCTATGGAAAATGGCCCAACTCTACATTTTTTATATAAAAACAAACCAGAATTACAAAAAAATTGGAAAGACCTACAGCCAAAAACCGTTGCAGCAATGGAGTTCTTTAGCAAAAACGTAGGAAAATATCCTTATGAACAATACTCTGTAATCCAAGGTGGTGATGGCGGTATGGAATATGCCATGAGTACTTTGATTACGGGAGAAAGAAGCTTTGGTAGCCTAGTTGGTGTAATGGTTCATGAAATGGCGCACTCGTGGTTCCAACATATTTTAGCCACTAACGAGTCTAAACATTCTTGGATGGACGAAGGGTTTACCTCCTTTATTAGCAGTTTGTGTATGAACCAGATTATGGAGCAAAACAAAGAAAACCCTTTTGAGGGCTCTTACAAAGGGTATTACGCTCTTGTAAAGTCTGGTAAAGAACAACCGCAAACTACGCATGCAGACCGTTACCACTTAAATTTTGCTTATGGTATTGCTGCCTATAGTAAAGGCTCTGTATTCTTATCACAATTAGGCTATGTAATTGGGCAAGATAAGCTTATGGAAACATTACAAAAATATTTTGAAGACTTTAAGTTTAAACACCCTGTCCCTAATGACATTAAACGTACAGCAGAAAAGGTATCTGGTATGGAGTTAGATTGGTATCTTACAGATTGGACTCAAACAACAAATACAATAGATTATGCTATCAAAGAAGTTAAACCAGAGGGTCGCAAAACTAAAGTGATTTTAGAACGAATTGGTTTAATGCCTATGCCTATAGACATTCTTGTGGTAGACGCAGAGGGCAAACAAGAAACTGTATACATTCCTTTGCAAATGATGCGTGGTGAAAAAGACAATCCATATCCAAATTTAGATAGAACGGTTGCTAAAGATTGGGCTTGGGCTTTCCCAACCTATGAATTGATTATAGATAAACCCTACGACCAGGTGATAGGTCTTTCTATAGATCCATCCCAATTAATGGCAGATATAGATAGAGAAAACAACGTTTGGCAAGCCAACTAAACTAAAAAAGTTAGGTCCTTAAAAATCCGCTAGGTTTTGCCTTAGCGGATTTTTTACTTTTACAGCAATGGAAGAGCGATTAACAAAAAGAGAACGTTTAAAAAGTAAGCTGGTTATAGACCAACTTTTTATAGAAGGTAAAAGTATAAATCAATTCCCACTTAAGCTTATTTACCTTCCATTACCAAACACTCCTGATTCTTGTTCTAAGATTATGGTAGTTGCACCCAAGAAAAAGTTTAAAAAAGCGGTAGACCGTAACCGTGTTAAACGGTTACTTAGAGAGAGCTATAGGCAACAGAAAACCACCATTTTTAACAACATAAATCAGGATTTTGCGTTCGCCATTTTATACCTTGGTAAAGAAATGCCTACCTATGTGCAGATACAAAGCCAAATGGGTAAACTCTTTAGCAAATTCCATAAAAAAATCTTCGATGAGAAAACTGTATAAAAAAAGAATTCTTGTGCCTGTCATCGCCCTAGCATTTTTAGTTGTAGGGAGTAGTTATAAGAGCGATTTTTTCGAGATAGCCAAACAGATAGAAATCTTTACCACCTTATTTAAGGAGTTGAACATGAATTATGTGGACGAGACCAACCCAGCAAAACTCATGGATACTGCTATAAAACATATGCTAGATGATTTGGACCCTTACACCAAGTTTTTAAATGAACAAGATGTTGAGGATTATAAGATTTCTAATGCTGGGGAATATTCAGGTATAGGAGCTTTGGTACGTTCCTATAAAGACCGTTTACTCATTGTAGAGCCTTATGAGGGCTATCCGGCTGATTTGGCTGGTTTAAAAGCTGGAGATGAAATTATTCAAATAGGAGATATTAAAGTATCCGAATTTGATGATAATGCTAGCGAATTATTAAAAGGAGCCAACGAATCGGAAATTGAAATACAATTTAAAAGACAAGGTAAAACACAGACTACAAAAATTAAAAGAGCAGGTGTAGAAGTAGATGCTGTTCCGTTTTATGCCATGGTAGATGATAAAACAGGGTACATCGTTTTATCTCGCTTTAATAGAAAAGCTTCCAGCCAAACACAAGCAGCTATTATTGATTTAAAGGGTAAAGGGGCTACGCAATTAATTTTAGATTTAAGAGGAAATCCAGGAGGTTTACTATCAGAAGCTATTAACGTTACCAATCTTTTTGTTCCTAAAGGAGAATTGATAGTTACTACAAAATCCAAAGTAAAAAAGTTTAACCAAGAATATAAAACCAAAAATAAGCCGCTAGATACAGAAATTCCTCTGGTAGTATTGATTAATGGCAGAAGCGCGTCTGCTAGTGAAATAGTATCCGGTGGCCTACAAGATTTGGATAGAGCTGTGGTTGTAGGAGCACGTAGTTTTGGAAAGGGCCTAGTACAGCGTCCTTTAAAATTAACTTATGGAACACAATTAAAAGTTACTATTTCTAGATATTACACACCTTCTGGTAGGTGTATACAATCTCTAGATTATTGGAACAGAGATGAGAATGGCAAAGCTGTGCGGAACACCCAATTTAATGAATTTAAAACCCGTAATGGACGTACCGTAGAAGATGGTGGCGGTGTTTTACCAGATGTACAAATAGCAGCGCTTAATAGCAACACACTTGTAGATGCTCTAGATGCTGGGAACGTTATTTTTGATTTTGCTACCGATTATTATTACAAAAATCCGCTGGGTTCTATAGCTGATTTTAATTTTACAGCAAAGGATTATGCTGCATTTAAGACTTTTGCTACCCAAGCAGATTTCAGTTTTAAAACCAAAACAGAGGTAATTTTAGAGCAACGTATAGCAGAAGAAAACAAGCTATTGGGTAAAGAAGTTCAAGAAAAGTATAAAGAATTATTGGGCACCATCAATACATCTAAATTCAAAGCTTTAGATACCTATGAGGCGGTAATTAAAAAGAAAATTACAGAAGAATTGATTCCTAGATATTTCTATAGAAAAGGGCTTTACAATTATAATTTAGAACATGATGAAGCCATACAAACTGCAACTGTTTTATTATCAGATACAAACAAGTACAAGAATATCCTTAATAATTAAAGATGATTATCTGATTATCAATATGTTTTGCGATTTTTTGTAAGAATTTTACTATATTTACTCTGCAGACAGACTGAACCAATGTTTACAGTAGTATGGATAGTATCAGAAAATTGAGCAACGTATCCATAAATGGAAATAGTAGAGGTGTATTTAATAGCGCCGACAAGTCCCAATCTTACAGAATTTTCAAAACTTTTTTTGAAACTTCTTTAGACGCCATAGTGGCTATTAGCCTAGATGGGATTGTCTTAGATTGCAACCGAAACTTTGTCCATTTACGGCGCAAGACCAGTAAAAGCCAACTGGTTGGTAAAAAATTTAAGTCGATTATTAGTGTAGAAGCTTACCGTCTATACAAAAAACACCTTTCTACGCTTTTAGCAGGTGGTACTTATCAAGATATTCGGCATAAGATTAAAGACCAAGAAACTGGTGACTATAGATACATATCTGTTAATGCATTTACTATTTCTAGCCACACAGATAAACCAGAATTTATAGTCTTAAGTTTACGAGACATTACCAAAGAAATTTTAGCGGATAAAAAACTTAGTGAGCAACTTTTTGCATTTGAACAATGTGCAGATAGCTTCTGGACATGGGATTTAAAACAGAATCATACGCGGAATAAATCTATCCATGAAACATTGGGCTATAAAGAAAGTGAAGTAGAAGATACCGTAGAAACTTGGTTTTCTCTTATGCACCCGCAAGATAAGATTAAAGTAGATGCCCTATTAAAAAAACATTTCTATACCAAAGGAAAAAGCCCTTTTGAGGTAGTTCAACGCTTTAAAAATGCACAAGGTAATTATACACATATCTACACCAGAGGTAAAGTTATTGAGTGGTCTGATGAGGGAGAGCCCTTAAAAATGATTGGTACAGAAATAGATATTACAGATAGCGTAAAAGTACCCCAGTTAGAAGAGGAGTTAACTAATAAAAGCCAAATTTTTGAACAAGTCCTGGAAAACACAATGGCTGGGTATTGGGATTGGAACATCTTAGAAAACACAGAATATTTAAGTCCTTCTTTTAAAAAAATGTTTGGTTATGAAGACCATGAGATGGAGAATACACCAGAAGCATGGCAAAAAATTATTCATCCAGACGATTTACCAGGAGTTTTTAATGTATTTAACGCCCATGTAGAAAGTAAAGGTGAAATACCCTATGACAATGAAGTTAGGTATTACCATAAAAATGGTTCAATTGTTTGGGTGTTATGTAGAGGTAAAGTAATAGAATGGGCAGAAGATGGTTCTCCTGTACGTATGGTTGGTAGCCATATAGACATAACACATCTTAAGAATTTACTCAAGAGCAATGAAGATTTAGAACGATTTGCCTATTTGGCTAGTCATGACCTACAAGAACCTTTACGTACCATTCGCGATTTTATTGCGCTTTTTGAAGAAGAGTATGGTAAAAAAATTGGTGTAGAAGGTTTAAGCTATTTAGAGTTTATCAATAACTCTTGTAACCGTATGAATGCTTTAATTAAAGGCTTATTAGAATATTCCCGTGTTGGGAGAGATAGTGCCAAAACTACGGTAGACCTTAATCACGTAATTGCAGATGTTTTTAAAGATTTAAAAACAAGAATACAAACACAAAGTGCTACTATAAATTTTAAAAGATTACCTAAAGTAGTAGGTAACACAGTAGAATTACATTCACTTTTTCTTAATCTAATTGGCAACGCTTTAAAATTTAGAAAAAAAGAAGAAAACCCTTTTATAGATATTACATCTAGGCGAACCAAGGGTATGATAGAAATAGCAATTAAGGACAACGGTATTGGCATACCAGAAGAAAAAGTAGATCAAGTTTTTCAAATTTTTAAAAGATTAAATAGTAAAGAAGAATTTGAAGGCACAGGCATAGGGTTAAGTCAATGCAAAAAAATTGTAGAATCTCATGACGGTTCTATTTGGGTAACCTCTAAATTTGGCCAAGGAAGCACATTTTATTTTACACTTATGGAAGCATAACCCCCCGTATTTTCCATAAATTTGATAAACCGATAGGTAGATAACACTTTTGTAACTATTCTTAAAAATACTATTAAAACGTATTAGATGTAGATTTTATGTTTGATAAGATATTATTATTGGATGATAATAAGGCAACCAATTTTATCCATACCAAATTTATACAACAAGCTAATGCTGCTAAAGAGGTAGTCACTTTTTTAACCGGGCAGAGCGCCTTAGACTATCTTAATAATCCAGATGAAGTTTTTCCTAATTTGGTGATTTCTGATATTAATATGCCCACTATGGACGTGTGGGAGTTTTTAGATGCTTATAGACAAATTAGTAGACCAGAAAAACAACAAGCACGTATAATTCTACTCACTACTAGCCTATCTCATAACGATAAAGATTTATTAGAAAAATATGAGATGGTAGACTACATCTTAGCTAAACCTATGGATAAGAAAGCGGTAGAAGGTTTAGTTGATAAATACCTGCGTTAATAATCACCTGCATATTAACTTACTTTAAACTTAATTAACAGTTCTTATATTTACGGCATGCGTAAGTTAAAGGTATGCGAGTTATTTGCTGGTGTGGGTGGTTTTAGATTAGGTTTAGAAGCCACTAATGGTTTTGAAGTTATTTGGAGCAACCAATGGGAACCTGCTACTAAATTACAGCATGCTTCTGAGGTCTATAAAACTAAATTTAGGCATACAAAACATTCTAACCAAGATATTGAAACCGTTGCTACTACTACTATTCCAGACCATGATGTATTGGTTGGTGGCTTTCCTTGCCAAGACTATTCTGTAGCATCAACCTTAAAAAGTTCTAAAGGATTATTGGGTAAAAAGGGGGTGCTCTGGTGGTCTATCTACCGTATTTTAGAAGAAAAGGTAAAAAAGCCGCAATTTTTAATTCTAGAAAATGTAGACCGTCTTTTAAAATCACCCGTAAAACAACGTGGTAGAGATTTTGCAGTAATGCTTTCTGGTTTATCCAATCTTGGCTATGCCGTAGAATGGCGTGTAATTAATGCAGCAGAATACGGAATGCCACAGCGCCGAAGGCGCGTTTTTTTTGTGGGAATTCACAAAGAATCCTCCATTTACAAACAATTAGAAAAACAAAATAGTACCGTTTGGCTTTCTAAGCATGGTATATTAGCAAAATCTTTCCCTATACATACAAAAGAGATTAACTATCAAAATTTTAAATTAGAAAATGATTTAGTACGCTTGTCTGAGCAATTTAATCTAGATGGTAAGTTATCTCCCTTTAAGAATGCAGGTATATGTTTTAATCACCATGTATGTACCGCTAATGTTTCTCCAAATTACAAGGGACCCTATAGCCTATTACAAGATATTTTACAAAATGAAGATGATGTTTCCCAAGAATTTTATATTCCAGAAACGCAACTACAAAAATGGAATTATCTAAAAGGAGCTAAAAAAGAAACAAGAAGAACAAAAGCAGGTTTTAGTTACCAATATACTGAAGGGAACATGACCTTTCCGGATGCATTAGACAAGCCTAGTAGAACCATTATAACAGGTGAAGGTGGCGCAGCGGCTTCTAGATTTAAACACGTAATACAGACCACTAAAGGTTTAAGAAGACTAACACCAATAGAGTTAGAACGTTTAAATATGTTTCCGGATAATCATACTAAACTAAAAGGTATAACAGATGCTAAACGTGCTTTTTTTATGGGTAATGCTCTAGTAATTGGTATTGTAGAAAAAATTGGAAAAACCCTGCTAGAGCATCTTAAAACTGTTGAATAATGCAAGGTAATTTTAGACAGGATTTAGAAAAGGAAAAACAATTACAACGGTTTTTAGATATACAATACCATACACACTTAAAACAATACTCATTTAAGCGCGAGAAAGATAGACAACTCCAATTAAAAGGTGTAGACTTATGGCTTATGCACAAAAAAAAGGGGACAACATTTGCGATAGATGAAAAAGCACAGCTAGATTATATAAATGATGATTTACCCACATTTGCTTTTGAACTAAATTATCTTAAAAATAACATTCCGAAAAAAGGTTGGTTTTTAGATTCCCAAAAACAAACAGATTTTTATGCTTTAGTGACTGCAATATATCAGGACGAACCTAATAACTATACTTCTTGTAAAATAACAATGGTTAATAAAAGACTTTTATTACGCGCACTGTATCAATTAAATATAGACTTATCAACAATTAAAAGACCTACTACACATGGTATGCATTTGATAAAAGGATTGCGACCTAAAACACAAGGATATTTGTATTTAAGTAAGAAAAATAAGTGGGAACAACCTCTGAATCTGATACTTAGACTAAGTTATTTAGAAAAACTAAAAGTTGCCAAACGTTTAGTTTAATTGTTAACTACTTGTTAATCAAGTACTAATATTTTCATATCTCTGGCAATTTATTAACTTAAGGGGTATGATAAAATTTCAAAAACATAAAAACACAGAATTTTTAGAGAAATCCATTAAGTACTTAGAAAACACAGGGTTTATTAACATTAGGGCAGATGTTGATGGCTACGACACACCAAAGTCATTTTTAAAGAAAAATACAGGAACCGTAATTACGCCAGATATAGTGGCAGAAAAAAATGGTAGAAAGTATTTTTTTGACATTAGTCTTAAAACAGACAAGGAAAACCAATTAAAATCTAAATGGCTGTTTTTAGACACATTAAGCCGGTTAAAAAGTAATCGCTTTAAAATCATCACCACCAAAGGGCACTATAAATTCACAGATAGTATCCTAAACGATTTAAATTTGAACAGTAAAACGCCTATACGCCTTTAATTACCTATGGTATAATACATTTTAATATGTGGTATACCATCTTCTAAGTATTGTTCACCACTTTCTCTAAAACCTAGCTCGTTATAAAACTTGAGTAGATACACTTGAGCGGATATCTCTATGAATTTTTCTGAACATTCATCAATTAAAAAATCGATGCTTTTTTGCATAATAATTTTACCGTAACCGTATTTACGCTGTGTGGATGCTACCACTACTCTGCCAATAGAAGCATTTTTAAAATAATCTCCAGAACTAAATACCCGTGTATATGCCGCTAACTGCCCATTGGTACTAAACCCCATGATATGGCTTGCTAATTTATCCTTTCCATCTAAATCTTGATACACACAATCTTGTTCTACAACAAAAACTTGTGATCGTAAGGCTAGTATAGCATATAACTGATGTATACTCAGTTCATCAAATTTCTTAATTGTAATATTCATCAATCTTGCACAATAAGGTTTTTACTATCACATTTGCCAAACTCAGGCTGTATATTAACGTGGTTAATACCAAACTCGTAGAACAATTGCGCTTCTATTTGGTTTAAAATAACATCAAATTCGGACAACCTTATATCCGTATTAAAATCTAAATGAGCTTCTAAATGCACCTCATCATCATTTAATTGCCAAATATGTACATGATGTACATTTTTAATAGCCTCTATGGTTGTAATACAAGCCACAATATCATCCACAACAATAGATTCAGGAGTAAATAGCATTAATACGTTAGTAGACTCTTTAAGTAAATCAAAACCTACATAAATTAAATACAGTGCTATTAACAATGTTAATAACGGGTCTACCCAAAACCAATGGTAATACTGCATTAAAAGCCCACCAAATAAGACTGCAACAGATGCTAACATATCTGTTAATAAGTGTAGGTAAGCAGATTTTAGATTCATATTATTATTAGAATCTTTTTTTAAAAGCAGCACACTTAGCCCATTAAATACTATAGCAATGGCAGATAAACCTATTACTAAACCAGACGCTACTTGTTGTGGTTCTAAAAACCGAACTACAGCTTCCTTTATCAATAGTACTGCTACTATAAGTAATGTAGCAGCATTTATAAATGCTGCTATAATTTCTGCACGTTTGTAACCAAACGTCTTATTTGTAGTAGATTTTTTACGTGCTAATCTATTGGCTATTAAACTTATAATAAGAGAAATAACATCACTAAAATTATGGAGCGCATCTGATAATAAGGATAAACTACCAGATAGCAATCCTCCTATTATCTGAGCAACAGTTATACCTACATTTAAAAAAATAGAAATGGTAAGCTTAGTATCACTGGTATGATAACTATGGGTGTGGTTATGAGGTTGACCCATAATTTCTGAAACAAGATTTTAAATACAAGGTATTTTATCTATACGTCTCTCGTGTCTACCCCCGGCAAAAGGAGTATCCAAGAAAGTTTCTACCATTTCTAAAGCTTGTGGTAAAGCCACAAATCTTGCAGGCAAACTAAGAATATTGGCATCATTATGCTCTCTTGCCAATGCTGTGATTTCTTTTGTCCAACAAAGTGCACCGCGAACACCTTGGTGTTTATTAATTGTCATTGCAGCACCGTTACCACTGCCACAGACCACTATACCAAAATCTACAATACCTTTTTCAACATCTTCTGCAACAGGGTGCGTAAAATCCGGGTAGTCTACACTATCTGTACTATCTGTACCATAGTTTACAACTTCAATACCTTTAGATTTTAACAAACCTACTATGGCTAATTTATAATCTGTACCAGCGTGGTCATTTCCAATAGCTATTTTCATAACGTTCTCTTTAGTTGGGGTTCTTAGCAAAGGTACAAAACCTTTTAAAGCAGCATGTTTATAATTGCTGTTGATAAAAGAGTAGATTATTTAAAATCAATCGGTTATAAAAATGTTAAAAATGTGAAGAAATTGAAGAAAAAAACTGAGAAGAATATTTTGATTTTTAATGATTATTCTCCAATACATAACATTTGGTGATGTTTACGTAATGTTTAATTAATTTTTAATCAAGAGTAATTAAACGTTAATGAACAGATATTAACACTAAAAATACATTTAGTTGTTCTAAAATTTATGTTGAAAGGACTTATTAAGATTCGTTAATAACAAATCTAACCGGCTGATTTTAATCTACTATTAACTGGTATAAATTGTCAACAACTATTTTTTTCTGTTCAGAGCAAGAAACCTCATAAATAATTATTCCACATTTCAACAAACTATAATACCCTCCATTATTAATTTAATTTCAAAAAAGAAAAAAGTATAAATAATATATCTGTTGATAATTGATAAGGTATTTAGCTTATCGTCTTATTATAACGTAGGTCTCTAATATTTATTTGTATTTTTCAAAAAATATTTGTCTTAATGGCTAAAAAGAAAAAAAGGGCTAGAAGTCAGCGAAAGAATGAGATAACTAAAGGTATCTTTAGTGTATTAGAAGAGCAGCCTGGTAAAAGCTTTAATTACAAACAGATAGCAGCTAAACTTGGTATTGTAGATACAAAAGGAAGAAATGACCTTATCAAAAGATTAGGAGAATTAAAGCAAAAAGAGCGTATTGTAGAAACCGAACGAGGTAAGTATAAAAAGAAACAAGAAGCTTATATAGCTGTAGAGGGCAAGGTAGATTTAACCCAGCGTGGAGACGCCTACATAGTGGTAGAGGGTCAAGAAGATGACATTTTTGTACCTAATAGTAAACTTGGAGGAGCTTTTCATGGAGATAGGGTTGAGGTTAGTCTTAGACCACTGCGTAGAGGTAAAAGGCCAGAAGGTGAAATTATCAAAGTTTTAAGCCGATTTAAAAAAGAATATGTTGGCATTATAGAAGTAAACAAGAATTTTGCTTTTGTTAGGCCCATGGATTCTAGGATGTATACTGATATTTTTATCCCAATAGATAAAATTAATGATGCTCCAGACGGTTCTAAAGTTTTAGTGGCATTAGGCGATTGGCCTAAAGATGCAGATTCTCCGTATGGTAAGGTGACCAAAATTTTAGGAATGCCTGGGGAACATAATACTGAAATACATTCTATTTTAGCGGAATATGGCTTACCGTATGAGTTTCCGTATGAAGTGGAACAATATGCAAATCAGTTAGATACTAGCATTAAAAACGAAGAAATCTTAAAACGTAGAGATATGAGAGAGGTTTTAACCTTTACCATTGATCCTAAAGACGCTAAAGATTTTGATGATGCTCTTTCTTTTGAAATTTTAGAAAACGGTAATTTTGAAATTGGGATTCATATTGCGGATGTATCTCATTATGTACAACCAGATTCCATTTTAGATGAAGAAGCCTATAACCGAGCAACTTCGGTTTATCTGGTAGACCGCGTAGTACCTATGTTACCAGAAATTTTATCTAATAATGCTTGTTCTTTAAGACCTCACGAAGAAAAATATACTTTCTCTGCCATATTTGAATTGGATAAGAATGCAAAAATTGTTAATCAATGGTTTGGAAGAACGGTTATAGATTCTAATGAGCGTTTTGCTTACGAAGAGGCACAGCATATTATAGAGACCAAAACGGCAGAAATACCAGAAAATGTATCCATAAGAGGCAATGCTTATGAGGTAAGTGAAGAAGTGGTCAACGCGGTTTTAACCTTAGATAATTTGGCTAAACAAATGCGTGCAGCTCGTATGTCTGCTGGCGCTATTTCTTTTGATAAAATTGAAGTACGTTTTAATTTGGATGAAAATAATAATCCGGAGGGCGTATACTTTAAAGAATCTAAAGATGCCAATAAGTTGATAGAAGAGTTTATGTTATTGGCAAACAGAAAGGTAGCAGAATATATAGGCAAGCAAAAACCAAAGAAAACCTTCGTATATAGGGTGCATGATGAGCCAGATATGGATAAGCTAATGGCTTTAAATGGTGTTATTTCTAGATTTGGACATAGCATAAGTTTAAAGGACCGTAAAACAATTAACAGTTCCTTAAATCAGCTATTACAAGACGTAAAAGGAAATAAAGAACAAAATTTGGTAGATACTTTAGCTATACGTACAATGAGTAAAGCTATCTATACCACAGATAATATTGGTCATTATGGTTTAGCGTTCGATTATTATACGCATTTTACTTCTCCAATACGTAGGTATCCAGATGTTATGGTACATAGGTTGCTTCAACACTACTTAGATCAAGGGAAAACGGTTAAAGAAGAAGTTTATGAAGATAAGTGTAAACACTCTTCTGATATGGAAATGTTAGCCGCTAATGCAGAAAGAGATAGCATAAAATACATGCAGATTAAATTTATGCAAGACCATGCAGATAAGGAATTTGTAGGCGTTATATCTGGTGTAACGGAGTGGGGTATTTATGTAGAAATCATTGAAAACAAGTGTGAAGGAATGATTCGCATCCGGGATTTAAAAGACGATTATTATACGTTTGATGAAAGCCAATATGCTATAATAGGTGAACGGTTTAAAACCATGTATCAGCTTGGAGATGAGGTAATTGTAATGGTAAAAGATACAGATTTAGAAAAAAGACATTTAGACTTTTCGTTAATCGGTAAACACGAATCATAATTTTTTTGCTCTGGAACAGTTTATGTATTTGAGAATCAATACTAAATTGAAAAAATGAAAAAGATAATTAGTCTTCTTCTGTTTATTTTGATGATGCAATTTTCTGCGGCACAAAATCAAGATATAACCATGGCATTGGAGCCATTTAAAGAACTTAAAGGTTTTGATGGCCTTTCTATTACTCTTATCAAATCAGATGTAAATAAAGCCATAATAACTGGTGCTAATACCCATAAGGTTGTTATTGTAAATAATGATGGGGTTCTTAAGATTAGAATGGAACTAGAGAAAATGTTTAGTGGATATAGAACCTTTATAGATTTGCATTATACAGAAGATTTGAATATCATAGATGTAAATGAAGACGCGCTTATTAAGTCTGATGATGTTTTAGTGAAAGATTTATTAGAATTAAAAGCACAAGAAGGTGGTGAGATTAATCTTAATTGCCAAACCGACCAATTGTTAGTTAAAGCGGTTACGGGTGGAGATGTAATTGTCAAAGGGTTTACCAAAAACCAAGATATTAGCATTAATACTGGTGGTACGTATAATGGCAAATTATTTAAAAGTAAATTTACCACTATTGCTGTAAATGCAGGTGGTTTAGCTACTATCTATGCTACAGACTATGTGCAAGCAAACGTAAAGGCAGGTGGTTCCGTATCTGTTTATGGTAATCCTAGAAAAATGGATGAGAAAACAGTATTTGGCGGTAAAATAGAGCGTGTGGATTAAAAAGCACTATGTTAGAAGATATACAAGCAGCAATACCTTTAGGCATACTTTTAAGTTTTATGATTGGGCCAGTATTCTTTGTTCTATTAGAAACTGGAGCTACCAAAGGGTTTAGAGCAGCTGTTGCTGTGGACATTGGGGTAATAATAGCAGATGTACTTTTTATTTTTATAGCCTATTTTTCTAGTTTTCAATTGTTAGAAAATTTAAGTAACGAACCTGGACTTTATGTTTTTGGTGGTATGATTATGCTGGTTTACGGCATTGTAGTCTACGTAAAAAAGGAATCTAAAAAGAAAGAGTCTAAAAAACTTAAGGGGAATTATTTGGCTTTAATGGTTAAGGGTTTTCTTTTGAACTTTATAAATATTGGTGTTTTGGTGTTTTGGTTGGGGGTACTCATAGTTGTTGGCCCTAGTATGGAGAATGATGAAAATAGACTATTCACCTTTTTTACTACCATGATAGTTACTTATTTTTTGGTAGATGTAATTAAGATACTACTTGCAAAACAGTTAAAAAAGAAATTAACCCCTGCTAGGATTAGGTGGGTTAAAAAAGGACTAGGAGTTGTATTAATGATTTGTGGTATTGTTCTAATAACTAAGGGTTTTTTACCTAAAGAACAGTTTAACGTGCAAGATGGTATAGAGCGTATAAAACAATAAAGCCTCCCAAAATAGGGAGGCTTTTAGAGGCGTCGAGCGGATTCGAACCGCTGTACAAGCTTTTGCAGAGCTCTGCCTAGCCACTCGGCCACAACGCCATAATAAGGTGCAAATGTACCACGTTAATTTTTGGTTTCCAAGAAAGAATTTTAGCTGTTTTTACCAGAAAGGATAACAGTAACACTTTCTACATCGCCACCAATAGGCGGATTTATTTTAGAAACAGCCACTTCTGCTGTTGTAACCATCTTAATTTCAGAGAAAATACGATCTATAATACGTTTGGCTACGTGTTCTAATAATTTAGATTTTATAGCCATTTCTTCTTTAACAATATTATTTAGATGTACATAATCTACGGTTTGCGCCAAGTTATCAGAAGAAGCCGCCTCACTAAAATCTGCAGCTACTTCTAAATCTACACGGTAATCACTACCAATTATCGCTTCTTCTTGTAAACATCCATGTTTAGCATGTACGCGGATGTTATTCAATTTAATTTTACCCATGAGCTAGAAATAAGGAGCAAAATTAAGTGATAACTAGCAATTTTAGTACGTACATCTACAATTACTAATACCTTGGAACAAGTCCATCCCAATAGTAACTACATGTGTACCAATATTGTACCCAGAAATTTCGTTGGTTAAAATTTGATAAGAATATCCAAAATAAAGGTTGTTCTTTTTAAGACCTGCCATAGGAGATAAATACAACGGGGTTAAAGGTTGTTCTTTATCATTTAAAAATCTGTAGGTAAGTCCTAAGTAATAATAATCCTCAAAATTGAAAAATCTAAACTTAGCATTAAGGTCTGTCACAGAACGGCCATCACTTTCAAACCACTGAAAGAAAATAGAAGGTTCTACTTCTAATTTACTTTTCTTATTTTTAGAAAAGGCGTAACCCGCATAAGCGTAATAATTTCTTAGCGTATTAGGCTCAAAAGTAGGATTAAAATTTTCTAAATTTTTAGGCAGAAGGTTAGCGGCATTAACACTCACAAAGAATTTATTGATACGATACAGTACGCCTACATCAAAGTTATGATTGGTTGTTGCTCTATCATCTGTTGGTAATTCACCATTCTCCGCTCTAAAATTTTCGGTATCTATTCTAAATTGATTAAAGTTGTAAGAGATACCTAGAGATAAAAATTCGTCTTCGTAACGGTCTAAGGTTAAATGGTGCGCAAAAGAAACTCTTGCACCTCTTTGACGGGTGTTACCATTACTATCATTATAAATAAACATACCAATACCAGACCTATCTCCAATTCTAGCGTCTGCAGCTAACGTTTGAGTATCGGGAGCATCTTCTATACCCACCCACTGCGTTAAGCCGTTTAAACGCACTTTAATATGGTCTCCAATACCAGCATAAACAGGTGATATTAGAAAGGGATTATCCGCATTGTATTGGGAATGCTGGGGTAATGTTAATTCCTGAGCAGAGGTGTATACACCAATGCAACATAGTAGTAGGATAAGGATTTGGGTCTTTCTCATCACTCAATAGGTTAAAAAGTCTGTTATCTGTATAAGGTAAAATGTCCAACCATCTCGCGGTCATCGTTTTCACCTCTTAGTTTAATCACGTACCAGTAATCACCGGTTGGTAGCTCCTGGCCTTGGTATGTTCCATCCCATGGAGCGTCATTCAATTTCATCCTATAGAGTTCTCTACCATAACGGTCAAAAATGATAGTTAGTATATTTGGGAAGCCTTCAATGTTGTTTGGAACCCAAGTATCATTAGTACCACTGCCATCTGGTGTAAAGAAATTAGGAATTTCTATATCTATGAATTCCATAAATATCTCTGCAGACATCTCACATCCATTTTGATCTACAACAGTAACAGTGTAGGTATCTGTACGATTAATGTAATACGTGTTGTCTGTGCCATTATCATGGTCTCCAAAATAGAATGTATAGTCTTCTACTCCACCATTGGCTATTGCTGTAATTTCATTTACGTTGATAGATTCTAACGTTAGGGTTAACGGTTCAAAATTTTCTATCTCAAAATCTATGGTATTAATACAGCCATTGTCATGTGCAATAGTTAAATAATGCATACCAGGGGTAATATTGGTAAAGTCTGCATTTAATTGCATATCGTCTGGGTCTGTACTATCTAATGCATATAGTACGTTTGGTAACACTGTCTCATCATTAAAAACAATATCCAAACTATTATCTGGTATGTTACCTGTACACGCATACATTGGTGTAACTGTTGCAGCAAGGTCTACACCTGGATTTATTTCTACGAATACTGTGGTTTCACAACCTTGAGAATCGCGTACAAAAACTACATGGGTAGTAGCAGCTAAGTCTGTAAAGCTTATCTGACCTTCTACAAAATCTGTTGGATTGTTAGCGTTTAAACTTGTAAAGTATGGCGCAGTACCACCGGTAATATCCAATTCAAACGTACCATCAGCGCTTTCAAAACAAATTTCATGTTCAATGTTAATGGCTTCAGCTTCTAATGGTGCTGGAGCAGTCAACTCAAAATCAAAGGTTTCAAAACAACCATTTTCATCTTGTGCAATTACTACATAATTGCCAGGTGCTAGATTGGTAAATGTGTTATCCGTATCAAATTGGTTTAGGTTAGGAGAAATAGCATAGTAGATTTCTCCTGTACCACCGGAAACCTCAACATATATACTACCGTCTTCTTCCCCTGCACAAGTAATATTTGTAAACTCTTCTCTGTCAATTTGCAAAGGAGTGGGCTCTGTGATAATAGCTTCTGTAGAAACTGTTATACAATCTACACTAGTTACTCTTACCCAATAGCTACCTGCTGCTAAATCATTAAAACTTTCTTCAGTTTGTGGACCAACAATTCTATTAGTTAAGGCAGCATCTGTAAACAATTCATAAGAATAGCTTCCTAGTCCACCAGAAGCATCCGCAGTTATTCTAGCAGTTGCTTCTCCAGTACAATTAATCATAGCAGCAGATAGGTCTAAGTCTATCATTAAATCAGGTACTGCTTCTACAGTTACTTGATTTGAAATCATCCCTTCGCAACCATTTACATCTATTACAAAATATTGATAATTGCCTTCTGTTACATTAAAAGTATGGGTATCACCACCACTCATAGATGAATAAGTAATACCGTCTGTACTATAGCTATACGGAGCTGTACCACCTGTAGCCGTTAATTCAATTGTAGCATCTGTAGTACATGTCATTGCCGTAAGTTGTCTTAAAGACGCAAATACTTCTACAGGCTCGGTAATTACTACTTGTGGTGTAGTAAATTCACAATTCCATCCATCTGAAACTCGTATGCTGTAAATACCAGCACCCAAATTATTGAAAGTTGGTAGGTTTTGAGCACCACTTGTAAATCTTAAGGTTACGCCGTCTGCTTCAAAACTATTTAACTCATACAGATAAACTCCTTCACCACCTGTTGCATTAGTAGCTGTAACACTCGCATTGGTATCACCGTAACATTGTAACATAGTTGGTGTTGCTGTTATGCCCGCTGTGATTGGGGTAGGTGCAATTAGAGTTTCCGTATCTGAAACAACACAGCCTTGGTTATCTGTTACTTGTATAGTATATGCTCCAGCGCCTAATCCTGTAAATAGAGCCGCTGCTACATCGTTTTGTGTAAATACATTACCTGTAGTGGTGTTAGTTAAGACCACGTCGTATGGTAAATAGCCACCTTCAATGTTAACATTAATTTCTCCAGAATCATTGGTACAGCCTACATTAGCTACTTCTTGGGCGTCTGCCATTAGCAGTCTATCTGGGGAAATTATAGTTACGATGTTAGAATCTTCTACACATAATGGATTTGCAGTTTCTGTTACCCGTACAAAATAGTTACCACCCGCTAAACCTGTTATTACTAAAGGATTGGTAGTTGTATTACCACTACCGTTAATAGTCGTAGCGGTTCCATCTTGGTTGTATACGGTATAGTCATAAGTGCCATTGTAACCCGATACATCTATAGTAATTTCACCAGAAGTATCGCCATAACAAATAGATTGAGCTGTTGCCGTAGCAATTACATCAATGGTATCATACGGAGCAATTTCATAAGCTGCAGTATCAAAATAACAACCAGTAGCTGTATCTGTAACTCGGAAGGTATAAGAACCTACTTCTGTTAACTCAAATGTAGCTTGGTTATAGGCAGGTGTTCCAGTTAAGGTTGCTGCTGTATTACCAATAGGAAGTAGTTCAAACGTGTACACGTTGCTAACATCACCATTATCACTTACCGTTATAGTTACTTCTTCATTTACCGCACAAGAAATTTGTACAACCTGAGCTACAGTTGCGTTAAATGTATTAATTGGATTTATGGTTACGCTATCTGTGAACGGACATCCATTGGCATCTCTAACATAATAAGTAATAGTTTGTACAGTACCATTATCTATAATTTCAAAGGTATTTTGAGTTTGATAATTAGTACCATCTATACTATATAAATAAGCTGATGTACCGCCTGTAGCTGTTATGGTTAAAGTAGCTGTATTTACACTATTGTCTGGTGCACACGCAAAAGCAGTTACCGTTTCAGTAGCATCTAAAACTGTTGGCTGCTCTACCTCTACCGTAGTACGTACAGAAGCACATTCTTTAGCAGAAACCGCTTCAATTTGATAGAAACCTGCAGCCAAACCAGTGAAAGTTGGATTAGATTGTGGACCAGAAATAAGCACTCCTGCATTATCATATAAATTATAATTGTAAGGAGCATCTTCATTAATACCTGGCGAAGTTGCGGCAAGTACAACGGTAATGCTACCATCTGCCAAACCAAAACAAGAAACATCTGAAACAATAGGTGTATCCAATGTAGTAGTACTAGGTGCTACCAATTGTTGGGTTATGGTTCTAGTACAAACAGGATTGTTAGTATCTGTATCAGTAACCACAAAAGTATACACACCTACTTCAGTTAAATTGGTAAAAGTACCTGTGGTTTGGTTAATAACAGCACCCGTATTAGGTACGGTCATTTCAAAATTAAAGTTACCAGAACCACCATTAACATTCACGGTAATTGTACCAGCAGGCGTTATAGAGCAGTCTATTTGTTTGTCTACCGTGGTACTAATGTTCATTTCATCATATAACAACTCGGCATTAGTAGTAGTAGTACAACCCCATTGGTCTAACACTACCACTTCATAATTACCCTCACCTAAGTTTATAAAGGTGGTACTGGTTTGTGGAGAACCAAATGCAGTACCATTTCTGAATAATTGGTAGGTGTAGTTACTACCTTGACCACCACTAACTGGGTCTGTTATCGGTATACCAACCACTTCTAATTCGCCCTCAAAGTTGGTACAGTTGTCATTGGTTACTAGTAAAGTAGCTTGGATTGGGGTTGGATTGGTTAAGAGGATATCATCCTGAACCAATATTTCACAACCTTCACTATCTCTTACCCAAGCATCATACGTACCAGCAGTTAGGTTACCAAAAGAAGCATTATTTACAAAATCCGTAGCTGTTGGTATAACACCATCTGCCCCTACAAAGTAGGTATAGCCTCCCCAACCGCCTTGTACATTGGTAATGGTAATACTACCATCATCTAATAAAGCAGACATACAGGTTATTGGTGTTGTTGTATGGTTTGCGGTAATAGCAGCATTAGGACCAGCAATGGTAAAGGCCTGTGTATTTTCACAGGTTGGGAAGTTATCTTGCGTAATTACTACGTAATAGCTACCTGCAGGTAAATTAATTCCTGCTGTAGGACCTGTATTGGCAATTGAACCAGTACCCTCGGAGGTATCGTCAGCTGGATTGGTTGGTGTACCATTGGTATTGAATATCTCCCAAGAGAATCCGTTAGTATAGGTCGCATCTATTAACTGAAAGGTAACTTCACCCGTAGCTGTTCCAAAGCAAAGTACATCACGCACCACGTCTACGTCTATAGTAAATGTATTAGGGTCTGTAAGGGTTTCAGAAGTACTGATGATACAACCCGTTACTAGATGTCTTACCAAGAAATTATAGGTACCTGCGGTTAAACCACCAAATACATTAGGTGTAGCACTATTGCCAGTATTTTGCCAAGTTGCACCATTGTCAATACTGTATTCATATTGATTAACATCGTTTGCTGTTGAGGTTACCGTAAGTGTTATCTCTCCATCTGAACCTGGAGAACAACTCAACGGATTGGTAATGGCAGCTGTAGCCGTTTGTAGTTCATCAAAAGGAACTATGGTAGCGGTGGTGCTATCCATACATCCTGCAGAATCGTACACATTAATGGTATATACCCCACCATCAAAATCGGTTATCGTAAGTACTGGGTTATTTCCGTTTTGTACAATTACGGGTGTTTCTACAGGAACTGTATTAGGGTCATCTTCTTCTATAAATTCATAGCGCACATAGGTACCGCTACCACCGGTAATGCCATCTACGCTTATAGTAGCGTTATTTTCATTATTACCGTTGGTACAAAGGAAATCTGTAGTAGTTACAGTATCTATGGATACCGGCGTAGGTTCATCTATAATAATATTGTTGATAACCAACTCGCAATCATTGGTTCCTGTACCAGTAACTGTATATGTACCTGCCGGTAGATTTTCAAAAGTTAATGTGGTACTATTGAAAGAACCAACAGCTGGTGAAATGGTATAAGTTAATGGATTAATACCCGTATTTGTTTCAAATAATTGGATAGTACCATCTGCACCTCCGTTACAAGTAACATCTGTAGGTGTATGCGTAAATATAGGTTGTACCGCAGCTGGTACATTTACAGTAATTGTACCCAAACAATAAGGAATTGCCGTACTGGTATCGTAAACCGTAATAGCATAATCACCAGCTACGCTAGCATCCGTCCAAACAACGCTGGTACCAACCATGTTTGTTTGTGCTTGGTCTACCGTGCCAGGACCATCAATTGCATAATCATAAGAACCAGAACCAGCTAATACATCAATAGTAATCTCTGCATTGTTTGCAGGTGCAGGTTCACAATCCAAAGCAGTGGTTAAACGAGCATTAAATTGTAAAGGAGGATAAATATCTATGGTATCTGAATCCTCACAACCATTTACATCCCTAACATTAATAGATTGGGTTAAACCAGAACTTAAACCAGTAACCGTATATTCATTACTTGCATTGAATGTAAAGTTTTGGTAAGCACCACCGTTAATGCTTATTTGGAAAGGAGCACTAGCAGCTGCTGGATTATCAAGGGTTACCAATACCTCAAAACTACCTTCAGCAACACATTCATCTACTATAGCAAGCGTTATTTCTGGGCGTACATCTTCTAAAACGGTAATTGGTGCTTGCTGAATACAATCATAAGCATCTTTTACATAAACGATATAATCTCCTGCTTCTACATTAGCACTAGTATTGGTAGTCCAGCCAGCATCTGTGGCTAAAGGAGCTGCTGCGGTATCAGGCAAATATTGATATTCGTAAGGAGCGGTTCCAAACCTTCCTGTGGCAGTTATAACACCCGCATTAAGATTACAATTATCGTTTGTTGGTGAAGCTACGTCTAAATCTAACGGATTGGCAGATTCCCGTATAGAGAACAAATCTCCAGAAACGGTACAACCATTGTTTGGACCCCCAATTTCGGTTAACAATACATAATATTCACCAGGAGCTAAAGCACCAAAATCAGAAACTGTTACCGTTGTTGGTGCATTCACGGGAACTTGTGCAAATTGACCAGTAGTAAGGTTAGATTGCCTGTTGAAAATCTCGTACCTAACATCTGTTGCACCAGCGTCAAAACCAGTAAACTCAAAAGAAACACTACCATCTGCATTACCTGTACAAGTAACATTACTTTCGGTTTGCGAAGTAACTGTCATACTAGAAGGTGTGTCTATAGGAGCGTCTGCCTCCTCAAAATAATAACACATGGTGGTATTATCATATACCACAAATGTATAAGTAACCCCAGGTATTAAACCCGTAATAGTTGCGGTATTACCTCCAGGTGTGTCAGGAGCTTGGTAGGAGGTTGAATAAGGAGGTGAATAGGTTTCCAATACTCCGAATGTATAATCTCCACTACCTACCGCTGCACTAACGGTAATTATTGCGGTACCCCCAGAAGTACAGTTGGCTGTTGTTGTAGTTACATCTATATCCAAATCGTTTGGAGGAGAAGCAATAACTTCAGTACTAAAAGCCGCACAACCATTGGCATCTACCACATCTACTGTATAGATACCAAAATCTAAAATGGTAAAGGTGTAATCAATGTTTCCTGGAGATGTGGTATACGTTTGTGGCGCAATACCATTATTAGCACTTAGTATATAGGTGTATTCCGCTGTACCACCAGTGGTTCCAGAAACGGTAATAGAACCTGAGTCTGTTCCACCAGATGCGTTACATGTGATTGGAACGTCTGTGGTAGTATAGTTTATAACATCTGGTTGATTAATGGTTACCAAGAAAGGATTAGACACACAACCTTTGTCATCTGTTATAGTTACTTGGTAATCCCCTGCCGGTAATCCGGTAGTTTGTGTATTGTAGATAGTACCAGAACCAGTTTCAACTACATTTATAACATAAGGAGGCACTCCTACAGAAGTATCAATAACCACATCTAAAGCACCAGTACTTTCTCCATGACATAAAATGTGAGTTGGCGTTACAGAGCTTATTACGGGTTGCACAGCAGGTGTAATGGTCACAGTATTGGTAACCACGCTACAAGCTGTTGGGCTGGTAGTATCCGTTACTTGAAATTGATACGTACCGGCTACATTGGTTGTAAAAACATTCCCAGTAAATCCAGTTGTATTATACGTAGTTCCTCCATCATTAGACCATTCGTACGAATAAGTACCAGAACCACCTCTGGCATTTATGGTTACTTGAGCATCAACCAAACAAGTTAAATCTTGGTCTAGTACAGCATTTGCCACCAATTGTTCCGTAATAGTTACACTTTGTTGCGGTGCGGTACAACCAGATGCGTCAATAACATCTACCGTATACGTACCTGGACCTAAATTATCAAAAGTATATGTTGTTAATGTTGATGGTACAGGCGCTATAAAGGGTCCACCATTCAAACTAAATAAGTAGTCGCCATTACCAGCAGTTACGTTAACAACTACTTGTCCATCATTAGCACCACTATAACAAGCAGTGGCAGTTGTAGTAAATGTTAACACTGCAGGTGCATTTACTATTATGGGAGAATCAATTATATCTTCACAACCATTGGTATCTCTTGCACGTACTATATAGGTACCAGCTGCCAAATCTGCAAAAACGGTATTGGTACCATTGGTAGCAAAATCGAAGTTGGTTATTGGTGTACCTAAATTATCTTCTAATTGGTATGTATAATTGGGAGTGCCTCCAGTAGCATTTGCCGTTATGGTTGCCCCAGTTGTACAGGTAACTTGTGCATCTAAAGTAGCCGTTACTTCCACTACGGTTGGCTCCGTTAAAACTTGTGTAAGTTGTATAGCACAGCTATTATCATTGATATCCCTAACATCAATAACATAGGTGTTTGCTGTTAAGTTTGGTAAGGTTACACTGGCATTAGTTGAGGTTATGTAACCACCACCGTTTACTTGGTATTCGTAACCATTTGTAGTATCAAAGTTTTCTACTTGAAAGGTAATTGCACCATCACTACCGGTATTACAGCTGATGTTGGTAAAATTGGTAATACTAGCAGCTAGTTCATTACCTTCTTCTACTAGAACATCTAGGGTAATACTAGATGGACATGCCTCTGGATATTGTAATGCTTGTATGTCATCTATAGCAATATCGTTACCCTGTGTAACTGCCGAGTTAGTTCTTATTACGATATCTAAATTGGCATTGGCACCAGGATTTAAATTAACCGTATAGTTCTGCCAATCATTAGCATTATTGTTTTTAGGAATATTACCTGTTGTAGTACTGGCAATAATGGTACCACTACCATCTACCAATTGAATTTCTATAGAAGGATCTCCGCCAGTTGAGCCTGTTCTTAATAGGTTAAATGCCCATAATGATATTTCGATATCTTGATTTGGTATTACCTCAACACCAGTTTTTTGATATACAATACCACCTACCCCGGCTACACCACCTACGTTAATTGCAAGGAACCTGCCATTGGCTAGTCCAGAATGATCACTAGGAGATCTCCAAGTACCGTATGGATTTACAATTAAGTTGGTAACAGAATACTCACCATCTTGGATATGCGTATCTGTTCCAAACCCACATAAACTTGTAGAACCATCTTGAGGTTCATAACAATAAGCTGGGTCAATTTCACTAATTGGGGTATTGGCACCCGTACCAAAGTTTTCAGTCAATAGTATACTTGGTGTTGGTGCAATATTACTGGTATAATTTACTGTTATTGTATGATTACCAGTAGGTACGTTATTAAAAATATTGGAAGTATCTGGCGTATTTGGGGTACCATCTATTAAATAGGTGTAGTCAAAATCTGCACTGTCTGGTGTAACAGTTATTATACCTTCTCCATCACACTCATAATCTACTGTAGCCGTAGCATTAGGTGGGGTTGGTTCTGGCTGTACGGTAACTGTCATGGGGTAAGTACAATTATTTGCATCTCTTACAAATAAAGTATGGTCTCCTGGTAAAAGATTTTCTATAGAACTTGCACCATACGTGGTACCACCATCAAAACTATAGGTATAGGGAGCTGTACCTCCAATTACGTTTGTAATTCTTATTTCTGCACCACTAGGGTTACACTCTGCAAGTTGTGCTACTGCCGCAGAAGCGCTTAAAGGTAACGGTTCAGAAATGGCATAAATCTGGTCTATTTCACACGAATTAGCATCTCTAACTCTAACATGGTAACTACCTGCAGCAAGGTTTTCAAATGTGTTTTCTGGTTGATAGGTTGTACCATTATCAATACTATAGGTGTACGGTCCCTCACCGCCTGTAATAGTTACCGTAAGTGTTGATGAAGCATCACCGCTACACAATATAGCCGTATTTGAGATGGATAAATTAAGAGCAGGGTCTTGATTTATTACTATCGTATCTACTGCTTCACAAAAATCTGTGTTTCCTGAATTATCCCTTACATAAACATCATAAGTTCCTGCAGCGTTAACTGTTGCTGGATTCGTCGTTGAGAAATCTGTAGCAGCGGGAGTTGTACCTGTTAAAACAACTGCGTAAACATAATTACCATCTCCACCGGCAGCTGTGATATCTACCGTAGTAGAAGTTGCACAAGCAATGATATTGCTTGCCATGGCTGTTACCGATAGTTGTGGGTTTATTGTAATTGTTTCTGTATCAGTACAAGAATTTCCGTCTTGTACAGTAACGGTATATGTACCAGCAGAAAGATTTATAAAACTATTGGTGCTAGAAAAATCACCTCCGTTAATGCTGTATTCAAAATTACCATCGCCACCACTGGTTACATTTGCGGTTAAGGTTAAACCTGTTGCATTGTCATAACAAAAATCGTTAGGAACTAGTTCCAAAACGGGAGCTATAGCTGCATTTAAAGTAAAATTACCAGGAACTTCACAACCGTTTGCATCTTCCACTTGAACTGTGTATTGTCCTGTTTGTGTTAATCCGTTGAAAGAGCCGGTAGTATTGGTACCAAATACAGTGGTATCCGGATTTGTTAAAGTGTAGGTATAGCTACCCCAACCTCCAGTTGCTGTAATAGCTACGCTACCATCAGTGGTACAGGTGGGTTGTGTTTCTACGATAGAAATAGCTAATTGGGCTGTTGGTGCTTCCACAGTTACCGATGCCGTATCGGTACAATTGGTAGCATTGTCAGTTATAGCTATATCATATGTACCTGCTGCTAGACTGGTTAGGTCTATAGTGGTGTTCGTTTCATTAGTACCACTAAAAGATTGTGGTCCTGTAATGGTATAATTGTAATTAGTGCTAAAACCATTAACGGTAAATCTTGCTTCACCATCTGTTGCATTTAAACAACTTATATTACTTACTAATTGACCAACTACATTTATTGGAGTGATTGGAGCAATGGTAAAGGTTTCCGTATATACACAACCTTTACTGTCCGTAACTCTAAAGTTATAGGTATCTGGGCTTAAGTTATTAAAAGTTGCGGTAGACCCAGAAGCAGAAGCAGGAGTAACCAAAGAAGGCGCAATAATTTCAAAAACAAAAGGAGCTGTACCCGCCGTTACTGTTGCAGTAACATTAGATGTATTGTCTGGGCAGGTAACTGCACTAGCCGTAAAATCTAAATTGGTAGGCGGATTAAGTGGCAATAAGGTAATAGGGTCTGTAACAAACGTACAATCATTAGCATCTCTAATGGTAATTCTGTAAGTACCATCGGTTAGGTTGCTAAAACGTTCTGCCCCTACTCCATTAACAAAGTTAACCCCGTCAATACTAAATGCATATGGTGCTGCTCCACCCGTAACATTTTGTGCTTCTATAATTCCATTTTGTAAACAAGTGTAATCTTGAATCAAAGCTATATCACCAATAACAGCACTTGTAGGGCCACCGATGGTAAAAGGTTCTAAGAAATCACAATTAGTGTTTCCTTTGCGCTGATTAACCACAACAGTGTAATCTCCTTGAGCTAAGTTATTAAACTGGCCAGATCCATTAGTTGCGATTTGGTTATCATCTGCATCTAAGAGATTAAAGGTTACCGTATAGCCGTTAGAGGAAGTTAAATTTAAATTTATACTACCATCATTGGCTCCAAAACAACTTTCGTCTTGAGAACTGGTGGTATATTCCACGGACGGTACTAAGACAATAGTAACTGGATTAGATATGGCAAAACAGTTATTTCTGTCAATAACCGCAAAGGTATAGGTTCCAGGAATTAATATATCAAAAATAACACTAGTTTGAAATTCACTATTAGGAATTTCAGTAGGGTCATTGTATGAAGTTACTGTTGTACCACTTTCATCTACAAATTCGTATATAGCATACGTATGTGGTGTTTGCCCACCAGTAGAGTTCATCTGAATATTTCCTTCCCTACAAGAAATGTGCTGTGAGATTACTGCTTCCAATTCTAGATCAGATTCATCCAAAATTGTAACGTCTTGAGTTAAATCACATCCTGCGTCTGTAGTTACACGTACCGTATAATCTCCTGCAGCCTTATTTTCAAAAGTATAATTGTTATCGTTAGAAGGGCCAAAACTGTCTACTTCGGTTCCGTTCTGAATTAAGCTGTAATAGTATTGTACATCTGCATCTAAAAGAGAAACCCCGATAGCACCTAAACCATTACAACTGGTATTGGTAATGGTGGTTGTAAGCTGAACATTCCTTTCTCTAATACCAATATTATCTACCACAAATTCACAACCGCCAGTAACACCTACTTGTCTCATTTCTACACGGTAGGCTCCATTTTGGTCAATTGTAAATTCTGGTCCGTTGTTATCAGAATAAGGTACTACAATTGCATCTGTTGCATCATTTACCAATTGAAATTCATAATCGGCAGGCATGTTAACTACTCTAATTTGTCCGTCTACACCGCACATTAAATCCCTAGTCTCTACCTGTGGATTTAATGGATTTTTATACACATTAAAGTAGAAGATGCTAGAACAACCATCTTCATAATTTATAGACAGTTTATACTCACCTGCATCTGAGGCTGTATAATTAAAACCACTACCTACCTGGGTCCAAGAACAAGAATTGTTAGTGTTAGCACAGTTTGTAGCCGCTGCAGAACAAGAACCTTCCACAAGCTGTTCCCATTCTATACTCAAGGCATCTGGTATGTTTATTTGAATAAGCTCAGTATCATTAAGACCGCACAAGAAGATTTCTGGTAATTCTCTACCATCGTTAGGGCAGACTAGGATTGTACCATCTACTGTATTACTGGTGTCATTAATTAAATCTATTATAGGATTGGTTTGAGTTTGACCAAAACGTTCTACTGTGATGATTTCTTCAAAGCCTTTACAGGGGTCTGCTACTTGCTTATCTACAATATAGATTCCAATATCATCTACGACTATAGTAGAAGGGTCGTTATCTTCGTCGTCATCAGTGATTACAGTATCTCCGGCATCAACCAAACCATCTTGATTGTTATCTCTATACCAAACATAATTATCAAAGTTATCACCTGCATCTAGTAGTACGTCTTCCCCACACAAAAGGACTGTACGGGAGAAATCACAATTCTCTAAATCGTCTAATAAAAAGTTAGTGGCACCTGGGGTTACATAGCCGCAGTTATCAAAATCTGTAACGGAAGGATCATCAGTAATAACATTGTCATTGTAAAACCCTCTATACGTGGAATAGGCTAAGTTTTGAATTAAGTCCGTACAAGCATCAATAAAATCAAAACAACTTTCTGCTACTCTTACACCCATTCTTATTGAAGCAGGCGGATCATTCTCGGCAACTAAATTATCTGGAATTGAAAATACTACTTCTCTTGTGGCTGAATTATAGGTATAGGTTACGCCAGCAGGCAAGTCTAATTCATCTGGCAAAAAAGTAACGTTAATAGGTAATACATCTCTTATTTGGTAGTTAATGGCATCATCATTACCCGTGTTTTCAAAGGTTAATACGTAATCTAGGTATTGACCTAAATTAACGCCTTGCCCTGTAATATCGTTACCGCCAATGTCTTCTACCGTCTTTGTTAAGACAATATTGGGTTCTATAATTTCTACATCAAAAGAACCAAAGAAAATATCGTACTTGTCTTGGGAAGAACTTGCTCTTAAAACTGCCCCTGTTTCATCATTAGGAATAACACCATTTAAAGGATTTGGGATGGTGAATAAATCTATATCCCAACCCAAAGTATTGATACTATTAGGATTTCTGCTGTTTACAAGTAGGCCTTCATCTGTAATATTACTATTAAAGAAATTATTGGTAGGGTTAGCTGTATTACCTAATGGTGTAAACCCTGCGTTCATATTGGCACTAAAGGATAATCCATCTCCCTCTATTCTATTATCACCCTCTAATGTACTTATACCTAATCTGGCATTAACAGGAAAAGGATTTGGTAATGTAGTAAATCCATTGAATGGAATATCTACAGTTTCTCCAGTTTTAATGCCGGCATAACCATCAAATGTTGTTATGTATTTTCCAGGATAATTAGGGTTTTCATAAACAACTACCATGGTCCAACCCCCAGATACACCACCACTTATATCGCTGCCATTACTTGCTAATATATTGGCCACGGTGTATTCTCCGTTGGGGTCTGCCAAACCAGCTACGATACTGGTAATATCTGCATAGCTGGCGTAAGGACTATAATAGCCAAAGTCCACGTCGCCATCACCATCAAATAAAACTTCTGTAGCAGTAATATCTATATAGGTTGAGGATCCAGGTGTTTTTAATTTTACCTGATTTATCCCAGAGCGATCATTATTTACATACACTGCGGACCAATATAAACCCGCATATCTTATTAAGGAACAACCAACATCTGGTACCGATAATGTAGCACTACTAGAGCTAAACGTAGAGGTATCATTATCAACATCAATATATTGCATATTTAGTTGATCGTTGTATTCTGAGCTTAGAATAACCCATTGAGAACCAGTCCAAAACCATCTTGGATTACCAATATCATTATAAGGATCTTCTGGTTCTGTAGTAGAAGTACCACCATCCCGGTTTACAATGTTGTTACCTATAAGGGTTAAATCACCTCTTAGGCTATTGTTGTATCTAGGATCAAAGTTGTTTTTAACCTGACCAAATATTCCTTGCATGGAAAAGGCAAGGAAAAAGAGGATAAGTAAGTAAGTCTTGGGGTAACTGTTACTCATGTTTGTTAAGCGCTACGGTTAGATTTTACACGCATAATCCACATGGGATCTATGTACGCATTATTGATGTTAGAATAATAGGAAACAAGGGCATCCGTCCACTCGTTATGTGCTTTTAAATACACATAGCGATAGTTATTTTCTGGGTTAATAAAATAACTGGCATTAAGACCTTGGTCATTTAATTGCTTTATAAAACGTGTGGCATTTCTTGGGTTTGCAAAGACGTTAGCGACAATGTAATAACCAGAACGCAAACCGTCTATGTGTAAGGTATTATAAGCTACACCGTTTTGTTTTTCTTCTTGTACATTTTGTTGCAATAGGTTATCATCATAAGTAGAAGACTTGGGGATGTTATCTACGTATGCGCCTTCGGTATAATCATTTTTAACAGTCATTACCCAAGTGTTACCACTATAAGTACCGTTAAGGTTAGATTTATGTGCAGCTATGGCATCTCCTTTAGTGTTGATACCTTTGATGTACACATAGTTCATACCATTTCTTGGATTGGTAAAATAGTCCGTTTCTATACCTTGATTTTGCAATTGGTCCATGAACTCAGTCATGTATTTGGTACCCTTATAAACATTTGCAATTACATAAGAACCGCTTTCTACATCTGGAATTTCAAATGTTTTAAAATTCTTGTAACGTTTGGTATATTTTGTTTTGTCCTTTAAGGTAGCAGCTCGCTCTTCTTTGGCTTCTACAATAGCTGCCGTAGTAGAAGTACCACTAATATCTGCTAAGCGAATTGGCTTCTTATAGGTAGGTGCAGTAGTTGTTACTTCTTCCATATTAGTAGCATTTCCGTAATCGGAAGCTGGAACGGTGGTAGTAGCGTTTGTAGCATAAGCATCGCTAGTACCTTGTGTATCACTATAATTTATTGGGTTTTCTCTTGTAGAAGTACCAATATTGGTCTGGTCTGCATTGGCTAAATATATGGCTTGAGCACGTTGTTCAATATCTGGTCTACTGCCTTGAGTTTCTCTCTTTACCATTTTCATTACCATGGCAAAACGTCTTTCTAAATCTTGTTGTCTAGTAGATTCTATGGAATCTTGTCTAAAAAGTAATTCGTCTAAAATGGCATCGTTTTCAGCAAGCTTTTGTTGCAGTTCCGCAATCATGATGTCTTTTTCAGAAACTGTTAATTCTTCAATAGGAGTTTCTTCTTCATCATTACTTACTAAATCTTCATTGTCTTTTTCTAAAAGAACTCTATCTTCTGTTAAGGTTGGTGTAAAACTGTAGGCTAGAGAAATTTCATGATTTACACCAAAGTTTTCTAAGTTGTTGCTTAAACCTTTTTCTACGGTATAACCTATAGATATTCTTTTGTTTAAGTTAAAACCAACACCGGCTGCTGCACCATAATAATCGTCATAACCCGCTTGTAACCAACCTATTTTTGGTAAATCTAAAATTAAACTACCTCCAAGATTAATGTCTTCACCGGCTAGGGATTGTACCCGTGCCAAAGGCATTAAACGACCGGATTCTAATAAACCGCTACTTTTTTTAAACTCATGGGTATATTGTAAATGACCTGTAAAAGTTTTAGAAGCAAAATCTGTTAGGTCTTCGCTTGTTTTTAAATTATACTCAAACAAATTGTTAGCAACAACACCTACATCAAACTGACCGTAAGATAGGTTAAAACCAGGTTGAACGGTTATTAAGGAAATATCATTGGAACCACGCAATAATGGGTCGTCCGGATCTAAAGTAGATGCTCTATTTTGATTGATGCCACTTTTATAATATGAAAAGTTAGCACCAAAAGTTAAATTACTTTTTTCACTAAGTTTTACACCGTAAGCATAGTTTGCTAATAAGCCATAGTTGTCAATTACACCTTCTGTTTGGTTGTATAAACTTACACCAACCCCACTTCTATCCCCTATTCTACCACTGTAACTTAAAAAGTACGTCTGAGCGTTATCATCAAAAGATACTGATTGGTTTCTGTGGAATAAGTTGATATACGATTTGTTTTCTCTTACGGTAGAAAAAGTAGGATTTAACAAATACCTATTGAACTTAACTAAGTTTTGGGTAGGCAAATCGTAGGCAACAAATGGGTCTTCTTCTTGTGCTTGGGTAGGCACTAGAAGTAAACACATTATAAGGGTTAGAAATAGTTTGGTAAGCTTGTTCATGGGTTTGTTGGGTTATCGGATCACCGTTATGGTGCCTTGTCGTAGGGTTTTGTTGCCTTCCTGTATTTTGTAATAGAAAAGCTGATTCTTTTTACTGAATTGTAATGAAGAAGATGGCCAGTTATTTTGGTAATCTCTCTGGTTTAGTACTTCTTCACCATTTTCATTATATATAGTTACGGTAACATTTGCTTGTCTAGAGTAGGTATTTGGGATGACCCATAGGTCATTAGCACCATCACCGTTTGCTGTTACCACATTTGGGATGTCAAAATTATCTCTATAAGATACAGTTACAGTTCTACTAATCTGGCAGTTACCACTAGAGGCTATTAATACGTAGGTGCCTTCTTCACTTAATGTAATAGAAGAACTTGTACTTATATTGTTATTAGCCTCATCAAACCATGCGTAAGAATCTGCGCCAGAAGCATTAACAACTTTGGATTCCCCTTCTGGAAAAACTAAATTACTATTAGTATCCAGTTGTACTATACTTTCATCAAAAGCAGTAATAACAACTTCATTAGAAATAATAGGACAGCCATTGGTATTAACACGCAATTGATAATTACCAACTTCTGTGGCTGTGATACTTGCAGTAGTTATGTCTAGTTTGGTATTGTTTAGATACCACTCGTAGGTTTTACCTGTTAAATCGTAGTCTGTACTTATTGTGATGATTACGCCATCACACAACACATTTCCATCACTAGAAATAGCAATATTTTCACCCGAATTAAGTACTACGGGTAATTCTATAGTATT
This sequence comes from Flavobacterium sp. ASW18X, assembly GCF_005144745.1. Classification (GTDB taxonomy): domain Bacteria; phylum Bacteroidota; class Bacteroidia; order Flavobacteriales; family Flavobacteriaceae; genus Croceivirga. The sequence goes on along the minus strand of NZ_SWKK01000008.1, from coordinate 161,235 downwards.
TACAGTAAAAGTATCTAGAGTAGCTGTAAGACTATAGGTACCGTTTTCTGAGGCATCAACTAGAGATAAGGTTGCACCACTAGCACCATCTACTGTAGTGTTATCTTTTTTCCACTGATAGGTAAATTCATTTTTCAGGTTGTCGGTAACATCAATTTGGTTACCATTAGCATCTGTAGCAGTTATGCTTGCAACTGTTAATTCTACAGAAGTACTGATACAGGCTTCATAGGTATTTAGATAATCTATGGTAATAGCAAAATCTTGTGGGAAAACAACAGTTGTAGTTTCTGATGTTTTAGTTACGGAAGTACAGCTACCTCCTGTTTCTGTTACGGTTACATGATAATCCCCAACTTCACTAACGGTAATAGTCGCATTCGTGGCACCACTAATGGCAGTACCGTTTTTGTACCATTGATACGTTGGTGTGCTAGCATCTGTAGTTACGGATAAGGTTTCGGTTGTACTAGGCAGTAAAATCACGTTAGTAGGGTTGTCTAGGTTTACTGCAAAAGAGCCTGCACTTTGTATAGTAACGGCAGCAGAACGCTCTAAACAAATTCCATCGCCTTCTACTTCTACTTGGTAGTCACCTTCAAAACCAGCAGCACTGCCAGATACGCTTAAAGTTGCTCCTTCAACGGCAGCAGGCTGTACTATAGAGCCATCTTTATACCAGGTGTAGGTATATCCATTGCCCGTATTATTTGCCTGTAATGTTATGGTATCATCACTACATAAGGTAGTTTTAGTAGGGGTATTAATGGCTATACCTTGTGGTGCATTAATATTTACTTCTATGCTGTTTGATATGGTGTTAGCAGATCCTGAGCAATTAGCGCCATAATCCATTTCTACAAAATATAATCCAGACTCAGAAACCGTAATACTTGGACCTGTACTGGATAACTTGGTACCACTTCTGTACCAACTGTAGATATAATTGTCAGCATTTGGGACATTATGGGCGGCTAAGGTAACTTGCGCACCTGTACAAACATCTATAGTTCCGCTTGGAGGTATGGTACCATTGCCGTCTTTACTAATTAAAATAGGACTGTTATAGTCTATATAATACATGGAAAAGGCATCAGATACCTCACTTATTTTTTCTGGATTGGTAGAACGGACTCTAAATTTGTACCCATCACCTCTTGTGTCGGTAGGTAGATTAAAAGAAAATAGAAAGTCGAATTCTGTGTTTTTATCGCTTACCCTATCTAATTCTATAGGGTTGGCAAAGCTGCCATTAGCATTAGATAGTTCTAAAATAAACTCATTGGTAGAAGCCACTAAAGGTGGTCCCCAAGTAAATTCTACATAATACTCGTTAAAGTTTTCTGAGCCACAGGCGGATGTCCAGGGAGTAGTTGATCCTAAATTTGGATTGGCTGCTGGTGTTGGTTTGTTAAGTGTCTGTCCTGTTGCAGTGGCTAATCCTAGCAACCACAATAGAAGTAAGGCACCTAAACCTTGATTCATTTTTGTTTTCATAAGTGTAGGTAATATTTGGGTGTAATATGTTTTTAGGTCATTTAGCATGTATGCTTTAGTTTACTTTTTAGACTTTAGTAGGTTTAAAAACAGGTGTATACACACCACGCTAAGAACAAATATTAACCATTTATCAACGTACTTAAAGTTATTGTTGTGGTCCACCTGTTTTCTGTTGTGAAATGATTCTTTTTGTTTGTTGGCCTGTTGATAAATTGCTAATAACTGTTGTTTTTAGCTACCTTTGCGCTACAATTGTTTTTATATGGAAGAGACTAAAAAGTCGTTGAATTTTATTGAGCATATTATTGAGGAAGACTTAAGTGGTTCCTACTCTCAAGAGGACCTTAGGTTTCGTTTTCCACCGGAGCCAAATGGATACTTGCATATAGGGCATGCGAGTTCTATTTGTCTAAATTTTGGACTTGGTTTACGATATAACGCTCCTGTTAATCTTCGGTTTGATGATACCAATCCGGCTAAAGAAGAAAAGGAATATGTAGAAGCGATAAAGAGAGATGTTCAATGGCTTGGTTTTGAATGGGATAAGGAGTGTTATGCATCAGATTACTTTCAACAATTGTACGATTGGGCTGTAGATCTTATTAACCAAGGAAAGGCTTATGTTGATAGTCAATCATCGGAAGCTATGGCCCAGCAAAAGGGAACGCCTACCGTACCAGGAACCCCTAGTCCTTTTAGAGACCGTTCTATATCTGAAAATTTAGAGCTTTTTCAGCAAATGAAGGAAGGCAAATTTGAAGAAGGTGTACATGTTTTACGTGCCAAGATAGATATGGCTTCTCCTAATATGTTAATGCGGGATCCTATAATGTATAGGGTTATACATAAAGCACATCATAGAACTAATACTGATTGGTGTATTTATCCTATGTATGATTGGACGCATGGCGAAAGCGATTATTTAGAGCAGGTAAGTCATAGTTTATGTACGTTAGAGTTTCTACCACACAGAGAGCTTTATGATTGGTTTTTGGACCAATTGGTATCTGAAGATAAATTAAGACCTAAGCAGCGCGAGTTTGCTCGTAGAAATCTTAGTCATACTGTGGTGAGCAAAAGAAAGCTTTTAAGATTGGTAGAAGAAGGTGTGGTTTCCGGTTGGGACGATCCTAGAATGCCAACCATTTCGGGTTTACGGAGAAGGGGATATACGCCAGAATCTATACGTAATTTTGCAGACACTATTGGTATCGCTAAGCGGGATAACGTGGTAGACGTATCTCTTTTAGAGTTTCACGTTAGAGAACATTTAAATAAGATTGCGCCTAGGGTAATGGGTGTTTTAGACCCTTTAAAAGTGGTAATTACCAACTATCCCGTGAATGAAGAGGAATGGCTAGACGCAGAGAATAATCCAGAAGATGAAGCTGCTGGATTTAGAAAAGTTCCTTTTTCTAGAGAGCTTTATATAGAAAAAGAAGATTTTAAAGAAGAGGCAAATCGTAAGTTTTTTCGCTTAAAGCTAGGAGGGGAGGTGCGCCTTAAAAATGGGTATATTATTAAGGCAGAAAGTTGTACCAAGGATGATGATGGGACTATTATAGAGGTACAGTGTACGTATGACCCTAAAAGTAAAAGCGGAAGCGGTACGGAAGAAAGTTTACGTAAAGTAAAAGGTACTTTGCATTGGGTTTCCATACCACATGCACTACCAACAGAAATTAGGTTGTATGATCGTCTTTTTTCTCATGAAACTCCGGATGGTGATAAAGATGTAGATTTTATGGAATTTGTTAATAAGAATTCCTTAAAAGTAATTACCGGTTATTTGGAACCTAGTTTAAAGGATGCCAAGGTTGGGGAGCATTTTCAATTCCAAAGGATAGGCTATTTTAATGTGGATACCGATAGTAGCTCAGACAATTTAATTTTTAACAAAACTGTTGGATTAAGAGATACCTGGGCCAAACTCAAAGAAAAATAGAATAATAAGCGTTTTCAATTATTTATAAGTACAAAATCGATTTTTCTTATTAATATTGAATTTGTTTCAGCGTTTTTCTGGATGATTCTTTCTTAGAATATGTTAAGGTTTAGGATGGCTGTTTATAGTTTATCAGAAGGGCTTAAAATAAGTTTTATGAAAAATCCCAATCAATTATACTGATTGGGATTTTTTATTAGCTGGTTTAAATGTATTTACTCTTTTTTTTCTTTTTTCGAAGCTTCTTTCATTTTTTCTCCAATCATATTACTAGCGGTAAAAGAGGCAACCATATTGTTTAACATATCGCTTCCTGCTTGTGGTGAATTTGGCAGTAATATTAAATTAGTATTCGTTTCTTCCCCAATAGATTGTAAAGTGTCATAATGCTGCGTAACCACAATAAGGGCAGATGCTTCTTGTGAGTTAATCCCGACTTTGTTAAGGACTTCAACGGATTCTTCTAAACCTCTTGCAATTTCTCTTCGCTGGTCTGCAATACCTTGTCCTTGTAATCTTTTGCTTTCTGCTTCTGCTTTGGCCTTTTCAACGATTAATATTCTCGCAGCATCGCCTTCAAATTGTGCTGCTATTTTTTCACGTTCAGAAGCGTTAATTCGGTTCATGGCAGCTTTTACTTGTGCGTCTGGGTCAATATCAGTCACGAGGGTTTTTATGATATCGTATCCATATTCAGACATATATTCTTGCAATTCTCTTTTAACAGCAATAGCTATATCATCTTTTTTTACAAAGACATCATCTAATTTCATTTTTGGTACTTCTGCACGTACTACATCAAAAACAAAGGAGGTGATTTGATCATGCGGATATTCTAGTTTATAGAATGCATCATATACTTTCTCTTTAATTACAACGTATTGCACAGATACTTTTAGTTTTACAAATACATCATCTAATGTTTTCGTTTCTACAATTACGTCTAATTGTGAAATTTTTAAACTAAGTCTTCCCGCTATACGGTCTACCAAAGGTATTTTCATTTGTAGACCAGAGTTTCGAATGCTTGTAAATTTACCAAAACGTTCTATGACAACTGCTGTCTGTTGCTTAACGACGAAAAAGGAGGAAATCAGTAAAACGATTCCAAAGAAAATGATAGGAATTAAAAGGAATTGGCCCATTGTTGTGATATTTGATTATTGATAATTTGTTGTCAATTTACAAAAGACAACTATGGGTTTGTAGTATATTTTAGCTTTTTGTTACAAATTATTCAAGGCGTTGTCTATTCGCTTATTGGTTTCGGTTTTGCCTATGAAAGAAATAATATCAAACAAATGTGGACCCTTCATGTCCCCAACTATCACTAATCTTAGTGGTGGCATTACTTTGCCAAATGAAAGTTCTTGTGCTTTAATCCAATGTTTAACCTCTGATTCTATGTTTTCAGAATTGAATTCTTCAACGTTGTTGATTACTTCTTTTACCTGAGAAATTAGGTTTGGTGTTTCTTCTTTCCATTGTTTTTTAACAGCTTTTTCTTCATAATGGGTAGGTGTAATAAAGAAATAATTACTTAATTCCCATAAGTCTGATACGAAACTGGCTCGTTCTTTTACTAGAGAAACTACCTGAGTTGCTTTTTCTGTTGTACTTAATTCGGCAGGAATCTGTTTTGTTTCTAGGGTAGTTGTAAATAATCCAGCAAGTTCTTCAATGCTCTTTTGCTGTAAATGTTGCTGATTATACCATTTGTTTTTTTCAGGATCAAATCTGGCACCTGATTTATTCACTCGGTCTAAACTAAATTTTTCTATAAGTTGTTCAAGAGAAAAAACCTCTTCTTCGGTACCCGGATTCCATCCTAACATGGCAAGAAAGTTAACAACGGCTTCTGGAAAATAACCGGCTTCCTTGTATCCTAAAGATTCATTCCAGCTTAAAGGAAATATGGGAAAGCCACCTTTTTCACCATCTCTTTTACTAAGTTTGCCTTTCCCTGTTGGCTTTAGTATTAAGGGTAGATGTGCAAAAATTGGCGGAGTCCAATCAAAAGCTTCGTACAATAAGTGGTGTAAAGCTAAAGAGGGTAACCACTCTTCACCACGGATAACATGGGTAATATCCATTAAATGGTCGTCTACTATGTTAGCCAAATGATAGGTTGGCATACCATCACTTTTAAAAAGTACTTTATCATCTAAAATATTGGTATCAATAGAAATTGTTCCACGGATAACATCATTTAATTCCAAAGTTTCATCTTTTGGAGCTTTAAAACGTATTACGTACGGTTCCCCAGCTTTAAGTTTTGTATTAACTTGGTCTTCCGTTAGGGTAAGGGAGTTGGTAAGTTTTTCCCGGTTATGCCAATTATAGATAAAAGTTTTACCTTTTGCTTCATGTTCTTTTCTATGATTATCTAATACTTCTGGAGTATCAAAGGCGTAATATGCTTTTCCTCTTTTTATTAATTCATCAGCATATTGTTTGTACAGTGGTTTACGTTCACTTTGTTTGTAGGGCCCATAACCTTTGTCTCTATCGGGTCCTTCATCATAGGTAAGACCACACCATTGTAAGGCGTCTTTTATATATTGTTCCGCACCAGGAACAAATCTATTTTGGTCGGTATCTTCTATTCTGAGAATAAAGTCTCCATCGTGTTTTTTAGCAAAGAGATAGTTGTATAAAGCTGTTCTTAATCCGCCAATGTGTAAAGGCCCTGTAGGACTAGGGGCAAAACGAACTCTTACTTTAGATGCCATATTTTTTTTGGCAAAGATACAATTACAGGATTAAGCTAAAAATTGATTTGTAACTCTGATAATTTTGGAATTAACATAATATTTTATGTACTATTTTAGTTGGTAAGCTAACTTGTATAAAAAGAATAGTTTATGTCTGGTTTTGATACCATTCTTGTTAATTTAGAATTATTTATTAAAAAGTACTATACCAGTAGGTTGCTTAGAGGAGTGTTGCTTTTGTTGAGCTTCGGTGGGCTTTTCTTTTTGGTTATTGGTTCTGTTGAGTTTTTGTTTTGGTTTAATTCGGCTATTAGAATGTTTCTTTTGGCTTTATTGACCATAGGGCTCTTAGGTTTATTGTATTATTTCATTATAGTTCCAATACTATATCTTTTTAAGTTCAAGAGTGGGTTAACTTATAAGGATGCTGCAACTGTTATTGGTCGTCATTTTCCTGAAATTGATGATAAGCTCAAGAATTTATTAGAATTAGCAGAGGATAGTAAATCTAACGATTTAGTTTTGGCAGCTATAGAACAAAAAAGCGATAGTCTTGGCATTTTCACATTCTCTAGCGCTATAGATTTAAAGGCAAATTTTAAATACACTAAGTATTTGATTATGCCTATGTTCATTCTTTTGGTCTACTTGGTTTCTGGTAATTTAACGGATTTTTTTAGTAGTTATTCAAGAGTTTCAAATTATGACATTGCTTATGAAAAACCTGCTCCTTTTACATTTCTGTTGAGTAGTACTGACTTATCTGCACTACAATTTTCGAATAAAAAAATTAAGGTTACTACCGTGGGTAATATTAGGCCAGATAAGGTTTTCATTTCAGTTGATGGTGTGGAAAGGCAGTTAATCTATCGTGATGGATTTTATGAATATGAGTTTGTAAATCTAATGGATGATGTTGCTTTTAATTTTAAAAGTGATGAGATTAGTTCTAGAACTTTTGTCTTAAAGGTGGTTAAGGTTCCTGCCATTTCTGATTTTAAATTAGAATTGAATTATCCTCATTATGTGAATTTTAAAAAGTCTAAGATTAGTGCTACGGGTTCTGTAACTGTTCCTGAAGGTACACGTGTTGGATGGAATATTAAAGGGTATAATTTAGATAATGTCAACATTCTATTAGGGGATAGCACGTTTACTTTCAAAAGAAAAAATAGTGAATTTCTATTTGAAGAAAAACTTTATGATGATGTGGATTATGAAATTATTACTAGTAATAAAGATTTGGCAGAATTTGAGCGTTTGTCTTATAAAATAGCCGTGATAAAGGATGAGTATCCAAAGTTAAAGATGGAGGTTCTCAAAGATACGTTAGCACAGAATTCTGTTTTTTATATGGGGAACGCAACGGATGACTATGGTTTAACTAAGGTCTTGGTACAGTATAAAGAGATAGGAAGTAATAATGGTTTCAAATCTTTAGAGTTAGAAAAACCAAATAGAAATGTGCATCAATTTTTTTATCAATTTCCAACAGGTTTAGATATAGTGCAGGGAAAGGAATACGAGTATTTCTTCCAAGTATTTGATAATGATAAGGTTAATGGTTCTAAATCAATAAAAAGTGACATTTATTCAACTAAGTTATTGACTAACAGTGAAATAGATAAAATATCTTTAGAAAATCAAAGTAAGCTTATAGATAGGTTAGAAGAAAGACTTTTAGATGTAAATGATTTAGAAATTAGTAGAAAGGATTTAGATAATACGTTAAAGACCAATCAAGATTTAGATTATTCTGAGCAACAACAGTTGAGGCAATTTGTACAGAATCAAAAGAAACAAGAAGAATTATTGGAAAAATTTTCAAAAGGATTAAAGGAAAATTTGAAAAAGAGTAAAGAGAATGAGGAATTTTCCAAGCTTTTACAAGAACGTTTGGAGCGGCAAGAATTAGAAGCCCGCAAAAATAAACGATTAATGGAGGAATTGAATAAGCTAGCGGATAAAATTAATAAAGAAGAATTACAGTTTAAACTTGACGAATTAAGTAAGTCCCAATCTACCAATAAGCGAAATTTAAAACAGTTGGTTGAATTAACTAAAAAATATTATGTCACAGAAAAAGTAGCTGAACTTTCTAGAGCACTAGAAAAGTTATCTGAACGTCAACTTAAATTGTCTAATCTATCAATAGAGGATAGGTTTGCTATAGAATCTCAAGAAAAAATTAATAGTACATATAAAAGAATTAGGAAGGAATTGGAAGAGGTACAGAAAGACAATCTAGAATTGAAAAAACCAATTGCTATAGACGTTGAGAAAGATGAATTAGATAAAATTGAGAAAACACAATCAGAGGCCTTAGAAGAGGTTCAGAAGCATCAAGGTTCTGAGAATACCGAGAGTGAAAGTGGTAAGTCAGAAGAGTCAAATGCAAAACAGAAACAGCGTGCAAGTGGCGAACAATTAAAAAAGCTTTCAGAACAATTAAATTCTGGTAGTATGTCTGGTGGTGGTTCTTCTGTTGCGGAAGATGCTGAGATGTTACGCCAGATTTTGGACAACTTAATTATTTTTTCTTTCAAACAAGAAAATTTAATGGAGCGTATGCAAGGACAAAATTTAGAGTTATCTCAGTTCTCCTCGAGTATTAAGGAACAAAAGGAATTAAAAAATTTATTTGGGCATATAGATGATAGTTTGTTTGCATTGTCTTTGCGTCAGGTAGAATTAGCAGAATTTGTGAATGAGCAAATAGAAGAGGTTTATTATAATTCAGATAAAGCCTTGGCTTCGATTGCAGATAATAAGTTATATCAGGGTTTATCGTATCAACAATATGTACTAACGGCATCCAATAATTTAGCTGATTATTTGGCTAATGTTATGGATAATATGCAAAAAAGTATGCAGTCAGGTAATGGTCAGGGACAAGATAATGATGCTCAATTACCGGATATAATTAGAGGACAACAAAGTGTAGGTGAAAAAATGGGTCAATCCGGTAGTGGTAAAGAAGGGGGTAAGAAGGGTGATTCTGATGGTGAAGGTAGCAAAGGTGAAAAAGGAGAAATAGGGGGTGAGTCTGGAAAAGGTAAGGGAAAACAGGAAGGTGACTCTGATGGTAACGGTGAAGCAGGAAAAGGGGGGAAGAATGGAAAAGAGAACGGAACAGAATCCGGTACTGGGGCTGGTTACGGGATGACGGAAAGTGAACTACAGGAGGTTTATGAAATTTACAAACAGCAGCAATTAATACGTTCTAGATTAGAGGACCAACTTGCAGATTTGGTTCGTAAAGAAGACAGGGATTTAGCGCGAAAGTTGGTTCAGCAAATGAAGAATTTTGAGGATGAGTTGTTAGAAAATGGTATAACCCAAAAAACTAGAAATAGAGCGTCTAGTATTCAACAGCAGTTGTTGAAATTGAAGAATGCAGAATTAGAACAGGGTCGAAAAAAAGAACGAGAAAGTAAGTATGGAGTACAAACATTTAAAAACGATTTAGCTACCCCAAGAGAGGATATTAAAAAGCGCTTTAATCAGATAGAGATTTTAAATAAGCAAGCATTACCTTTGCGGCAAAATTACCATAGCAAGGTAAAAGAATATTTTAAAAAAGATGATTGAGTTTTTTTCTGAATGTGATTTTCATCTGGAAGATACAACTAATTATAACGATTGGTTAATTAGACTTATTGCAACTAAGGATTGGATTTTAGGAGATATTACCTATATTTTTTGTGATGATAGCTATTTGCTTAAGGTTAATCAGGAGTATTTAAATCACGATTATTTTACAGATATCATAACGTTTGACTATACTGTGGATACAACTTTGGGTGCAGATATTTTTATTAGTATTGACAGGGTTAAGGAGAACGCTGTGGAGTATGGCGTTTCTTTTGATAGAGAGTTGAGGCGTGTTATGGCACATGGTGTTTTGCACCTTATGGGCTACAAGGATAAAACAGATTCCCAGGTTAGGGAAATGAGAGTAGAGGAGAATAATGCAATTGAGTTGTTCCACGTGGAACATTAGTAATTATGTTTGAAAAAGAATACGATGTAATAGTGGTTGGTGGTGGCCATGCTGGCGCGGAAGCTGCCGCGGCTGCGGCTAATATGGGTTCTAAGACTTTGCTAGTCACAATGAATCTTCAAAATATTGGTCAGATGTCTTGCAATCCTGCAATGGGTGGTATTGCAAAGGGTCAAATCGTTAGAGAGATAGATGCGCTTGGCGGGTATAGCGGTATTGTTTCTGACCGTTCTGCTATTCAATTTAAAATGCTAAATAAGTCTAAGGGTCCTGCCATGTGGAGTCCTAGAACCCAGAATGACCGTATGCGTTTTGCTGAGGATTGGAGGTTGCTTTTAGAGCAAACGCCCAATGTGGATTTCTATCAAGAAATGGTATCAGGTTTAGTTGTGGAGTCAGGCAAAGTGACTGGAGTTCAAACTTCTTTGGGACTTAAGATTTCAGCTAAATCTGTTGTGCTTACTAATGGTACTTTTCTTAATGGTTTAATACATATAGGAGAAAAGCAGTTTGGTGGTGGCCGTGCAGGGGAAAGTGCTGCGTTTGGTATAACTGAGCAATTGGTAGATTTGGGTTTTGCGAGTGGCAGGATGAAGACCGGAACACCCCCTAGAGTGGATGGTCGTTCATTAAATTATGAAGTGATGATACCACAACCGGGGGATGCAGAACCAGAAAAGTTTTCTTATTTAGATACGAACAGGTTGGCCAAGCAAAGAGATTGCCATATGACCTACACAAGCACTCTTGTTCATGATTTACTTAGGGAAGGTTTTGATAGGTCACCAATGTTTAATGGTAGAATTAAAAGTCTTGGTCCACGGTATTGTCCTTCAATTGAAGATAAGATTAATCGTTTTGCGGACAAGGATAGGCATCAACTTTTTGTAGAACCAGAAGGTTGGAATACGGTGGAAGTTTATGTCAATGGGTTTTCTACTTCATTGCCAGAAGATGTCCAGTTTAAAGCTTTGCGTTCTGTGGTTGGATTTGAAAATGTAAAGTTCTTTAGACCCGGCTATGCAATAGAATACGATTATTTTCCTCCAACTCAGTTAAAACATACACTAGAAACTAAGTTGGTGGATAATTTGTTTTTTGCGGGACAAATAAATGGTACAACAGGATATGAAGAAGCGGCTTCTCAAGGTTTAATGGCAGGGATTAATGCGCATCTTAAAATCAAAGAAAAAGAGCCATTTATATTAAATAGGGATGAGGCTTATATTGGTGTTTTAATAGATGATTTAATTACTAAGGGTACAGAAGAGCCGTACCGTATGTTTACCTCTAGAGCGGAATATAGAACATTATTAAGACAGGATAATGCAGATTTAAGGTTAACTCCACGGGGTTATGCTATTGGTTTAGCATCAGAAAAACGTCTTAAGAAAATGGAAGATAAAAAGGAAAAGTCTAAAGCCTTTGTGTCATTTTTCAAAAGGACCAGTTTTGAAGTGGAGGAAATCAATCCAATTTTAGAAGAAGTTGGCTCAGCTGTTGTTAAACAGTCAGACAAAATGTTCAAAGTCTTCTCTAGGCCTAAAATGACAATGAATCATATGCTTCGCTTAAAAGAAGTACAGGATTATGTGGCGCAGAATAATTTAGATGCTGATATTTTGGAACAAGCAGAAATTCAGGTTAAATATTCGGGTTACATCGCTAAAGAAAAGAACAATGCTGATAAATTACAGCGTTTAGAAGGTATTAAGATTCCAGCAGGATTTGATTATAGTAAAATCAATTCTATTTCTTTTGAGGCTAGAGAAAAGCTAAAAGAAATTCAACCAGTGACTATCTCACAAGCTTCTAGAATAAGCGGTGTATCGCCATCAGATATTAGCGTGTTATTAGTTCATTTAGGCAGATAAATACCGTACGTTCCACGTGGAACGTACGGTGCATTTTATTATTGCATATGTTATCTTAATTTTTTTAGACGGTTAACTTTGAAAATCAAAGTAGAGATGAGGACGTATTTAAAGGTCAAAGATTATTCGGTAAGTAAAGAGGAGTTCCAGTTACGTTGTGATGATAAGGAAGAAGTTCTGCAAACTTTTCCGGTACCACTTAATTTGGAAACGTATTATGAAAGTGATGATTATATTTCCCATACGGACGCGAATTCATCATTATTGGACATCATATACCAAACCGTTAAAAAAATTAATCTAGCATCTAAACTTAAATTAATTTCATCATTTGCAGAAGAAGGTAAGTCTTTGTTAGATGTTGGTGCAGGTACGGGTGATTTTGTTTTTACGGCAAAGCAAAATGGATGGAACGTTTCTGGTATAGAACCCAACCCAAAGGCAAGAGCGTTAGCAAAAGAAAAAGGAATTGATTTAGTTACTGCCTTAGATAGATTACCCCAAGCTTCTTTTGATGTAATTACCCTGTGGCACGTTTTAGAACATCTTCCAGAATTAGAAAATGATATTGACAATTTACGAAAGCTTTTAAAGCCAAATGGAACTTTGGTAATAGCGGTTCCAAATTTCAAATCTTGGGATGCTAAATATTATAAACAATTTTGGGCAGCTTATGATGTGCCTAGACACCTTTGGCATTTTTCTAAGCAAGGGATAAAAAGTTTATTCTCTCCGTTTCAATTAAAGATTGAAAAAATAAAACCTATGTGGTTTGATGCGTTCTACGTATCTATCTTATCGGAAAAATATAAGACGGGTAGAAAGAAATTTTTTAAGGGAATTTGGTATGGTTTTAGGTCTAACCTTTCTTATTTGAGTACTAAGGAGTGTTCTTCTCATATTTACATCCTTAAAAAGACCAAATAACTCGCTCTAAGGGGTTCTTGCACTTACTACGCATCAATGTGTTGTAAGATTAAATTTATCGCTTTAAATCGCCTTAAAACAGTTCTATTTTGATAGTTTTGATTGATAATGGTGTGTTGTTGCTATAATTAATATCTATTTTCTATTTTTTTACAAAAACCTAAAGCTTAAATCGTTTTTATATTTTAGCGCTTCTTAAAATAAAACAATGAAAAAATTTGGTGTATTAATAGGTTTAGTATTGTTGGCGGCTTGTCAGCAAAGTAAAATTGGTTATGTAGATAACGTTAAATTAATGGACGGCTATCAAGAGAAAATTGATGTAGAGGATAGTTACAAAGCCAAAGCAGAAAAATTAGGCAAACAAAGAGATAGTATTTCTCAGGCTTTTCAGATAGAAGTTCAGGCGTTTCAAACAAAAGCACAATCTATGTCTCAGAAAAAAGCGCAAGAAGAGTATGCGTTAATACAGCAAAGAGGACAAATGATGGGGCAAAGTTTACAACAACAAGAACAATCACTACAGGCAGAGGGTCAAGAAAAGATGGATAGTGTTGTAAAAAAAGTTAAAGCAGAAATAGAAGCATACGGTAAAGCCAATGGGTATACTTACATCTTAGGTGGCGGTGAAGGCGGTAGTGTTCTGTACGGCAGTGAAGCTAATGACTTAACAGAAGAAGTTCTTAAACTTTTAAACGATAACTACAAAAAGTAGTCTTACCGTAAACTAACAAAGAAAAGGCCTTGGTTTCCCAAGGCCTTTTCTTTGTAATTAAGTTTTCTATTAGCGCTATCGTTTATTCGTAAAACGTTTTGCAAGTTCTTATTCTGACAAGTATTGCAATTACATTTTAATTAGCGACACTAAATATATCCAGAGTTCTACAAGGTGTTTAAGCCGTTAAAAACAATAAAAAAGATACTGCAATTAGGTGTATAACTAGCGTTTTTGCACCATCATAGTCTTTTGCAATACGCTGTCCTAGTAATAGCATTAAAAGTGCTAAACCTGCTATAGCCGCTCCGTAAAAAGCAAAATCTTTATGGTTAAAAACTAAGAGGTGAACAAACCCAATTATGGATACTAATCCTGCTGCAATTTCTACTACAGTGACGGTTCCTAAAAGGAATGGAACTATGTTTTTAAAAATAGTTTTAGAAAAATGGTCTTGTAGCCAAGAAAGATTGCCTTTCCAATCAATTATTTTGTCTATTCCACTTTGTAAAAATACAATAACCACCATAGCACTTAGGAATAGGGAGGCAGCGTTTTCTGTAAAATGTAAATGCATGGGTTTTAGTTTTAGTTAGCTTTACTATGTAATAAACGGGTAAGTTTAATAGAAAGGTCTGTAAAAATAAGTTTAGAATTACCGTTACGTTCCACGTGTAGCATGGCGTCTTCTAACTCTTTAGTCATGTTTTCTACGTTATTCTCATGTACAAAAGGAGCAAATTTTTCAAGCGCAAATCCGTCTACATTAATATGGGTATAAACCAGTTCTTTAGCACTATAATTAATTAAAAGTGCTTGTCTAATTATAGATAGGCAATACAATAAAAATTTCTTTTGTACTTCTCTGCCAGTTTTAGACACTTCATCACTCCACAATAAAAGTTCGTGTATAGCGGATTTATTTCCTTTGGCTTTAAAAGCAGTGCGCACCCATTGTACAAACCATCTTTCAAAAACTAAATCCTCAGAGTCTTTATGTAATAAATCTAGTGCTTTGTTATAATTTCCGTTGGCTTCGTGGGCGTAACGGTTAGCTTCGTCCTGGGTAGCACCTTCTGCCAAAAGTCGTTCTGCGATTATTGGTTCTGGCAGGGGACCAAATTGCAACAATTGGCATCTAGAACGTATGGTATTAATAAGTTGTTCTTCGTCTTCAGCAATTAAAAGTAAAACGGTTTTATGTGGAGGTTCTTCTATTAGTTTTAAGAGTTTGTTAGCAGCAGAAGTATTCATCTTTTCTGCCATCCACATAATTAAAACTTTGTAGCCACCTTCGTAAGATTTTAAAGTGAGTTTTTTTACAATATCCTGTGCCTCGTCTACACCTATTTGACCTTGTTTTTTCTCAATACCAATGGTTCGGTACCAATCAAACAAATTACCGTAAGGTTGTTCTTTTACAAATTGCCGCCATTCTGCTAAATAGTAATCACTTACAGCATGGCTTTTTACCTTATCAGAGTTAGAGACAGGAAATGCAAAATGTAAATCTGGATGGGTAAGATTAGCGCACTTAATATTGCATTCTGCGTTACCCCCTTCATTTTCATCGCCTTTATTCCCACAAAGTAGGTATTGAGCATAGGCTATAGCCATTGCCAAAGTGCCGCTACCTTCTGGTCCAACAAATAATTGTGCGTGTGGTACACGCCCCATTTGTATGGTGGTAGTTAAATGTTTTTTAAGGTGATGTTGTCCTAATACTTGCTCAAATAACATACTGCCAAAGATAAGGATTTGGGTATAGGTGCCATTTAAAACTAAATTACTGTAAAAGTTTACAAATTTCGGTAGATGAGTCTTTACATGCCAAGCCTAATTAATTACTTTTGAGACTTAAACTAAATACAGATGAAAACAATAGACAACTATAATTTTCAGGATAAGAAAGCATTAGTCCGTGTAGATTTCAATGTACCCTTAGATGGTGATTTTAACGTAACAGATACTAGCCGTATTGAAGCTGCTAGGCCTACCATTCTTAAAATATTAGAAGATGGTGGTAGTGCAGTTTTAATGAGTCATTTGGGTAGACCAAAAGGAAAAAGAAATCCAGACATGTCCTTGGGGCATATTGCAGACAAAGTTTCTGAAATTATAGGGGTACAAGTAAAGTTTGTAGAAGATAGTATTGGTGAAAAAGTGGAGCAAGCTTACGCCAATTTAGATAGTGGAGAGATTTTATTGCTAGAAAACCTTAGATTTTATGAAGAAGAGGAGCAAGGCGATGAAGGTTTTGCAGAAAAACTAGCACAATTTGGAGATGTGTATGTAAATGATGCTTTTGGAACTGCCCACAGAGCTCACGCATCTACCACTATAGTAGCACGGTTTTTCCCAGAGAACAAATGTTTTGGTTACTTATTAGCCAAAGAAATTAAGGCCATAGATAAGGTAATGCAAACGGGAGAGAAACCTGTAACCGCAATTCTAGGCGGAGCTAAAGTGTCTTCTAAAATAACAATCATTGAGAATATTTTAGATAAAGTAGACCACTTGGTAATTGGGGGCGGTATGACCTATACTTTTGTTAAAGCAAAAGGGGGTAAGGTAGGAGATTCTATATGTGAAGATGATAAGATGGATTTAGCCCTAGATATTCTAAAGCAAGCCGAAGCAAAAGGTGTGCAAGTACATTTACCAGTAGACGTCTTAGCAGCAGATGACTTTGATAACAACGCTAAAACACAAACCGTAGCAGTTAATGAAATACCAGACGGTTGGCAAGGTTTAGATGCTGGACCAAAAACATTAGATATTTTTAAAGAGGTTATTTTAAAATCTAAAACTATTCTTTGGAATGGGCCTGTAGGTGTTTTTGAAATAGAATCTTTTGCAAAAGGAACCATTGCTGTGGGTACGTTTGTAGATGAAGCCACACAAAATGGAGCCTTTTCTTTAGTTGGTGGTGGTGATTCTGTTGCTGCAGTAAAACAATTTGGTTTTCAGGATAAAGTAAGCTATGTATCTACGGGTGGTGGTGCCATGTTAGAAAGCCTAGAAGGAAAAACTTTACCTGGAATTGCTGCAATAATGGCATAATCAGTAAGTTATAGAATAGGGGTGTTGTCTTAAAATTTGCCTTTTTGTGATTTTTCATTTTAATAATTAAACAAAAAAGCGCATTTTAGCACGCCCCATTCCAAACTGAGGTGTCATGATGATGAGAAGACTTGCAATTTCCTTGGCAATTTGTTGCCCAATTTTATGTACAAATACGCTTACTGCACAAGATAATACAGGTACTACTGCGCCTGCAAATAGCACAGTAACTACACCAGTAAAGGACACTCCCCTGGCAGTAAAAGTGGTCCCAGAAGTAAAAGAAAAAACTCAATTAGAAGATTTAGCTAAGGCCTATGCTTATGATAGTCTTTGGATGGTAGAGTTGCAAAAAAGTCATGCCTACTTTGATGAAATGTATGCAGAAGTAACTACCATGAATTATGACTCTATTTTTTCTGTAGAATTACCCACAGACACCTTAAAAGCTAGGTTGGCTAAACTGAATGCAAAAACACCATTTAACGTAGAATACAACCCAACCTTAGAACAGGTAATTCATTCTTTTTTAAAGCGAAAGCGAGGTTTAATTCATAGAATGATAACGGCAAGTCAGTTTTACTTTCCGTTGTTTGAGCAAGAATTGGACAATCATAATATACCTTTAGAGATGAAATATCTGGCTATTGTTGAGTCTGCATTGAACCCTAAAGCACGTTCTAGAGTAGGAGCTACTGGTCTATGGCAATTTATGTTTAGTACAGGTAAAATGTATGGTTTAGATGTAAGCTCTTATGTAGATGAACGGAGTGACCCTATTTTTTCTACCCAAGCAGCGGGTAAGTATTTGGGTAAGTTATACGATATTTTTGGCGATTGGGATTTGGCTCTCGCAGCCTACAACTCTGGTCCCGGCAATGTAAATAAGGCTATAAGACGTTCTGGCGGATATACAAATTACTGGAATTTAAGACCACATTTGCCTAGAGAAACAGCAGGCTATGTACCTGCTTTTTTGGCTACAATGTATTTGTTTGAGTATGCAAATGAACATGGCATTGTAGGGAATAAAGCAGAACGTCCCTATTTTGTTACAGATACGGTACACGTTAAAAATGCTATTTCTTTTGACCACATTTCTAAAGTGGTAGATATTTCTGTGGACGAATTACGTACCTTGAATCCGTCTTATAAGTTAGATATAATACCTAAAGTAGAAGGTAAAACCTATACCCTAAGATTACCTAGAAAACACATTGGCATATTTGTTTCTAATGAAGCAGCGATTTACGCCTTGGCTAAAGATGAGTTAGCAAAAAAGGAAAAAGCACTACCGCAGTTGGTAACAGCGGAAGACCGTGTACGTTATAAGGTTAGAAGTGGAGATTATCTGGGTAAAATTGCGGAACGCTATGGCGTAGGTGTAAGCCAGATAAAAAGATGGAATGGTTTGCGCAGCAATAATCTAAAGGTCGGACAACGATTAACAATTTATCCTAGAAAGCCTATAGCAAGTACCAGTACCAAATCCGTAGTTACTAAAGAAAATGTGCCTTCTAGGCCAGTTAAAATGCCATCGGATCCCTCCAAAGTACATGTAGTACAATCCGGGGACAGTCTTTGGACCATTTCTAAGCAATATCCTGGCATAACTATTGATAATTTACGAAAATGGAACGGACTCAGCAACAACAACCTAAAACCTGGAACAAAATTAAGGTTGTGTAATTGTTCTTCGTAAATTTATACTGATATGAAAAAACTCGGAACACTATTAATGCTAGGAATTATATTTCTAGCTGCCTTTTCCTGCAATGAAAAGAGCGAAAAAAAAGAATCTTTTTTACCACCCTCTACAGGTAGCGTTAACTCCCTAATGGTTGTTATAGATACAGAATTGTGGCAGGGAGAAATAGGGGATAAGATTAGAGAACTTTTCGCAGCTCCAGCCCCAACTTACATGCCAGAACAACCAATACTGACCCTTACACAGTTACCGCCTCAAGTTTTTAAAGGTACCGCCTTGCATGCACGTTCTGTTTTATTTGTAGCCGCAGATTCTACTGCCAAAGCACATATAAAGACTGATATTTATGCAACACCACAGAAATTAGCGGTGGTAAAAGGTGCTAAAAAATCAGAATTATTAAAAGGATTAGAAGACATAGCGCAAGAAGCTATAACTGCTTTTAGAAATACCGATATTTCAGAAACGCAGAAACGTTTTAAACGCTCTTTGAGCAAAGAAAAGGCTTTGGAGAATACATTTGGTGTGTCCTTGACTTTACCTTCGGTATATCGCTTAGGAAAAGAAGAAGCTAATTTTGTGTGGTTTGATAGACAAATACCTAAAGGAAACATGAATATTATTGCATACGCCTTACCTGCAGATGTATTTAGCGTAGATTCTACCTTTGTAAGAGATATTGTTAGGGTTAGAGACAGTATAGTTAAAGAAAATATTCCTGGTGAGTATGAAGGAACGTATATGATGACGGAGAAAGCCTTCGCTCCATTTGTTTACCCCGCAGAAATAGGGGGTAAAAAGGCAGCAGAAGTACGCGGTATTTGGGAAATTCATGGATATCCAATGGCAGGTCCATTTTTGTCTTATATTATTAATGATAAGGAGAACAATAGAAAGCTTGTTTTAGAAGGGTTTACTTTTGCACCAAATACGCAAAAAAGAGACTACATGTTTGAACTAGAGGCGGTCTTGAAAACCTTACGTTTTGATGTAGAAAAAAATTAACATACCGAATGTTATAAATTAAAAAAGCCTCCAAATTATGGAGGCTTTTTTTATGCAGGGTTTTTAGTTTTACATTTCTACTATGATAAATTCTGAACGTCTGTTTTCTAAGTGTGTTGTACGTGAGCAAGGCACTCCATCAGCACAATCATTTAGTAAACGGTCTTCACCATATCCTATAGCACTAGCTATACGCTCTGGTGCAACGCCATGGGCTATAAGGTAATCTCTTGTAGATTTTGCACGCTTATCAGATAAATATTGGTTATAGGCTCGGCTACCTCTACTATCCGTGTGCGATTCTATCTTGATAACCATGCTTGGATATTGTTCCATAGCGCGTAATAGTTTGTCTAATTCTACAGATGCTTCTTGGTTAATGTTATACTTATCAAATCCAAAGTTGATGTTTTCCACTTTAAGTTTTTTAACTCCATCTTCTAAAACCACTTGGGCCTCTTTTCTACTCAAGGAGAACACTAAGGATTCTTTTTCCTGATCTTGTATTACTATATCTTGTATATAATCTTTAAACTCTTCCCTATTAGAAGTTATTTTGTAATTGCTATTTCGTTCAATATCATTAAAAATAAACCTTCCATCTTCATCTGTTTCTACTTCTTTTACAATATTGTCTTCTTCGTCTAATAAAGTAATTATAGCATTTTTTATAGGGTCTCCAGTTAATTTTTCAACTACTTGTCCTTCTACAATGCTTTTCATAGACACAGGAGGCTTTATTTCTAGGTTGTCAAAAGAATAGATGTCATCGTCTCCTTTACCACCATCACGATTGGATGCAAAATATCCGTTTTTTAAATCTTCATCTATAATAAAAGAAAAGTCGTCTCTATTACTGTTAATAGGTTCTCCAAGGATTTTAAGCTTACCAAAGCCTTCCTCTGTTATTGTAGTTTTATAAATATCTAATCCACCATAACCATCACCTCTATCCGATGAAAAATACAACGCATTCTCAGTTACAAAAGGGAACATTTCTTTTCTTCTAGAGTTTACAGTTTCTCCTAGATTAATAGGTGCAGAGTAAGCGCCATTTCCATCTACGGTTACATAGTAAACGTCTGTTTGGCCAAATCCGCCAGGCATATCAGATACAAAATACAATCGTTTACCATCTGGACTCATTGCTGGGTGACCAGTAGAATAATCTTCACTATTAAAGGGAAGCTCTACTGCCTCTGTCCAGCCTTCTTCTGTTTTAGTAGAAGTATATATCTTAAGGTGATTTACACCGTATTGGTCTCGCTTTAATTTTTTACCGTAATTGTTTCTAGTAAAGTAGATAGTGTTTTTATCTGGTGAAAAGGTTACTGCTGCTTCATGGTATTTGCTGTTAATTTCTTTTGGAAATTTTTCAACATTAGAAACCTTACTTTTTTCATCATTAACATCACCAACGTATAAATCTAAATACGGCTGACTATTCCATTTATACCGTCTGGTTTTTAAAAAGGCCGAATCTACAGCAGAAGCATAAACCAATTGGTTGTCATCTAAAAGCATCGGTGAAAAATCTGAATACTTAGAGTTGATATTTAAGTTTTTTATATTCACTTCATAAGGTTGACTTGTTGCAACACTGTTCTCTTCTAGTAGTTTCTCTTTAGTAGTAGCCAATTCTTCTGAAGATGTTACTAGTGTATTTCTTTTATTAAACAAACGCATAATACGTTTTGCTTTATTATACCTGCCAATTCCTTTTAAACTATGCGCATATTTAAACAAATCGTCATTAGCAATCTCTTCTTTATTATCCTTGTAAGCAAGCTCATAGTATTTGCTAGCCATTTCCATATTAGAATTAAAGTAATGAGAATCACCTGCTCTAACATAAACATCCATAGGGTATTTAGCAGATTTTTTAGACATGGCTATGTCATAAACTTTAGCAGCCTCTGAGTACCAAAGCTTGTCATAATAATCATCTGCTTTTTTAATTAGCTTATCATTCACTCCTTTGTACGTTGAGCGGGCTACTTTCTTGGTTTTGGTTATAGAATCGTTTTCTTTTTCAGTTTCAAGAATGGCTTCTTCTACCACAGCATCTTCGAACTCTAATAAGCTTACAGACTGTCCGTAAAATTGAAGTGAAATAAAACAGATAATTAAAATGGCTAGCTTTTTCATTGTTGTATTGGTTACAAAATTTCCCAAAGTTTAGAATATTAGTTAGTTACCTTAATTGGTTTAAAGTAACCACTAGCCACGAAAATAGATTGTTAATAACTGTTTAATTAATTTTTGTTGTGAAAGGAGAAATAAGCGAAGTAAAACTGTAAAGAAGCTGAAGTTTTACTTAAAGAGATTGTAGCAATATGGGTATAAAAAAAGAGACCTTCTTATTCGGTCTCTTTTTTTTCTTCTAATTTTTCGTCTTCTCTAGAAGCGTCTTTAAATTCTTTAATTCCGCTACCTAGGCCACGCATTAACTCCGGAATTTTTTTGCCTCCAAAAAGCAAAAGAATGGCCAGAACAATTAAAACTATTTGCCATGGACCCAACATTCCTAGAATAATATCAGTAAAAACCATAATCCTTCTATCTTTAATGAATATCAAAAATACAAAAAACAGTAACGCCATGTTGTTAAAAGCAATAATTATAGCTATAATGCCTTTTATGCTTAATAACAGTTGCTTATAGTGCTATTAAAACATTCATAAATACTGAGGAAAAATAGGTAAATTAAAATCTAAAACTATCTTTGTCTATTATGGCTAAGAAAGCTAAAAAAAGAAAAGAGATAAAAAGGAAACTACTGCATAAGTATCGTTTGGTAATTCTAAACGAGAATACTTTTGAAGAAAAAATTTCTTTTAAACTCAACCGACTAAATGTATTTGTTACAGGTACATTTTTTATTATTATACTGATTGGTTTAACAACACTTTTAATAGCATTTACGCCATTAAGGGAATATATTCCGGGTTACTCTTCTACACGATTAAAAAGACAGGCCACAGAGTTAACCTATAAAACCGATTCTTTAGTTAATGTTCTTAATTATACCAATCGTTATTTGGATAATGTGCGTATGGTTCTTCGTGGAGAAATAGAGAATAATGAGTTTAATAGAGATTCTCTTTTTCAACAATATAAATTGGACCCATCAACTATAAACTTAGAACCCATACAAGAAGATTTAGATTTACGTAAGGAGGTAGAACTAGAAGATAAATACAACCTGTTTGAACCCAGCATGAGTAATTTAACAGGTATGTTGTTTAAGCCTTTAGAAGGTCCTATTACTGGAAATTACGATGCAGATAAAAAACATTATGCTGTTGATATTGTTGCGCCACAAGATACCCCAGTTAAAGCGGTAGCCGATGGCACTGTAATATTCGCAGAATGGACGTCAGAAACGGGTTATGTGCTAATCTTAGAGCACAAAGACAATCTTATCTCCGTTTATAAACATAATGGGGCGTTGTCCAAAGGGCAGGGAGATGTTGTACGCGCTGGAGAAGTAATAGCAGCAGTAGGTAACACAGGAGAATTATCTACTGGTCCGCATTTACATTTTGAACTATGGCTTAATGGTAAGCCAACCAACCCATCAGACTTCATAGACTTTAAATAATATGTCCTTAAAAGCTTTCGCTGCCAAGATTTTTGCCAATAGAATTGCCAAAAAGAACAGTAAATGGATTAACAATCCTATTGGAGCTCAAGAAAAGGTTTTTAAAAACCTACTAAAATCTGCCGAAAATACTGTGTTTGGTAAAGACCATAGTTTTAGCACTATTAATAACCATTCAGATTTTGTAGCGCGGGTTCCTATACGGGATTATGAGGAATTAAAACCCTATGTGGAGCAAGTGGTGAATGGAAAGGAAGATGTGCTTTGGCCTGGTAAGCCTTTGTATTTTGCAAAGACTTCTGGCACAACTTCTGGGGCAAAATATATACCCATAACCAAACCTTCTATTAAAAATCAAGTAAACGCTTCTCGCGATGCCATCCTTAATTACATTCAAGAAACAGGTAATGCCGATTTTGTGGACGGGCGAATGATTTTTCTGCAGGGTAGTCCAGAAATGGAAGAGAAAAACGGCATAAAGTTGGGTAGGTTATCCGGTATTTCGGCACACTATGTACCTAACTATTTGCAAAAAAACAGATTGCCTAGCTGGGAAACCAATTGTATTGAAGATTGGGAAACCAAAGTAAATGCTATTGTGACCGAAACCGAAAATGAAAACATGACGGTTATAGCAGGCATACCATCTTGGGTGCAGATGTATTTTGAAAAATTACAAGAAAAACACCAAAAGAAGGTTGGAGATTTATTTAAAAACTTTCAGTTATTTATTTACGGTGGAGTGAATTATGAACCATATCGTGCCAAATTTGAAAGTTTAATAGGTCGTAAGGTAGACGCTATAGAATTGTTTCCGGCTAGTGAAGGTTTTTTTGCCTATCAGAATTCCCAGACTGAAAAAGGAATGCTCTTACTTACGGATGCCGGTATTTTTTACGAGTTTGTAAAGGCAGACGAATTTTTTGATGCTGATGCAAAACGTATCACCCTAAAGGACGTAGAATTGCACGTAAATTATGCCATGATAATTTCTACAGATGCTGGATTATGGGGATACAACATAGGAGATACCGTTCAGTTTATTTCTAAGGACCCTTATAAAATCATCGTATCGGGCAGAATTAAGCATTTTATTTCTGCCTTTGGAGAACATGTTATTGCAAAAGAAGTAGAACAAGCAATGAAAGATGCCATTGTGGCCACGGATGCCCAGGTGAACGAATTTACCGTTGCCCCCCAAACGTCGCCAGAAAGTGGATTGCCTTATCATGAATGGTTTGTAGAATTTCAGAAAGAACCATCAGATATGGAATTGTTTATACAAACCTTAGACACATCGCTCCAAAAACAAAACAGCTACTATTTTGATCTAATAGAAGGCAAGGTTTTAAAACGTTTGCAACTAACTAAAGTGCAAAAAGATGGATTCAAATCTTATATGCAATCCATAGGAAAATTGGGTGGTCAAAATAAAATACAACGTCTATCTAATGACAGAAAATTAGCAGAAGCCTTAACTGCATTTAAAATAAAGTAAGAAGATTTCCCGTATTTTTACACCGAAATACTGAATATGACGGCAATTAAGGAAACTACACGTGCGCAAGAATCTACCAACGCCATAGAGCGTTTGTACGTTACCATGCGGCATTTGTTAAATAGAGGCTTTTACAAACCTTCTGGTGTTTCTGGCAATACATTGCGTAACGCATTGTTGGTACTACGACCAGAAATTTACGGTTCGGTTGCAGAAGATAGAGGTGAGTTAAATGGACTTATTTATGTTTTAGAACGCTTACCAATGGGTATAGAACAATGTAGGTATATCAATTTAACGTCAGATGAAGGCATCTCAAAATCACACTTGCAGCCTATAATTCCGCCTAAAAGAAGAAGAAACTGCTATCGTATAGACGATGAGCAGATGAATATTGAAATTACGCGTGGTCGCTCAGACATCTATGATATTTTAACGCACTTAACCTTTTTGTTTATTGAGGCAGATAAAATTTGTGAGCGTGTATGGATAGAAGAAGATAATGCTACCATTCGGGATTGGCAAAAGCTAGAAGAATTTGTTAAGCAAACAGAACGTACGGAAGAAGAGCGCGAAGTTGCCTACATACATGTAGCCAATATTCTAAGTAGAACGTATGCAGAGGTGGTAGCGATACAAAAGAAGTTTGCTACCGACGCCATGCCAGACCGTTTTCTAGAATTTATTTACTGGTTGGGCAAGTTGGCAATAGAGGAAGTGGCCACTGGCAACAAAAGAACAATAACTTTTAGTCCGCTCTTAAGAGAACGATTGGGTCACCACATTCACGGAGAACGATGGGCTACCACTATAAAAGAAACGCTAGAAAAATATAATTTACTAGGCAGGCCTTTACACATTATAAGCGCTAATATGCACAGTGTAATGAATTCGCTGTTTGCGAGAAAAGTGCTTGGAGCTGAGTTTGAAGGTAAAGACGATTTAGAGATTTACCAGGCTTTGAGTTTATCAGAAAATAAAGAGCTACGGAATAAAGTAGAGAAGGTGGCTATTGCCAATGGTATGATACCTATAGAAGATACTTCTGGAGCTAACATCTCCGTACAGTTATTTGACACGGCAAAATTTAATGATGCTGCTTGTTGCTACAAGGTAGACAACAGTATTCCAGAAGATGAAAAGCCGGTTATTTTTGTGATGGATTATGCGTTTGGCGAGCAGGCTTACGAAACAATTGACGAGTTGTTGAAACCTTTGGAAAAAGGAGATGACAAAATTTTCCTGAATGTAGATTCCGTTTCCATTATGGGTAAAGCTGGAATTCTAGAGGGCGGTAAGGGCGACTTGATGATACCTTCTGCACACATTTTTGAAGGTACTGCAGATAACTATCCTTTTGAGAACGAACTGTGCGCCAAGGATTTTGAAGGCCATGGACTTAAAGTATTAGAAGGAACCATGGTTACCGTTTTAGGAACATCATTGCAGAACAAAGACATTTTAAAGTTTTTCTATGAGTCTACCTGGAATGTTATTGGTCTAGAAATGGAAGGCGTTCATTATCAAAAAGCCATACAATCAGCTTCTAGGGTAAGAAAAAGTGTAAGTAAGGATGTTAAGGTTAGATATGCATATTACGCATCAGATAATCCTTTAGAAACAGGTAGTACGTTGGCTTCTGGTGGTCTAGGAACAACGGGAGTAAAACCTACATATCTGATTACCTATAAAATATTAGAGCAAATTTTTATATAATTTATACTGATTGGTTTTAAATGAAAATTCTAATTACAGGAGGAGCAGGTTTTATAGGTTCGCATGTGGTAAGGCACTTTGTGAATACCTATCCAAAATATCATATTTATAATTTGGATGCCTTAACCTATGCTGGTAATTTAGAGAATCTTAAAGACATAGAATCCAGTTTAAATTACACATTTCTAAAAGCAGATATTAGAGATACTAATCAAATTATTTCCTTATTTCAGGAGTATAAGTTTGACAGGGTAATCCACTTAGCAGCAGAAAGCCATGTCGACCGTTCTATAAGTAATCCACTTGCGTTTGTAGCAACCAATGTCACAGGTACTATTAATCTGATGCAAGCTGCCTTGAATATTTGGAAAAATTTAGATGAACACTTGTTTTATCATGTGAGCACGGATGAGGTGTATGGCAGTTTAGGAATAGACGGATATTTCACGGAAGAATCCCCATATAAACCAAATTCACCGTATTCTGCTAGTAAGGCAAGTTCTGACCATTTTGTGAGGGCTTATGGAGAAACTTACGGTTTGCCATTCGTTATTTCTAACTGTTCCAATAATTACGGCCCAAATCAATTTCCAGAAAAGCTGATACCGCTGTTTATCAATAATATTTTAGAGAACAAGGCATTACCAGTTTATGGAGACGGTGCCAATGTCAGGGATTGGCTATACGTACTAGATCATGTTTCTGCCATTGATACTATTTTTCACAAAGGTAAAACTCAAGAGACTTACCTTATTGGCGGAAATAATGAGCTGACCAATCTTCAATTGATAAAATCGCTTTGTGAGCTTATGGACAAGAAACTAGGTAGACCAGAAGGCAGCTCAGAAAAGCTAATCGCTTTTGTAAAAGATAGGCCGGGCCATGATCATAGGTATGCGATTGATGCCAATAAATTGAAATATGAATTGGGTTGGATTCCAAAAGCTACATTTAATCTCGGGTTAGAAGAAACTATAGACTGGTATTTAGCCAACAAAACTTGGCTAGCTAATGTAACTTCTGGTGCTTACCGGGAATATTATACAGAGTTATACGAAAATAGATAAATAGAAATGAAGGGGATAGTTTTAGCAGGCGGTACAGGAAGCAGATTGCACCCACTTACCCTTACAGTGAGTAAGCAATTGATGCCTATCTATAACAAACCCATGATATATTATCCGCTTTCTACTTTAATGTCTGCAGGGATAAGGGAGATTCTAATAATATCAACTCCACAAGATTCACCCTTATTTAAAAAGCTACTAGGAGATGGGTCTGATTATGGCTGTAGATTTGAGTATGCTATACAAATTGAGCCAAATGGATTAGCAGAAGCTTTTATTATTGGTGAAAAATTTATCGGAAACCACAAGGTTGCATTAATACTGGGAGATAACATTTTTTATGGTTCTGGATTGGCAGAATTACTGCAATCAAATAATAATCCAGAGGGCGGAATTATATATGCCTATCAAGTTAGTAATCCACAACGCTATGGGGTTGTAGAATTTAACAAAAATGGCAAGGCAATTAGTATAGAAGAAAAGCCAGATAATCCTAAATCAGATTATGCGGTACCTGGAATCTATTTCTATGATAATAAAGTTGTAGAAATTGCAAAAAATATTAAGCCTAGTAAAAGGGGAGAGCTGGAAATAACAGATGTTAATAGGGTTTACCTAGAACAAGATAAGTTGAGCGTAAGTATTTTAGATAGTGGCACCGCTTGGCTAGATACGGGAACGTTTAAGTCTTTAATGCAAGCCTCACAATTTGTAGAGGTAGTAGAAGAGCGGCAAGGTTTAAATATTGGTTCTATTGAAGCTACAGCCTACACCATGGGGTTTATATCTGCCAAACAATTAGAAATACTAGCACAACCACTGATTAAAAGTGGATATGGTTCTAATCTTTTAAAATTGATTTAATGAAGATTACGGAAACCGAACTTAAAGGATGTTTTATAATTGAACCTTCAGTTTTTGAAGACGAAAGAGGGTGTTTTTATGAGGCTTTCAACAAAAAAAAGCTAGAAGAGGCACTTGGTTATCAAGTAAACTTTGTTCAAGACAATGTTTCGGTTTCAAAATATGGTGTGGTAAGAGGCTTACACTATCAGGAGGCCCCTTTTGCTCAAGCTAAATTAGTTTCTGTAAGCAAAGGAAGAGTGCAAGATGTGGTGGTTGACTTGAGGAAAGAAAATAGCACCTATTTAAAACATGTTAGTATTGAACTTTCGGATGTTAATAGAAAAATGCTTTTTGTTCCTAAGGGCATGGCACATGGTTTTGCGGTTTTAAGTGATGAAGCAGAGTTTAGGTATAAAGTGGACGAGTATTACAATAAGGAATCAGAAAAGGGTTTGTTTTTTAACGATTCAAAACTTCAAATAGATTGGCCAATTGATGATAACGATATTATCCTATCAGAAAAGGACATGCAACTGACTGAACTAACTAAAGAGATCTAGGTGAAAAGTAGCATTTTTCTGTCAAAAGGTGTGTGAGTATAAAATCCAACTATCTTTGTAATTAATTAAAACTAACTAATCGTATAATTTAGAATGTCAGAACACCAAAAAAACGCAGGCAGTGATGAGATTGATTTAGGTCAATTGTTTCAATTAATTGGTCGTGCTTTTCAAAAATTGTCCAACTTTATAGCAAGTATTTTTAAAGGCATTTTTAATGGTATAATTCTCATTTTACTGTTTATTCAGAAAAACTTTATTATCCTTCTGGGCTCATTAGTTATTGGTGCTGTCGCAGGTTATTTTTCAGATTTATATAAAACGGAGAAATTTATTTCTAGAATGGTTGTAGAGCCCAATTTTAATAGTGTTCAACAACTATATAATAATATTGAATTTTATAATGATTTAGCAAAAGCAGAGGATTCCATTGCGCTTGCTGAAGCATTGAAAATTTCAATACCAGAAGCCGCCTCAATAAAAGAGATTTTTGTTGATTCCTATTCGGATGAAAATCAAAAAATAAAGTTGTTTGATGAGTTTGTTAAGGAATTAGATACATCAACTATTAAGGCAATTGAGTTTGAATCGTATTTGCAAAACTTTAATTCATTAGACGCCCGTTTTCATCAAATTTCATTGATAAGTACGGACAACAGCGTAGCAAAAAAAGCACAGCAATCCATCGTTAAATCAATTTCAAGCAATGATTATTTTAAATTACAAAAGCAGATAAATGATATAAATATAAAATTGCAAGATTCTATCATAACGCAGCAGTTGAGTGAGGTAGATAGTTTGCAGCAATTGTATAAAACGATATTGGTGAAAGAAGCGGAGAAACCGATGCAGGGAACCAATATCAATTTGGCAGAAAACGGACAATCTCAGAATAAAGAATTGGCTCTTGTAAAGGAGCGTGAAATTTTGAAGCGTAATCTTGTAGAATTAAACCAAGAAAGAGCTAACAAATCCTCCATTTTAAATGTTATAAGTGATTTTCCTAATCGTGGAGTTAAGGTAAAAGGTTTTTGGAGCAAATATGTGCTCCTACTACCATTAATTTTGTTGGTATCTGTAATTCTGATACTACTCATACTTAATTTAAACAAGTATTTAAAGAACAATCAACTTTAACTAAAATATATAAACGTTAAAATCTCTTAGATGTATCAAATAAAACTCGCTAACGGAAAAACATTTACATCAAAAGATAATGAAACGATTTTTCAGGCAGCCCAAAAGGAAAAGATATATTTGAATCATAGTTGTTTAAACGCTAGATGTAGTAGCTGCAAGGTAAAAATAACGTCCGGCAACTACGTTATTCTACAAGAGGAGTCCGTTTTAACCAAGGAAGAAAGAGAGCAAGATTTCGTTTTGTCTTGCAATACTTTGGCAAAAAGTGATTTGGAGTTGGATGTTGAGGATTTAGGGGATTTAGAAATATATGAAAAACGAACAATTCCATGTAAAATCAACATGATTACCCGCCTAAATGAAAACGTAGTGAAATTGGAGCTAAGGTTACCACCAAACCAAAGTTTTAAATTTCATCCAGGTCAATATGTAAATCTAATTAAAGGAACAACAAAACGTAGTTATTCTATTGCAAATAATACTAAAGAGGATGGTTCCTTAGATTTTTTCATTAAGAATTATCAAGGAGGCGTAATGAGCAGGTATTTCTTTGAGGAAGCAAATGAGAATGATTTATTGCGATTAGAAGGCCCTTTGGGTACTTTTTTTTTAAGAGACACAGAAAAACCGTTACTATTTTTAGCTACAGGAACAGGTATAGCCCCTATTAAGGCAATTATCGAACAAATTATAGCATCTAATTTATACAAAAACAGGAAAATAACAGTACTGTGGGGTGGTAGGAATGAGGAAGACTTTTTTTGGGGTCTCGATTTTTCTAACGAGCATATCAAATTAATAAAAACTCTATCTAGACCTACAATCAATTGGAATGGAGCAACAGGATATGTTCAAAATGTGGCGATGGAAGTAATTAAGGATATAGAAAATTATCAAGTATACGCATGCGGATCTAATAATATGATTAACGACGCTAATAAAGTATTTATAAAAAATGGATTGCCAGAGAATCAATTTTTCTCTGATGCATTCGTAATAACCAAATAGTATGAAAGCGGTAATCTTAGCAGGTGGTTTAGGAACCAGATTAAGCGAAGAAACATCTACCAAGCCAAAACCAATGGTAGAAATTGGTGGAAAACCAATATTGTGGCACATAATGAAAATGTATTCCTATCATGGAGTTAATGATTTTATCATCTGTTGCGGATATAAAGGTTACGTAATCAAGGAATATTTTGCCAATTACTTTTTACATCAATCAGATGTGACTTTTGACATGCAAAACAACGAAATGGTCGTTCATGAAAAAAGAGCAGAAAATTGGAAGGTTACCCTTGTAGATACAGGAGATGTTACCATGACAGGAGGAAGAATAAAAAGGGTAAGACCTTATTTAAAAGATGAGGAGGCCTTTTGTTTAACATATGGAGATGGTGTCAGTGATGTAAATATAAAGGCTGTAATAGATTTTCATAAATCCCACGGTAAGGATGCTACGTTAACTGCAACTTTCCCTCCAGGACGATTTGGTGCTCTAGAAATTCATTCTAGCCAAGTCATGAAATTCCAAGAAAAGCCTAAAGGAGATGGCGCATTAATAAATGGGGGCTTTTTTGTTCTATCTCCAAAAGTTATTGATAGAATTGAAAATGATGCCTCCATTTGGGAGCAAGAACCTTTAAAGTCTTTGGCAACGGACGGAGAACTTATGGCGTTTAAGCATGAAGGGTTTTGGCAACCAATGGATACGTTAAGAGATAAAATGAAATTAGAAGAGTTGTGGGCCTCTAAAAAAGCTCCATGGAAATTATGGGAGTAGGTAGTGGTAAAGTAGACCCAGGTTTTTGGAATAATAAAAAAGTTTATTTAACCGGTCATACAGGTTTTAAAGGTAGTTGGATTGCCCTATGGTTACAGCAAATGGGAGCCAATGTAAAAGGTTTTGCCTTAGCTCCACCAACAGATCCTGCGCTGTTCACTGTTGCAAAGGTCGGTGCAAATATGCAATCTGATATAGGAAACATTTGTGATTACGATAGTTTGAAAAAAAGCATGCTATCCTTTAACCCGGATGTGGTTATACATATGGCCGCACAACCTTTGGTAAGGTATAGTTATATTAACCCTATAGAAACCTATCAAACAAATGTATTGGGAACGGTACATGTATTAGAAGCTGCAAAAAATTGTACCAATACCAAGGCCATTGTTTCTGTAACAACGGATAAATGTTACGAAAATAAAGAGTGGGCTTGGGGTTATCGAGAAAATGAGCCAATGGGTGGACATGATCCTTACAGTAGTAGTAAAGGATGTGCAGAATTGGTAACTTCCGCTTATACAAAATCATTTTTTAAGGATAACAATTCGGCCAACTTGGCTTCAGCAAGGGCTGGGAATGTTGTTGGTGGAGGGGATTGGGCCGGTGATAGATTGATTCCTGATATCTTAAGGGCATTCGAAAAATCAGAGCCCGTAATTATAAGAAACCCTTTGTCAACTAGGCCGTGGCAGCATGTACTAGAACCTTTATCCGGATATTTGGTATTGGCGCAACATTTATATAATGACGGTGCTTCTTTTGCTGAAGGATGGAATTTTGGTCCTAAAGACGATGATTGTAAAACGGTAGAATGGATACTCACAAAAATGCAATCGTTTTGGGGAGATGGTGCAACTTGGCAATTGGACAAGGAAAACAACCCACACGAGGCAAATTTTTTAAAGTTGGATTGTTCTAAGGCAAAACAAAGATTACATTGGGAGCCCAGATGGGATTTAAACCATACATTAGGATTAATTGTAGATTGGCATCAAAAATGGTTGAACAAAGAGAATATGAACCAGGTTTGTATCCAAGAAATAGAAAATTATAATAAAAATTAGAATGGAAGAGACAGTAACAGTTCAAAGTCTTAGAGATGATATTGCTAAATTGGTTAAGTCGTATACGGAGCTTGCCTTTCAACAAAAACCATTTGAACCAGGTACCTCTCCAATTCCTCCGGCCGGTAAAGTAATTGGTAATGAGGAAATACAGAATATGGTAGATGCCTCTTTAGATGGATGGTTGACGACCGGTAGGTTCAATGAAAAATTTGAGAAAAGACTTGCCGAAATATTAAAAGTAAAACACTGTATTTCTGTAAATTCCGGGTCATCTGCCAACCTAGTGGCCTTTAGTACCCTTACCTCTCAAAAGTTAGGCGACAGAAGAATTAAAAAAGGTGATGAGGTAATTGGTGTTGCTGCAGGTTTTCCTACAACGGTTAACCCCATAGTACAGTTTGGGGCCGTTCCGGTTTTTGTAGATGTAGATATTGATACTCATAACATCAATGCAGATTTAATAGAAGCTGCGATAACGCCAAAAACCAAAGCAATTATGTTAGCACATACGCTTGGTAATCCTTTTAATTTAGGAAAAATAAAAGAGCTTTGTTCTAAATATGATTTATGGCTTGTAGAGGATTGTTGCGATGCTTTAGGCGCAACTTTTAACGGACAACAAGTAGGTACTTTTGGCGATATTGCTACTCTAAGTTTTTATCCGGCCCATCATATGACCATGGGAGAAGGCGGTGCTGTATTTACCAATAATGCCGAGCTAATTGCCATAGCAGAGTCTTTTAGGGATTGGGGTAGAGATTGTTATTGTGCCCCAGGATGCGATAATACCTGTGGATGTCGTTTTGAACAACAGCATGGAGACCTACCTTATGGGTATGACCATAAATATGTTTATTCTCATATTGGATATAATTTGAAAATAACCGATATGCAAGCTGCTTGTGGCTTAGCACAAATAGATAAAGTAGCTGGCTTTGTAGAAAAAAGAAAGGAGAATTTTAATTTATTGTACCAAAGATTAAGTTCTTTGACAGATTTCATCAAACTTCCACAAGCTACACCAAATAGTGAACCTTCTTGGTTTGGTTTTCCAATTACTTTAAAAGAAGGTTGTGGGGTAAACCGTGTAGATTTATTGAATTTTCTAAGCCAAAACAATATTGGAACTAGATTGTTGTTTGCTGGTAATCTTACAAAACAACCCTATTTTAAGGATGTAACCTACAGGGTAGTTGGAGATTTAACCAATACGGACCTAACTATGAACAATACATTTTGGATTGGTGTGTACCCTGCATTGGGCAAAGAACATTTTGATTTTGTCGGTGATAAAATGGAAGAGTTTTTTGGACTTAATTTTTAAAAATGAATTTTATTGACACCGATATTTCCGGGGCATTTAAAATAGAAGTTCCTTTATTTGAGGATTTACGTGGAAATTTTTTTAAAATATTCCATAAGGACATGTTCATTGAAAAGGGTCTTAATATTCAATGGGACGAACAATATTACTCTACCAGTCATAAAAATGTTGTTCGCGGTATGCATTTTCAAACGGTACCACAGCAGCATTCAAAATTAATAACATGTGTTTCGGGAGCTGTAATTGATGTAGTTTTGGATCTAAGAAAATCTTCTTCTACTTATTTAAAATTCGATACTGTTTTGTTAGACGCCCAAACTAGAGCCAAATGCATATATATACCCGCAGGTTGTGCTCACGGCTTTTTAAGTCTGGAAGATAATACGGTTCTAAATTATATGGTAGAAACCGTTTATAGCCCAAATAACGATAAAGGTATTTTATGGAATAGTTTTGGTTACGATTGGCAAGGTATTACCCCCATTTTGTCCAAAAGGGATCAAGAACACCCTGTTTTAAGCGACTTTAAAGAATTTTTTGATTAAATGAATATATTCATAACAGGTGCCACTGGATTTTTAGGCTCTAATTTGGCCAGATTTTTAAACTCTAATGAGGTAAAGGTCCATGTAGGGGTTAGATCGAATTCCGATTTAACCAACTTGGATGGTTTAAAATCAGAAGTTAGTGTTTTTTACTATTCAGATTTAGTCGATGACCTTGCGGATTATCTAAAAAGAGAAGAAATAGATGGTGTTTTTCATTTAGCTTCTTGCTTTATTGCGGAACATAAAAAAGAGGATATAAACACCCTTATTAATTCAAATATTCTATTCGGTAGTTTTTTGTTAGAGGCAATGGCACTAGCAGGGGTTAAAAATCTTATTAATACAGGTACCTCTTGGCAGCACTATAACAACGATCCAACGTATAATCCAGTTTGTTTATATGCTGCCACTAAGCAGGCTTTTGAGGATATTATCCAATTTTACCATCAAGCTAATGGTTTATCTTGTATAACCTTAAAATTATTCGATTCTTATTCGGAGAACGATACTAGACCAAAACTGATAAATTTACTAAATCAATTTGCAAAGGAAGGAAGGGAATTGGATATGTCTCCTGGAGAACAAAAAATCAATTTGTTACATGCAGATGATATATGTAATGGTTTTTATATGGCCTATTTAATTCTTTCGGGGCAAAAAGAACCTATTTTTTCTACTTATTCTTTGGCGGCAAAAGAAACCATTAGTTTAAGAGAATTAATAGGATTGTTTTCTAAGCTTACAGGTAAGGAAATCAAAATAAATTGGGGAGCAAGGGCCTATAGGAAAAGAGAGGTTATGGAGGTTTGGTCTAACCATAAGGTGTTACCCAATTGGGAACAACAAATTTCCTTAGAACAGGGTTTACAACGTGTGTTTTTCAAGGGGGTCAAGTAATCCAAAGTAAAATGTTTTAGCTCTTAAAAACCTATATGAAAAAGAAAAATGTATATGTTCTTGGTAATATTTTAGGTGCCTATAGATCGCAAACCGTTATCGGTACTTTATTAAACTCTGGTAATTACAATGTTAATTTCAGTAATTTTTCCGTAGGCACTTCTAGACCATCCGTTCTAACAAAATTATTTAAGGTTTTAGATGTTTTTGTGTCTTCTTGTTTACGAGTGTATTTTTTATTAAGAGCGGATTTTGTATTCGTTCTTGCTATGAACAATAACAAGTTCATTCAAATTTTATTGGCAAAGTTGTTCAGGAAAACAATTATATCAGATTTCTATATCTCTTATTACGATACAAGGGTTTTTGATAGGAAAATGGTGTCTAAATCATCTTTAATGGCAAAAGTCTATAGGTTTTACGATCGATTACTGTTAAGTGCTGACAAGGTGTTTTTTTTAAATAATGCAGAAAAAGAATATTACATTAACACAGTATATCCTAATGGAAATAAACAAATTAATGCTTTTGTTATTCCACTTTGTATCAACGCTAAAAGAAAGGCAAAATTGGATTATTATAAAAAAACGGATAAAGAGTATTTAAATATCTGTTGGTGGGGTACGTTTATACCATTGCATGGTTTAGAGAATATTATAGAAGCTGCATCTATATTAAAACAGCAAGACGTTGCCTTTAAGTTAAATTTATTTGGGGATTCTAAGAAAAATGCGGTTCCTTACAATCAAATGGTAAAGGAACTTGATTTAGAAGATTGTGTTTTTTTACATAGCGATTATACCTTTTCTAGTGGTAGACTAGAGGAGTATTTAGTTACTAATTGCGATTTGGCTTTAGGGGCTTTTGGAGCATCTGAAAAAGCACATACTGTTATCACCAATAAAGTAATAGATGCTGTTTCTATGAAAATTCCCGTACTTACAGGTAGGTCTTTAGGGATAATGGAGTATTTTAATACTATTGAGGATTTATTCATGACCAAAAGTAATACAGGAGAGGCCATAGCTACTTCTGTTATGGATATAAAGGAATTATCGTTTGATCAGGCCAAATTAATTGTAGATAATAGTTATGGAGTTTTTAAGGAACATTTTTCCATAGAGGCCTTTGGTGATAAATTGTTAGCTCATCTAGAAATTTAGTATGTCCGTACAAAAGGAACTAAGAAAGGGGTTACTTATCACTTTTATCTCAAAATATTCAAATATTTTATTTGAACTTTTGTTGACCATGATTTTATCCAGGCTACTCACCCCAGCAGAATTTGGAGTAGTTGCGGTTATCCTAGTTTTTACCATGTTTTTTAATTTATTGGGTGAAATTGGTATTGGCACGGCAATAGTTCAAAATAATGATTTGGATAATAGGCATGTTCAATCCATCTTTAATTATACCGTAATAATTGCATTTATAATCGCTTTTTCATTTGCTTTGGTTTCTTATCCAATTGCAGATTTTTATGCTAATAAAGATTATATCAACATTGGTAGGATTTTATCAATTGTGGTATTCTTTTATATTTTAAATGTGGTCCCGCAAGGTTTAATCAGAAAACAAAAGTTGTTTTTAAAATTAGAGGGAGCTTTATTGGTAGTAAACATAATAACTGGGTTGATCGCAGTTTACTTGGCTTACCAAGGACATGGGTATTATGCATTGGTTTACAGAGAGTTTTTTAAGGCAATACTGATCTTTATAATAAATTTTGTCAATAGTAAATTTAAACCTACTACTAATTTTGGCCTTAATGGTATAAAATTGATTTTTAGTTATTCCGCATTTCAGTTTATGTTTAATATCATTAATTATTTTTCTAGGAACTTAACCAGTTTACTGATAGGAAAATACATGGGCGATACGAACTTAGGGTTCTATGATCGGGCATATAGACTTATGTTATATCCTGCCCAAACATTAACTTATGTAATTACCCCTGTTTTGCATCCGGTTTTAGCGGCCTATGAAAAACAACCAGAAATAATACATGATAATTATAAAAATATTTTAGAGCTTCTTGGCTTTATAGGATTACCCTTATCCGTGTTCCTATATTTTTCTGCAGAAGAGGTTATTTTGATTATGTACGGTGATCAGTGGATAGGCTCAATACCTGTTTTTAAAATTTTAGCGTTAACCATATGGTCTCAAATGACTTTGGCCAGTACAGGTGCCATATTTCAAGCTTTGGGTAAAACCAAACTATTGTTCATTTCCGGTTTTATATCGGCATTTTTAACCGTAGTGGCAGTGGTATTTGGGCTTTTACAAGATAATTTATTGACGATTGCATACGGAATACTTGTAGCGTTCGTAATTAATTTTTTTCAAGGTTTTTATATTCTGTTCGGAATAGGTTTTAAAAAGCCCTTTTTCTTTTTTTTAAGGTATTTTAAGTTAGGTGCTTTGTCTGCAATATTAGTGCTGTTTTTTATGTTGGGTTTACATCTGTTAACCATAGATTTAAACATCGTATCTATGGTGATCATAAAGACGGTTTTGTTATTGTTGGCAATGTGTGTTGCTATGTATAATTTAAAAAAAGACTATTGGCAATTTGTTTTAAAGAAAATAAGTAATTTAAAACATTAGTAAGTTTTCTCAGATGAAAAAGAAGTTACTAGTTGTTGGACAAACACCTCCACCATATCATGGACAAGCTATCATGATACAGAATACCATATTAAAAGAGTACCAAAGTTTAGATATTTACCACTCTAGAATGAATTTTTCTAAAGATATAGACACTGTTGGTAAATTTAAGATTTTGAAAATCTTTAAGTTGTTTTCCTTGGTTTTGGATATTGCCTACAAAAGATTTAGATATGGAATAAAAAACTTATACTATCCGCCAGCAGGACCAAGTAATGTGGCTATCTATAGAGATGTTATTATTTTATTGATGGTAAGATGGCTGTTTTCTAGGACAATTTATCATTTTAGGGCAGGGGGTGTAAGTGAGCAAATAAAAACATATAAAGGTTGGAAAAAAAAATTGGTTGACCATGTTTATGCCAATCCAGATCTTTCGATACGCTTATCTTCTAAAAACCCAGAAGACGGAAAATATTTTAACTGTAAAAAAGATGTAGTTATTCCAAATGGTATAAAGGATTTTTCTATCACCAATATTTCTTCTATTAAAGAAGGTAATTGTATATTATTTGTTGGAGCCTTAAAATTGACCAAGGGGATCTTGGTGCTTCTACAAGCTGCTAAAATCTTAAAGGAAAAAAACATAAACTTTAAAATTAAGTTTATGGGAAAGTTCGATACAGCTGAATTTAAAAATACTTGCGTTAACTATATAAAGGAAAATGATTTAACCGAATATATAGAATTTTTAGGCGTAAAAACCGCTCAAGAAAAATGGACTTATTATGCAAATGCGGATGTATTATGTTTTCCTACTTTTTATGAATGCGAGACCTTTGGAAATGTCTTAATAGAAGCAATGCAGTTTAAGTTACCTGTTGTAGCTACTTTTTGGAGAGGTGTGCCAGATATAGTATTGAATAATGAAACCGGATTATTGGTACCTATTAAAAACCATGATTTATTGGCAAATGCACTTTTAAAACTATTGATGGACGATAAATTGAGGCTAACAATGGGTACTAAAGGAAGAGAACGGTATTTAAATTACTTTACCGAGGATAAATATTATACCAACTTTGAGAACGAGGTTAATAAGGTATGTCTATAAAAGAAAAGGATAAGGCACTTTTACTTGAACAAGATGAACGTTTACAAAAAACGCTTCTTAATATCTTGGTGATTTCTCAAATATTGGTGTTTTCCCCTTTACCAAAGGAGTTGATGATTATAATGCCTATAGTAGCTTTGGTCTATGTTTTTTTTAAAAATCCCCTTATTTATATTTTTGACCGTATACTTTTATTAGGGATGGTCATTACAGTGTATGTGGCTGTTTGTTGGATACTATTTAGATCAGATTTTTTTTTGATTAATTATCTAGTAGCGTTGCTTTTTTATAGTTCCTTCTGGTTTTTGTTTTTGGTCAAATCGCCCAATGGCATTTCTAAATTAAATAAAAATAGATTAGACCTTTTTGTTGGCAAAGTCATTGTAATAGAAGCAATAGTTGGGATTTTACAAGTGGCTTTTTTAAATCAGGGCTTCGATTTATCCTCAGGGGATTACGTACAGGGTACCATTAATATATTTTCGTTTATCAATAAAGAAAATGGGTTTGCCAATATTTTCTTTACCATTAACCAAGTATCCTTGGTTACTTATTATATTTTGATGGTAGAAAACAAAAAATATCATGTAATGATTTTTGGCGTTTTTTCTATTATTCTGGCTTCTTGTATACATATTTCTTTGGCAATTATAGCTGCTATTGTTTGTACAATGGCTCTGATTAATTTTATAAAAGTAGGTAAGGTATTATTGGCGATATTACTATTTTTAGGTGTTTTGTCTGTTTTGGCACCTAGAAATTTGGCAAGCTTTTCATCTTATAAAAAACAAATTCTAGAATCAAGGAATTTAAAGGTAAAGTCAACCTTTGTTGGGGTGCCATCTTTATTTACAGATGCAAAATCTGTTTTTTTTGGAATGGGTCTGGGCCAATATGGTAGCAGAAGCTCTTTAATAATGTCCGGAAAGTATTTTTATAATAAACAAACAAAAAAGTTTAGAAATCCTATTGGGGTTGTAAATCAAAATCAAAAATTAAAGAACAACCTAATTCCTTTATGGGTAAAAGCAACTACAGACGATTCTTATGGGATGTCAGTTATGAACAAGCCGGTTTATTCTATTTTAAGTCTTCTTATGGAACTTGGACCAGTTTTATTTTCGTTGTTGGGGTTACTTTTTGGAGCTTTTATCCTTAAATTAAGATATAGGTATTTTAGAGTTAGTTCCAAAATGGAAAAACGACGTTACTTTTATTTAATGGTAACTTCTTTTTTTGTTGTTGGTATTTCGTTTTTTGAAAACTATTTAGAGATAGCTCAAGCTATATTTCCCACATTGATTTTAGTTTTATTATTTCTAAAACAAACTAAGCAAGGATATAATCAATCAAATAAAACAGTAATAGGTTGAAAGAGAATCGGTATTTAGCTTTTGGATATTTATTGAGTATGGCAGTTGTGTTGCCATGGAGTAACGCCTTTATGAACGTGTTGATTTTTGGTGGGGTCCTGTTTATCGTTCAAAATATTATTATTGATAGAAAAGTGGTTTCCCGTCTTAAAAATGGTGGATGGTTATTTTATCTATGCTTAATTTTTATTGGGGTTATTTTTACAAATGGCATCGTTTTAGAAGACCCTAAAGGTTTTCAATATGTACTTAGGATGTCTACTGTTCTGATTTTACCTGTAATGATCCAAATCATGATAGGTAAGACTACAGATAAACAACTTAAATCAATAATAAATCTATATATCCACTCTGTTTCCATACTTTGTTTAACGTCCTTGATTACAGCAATTGTACGGGTTATCTTTAAAGAGAATGCGGTATTAGGTTTAAAGGATATTTCTTATACCAATCTTTCTTCTGTTCTGGTTAATCATGAGCCTATTTATTTTTCGTTGTTTGTTGGCTTAGGTGTATTAATGGTTACTTCTTTGATATTTGTTAGAGGCAAGGATAAGAAATCTTTATATGTTTTAGAGTTGGCTTTTTTATTGTTCTTTTTGTTTCTATTGGGTTCTAGGACGGCTATATTGGCCACTTTTGTAGCCTTAGGTGTTTTTGGATTGGTAAGATCTAAAAGATTTTTGCTAGGTCTAACAGTATTGTTCGCCCTAATATTTACCATTAATTATCTCTACAATGATTCTTTTAAGTCTAGGATAGATTTTGTGCTAAATTTCAATACAGAATTCAATTTTCAACAAGATTGGTCTTACGAGGGCTTGGCAGTACGTTATATGACCTGGAATTGTTCTTTAGAAGGGATAAAAGAAAATTTTTGGTTTGGTACTGGCGTAACCAAAGCACAACTATATTTAGATAATTGTTATAAGGAAAATGAATATCAATCATTATTGTTCTTTAATAAGGAGCACGGCTCAATATTTAATTCGCATAATTTATATCTTGGGGTCTTTTTAAAACTAGGGGTTGTTGGTTTCATTTTGCTAATGGCCATTATTATTCTCATTTTATATAAGTCAATTAGGGACAAAAACATACATCTTTTGTTAATTTTGACATTTTTTATGGTCAATGGGTTAACGGAGTCGGTTTTGGTAAGAGAAAAAGGAATAATGTTGTTTACATTTTTCTTTGGATTATTTCTTTGTTATAACCCAAGAAGAACAAATAATTAGAGAGATAATTTTGTTAGTGAAAAAACAGCTTTTCGGTATAGAGATAAACCAAATTTCTAAAGAAGGTTTATTAAAAGGTTTAATTGAGAATGCAAAAGCCAGAAAGTCCTCCTATTTATGTGCAGTCAATGTTCATATGACAGTAGAGTCTCAAAGCAATTTGGCTTTAAAAAATGCAATTTTAAACGCAAAATGGGCTGTTACAGATGGTGTGCCTGTTAAATGGGCCTTTAATATGCTTAATAATGCCAAACAAGAAAGATTGGCAGGTATGGATTTAACTCCAGAATTATTAAAATTAGCTGCTCTTAAAGGATTGGTAGTTTCTGTATATGGCAATACGGAAAATAACTTAAAAAGTTTTAAGGATTATGTTTCCGAGCATATACCAGGTCTTAAAATCGGCACTTTAATTTCCCCACCATTTAGAATATTGACAGAAGAAGAAACAAAAGGGCATTTACAGACAATTAATGATTGCCAAACAAATATTTTGTTGGTTTCTCTAGGCTGTCCAAAACAAGAAATCTGGATGTCAAAATATGCAGAACAATGTAATTCCGTTTGTTTGGGTATTGGTAATGCTATAAATACCTTGATAGGAACGGAAAAAAGACCGCCTAAATTTGTTCAAAATATCGGGATGGAATGGTTCTATAGATTGTGCCAGAACCCTAAAAGATTGTTCAAAAGATATTTTGTTACCAATACCAAATTTTGTTCAATGTTATTGGCATCTTTGCTAAAGTCAAGAAAAAAATGAGTTTGGAGGATAAAAAACCACATGTGGGTTATGGCAAGTTCATAAAAAGGATTAAATATCTTATAGATTTATGTATCCTTAATCTTATGGTTTATTTTTTACCATATCAAATGGATTTTAAGTATCCTTCCCTTTTCTATTTTTATATATCTATTACTTGGGTTATCATTTCAGTCTATAA
Source organism: Flavobacterium sp. ASW18X (assembly GCF_005144745.1). Classification (GTDB taxonomy): domain Bacteria; phylum Bacteroidota; class Bacteroidia; order Flavobacteriales; family Flavobacteriaceae; genus Croceivirga. Next base: position 118,449 of record NZ_SWKK01000008.1, on the reverse strand, counting down.
TAGGTATTACGATATTTATAGATATACCAGATTAACACAGATTGTTTATTTATTGGTAAGGCAGTTTATATCGTTTTTCTTATTTCTCTATGCGTATATAGGCTTCTTTATGGAGAAGTTCATAGATCGCTATCATTTGGGTATTTACCTAATTTGTGTTTTTGCATTAATTACACTGATAAAATTTGCATTTAGGTTCGTACTAATTAAATATCGAAAGATATTTAGAAGGAATATCATGAGAGTGGTAGTTTTGGGAGATGGTAAAAAGCCTAAACAACTTATAAGGATTTTTAATGAAAAGGACGAATACGGTTTTGAGTTCGTAAAACAATTTTCAGTTAAAGAAAATAGGTTGAACCTTCAAGAATTGTTTGATTTTATTCTGGGAAATAGTATAGATGAGGTGTATTGTTCTATTAATGAGCTTTCTAATAAACAGATTCATGATATAATTATTTTTTGCGACACCCATATAAAAACATTAAAGTTTATACCGGATAATAAAAATATTTTTCAAAAGAGACTCAAGTTCGAATATTATGATTTTTTACCAATCCTTTCACTAAGGGATATTCCTTTAGAGAATCCATTAAATGCTTTTTTTAAAAGAAGTTTTGATGTTGTTTTTGCTATTTGTGTATATGTTTTTTTACTATCATGGTTAACACCATTATTGGCACTATTAATTTATTTAGACAATCCAGGTCCTGTATATTTCGTTCAGAACAGACCTGGTTATAAAGGAACAGGTTTTAATTGTTATAAGTTTAGGACCATGAAAATTAATTCTACAACAGAAGTTTCCGCATCTCGTAACGATACTAGGGTTACCAAGCTAGGTAAGTTCTTAAGAAGGACCAGTTTAGATGAATTACCGCAATTTATTAATGTTTTGTACGGAAATATGTCCGTTGTAGGTCCAAGACCTCATCTTTGGAGACAAAATGAAGAGTATGGTGAAGAAATTAAAAAGTATATGGTTAGGCATTATGTAAAACCCGGTATAACAGGTTTAGCGCAAAGTAAAGGTTTTAGAGGAGGTATTGAGACTAGGGACGATATTGTGAATAGAACAAGATATGATGTGTTCTACATAGAGAACTGGTCATTTCTTTTAGATATTAAAATAATTATCCAAACTGCAATAAATGTGTTTAGAGGAGAAGAAAATGCTTACTAATACATTAAAAAAATAATTATATAGTTATGAAAAGAGTTTTAGTTACCGGTGCAGCTGGTTTTTTAGGGTCCCATTTATGCGATAGATTTATATCCGAAGGGTTTTACGTAATTGGAATGGATAATTTGATAACAGGTGATTTAAAAAATATTGAGCATCTTTTTAAATTAGAAAACTTCGAATTCTACAATCACGATGTGACCAAATTTGTTCATGTTCCAGGTGATTTAGATTATATTTTGCATTTTGCTTCACCTGCTAGCCCAATAGATTATTTAAAAATACCAATACAAACCTTAAAGGTTGGTGCATTAGGAACACACAATTTGTTGGGGCTAGCAAAGGAAAAAAATGCACGTTTCATGATTGCTTCAACTTCTGAGATATACGGAGATCCTTTGGTACATCCGCAAACAGAGGAGTATTATGGTAACGTAAATACAATCGGTCCACGAGGAGTATACGATGAAGCAAAACGTTTTCAGGAATCTATTACTATGGCTTATCATAGGTTTCACGGTTTAGACACAAGAATCGTGCGTATTTTTAACACCTATGGTCCCAGAATGCGTCTAAATGACGGTAGAGTGATACCTGCTTTTATGGGTCAGGCACTAAGAGGTGAAGATTTAACGGTTTTTGGGGATGGCTCACAAACCCGTTCTTTTTGTTATGTTGAAGATGAGATTGAGGGTATTTATCGATTGCTTATGAGTGATTATACCTTGCCTATGAATATTGGTAATCCACACGAGATTAGTATTAGGGATTTTGCAGAAGAGATAATAAAGCTTACAGGAACCAATCAAAAGGTAATTTACAAACCTTTACCTAAAGATGATCCTATGCAAAGACAGCCAGATATTTCTAAAGCTAAAGAGATTTTAGGTTGGGAGCCTCAAGTTGGTCGCGCAGAAGGAATGAAAAAGACTTTTGATTACTTTAAATCACTTTCAAAAGAGGAGCTTGAAAAAACAGAGCACAGAGATTTCAAAGAAGTAAATAGGAAATAGAATAACTCTTACTATTTTTGTCGCTTTAATCAGCACATTTAACTTTCTATGAACGTATTAATAATTGGTTCTGGTGGCCGCGAACACACCCTAGCTTGGAAAATTGCACAAAGCGATAAAGTAGACCAACTTTTTGTTGCGCCCGGCAACGCGGGTACTTCGTCAATAGCTACAAATTTGGCCATAGGGGTTTCTGATTTTAATGCGATTAAAGAGGCGATTACAACCTATAACATTAAAATGTTCGTGGTTGGGCCAGAAGTGCCTTTGGTAGAAGGAATACATGATTTTCTTAAGGATGAAGTGGGCCTTAATGATTTGATTATTGTAGGACCTAGAAAATTGGCAGCTACCTTAGAAGGTTCTAAAGAATTCGCAAAAGAATTCATGCTGCGCAATAAAGTGCCTACAGCAGCTTACCAAAGCTTCACTTCAGAAAATCTAGCGGAAGGTTTTCAGTTCTTAGAAAGCTTACATCCCCCATACGTTTTAAAAGCGGATGGTTTAGCAGCGGGCAAAGGAGTATTGATTTTAGAAGATATTAATGAGGCCAAAGCAGAACTAGAGGCCATGTTGGTTAACGCTAAGTTTGGAAACGCTAGCACAACTGTGGTTATAGAAGAGTTTTTAGACGGAATTGAATTGAGCTGTTTTGTTTTAACGGATGGTGAAAACTATAAGATTTTACCTTACGCTAAAGATTACAAGCGAATAGGAGAAGGAGATAAAGGACTAAATACAGGCGGAATGGGCGCTGTATCGCCAGTTCCTTTTGCAGATGAAGCTTTCCTTGCTAAAATAGAAGAACGTATTGTAAAACCAACCGTAGACGGTTTAAAAAAAGATAACATACCGTATCAAGGTTTTATTTTTATTGGTTTGATTAAAGTTGGTGATGACCCAAAGGTTATTGAATACAACGTAAGAATGGGCGACCCTGAGACAGAGGTGGTAATTCCAAGGATTAAATCGGATTTAATGGATTTACTTCTGGCCGTTGGTAATCAATCCCTAGACCAAGTTTCATTAGACATAGACCCAAGATTTGCTACCACTGTGATGACAGTTTCTGGTGGTTACCCAGAAGCTTATGAAAAAGGCAAGGAAATTACTGGTGCAAATACGGTATCAGATTCACTAGTATTTCATGCGGGTACCACAGCTAAAGATGGTAAATTGGTAACAAATGGCGGTCGGGTAATTGCGGTAACTTCGCTCGGCGAAACAAAAGAAGAGGCGTTGAGAACATCCTATAAAAATGTTTCAACCCTCAATTTTGAAGGTATGTATTACCGAAAAGATATTGGATTCGACCTATAAAAAGGAGTGAGAGGTGCTAGTCTTGTCCTCTTCGTTATTGTCATTGAATTTTTTCAATTGACCCATCCAGTACACCATCGCTACGGCTCCAATAATCATAAATAACCAATTTAAGGTGTTGGCGGCCCACCAGCTATCCATAAATCGTAAAGCGTCTAATGGCTTAAAAAGCACATTAACAAACAAGTCTTCTATTCCGTAAAATAAATTGCTCATGATATACTGTATATTTACGGCACAAAAATAGTAATTAGGCTTAATATTCCTACGATCAATTTATGATTTCTACATTTTTTGATAGAACCAAACCTGTACATTATGGTATTCTGTTAGGCTCAGGAGCCTTAGCTTTTTGGTTGGTTTGGTATGTTAGCATGGGAAAGAATGCGATAGCGGACCTATGGGAAATAGCTCTTTTGGGTAACATAGCATTGCTGGCATCTATCTACCTTATTGCTCAATTAGTCCGGTTGTTTAAGTTGACAAGAACCAATTCGCTAGCGATGTTTTTTTACCTGGTTCTGGTGGTTTTCTTCTATAAGGTATTAGTTGTACCGAAGATTCTAATTGCATCTTTTTTTCTTTTGTTATCCGTTAGTAGAACACTTGCCTTGAAATCGGAAAAAAGAGGTAAAGAAAAAGTTTTTGAAGCTTCCCTTTGGTTATTTGCAGCCTGTTTATTTGATTCGTGGTGTATCGTTTTTAGTATCCCTATCTACATTGCTATAGGTATGTTTTTAAGTAAAGAATTACGAATATGGTTAATGCCCATTGCAGCTCTATTTACGGTTGTTATGTTAACCTTAGCGGTAGTATTAAACATATTTAGCTTTGCAGAATTATGGTCCTATCTAAAGATTAGTCCTGAGTTTTATCTGGTTTTTAATCCCAACTATGTCATCTTAAGTTATGTGGTGCTTGCATTAGGTTTTGCATTCTTTATTTTTGGTAAAATTGGATATCGTAGACAAGGAAAAGTTCTTATTTTACGAATTGTTATGGCGTATCTAATTCTTGCATTTATGCTACTATTCTTAGTCTCAGCACAGGTGTATGCTAGGTTAATTTACTCATTCTTTCCTGTTGCGGTTGTGCTCGCAAATTATACAGACACTATTAAGAGGCCTAGATTTAAGGAATTGTTTTTAATAACCCTGATTATTGTACCAGTGGTATTGCTTTGTATATCCCTATTACAATAGCTTATCTTTGTAAAAAATAGTTTTATGTTTAGCCAAAACGCCTTCAACATATTTGAAGAAAGCATACGTGCCTATCATGTATTAGATACTGTAGACCAACCGTTTCAAAATCCATATGATAAGGATAGTATTGAACATTTGTTATATCGTAAGAATTGGATAGATACCGTGCAATGGCATTTTGAGGATTTAATACGTGACCCGAGCATTGACCCTGTTGCCGCGTTGGAGTTGAAACGAAAAATTGATGCGAGTAATCAAGACCGTACTGATTTAGTTGAGTTCATAGATAGTTATTTTTTGCACAAATACCAATCGGTAGAAATTAAAGCTAATGCTGGTATTAATACCGAAAGTCCGGCGTGGGCTATTGATAGATTAAGCATATTGGCACTTAAAATTTACCACATGAAAGAGGAGGCAGAACGTGCGGATGCTACAGAAAAACACCGTAAAGAATGTGCTGCCAAATTAAACGTCTTACTAGAACAAAAAAAGGATTTATCTACCGCTATAGACGAATTGTTGGCAGATATAGAAGCGGGTAAAAAATACATGAAAGTTTACAAGCAAATGAAAATGTATAACGATGACGAACTAAACCCTGTGCTACGTGGGCAAAAAGCCTAAATACAAGCATCTTTTGGTTATTAGGTTGTCTGCTATGGGAGACGTGGCCATGACCATACCAGTTTTAATATCGCTTATACAAAACCATCCGAATTTAAGCATAACCCTACTCACCAAAAATAGCTTTGCACCTATTTTTAAAGATTTGCAACGGGTTACCGTTGTGCATGCAGATGTAAAAGGTGAGCATAAGGGCATTTATGGTTTATACCGATTGTTTTCTAGTTTAAAAAAATTAAAGATTGATGCCGTAGCAGACTTGCACAATGTGTTGCGTAGTAATGTGCTGAGAATCTTATTTAAAAGTGTTGGTGTACCGGTTATCCAAATTGACAAAGGAAGAAATGAAAAAAAGGCGTTAACCCGCCCAACCAACAAGGTTATGCGACTGCTTAAGAGCAGTCATGAGCGTTACGCGGATGTGTTTCGCAGACTGGGTTTTGCTGTGGACCTTACCCAGGATATGGTGTTATCAAAACCAATTCTACCACAAGAAATAGCCAGCAGTATTGATACTTCAAGCCGTTTGATAGGTATAGCTCCTTTTGCGACATACAAAAGCAAAATGTATCCGCTAGATAAAGTTGAATTAGTTATTCGTGATTTGCTTGTGCAAACCAATGCCCAAGTGCTACTTTTTGGTGGTGGACCCAAAGAAAAGGAACTGTTAGATACCTTGGCTAGTAAATTCAATAACCGAGTAGTCAATATGACGTTTAGTGTGCCTTTTAAGGCGGAATTGGACCTTATTGCAAACCTATCGGTTATGTTAGCCATGGACAGTGGTAACGGTCATCTTGCGGCAAATTACGGGGTGCCTGTGGTTACCTTATGGGGTGTTACCCATCCCTATGCGGGTTTTGTTCCTTATAATCAACCTTTATCACATAGTATTTTACCAAACCTAGATACCTTTCCATTACTACCAACATCCGTATACGGTAATAAGTTTCCGGAAGGATATGACAAGGCCATCGAGACCATTACGCCAGATGACGTTGTTGCTAAAATAACGGATTTACTTTAGTAAAATACGCTCTTACGCCACCGTTCCTTGGCAACTACTTCCCGCTCCTGCGGTACAACCATAACAATGCTGGGAAATGATGATGTTTCTATCATTGATCAAATCCTCATTGTAATCTTTAATGTGTTTTATTTTATTGGCCACTTTTAAGCCCAACATCTGATTAAAATCACAATCATAAAGCCAACCATCCCAACTAACGGAAATAGTATTGGTACACATAACACTGCTCACCGCAGACGGGTTATAAGCTTCTACTAAAGAATACATGTAATCCTCGTAATTGTCAGATGCTATTAAGTAATCCAAGAAACGGGAAATGGGCAAATTGGTAATGGCAAATAGATTATGAAATTGAATACCAAAATCTTCGTCCAATGCCTTTTTAAAATCGCGCTCCAAGGCCATTTGGTCACCAGGTAAATAGGCTCCAGACGGGTTGTAAACTAAATCCAAACGTAAATCACTGTCTGGCATTCCATAACCCACTTCGTTCAATAGTTGTAACGCTTTAATCGATTTGTCAAAAACCCCGTCGCCACGCTGTTTATCAGTTTTTCCACGGGTATAATGCGGTAGGGAAGATACAACGTGTACATTGTGTTTTTTAAAGAATTCTGGCAGGTCGTTAAACTTTGGATTGGCCAAAATGATGGACAAATTAGACCGCACGATAAAATCCTTAATACCAGCTTTGGAAGCCTCTTCTACAAACCATCTAAAATTAGGGTTCATTTCTGGTGCGCCACCTGTTAAATCCAAGGTATGCGCCCCTGTATTTCTAATTACTTCTAGGCATTGCTCCATGGTTTCCACCGTCATGATTTCCTTTCTGGTAGGGCCCGCATCTACATGGCAATGCTCACAAGTAATGTTGCACATATACCCTACGTTTATCTGTAGAATTTCCAATTTATTAGGGCGAAGCGGAAATTGTCCTATCTCACTAATTTTATCCTTAAAATATGGTAATTCACCATCGGCAAATAGACCTCCGTTTAATATGGCTAACTGCTTATTGGGTTGTGCAAGGTCGTTTTCCCGGGCTTGTAGCGTTTTTAGCTTCGGTTTTTTCGCCTTTTTCAGGTCGTTCATGATACTCTTTTCCATTAGTGCGATAGTTTATTGTATTTGTTCATCATTTGTACACCATGTACCAAGGTGGCTCCACTTTCTATGGCAGCGCCAACATGCACGGCTTCCATCATTTCTTCTTTGGTAATCCCCTTTTGTAGGCCATCTTTTGTATAAGCATCTATACAATATGGACATTTAACCACGTGAGAAACGGCCAAGGCAATTAAAGACTTTTCTCTAGCAGTTAGTGCGCCTTCTTCAAAAACCTTACCGTAATAGTCAAAAAATTTGGTGCCAAGCTCTTCACTCCATTCAGTGATTTTTCCAAATTTTCTTAAGTCTGCTGGGTCGTAATAGTTATTTGCCATGGTATTTTGTTTTGTGTTTTTATTTGTTTTGGAATTTGTATTAAAATCGATAGGAATACCCTGCGCCATTTTTTCTAATTCGGGCAAGATTTCCATATTGTCCCAAAGTCCGGTCTGCAGCGTATCTGCGTAGGCTTCGGGTAAAAAGTTGATGTGCATTAGTTGCTTTGCCGTGTGGTAATCGTATTCAAAAGAACGATGGGTATATTTTAATTCGCCCTCTACCTCTTCAAGCAGCATATACCAAACACGCGGGGTACCGTCATTCGCAGGCATACCAATAACACCAGGATTTAACCACAATTTATTGTCAAATTCATGATGAAAGGGTAATCCGCAATGCCCAGCAAGAATAACATCGCTTTGCGATGCACTAAAACTAACCTGTTTTTTATCTACTGAAGTGGACTCAAATATAAAGTCGGACACCTGTTCGTATGAACCGTGTACTACGGTAATTTTTTTACCGGCAAACGTAAATCGTAGATGTTCTGGAAGCGTTTCCATCCACTCGATAGCATCTTTGGATAACTGCTCTTTTGAAAAAGGAAACCACGTTCTGGAAAAAACATCGCATCGGCTACCTTCGGTAAAATCACAGCCACAATCGTCGCTTCCGTCTGCCAACTGCTGTTCCACATTCCCAGAAATACTCAATGCGCCCCATTCTCTAAACAGCTGAACAGTTTCTTCTGGTTGCGCGCAATAACCCACAATATCTCCTGTACAAATGCAGTGTTCCGGCGCAATACCTTCTGCTTCTGCAATGCTTTTTAGTTCTTGCAAGGCCTGTAGGTTGCTGTAAACCCCACCGAATACCAGTATTCGATCCGTTTGGACCTCCAAATGCATTATTTTCTTCTCCATAGCGGTATTAAATATAAGAGGAAAGACACGAGAATACCCCAAAAATTAACCCAAAGTAAATCGGCATATTTGCCATGGGTAAAAATGAGGGCGTTTGGGAACACCCCAAAAACCAATAAAAATCCAAAGACTAGACCGCCAATAACACTCAAGTAGTAGTTGGCAGTAGAAACTTTCTTTTTCCACAATACAAAAACAGGGGTTAGGCCAATTACCATGGTACCACTTATAGTAGTGGCCGATAGAATTTCTGCATCCATAAAAATGGGTAACGTTCCTAAAATAGCAATGACCACCATTGCCCACCTGCCAAAGCTTAAGCTTGTTCCCAAATTCAAATCTAAGGTGGCGAGTTTGGAAAAAGAAGAAAAGGTAGAATCCAGTGTTGAAGCTGCGGATGTTATCATAATAAAGTTAATGACCAATAAGATAATAGCACCAAAAGCTTTGGCTACCTGCACAGCAGCTTGGCCTACCATATTTTGATGTTGTGCATATATGCCAATTATACTAAACAGTATAATGCATAATCCGCCAACCAAGCCTGCCCATAAAAAGGCTTTTAAGGTTGTTTTTGGCTTACTAATAAAGCCACGGTCTGTTAACACGGGGTCGTGAAAGGGATAACTAAATGATTGTAACACGGCCGCTAGAAGAAGGTTTATTCCCATTTCCCATTTCCACTCTCCAGAAGTAATTACCGTAGCTGGGGTAAAATTATTCTCCGATGAAAAAATGGTACCAAGAACCACAAACAGTAAAACAGCAAATAGGACCATCTGAATTGCATCCGTAAAAATACTACTACTCAATCCTCCTTTCAAGGCATAGACTAATGTTAACACCGTAAAAACTAGGATGGAACTGTAATAGGGCAGGCTACCCATTTCTCCAAAATAGGAACCAATGACCATGGTATTGCTCCATACCTCGTTAAAAAGCCGAATAGCGATAAGTACCGAAAACAAGAACATGGCGCCTTTACCAAAGCGGGTAGTCAAAAATTGGTGTATACTGGTAAATCCGCCTTTGGTTCGCATTTGGTAAATAACATAACCAGCAACTATAAAACTAAGGTAATAAGCCGCATAGGCAACACCGCCTACCAAACCATAGGCCAATCCCAAATTGGCCGCATTGGTAATGCTTTTGGCAAAAATCCAAGAGATAACCAAGCTACCCATAAGCATAAAGGTGTTGGGCGCTTTTTGGTTGACCTGAGCCTTAAAAAACTGTTCGGTATTTTTAGCTAGTGGTGATAATAGGATGAATGCCAAGCTAGACAAAAGCACCAAACCCCATTGTAGTATACCAATACTACCGGGGTTAAGATTTAAAAGTGCTATGTCTAAATTGGGCCGCATGTTATTCGTTATCCCACCAAACGGGGGTATTTATACTGTTATCATTGGTATTGGCCGCCGCCGCCTCATAATTTTCTGCGTTTAGTGCCTGCTCTTCTGCTGGATAAGGCATACGAACGGGAATTACATCGTTATTTAAACTGGCGGAGATTGTTCGTAACTGCGGAAACCCGGTTCTTCTAAATTCTATCCAACCTTCATACCCATTAATAGTATTGGCAATCCATTTTTGGGTGATTATTTGCTGCAGGGCATCGCCATTGGCTAAAGCGGCGGGTCCTCCTAAGTAGGTGTTGGGCAAATTGGTGCCCCAATAGGCAAAGGCTTGGGTAACGGCAGTGTTATACAATTCTGTACTATTGGCGGTAATCCACCCACGTTCGGCTGCTTCTGCCCATAAAAAATGGGTTTCCCATGCCGTCATAAAATTGGCGTCTAATCTGCCGGTTTCCTCCCTAAAAATAGTCCCTGGCAAAGAGTAGTCCGCTAGGTTAATAGAAGTTTGTGAAGCATCGATACCGTTGAGTAACCCGTTAAAATCTGCGGAATCACTATTGGCAAAAGGTCTATAAAAAGTGGCTATGCGTGGGTCTTCCAAATCCTTTAAAATATCTTCCATAGTTTCCGACAGCACAAAATTGTTAAAGTCGCCAATACGCAAGCGCGCCAACCTAAAATTATTGGGTTCTCCGTTGGTAAAATCGAACACTGCATTTTCTTCGTTCAGGGAAATAAAATTTCCCGCATCGAACAAGGCCTGCAATTCCGTACTTGGGTCTAGTTGATTGCCAATACGCACTAAAGCTTTAAGTTTTAAAGAATTCGCAAAGCGAATCCATCCATCTAAATCGCCTTCAAATAAAATATCGCCTTCCAAAGCAATGGTACCCTCATAATTTTCTAAGGCGGCAATACCTTTATCAATATTATCCAGAATGCCTTCTTCGCCTAAGTAAATGGTTTCTTGTGCGTCATAGGCTGGGGTAACCGTAGCTGCATCACCTCGAAAAGCCTCATAATAAGGAACATCTCCAAACAAATCCGTCAGGGCCATCGCCATATAGGCTTTTAATATTCTAGACGGACCTTCATAAACTTCATGGGTAGGGTTTTCCAAAGCCAGTTCTAAAATGGACTCATTATCCCTTAGGTTTTTGTAAATAATTGGCCAAGGATTACCCCCCAACTGAGGAGATTTTAAATCGTGACGGTCAAAAAGATTAAAATCTAAGGCGGTGCTATACTGGCCCAACAAATTACCAGCGGTAAAACCCTCGTAAGACATTTGTTCGCCATAATCATAAATAACTTGGCGAAGCAATAAATTGGGTTCTACAGCAATGGGCTGATTGGGGTTGGTGTTGATGTCTTCAAAATTTTTGGTACAAGCTTGGAATAAAGCGGTAGAAAGCACCAAAGCAACTACTATACTAATTGTTTTATTTCTATTTTTCATTTGGATACCTTCTTAAAAATTAAAACCTGCTTTAAAACCGATACTTCTTGTGGTGGCGTAAGACATGTCTTCTACACCACCTATGAATCCATTACCCTGTACGGCAAATTGCTCAGGGTCAAAATGTGGGTTTTCTGTAATCGCAAAAAGATTACGACCAATTAGCGATAGGCGCAAACTGGCATTTTGTTGTAAAAAACTCAAGTTTTTGAACGTATAGCCCAAGGCTACTTGGCGTAACTTTAAGAAGGAAGCATCATACACATTGTTTTCTTCATGGTTACGGTCATAAAACTGGCGGTAGTAACTTTCTGGGGTTACCGCCACCGTGTTTTCTACATAAACCGGATTTTCTGTTGTACCGGTATTAACTACGCCTTGTGGCACAATACCTTCTTCTGGCCTAAACGCGGTTTCTGCCAATTGACCGCCCACATTACCTAAAGCACGCGTACGGGATACGATAATACCCCCTTGACGCCAGTCTAACAGAAAGCCCAAATCCCAATTCTTATAACTGAATTGATTGTTGAAACCTAGCATAAAATCTGGATTGTAATTACCTAGTTTTTGCAGGTTGTTATCTGGGATGTAGCGGCCTTCTTCCGTTAGGATAAAATCGCCATTTTCATTTCTTAAATAGCCCGTGCCGTACAAATCCCCAATACGGCCGCCTTCTTCCACTTGTAAAAATACCGTTTGGTTTTGACTATCGTAAATACGGGAGTATGCCAAGGTTAAACGCCCATCTTCCTGTGGTAAATCTTCTACGGTAGTTCTAGAACGACTAAAATTTAAGGTGCTGTTCCATTTAAAATTATCAGTAACTATTGGCGTAGCATTCAAAATAACTTCTAGCCCTTTGGCACGCACTTCGCCGCCATTTACCACTTGTTGGCTAAAGCCCGAGGCAATACCAATGGGCAGTGATAAAATCTGGTCTTTGGTCAGTGCATCGTAGTACGACACATCAAAATTTAAACGGTCGCCAAAAAAACGAATATCGGCCCCAAATTCTACGGCCGAGGTTTGCTCCGGACGTAGGTTGGGATTGGCGATAAAATTCTGTTCGCTAAACGTTGCTTGTCCTAAATAAGGGGTCTGTGCCACAAAAGCACCAGAAGTTTGGTAAGGATTGGTATCGTTACCTACTTGTGCCCAACTGGCCCTAAGTTTTAAAAACGAAATAGCTGAAGGCAGTGCTGCAACCTCCGAAAGAATAAAGCTAGAAGAAACGGATGGATAGAAAAACGAAACATTGTCTACCGAAAATGGCGTAGCCAAGGCACTGGACCAATCATTACGACCGGTTATATCCAAAAACAGAAAATCTTTGTAAGCTATTTTGGCCAAACCATAAAAGCTGTTGATGCGTTTGTTAGATTCAAATTCAAAAACTTCTACTGGGGATGCTGCATTACTTAATCTAAAAATACCTGGTTGTGCCAAACTGGTGGTTTGGGACTGGCTCGTAAATGCCTTTTGGTCCAATCGATTACCACCTAAAGAAATAGCAACTTTAAAATCGTTAAAGCGATTGGTATAATTTAAAAGAAAGTCCGTATTGATTTCCCTAAAAAACACATCGTGTTCCGCATAACCTCCATTTTGAAAGCGGTTAGAGCTATAAGCCCGCTGCAGTTGCCGGGTTTCATCGGAATAATCCATACCGCTGCGAACCGTAGCGGATAGTTGTGGAGTAATCTGATATTTTGCCGAAACATTCCCGAAAACTCGATTTCGGTTAAACGAGTTTCGATTCTCATGTAGAATAAAGAAGGGGTTATCAAAAAAGGTATAGTTAAAAGAATATTGCTGTCTACCCTCTAGGCCGGGTTGCCAGTAATTCCTAAGACTATCAATGTTTAGGGAACGTGGACCCCACGCCACCAAAGAGTAATTTACATTTTCAGAACCGTAACCATTAGAGGGGCGGTTATCGCTTTGCGAATTTACATAGTTGATGGATGAATTAATCTGAAGCTTATCCGTAGGTCTAAAATTGAGTCGTGCAGCAACCGTTTGGCGGTCTAAATTTACTCCCGGAATAATGCTTTCGCTACGCAAATCGGTAAACGATAGACGGTAACTGCCCTTATCAAATCTGGAAGAAATAGCCAAGTTGTTGATGAAAGTGGTACCGGTTTCGTAAAAATCCTTGAGGTTATCTGGGTTAGAAACAAAAGGTGTTGCCGTAATGGGCAAACCATTGTAAAGCGCAGTATCACCACCGCGAACTACCGTGCCGTCAGCAAGGGTCACAGGACTATCGAACTGTGGAATCAAAGTGCCTTGGTCCAATCGTGGTCCCCAACTGTAAGTAATATTGTCATTAATACCGCCGCCAAGACCGTCTACATATTCAAATTGGCCAGAATTTCCTTGGCCGTAGTTATTCTGAAAGTCGGGCAACTGAAAAGCACTTTCCAAAAATAGGCTAGTGTTGTAGCTAATTCCTAACCCTTTGCTTTGGCTGCCGTTTTTTGTAGCTATCACCACAACGCCATTGGCTGCTCTTGTGCCATACAATGCGGCTGCACTTGGGCCTTTTAAAACAGATACTTCTTCAATATCATCTGGATTCACCTCCATGGCACCGTTACCAAAATCGACCTCTTGAAAACCAGCCGCCGCCTCATTGGTAAAGTTAAAAACGGTGTTGTTATTAATGGGTACGCCGTCTACGATAAACAGTGGATTGTTATTGCTGAAGGAAGCTTCGCCCCGTATGCTAATGCGGCTAGAAGACCCTACACCCGTTGGCCCTTGGTTAATGGTTACCCCGGCTAATTTACCGGTTAGGTTATCTAAAAAGTTTACCGATTTTACTTCGGTTACCCCTTGGGCATCCAAACTTTGTACTACATAACCCAATTCTTTGGTTTCGCGTTCCAAACCAAGTGCGGTCAAAACAACCTCATTGAGCAGTTCTGAGCTTTCTTCTAATGTAATGTTGAGGTTGTTGCTAGCACTGGTAATGGTTATCGTTTTGGACGTAAAGCCCAATAGCGAAAAACGCAACTGACCACCTTCTGCGGGTAGTTCCATAGAAAAATTGCCATTGGTATCTGTAGTAGCACCAATTGTAGATTGTAAAAGTAAGATATTGACAAAGGGTAAGGGTTGCTGATTGGCATCGGTAACCGTACCGCTTATATTGATTTGTGCATGGGTAATTGTGCAAACGCACAATAACATACCCAAAAGTATATTTTTCATTTGTGATGTTGAGATTTCTAAAATGTAGGTTGGGGGGACTGCTTAGGTATACTGGGGAGAGCCTTTGTTATAGAAGGTAGACAGGTAGTGTGTTGTATGGCTAAGGTGTGTGTACGTTTTAGGGGCTGCTTGTCTGGATAGGCCAAGCACTAAAGCTCTTTTTAAAGACTGTGTGATGGGTTTTTGGAGTATCTCAAGAATATCGGTTTCCGAATCAACATCGGTCAAAGTTTCTAACTGATGAATTTCACCGGCTAAGCCAAAAGATTCGGAAATACGTTTAAAAAGCGAAATACGTTCCCAAGGCAAGCGCTTAAAATCGTTGTATCTGAAATGGTCTTTATGAATACCAATTAGGTAGACGCCGCCATCCGTAGAAGGACCTAAAACTGTTTTGCCCTTGCAGATTTGCTTGTAGGCCTGTTTAAGTTTGGATACTGTTAGATTAGGGCTATCGTTACCAATAGAAATTACATTTTTATAGCCCTTGTCAAAAACGGCCTGTAATGCGTTAGAAAAACGTTCGGCAAAGGTTTCGCCAATTTGTTTTTCTTCGTCCCAAACCAAATAGGGTAAGCCTGTGGCCTGGACTATGGAAAGCGTTTGCTTGTTTAAGGCATCAAATACTAGCTCACCATTACGAATGGGTTTACGTAAGGCTTCTAATTTTGCACTTTGTGCAAAGATTAAAATAGCGGTATGATGGGCTTTTTTATGCAAACTAAACGTTTGTTATGGGTATTGGTTCGTAATACTTGAATTTAAATTACAGGTTTTTTCTTAAAAATCTATTCTTGTTTCTTTTTTGTTACCTACGGAGTTATTTTAATTAAGGTTTTACTGTTGAAGAAAAAATAAACAAAACTTTTTTTTAAACTGTAAGCGCAAAATAATTAGTTGTGAAACAGTACTTTTAACCTATAAAATTTCTTCATGTTTACTGGAAAGAAAATAGGACTGGTTTTATCTGGCGGAGGCATTCGAGGCATGGCCCATATTGGCTTATTAAAAGTACTGCAAGAGCGAGAAGTAAAAGCCCAGAGTGTAGCAGGTGCAAGTATTGGTGCCTTGGTTGGCGCTTTGTATGCAAATGGTAATAGGATAGACGAAATGTTGGCCTTCTTTAAAGAGACACCCTTATTCCAGTACAGTTTTTTTGCTATTGGGAAACCGGGACTTATAGATACCGAACGTTATTTTAATGTTTTTCAACAATTTTTCCCGCATGATTCTTTTGAACAGTTAAATATTCCCTTACATGTGGTAGCAACGGATTTGTTACAAGGAACAGAAAAGGTATTTAACCAAGGGGCGTTAATTATGCCCTTACTGGCTTCCGCAGCTTTAACTCCCGTTTTTAGTCCTGTAGAAATAGATAAGGTATTGTACGCAGACGGTGGCATTATGAACAATTTTCCAAAAGAATATGTAGAGCAAGGCGCAGATTTAGTCGTTGGCAGTAATGTATCTGTTAATGGTAGATTACAAAAAAAGGACCTGAGCAATTCACTGCAACTTACGAGCCGTATAACAGGCCTTATGATTTACGCTTCTTGTAGGGAGAAAATTTGTGAATGCGATATTTTGATAGAGCCGGCGCAGTTAGACCAAATAGGCGTTTTAGACAAAAAAGGTATAGAAAAAGCGTTTACCATTGGCTATGATGCCGCCAACTTTGCTATGGATGCTTATTTAGATAAGAACAAGCCATAAACCCAGTTTTCAGGGATACCATACGATGGTAAACCGCGTTAGTTTTACACCAACAAAAAAGAAAACCAATGGCTGTTTTAGTAAAAAGAGACCCCGATGTAAAGAATCAAAAAACTTTTTATTATTCTGAGGTAGAAAAAGAGAAATTTACGCAACAAGTGCACTAACTCTTGGCGAATCGTGGTTACCAGTTAATTCAAGGAGATAAAAGCAATGGCACCTATGAAAAGGGTAACAGAATTTTGCGCATTCTTTTAGGTGCTTTCTACAAATATTTTAAACTTCAACTATATATAGAATTTAATGGGCAAAACGAAGCCAAGTTGCAATTGATTAAAGCAACTTCTGGATTTTCTGGTGGTGCTATTGGTGTAAGTCAGGTCAAGAAAGAATTTACCAATCTTGAACAATTATTTACGCAGCTTAAAAATTAAACTTTACACATCGTCAAAATCTATTTTTAAAGTTGGCGTGGTGGCATGGGCTTGGCAGGTTAGGATTAAACCTTCTGCTATCTCCCCATCGGTTAAAATCTGATTTTTCACCATTTCTGCCTTACCTTCGGTAACCCGCGCAATACAACTGCTACAAACGCCGCCTTGGCAAGAATACGGTGCATCTATATCTTCTTTTAAAATGGCATCCAAAAGAATGGTTTTCTTTTCTACATTTAAATTGAAGGTCTCATCATCTAGCAAAATTTCTACTTGGGTAGCGCCTTCTAAATTTTGGGCCAAGGTGTCTTCCGTTTCTGAAGCGGTAAACAATTCAAAATGAATTTTATCTACAGCTATACCGCCCTCTTTTAGCGTATCGGACACTGTATTTATCATCGCTTCTGGACCACATAGATAAAAGGCATCAAACGTGGTCTCCTTAAATTTGTTTTTAAGAATAAGATTTACGGTAGATTTTTCAATACGCCCAAAAAGGCAATCGGGTTCCGTGCTTTTACTGTACACCCACTCTATGTGAAATCGGCTTTGAAACTGCCCTTTTAATTCCAAAAGTGTGGTATGGTACATGGTCTCTGCTGGCGTTTGGTTGCCAAAAACAAGAACAAACGTATTTTCTTCATGGCTTTCTAAAACCGTTTGAGCTATAGAAATTATGGGAGTTATACCACTACCTGCGGCAAAGGCGGCAACATGTTTTGTTTCGTTGCTCGGTTCAAATACAAAACGACCTTCTGGTGGCATTACTTCTAAAACATCACCCACTTTAATTTCATCGTTGGCGTAGACAGAAAAAGTACCCCCTTCAACTTTTTTAATACCAACCGTTAATTTGCCAGAACTAGGAGCAGAAGAGATAGAATAGGCCCTTCTTACCTCATTACCATTCACTGTTTTTTTAATAGTGATGTATTGCCCCGCGGTAAAAGAAAAAGTTTCCTTTAAGTTCTCTGGAACATTAAAAGTTAATGCAACCGAATTTGGTGTTAAATTGGTTACTGCAGCAACGGATAATGGATGAAAATCGCTCATAGCAAATAAAATTTTTGCAAAGCTAAGGAAAGCTAACACTAATTTTAATACCTAAAAAACTTATGCATAAGAAATTTATGTATATTTGGATATGGCAAATTCAAAGTTGTACAAAGGGAGTTTGAGTACCATCATCCTAAAATTGTTAGATGAGGAGGGTAAAATGTATGGGTACGAAATAACCCAGAAAGTAAAACAATTAACAAAAGGCGAGCTAAAGATTACAGAAGGTGCCTTGTACCCGGCACTTCATAAATTAGAAGCAGAAGGTTTGTTGGATGTTGAGGTGGCAAAAGTGGATAACCGTTTACGCAAATACTATAAGTTAACAGAGCAAGGCGAAAAGGAAACGGTGAATCGTCTGGCGGAGTTGGAAGAATTTATACGCAGTATGGAAACCTTGTTGAATCCTAAATGGAAATTGTTATGATAACAATGACAGCAGAACAAATAAAAACCGTTAACAACTATTTAGAAAGGGTTGGCCTGGTACATCAAGATGTAAAATTAGAAGTATTTGATCACATGATTTCTGGAATTGAGGATAAAATGAGAAATCGTAAAATATCTTTTAAAAATGCTTTAGAAGAAGAAAAGATGAATTGGAAAGACGATTTAAAACTATCCCATTCATATTGGATTGGTTTGGCGTGGACAGCACCAAAATTGGTAATTAGCAAAACAGTCAAAACAATAAAAAAGGCCTATTTATTAAGTCTATTATATTGTATTCCTGTAGTGTTGTTCTTTTTTATATTAAATACCAAAGGTTCACAACTTCTTGAAATAGTTATCGGTATTATAGAATTTTCAATTTTATTTGGTTTGGTCTTTTATCATTTTCAGATTTTAAAAACTAAGCAAAAATCTAGTTTTCAGTTTTTGTTCAAGATAAATTGTGTAGGCATGGCATTTGCTTATCTGTTGTATAATCCATTAGTTTCTAACATTATTGGGATTTTTAAAGGAGAACATTTGAGTTATGTTGGCTTGATTTTCCATTCTTATGCTATCGTATTTTCAAGGTTTCTCTTCCAATTTGCACTAAACCATCTAAGAACAGTTGAAAAGCTAAGAGTGGAATGAAAAAAACTTTGACACAAGAACAAATAGAAACGCTACACAGCTTCGTGCGTTCACATTATGTAGAACATTTGGATGTACAAATAGAATTGGTAGACCATTTGGCTCAGGGCATAGAAGCGCAATGGAACGGTTATCCAGAACGTTCTTTTGAGCAGTGTTTGGAGATAGAATTTAAAAAATTTGGAGTGTTTGGCTTTATGGAGGTGGTAGAAAAGAAAACCACCGCTATGAATAAAAAATATAGACGGCTACTTTGGCGCTACACTAATGAATGGTTTTCAATTCCCAATATTATTTTGGTAATGGGAGCAATTTTTTTGCTCTATATCGTATTAGGGTCAGAGATTCTAAATGCCATTAAGTTTGAAATTTTAGTAGGTCTTTTTATGGTATTGGCCAGTGTTGCACTAATCCGAACATTCCATTTAAAAAAACAGCTAAATCATAAACCTGAAAAATGGTTGCTAGAAGAATTGATATTTAATTTAGGAGCATACTTACAAGTAATTTTGTTGCCCATTCATTTGCTAAATTTTAATAATTCACTTGGATTATTAGACACCAATTGGGGATTGCTGTTATGGTCCGCATTAGTAGTTGTTTCTGTACTGCTTTATATCTTAAGTGCATACATAATACCTGCTAAGGCAGAAGAATTATTGGCCGAAGTGTATCCAGAATACAAACTGGTATACTAATGTAACAATTAATGTAAATTACCTACTCATAGAACCAAACAACACCACCAACCATGTTTAAACGTTTACTAAACCTTCAATGGAAATCTTTTTTTAGAAAAGCTTCTTTTAAAACCGAATTATGGATTAAAATATTCATGGGTATTGGCGCTTTTTTTGTCGCGATATATCTTCTGGGTTTTGGGGTAGGCGCCTTTTTTTTAATAGAAAAACAGGGTTGGGGAGACCCACTTAGAGTGGTCAATAAGTTTCTTGTTTACTATTTGGCATTCGATTTTATGTTCCGTTACATGCTACAAAAAATGCCTGTAGCCAACATAAAACCCTTACTGTATCAACCTATAAAAAAGTCCAAAATAGTACACTTTATATTGGGGCAAACAGCAAGTTCTTTCTTTAATTGGACACATGCTTTTTTCTTTATACCTTTTAGTATAATTCTTTTAATAAAAGATTACACCGCCATTGGAGTAATAGGTTGGCATTTGGCTGCAATGGCACTAATCTATGCGGCCAACTTTTTAAATGTACTTGTAAATAGTAAAGACGTAGTTTTCTATAGTATTGTTGCTGTATTTGTATTGTTGGGTGTATCCCAATACTATAGTTTGTTTGATGTTACTAGTTATACACAGCCCATTTTTGATGTTTTCTATGATGTGCCGTGGACAGCAATTGTACCTTGGTTGTTAACTATTGGACTGTATTTTGGAGCACACAACCATTTTTTGAACCGAATGTATTTAGATGCTGGATTGGCTAAGAAAACTGCTGAAGCAAAAACAGAGGAAATGGACTGGCTTAACCGATATGGCGCTCTGGGCACTTTCTTAAAGAACGATATTCGCTTGATTAAACGAAATAAACGGTCACGTACCGCTGTACTGATGAGCGTTTTGTTCTTGTTTTATGGCCTTTTGTTTTTTACAGGAGGTATAGAAGCTTACGACAACTCATTTATGAAGATTTTTGCAGGTATTTTTGTTACTGGGGGTTTTCTTTTCACATTTGGTCAGTTTGTACCCAGTTGGGATAGCAGCTACTATCCCCTAATGATGAGTCAGAATATAAAATACAGGGAGTATTTAGATTCCAAATGGTACTTGGTGTTAATGGCAACGGTAATCTCCACAATTCTGGCAACTCCGTATTTGTACTTTGGTTGGCAAGCTTATGCTGCGTGTTTGGTAGGGGGTATATATAACCTTGGTATCAATAGTCATCTTGTACTTTGGGGTGGCGCTTATATTAAAATGCCAGTAGATTTAACGAGCAACAAAAAAGCTTTTGGGGATAAACAAGCTTTTAACGGTAAAACCTTATTACTGAGTTTACCTAAACTTTTATTGCCTATTATTATTTACGCTTTAGGTCATTTTTTAATTAGCGAAATAGGGGGCTATGTTCTAGTCGCATTAGTAGGACTTTGTGGATTCATTTTTAAAAACAAAGTGTTTAATAAGATAGAAGAAATCTATAAGAAAGAAAAGTATAAAACCCTACAGGCCTACAAACAAAAATCATAAATAATAACCATCAATCCATAACTATAATGATACAAGCCAAAGATTTAAGCAAGACCTACGGTGAGCAAACCGTTTTAAATATACCTGAATTAACCATAGAAAAAGGCCAAAGTATAGGTTTGGTTGGCAACAATGGAGCGGGTAAAACCACGCTGTTTAGTTTGCTGCTAGATTTAATACAACCCACCACAGGGCATATAGAAAATAATGGGGTACGTGTAGACCAAAGCGAAGCTTGGAAACCTTTTACCGCTGCTTTTATAGATGAAACCTTCTTAATCGGTTACCTAACTCCGGAGGAGTATTTTTACTTTATTGGCGAGTTAAGGGGGCAAAACCGTGCAGATGTTAATGCGTTATTAGCACAGTTTCAAGATTTTTTTCATGGGGAGATTTTGGGTCAGAAAAAGTATCTGCGCGACTTATCTAAAGGAAACCAGAAAAAAGTGGGTATTGTGGCAAGTTTTATAGGGAATCCAGAAGTTATAATTCTTGATGAGCCCTTTGCAAATTTGGATCCTACTACACAAATTCGCTTAAAAAGCATAATTAAAGATTTGGCTGCCAAAGCAGGGGTAACAGTATTAGTTTCTAGTCATGACCTTATCCATGTAACCGAAGTTTGCGAGCGTATTGTGGTGCTGAATAAAGGTGAATTGGTGAAAGACATCATAACATCAGAAGCTACTTTAAAAGAATTGGAACAGTTTTTTGCGGGAGAAGAATTGGTATAGTTGCATTTTATCGATGAATCCTATACTAAACAGCTATTTTTTTAGTTATGCATAGGTAGGAAAGATCAATACTTTGAAGCTTCAAATTAACACAAAATACATTGTTGCAACCGCCCTTTTGTTTTCTTTGGGTTGTTCTACTAAAAAAGATGCCTTTATCAATAGAAATTGGCACGCTTTAAATACCAAGTACAACACGTTGTACAATGGTAACATCGCCTTTGAAGAAGGTAGAGAAGAATTAAATGCGTCTTACCGAGATGATTTTTGGGACATTTTACCCGTAGAACGTCTTGCGGTAACTGATGAGATTAAATTAGACTCAGAAAACAATAACCCAAACTTTATTCGTGCAGAAGAAAAGGCAACAAAGGCCATACAGAAGCATAGTATGGATATAAAGGATATTGAGCGTAATCCCCAAACAGACGAAGCTTTTTTATTGTTGGGTAAGGCTAGGTATTTTGACCAACGCTACATTCCAGCTTTGGAATCCTTCAACTATATTCTTAAAAAATACGAAGCAAGCGATAAACTGAATGAAGCCACAATATGGAGAGAAAAAACGAATATGCGTTTAGGCAATCCAGAGTTGGCGATAAAAAATTTAAAAAGACTTCAAAAATTTGAACAGCTAAAAGATCAAGAATATGCAGATGCAAATGCAGTTTTGGCACAATCTTTTTTAGAAATTGGGGTAAAAGATACCGCTATTCAGAAACTAAAGATAGCACAAGCTTACACTAAAAAGAAGGAAGAAAAAGGAAGGTATTTATACATTATAGGACAATTATATAATACATTAGGCTATAAGGATAGCGCTAATTATGCTTTTGATAAGGTGATAGCTTTGAACCGAAAAAGCCCTAGAGTGTATATGATCAATGCACATTTACAAAAGATTCAAAATCTTGAACTTAAACCAGAGAATGAGGAGTTTTTGCATGAGTATCTAACAGACCTAGAAGAAAATAGAGAAAACAGACCCTTTTTAGATAAAATTTACCGTCAGGTAGCAGAATTTCACTTACAAAAAGGCAATGATAGCTTGGCTATAGCGTACTACAACAAATCCATTAAAGCTACACAGCAAGATCAAAAATTGAATGCTTTAAATTATGAAACCTTAGCGGCTTATAATTTTGACCAGAATGCCTATAAAAATGCAGGTGCATATTACGATAGTGTTTTGCAAAACCTTAAAGAAAACACCAAAAAGTACCGAGCAATTAAAAAGAAGTTTGATAACCTAGAAGATGTCATAGCTTATGAAGATATAGTGCAGCATGCAGATAGTGTTATCACTATTTATGATATGCCAGAGACAGAACGGAAGGCCTATTTTGAAGATTATATTGCCGAATTAAAAGCGAAAGAGGAAGCCTTAGAAAAAGAAAAAGAAAAGCGCGCCAATGCCGGTTTTGCACAATTTGCACAAACAAGCGGTGGTAAGGCAAATCAGGGCAAATTTTACTTTTACAATGTGGTGAGCTTAGGTAAAGGAGCAACAGCTTTTAGAACCCAATGGGGAGATAGGACCTTGGAAGACGATTGGCGTTGGAGTAATAAAAGTAAAGTGGCTATATCAGAAGCTACTGGGGAACCGGTTGCAGCAGATGACCAAAAATTAGTGCCAGCTAATGAAAAGTTCTCTTTGGAATACTATCTAAATCAAGTACCAACGGACACTAAAATCATAGACAGCTTGGTAGCGGAGCGTAATTTTGCCAACTACCAATTAGGACTTATTTACAAAGAAAAGTTTAAAGAGAATTTATTAGCTGCAGGTAAATTGGAGCGGGTGCTTCAAGAAAATCCAGAAGAACGATTGATTTTGCCTTCTAAATACAATTTATATAAGATTTATGAGGAAGAAGGTAGCGCTTTAGCTACAACCATGAAACAAGATATTATCAAGAACCATGCAGGTAGTAGATACGCAGAAATTCTTTTAAATCCTCAAGCGGTTTTAGATGCCAACGCAGATAGTCCAGATGCCAAATATGCTGCGCTTTTTAAAAAGTACGAAGAGCAACAGTTTTTAGAGGTTATCACGGCATCTCAAGAATTAATTAATAGATTTACAGGAGACCCCATAGTTCCTAAATTTGAGTTGTTGAAAGCGAATGCCATTGGGCGTTTACAGGGTTATGAGGCATTTAAAGAGGCGCTAAATTATGTAGCCTTGACCTATCCTAATAATCCAGAAGGTAAAAAAGCGGAGCGTATAGTTGCAGAGCAACTTCCTAAATTAGAAAGCAAAGAATTTAGTCCAGAGACAGGCTCCAAAGGTTCTGGTAACTGGAAAGTGGTTTTTCCGTTTAAAAATGCGAATAATACTGCAGCATTGGCCTTAAAAGAGCGTTTAGTAAAAGCGATAGAAGAACTAAAGTATAAGAATAAAATATCCAAAGACATTTATAACCTGGAAGACCAATTTGTGGTAGTGCACGGCTTTAAAAGCAAAGATTTTGCTTTAGGTTTTGCAGAACTTATAAAAAACAATAAGGATTACAGAATTACGGATAAGAATTTCGTAATTTTATCAAAGAACTACCAAACCATACTAGTTCATAAGAATTTAGAAGCTTATAAATCTCAAATTTTAACCCCAAAACCGTGAGTAAAATGTTTTCAGACAATAAAAAGCCACGCCCAAATGAGGGCTTTGGTGGTGGTCAACCCAACAGAATTGAAAAGAACACTGTAATTAAAGGAGATATTACCTCTGAGGCCGACTTTAGAATAGATGGCAAGCTAGAAGGTAATGTAAAAACTTCTGGTAAGGTAGTTATTGGTAGAGGTGGCCTAATAAAAGGTAAAGTGGAGTGTGTAAACGCAGATATAGAAGGAAACTTTAATGGGGAACTTTATGTATCGGAGCTATTATCTTTAAAAAGTGATGCTAAAATAGAAGGCACAGTAAATGTTGCAAAACTAGCGGTAGAACCGGGAGCAACATTTAATGCTACGTGTACTATGGGTAAGGTTAACATGAATGCTCCTAAACCACAGGGGCAAAGACAGAATGAACCCGCAAAAGCGTCCTAACGAAAAACAACAGCTATTAAAAAATATAGCCAGTTTTTCTGGTGTCGCCATTCAAATGGGGGCTACTATTTACCTAGGTAATCTTTTTGGAGAATGGGTAGATGGTAAATTCAATACTGCGTATTGGGAAGAAATCATAACTTTGTTGGCTGTTTTTATGGCCATGGGGCTTGTAATTAAAAAAGCAATATCCATGGGTAAATAGTCTACTTTGAAACATAGTATAAAAAGTTTATTCGTAATTCTTGGTGTAGGTGCTGTAGCGTATGGTATCCACACCAAGTTTTTTTTAGAAGAGGGTCCATTTCTAGACTTTCTTTCAAGAACCTATTTTTTTCATTTTATATGTTCTGCCTTATTAGTGGTAGGTATCCAAGCTTTATCCACGGTAAAAAGTCTAGTCAATTCTCTTGGTATTGCCTATCTGGCTGCACTATTTATAAAAATGGGTTTGTTTGTTTTATTATTCAAAGAACCACTCTTTGCAGAAGAGGAAACACCTAAGTCAGAATTGCTTTCGCTATTAATACCATTCTTTATTTCATTGTTTGTAGAGGTGTATTTCATCGCTAAAATCTTGATGAAAATAGATACATCAAACAATATTCGATGAAAATGGTTTGGATTACAGCAAGATGTATTACTTTTGCGCAAAATTTTGACGAGCCTCATTTTTGAAATTTATCATGATGAAGAAAAATCTAGGTATTACTAGTTTGCTTTTTGCACTATTATTTTCTATCCAATTATTCGCTTATTCTGATAAGGAACACGCTAGTACTGATGGCGGTGAAGTAAACACAAAAGAAGAGGTTAACGAGTATATTCAGCATCACCTTAAAGATGCGCACGATTTTCACTTATTTTCCTACACTGATTCTCACGGCGAACGTAAGCACATTGGTTTTCCGTTGCCTGTAATTGTTTGGTCTAGTAATGGATTGCAAACGTTCATGTCTTCTGCTTTTCATCATGATGATGCAGGAAACGTGATTGTAGAAAAAGGAGGGTCTAGATTTGTAAAGATTCACGAAAAAATATACGAATTAGATAACGGGGTTAATAAGGTTGCTTTTGATGAAGCGCACCACCCTACCAATGCGCATAAAGTGTTAGATTTTTCCATCACTAAAGGTGTTTTTGGTATGTTGTTAGCGGGTTTATTATTGGTGTGGGCTTTCGCTTCTTTGGCTAAGCAATACAAAAATAAAAGTGTGCCAACTGGTTTTGGTCGTGTTTTGGAGCCTCTTGTTTTATATGTGAGAGATGAAATTGCAAGACCAAATATTGGGGAGGATAAATACCAACGCTTTATGCCTTTCTTGTTAACGGTATTTTTCTTTATATGGGTATTGAACCTATTGGGGATGACGCCGCTTGGTTTTAATGTTACCGGTAATATTGCTGTAACCTTTTGTTTAGCCTTATTTACATTTTTGATTGTTCAATTTAGTGCAAACAAAGATTATTGGAAACATATATTCTGGATGCCAGGCGTACCGGTACCCATGAAAATTATTTTAATGCCAATTGAAATCTTGGGAATGTTAACAAAACCATTCTCTTTGATGATTCGTTTGTTTGCCAATATTACTGCAGGCCACTTTGTGGTAATGAGCTTAATTGCGTTAATGATATTGCTTAAATCTTCTTTTGGAGCTGTAGGCTCTACGGGAATCTCTTTTGTGTTAACCTTGTTCATCACGGTAATAGAATTGTTGGTGGCGTTTTTACAGGCGTTTATCTTTACAATGCTTTCTGCCTTATTTATCGGAATGGCGGTTGCGGAGCATGACCATGAACATGAGCACGATGCACATGGCCATGAGGTTTCTGATGTGGAAGACGTTAGAGAGAATTTTGTTTAGAATTATTATTGTTTAATTATTTATAAAGTCAATTACTATGTACAACTTAATTGGAGCTGGATTAATCGTTATCGGAGGTGGTATCGGTTTGGGTCAGATTGGTGGTAAAGCGATGGAAGGTATCGCTCGTCAACCAGAAGCAGCTGGAAAAATCCAAACTGCGATGATCATCATCGGTGCACTTTTAGAAGGTTTGGCCTTTGGTGCGTTGATCTTAGGAAGGTAATTACAAAGAACATCCATCCTGCAACGGTTGGTTGCAGGAGGTGTTTTTAAAACATTTACGATTAAATAATAATTGATAAAAGTATTTTAAAATGGATTTGTTAAACGATTTTTCACCGGGCTTATTTGTAATGCAAGCCATCATTTTATTGGTGTTGATTTTCTTGCTAGCAAAATTTGCATGGAAACCAATAATGCAATCTTTGAATGAAAGGGAAAAAGGAATCCAAGATGCATTAGACGCTGCTGAAAATGCGCGTAAAGAAATGCAAAACTTGCAGGCAGATAACGATAGATTGTTGCAAGAGGCAAGAGCAGAACGCGAATCTATGTTGAAGGAAGCGAGAGAAATCAAAGAGAAAATGATTTCTGACGCAAAAGAGCAAGCCCAAGTAGAAGGTGATAAGATGATTGCTCAAGCACAAGCTGCAATTGAAAGCGAAAAGAAAGCGGCTATGGCAGAAATCAAATCACAAGTGGCTACCCTTTCTGTAGATATCGCAGAAAAAGTAATCAAAGAAGAATTGTCCAGCAAAGACAAGCAATTACAGCTTGTAGAAAACATGTTGGGTGATATCAAATTAAATTAATAGTAAGAAAAGAATCCTATGAGCGATTCAAGAGCAGCTACACGTTACGCCAAGGCGGTGCTAGATTTTGCCATGGAGCAAAAGGCCGCTGATAAGGTAGAGAAAGACATGAAAGATATCATTGCTACTATTGCAGAAAGCAATGAACTTAAACAAGTTCTTTCCAGCCCCGTCGTAAAGTCAGAAATCAAAAAAGCTAGTTTAAAAGCTATCTTTAAAGATGGTGGTCAAATAACCATGGGTTTATTAGACACCTTAATGGCCAACAAACGTTTGGATTTGTTGAACGAGGTTGCTTTAAAATATATAGCCCAATACGAGCAACGTAAAGGGGAAGATGTGGCATATGTAACATCTGCCGTGCCTTTAACAAAAGCATTGGAAGATAAAATATTGGCGCAAGTAGCTAGTTTAACCGGCAAAAAAGTAACCTTGGAAAACAAGGTTGACGAAGCCTTGGTTGGTGGTTTTGTACTACGTGTGGGCGACTTACAATACGATGCAAGTGTAGCAAGCAAATTAAAAAGTTTAAAAAGGGAATTTACAAATAGTCTATAACAATGGCAGCAGTAAAAGCAGCTGAGGTATCAGCAATCTTAAAAGAGCAATTATCAGGATTTGAAGCATCTGCTTCTTTAGATGAAGTGGGTACTGTACTTCAAGTAGGTGATGGTATTGCACGTGTTTACGGTCTATCTAACGCACAATATGGTGAGTTGGTAGAGTTTGATGGCGGTATGCAAGGTATCGTATTAAACTTAGAAGAAGATAACGTAGGTGTGGTGCTTTTAGGTCCTTCAAAAGAAATCGTTGAAGGTGCTACTGTTAAGCGTACACAACGTATTGCTTCCATCAAAGTTGGTGAAGGTATCGTTGGTCGTGTTGTAGATACTTTAGGTAACCCTATAGATGGTAAAGGTCCAATTTCTGGAGACACTTATGAGATGCCACTAGAGCGTAAAGCGCCTGGGGTAATCTTCCGTCAACCAGTAAATGAACCAATGCAAACAGGTATCAAATCTATTGATGCCATGATTCCTATTGGTCGTGGTCAGCGTGAGTTGGTTATCGGTGACCGTCAAACAGGTAAAACAACCGTTTGTATAGATACCATTCTAAACCAAAAAGAATTTTATGATGCAGGTGAGCCTGTATACTGTATCTACGTTGCTGTAGGTCAAAAAGCTTCTACCGTTGCTGCTATTGCAAAAACATTAGAAGAAAAAGGTGCTTTAGCGTATACTACAATTGTAGCTGCAAACGCATCTGATCCTGCGCCAATGCAAGTATATGCTCCATTTGCCGGTGCTGCAATAGGTGAGTACTTCCGTGATACAGGTAGACCAGCATTGATTGTTTATGATGATTTGTCTAAGCAAGCCGTTGCTTACCGTGAGG
Organism: Flavobacterium sp. ASW18X; assembly: GCF_005144745.1. Taxonomy (GTDB): domain Bacteria; phylum Bacteroidota; class Bacteroidia; order Flavobacteriales; family Flavobacteriaceae; genus Croceivirga. Next base: position 89,347 of record NZ_SWKK01000008.1, on the reverse strand, counting down.
TGTCTTTGTTATTAAGAAGACCACCAGGACGTGAGGCTTACCCTGATGACGTTTTCTACTTGCACTCAAGATTATTAGAGCGTGCGGCTAAGGTTATTGCGGATGATGAAATTGCAAAGAACATGAACGATTTGCCAGAATCGTTAAAGCCAATTGTAAAAGGTGGAGGTTCTTTAACCGCATTGCCAATTATTGAAACACAAGCGGGTGACGTTTCTGCCTATATCCCAACCAACGTAATTTCTATTACAGATGGTCAGATATTCTTAGAGCAAGATTTATTTAACCAAGGTGTACGTCCTGCAATTAACGTAGGTATCTCTGTATCTCGTGTAGGTGGTTCTGCCCAGATTAAATCAATGAAGAAAGTATCTGGTACGCTTAAATTAGACCAGGCACAATTCCGTGAACTAGAAGCATTTGCTAAGTTTGGTTCTGACCTGGATGCAGCTACCTTAAACGTAATTGAAAAAGGTAAGCGTAACGTAGAAATCTTAAAGCAAGCGCAGAACGACCCATTTACGGTAGAAGACCAGGTAGCGATTATTTTTGCTGGTTCTAAGAACTTGCTAAGAGATGTGCCGGTAGATAAAGTAAAAGAGTTCGAAAGAGATTACTTAGAGTTCTTAAATGCTAAACACAGAGGTGTTTTAGATACCTTAAAAGCAGGTAAACTTACAGATGAGGTTATAGAAACTTTAACAGCTGTTAGTAAAGAACTTTCTGCAAAATATAAAGCTTAAATTTTAATCTAAAGGATGGCAAATCTTAAAGAAATACGTAATAGGATTTCATCGGTAAAGTCTACCATGCAGATTACCAGTGCCATGAAAATGGTATCTGCTGCTAAGCTTAAAAAAGCGCAAGACGCCATTACCGCTATGCGTCCTTATGCAGATAAATTAACGGAGTTGTTGCAAAGTTTAAGTGCTAGTTTAGAAGGTGATGCGGGCAGTGCTTATGCAGAAAACAGAGAGGTTAATAAGGTTTTGGTTGTAGCCATTACTTCTAACAGAGGTCTTTGTGGTGCGTTTAATGCCAATATCATAAAACAAACCGCAGCTTTAAAGCAACAATATCAAGGTAAGCAAGTAGACTTTGTTGCCATAGGTAAAAAAGCCAATGATGCCCTTGCTAAAGCAGACACGGTAATTGCTAACCATAGTTCGGTTTATGATGACTTAACTTTTGAAAATGTAGCAATAATTGCTGAAGATTTAATGCAACGTTTTGTGGCCGGTGAGTACGATAAAATACTTATCATCTATAATAAGTTCAAGAATGCTGCAACACAGGTGGTTACCACAGAGCAATTTTTGCCTATTGTACCGGTTGCATCAGAAGGTGATGTAGTTGCTTCAGATTACGTTTTTGAGCCTTCTAAGCCAGAGATTATTGAGCAGTTAATCCCTAAGTCCTTAAAAACACAATTGTACAAAGGAATTAGAGATTCTTTTGCTAGTGAGCATGGTGCACGTATGACAGCTATGCACAAGGCTACAGATAATGCTGGTGAGTTAAGAGACCAGTTAACCTTAACGTACAACAAGGCAAGACAAGCAGCTATTACTAACGAGATTCTAGAAATCGTTGGTGGAGCAGAAGCTTTAAACAACTAATAAGAACGTTTTGTTCTACTAAAGCCCCTGAAATATTTCAGGGGCTTTTTTTATGCCGATTATTTTCTATTAAACAATTAAGTTTATATTTAACCTTCTGGCATATGAATTTGGAGACGTTTAAGCCGTTTAACGGAGGTTTAGGCTGTTCAACGATATGTACTAATATTTATAACCAACCTAATTAAAATGAAGATTACTAGATTATTTATTACCCTTTTTTGCTTAGGGGTTTTTTTTTCGTGTTCCAAGGATGATTCAGAGGAGGAAGTCAAAGAGGTTTATGTTAATGTACCTCCATCAAGAGTAACTAATATAAAGGCAACGGTTGTTGAAGGTACTTTAGTAAACATTACTTGGGATGCGGCAACAGATGATAATGGCGATTCTGTTACTTATGAAGTAATAGTGAATAATGAAATATTGGTTGCTGATTATTTGGAAACCTCTGTGGAAATAGACGTTCAGGAATATATATCAAATCAGGGAAATAAGGGTAAAACATTTAAAAATGGAGTTGCCAATTTTGCAGGTAAAAGCGGCGTTGATGTTGTATTGGGAATAGAAATAAGAGCCTATGATGGAAATGGTTCCTTCTCTAATGAAAGTACAATTAAAACATTGAATGTAAATCGCTCTCCTAACGAATTTGAGTTTGAAAACATTTATTTTAATTTCTATAGCTATGACAGCATAGAGATTTTTTGGAGCTTAACGGATGATCCTGACGGAGATTCAATTGTTTATACGGTTTACATTAATGATGAACTGATTACGGACGATACAAGTGTGGATAGTTATTACAACCGGGGTTATTATTATTATAACAACAATTTCTATGATTTACTGAACGAACCTATAACAATTAAAGTGGTTGCTTCTGATGGATCTGCACAAGAAACTTATATAGAGCAAGTCTATGAATTTAGAGCTACGGATATAGATTTGGGCCCATTGGATTTTCCATCTATTACATCACAAGAATTTTCTATAGCAGAAGAAGAGCCAGACGACCGAATTGGATTTACATTTTCTATTACAGAGCCTTCAGATTATAGAATAGAAGCTAATAATATGGATGTAAACTTACGAGATGAAAATGGTAATTTGATAAATTCTAGCTACCATTCTATTAATGGTCTTGATTTAGAGGTCGGAAATTATTATGTGGAAGTAGGGTCCTATTATTCGCAAAGTAATTCAACAGTTACCATTCAACTTGCGGATGCTAATTTATCTGACGTTGACCTAGGCAATGTTATTGCTCCGTTTACTGAATCATACATATTCGATTTAAGTGAAGAAATTGATAATGCCATAATTTATAAATTCACGGTAGAAGAAGAAATTGGCGCAATAATCACCGTTGATAATTACTATGATTTATATATAAGAGACGAAAATGGTAATTATGTTAATTATTCTAGTACAAGCGGAGGCATAAAAGTTCCAAGCTTGTTTCCAGGGACAACTTATTTGGTTTACCTTAATAGTTATTATAACCAAACAGATTCGGGAACCATTAATTTCAACTTTAAAAATTCAGAAGAAACGAATCTAGATTTAGGTCAACTTAGTACTAATGAAATTTTAGAAACTACATTTGACTTATCAGTAGAGCCAGACTCTAGGATTACTTATACTATTGATGTTGCAGAAGCTACAGGTTTTTCTTTTTATGCTAATACAGACCTAAATTTTGAGATTATATCTGAAAATGGCAATTATATAAATACAAGTTATTCAAGCTATGGAAAGGTTTATGGAAATTTTAATGTCCCAGGTAAATATTTTATTTCAATTAATAGTTACTACAGTAATTCTGGAATTTTAAAACTAGCTATAGCTGACCCTAATTCAACGGACCTTGATTTGGGAGAGCTTACACTACCATTTTCACAATCATATAATATAGAATTTACCAAATCAGATACAGATGACATGTTGGAGTATACCTTTACAATCACAGAGTTAGCTACTACCTACAATATGTCAGTTGGTTATAATTCATACAGATTAGTGCTACTTGATCAAAATGGTAATGAAATTAATTACAGTTATTATAGCCCTATGTCCGGGAGCAGTTTAGCTCCAGGTACGTATACAATTCGTTTGATTCCAAATTGGAACTCATATGAGATAGATTCAATGACAGACACCTTATCAATTACATTAAACAACTAATAAGAACAATTTGTTCTACTAAAGCCCCTGAAATATTTCAGGGGCTTTTTTTGTTTGGCACTAAATTTGGTTTTCTATCTTTATCATTAGTAAATTTTAGATATGAAATCACTTACCTACATAGCAACAATTCTATTGTTTTCCTTAACAGGGTGTAAATCGCAACAAGACCTTGTAACAAACCCGCCTTTTACAACGGGTACGGTCACATGTCAATCTTGGGTTGGCGGGAGAGCAGAAAGTGGGTCTGGTATAAAACTAGTTATACCAGTAGATGTATCGGACAAAAGTAAGGTGGATTTTAAAACGGCATATTTTCGAGAGAAATCTGCAGATTTAAAGTGGCAAAAAGTGAATGGCGTTGCTTCAGTTGTTGCCAATTTCGCAACTATTTCTGCCCCAAAGCCAGACATAATAATGCATGCTGATCCTAAAAAAGAAGTGGGGAATACGCCGCCGTTGCCAAAAGAAAAGTTGCCTTTTGAATTGGCAGAAAACGAATGTGTAGTCAGCTATTTGGAAAATGGCGAACTAAAATATGTTAAGCTAGAAGGTATTAAAGTGCAAAAAAAGAAGCTATATCAATAGCCGTAAAATTGTGTACCTTTATCTTATTAAATTTCCCCGAAGTACTCCTTCGGGGTTTCTGTTAAACATCTACCCAATTGAGCATCCTCAACAAACTGTTTAAACAAACATTTATTTATGGTTTGGCCACGGTTTTACCACGGATACTCTCATTTATTCTAGTGCCTTTTCATACTGGGGTTATGAACACCAGCACCTATGGTGAAACCTCTTTGGTATTTACTTTTATTGCCATTTGCAATGTGGTATTAGCCTACGGAATGGAGACGGCTTTTTTTCGTTTTTTCAATAAAGAAGAAAGAAAGGTTAATGTGGTGTCTACTAGTTTAATTAGTATAGGTGCCACAACTTTAGGTTTTTTATTAATGTCTTACCTATTCCATGAGGGTATAGCAAAATTTTTATCGCTAGATGCTTCGGTATTTTTAATTGTAGTGGCTATTCTAACTTTTGATGCACTAACCATAATTCCCTTTGCATGGTTACGGGCTAAAGAGAAACCTATGCGGTACGCGATAATAAAAGTTTCTACCGTAGCACTTAATCTGTTGTTAAACCTATTATTCTTGTCCTTATTACCAGAAATGCAAGAAGAAGGCAATGCACTTTGGAAAGCCTTGTATATACCAGATTTTCAAGTGGGTTATGTATTCTTAGCTAATGCTATTTCTAGTGGAATCGCTTTTTTATGGGTTGGTGGTGTTTATTTGGATACCAAATACACCTTTGATGTAGTGCTTTGGAAACGGATGATGCGTTATGCTATACCTGTTTTAATCGCTGGTATGGCGTATACCATTAATGAAGTTTTTGACCGGTATTTATTAGAGTGGCTGTTGCCAGCAGAAATATCTAAATCAGAAATAGGTAAATACTCAGGATGTTACAAATTAGCGGTATTTATGACACTATTTTCAACAGCCTTTAGATTGGGTATAGAGCCCTTCTTTTTTAGTCATGCAGATTCTAAAAATCCGGAAAAAGGCTATGCTCAAATTACAGATTATTTTGTCATATTTGGGAGTATCATTTTACTAGTAGTAGTTGTTTTTGCAGATGTAATTAAATTGGTTTTAATCCCCAATGAAACTTTTTGGGATGCCTTAAAAATTGTCCCGTTTATAGTCCTTGCTAATTTCTTCTTAGGAATTTATCACAATCTGTCCGTTTGGTATAAGGTTACAGATAAAACACGCTACGGTGCGTTTATTTCAGTAATAGGCGCAATAATTACCTTGGCCATCAATATTATTTTTATACCCAAAATAGGGTATATGGCCTCTGCAATAGCAACCTTATGTGCATATACCGCAATGATGTGTTTAAGTTATTATCTGGGCAAAAAATTGTATCCAGTTCCATATAATATGCGTAAAATTTTATTTTATGGGGGATTGTCAATTCTCTTCTCCTTTTCATCATTCTATATTTTTAACCGTAACTTAATTGTCGGATCCCTAATGCTTTGCCTATTTTTGGGCCTGATATATAAAATGGAAGGCGATAAGTTAAAAGCAATATTCTTAAAACGTGGAAATTAAAATTATAAATAAATCGGCTCATGCTTTACCGCATTACGAAACTTTGGCGTCTGCAGGTATGGATTTAAGGGCTAACATAGAGGAATCAATCATTTTAAAACCCTTAGAACGAACCATTGTTAAAACAGGTTTGTTTATAGAACTTCCTGTTGGTTATGAAGCCCAAGTACGTCCTAGAAGTGGTCTAGCGGCCAAAAAAGGGATTACCGTGCTCAACGCACCAGGAACTGTTGATGCAGATTATCGTGGCGAGATAGGGGTGATTTTAGTCAATCTGTCCAATGAAGAATTCGTCATTGAAAATGGTGAGCGTGTGGCCCAATTGATTATTGCTAAGCATGAACGGGCAGAATGGGTTTCAGTAGATAAACTTTCAGATACTGAACGCGGTTCTGGTGGTTTTGGGAGTACAGGTGTAAAATAATAACTACTTTATTTTAATAAGCATAAATACTAATCATCCCTAAAAGGGAGCAACAATTATATTAAACATGAAAATCATTGTACCTATGGCGGGTCGTGGTTCTAGACTTCGCCCACATACGTTGACCGTTCCAAAACCGCTAATTCCTGTTGCAGGAAAACCCATTGTACACCGTTTGGTAAGTGATATTGCAAAAGTATTAGGCGAACCAATAGAAGAAATAGCTTTTATTTTAGGAGACCCTGCTTTTTTTGGTGATGAGGTGGTAAGCAGTTTAGAAAATCTTGCTCAAGAATTGGGCGCAAAAGCATCAATTTATAGACAGTTAGACCCAAAAGGTACAGGCCATGCCATAATGTGTGCAGAACCTTCCTTATCAGGTCCTGCAGTAATTGCCTACGCAGACACTTTGATTCGGGCAGATTTTGATTTGGATAAAAATGCAGATAGTGTTATTTGGACAAAGAAGGTTCCTAATCCTTCCGCCTACGGAGTAGTAAATTTAAACGAGCATAACCATATAGTAGAATTAGTAGAAAAGCCAGAAAGCTTTGTTAGTGACCAAGCGGTAATTGGTATTTACTATTTTAAAGATGTCGCTGTACTTAAAAAAGAATTGCAGTACGTTTTAGATAACGATATTATCAATGGCGGAGAATACCAAATAAATGATGGTATTAAACGCATGATGGCAGACGGTAAAGTTTTTGTAACGGGCAAGGTAGATGAGTGGATGGATTGCGGTAACAAGAATGTTACAATAGAAACCAATCAGCGCATGCTTGGATTTTTAGAAAAAGATGGTGAAAAATTAGTGGCAGATTCGGTTACAGAAGAGAATGCCAATATAATTCCGCCTTGTTTCATTGGAGAAAATGTGGTTCTAAAAGATGCTACTGTGGGTCCTTTTGTATCTATAGGAGCAAACACCACAATAGAAAACAGCACCGTTAAAAATAGTTTAATCCAAACCAATAGCATAATTAAAAATGCTAATTTGGATAATGCAATGGTAGGTAACCATGTTACTTACAATGGCAATTTTGAAACAATAAGTATTGGGGACTATTCTGTATTAGAATAATACCGATTGGATTTTATATGATATTTAGAAAATTCGTTTTGGGTATAAGTGTATTGGGGGTGCTAACCCGTACCCCGCTTATGGCCCAAGACGAAGATTCTAAGAACCTTCCAGAAGTACAAGAGAGTGCGGAGGTATTTCTAGAAGAATATACAGATAGATTTCAAGATGTTTTTTTTGACGCGCTTCGGCAAAAAAGTATACAAAACTACGACCGTGCCATTAATCTGTTTTTAGAAGCTTATGCTATTAATAAAACACCAGTTTTAAACCATGAATTGGCTAAGACTTATGCCTTAGATAAACAATGGTTAAAAGCGCAAGAGGCGGCCTTAGATGCTTTGAATGCTGAACCAGAAAATTATTGGTATTTAGATACGCTAGTAAGCATTGTTAATGCTCAATCTAGCACTTTAGACGCCCTTTCTGGAACTTACCCAGAAGAGAATAAGCGTTTACAGCAGAATTTAACGCAAGTATACTACAAAAATGGCGCGTATATAAAAGCTAAAGAGGTGCTCGCAACGTTGCCAGAAAACAATTTTAAATCAGATTTAACTGCCAAAATAGAAGTAATTCTTAAAAAGCGCGTGGCTAATATTGCACAAACTAAAGTCAGTGCTAGTGTGGTTAGAAATAGTGACCCAGTAGCGACTTTAAAATTAAATTTGGCACAACAGATACAATTAAAAAATTCTGGTTTGGTATTGTTACAAGCAGAAAATGCAGTAGAAACATATCCTATGCAACCTTTCTTTTATTATGCTTATGGATGGGCACTTCAAAATAAAGGGAATAATTATAAGGCGATAGAAATTTTAGAAACGGGCTTGGATTATTTGTTTGATGATATCGCGCTAGCCAATAAAATTTATCAAACTTTAGCAGATGCGTATACCGCGTTACACAATACAGCTAAAGCAAATCTGTACCTTAGTAAAATAAAACCAGGTTTTTAATGAAGCTTATAAAGCAAATTACAGGATATAATGTAGCTATAATTTTGCTGCTATTATTGGGCTCTTGTGGGGCCAAAAGAGCGGTAGCAACAGGGGAGGTAGATGCTAATCTTACCGCAAAAAAGGTCATTCAACAACATTATCAGAATCAATTAAATTTTACCACCCTAACAGCTAAGGTGAAAATTGATTATAGTAAGGGAGATGAAAGCCAAGGGGTAAGTGTAAGTTTACGGATGAAAAAAGATGATGCTATTTTACTTAGTGCACCTTTTGGTATGTTCAAAGCACTAATTACTCCAGATAGAGTTTCATTTTATAACAAATTAGAAAATGAATACTTTGATGGCGATTTTGAGTACTTAAGTAAACTTTTGGGCACAGAAATGGATTTTAACAAAGTGCAAAATCTATTGGTTGGGGATGCTATTTTAGATTTAAAACAAGATAAGTACCAAGTGCAACTGGTAGAGAATACGTACAAGTTAACACCAAAACAACAAAAGGCGTTGTATGAGATATTCTTCTATTTAAAACCAAACACATTTAAAATTGCCAAGCAAGAGGTAAAGCAATCTATTAAAAATAGAAAATTGGATATGCGTTATACCTATCAAGATGTAGCGTCAAAGGTTTTACCTAGTACTGTAGATATTTTAGTATTAGAGGGTCAAGAAAAGACCACTATAAATTTGGAATATAAGAATGTAGAGTTGGGAAAATCAGTTAATTTCCCTTATAAAATACCAACTGGTTTTAAAGAGATTTCGCTTTAATTAATGAGGAATATAGTAGCACATATTATTCTTTTTGTTGTACTTCTAGTCAGTTGTGCTACAACCCTTTTTGCTCAAACGAGTGAACAAAAAGCACTAGAAGCAAAGCGAGCACGGTTACAAAAAGAAATCAAAGAAATGAACCGATTGCTTTTTAAAGAAAAGAAGCAAAAGGGTAATGTTTTGGAGCAAATGGACGCTTTAGACCAAAAAATAAATAAACGCCAAGAGCTTATTAAAGTTACCAACCAACAGGCTAATTTATTGAACAGACAAATAAATGCAAATGTTCGTAAAATTAGTAAACTAAGAGAAGACTTAAAGCAATTAAAAGAGGAGTACGCTGTTCTTATCCAAAAATCATATCAGAACAAAACAGATGAGAATAGAATAATGTTTTTACTGTCTTCAGAAAACTTTTTTCAAGCGTATAAGCGCATGCAATATATTAAGCAGTATACCAAATACCGTAAAGAGCAAGGAGAAGCTATTGTAACCCGTACTAATGAGTTGACGACCCTTAATCAAGATTTGGTGCAACAGCGTAAGGTTAAAGACCAGTTGATTGCAGAAAACAAGCAAGTTAAAGACCAATTATCTAAAGAAGTTACCTCACAAAAGGAATTACTAAAAAGTATACGCTCTAATGAAAGTAAGTATGCCAAGGTTATTGAGGATAAGCAAAGGGAGACTCGTAGAATAGATAGGGAAATAGAACGGTTAATCAAAAATGCTATAGTGTCTTCTAACAAAAAGAAGGGAAGCAAAAATGTAGCTAAATTTGAATTGACTCCGGAAGCTAAATTACTTGCAAACAACTTTTCTTCTAACAAAGGTAAATTAATATGGCCGGTAGAAAAAGGCGTTAAAAGTCAAGGTTTTGGCGTATACGCAGATAAGCTTTATCCAGGAATAAAACACCAAAATAATGGAGTAACGATTACTACAGACAAAGGGGAGAAAGCACGTGCCATTTTTGAGGGAGAAGTCATAGAAATCATGACCTTGCGTACGGGCCAGAAAGGGGTTTATATAAGACATGGAGATTATATAAGCATGTATTTTAATCTGGCTAATGTCTACGTAAAAAAAGGACAAAAAGTAACAAGTAAACAAACCTTGGGAGAGGTGTATACCAATGCGCTAAATGGAGACACCAAACTTAAGTTTTACTTATATCAGAATGCAACAAAATTAAATCCAGAACATTGGATTTACCAAATGTAATACTATGAACATAACAGACTTACAAGGAACATTTAAATTGCACAACGGCGTAAACATGCCTTATTTTGGTTTGGGTGTTTATTTATCTGAAGATGGTGAAGAGGTAATTAATGCAGTAAAATGGGCGTTAGAGGCTGGTTATAGGCATATAGACACTGCTGCTATTTATAAAAATGAAGAAGGCGTAGGAAAAGCTATTCAGCAAAGCAATGTTCCTAGAGAAGACATTTTTGTGGTTAGCAAGGTTTGGAACGCTGACCAAGGTTATGATAGCACTATAAAGGCATTCGAGGCAAGTTTGGAGCGCTTGCAATTAGACTATTTAGATCTTTATCTAATACATTGGCCAGTAGTTGGTAAGTTTAAAGAAACTTGGCGTGCTTTAGAAGATTTATATAAAGAAAAGAAGATTAGGGCTATAGGGGTAAGTAACTTTCTACAGCATCATTTAGAAGAAGTCATGGAAGATGCTGCAGTAATTCCTATGGTGAATCAAATGGAGTTTCATCCCTATTTGGTACAACAAGAGTTACTCGATTTTTGTAAGGAGCATCACATTCAATACGAAGCCTGGTCCCCTATGATGCAAGGTAAAATCTTTGAAATGGATGCCTTTAAAGCGATGGCTAAAAAATACAATAAGAGTATTGCTCAGATTGTATTACGGTGGGATTTGCAAAAAGGAGTAATAACCATACCTAAGTCTACCAAAAAAGAACGTATTGTTGCCAATGCAGCCATCTTTGATTTTGAATTGAGTTCAGAAGATATGGAGCAGTTAGACCAGATGGATAAAGCGCACAGATTTGGTCCAGACCCAGATAATTTCGACTTTTAATCTTTTACAAATAGGGCTTTAAGCTCAGTCGCATCATTCGGTTTTAGTTTGCCTGCGAGTACTAAACTCAATTGTTTGCGTCTCAGGGCAGCATCAAAACGTTGTTGCTCTAATTCTGTTTCTGGTTTTAGTTGTGGTACTTCTGTTGGCGCCCCAGTTTCATCCACAGCTACAAAAGTATATATAGCTTCATTAGCTTTTACTCTTTCTCCGCTAATGCGGTCTTCCATCCAAACATCGATATAAATCTCCATAGAAGAAGTAAAAGCTCTAGAAACACTTGCTTCTACGGTAACAACACTGCCTAATGGCACTGCTCTGTTAAATGCTACGTGGTTTACAGATGCAGTCACCGTAATACGGCTGCTATGTCTACGTGCAGCAATACTCGCCGCTCTATCCATTCGCGCTAGCAATTCACCTCCAAATAAATTATTTAGTGGGTTGGTTTCACTTGGTAAGACCAAATCGGTCATTACAGTTCTAGATTCACTAGGTGTTTTAACGCGCATTGCTTCAATTTTGCGCAAAGGTAGTTAAGTATTTTACAGTGTAGAAGTAAGGATGAATTATTTTTCTGATGCCATCCATGCATCAGAAGATACCGACTGTTTTATTTTTCGCAAAAACTGCAATGCTTCTTGGCCATCTACAAAGCTTTGGTATGCTACTTGATGCAGTCCATAGGGATTCGTGCCAATGTAACGAGCTTCAAAACCTTTTCTGTTCAGTTCTGCCACTTTTCTGTCAGCGTTTGCTTTGATTCTAAAAGCTCCTGCAATGATATGATGTTTGTAGTCTACAACTTCTTCGGTATTAGTTTTGGCTACGGCAATTTCAATAGCAGGTAATTCTAAAGGTGTAGATTGAAAAAAGGTTGCTTCTTGTAAATAATGATTTACTTTTTCATCTGCTGCCTGTTCAGCCAATAATTGTTTTTCTTGACCATTGGCATAAAACTGAAAACTACTCACACCAGTTGCTAGCAATAGCAAGAAAATAGCGGCATATTTATAGTAGGGGCGTAAGCCGTTAGAACGCCTCTCTGGTGTAATGGTAAAAGGAGCACGTTCCTCTAATTCCATAATAGCTTCTTTTAAAGCTTCACGTTTTACTTTGCTTGCCCCTAAAGCGGTAAGTCCAAAAGAGGCAGCTAAGAAATTAACAGACTTTTCTGGAGAAAACTGCAATTTGCCTTCCGCACCCATCCAAATAGAACCAATTTTATCTAGGTCTAAACGACCACCATTGGCTAACTTTTCTTTCCAGTTTTTTGCCACATTTAAGACCTCATGTAACAAATCATCGTAGGGTAAGCTTTTAACATTAGCTACATAAGAAACTAACAAACCATCGTTCTTGGTTAACTGTTGATTAAAAGAAAGATGTTTAGAAGGCGGATATAGCGTTCCGTCTACAAACTGAGCAGTAGTTGTATTTGTTAAAAATGCACCAAACTCTGGTATAACTACACAATTGTATCTGTAAAGTAAATCTGCTATATAGTGTTCCAAACGCATAAGGGCAAATATTGCAAAAAATGAAGGAGAGATAAATACTAATGCCTAACTTTTTATTAACATATAGTTTTGGGTATCTTGTGAAAAACTTTTGAATGTATTCTTCCTTGTCTGATAGTGAATTGGTTGGGTTGTTAAGATTGCAGCGCATTCCTAAAATCGGTGATATAAATGCTAAAAAATTATTGGAGTATACCGGCGGTATTTTACCGCTATTTAACGAGAAATTGACTACACTAGAGAAAATAGATGGTTTAGGAAAGGTCATGCTGAAAGACTTCTTTAATCCTGTATATCTAGAAGAAGCCGAACGAGAGTTTCAATACATTAAGGAAAACAATATTCAATATACTTATTTTAAAGACGAAGTTTATCCAAAACGGTTAAAGCATTGTATAGATGCTCCTATCTTACTGTTTCAAGATGGTAACATAGATTTTGGCTCTAAAAAAGTTATAAGTATTGTAGGCACTCGACAAATTACTAGCTACGGGCAAGCCTTTTGCGAATCTTTTATGGAAGAAATAGCGCCATTAGACCCAATTATAGTTAGTGGGTTTGCCTACGGAATAGATATTGCCGCTCAACGAGCGGCCATGAATCATGGATTGCAAACCATAGCATGTTTAGCACATGGGTTAAATCAAATTTATCCTAAGGCTCATAAAAAGTATGCCAACGCTGTGCTAGCCAATGGTGGTTTCTTTACAGAGTTTTGGAGCACAAGCAATCCAGAACGAGAGAATTTTTTAAAAAGAAATAGAATAATAGCAGGTTTAAGTGAAGCTACCATTGTGGTAGAATCTGCTGATAAAGGGGGTAGTTTGGTTACTGCAGATTGTGCACATAGTTATAACCGTGATGTCTTTGCGGTACCAGGTAGGGTAACCGATAAATTTAGTACAGGTTGCAATATGTTAATTAAACAGCAAAAGGCACAACTATTATCTTCTGCAGCAGAATTGGTGTATTTACTAGGTTGGGATGTGGAAAATAAGAAGGATAAACATATACAAAAACAATTATTTGTAGATTTAAATGAAACAGAAAAGTCTATCTATGACTATTTACAGCTGAACGGTAAACAGCTACTAGATATCGTTGCTTTGGAGTGTAATTTGCCAATTTTTAAAACTTCTTCCACATTATTGGCTATGGAGATGAAAGGTGTAATAAGACCGTTACCTGGTAAAATGTTTGAAGCCATCTAATCAAAACTTGCTTATTATCGTTAAGAAAATAAGTCAGACAGGTTAGTCTATTTTAATGCATTTTTTGCCCGTCAAACACGTTATTTATCAAGGTAAACAACTAATTTACTAATAAGAATGGGCGCCAAAGTATTTTTTCGACGAACTGAACCAGACTGTATCAAGCCTAAAATCATCGATGTAGTGTGCTTTTCTCCTGCGTTTCTAGTTTTAATTCATTTTGACATCGAAAGAATAGATTAATTTGAAGTGCTATAGTAACTCTATCCTGTGATTTGAATAACATTCTCTTTTCAGCTTTCGCTTTAATGTGAGCTTTATTACGGATCGCACAGTAATGCAACTTCTACGTTTTACCGTTTTTAATCGATTGTTAAGTAATACAGAAAGGTTGGTGCACTATTTTTTAATGTTTAGCTGTTTTAAGGTTATTTCTAATCGGTGAAGTGTGTATAGTATTAAAAATCCCTTAGCATGTAGTAGCTAAAGGATTTTTAAATAAGCTAATTTGGGTAGTTAACGGTGCTTAATATCCTACTTTGGTGCGCACACGTTCTAAAACATCATTAGCAGTTTTTGCGGCTTTTTCTGCTCCAATAGCTAATGCTTCGTCTACCTCTTTTAGATTATTCATATAATAATCAAACTTCTCTCTTGGTTCTGCAAATTTCTCCAGAATTACCTCATAAAGGGCTTGTTTTGCATGGCCATACCCATAATTACCTGCTAAGTAATTGGCAGACATTTCTTCTATTTGTTCTTGGCTAGCCAAGATTTTATAAAGCGCAAAAACGTTATCATTATTTGGGTCTTTTGGTTCTTCCATAGGAATACTATCCGTAACAATACCCATTATTTGCTTGCGCAACTTTTTATCGGTTTGGAAAAGGTTTATCGTGTTTCCTCGGCTCTTACTCATTTTGTGGCCATCAGTACCTGGAATGTACATGGTGTTTTCCTGTACTTGCCCTTCTGGTAAAACAAAAGTTTCACCCATAAGGTTATGAAAACGGTTGGCAACATCTCTTGTCATTTCAATATGTTGCAATTGGTCCTTGCCTACAGGAACTAGCTCCGCGTCATACGCTAAAATATCTGCAGCCATTAACATTGGATAATTAAATAATCCGCTATTAACATCCTCTAAACGGTCCGCTTTATCTTTAAAAGAATGTGCAAGGGTTAATCTTTGATAGGGAAAAAAACAACTTAAATACCACGCAAGTTCTGTTACTTGTGGAACATCACTCTGGCGATAGAATACGGATTTATCAATATCTAAACCAAAAGCTAACCAAGTAGCAGCCACAGCATAAGTGTTTTGTCTTAGTTCTTCGCCATTTTTAATTTGGGTTAACGTATGCATGTTAGCGATAAACAAAAAAGATTCATTCTTTGGATCATTAGACAACGCAATTGCTGGTTGTATTGCTCCTAAAATATTACCTAAATGTGGTACACCCGTACTTTGTATCCCAGTCAGTATTCTAGCCATCTTAATTCTATTATGGGGTAAATGTAGCAAAGCAGGCAAGATTACAAAAGTATTGTTGGTAATACTTATCTATAAGACTTATGATTTGTTGAATACGCCAAATTTTTAGTAGCTTGGTTACTTTTGTATGATGTTGAAATTTTTAAAAAATATAGGTTTTTTGCTTTACAGAATATGGTTCTATCTATTAGTAGCATTGCCTATGCTTATTTTTTCGCCTTTACTCTTGTTAACAACCTTATCAGAAAAAACATACCGTCAGTTTTATTGGCTGGCTCGTAACATTTGGGCTAAATTTATACTATTTGGTATGGGAATGTTGCCCAAAATTAAATGGCAACAACATTTAGAAGAACATAATAATTACATGTTGGTGGCCAATCATACCAGTATGTTAGATATTATGCTGATGCTTTATGTAAGTAAAAACCCTTTTGTTTTTGTTGGTAAGGCAGAACTAGCAAAAATTCCCGTATTTGGATTCTTTTATAAGCGCGTTTGTATTTTGGTAGACCGTTCTAATGCCAAAAGCAGAGCTGCGGTTTATAAAGCGGTGCAGGGGCGATTATCCCAAGGGTTAAGCATATGTATTTTTCCAGAAGGTGGTGTGCCAGAAAAGGAGGTGAGATTAGACACCTTTAAGGACGGTGCCTTTAGAATGGCAATACGGCATAATATACCAATTGTTCCAATGGTTTTTTATGATTGTAAAAAGAGATTGCCGTGGGAAGTTTTTGGGGGTTCACCAGGAATGTTAAGAGTGCAAATTTTCCCTTTCAGAGCTACCGACCAATTAAGTGTAGAAGATACCAATATCATAAAGAATGAAATAAGAGCACTGATGTTAACAGAAATCAACTAAAAAGCCCCACCTTACTACCAAGTGGGGCTTAAAGTTCGCCGCATAACGACCAACCTAACCAACTTCTTTAAAACTTAAATTGTAATCCACTGTAAACTCCTACCGCATAGGGTTTAAAATTACCAGCGCTATTTTCAAAAGTGTTTAATTGGTATTTAAACATGGGTTCTAAATTAAATTTAAGTGCAGGACTTATTTTATAGTCTAATCCAATACCAATATTGGTGCTAAAATTAATGTCATTTACGTTATTCGCTTCGCCTACCTCTGTCACCAAATTGTTAGACTCTAGAGAAACCGCATTATCTAGTAAAAACAAAGAGGAAAAGCCACCTATTAGATTTAAACCAAACTTTTTGTCAATTAATACGTAATTTAGTTCCATAGGAACTTCTAAATAATTCATTTGTTGTGCCATGCTGCCTTCTAGGGGGGCAACTTCATTACTCGCAATTTCTGGATTGTCTTTTATTGCAGAAACATTATTTTTACTACTAGTTACCACAATGGAACGAGCGGTATTTTCGTAATTTATATTTTCTATTTGTCCTACAGAAAAAGCTCGAGCGTTAGGGGAAAATGCAACCTCATTGGTATCATAACCATAGTCTACCTTATGTATGCCAGAACGCAACTGTAGCTTTTTATTTATGTTGTAAGAAACTGTTAAACCGTAACTTAGATTCAGATTGCCAGATTTAGTATTGCTGACAAATGCAGAATGTATAGGAGAGCCTTCTCCTAAGCTATTATAATATACTGGGGCAATGGAAGGCCCAATAGACCATTTTTTATCTGAGTTTGTCTTTGTAATTGCCTTTTCTTCTTGCTCTTTTAGGACATCATAAATAGATTTCTTGTCTTTTCCGGCTTTGTCTAGCTTATCTTCTGAAGTTTCTTTATCAATTTGAACAATAGCTGTAGTCTTGTTGGTATTAGGATTGTCTACAGATGGTAATACTTGCTCAGAATTTTTGATAGTTATTTTATTTTGGTTTGTTTTTTCTTCAACCAAATTTCTTGGAGTGCTTTTATCTTGATTGCTTACAATTGCATTGACCGTTGGATTATTAGCGCTGCCATTTAAAGGGGCTTTGGATAGTTGCTTTTTTTCTTGATGAACTATGCCACTAGTTTTAGAGTTTAGATTTGTAAATTTTTTTGAAGAGTTATTGTAGGGTTTAGAGGTATACTCACCTTGTTTTACAGTAGGGTTATCCTCTTTACGTTGTTGGGTGTTGTTTGTGCTTGTATAATCTATGACCAGTATGCTGTCTTTATTATCCAAGGAATCATCTACCTTGGTTTTGACTTCGTCTAATTCTTTGGTGCTAGTTATCCTTAGTTGTTCCTCTTCTATCAATTCTGATGATTTAAATGGATTGAACACTAAAAGGGTAATAAGTAAAACAGCCGCGACACCACCAATTTGCCACCAAATGGGTATCACTCGTTTTTTCTTTTTTTCATTTAAAGACGCCTGAATTTTATTCCACACGGCATCATCTGGGGGAGCCTGGTAGTTTTTTAGTTTGTCCTTAAAAATATCGTCCAAATTATTCCTCTGCTTCATAATCTAGCTATGCAATATTTATATTTTCTTTTTCTAATTTTTCTTTAAGAATCATTCTGGCACGTGCTAAATTAGATTTAGACGTTCCAATAGTGGTTCCGAGCATTTCGCTTATCTCCTTATGAGAGTAGCCATCTAAAACGTAAAGGTTAAATGTAATGCGGTACCTATTTGGCAGTTCTTGTATGTAACTTAACAGGGTCGCCAAATCTATACTGGGAAAATTGTCTTCTACATCTACTTCCTCTTCCTTCAAATTATCCGTAACCACATCTAAATAGCGGTCTTTTCTGTATTTCTGTAAAACTGTGTTTATGGTAATTCGTTTAATCCAACCTTCAAAAGAGCCTTTATGATTGTATTGTCCAATTTTGTCAAAAATGGTCATAAAACTATCATGAAGGTTATCTTCTGCCTCCGTTTTGTTGCGCGAATATTTTAAGCAAATACCAAAGAGTATATTAGAGTAGGCTCTATACAGCTCTTCCTGTGCTGATTGTTTGCGCGCTTTGCAGTTTTTTATGAGTTCTTCTAGACTCAAAATTTTGGTTAGGTAATTTATTGGTATTACTATTTATTGTTTTACGGGTACATCAAACTCTAAGTATTGTGTATTGTCCGCAGCGTCAGTGCCGATAAAAAACCGTAAATGATAAGTCTCGTTCAATAATGGAGTTACCGTTAGGTTTGCACTAACGGTATCATTAGCCGTTAAGCATTCATCATTATTAATAACGGAACCTACAGCGGTAATGTACCTAAAGCCCCCAGTTTCTGAAGTTACATCAAATCCTTCAAAAAACGTACAATCATCTGGTCTTAAAAAAGAAACTTCAAGATTGTGGTTTTGGTTCAATATAAAGGTATCAGGAACTACAGCACTTGTCACTTGTAGCGCTTCAAAATGAAAGTTTTCTCCTGTATCTACATCACAGCTCCCAGCCATACATATCAATCCCAAAAAGAAAACCCCTAAAACATACTTCTTCATACTGCTTAAATTCACAGTATTAAGATGCTACGTTTGTTTAGGGGTTGCGTAAGGTCTAATATTTTAGGAAAATTTTATTCCTTTAAAGCAGCTATTGCCTCTTTGATTTTACCTTCTAGTTCTTCTGCTAGTTCTGGATTATCGTCAATTAAGTTTTTAACAGCATCTCTACCTTGGCCTAATTTGGTATCTCCATAGCTAAACCAAGAACCACTTTTCTTAATAATTTCATAGGCTACACCTAAATCTAGAATCTCGCCAATTTTAGATACACCTTCGCCATACATAATATCAAACTCGGCAGTTTTAAAAGGAGGTGCTACTTTGTTTTTTACCACTTTTACACGGGTTTTATTACCCATAACTTCTCCATCTGTACTTTTTATTTGGGTAGACCTTCTAATATCTAGCCTAACAGAGGCGTAAAATTTTAAGGCATTACCCCCAGTAGTAGTTTCTGGGTTACCAAACATTACTCCAATCTTTTCTCGTAATTGATTGATAAAGATAACAGTACATTGTGTTTTATTAATGGTGGAAGTAAGCTTACGCAAAGCTTGGGACATTAAACGAGCATGTAATCCCATTTTAGAATCGCCCATTTCGCCCTCTATTTCACTTTTTGGAGTTAATGCGGCCACAGAGTCAATCACCACAATGTCTATCGCTCCAGAACGGATAAGGTTATCTGCTATTTCTAAAGCTTGTTCACCGTGGTCTGGTTGAGAGATAATTAAGTTGTCTATATCTACACCCAGTTTTTTAGCATAAAAGCGGTCAAATGCGTGTTCTGCATCTATGAATGCAGCAATACCACCTGCCTTTTGTGCTTCTGCCATTGCGTGTAGGGTAAGGGTAGTTTTACCAGAAGATTCTGGTCCGTATATCTCTATAATTCTACCTTTTGGATACCCGCCTACTCCTAGTGCCAAATCCAATCCTAAAGAGCCAGAAGATATTATGTCAATATCTTCAACAACACTGTCTCCCATCTTCATTACGGCCCCTTTACCGTAGGTTTTGTCCAATTTATCAAGGGTAAGCTTTAGCGCTTTTAATTTTGCTTCTTTATCGTTGCTCATAGTACATGGAAAATTAGAGGTCTAAAATACCACCTTTTATCATTTTTTAAGCCAACGCAACCAATTAAAGTTTTTAGCATCTTTTAATAGACTAACTCAAATTCTATTTCATGGTCAATCCTGGCCATGATTATATTTCTATGAAAAAGAAATGGTTGTAAGTAGTAGGCGTCCAATATTTTGGAGGCCTGCTTACTTTATGTATTTTTGCATTCAATTAAAAATATTCTTTTAACTTAAACTATTAGTATAGCATGCAACTGTACAATAAATTAAGTGCAGAAGAAAGAGCAAAACTTATAGAGGAAGCCGGCAAGGATAGGCTTACTATCTCTTTCTATCAATATGCACACATTGGTAATCCAGAAATTTTAAGGAATCACCTATTTATAACTTGGGATGCCCTAGAGGTTCTAGGTCGTATATACGTAGCCAAAGAAGGTATAAATGCACAGCTTTCTGTTCCGGCAGAGAATTTTGATGCGTTTAAAAAGCATCTAGATAGCATCACTTTTTTAGAAGGTGTACGCTTAAACATTGCTATAGAACAAGACAATAAATCGTTTTTAAAATTAAAGGTAAAAGTGCGTCATAAAATTGTAGCAGATGGTTTGGATGATAATACTTTTGATGTTACCGATAAGGGCGTTCACGTAGATGCGGTAACGTTCAATGAGCTTATAGAAGACCCAGATACTGTGTTGGTAGATATGCGGAACCATTACGAAAGTGAAATAGGTCATTTTAAAAATGCAGTTACACCAGATGTAGATACCTTTAGAGATTCCTTAGATATTATTGAGGCAGATTTAGCACCCTACAAAGAAGATAAAAAACTGGTTATGTACTGTACGGGTGGTATCCGTTGTGAAAAAGCTAGTGCGTACTACAAACACAAAGGTTTTAAAAATGTGTATCAATTAGAGGGTGGTATTATAGAATACACTAGGCAGGTTAGAGAAAACGATTTAGAAAATAAATTCTTAGGAAAAAACTTTGTCTTTGATCACAGAAGGGGAGAACGTATTTCTGACGACGTAATTGCGCACTGCCACCAATGTGGAGCGCCTTGTGATGTACATACGAATTGTGCAAATGAAGCTTGCCATTTACTTTTTATTCAATGCGATAGCTGTAAAGAAAAAATGGACAATTGTTGTTCTGATGCTTGTAAAGAGGTAAATGCGTTGCCGTATGAGGAACAAAAAGAGCTGCGTAAAGGTAAAAAAGCAAGCAATAAAATTTTTAAGAAGGGCCGCTCAGAAGTGCTAAAGTTTAAACGCTAGCAAGGGTAGTAACAAAATAGTGCTATCTTTACTTTCAACAATTTTTTATGAACCCTAGTCTAGGAATTTAAAATTCCTTGATTCAAGATATATACTATGGCATGTAGTAGTTGCGCTACCGGTAAGGATGGGCAACCCAAAGGCTGTAAGAACAATGGTACTTGCGGAACGGATGGTTGTAATAAACTTACGGTGTTTGATTGGCTTTCCAATATGTCTCTTCCTAACGGACAAAAGCCATTTGATTGTGTAGAAGTAAGATTTAAAAACAGCAGAAAAGAATTCTTTAGGAATGCAGAGGGTATCCCCTTAGCCATTGGTGATGTGGTGGCAACCCAAGCCAAATCTGGTCATGATATTGGTATGGTAACCTTAACGGGCGAGTTGGTTAAAGTTCAGATGAAAAAAAAGAACGTAGACCACACAGATAATGCGCTGCCAAAAATCTATAGAAAAGCTACCGAAAAAGATATTGAAATTTGGACCAATTGTAGGGACAGAGAAGAAGGTATTAAAAAACGTTCGCGAGAAATTGCTATTAGCTTAAACTTACAAATGAAGTTAAGTGACGTAGAATTTCAGGGCGATGGTTCTAAAGCCACCTTTTACTATACGGCAGAAGAACGTGTAGATTTTAGACAGCTAATTAAAGACATGGCCAAAGCCTTTGGTATTCGTATAGAAATGCGACAAATAGGCTACAGGCAAGAAGCCCAGCGCTTAGGAGGCGTAGGTTCTTGTGGTAGAGAATTATGTTGTTCTACTTGGTTAACAGATTTTAGGTCGGTAAGTACTGCTTCTGCCAGATACCAACAGTTAGCCCTGAATCCACAAAAACTAGCAGGGCAATGTGGAAAATTAAAATGCTGTTTAAACTACGAGTTAGATATGTACTTGGAAGCACTGCAAGATTTCCCGGCACAAGACAGTAAATTAATGACAGAGAAAGGAATCGCCTTTTGCCAAAAAGTAGATATTTTTAAAGAAACACTGTGGTTTGCTTATAAGGGAGATGCCTCTAACTGGCATGCTTTAAAGAAAGAGCAGGTCATAGAAATATTGGAACTAAATAAAAAAGACGAGAAGATAGAAAGTCTTGAGGCTTATGCTCAGGTAGATGAACAGCGTGCAGAAAAATTGGTTTTTGAAAACGTTGTAGGGCAAGATAGTCTAACCAGATTTGATAAACCAAAGCGGCATAAAAACAAAAAAAGGAGAAATACCAATAATAAAACTAAAGGGAAGAGAAGAAGAAATAACAAACCTGCAGCAAAGAATGAAAAATAGCCTGTTACTTATTGGTTTAGCTTTGCTTTTATTGGCATGTAATACTAACATTGCTCATACAGAGTATATTGCTTTAAATAATGGTGTTTGGAAAAGTAAAGACACCCTTACTTTCTCTTTTAAAGAGCTAGATACAACGGCTACATACCAGCTTTTTCTCAATATAAGAAACGATGACACCTACGAGTTCAGTAATTTATTTTTAATTACAGAACTGCAACAGCCAAATGACCAAGTTTTGGTAGATACCCTAGAATATAAAATGGCACAACCTACAGGAGAATGGTTAGGCAGAGGTACTGGTAGCGTTAAAGAAAGTAAACTTTGGCTAAAAGAGAACATCAATTTTTCTAGTTCTGGCGTATATACTTTAAAGGTGCAACATGCCATGCGTAAAAATGGAAGCGTAAATGGCGTGGAAGACCTCACGGGAATCACAGATGTTGGATTACAAATAGAAACGATTAAATAGGCATGGCAACTGCAAAAAACACCCCTAAAAAGAGCTATTTTAAATTTATAAAATGGTTTTGGATACTTTTTTTAATTGGTATTTTACTGGCCATTACGCCTTTTTTGTTGGCATCTTGGGGTGCCTTAGGTCCAATGCCAGAGTACCAACATTTAGAGAACCCAGAAACAAATTTGGCTACGGAAATCATTTCTTCTGATGGCGAAACACTAGGTAAATTTTATTTAGAAGATAATCGTACGCCTGTACCTTATGACCAATTGCCAAAGAATTTGGTAAATGCGCTGGTAGCTACAGAAGATGCGCGTTTTTTTGATCATGCTGGTATAGATGCAAGGGGTACGTTTAGAGCAGTTGCTTACTTAGGTAGCAAAGGTGGAGCTAGTACTATAAGTCAGCAATTGGCCAGACAATTGTTTGTTGGAGTACGTTCAAGAAATAAGTTCGAAGCAATCACACAAAAATTAAAAGAATGGGTGCTAGCTACTAGATTAGAACGTAACTATACCAAAGAGGAAATCATTGCGATGTATTTAAACATCTATGATTTTCATTACAATGCGGATGGTATACGTTCTGCCTCTAGAATCTATTTTGGTAAAGAACCTAAAGATTTAAAAACTGAAGAATCTGCCATGTTGGTTGGGATGCTAAAAAACTCCTCCTATTACAATCCTATTAGGAGAGAAGAATTAGTTTTTAATCGTAGAAATACGGTGTTGGCTCAAATGGCTAAATACGGATACCTCTCAGAAAAAGAAAAGGACTCTCTTCAGAAAACAAAGATGGATTTAAATTTTAATCCAGAATCACATAGAGAGGGCCTGGCTACTTATTTTAGAATGTATATGCAAAAATGGCTTAATAAATGGGTGAAAGAAAACCCAAAGCCAGATGGTGAAAAGTATAACATTTATTTAGACGGTCTAAAGGTGTATACTACAATCGATTCTAGAATGCAACAAAATGCAGAGAATGCTGTAGAAGCACATATGAAAAAGTTGCAAACTGAGTTTTTTGTGCAAAATACGCCAGAACGTAATCCTACAACACCATTTTTAGATTTAGCGGATTATGAGATAGATAATATAATGGAGCGTGCCATGAAATCTTCTAGTAGATGGCGAACGCTTAAAAGTCAAGGCAAATCCGAAAACGAAATCCGAGCCTCGTTTAAGAAAAAAACAGAAATGACGGTTTTTGACTGGAATTCAGATTCGTACGAGAAAGATACTATAATGACTCCGCTAGATTCCATTCGGTATTATAAAACATTTTTGCGTACAGCAATGATGTCTATGGAGCCTCAGACAGGTCATGTAAAAGCCTGGGTTGGTGGTGTAGATTACAAGCACTTTCAATATGATAACGTTATACAAGGAGCCAGACAAGCGGGCTCTACCTTTAAACCCTTAGTTTACGCTGCAGCTATTGATCAGTTGCGTTTATCTCCTTGTGACCAGTTGCCAGATAGTCAATATTGTATAGAGCCTTTAAAACATGGTAATCCAGATGCATGGTGCCCTAAAAATTCTGATGGTAAATATTCAGGGAAAAAGCTAACTTTAAAGGAGGCTTTGGCTAACTCGGTAAACACCATTACAGCGCAATTGATAGACCAAGTAGGTCCTGGTTCTGTGGCTCGTATCGGTAAAAATATGGGTATTACTAGAGAAATTGCAGAAGTCCCTGCCATAGCTTTAGGAGTATCAGAAATGAGCGTTTATGAAATGGTTGGTGCCTATGGTACTTTTGCGAACCAAGGAGTTTATGTAAAACCTGTTATGGTAACGCGTGTAGAAGATAGAAACGGAACAGTACTATATGAGTATGTGCCAGAAACTAAAGACGTATTAAGCAAAGATGTTGCCTATGCCATGGTTAATTTAATGGAGGGGGTTACACAATTTGGTTCTGGTGCTAGACTAAGACATTCCTACAATAAGAATGCTACACTTTATAAAGAAATTATAACGGGCTATCCTTACAACCTATCTAACCCAATTGCTGGTAAAACCGGAACTACACAAAACCAAAGTGATGGTTGGTTTATGGGTATGGTGCCCAATTTGGTTACTGGAGTATGGGTAGGGGGAGAAGAAAGAGCAACACATTTTAAATCCATTACTTATGGTCAAGGCGCGTCTATGGCATTACCTATATGGGGTATGTATATGAAGGCGAATTATGAAAATGAAGAACTAGGAGTGTCTAAGGATCCTTTTGATAAGCCAGAAGACTTGTCTATAGAAGTAGATTGTGCTAAATATCAAAAGGAGGTAGAAGAAGATACAGATGTAGAGGACGATATTGAGGATTTAGATTTTTAGGAATTAACTAAACTATGATAAATAAAACTGTATCCTCTGTGGAAGAAGCCCTTGAGGGTGTAAAGGATGGAATGACCTTTATGCTTGGGGGATTTGGCCTTTGTGGAATACCGGAAAACGCTATTACACAGTTGGTCCGTCTTGGAATTAAAGACATAACCTGTATTTCTAATAATGCTGGTGTAGACGATTTTGGTTTGGGGTTGCTTTTACAGCAAAAACAGATTAAGAAAATGATTTCTTCTTATGTGGGAGAAAACGATGAGTTTGAGCGCCAAATGCTAAGTGGAGAATTAGAGGTGGAACTTACCCCTCAGGGTACTTTAGCCGAAAAATGTAGGGCAGCACAAGCAGGTTTTCCAGCATTTTATACACCTGCAGGATACGGAACGGAGGTAGCAGAAGGTAAAGAAACACGAGAATTTAATGGTAAGATGTATGTTCTAGAAGAAGCTTTTAAAGCAGATTATGCGTTTGTAAAAGCTTGGAAAGGAGATACGGCAGGTAATCTTATTTTTAAAGGTACTGCTCGTAATTTTAATCCATGTATGTGCGGGGCTGCACAAATTACGGTTGCAGAGGTAGAAGAATTAGTCCCTGCAGGGAACTTAGATCCTAACCAAATACATGTGCCAGGAATTTTTATTCAGCGAATTTTTCAGGGTGCTGACTACGAAAAGAGAATAGAACAACGAACCGTAAGACCCATAGAAAATGCTAGATAAAAACGGAATTGCGAGACGAATTGCCCAAGAGGTAAAAGACGGTTATTATGTAAATCTAGGTATTGGTATACCTACTTTGGTAGCCAATTTGGTTAGAGAGGATATTGAGGTGGAATTCCAAAGTGAAAATGGCGTATTAGGTATGGGACCATTCCCTTTTGATGGAGAGGAAGATGCAGACATCATCAATGCGGGTAAACAAACGATTACAACATTGCCAGGTGCTTCTTTTTTTGATTCAGCAACAAGTTTTGGGATGATTAGGGGTAAGCATGTTCATTTAACTATTTTAGGAGCTATGGAAGTAGCAGAAAATGGTGATATCGCTAATTGGAAGATTCCAGGTAAAATGGTTAAAGGCATGGGGGGTGCTATGGATTTGGTGGCGTCTGCTGAAAATATTATTGTTGCGATGATGCACACTAACAAGGCAGGACAATCTAAACTTTTAAAACGCTGTACCTTGCCATTAACGGGCGTAGGTTGCGTAAAAAAAATTGTAACCAATTTAGCGGTACTAGAAGTAGTGCCACAAGGCTTTAAATTATTAGAGCGAGCGCCTAATGTTTCTGTAGAAGAAATACAGGCGGCAACAGAAGGCCATCTTATTATCCAAGGTGATATTCCAGAAATGTTAAACTAGTTTTTCTTCCACATTGAAGGATGTACTAACCCATCTACCTTCGCTTTTTTTATGTTTTGCAAAAATGTGCGTAAGGTATTTGGGTTAAAGGGTTTGCTAATGTGCCCGTCCATACCTAAAATGGCTATTTCTTTCTTCACATTCACTTCTGCAGAGGCAGATAGTGCAATAATTGGAATATTTAGATTTTTACGGCGGATAATCTTTGTTGCTTCATAACCATTCATTATGGGCATTTGTAAATCCATAAATATTGCATCGTACTGGTTTTCTTCGCACTTCTGTACAGCAATCAATCCATTTTCCGCAATGTCTACAGCTACATTCCATTTGGCTAAAAACTTTTTAATAACTACAATGTTTACCTTGTGGTCTTCTGCAACTAATATTGATAATCCGTCCAAATTGGTATCATCAAGGTTTAGTTGGGATGTATGTGTCGGAATGTAATCTTGCGTATTGGTCTTGAATTCTAATTGAAAACTGAATACGGAACCAACATCAATTTCACTCTTTAAGGCTATTGTACTGCCCATTAATTCTAACAATTTTCTGGAAATAGTCAAACCTAATCCTGTGCCGCCGTACTCCCTAGTGGTGCTAGAATTTGCTTGTGAAAAAGCATCAAATATAGTTTCCTGCTTTTCCGTAGAAATACCTATACCAGTATCAATAACTTCAAAGGCAATGATTATGCTTTCTTCTTTTGTTTCTTCTAGCCTAATATTTAGTGCTACTTCACCTTCTCTTGTAAATTTTATCGCATTACTGATTAGGTTGGTTAGTATTTGGAATAATCGAGTAGAGTCGCCAATAAGATATTCTGGTATTTGTTTATCCTGATTCACGGTAAACCGTATGCCTTTATCTTCTGCCTGGTTGCCATAAGTTGTACGTAAACTCTCTATATGACTCCATAGATTAAAACGTTCGGTTTCTATTTCTATGTGGCCACTTTCAATTTTTGCAAAGTCTAAAATGTCATTAACTAAGGACAACAAATGTTCAGAAGAGTGTTTTAGAACATTTAGGTTTTCTAATTGTTCTTCTGATGGATTTTCTAAAAGCAATAGATGGGTAATGCCAATCACCGCATTAAGCGGTGTTCTGATTTCATGACTGATGGTAGATAAGAATTCATCTTTGGCTCTATTGGCTTGTATTTCCTTATTTTTAGAGCGTTTTAAGGCACGTTCAACCTGTTTCTGCGCAGTAACATCCCAAATAGTACCAATACATCCAGTGGGTCGCCCATTTGGGTCATAATTCTTTTTTAAAGAAATGTCTAACCATCGTCTATTATTATTGATGGTAAGGACTTCTATAGTTTTGGTATACCGGTCAAAGTCTGTAGTTAACAGTTGCTTTAACTTTATGCGGTCATTAGATTTTAAATAGGTGAGGTATTGAAAAAAGGGTTTTCCTAAACAATCCTCTGTTTTAAAACCAGTAAGGCCTTCCCAGGCTTGACTTAAATAGAGCCAGTTGCCCTCTAAATCGGTTTCAAATATGACTTCTTTTAAATTATCTACAATCGCTTGGATGTTTTGTTCTAGGTGCTTCTTGGGGTCTAACCCCATGGCAACAGCGCTTAACTCCTGTATTTGTCGGTTTTCTTGGGTGTAATAGGTATTGCTTATAATGCTTAAAAACTCTTCTGGTATATCTGTCTGCGGTTGCATTGCGGCATACGCAGCGAGCTGAGAACGCAACAGAGGGTGTAGCTGGTTTTTCATCGATAGTAGGGACCAATGATACTGGTTATATTTAGTTTGTTAATTTGGTTTGCTAATAATAAACAGAAAAAACGTTAAAAAATTGTATAGTTATAATTAGAACGGTGTTAAATATGATTTATACTGAGTTTTATGCACTTTTTTTCTTTGTGTATCTTAAAGATTGCTTATAAATATTGATTTTATTAGAGTTCACAACAAATAAGAAATGCCTTACAACATATAATTTGTGGAAAAGTAGTTCGTTAATAAATTTGAAAAGTGTGAAAAAAATCCCAAATTAACCTTGAAAAACCCTTAATAATGATTTCTAAGTTTAACCACGAATCTGTGTCTATGGAAGAAGATATACAGATTTACCGCACCGATTTTTTAAGCGGATTCATGAGGTTGGTTAAAAAACTATTTATGTTATAAGAACCAAACTAAACTTCCCTTGAAAAGCTTTAACCCGAATGTACTAAACCTTCGGGTTTTTTATTGCTTTTTCTCGTTAAACGGGGAACGCTTAGCTATTTTTTCGTTTAAGTGCATAAAAAAGCCTGAATCACAATTGCAATTCAGGCCTATTTTTAAATGATTTGTAGAATTATCCTTTTACGCTAGCAGCTAAATATTCTCTATTCATTCTAGCTATATTCTCTAAAGAAATACCTTTAGGACATTCTATCTCACAAGCTCCGGTATTGGTACAGTTACCAAAACCTTCTAAATCCATTTGTCTTACCATGTTCATTACGCGGTCTGTAGCTTCTACACGGCCTTGCGGTAGTTGTGCAAATTGAGATACTTTTGCAGAAGTAAACAACATAGCACTTGCATTTTTGCAAGCGGCTACACAGGCACCACAACCAATACAAGTAGCAGAATCCATTGCAGAATCTGCAGCCTGCTTTTCTATTGGTATTGCGTTGGCATCTACCGTATTACCAGAGGTGTTTACAGAGATATACCCGCCTGCTTGCTGTATACGGTCAAAAGAACTTCTATCTACAATTAAATCTTTAATAACCGGAAAAGCTTTAGCTCTAAATGGCTCAATAACTATGGTATCCCCATCATTAAATTTACGCATATGTAGTTGGCAAGTAGTTACCAACCTATCTGGACCATGAGGTTCTCCATTAATTTGTAAGGAACACGTACCGCAAATACCTTCTCTACAATCGTGATCAAATTCTACAGGCTCTTCACCTTTGTTGATAAGATCTTCATTTAAGATATCAAGCATTTCCAAAAAGGACATATCGCCTTCTACCCCGTCCAAGGTGTAGTCTACCATCTGTCCTTTGGTACTGGCATCTTTTTGACGCCATATTTTTAGAAATAATTTCATAGCAATTTTATTTATAAGATCTTGTCTTTAATTCTATATTCTCGTACACCAAATCTTCTTTATGTAGTTGGGCATCTTTAGGCTCGCCTTTGTATTCCCAAGCTGCTACATATTTAAAGTTTTCATCATCTCTTAATGCTTCTCCTTCTTCGGTTTGGTACTCTTCTCTAAAGTGACCGCCACAAGATTCGTTTCTTTCTAAAGCATCTTTTGCAAACAACTCACCCAATTCCAAGAAATCGGCTACTCTACCTGCCTTTTCTAGTTCGGCGTTTTTAGCATTGATTTCCCCAGGAATTCTTACGTTTTCCCAGAAGTCTTTTCTCAAGGCAGAAATTTCTTCAATGGCTTCTTTAAGACCCTGTTCGTTACGAGCCATACCGCATTTGTTCCACATGATTTTACCCAATTTCTTGTGGTAGTAATCAACGGAATTTTGACCAGAACCCGCTTTAAGTTTCTCTAAACGTTCACGAACGGCTTTTTCTGTTGCTTCAAATTCTGGTAAATCTGTTGGGATTGCTCCAGTTCTAATATCATCAGATAAGTAATCTCCAATGGTATAAGGCAATACAAAATAACCATCAGCTAAACCTTGCATTAAGGCGGAAGCACCAAGTCTGTTAGCACCGTGATCGCTAAAGTTAGCTTCACCCGCGGCATAACAACCCGGAATGGTGGTTTGCAAATTGTAGTCTACCCAAAGACCGCCCATGGTGTAATGTACCGCTGGGTAAATCATCATCGGAGTTTTGTACGGATTCTCATCAACGATTTTCTCGTACATCTGAAATAGGTTACCATATTTGGCTTCCACAACTTCTTCTCCTAA
Organism: Flavobacterium sp. ASW18X; assembly: GCF_005144745.1. Lineage (GTDB taxonomy): Bacteria > Bacteroidota > Bacteroidia > Flavobacteriales > Flavobacteriaceae > Croceivirga. Next base: position 58,726 of record NZ_SWKK01000008.1, on the reverse strand, counting down.
TTTGGTAATAGTTGCTGCATCTGGATTTTTAATACCAGAAGTCAACGCTTTTTCTTTACCGTAACGTTGAATAGCAGCAGCAAAATCTAAATATACTGCTTCTCCTGTTTTATTCACTCCAAAACCAGCATCGCAACGCTCTTTAGCAGCTCTTGAAGCTACATCTCTAGGTACAAGGTTGCCAAATGCAGGATACCTTCTCTCCAAGTAATAGTCTCTATCTTCTTCTGCTAACTGTGTTGGTTTTAATTTGCCCTCACGTATGGCAATTGCATCTTCTTTTTTCTTTGGCACCCAAATTCTACCATCGTTTCGTAAAGACTCTGACATCAGAGTTAATTTAGACTGATGTTCTCCAGATACCGGAATACAGGTTGGGTGAATTTGCGTAAAACAAGGATTGGCAAAGAAAGCTCCTCTGCGGTGTGCTCTCCAAGCTGCCATTACATTACTACCCATTGCATTGGTAGATAAAAAGAATACATTGCCGTAACCACCAGTAGCTAAAACTACTGCGTGTGCAGAATGACGTTCTATTTCTCCTGTTACTAAGTTTCTTGCAATAATACCTCTAGCTTTACCATCTACCAAGACCAAGTCCATCATTTCATGACGGGTGTAAGACTTTATCTTACCACGATTAATCTGGCGGTTCATGGCAGCATAAGCACCTAACAATAATTGTTGTCCTGTTTGTCCTTTAGCGTAGAAAGTTCTAGATACCAATACACCACCAAAAGAACGGTTGTCTAACAAACCACCGTACTCACGTGCAAAAGGCACCCCTTGCGCTACACATTGGTCAATAATGTTGGCAGATTCTTCTGCCAAACGGTAAACATTTGCCTCCCTAGAACGGTAATCACCACCTTTAATGGTGTCATAAAACAAGCGATAAGGGCTATCCCCATCACCTTGGTAATTTTTTGCTGCATTAATACCACCTTGTGCGGCAATAGAGTGCGCCCTTCTTGGTGAATCTTGGTAGCAAAAAGTTTTTACGTTATAACCAAGTTCTGCTAAAGTAGCTGCAGCAGAACCTCCGGCAAGACCTGTACCTACAACAATAACATCAATGTTACGTTTGTTGGCTGGGTTAACCAGATTAATATCATTTTTATGTTTTGTCCATTTGTCGGCCAACGGCCCAGATGGAATTTTGGAATCCAATACTCCCATATGATTAATGTGTTATTGGGTTAAGATGGTGGTAAATAGCAATAAAGGCAAAGCCCAATGGAATTACCACCGCAAATATTTTAGCAATTTTTTGAATAACCGGGCTGTACTTGTTGTTTACTCCCATAGACTGGAAAGAGGAAGCAAACCCGTGCCATAGGTGAAGACTTAGTAGTACAAAAGAAATTACATAAAGTACCGTTCTCCAAATTGGCGCAAACTTTTCAACTGTTTCCGCATGGTACCTTGTAGGGTCTTCCACTTTAACTTCTACATATTTGTAGGCCATCTCATGTACCCAAAAGTCGTAAAAATGCAAGCCTAAGAAAGCCAATACCACTAAGCCCGTGTAAATCATATTTCTAGACATCCAAGATGCATTGGCACTTCCGTTGTATTTAACGTAAGAAACCCCGCGGGCACTTTTATTTTGTGCTTCTAAGATAAAGCCCATCACAAAGTGAATAACAACCCCAGCAATCAAGATGGGTTGCAATACAAATTGCACTAATGGGTTGTACCCCATAAAATGAGACCACGCATTAAAAGTTTCTGGCGCTATAACAGAAGTAAAATTGATGACAAAGTGTTGGGTAAGAAAAACCACAAGAAAAAGTCCAGAAAGGGCCATCACTAGCTTTCTGGCAATTGAAGATTTTATCAATCCACTCATTAGTTATAAGTTTTACTAGCAAATTTACGGCAGGATCAAGTTTTTAACAAGTTTTAAACAGCGCAAAACACCTTATTTAGAAACGTTATAAGCTAAGCACGAAAACGTTTGATAAAATCTCTTAAAACCTAGATTCTAAAACGTTTTTGCTTCAACAAACTGGACCGTCAAAAGACTAAAATCACAAAAAAACAAAGACGATTTAAATTTTTAAACGATATTCATACTCTAAAACAGACCCTAAGCCGTTTACATGGACATTGCCATACTTTCTGTAAGCCTACATGTGCATTCTACCAGACGCTTGGTAGAAGAAGCGCAAAAAGCTGGGCATTATGTAGAACTTATTGATCACACCAAATGCTCCGTAAAACTTGGAGAAGGTAATCCTAAAATTTTTTTTGGTTCTGAAGATGTTACTCATGAGTTTGATGCAATAATTCCAAGAATAGGGACTAAAGTAACCAAACATGGCGCAGCAATTGTTAAGCAGTTTGAAATAAATGGAGTTTTTAGTACTGCTAGGTCTGCCGCAATTAGTAGAGCTAGAAATAAAGTGGCTACACTGCAAATTCTAGCTAAAAATGGGTTGCCGATTCCAGAAACGCTTTTTAGTATTAATCCTAATAATATAGAAGACCAATTACGCCTTTTAGGTGGCCCCCCAGTAATTATAAAACTGCAAGAAGGTACACAAGGGTTAGGTGTGATTTTGGCAGAGACTAAAAAATCTGCTAAAAGCATTATTGATACCTTTTACAAAATGGATACTAGTATCCTTATTCAGAAGTTTATAGAGGAAGCAAACGGGGAAGATATACGTATTATCGTTATTGGTAAAAAAGTAGTTGCTAGTATGAAGCGGACTTCTGATATGGATGAATTTAGGTCTAACATTCATAGAGGAGGTTTAGGCGAAGCGGTAAAATTAACCCCACGAGAAAAGTTTATTGCATTACAAGCTACACAGTTATTGGGCTTAGGGGTTGCGGGTGTAGATTTAATTCGTTCTGCCAATGGTCCCTTGATATTAGAAGTAAATGCGTCTCCTGGTCTAAAAGGAGTAGAGGCTGCCACGGGTATTAATGTGGCCAAGCGAATTATTCAATATATGGAACGACATGTGGGAAGAAAGAGCTGATAGAACGTTGCAAATTGGGGCAGAATTGGTGCCTCCTGGGAAAAATAAACTTGTAAAAATAGATATTGCCAAACTCCCGACAGGCACTTTAATAGATATACCCGTCCACGTTTTTAATAGCAAAAATCCTGGTCCAGTGGTTTTGCTGCAAGCTGGTTTACATGGGGATGAAATTAACGGAGTAGAAACACTGCGCCGAATGTTGGCAGACAAAACGCTAAACATTTGTAGGGGTACGGTCATTGTAGTTCCTATTTTAAACGTCTTTGGATTTATTCATTTTTCTAGAGATGTGCCAGATGGTAAAGATGTAAACCGAAGTTTTCCAGGGTCTAAAAACGGTTCTTTGGCTAGCAGAATTGCATACAATTATGCCAATGAGCTCTTGCCACAAATTGATATTGCTATTGATTTGCACACTGGTGGAGGGCAACGCCATAATCATCCGCAAGTACGTTACACTTTAGGGGATGATAATGGTAAAGAACTTGCGGAAGTTTTTAATGCGCCCTTTTACTTTTCTTCTAAGTTGATAAAAGGTTCCTTTAGGAACGATGCTTATAAAAAAGGGAAAACAGTTATTGTTTATGAAGCTGGTGAAAGTATGCGTTTTGATGGTGACTCCATTGCTATTGCCTGCCAAGGGATAACAAATGTGTTACATCATCTGAAAATGTTAGAAGGTGTGAAAGATGCTAAAACCAGCGTTAGTCAACATTTGATAATGACTAGATGGGTGCGTGCACCAAGGGCAGGCATGTTTATTCCAAAGGTGAAAAATGGAATGGCTATAAAAAAAGGTGAAATAATGGGGATAATTTCTGATACGTATGCCAAGCGAAGCAAAAATATTATTGCGCCAAATTCTGGCTTTGTATTTTGTATCAATAATCAAGCTGTGGTGAATCAGGGAGACGCTATTTTTCACATTGGTCAATAGCTATTTTCGCCAAAAATTAAATCGACATCTGTTACCAACAAATTTTGTGCCCAATCAATGGCGTCTTGTATGTGACTAAATTTGCGCATGCTAGATCTAAAGAACATTCGCTCTAATACTAAGCTGGCAAAGCTTTTACTGTTATTACCTACAATACCGTAGTATTTTAAGTTGTGCCTATGTTGGTAAAATTTAATCCAATCAGATGCTACCACATTGTATTTGTTTACTCTGTTAGAGATGTATATGATGGGTAAATCGTGACCAAAAATTTCATGAGCGGCCTTAATAGCCTTTTCTGCATGTTCCCAAGCAAAAGTGGCACCTTCTGCTATTTCTGAAATAACAAGACCGTTAAAAAAATAAAACTTTCCGAATTCGTACTCGCGAATTTCACGTATGTTATTGAAAAAAGCAATATCTGTTACCCGTTCCATAGGCTTGGGGAATTTAAAATTTGGGTAAACAAAATACTCAAAAAAGTACAGAAATTTCTTAAAAATTAGACAAAAACCACAGTTTAACTGGGCAAAATGCACAATCGTCCATATTTATCCTACGTCTACCCCAAAATATAGCCAAGTTACATCAGCATCAAAAGGATTTTTTTGGCTGTGATACTCTCCAGCTTCTATGGTAATACAATGTCCTTGTTTTAAAATATATTTCTTGCCTTCAACGGTAAATTCTGCCATGCCTTTTTGTATATAAAATACTTCAGTCATGGTATCGTGTTTATGCGTTTCTACGGATTGCCCTGGAGTAAAAGTGGCAGTGCTAAACATCATCAAATGGGGAATATCGCCTTTATTCAAGAACACTTTTTTCTTTATATCTGGGTCGTGACTTACTTCTTGTAGTGGTAAATCTTCTTGTAAAACTAACTTCATTACTCCATGCTATTTAATTGTACTCCCAGCGCTTTTGTAGATAATTGTACCTCTATAAAGGACAATACCAGAGAAACCATTAAGAATATTAAACTAAAACCAAAAACTATATTCGCCCAGAGCTCGAGCTCTACGTAAACTAAAAACATGGTTACAGCAGCCAACAAAAAACTGGCAATAGCTGTGGCTTGCATCCATTTTATTATTTCTAAACGTTTACGTAGTAATTCTATTTGTTTTTTTAGGGGTTGTGCTTGGGTTTCTAAAAATTGTACGTGCAATTGCCTAATTAAAGCCGCAATGGCCAAATACCTTGCATTATAAGCCAGCATGGTTAAAGAAATGGCAGGAAACAAAAGTGCAGGTATGCTTAAGCTTAATTGCATTTATTCTATTTTAAATTCTTTGGTTTGCTTGCTTCCATTGCCAGAAACCTCTAAAACATAGGCGCCTTTTGGTAGGTACGTTTTACCATTGTTAGCTTCTGTTAAGGTGGTTTTGTTTTTTTGTAAATATGCTTTTTTTCCTTCTTTGTCAAAAGCTACATCAAAATGCAATACATTAAATCCTTTAATAGCCTCTAGGTTTGCTTGGCTTATGGTAATGCCATCTTTGGTACTCACCTTGGCTTGGAATGTATCTGCGGTATTGGTATAAAAATTAACATCAAGACCAGGAGTGTTTGGAGTTCCCCAAGAAGACCAGCTATTTCCCCATCTCCCAGAATGTTTTATGTTTTCTAATTTAAATACATGTAGCTTTTCACGGTCAAGGTCAAAGTCTACTTCTTGTAAAAAGCCTATGTCTGCTTTATAAATACTTCTACCATGGGTGCCCACTAACAAATGTTGGTCTCTTTTTTGTATAACTAAATCGTGTACTGCTACATTAGGCATTCCATTTTGCATGCTATGCCAAGAGTTGCCTCGGTCCAAACTAGCATATAATCCATTATCTGTACCTATAAACAATAGGTTTTCATTACTAGGGTCTTCTACTAATGCATTAATTGGGGATGCTGGCAGGTCTTCTACAATATTTTTCCAGCTAACCCCATAATCTTCGCTTACATAGGCATAAGGCACAAAATTATCCCAACGATACCCGTTAAGTGTAGCGTAGACTCTAGATTTTTTGTGTTTAGAAGCTGCAACTTCGGTCACCCATAATTTTTTTGGTAATGGGTTGGCAACATTGGTCCAACTATGTCCACCATCCTTAGAAACATGGATTAGACCATCGTCTGTACCTACATACAATAGCCCAAAGGTAAAAGGAGATTCAGAAATTGTTGTGATGGTACCATAAGCAACATTTCCTTTTTTGCCGCCATGAGTTACATCTTCAGAAATACTTTGCCAAGTAGTACCTTGGTCCATAGAACGGTGTAACTTATTGCTTCCTAGATAAAGAATATCTTGGTTGTGAGGGGATAGTAATATTGGTGTTTGCCAATTAAAACGATAAGGACTCTCTCCTAGTTCATGCTTAGGTTGTATGGGATTGCGCTTGCCCGTTGCTAAATCTATCCTATAGTAGTTCCCAAATTGAAATCCGGTAAAAACAATATCTGAATTTCTGCTATCTATTTGCACTTGCATACCATCACCCCCCATTAGCATTTCCCAAGGATTTTTACCACTACTTTGCCAACCATTATTAATTTTAGTGGTATGTGGAGCTTTCCAAACTCCGTTATCTTGTAGGCCGCCATATACATTGTATGGTTCCTCATTATCTACATTAATAGCATAAAATTGCCCTACACTAGGCTGGTTGTTTTTCATCCACACATCACCATCTGTATAAGTAATGTTTACACCACCATCATTACCATTAATTAAATGGCCTGGTTTTTTTGGATTAATCCACAGGGCGTGGTGGTCAGAATGTACATTTTCTTTGCTAATACTTTCAAAAGTTTTTCCACCATCTGTAGACCTTATTAATGGTACACCAGCTAAATAAATGCGTTCGCTATCACTAGGGTCAACTGCAATTTGAGCAAAATAATAACCATAGCTATAAAAGAGGTCATCAATGTAATCTTCATGTGTTTTTGACCATGTGGCGCCGGCGTCGGTACTTTTATAAACTTCTGCACCTTTCACAGGAGTATCAAACAAGAGTGAATTGACGTCTTCTAAGTATTTGGCTAAATCCACTGGCTCTACCAAGCCATCACGTACCAGTGCCTTTACATTCTCTGCACGATATTTTTCTTGAAAACCATTGGTCTTTAAGAACGTATTTAAACGCTTGTTGTCCAGACCTAGTAAAGTGCGTTTGTTCATGGTTTTAAAATCGTCTTTGGTTAATTTGTCCCCATCAACAACCTTTTTAAGCGCTTTAGCCCTCCTTTCTTGATTGTCTAATATCGCATAAACAATAGAATCGTTAAAAACGGCCAATCCAATACGGCCCACACCCTCACTTGCAGGGAAGCCACTGCCTTCTAGTGTTATTTTATTCCATGTGCTACCAGCATCCAAACTTTTGTAAATGGCAGACCCTGAGCCGTTACCTATAAAATTCCAAGCTTTTCTGTCTTTTTGCCAAGTGGCGGCGTATTGAGTCTTAAAATTTTTAGGGTCTACAGCCACGTCTATTACGCCACTTTCTGCATTTACGTAAAGCGTTTTAGTCCAAGTTTTACCCCCATCTATTGTTTTGTAAATACCTCTTTCTTCGTTTGCAGAATACAAATGTCCTGTAGCACCAACTATAACAGTATCTGGATTGTCTGGGTCAATGACTATTCGGCCAATGTGGTGGCTGTCTTTTAAACCCATATTTTCCCAAGTGGCACCATTGTCCGTAGATTTTAATACTCCTATTCCAGCGTAACTAGATCTAGAAGCATTATTTTCTCCTGTGCCTACCCAAATAGTGTGGCTGGCCCAGTGTACCGCAATATCACCAATATTCTGGGTAGGTGCATTATCCATAATTGGGGTGAAAGAAATGCCATTGTCTTTAGTGTGCCAAAGACCTCCAGAAGCATAGGCTACATAAAATTCCGTAGGGTCAGCTTCATTAACCGCTAAGTCCACCACACGACCACTCATAATTGCTGGTCCAATGTTGGTCAAGGATATATTTTTTAACAGCGAAACTTCTTCTAGTTTGGCTTTTGCCTCTAATGCATCTTTAACATAGTTTTCTGTAGTAGCTCTGGGCTGTGCATAACAAAAATGTAAGCCAATAATTAGGACAAAAAGGAATAAACGTTTCATTTTTTTGAGGTTGGGATTAGTCGAGCAGAAAGGTAATAATAACTATGTAGTCTACCAATAGTAGTATTTATTGCTTTTAATAGCGATGCCCTTTTAATTAAGATTTTACAATGGTGACTGCATTCGTTACTTTTGAAAAAAACAGATTTTGTATGAAATATGACCCAATAGACAGTCAGTTATTTGTTAAGAATAGAAAGAAATTCATGCAGCGCATGAAAGCTAAAAGTATTGCAGTCTTTAATTCTAACGACATTTATCCCATAGGTGCCGATGCCACCATGCCGTTTGAACAAGACAGGGATTTGTTTTATTTGTCTGGGGCAGACCAAGAAGAAACCATATTAATACTTTTTCCGGATGCGTTAAATCCAAAGCATAGAGAGCTATTATTTGTAAGAGAAACCAATGCGCATATTGCGGTTTGGGAAGGGGCTAAGCTTACCAAGGAGGATGCAACACGTGTATCTGGTATACAAACAGTGTATTGGTTAAGTGATTTTGATAAGATTTTCTTTGATTTGATGACGGAGGCCGAAACTATTTATTTTAATACGAACGAACATTACCGGCAAGCCGTAGAAACACAAACTAGAGAAGACCGTTTTATCCGTAAATGCAAACAAAACTTTCCTGCGCATCAATGGGCAAAAAGCAACCCTATATTACAAGAAATTAGAGGCATTAAAGAGCCAGAAGAAATTGCGATTATGCAAATTGCTTGTAATATAACTGAAAAAGGTTTTAGACGTGTATTAGAGTTTGTTAAACCTGGTGTGTTTGAGTATGAGATTGAAGCCGAATTTTTACACGAATTTGTACGCAATAGAAGTAAGGGGTTTGCTTATACACCTATCATCGCCTCTGGTAATAATGCGAATGTGTTACATTACATAGAAAACAATCAAGAGTGTAAAGAAGGAGAGCTTATTTTGATGGATTTGGCTGCAGAATATGCCAATTATTCTAGTGATATGACCCGAACTATACCTGTGAGCGGGCGTTTTACGGCAAGACAGCGTGCGGTTTATGATGCCGTTTTACGGGTAAAAGAGCAGGCAACTAAAATGTTGGTTCCAGGCACCTTGTGGGCAGAATATCATAAAGAAGTTGGTAAAATAATGACGTCTGAATTATTGGGATTAGGTCTTTTAGACAAAGCCGCGGTACAAAACGAAGATCCAGATTGGCCCGCTTATAAGAAGTATTTTATGCACGGTACCAGTCACCATATCGGTCTAAACACGCATGATTATGGGGCTTTAAAAACACCAATGAAAGCCAATATGGTATTTACCGTAGAACCCGGTATTTATATTCCTGAAGAAGGTTTTGGTGTTCGTTTAGAGGATGATGTGGTTATCCAAGAAAGTGGTGAGCCTTTTAATCTAATGCAAAACATACCGTTAGCAGCTGAAGAGATAGAGGAATTGATGAATGCCTAGTTTCAGCCATTACATAGGATAAAATGGGCGCTTTATGCGCCTATTTTTTTGGTAGCATTGACTATTGCAAATACTAACATACAGGGTAATATCCAACCCATTTGAAATTTAGCCAAGGGTAACCAATCACTTGCTATATTGCCCAGCTGTGGATACCCAATGGTAGCAAGAAAATCGGGAGTGCTAAATAGAACAGCAGTTGCTGTAACCCATTTAAAAACTTTTGGGCTGCCAAGTGTATCTGGAACTACATTTAATAGTATTAGGATTATAGTCACGGGATAAATGAACATTAATGCAGGTACGGCGACTTTAATTATAAATTCCACGTTGAACTGGCCTACCAAAAGACCAATCAAGCAACAAAGCGCTACAGTCATTATATAAACAGATTGACTTTCATTACATCTTCCTTTCATAAAATCTGCGGTACCTGTAATAATTCCAACAGCCGTGGTAAAACAGGCGAGTGATACTAGCACACTTAAAAGCAAGGAGGCAATATTGCCTAACGTAATGATGCTAATTTCGGATAACAAGGCTGTTCGGTCCGTAATCCCAATAAACTCAGATTGTAAATGTGCTCCCGTATAAATTAATCCAGCATAGACTGCAAATAAACCCAAACCAGCAATAAGACCAGCTCTAGCAATGAGTTTCCTTTTGGACGCGGCATCTAATTGCTTAAAATCTAGGTTAACAGAGATTATAATAACACCACCTACAACTACTGCAGCAATAGCATCGAATGTTTGATATCCTTCTAAAAAACCAGTACTAAACCCATGCGCAACACTACTAGGAGCAAGAGCGCTATCAAAACCAACAATTGCACTAATAATAATTGCTGCCAAAATAAGTAAGATGGCTGGAGTAAGAAATTTGCCAATAATGCTTAGCACTTTAGAGCGATTTAAGGCAAATACAAATACCAATGCAAAGTAAATCGTACTTGTAAGCCATGAGGGACTATTAAAAAGTGGAGCAATAGCTATCTCATGGGTCACAGCCGCAGTACGTGGCGCAGGTAGTAAAATAGATATTAGATATATAAGGTAGGCATAAATTAAACTGAATGTTGGAGATACTTTTTTACCGACATCGAATAAGGTGCCTTGTAATCGGGCATGAGCCACAATGCCAAAGATGGGTACGACAACACCAGTAAGTACAAAACCCAAAGTTACTACCCACCAATCTATACCGGAGGTAAATCCTAAATAGGGGGGTAGAATAAGGTTGCCAGCACCAAAAAATAAAGAAAAGAGGGCGAAACCTACAAGTAAGGTGTCTTTTTTACGTAACATTAATCACTAATTATTTGTTAATAAGCGCTGTATTTGTATCTTGAAGCCCGCAACGGTTCGTCGATTATTTGCTGAATTTTGTCGAAAATATGCCTTTTATCGAAATTTTTGTAGAAAATACGATAAAACGTATACTAAACAGAAGGGGAGTGCCGTTGCATAAGTATGTTTACAGTTGATTTTCAGCTGTTTTCAATAATAAAGAACCAAACCTAATATTGTATAACCGCATTGTTAAGGCCCCAAGTCTAAACGTGCCATTTAAACCTTGATGTATGAAAGGAACCATTACCCCCGATGGCAATAAGCTTACTGGTATTTTCTGTCAATTTTTTGGGCATCATTTTGTTGTGTCTAAGAAAGTGACACATCATATTAAAGAATACCGTTGTATTCATTGTCAAAAACAAGTAACTACGGATGAACGTGGTAAACTGACCATTCTTACGGATAAAATGAGGGAGATAAATAAGACCCTAGAAGAAATGTACCAGAAAAGAAACCGTAGAGCGTCTAAAAAGCAAACAGAACGCAGACGGGTTGCCTAATTAAAACGAATTCCAGCCCTGTGCTTTTAATTCCATTTTTGCGCCAGAACGCGTAACTAGCTGTGCGCCCATACTTTTCTCTGTCATATGACCGATAACTGTAAGATTAGGATTGGCCTTTATCTTAGGAAAATCTTTTTGATTTATGGTAAACAATAACTCATAATCTTCTCCACCACTCAAAGCAATCATCGTGCTATCTATTTTAAACTCTTCAGAAGTGGCAATTACCGTGGGGTCTAAAGGAATTTTATCTTCATATAAATCACAACCAACATTGCTATTTTGACACAAATGCAAAATTTCAGAAGAAAGTCCGTCACTAATATCTATCATAGCGGTAGGTTTCACTTCTAATTTCGCTAGCAATTCAACAATATCTTTTCTAGCTTCAGGCTTTAATTGTCTTTCTACAATGTAACTGTAGGCATCTAAATCGGGCTGGTTTTGCGGATTCACTTTAAAAACCTCGTTTTCGCGCTCTAAAACTTGCAAACCAAGATAAGCGCCACCAATATCACCAGAAACAACAAGCAAATCGTTCTCTTTGGCTCCATTGCGGTACACCAGTTGTTCTTCTTGGGCTACGCCAATAGCTGTAACACTTATGAGCATTCCTTTTGTAGAAGATGTTGTGTCTCCGCCAATAAGGTCCACGCCATAAATTTTACAAGCTGTTGCTACACCAGCGTAAAATTCTTCCAAAGCTTCTAAGGGAAAACGGTTAGATACGGCCAAAGAAACTGTGATTTGGGTTGCTGTGGCATTCATAGCATAAATGTCAGACAGATTTACCATCACAGATTTGTATCCCAAATGCTTTAGTGGCATATAAGCCAAGTTAAAATGTACGCCCTCAATCAACAAATCTGTAGAAACTATAGTTTTTTGGTTTTTATGATTTAAAACAGCGGCATCATCACCAATTCCTTTAACACTAGATTCTTGTACTAGTTTAAAGTCTTTGGTTAAATGTGTTATTAGGCCAAATTCGCCCAACTGTTCTAAAGGTGTTCTTGATTGTTCTTTGTCTTCTAACATACTGCAAAAGTAGGATGAATTCTTTAAATACGATTTTTAATAATTCCCTAAAATAGGTATTCATACACGATGGCAATCGGTATAATCTGAATCATAGAAAACGCTTATGGAAATATTCGTTATAATAATGTTATGAATCCTGTTAAAATACGTCTTAACCACTATATTTGTAAGCTATTTATAATTAATCTAATTGTAACATGATCAAAGTATCAGATACTGCAAAGGCTAAAGTGGCCGCATTGATGTCAGAGGAAGGCTTTGAAGCTGGTTCGGACTACGTACGTGTTGGAGTAAAGAGTGGAGGTTGTAGTGGATTGTCCTATGAACTTAATTTTGACAACACCGTAGGAGAAACCGATAAAGTGTTTGAAGATAATGACATAAAAATTGTGGTGGATAAAAAGAGTTTTTTATACTTGGTTGGCACCACTTTGGAATATTCAGGAGGTTTGAATGGTAAAGGTTTTGTTTTTAACAATCCTAATGCCCAGAGAACCTGTGGTTGTGGTGAAAGCTTTTCACTTTAAATCCAGATAAATACCAAAAAGAGAACAGTAAGATTGTTATGGCGTATACAGAAGAGGAATTAAAAAAAGAATTAGAAACCAAGGAGTATGAATATGGTTTCTATACAGACATAGAATCTGAAACCTTTCCTAAGGGGTTGAATGAGGAAGTTGTTGTTGCGCTTTCTAAAAAGAAGAATGAGCCTGAGTGGATGACCCAATGGCGTTTAGAAGCTTTTAAAATCTGGAAAGAGATGGACGAGCCAGAATGGGCAAACGTGCATTATGAAAAACCAGATTTTCAAGACATATCATACTACTCTGCACCAAACAAGAAGCCAAGGTACGAAAGTCTAGATGAGGTAGATCCAGAATTGCTAGACACGTTTAAGCGATTGGGTATCTCATTAGATGAGCAAAAAAAATTAGCCGGTGTTGCAGTAGATGTAGTTATGGATTCTGTTTCCGTGGCTACAACGTTTAAAAAGACATTAGCAGAAAAAGGAATTATATTTTGTTCTATTTCTGAAGCCATACAGGAGCACCCAGAATTGGTAAGAAAACACATAGGTTCCGTTGTGCCGCAAAAAGATAACTTTTATGCCGCATTAAACTCTGCCGTTTTTTCTGATGGTAGTTTCTGTTACATTCCAAAGGGCGTGCGTTGCCCAATGGAATTATCTACCTATTTTAGAATTAACCAAGCAGGTACAGGCCAGTTTGAGCGTACTTTGGTGGTTGCTGACGAAGGAAGTTATGTGAGTTATTTAGAAGGATGTACTGCTCCTTCTAGAGATGAAAATCAACTGCACGCTGCCGTTGTAGAGCTTATTGCACTAGACGATGCAGAAATTAAATATAGTACGGTACAAAACTGGTTCCCCGGAGATAAAGAGGGTAAAGGTGGTGTGTTCAACTTTGTGACCAAAAGAGGGCTTTGTGAGAAAAACGCAAAAATATCTTGGACACAGGTAGAAACAGGTTCTGCGGTAACATGGAAGTATCCATCATGTATTCTAAAAGGCGATAATTCAATCGGGGAGTTTTATTCCATAGCCGTAACCAACAACTATCAGCAAGCAGATACCGGCACTAAAATGGTTCACTTGGGTAAAAACACCAAGAGTACTATAATCTCTAAAGGTATTTCTGCCGGTAAATCCCAGAATAGTTACCGTGGTTTGGTACAAATAAACAGTAGGGCAGAAAATGCGCGTAACTTTTCGCAGTGCGATTCTTTGTTGATGGGTAATGAGTGTGGGGCGCATACCTTTCCTTATATAGAAACCAAAAACAAATCGGCACAAATAGAGCACGAGGCCACGACCAGTAAAATTGGCGAAGACCAAATTTTCTATTGCAACCAACGTGGTATAGACACAGAAAAGGCAATTGCACTTATTGTTAATGGCTTTAGTAAAGAGGTGTTGAACAAATTACCAATGGAGTTTGCTGTGGAGGCACAGAAGTTATTAGAAATTAGTTTAGAAGGATCAGTAGGATAAAAATAAAAAGCAAGAATGTTAACAATTAAAGATTTACACGCAAGTGTAGAAGATAAAGCCATTTTAAAGGGTATTAACCTAGACGTTAAACCAGGAGAGGTACATGCCATCATGGGGCCAAACGGTTCTGGTAAAAGTACTTTGGCTTCCGTAATTGCTGGTAATGAAAATTTTGAAGTAGAAAAAGGAAGTATCGTTTTAGATGGTGAAGATTTAGAAGATGCCTCTCCAGAAGAAAGAGCACATAAAGGTGTCTTTCTTTCTTTTCAATATCCTGTTGAAATCCCAGGTGTATCAGTAACCAACTTCATGAAAACGGCAATCAACGAGTCAAGAAAGGCACGTGGTTTAGAAGACATGCCTGCTAATGAAATGTTGAAACTGATTCGCGAAAAATCAGAATTGCTAGAGATAGACCGTAAATTCTTATCTCGTTCCCTTAACGAAGGCTTCTCTGGAGGTGAGAAAAAGCGTAACGAGATTTTTCAAATGGCCATGTTAGAACCTAAGTTGGCTATCTTGGATGAGACTGACTCTGGTTTGGATATTGATGCCTTGCGTATTGTAGCCAATGGGGTTAACAAATTAAAAAGCAAAGACAACGCCATTGTGGTAATTACCCACTATCAGCGTTTGTTAGACTATATAGTTCCAGATTATGTGCACGTATTGTACAATGGTAAAATTGTAAAGTCTGGTGGTAAAGAACTAGCCATGGAGCTAGAAGAAAAAGGTTA
The DNA here is from genome assembly GCF_005144745.1 of Flavobacterium sp. ASW18X. Classification (GTDB taxonomy): domain Bacteria; phylum Bacteroidota; class Bacteroidia; order Flavobacteriales; family Flavobacteriaceae; genus Croceivirga. The sequence continues at coordinate 43,575 of NZ_SWKK01000008.1, read as the reverse complement.
CGACTGGATCAAACAAGAAGAAACGGTATAAGCAGTAGAAGATGGAGTTGAAAGATAAATTGATTTCTTCTTTTTTGGCCTTTGAAAACCAGGTAGACCTTGACCACCCTGTACATGAGGTGCGTTCCGAGGCTATTAAGAATTTTGAAGCAAAAGGTTTTCCTAGCAAAAAGGAAGAAGCGTGGAAATACACCTCGCTAAAGAGTATAGAAAAGGTAGACTTCAGCATTTTTCCAAAAGAAACCAATGCATTGGAGTACAAAGATGTAAAGAAGTTCTTTTTACACGAAATAGACACGTATAAAATTGTATTTGTAGACGGCGTGTATTCGTCTTACTTATCAGAAACCACACATGATGGTGTGGATGTTTGTTTGATGAGTGCTGCGTTTAGTAAGCCAATGTACAAAGAGGTTATAGAAAAATACTTTAACAAGGTAGCGTCTAAAGACGAATCATTAACCACCTTGAATACAGCGTTTAGTAGGGAAGGAGCATACATTTACATACCTAAAAGTAAGGCCCCTAGAAAACCTATTCAAATTTTGCACTTGGCTACGGGTAACGAAGCCGCTTTAATGTTGCAACCAAGAAATTTGATTGTAGTAGAAGAAAATGCAGAAGTGCAAATTATAGAGCGTCACCAAAGTTTAACCACAAATGAGGTATTTACCAATGCGGTAACCGAAATTTTTGCGGCTAAGGATGCTCGTGTAGATTATTACAAAGTACAGAACGATGCGCCTACCGCATCTTTGGTAGACAATACCTATATAGACCAAAAAACCAATAGTCAAGTACGTGTACATACCTTCTCTTTTGGAGGTAAACTAACCCGTAATAACTTGAATTATTACCAGAACGGTGAGCATATAGACTCTACCCTTAAGGGAGTAACCATTTTGGGCGAAAAGCAACACGTAGATCATTACACTTTGGTACACCATGCGCAGCCTAATTGCGAAAGCCACCAAGATTATAAAGGTATTTATGGGGATAGTTCTACTGGTGTTTTCAACGGAAAAATTATTGTAGATAAAATTGCACAGAAGACCAATGCGTTTCAGCAAAACAACAATATTCTTATATCCGATAAAGCAACGGTAAATACCAAACCTCAGTTAGAGATTTTTGCAGATGATGTAAAGTGTTCTCACGGTTGTACCATAGGTCAATTAGACGAGGATGCCTTATTTTATTTGCAATCTAGAGGTATTCCTAAAAAAGAGGCTAGAGCTTTAATGATGTATGCTTTTGCTAATAATGTATTGGAAAGTGTGCGTATACCAGAATTGAAAGTTAGAATCAACAAGCTTATTGCCAGCAAGCTGGGAGTAAACCTTGGGTTTGATTTATAGGATAAAAGTTTTATATGACAGAAGTGGATTTTGATGTAGCACAAATACGCAAAGATTTTCCAATTTTAAATAGGGAAGTCAACGGTAAGCCATTGGTCTATTTGGACAATGCTGCTACCTCACAAACACCGCAACAGGTCATAAATGCGATAGTAGACTATTACCAAAATTACAATGCAAATATTCACCGTGGCGTCCATGCGTTATCGCAAGAGGCCACGGATAAATATGAGCAAGCAAGACAAAAAATTCAGCAGCATTTTAATGCCGCCAAAGCCCACGAAATTATATTCACATCGGGCACCACTCATGGAATAAACTTAGTAGCAAACGGTTTTTCTTCTTTGTTACAAAAGGGAGATGAGGTATTGGTTTCTGCCATGGAGCACCACAGTAATATTGTGCCCTGGCAAATGCTTTGTGAACGTACGGGAGCTATTCTTAAGGTAATTCCGATGAACGAGCAGGGTGAGTTGGTAATGGAAACCTATCATAATTTACTCTCTCGTAAAACAAAATTGGTTTTTTGTAACCATATTTCCAATGCCTTGGGAACCATAAACCCTATTGAAGAAATTATAACGGCGGCACATAACGTTGGTGCGGCTGTATTAATAGATGGAGCACAGGCTGCCCCGCATATTAAAGCAGATGTACAAGCTTTAGATGTAGATTTTTATGTGGTTTCTGCTCATAAAATATGTGGACCCACAGGGGTAGGTATGCTGTACGGTAAAGAAGAATGGTTAAAAAAGCTACCTCCGTACCAAGGCGGTGGCGAAATGATAGCAGAGGTTACCTTTGAAAAAACTACCTACGCAGAATTACCACATAAATTTGAGGCAGGTACACCCAATATTTGTGGTGGTATTGCCTTTGGCGCCGCTTTAGATTATATGAATACCATAGGTTTTGAAGCAATAGCGGACTATGAGCATCAACTATTAGATTATGCTACCACAGAATTGTCCAAGATAGATGGGTTAAAAATTTATGGTACAGCACAGAATAAAACTTCGGTAATTTCTTTTAATATAGAAGGTGTTCACCCATATGATATTGGTACCATTCTTGATAAATTGGGTATTGCCGTACGTACGGGACATCATTGTGCCCAACCCATAATGGATTTTTACAAAATTCCTGGCACGGTAAGAGCAAGCTTTTGTTTTTACAATACCAAAGAAGAGGTAGATGCGCTTGTAGCCGGTGTAGAACGCGCTAAGAGTATGTTGGTTGGATAACAACTTTGTTTCAATATTTCATATTTATTTTAACAAAACATTGGGATAATGTTAATTATTTGTATCTTCTGCAGCAAATAATAACCATTATATACCCATTAATTTATGAAAAAGACGATTTTAACATTGTCTGCAATGGCAGTTGTCCTTTACTCCTGTGAAAAGGAGCAATCCCCCGAAAGTGATGTTTTAGCTACGCAAGAAGTTCAAGTAGATATGAGCGACTTCTTTGTGTATACAGATGATGTTGAATCAGAAACCAACAGCGCGGGTAAAGGAAATGCTGGTAAAAATTGCTCCACTATGAAAGTGTTGAACCAGAAGCTTAAGAGCAATCCTGGTTTAGAGCAAAAAATGTATAATATTGAAAAGCACACCAGGCAATATCTTGCTGCCAAAAAAGGTAATGGTAACGGCAACGGTGGTGGTGGCAACGGCGGAGGAGGTGATACTCCCGTTGAAGATAACCTAGGCACTATTACCATTCCAGTAATTGTTCACGTCTTGTACAACAATGCCAGTCAGAACATTTCAGATGCTCAAATTGCTTCGCAAATCGCCGTACTAAATGACGATTTTAGCGCTACCAACAACGACATTAACCAAGTACCTTCCTTGTTTAGTCCAGTAGTTGCAGATTCAGATATCCAGTTTACTTTGGATCAGGTTATCAGAAAACAAACCTCCCAGACTTCTTTTGGAACAAGTGATGCTATTAAGTTTGATGCACAAGGCGGTTCCAATGTGGTAACACCAAGCACACATTTAAATATTTGGGTAGGTAATATTGGTGGTGGTATCTTAGGATACGCGCAATTTCCTGGGGGTAGCTCCTCTACGGATGGAGTGGTGGTTTCGCCACAATACTTTGGAACAACCGGTACGGCAACAGCTCCTTTTGATGGTGGTAGAACCACTACTCATGAAGTGGGTCATTGGTTAAACCTTAGACATATCTGGGGAGACGGCAGATGTAATAGAGACGATTTTGTATCTGATACACCATCTTCTGACCGTCCTAATTACGGATGTCCAAGTTTTCCAACTACCCACTGTAGAACAACAGACATGACTATGAACTATATGGATTATGTAGATGATGAATGTATGTACATGTTTAGTAATGGACAAAAAGAACGTATGAGAGCACTTTTTGCTGCTGGCGGTGCCAGAGAAGCTATGCTACCATAACCCAATACATTAAAATAATCAAAGGCATCTACCAACGTAGATGCCTTTTTTGTTAGCTTTAACTATGAAAACATGTATTGCTATTTTAACCCTTTTGATGCTACAACAAAATTGTAATCAGAACCCTACTTGGAATTTAAATTACAGGGCAGAAAGTCGCGGTTTTTACAAAGAATTGGTTTGTGATGGAACAACCCTAAAACATAGAAGTACAAGACAAGGAACATTTAAAACCCTAAATTTAAAGGCAGAAGAGCAGGAATCTCTAGTGATGGCACTAAAAGCGATTGACCTTAAGAACATTTCAGAACCAGACCAAAGTAAATCTATGGTAGATGCCGCCGCTTTGGCAAGTTTTGAATTATTGATTGAAGGGGTGGTCTATTCATACGAATTTGACCATGGTCACCCACCCAAAGAACTAGAAGAATTGATGACTAGGCTCTTAACACTTTCTGAAAAAGTTGAGTAAGGGATTAAAATCCACTAATTTTGTACACAAATTGCAAACTACATGACCATACAGGCCATACAAGAAGAAATTATAGACGAGTTCAGCATGTTCGATGACTGGATGCAGCGTTATGAATACATGATAGAGTTGGGTAAATCCCTCCCCTTAATAGATGAGCAATATAAAACCGATGACAACATCATAAAAGGTTGCCAAAGTAAGGTTTGGGTACACGCTGAGTTAGAAGATGAAAGATTGCTTTTTACGGCAGATAGTGATGCTATCATCACCAAAGGAATCATTGCCCTTTTAATTAGAGTCTTTAGCAATCAAAAGCCTAAAGATATTATGGAGGCAGATACCCAATTTATAGATGAAATTGGACTTAAAGAACATTTATCACCCACAAGGGCCAATGGATTGGTGAGCATGATCAAACAGATGAAATTGTATGCCGTGGCCTATCAAACACAAATAAAATGAGCGAAGAAACAACACTAGATACAGCAGAATTGGGAGAGAAAATCGTATTGGTTTTAAAAACCATTTATGACCCAGAAATTCCAGTAGATATATATGAATTAGGACTTATTTATGATGTTTTGGTAAACGAAGATCATGAGGTTAAGATTCTAATGACCTTAACATCTCCTAACTGCCCGGTAGCGGAAAGTTTACCTGCAGAAGTAGAAGAAAAGGTAAAGTCTATTGATGAAATCAAAGATGCTGAGGTAGAAATTACTTTTGACCCGCCTTGGACGCAAGATTTGATGAGCGAAGAAGCTAAACTGGAACTGGGCTTACTGTAAGCATCAAATAAATGGCAGAAGAAATAGTAAATAGGGTTGCCCAAAGCAAGCTGCAAGTCTTTGATTTAGAAGATTACTATCCTGTAGGGAAAAGAGTTGTTTTAGACATAAAAGATTGGCTTTGGCAAGAACTCATCCTTAAGGAAAAAGACTTTAGAATTCTAGCAGACACCCATGATTGGCAGCAATACAAAGATACCTATGTAGCCCTAAATTGTAGTACAGATGCTATAGTTCCAAGTTGGGCGTACATGCTTTTGGTGAGCAAACTACAACCGTATGCTAAGCAAGTAGTTGTGGGTTCTTTAGAAGATTTAGAAACCAGCTTGTATCAAACTATTCTATCTAATTTAGATGTAAGTACATTTCAAGATAAACCAGTAATTATAAAAGGTTGTAGCCATAAACCTGTACCACAAAATGCGTATCTGCAAGCCATGTTAAAGATACAGCCTGTGGCTAAGAGTGTTATGTACGGAGAAGCCTGTTCTGCGGTGCCTTTGTACAAGAAAAAGTAATTTTCCTTGTAAGGCAAGTGTGACTATTCTTACTTTTGCGTTTCTAAAAATATAAACACAAATCATTATGAAAAAAATACTTTTCGCCGTTCTTACGGTTGCTGGAGTTTGGATGGGCCAAGCACAGACAGAAGAAGAGTTAAAGGCAACACTAGCCGAAAAGAAAGATTCTATTGCTGCTATACAAGGTAGAGCAGATGCTTTACAGGCACAGATAGATGCATTACCGGGTTGGAAAACTGGCGCTTTTGGTACCATAGGTGGTAGTTTGTCCAATTTCAATAATTGGTTTGCACAGGGTGCACCAAACAACAGTTCTGGTAATATAGCCATTACAGGTAACGCATTTGCTAACTTAAAAGAAGATAAGTTTTTCTGGAACAACTCTTTAAACCTTAACCTTGGTTGGGTTAAGTTAGACAACAAAGATATTGATACAGATTCTGAAGACTTTGAAGCTCTGACAGATGTATTTCAAGTAACTTCTTTATACGGTAGAAAATTAAGTGAGAAATTTGCTATATCTGCTTTAGGTGAGTATAGAACAACATTGTTGAATAATTTTAATGACCCAGGTTATTTAGATTTAGGGGTTGGTGCTACTTGGACTCCTATTACTAATATGGTTGTAGTAATACACCCATTGAACTATAACTTCGTTTTTGCTGATAATGATTCTGTATTTGAATCTTCTTTAGGTGCTAAAATTGTAGCTGACTATACACGTAAAATTGGAGCTATAGGTTTTAAGTCTAATTTGTCTGCTTTCTTAAGTTATGAAACTAGTGATTTAAGTAACTGGACTTGGATTAACAATTTCTCGTACACCCTTTGGAAAGGTATTGGAGTAGGTTTTGATTTTGGTCTTCGTAACAGTAGACAGGAAGCTGCTAATTTTCAAGGTGTAGCTTTAGGTGAAGCTGATAACGAATTACAGACTTTTTACACCGTAGGTCTTAGTTACTCTTTCTAAGCTGCCTAGGATATAAAATAAAAAAAGCCCGAACATTTGTTCGGGCTTTTTTTGATTGGATAGGTTAGTTCATACTATTTTGTTGGTGTTAGTAATAACCTTGGGGCTAGCTATTAATAACACTGCTAATGTAGTGCAGGGTTCCGTTGCCCAAAATTTTTTGATGCCAACCTTATTTTTTTTGTGGTTTAGCGTTTTATTAAATTTTTCTGACAGAAAAACTATTCTTCCTCAGTTTGGGAGTATTCATCAAGGTTTTCTGGATATAGAAAGTTATTGTAAGGAAAACGTGTTACGTGTATGTCCCTTACTTCTCTATAAACGCGGTGTCTAAACTGGTCTAAATTTTCTTTATTCAGAGCAGAGATGAACAAAGCATTGTCTCCAATTTTATTAAACCATGTCTTTTGCCATTCATCTAGGGTAAAATGGGCAGATGTTTTTTCAGTCTCTAAATCATCTTCCTCAATTACTTCGGGTACGTACTGGTCTATTTTATTAAAAACCATAATGGTTTCCTTGTCCGTACTGTCAATTTCATCTAAAATTTGATTTACAGATGCAATATGCTCTTCAAAGTTGGGATGAGAGATATCTACTACGTGTAGTAATAAGTCTGCTTCTCTAACTTCGTCTAAAGTACTTTTAAAGCTTTCTACCAATTGGGTAGGCAGTTTGCGGATGAACCCAACAGTATCACTTAATAAAAAAGGAAGGTTTCCTAAAACCACCTTTCTAACCGTAGTGTCCAAAGTGGCAAACAGCTTATTCTCTGCAAATACATCACTTTTGCTAATTACGTTCATTAAGGTAGACTTACCTACGTTGGTGTAGCCTACCAGGGCTACACGGACTAAAGCGCCACGGTTGCCTCTTTGCGTTTCCATCTGGCGGTCTATCTTTGAAAGCTTCTTTTTAAGTAAAGCAATACGGTCTCTAACAATACGTCTATCCGTTTCAATCTCTGTTTCACCAGGTCCACGCATACCAATTCCACCACGTTGGCGTTCTAAGTGCGTCCATAAACCAGTAAGTCTAGGCAAAAGATATTCATATTGTGCTAGTTCTACCTGTGTACGGGCATAACTGGTCTTTGCACGTTGCGCAAAAATATCTAGGATAAGGCTGGTTCTATCCATTACCTTACACTTTAATAATTTTTCTATATTATTCTGTTGAGCAGGGGTAAGCTCATCATCAAAAATTACAGAACTTATATCGTTTTCTTTAACATAGGCATGTACCTCTTCCATCTTACCTGTACCTATATAGGTTTTAGGATTGGGTATATCCATCTTTTGCACAAAGCGTTTGGTAACTTCTCCGCCAGCAGTGTAAGTTAAGAATTCCAGTTCGTCTAGATATTCTTCTACTTTTTCAGCATTTTGTAATTGATTGATGACACCAACCAAAACAGCCTTTTCATATTCAATAGACTTCTTTTCAATCATATATAAAGCAAAATGCAAAGCTACATAATGTTTCCGTTCTGTTTTTGTAATTTGCCTCTTCTACTTAATCCGTATGTAAGTTTTTGTAGCGCTATTCTAAAAAATTATGGAAAACCAACATGTAATTGCTTTTTACAACCTTGAAAATTTGTTTGATACCGTGGACGACCCACATATATTAGACGATGATTTTACCAAAAAAGGCTTTAAAAAATGGAAGAATAAGCGTTACCTAGCCAAAACTAGAAAATTAGCTAAGGCGATTTCTAAGATTGGGGAAGATGACGGTCTTGCGCCACCAGTACTAGTTGGCGTGGCAGAAATAGAAAACAAAAGAGTAGTAGAACGATTGTTAGGAGAAGACGCTTTAAAGAATTTGGATTACGGATATGTGCACTATGATTCTCCTGATGAGAGAGGCATAGACACGGCATTATTCTACAGAAAAGATAATTTTGAGGTTTTAAGCAGCGAAACCATTCCCCTTCTAATTAATAGCCTTAATGGTGAGCGCGATTTTACTCGGGATATTCTTTATGTGCACGGAAAGTTGAACGGTGAAGCTCTACATATTTTTGTAAATCATTGGCCTTCTCGTAGAGACGGAGCTAAGCTAACTGCCTATAAACGCATTGCCGCTGCCCATACTATTATAGAGAAATTAGAACAAATTAGACAGGTGGAAGGCGAACCCAATGTACTAGTTATGGGCGATTTTAATGATGATCCTAATTCTGATAGTATTAAAACATTAATGAAAACGGGTTGGTTCATTAATCCCATGGAAAAATTACTTTCTCCAGATTTGGGGAGTGCTAATTATAAAGGAAAATGGAGTTTGTTTGACCAGATTATTGTATCTCATTCTTTTTTAAATCACGAACCAAATACCCATAGCTTTTCTAAGGCAAAGATTTTTGCGCCACATTTTTTAAAAGAATGGAAAGGTAAATACAAAGGAACCCCATTCCGTACGTTTGGCGGTAAACGCTATTTAGGAGGATATAGCGATCACTTTCCGGTTTATCTGGTTTTGAAAAAGAACTAAGCATAAGAGAAAATTCTTACAACACTTTTGCTGTTTTTCACAACAACTTATCTATTATAAGCGTGTATTTCATCGAAATAATTGTGCGTTTTATCGACGTATAGATGAGTTTGATATATGTTTGTAGTCCAAATCTTACTTACCTACTACTATGGATTACAAGGGATTATACTCATCAGTAAAAATAGCAATGGCTACATTAGGCATTTTTATTTGTTTTACCAGTAGCGCGCAAACTGCGGAAAAGCTTGTTACTATTAAGGCTAGTACCAATGTACAGGCGTTACAAAACTTGGCTACTTCTTTTACTAAGGAGCACAGTTTAACGGCACAAAAAATGGCAATGTTTAAGATGAAAGGTGCAGATGGAAAAACTTTTACGGATGAGAATGGTTCTGTTGTAGGTTTAGCAGATATAGGTGAGGATGGTACTCCACTTTTTTATACCACACATGCAGATTTAACCAGTAAAGTGTCTAGAGCTGATGCTTTATATGCAGAGGGTTTTTTTAATGCGGGTATTACTGGAGAAGGTATGACAGTTGGGGTTTGGGATTCTGGTATCGCATTAAAAAGCCACACTGAATATAGTGGTAGAGTATTAAATGCAGATAATAGTGATGTAATAGACAACCACGCAACTATGGTTACAGGTACGTTAATCTCTTCTGGTGTTAATAATAAAGCAAAAGGTGTTGCCTACGGAGCACAGGCGTTAACACATAATTGGACAAGAGATAAGGTAGAGGTTGCAGAGGCGGCTGCAGAAGGATTGTTACTTTCTAACCATTCTTACGGCATAACTACAAGTGCAGTTCCAGATTGGTATTTTGGGGCATACATTAAAATTGCTCAAGACTGGGATAAGATAATGTATAATGCACCTTATTATTTAATGGTGGCTGCAGCAGGTAATGCCCAAAACTCTTTTGATAATGCAACTCCTAATTTTGGTAGAACTCAAGATGGTTTTGATTTGCTTGTAGGTTTTACTACCGCAAAAAATAACTTAGTAGTGGCTGGTGTAGATGCACGAATAGACGCAGATGGTAATGTTAAAAAAGCTAATGTAAGTGGGTATAGTAGTTTTGGCCCTACGGACGATGGAAGAATAAAACCGGACATCTCTGGTGATGGCACATCTATCTACACTACAGGTTCTGCAAACAATACCAATTATAGAACTGCTATGGGTACATCTATGGCGGCTCCAGGTGTTACTGGTTCCTTATTGTTATTACAACAATACCATGAAGAGTTAGAAGGAAATTATATGAAAGCTGCTACCCTTAAAGGGTTGGCATTACATACGGCAGATGACATTGCCAATCCGGGACCTGATTATAAAATGGGTTGGGGTCTAATTAATACAAAAAGAGCTGCAGAAGTTATACGTAGCAAAGATTTTAGTTCAGAAATAAGAGAGATTAAATTAACTAATGGTGAAACGGTAGAATTTGATGTAACCGCCAACGGTGTGGAACCTTTAGAAGTTTCAATTTCTTGGACAGACCCAGAGAGTGGCGTGGTAAATAGAGGTACAGTAAATGATATGAAAGCTGCTTTGGTTAACGATTTGGATATCCGTGTAACGAAAGGAAGCAATACCTACTTTCCTTGGAAATTAAATCCTGCACAAGCAAGTGCAGATGCTACCAAAGGCGATAATAAAGTAGACCCATTTGAAAAAATACAAGTAAACGATGCAGAAGGTGTTTACACGATAACAATTAGTCATAAGGGCGAATTGTATAATGGTTCTCAAGATGTGAGTGTTATCGTTTCTGGAATCAAATTAACAGACTGCCAGTTGGTAGCACCAGAAAACGTAAGCTTACTTAAAGCGAATGCCACTAGTGCTTCAATTAAATGGGATGCATTATCTACCGATAATTTGTACGAAGTGCAGTTTAAAAGTGAGAACATCAATACTTGGACAACCGTAACCACGTGGGATGGAGAAATTGTTTTAGAAGATTTAACCGTAGGTAATAATTATCAGGTAAAAGTGCAATCCGTTTGCACTGCTAATTTAAGTTCTGGGTACTCAGAAGAGTTCAATTTTACTTTTAATGGCGAAGAAACTTCCGTTGTAGCAAACCCAGTGCAAACTAATGCTGAATTAAGTTTAAAAGTTTTTCCAAATCCTGCAGTAAACTATTTACAAATAGATGCAGATGTATCTACAGATGCTCAGTTTTCTATCATAAATATGGCTGGGGGTACCATAAAAAACGGAAAAGCTAAAGGTGATATAGATGTGTCTAATTTGGAATCTGGCTTGTACATTATTACGGTGATGGACTATAGCGGAATCAAAAGCACAAAATTTTATAAAAGTTAATAACCATGTCTTGCGATAGTAGTAGCAGTTAATCGGTTAGCGTCTAAGGTCCCCCTAAACACTTTAATGTGTACTCCTTAACTAATTAGATTAACAAGTAATCCCCCTGAAAAGCCCTATGAAAATGGGGCTTTTTATATTCTTTTTATTTGATGTTCTTCTAACACATCTTGGCACCTAAGCTTTAAGAATACTTGTGCTGTAGTAACTACGTCTAGCTCACAATAGGTAATAATTCGGTCTATATCATTTTCTTCATAAAACACCCCACGTACCATGCTGCCATCCATATCTTCTTTTGGGGATGGTATTCCCAAAACGTTCGCCATGAGTTTTAAAGAAGTGTAGTGTTTATAGTCGCCAAACTTCCAAAGCTCCATGGTATCTAAATGGGGTACTTCCCATGGCTTTTTGCCAAATAAATCTAGTTTGTATGGTAAGGAAATTTGATGAATTAGCATTCGCCTTGCGATATAAGGAAAATCGAACTCCTTGCCATTATGCGCACATAACACATGCCTAGCCTGGTTAAAATGGTCGTTTAAAAGGTTTTTAAATTCTTTTAGGAGTTTGGCTTCATCACCATGAAAACTAGTAACTCTAAACGTTGGTTCTTCTCCTTTAAGCACAAAATAGCCCACAGAAATACATACAATCTTACCAAATTCAGCCCAAATGCCGGCGCGTTCATAAAATTCTTCTGGAGTAATTTCTTCTTTACGTTGGTAAGCAGTCTTGTGTGCCCATAGTTCTTGTTTTTCCTCACTTAAGGTGGTAAACTTTGCCTCCTCTGGTACAGTTTCTATATCTAAAAATAGAATGTGGTCTAAAGGTAGTTTGTTCAGCATAAACTACAAGGTACAAAATTTAACGGTTAAGAATATATTGCCTTAAAACAGTTTTCCTTGCTTAACCGGACTTTCATGGTCTAACAACCATTTTTTACGAGACAAACCTCCTGCATAACCTGTAAGTTCACCATTGCTCCCAATTACGCGGTGGCAAGGAACAACAATCCATAAGGGATTTTTGCCATTTGCAGCTGCTACTGCCCTAATAGCTTTTACATCACCTAAAGTTTTAGACAGTTCTAGATAACTGGTTGTGGTGCCATAAGGAATCTTTAACAAGGCTTGCCATACTTTTTTTTGAAATGCAGTGCCTTGCGGATTTAGTTTAAGGTCAAAAGTAGTTCTAGACCCTTCAAAATAAGCCAAAACCTGATTGGCAGCTTCTTGTAATACGGTTGGTATTACAGTAACGGTAGCTGTATCTAAAACTTTAACTGCAGCCAAACCTTGTTCGTCGCCCTTAAACTCAGCGTAACCTATAGGAGTTTTTATTACGGCAGTTTCCATTATTGTGGCGCAGGTTCAGAACCTTCTTTGGGTTCTGGGTCTTGTAGCGGAACATCTATTATGCCCAAACGTTTTGCACGACTTTCCCAATTTTTACGAGCTAGCAATTGTAGGTTCTCTACATTATCACTTTCGTCCATAATTTCTAGCCCTAATAGTGTTTCTATAACGTCTTCCATGGTTACTAAACCACTAACAGAACCGTACTCATCTACTACCAAGGATATGTGTTCATTCTTTTCCACAAATTTTTCAAACAATTGTGGAATAGGTTTATTTCTATTGGTGACTAATATTTCTCTTTTTAAGGAACCAAGGGTTTTATCTCCTTCCTTATTTACAATACTTTCTAGTAATTCATCTTTTAAGAAAAATCCTGTAATATTGTCCATACGGTCTTTATACACAGGTATTCTAGAAAATTGTAGGGGTTTATTCTTATGGTAAAATTCCTCAATAGTAGTATCCTCAGAGGCAATTTTCATTACCGTTCTGGGAGTCATTACATCTTTGGCTTGTATCTCGTCAAAAGTGAGCAGATTACGAATTACCTTAGATTCAGATTCTTGAAATACACCCTCCTCTTCTGCAATATCTGTCATAGCTGTAAAGTCTTCTCTACTCAACACACTACCGTGTGCTCCTTTTTTTCCTATAAGCTTTGTAAATAATTGTAAAATCCAAAGTAAACCAGTCCACTTCATAATAAACACCATTATAGTTAGTGTTTTTGCTGTGAAATTGGCCAAGCCTTTCCAATAGGTAGCTCCTATAGTTTTAGGAATGATTTCTGAGGCTACTAATATTAATATGGTCATAACAGCAGAGATGATAAAAACCCCATAACCTCCTTCTGCACCATAAAGAACCTCCGCTTGCCCACCCACCAAAATTGCGCCAACGGTATGTGCGATAGTATTGAGTGTTAAGATGGCGATAAGTGGCTTGTCTATATCTTTTTTATGTTCTTCTAACGTAGTGGCATAATCTTTACCTTCTTGCTTTTTAACGTTAAGAAAGGTGGGCGTTATACTAAGCAAAACCGCCTCTAAAATGGAGCATAAAAAGGAAAAGAAAATTGATATTAGGGCGTAAAATATGAGTAATCCCATTATAGTCTATGTTGTTAATGATTTTCTGTAAGCGGAAAGTTATAAAAAACATCTTGTATTTGGTCGCTAAATTTAATTAACTACCGTTTCTTTTTAAGTGCGCTTGCTTTTATGGTTAATACAGTGGGGGTTCTGTTAAGCGATGTTCGGGCTGTAATGCTTTTAGTTGAGCATACAATATTTCTGTAAGTCGTTTTTTAAGATGCTCAGGCTCTAGCACGCGAGCATAATCCCCAATAGACAAATACCACCGTGCAAAATTATGATATACATCTGCTACCATAAATGTCATTACAATGCCTTCTGTTGTTTTTTCTTCACTTACCCAACCATGGTTCTTTTTACTTCCTAAGAATTTAGCCACTATTGGACTTACGCAAATACGAACTTTGGTTAATGGAAGTTCTTCTTGTTTTCTCAATTCTTCTAATGATGGATGTGTTTTGGAAAAGGGAATACCCGTTCTTTTTATGTTTTGTATACGATCTGTGCGGAATTGTCTATAGTCTTTTCTTAATTGGCAAAAGGCTAAAATATACCAAAAGTTATTTTCGTTAAATATTCCGACGGGTTCAATAATACGATTTATAGCATCTTCTATTTTTAAAGAGGTATAGCTTAGGTGTACTTGGTGTTGAGTCGCAATACCTTCTAAGATGATTTCTAGGGCATCTGGAACCTTAGCATTGAATAATTCATGAGAAGGAGCATAGCTAATTTGGTTTTCTAAGGCTTCTACCCAGTCTTTGTCTTTGCCTCTTAAAACAGATTTTAATTTGAATAAAGCAGATTCATAATGGGCGCCTAGAGATTTGTCTGTTAGTTGTTGCATTAATTTTTGTGCAGCCACAAAGCTGGCTGCCTCTTCTTTGGTGAACATAATGGGAGGCAATCGGTAGCCATCCATAATGCTATAGCCAACTCCTGCCTCACTTAAAATGGGTACGCCAGCCTCTTCTAAAGACCTTATATCTCTATATATGGTGCGTAGTGTAACTTGAAAACGTTCTGCCAGTTCTTGGGCTTTTACAATCCGCTTGGATTGTAGTTGTATTAATATGGCAACAATACGATCAAAACGTTTTACGGGTTCCATTGGTTATAAATTGGTGGTGTATTGTAAAGATACTAGAATCTGTTTTTTACAAAATATTACAAGCTAGATCTAAAAAATGAAAATCTGTATTTACTACTGACAAAGGGCTGTCACTAAGGGGTTTTAGTTTTGACCTATGAAAATCTAAAACACCAGAAAACTTATGGAAACATCAACAAAAACAACCACAAATACGGTATTGACACCTGCTCAGTTATTGGCACATTGGCAAGGACATAGAGGCTTAACTAGACGCGTAATAGAGACTTTTCCAGAAAACGAATTATTTAGCTACAGCATTGGCGGAATGAGACCTTTTGCAGCAATGGTAGAAGAGCTTTTAGGTATTGCAGCTCCTGGTATTCAAGAGATTGTAGAAAAGAAAACCGTAGAATTAAAGGAAAAGCTGAATCATGAGAATAGTAAAGAAAAATTGTTGGCTTTCTGGGATGATACAACTGCTAAAATTAATGCCTATTGGAGCACCATGGATAACGTGGATTATAATAGGGTATATTTAAGCTTTGGTACTTATGAAGGGACAGTGCAATCTGCTATTTTTTACTTTATAGATAATGAGATTCATCATAGAGCACAAGCTTATGTTTACTTACGTAGTTTAGGAATAGAACCACCCCATTTTTATGAGCGATAAAGTGGAGGTTTTGGTATTCAAAACTACGGTACGCAAAAGGCGCAACATTAGATTTGTTGCGCCTTATCTAAATCGATTGATAAAGCCACAAGGTTGTTGGAATTTTGACCTTGAGGATTGCGATAATATTTTGCGTGTAGAAACTACTTTTGCGAATGTGGATGCAATAGAAAATACACTTAAAGAATTGGGCTTCTTTTGTAGTGAACTCTAGTAGTTAGCTTATTAGCTTTACCGCATCTTTAGCAAAATAACTGGCTATAATATCTGCACCGGCACGTTTAATTGCTGTTAGCTGCTCTAACATCACAGCATCATGGTTAAGCCATCCTTTTTCTGCAGCGGCTTTAAGCATGGCATATTCACCTGAAACTTGATATACTGCTACGGGTACTTCTACTGCATCTTTAATATCTCTTACAATGTCCAAATAACATAAACCTGGTTTTACCATAACAATGTCTGCCCCCTCATCGATATCCATTTCGGTTTCTTTAATGGCTTCCCTACGATTAGCTGGGTCCATTTGGTAGGTCTGTTTGTCTTTAGGAACATCTTTAATAGCAACGGGTGCGGAGTCTAAAGCATCTCTAAAAGGTCCATAAAAAGCACTCGCATATTTGGCGGAGTAGCTCATAATACCAGTATCGGTATAGCCTTCGTCCTCTAAGGCCTCTCTTAAAGTTAAAATGCGACCATCCATCATATCACTTGGTGCAACAATATCCGCACCAGCTTGGGCATGACTTACGCTCATCTCTGCCAATACCTCGGTTGTTTCATCATTCAGAATTTTGCCTTCTGCCACAATACCGTCATGTCCATAACAAGAATAGGGGTCCAATGCTACATCTGTCATAACCAACATATCTGGACATGCATTTTTTACGGTCTTAATAGCACGTTGCATTAAACCTTCAGGATTTAAAGCTTCTGTTCCTTTATTGTCTTTTAAATTATCGGGTACTTTAACAAACAATAAAACGGCACATAGTCCCATTTGCCATAAATCTTTTACTTCTTTTTCTAAAAGGTCCAAGCTAAAGCGATAGTAGTTGGGCATAGAAGTGATTTCCTCTTTTACATTTTTACCTTCCACTACAAAAAGGGGAACAAGAAAATCGTTCGGTGTAATATACGTTTCGCGAACTAGTCTGCGTATAGCTTCGTTTTGTCTTAGTCTTCTATTTCTTATAAGTGGAAACATAGTTTGTACTTTCAATAATTAATAGGATTTATACATTAGATGTGTTAACCCAATCTCTTGGATGTTGCAATACTTTAATGAGGCGTTCTTCTTCACTTCCTTTTTCTGGGGCGTGGTCATATACCCATTGTACGTGTGGAGGCAAACTCATGAGAATACTTTCTATTCTACCATTGGTTTTAAGGCCAAAAAGGGTGCCTTTATCATGCACCAAATTAAACTCAACATAACGCCCCCTACGTATTTCTTGCCAATTTCTATGGTCATTATTATAGGGGGTATTCAACCGTTTTGTAACAATTGGTATATAGGCATCTAAGAAACTATTGCCAACTTCAGATACAAAATTATACCAATCGTTCATTTTCATATTTTCACTGGCTTTGCAATAATCAAAAAACAAACCTCCTACACCACGTGCTTCATTTCTGTGTGTATTCCAAAAATAAGAATCGCAACGTTCTTTATATTTTTGGTAAAATTCTGGATGATGTGCATCGCATGCTTTTTTGCAGATAGTATGGAAGTGTGCTGCATCTTCATCAAACAAATAATATGGTGTTAAATCCTGTCCGCCACCAAACCATTGGTCAACAATGTTACCGTCTTTGTCGTACATTTCAAAATAACGCCAGTTGGCATGAACGGTCGGTACAAAAGGGTTTTTTGGATGTAATACTAAACTCAGCCCGCAGGCAAAAAAATCTGCATCTTTAACCCCAAAATAGTTTTGCATAGATTCTGGTAATGCCCCATGAACTGCAGAAATATTTACCCCGCCTTTTTCAAAAACAGCTCCGTTTTCTATAACACGAGTTCTACCCCCGCCGCCTTCTGGTCTTTCCCAAATATCTTGCTTAAATTTTGCCTTGCCATCAACTGCTTCTAGTGCGGTAGTGATGTTATCTTGTAAGCTTTGTATGTAGTGGTAAAATTTATCTTTTAGTGTCATTTTACAATATGTACCATTTGGTTTTTAATATTTTTTATCTCTGGAACGCTTTTAATAAATACAGATTGCTCTGCTAAAATTCTGCACTTTTCTGCCGCTTGTTCTAAAGACAAATTAGGATGCGATTTAAATAACAAACGTCCAATTTTGTTGTTATGTAAATCCATGGCTCTCGGCAAATCTCTATTCGGAAAGGCTTTTTCATGCCAGTCTGTTATCCATTTACTGTACTGCAATGAGTGCTCTATCGTATACGATTTATTGTAGCAGTTTTTAGCAATACAATAGTTCCAATAAGCATGTCTAAACGCGTTAGCCTTACCGTTTAGATGATGAGCTTTTCCGTACCATTGGTCTGCGGTCTGCATGCAAACTTTCGTGGCGCTAAGCGTGGGTAAAATTGCCATAGGATAACGTAGCCCGATTTTTATTAACAACCAAAATGAGGAAAGCGAAACTCGTTTTAGAATTTTAAGCGGTTGCATCGTCTTAACCTCATTTTAAATTATAACTTATGGTATAAATTATTCTTTGAATTGTTTTACAGCCTCTATAAATGCTCCTGCATTTTCTAAAGGTATGTTAGGTAGAATACCATGACCTAGATTTACCACGTATTTATCTTTCCCAAATTCACGAATCATTTGGGTGACCATCTTCTTAATTTCTTTAGGTGGTGATAACAATCTAGAAGGATCAAAATTACCTTGTAACGTAATATTACCACCTGTTAAATACCGAGCGTTTTTTGCAGAGCAGGTCCAATCTACACCTAGGGCAGAAGCTCCAGATTTTGCCATATCATTCAAAGCAAACCAACAACCTTTACCAAATACGATAACAGGTGCTAAATCTTTCAAGGCATCTACAATTTGTTGAATGTATTGCCAAGAAAATTCTTGGTAATCTGTGGGAGACAACATACCGCCCCAAGAATCAAAAACTTGAACTGCATTACACCCAGCTTTTACCTTTTCTTTTAGATAGGCAATGGTAGTGTCAGTAATTTTCTGTAACAAGCTATGTGCTGTATTTGGGTCAGAAAAACATAGGCCTTTAGCCATGTCAAAACTTTTAGAACCCTGCCCTTGTACGCAATAACACAAAATTGTCCATGGGGAACCTGCAAAACCAATTAGAGGTACTTCGTCATTCAGTTTTTCTTTGGTCATTTTAATCGCATCTAGCACATAACCTAAACTATCATGTATATCTGGTACCACAACATGTTCTAAATCTTTAGTGGTTCTAATTGGTTTCGGTAGGTACGGACCGAAGTTGGGTTTCATCTCTACATCTATATTCATAGCCTGTGGAATTACCAAAATATCACTAAACAAAATAGCAGCATCCATTCC
The DNA here is from genome assembly GCF_005144745.1 of Flavobacterium sp. ASW18X. Lineage (GTDB taxonomy): Bacteria > Bacteroidota > Bacteroidia > Flavobacteriales > Flavobacteriaceae > Croceivirga. The sequence continues at coordinate 24,447 of NZ_SWKK01000008.1, read as the reverse complement.
ATACCTTTTAATGGGTTGCACGGTAATTTCTGATGCTAACTCTGGGGTTTGACATCTCGTAAAAAAATCGTACTTGTGTTTTAATTCCATAAACTCCGGCAAATAACGCCCGGCTTGGCGCATCATCCAAACAGGGGGTCTGTCTACCGTTTCACCTTTAAGAGCTCTAAGGAACAAATCGTTTTTAAGCATAGTTTAATGTTTTTATCGCCTGTACAATTACGTTTTCTATAGTAGGCTTTGTTGCAATAATAATCTTTTCGGTATATTTCCTAGCTTCTGCAGCTGTTGTACGACCAATACAAAAGGCTTCTGTCTCCTTTAATGTATTTGCTCTGGTGAAACTTTGAACACCAGAGGGACTGAAAAATAGCACGCCATCAAAACTTCGCTCAAATTTTTTGGGTGCAAGGTTTGTGATATAGCAAGTAACTTCTTTGTACTGAATATTATTTTCCTGTAACGCTGTTGGAATAGCATTATGTCTTAAATTACCAGAGAGGAAAGTAAAAGACGCGGCTTTATAATGTTGCTGTATACGTTCTGCTAATTCGGTTCCAAAATTAGCCTGTTCGGCTATAGTGAATCCATGAGATTTTAAGTAATCCGCTGTTTTGTCCCCAACACAGCATACAGGAATGTTTTGGCCTTTTTCTTTCTCTAAATGAGTGTTTACGTAATTTACTAAAACCTTAGCGCTGTTTTTACTAGTGATGATAAAGAAGTCTGTATTAAAGTCTAAAACAATCGGTATAAAATTTATAGTAATGCCATCATAGGCAACATACCCCAAACCTGAATTTAGAATAAGTTCTTGTTGGTGTGGTTTTAAAATTTTAGTCGATAGGATTGTTTTGCTCATCTTTTATTTTTTGCATCAACTCCTTACCACCTTTGGCTAAAATTTCATCGGCGCAATGGATTCCCATTCCCTTCGCTTCTGATAATGAAAGTGTTTTTTCTACCTGTAATACTTCTGTCCCATCTAGTGCGTGTAAGCATCCTTTAAATTGTACCTCTTGGTCTATTACGGTTGCTAAAGCTCCAATGGGAGCGGTACAGCCACCTTCTAATCTTCTTAGAAACTCCCGCTCTATAGTGGTAGCCAATTCACTTTCTGCATGGTTTAACATTTTAGAAGCATTAACAGCATCTGTGTTAGCCTCTAGGGCAACAATGACCATAGCTCCTTGAGCAGGCGCAGGAATCATCCAATCTAACTCTACCGCATCTTTAGGCAACAATTTAATGCGTTTTAGACCTGCTTGTGCAAAAATAGCTCCCTGCCAATTGTTCTCAATCAGTTTTACCAAGCGTGTATTTACATTGCCTCTTAAATCCGTAACGGCATGGTTTGGATATTTGTGCAACCACTGTGCGCGTCTTCTTAAACTACCAGTAGCTATTGTGGCTTTACCGTCTTCATCCTTTAAAAAATGGGTGCCTTTGTGGATTAGGACATCGGTAGTAACTTCACGCTCTAAAACGGCGGTTTGTATCATGCCTTTTGGCAGAGCAGTTGGCACGTCTTTCATAGAGTGTACGGCAATATCAATATCACCATTGATTAAAGCAACATCTAAAGTTTTGGTAAAAATACCAGTGATACCAAGCTCGTATAAAGGTTTGTCTAGAATAATATCTCCTGTAGATTTTACCGGGTGCAAAATGCAATCATAGCCTAAAGCTTCTAGCTTTTGTTGTACGGTTTCTGCTTGCCAGAGGGCAAGTTCGCTATCCCTGGTTCCAATACGGATGGGCTTTTTCATTTTTTTTCAATTTCCAATTGAAACACCTGTTGGATCAGTTGTAGACTCTCTTCGGTATCCACGGCGTCATTTTTTAGATGATTGGCAAACTGTTTGGTGATTTTCTGAATGATACGTTCTGACACCATATCTGCCTGTTTTTCATCAAAGTTTTGCTGTTTTTTAGATTGAAAATTAAGCTCTTCTTCTTTGATGGTTTTTAGCTTATTCTTTAAGGCCTTAATGACTGGGGCAAACTTTCTAGTTTCTAACCAGGCCGAAAACTCTTGCTGTATATCCTTGATTATAGCTTCTGCCTTAGGAATGTACTGTTTGCGCATAGCTAAAGTTTCGTCAGTAATTTTAGATAATTGGTCTAAATGTACTAAGGTTACGTGTTCCAATTCTTCCACATCATCTGCCACATTTTTTGGGATGGATAAGTCTAAAATCCATAGTGGTTTTTTGTTGTGGATAAGGGCTTTAGAAACGGTAGGTAATTGCGCCCCTGTAGCTACTACAAGAACATCTGTTTTTCTTATTTCAGTCTGTAAATCGCCAAAATCTTTTACCGTTAAATGAAATTTACCTCCAATTTTTTCAGCTTTTTCCTTAGTTCTATTAATTAGCGTGATGTGGCTATTACCGGTATGCTTAATTAAGTTTTCGCAGGTGTTTCTTCCAATTTTACCTGTGCCAAAAAGCAAAATGTTTTTTTCTTCAATAGCTGGGATGTGTTCTAGGATATATTTTACAGAGGCAAAGGATACAGATGTAGCTCCAGAAGAAATCTCTGTTTCATTTTTTATCCGTTTACTTGCTTGTATAACAGAATTGCAAAGACGTTCCAAAAATGGATTGGCCATTTGATGTTTCTTAGCGCGATAAAAACTTTGCTTTATTTGCGAGATTATCTCAAAATCTCCCAAAATCTGACTGTCTAAACCGGTGCCGACCCTAAATAAATGACTGATGGCATCTTGGTTTTTATGCACATAAGCCACCTCTTGAAATTCTTCTACGTTACCTTTAGTATGTTCACAGAGAATTTTAATTAATTGAAAAGGGTGCTGGGCAAATCCATACATTTCTGTACGGTTACAGGTAGAGATAACCAATAGACCGTCTACGCCTTGCGCCTTGGCGTCACGGGTAATACTGTCTATTTTTGGAACATCTAGACTAAACTTTCCTCTAGTTTCGGCATCTGCTTTTTTATAGCTTAGACCAATAGCGTAGAAAGAACTATGCCTAGAAAGATGGTAATTCTTCATTTACTCAAAAACCTGAGCGGCAAAGATACAAGGTGCATTAACTAAAAAATAACGCTATCCGTACCATTTTTGTCGGTAGATTTTTACTGTCTTTCCCTTTTATCGTTATTTTTGTTAAGCATCATTTTTACTGGTGTTTTATCGACTTATAAATTATTTAGAGCAGTTCTAAATAAATTTACGCTGCAGTTAAAATCGCACTCCTATGGAAGAAAATAACGCAATTGGTGCTTATGAACAGGTGTTTGTGGAGCCAGACTTTTATGTGCTTAAAATTCAGAATGATACAGAAACAGAAAAAGAGGTGTATCATGAATTGAGCAGTAGTTTTATTCAGTTTCATTTTAGCTTAAAAGGAAGTGGTAAGTTCTTTTTTAACCAAGGCAATTACCACTTAAATGTTTCTGATGAAAACTCATTATTATTATACAATACACAGAAAGATTTACCTATTCACTTAAAACTTAATCCCAATAGTTGGGTATTTTCTGTGGTGATGACCATACGTAAATTCCACTCCCTTTTTTCTCAGGATACTAATGCAATCCCTTTTTTAAGTGAAACGTATAGTGAAAAAAAGTACTATGCCCAAGAGATGCTAACTCCGGGAATGGCGGTAGTACTTAGTCAATTAATGCACTATAACCTGCATCCTTCTATTAAAAAATTGTATGTAAAGGGAAAAGTGTATGAGTTGTTAGCGCTTTATTTCAACAGAAATGAGGATGCCGATTTGGAACAATGTCCCTTTTTAGCCGATGAAGACAACGTGCGTAAAATTAAAAAGGCGAAAGACATTATTATAGAACGTATGATGGAACCGCCGACACTGCAGGCGCTGTCTGAAGAAATTAACTTAAGTCTTAAAAAACTTAAAGAAGGATTTAAACAGATTTATGGCGATTCTGTTTACGGATACCTATTAGACCACAAAATGGATTTAGCGCGGCAAATGCTAGAATCCGGTAAATACAATGTCAACGAGGTGGGCCTAAAAGTGGGTTATAGTACCGCTAGTCATTTTATTGCTGCATTTAAAAAGAAATATGGTACTACACCTAAAAAATATTTAACTTCCATTATTAAAACATAACAGATGAGTAAGTTAGTTACCCTATTGTTGGCCGTAGTTTTTATGGGCCAACACCTTACAGCGCAATACAGCAATCCTAAATTTAAAGAGGCAAGGATTCCAGAGTTGGTATTAACCTTTACTAAAACGGCTGGTTTTAGGCATAAGAGTATAGAAAAAGGAGTAAAAACCCTAAGAGAAATTGGTCGTGAAAATGGTTTCATCGTTTTGCAAACAGAAACTTCGGCAGATTTTAACTTGGAAAACCTAAAAAACTATAAATGCGTAGTGTTTTTAAATACTACTATGGACGTGTTAAATGACCAAGAACAAAAGGCTTTTGAGCGCTATATACAAGGTGGCGGTAGTTTTATGGGCATACATGCAGCTGCAGATACAGAATATAATTGGCCTTGGTATGGAAAGTTGGTAGGTGCTTACTTTGCGGGTCATCCTAACAATCCTAATGTTAGAACAGCTAGAATAAATGTAGTTGATAAAATGCATGCCTGTACAGCACACTTGCCTAGTGTTTGGGAACGTACGGACGAATGGTATAACTATAAGAATATAAATCCGGATATTAATGTTTTGATGAAGTTAGACGAAACAAGTTATGAAGGCGGAACTAACGGAGACAACCATCCAATAGCTTGGTATCATGAGTTTGATGGCGGCCGTGCCTTTTATACCGGAAGTGGCCATACTGATGCTACCTTTGACGAGCCACACTTTAGAAAACACTTGTTAGAAGCGCTGCTTTGGTGTATGGACCGGCAAGAAGAAAATTAAACAGGACGAGCAACAATTATACCTATATTGCTCTTTATACTCTTAAGGTAATCTACCAGTGGTACCGTACTTAGTACCACTTTTTTTTGTTTGCTAGAGGCGTGTAATAAATAAATTCTACCATTCGGTTTTTTTACAAGAATACCGGTATGGGTTACGTCTAAGCCCTTGATATTAGTGGCAAGGGCTACAATATCTCCTGTTTGCAAGTTTGCTTCTGCTTTTCGTATTTTATTTTGTGGCAAATAACATATTTCTTCCATTGCCAATTGAGATTCAGCCGCTAAAATTTTCTGGTAATTAGCATCATTGTCCTTTAAATGTGGATATAAATCTCTATGAGTACCCATAAAATTGATGGATTTTTCAAGAGAAATACCTCCTAGTTCATTAGTGATATCTTTAACTAGACCCTTTCTTTGGTTGTCTTTAATCCATTCTGTAAAATAATGTAATCTAGAAGTATAGCCATCACGAATACCATTTCTATACCGAATGGTTTCTAAGGTAGATACAAATTGTTCCCAATTAATAGTATCCTGTTGTGCCGTGTGTGCCAATGCCAATACATTTTCTAAAAAAGTGGTACAATCTAGGCCTTGCTGATTAATAACTAAAGGTTCATCAGCAGCTACCTCTAAAGTTTGCTCCACGTAAGGTGTTTCTAGATAGGTTTTGCCAATCGCTAAAATCGTTTTTTCTAAAGTTAAACTTTTATAATCAGGCAAGGCTGCTATCTTCTGACTAAGAAGGATGCTGTCTTTTGGTTGATAAACCCTTTGACTTTGTAGTGTTAAGCAGTATAGTAGGGATAAGATAAAGCTAAACTTCATTCTCATTTTCATTAGTTGTTTTATCCCAAAGAAGCACACGATTACGAGCAATGCTTTCAGGGTAATTTTGTTGTAAATAGGTAATCAGTTTCTCGCGTACATGAACACGTAAATCCCAAGCCGTGGGAGAATCTTTAGCGCTCATTAAAGCACGTATTTCTACATAATTGGCCTTGGTATCTGTTACTTGTAAGACGTTAACTTCTTTATCCCATAAATCTGTATTTTCTAAAATTCGCGTTAATTCCTCACGTAGTTTGTCAAACGGTACGTTGTAATCGGTATAAAGAAATACGGTACCTAAAATCTCAGAAGATGTTTTGGTCCAATTTTGAAACGGTTTATCTATAAAATAGGGGGTAGGTACAATTAAGCGGCGCTTATCCCAAATTTTTACAACCACGTAAGTAAGTGTTATTTCTTCAATACGGCCCCATTCGCCCTCAACAATAACTACGTCATCTAATTTTATAGGTTGTGCAATGGCTATTTGTATGCCTGCAATAATAGTACCGATAAATTTCTGGGCAGAAAACCCAATGATGATACCTGCTACACCTGCAGATGCAAAAACGCTTACGCCAATCTCCCGTATTTCGTCAAAAGTCATTAAAGCACCACCCATGGCAAATAAAACAATGACAAATATGGCAATGCGCTCCAGTATGGTAAATTGCGTGTAAACCTTTCTAGCCTTTAGGTTGTTGGCAGAACCAACATCATATCTGCTTAAAATTACCTGCTTGCTAACTTTAATTAGGATTATAACAAGCCAGGTAAACGCAAAAATAAAAAGGAGTGTACTGCCTTTTTTAAACCAATAATCGTATTGCTCTAAGCTGAGTAAATTTCTAAAAGAACGTGTTCTTACTAAAATAGAAAGTAAGATTAATATAATGGGTATGGATAACCTTTTAAAGGTACCCTTTGGCAATAAATACTTGGGATGTTTGCCAAACCTTCTTAAAATATAAGAAAGTAGGGCGTAAACACACATTAAAAGCACTAAGGTGGCTACAAAAAACAGTAGGGATTCTTTTTGTAAGGAAGATAAAAAAGCATTCATAGTTTTAGTGTCTCTGCAAAATATAGGATTTTATCGTCATATAAATTTTGTTTATGGCCTATAAAAAAACAATTTAACCCCATCTTAACGAATACGCTGGCTTGTTGTATTTTTGTATCCAGAAAAAAAAGAGCAATGAAAAAAGGTGTACTTCTTGTAAATCTGGGTTCCCCAGATAGTCCTACCCCTAAAGATGTAAAACCGTATTTGGACGAGTTTTTAATGGATGAACGCGTAATAGATGTAAATCCAATCTTACGTAATATTATAGTGCGGGGCATCATCTTGCAAACAAGACCTAAAAAATCCGCAGCAGCATATTCTAAAATTTGGTGGGAAGAAGGCTCTCCTCTTATAGTAATTTCTGAGCGTTTTAAGAGTAAAGTAGCAGCGCAATTAGACATGCCTGTGGCTTTAGGTATGCGCTATGGTAGTGGTAGTATTAAAGAAGGATTGCAAGAGTTGCACAATAAAGGAGTAGAAGAGGTGTTATTGGTGCCATTATACCCGCATTATGCCATGTCTTCCTATGAAACAGTTGTGGTAAAAGCACTGGAAGACCAATCGGTACATTTTCCTAAAATGAAGGTCACTACTTTGCCTGCTTTTTATAGTAATTCAGATTACATAAAGGTATTGGCGGCAAGCATAAAGGAGCAATTAGACCAGTTTGCCTATGACCATGTATTGTTTTCGTATCATGGTATTCCAGAAAGACATATTAGAAAGTCTGACCCCACAAAGTTTCATTGTAAAATAGATGGTAGTTGTTGCCAAACTAATTCGGTGGCACACCAGACTTGTTATCGCCATCAGTGCTATGATACTACGGAATTGGTAATTAAGGAACTAGGTTTGCCAAGAGACAAGGTAAGTTCTTCCTTTCAATCTAGATTACCCAACGATCCGTGGCTAAAACCATATACCGATTTTGAATTTGAACGTTTGGCAAAAGAGGGCAAGACCAAATTGGCCGTTATTACCCCTGCCTTTGTAAGTGATTGCCTGGAAACCTTAGAAGAGATTGCCATGGAGGGCAAAGAAGAATTTATGGAAGCAGGCGGTACGGATTACATTCATATTCCATGTCTAAATGATAGACAGGATTGGGTAGACCTAATGACTCAATGGATTAAGGATTGGCAGGCAACAGATGCTTTGCCACAAATGCATATTAGATAAGCTTTTATTAAAGACGATAAGATACAATGACGAGGATTGAACAAATTGAGACAGCACTATTGCCACAGCGCGAAGCGTTAAAAAACCACGAGTTGTACAGTTTACTAGAGGATGTAAAGGACATTCAATGCTTTATGGAGAGCCATGTGTACGCCGTATGGGATTTTATGTCGCTCCTTAAAGCATTACAGCGTAAGCTAACCTGTACTCAAGTGCCTTGGTTACCTGTGAACAATAGTACCACTGCTCGGTTTATTAATGAAATTGTTTTAGAAGAAGAAACGGATGTCAATGAGTTGGGTGTTCCTAAAAGTCACTTTAGCATGTATTTAGATGCTATGGAAGAGGTAGGGGCTAATACTAAGCAGATAACTCAATTTTTACTGGGAATAAAAGATTTAGAAACTATCCAGGGTTATATAAATTCATCCCCTTTGAATGCTGCAGAAAAATCGTTTTTAAACTTTTCTTTCAATGTTATAAAAGAAGATAAAGTGCATACTATCGCTGCAGCTTTTACCTTTGGTAGGGAAGATGTAATCCCAGATATGTTCTTAAATATTATTGCAGGTGCAGAGCGTAACGGTGAGCTTGTTTTTCCTAAGATGAAGTACTATTTAAATAGACATATAGAATTAGATGGTGATGAGCATGGTCCTTTGGCTTTAAAGATGATTACTGAACTCTGTGGAGAGGATGAACATAAGTGGCAAGAGGTATTACAAGTATCTAAAGAGGCTTTACAACAGCGCATCAATTTATGGTCAAGTATAGCCGCTCAATTAAAAGAAAACAAAGAAAAGTTACAAATGGCTTAGGCTGTTTTAAGACGTATCTTTGGCAAAAAATAGACTATGGCCAAAGTTTCTTCAGAAGAGTTGGGTACAGCGCCCATTGGTAAGTTACTGGTAAAACAGGCAGTGCCAGCTTCTATCGGGATTTTAGTAATGTCTATCAATGTCCTAGTAGATTCTATTTTTGTTGGTAACTGGATTGGCCCCATGGCAATCGCTGCTATTAACGTAGTTTTACCTGTTTCTTTCTTCATAGCAGCTCTAGGTATGGCCATAGGTATTGGCGGGTCTAGTATAATTTCTAGAGCGCTAGGAGCAGGTCAAAAAGAAAAAGCCTTACAAACCTTCGGCAATCAAATTACCTTAACCTTATTGGTAACCGTATCTATGGTGGTTTTAGGACTCTATTTTGTAGATGTACTAATACCTGCTTTTGGAGGTAAAGGTTCTATTTTTGACCCAGCTAAAGTGTACTATGTAATAGTATTATATGGGGTGCCCTTCTTAGCCTTATGTATGATGGGTAATACCGTTATCCGAGCGGAAGGCAAACCTAAATTTGCGATGATTGCCATGATAATTCCTTCCATTGGCAACCTGTTTTTAGACTATATTTTTATTTATGTTTTTAATTGGGGTATGGAAGGTGCTGCATGGGCTACTACTGCTGGCTACTTGCTATGTTTTGGCTATGTACTCTATTTTTTTCTTTCTTCACATTCAGAATTAAAACTAAGTCCACAGCATTTTAAATTACAAGCACCCATTTTAAAAGAAATAGGCTCTCTGGGTTTTGTAACCCTTTCTAGACAAGCAGTTACTAGTGTTACGTATTTAATAATGAATAATATTCTCTTTAATCTAGGTGGTGAGCCATTAGTTGCGGTTTATGCCATTATTGGGCGTATGCTCATGTTTGCCTTATTTCCTGTTTTTGGGGTTACACAGGGCTTTTTACCAATTGCTGGCTTTAATTATGGTGCAGAAAAATATGATCGGGTAAAGAAAACAATAATTACCGCTATTAAATATGCCGCTTTGGTTGCCACATTGGTTTTTGTGATTTTAATGGTTTTTCCCAAAGAAATTGCCCAGTTATTTTTAAGTGATAGGCCAGATTTAGATGAACAAGCCTTGGCCATCAACGCCTATGTTTTGGAACACATACCGCTAGCAATGCGTTTGGTATTTTTGGCTACACCTATAATTGCTTTGCAGTTAATAGGAGCCGCTTATTTTCAGGCAATTGGCAAGGCTGTTCCTGCATTAATTTTAACGCTTACCAGACAAGGCATTTTTTTTATACCGCTAATTTTAATGTTGCCATCCATCTATGGAGAATTGGGCGTATGGATGTCTTTTTCTATAGCAGATGTACTTGCTACAATTGTCACCGGTATCTATTTATATAAAGAAGTGAAAAGAACATTGCACTAATTACTCGTTTTGAGTAGTATTGGTAGCTGCCTTGCTAATAATTTTCCAAGTCCCTGATAGCTTTTTAAGCAAGAATATATCCACATAAGTATCTTTTGTTTTTTCAAAATATATTTCCGCTTTTGCTAGGGCGATATCATTTAATACTTCTATAGAAAGCACTTTTGTAGCCCTGCCGTTATACGCTCCTTTTTCTTTGTTTTTGTAAAACCCAGCATACGCTTCTGGACTAACAAGCCATATTTCTTGGTCTGGTTTGGATAAGAATAGAGGCGCATCCTTATAAAAAGCTTCAGTGATTTTTTCTGGATAATTATAAGAAGAACCTTCTAAGTATAAATTTAGCGTTGTGGTTATGGCAGCCACCTCGTTCTGGCCGAAACTTAGTAGTGAAATGAATAGGGTTAAGACGATACATACTTTTTTCATAATTCGTTTGTTTTAGGTTTTATTTCAATGATTTTTCCGTTTTCTTCATCCGTAAGTAGGTATAGTTTACCCGCAGGGCTTTGAGCTATTTTACGAGAACGTACTCGACTATCTAAGAACAATTCTTCTGCAGAAATGGGTACATCCTCATCCAGTTTAAATCGCCATAGACTCCCTCTAGAAAGTCCAGGAACAAATAGACTGTTGGTCCACTGTGGAAAGGTAGTTCCTGTATAAAAGCATAAGCCAGTGGGCGCCACCGTATGTTGCCAATACCAGACTGGTTCAACTACACTACCGTCTGCTAATACAGGGGGTTTATAGGTCTTACTCCGTAATTTGCCGGTGGTTCTGCTAGGCCAGCCATAGTTGCCACCAGATTGTAAAAGATCAAGCTCGTCTCCTTGTATGGTGCCATGCTCTGTAAACCACAAAGATTGGGTGCTTGGATTTAGAGCGATGCCTTGTGCGTTTCTTATTCCAAAGGCGTAAATACTGGCAATAGCATCCTTACCTATAAGGGGATTATCTTTTGGAATGCTCCCATCTAGGTTAAACCGATGTATTTTACCTCTGGGGTCGTTTAAATCCTGCGCAATAGGCGTGGTAGGCTCGTCATCTTCCCAATACAAACGTTCTCCTACCGTTAGGTATAATTTTTGGTCTGTACCAATAGCCATACCGCCACCATAATGAAAGTTGTCTTGAGTAAAAGGTGCAGCGACTAAAATAGTCTGGATAGCTGTTAGCGAATCGTTTGCTAAACGTGCGGAAATAAATTTGGTAGTGCTGCCTATATTAGGTTTTTCAGCGGCATAGGCTATAAAGATTCGCTTATTTTGGTTGTAATTAGGGTCTATTAATACATCAAAAATACCAGCATTGTCACCAAAATCTACAGCTCCTATACTATCTTTTAAATCCGTTGGAAAACCTTTGATGCTAGTCTTTGTTTGGGAGGTTAAATTCACTTTTACCAAAGCACCATTTTTCTCGGATACCAAGGCTATTTCTTCTGATAAAAAGGCAATACTCCAAGGTTTGTTTAAGCCTTCAACAACTACTTTCTTTACCGGAATAGGTACAGGTTTAAATACGGGTGTGGCATCTTTGGTAATGCAATTCAGAAAGAAAACGGAAAGCAGTGACAGCAAATAACGCATAGAATTGTTTTTGCCAAAACTGCCTTTTTTAGCATGGTTGAACTTTAAAAATCATGATTTTTAAGATGATTTTACCGCTGCAATGTGGCCTTTCTTGTATTGTGTGGGCGTTATCTTGGTTATTGCTTTAAAAGCAATATTAAAGGAAGTAGGATTGTTAAAACCAACATCGTAAGCAATGGTTGCAATTTTTTCTTCTGCATAATCAGGGTGTACCAAAAGTTGTTTTGCTTTATTAATGCGATGGGAGTTTACATATTCCGAAAAATTCATGTGCAAAACTTCATTTATGGCTTGGGACAATGCTCTAGGCGTTACCTGTAATTGTTCTGCAACACTAGCTAAATTCATGTTGGGTTGTAGGTACGTTGCTTCGGTTGTAAATAGCCGTTCTAATTTATTGATGATAAGGCGTACCTCCTTGGGGTCTACAGTTGTGTTCACATATTTTTCTAGCGTAAAGGTGTGCTGTTTCAACATTAAAAAAGAAAACACGTATACCAAAAAAGAAAAGAAAAGAGCTCCTCCGATGTAAAAAGGGACAATACCTAAAATATTACCGATATAAAAGAACCAAATTAGACCTACACCAATTACCAAGTTTCTAAACCATCGTATAGCAACTTTGGAAGCCAAAGGGCTACCAAATTTTAAGGTGCGAATCGCCAATACTATATAGATGGCTAAATGTACAAATACGGCGTAATACGTTAGATAGGCCCATAGTTGACCATCGTTGGGAATTAACCAACAAAACAACTCAAATAGACCAAAAGGTATAAAGTGTAGGTAAGCACTTTTGGGTAATGATTTTAATTTAAAAAGCAGCACCTTTCCATACCACCAAAGACTAGGCCCCACCAGTAGTATGCCGCCCAAGCCAATGTTACGTTGCCAAGGGCTTAGGTCTATATAAACATGTAAAATAGACTTGCCAATACGTAGTACTAAACCAATGAGTATTAAAGACAGGAGTTGATTGCCAAGTACATTCCCCTTTTTAAGACTGAGTAAATAACCACACAAAAATAGTCCTTGCGCAATACCAAGGCTACATAGAATTAAGATGATACTGTCTTTATCCACGGCGTAAAGATAAAGAACGTTAATGGTTGCTTTGGTTTTAGCTAGAAATAGTTACTTTAGAAGCCCACAAACCACACTAAACATGAAAATGCAATACCACATTTTAGCCGTAGTACTTTTATTATTTACTGCTTGTAAAAAAGAAAAACCACAAGAGATGCAAAAAATATATATAGGTACGTATACTAACGGTAGCAGCGAAGGCATTTATTCTATCCAATTTAATCCGATAACGGGTGCCTTAGATTCTTTAAAGTTAGAGGTAAAGCTAAACAGTCCTTCCTTTTTAACTTTATCTTATGATGGTAAAATGATGTATGCTGTAGAAGAGTCTTCGGACTTTGGCGGGGATAGCGGTGGTGTTGTGGCGTTGGCGGTGACCAACGAAGGGTTAAAAAAGCTAAATGCGAAAGCAACAGGTGGGGCAAATCCTTGCCATGTGGCCTATTCGCCATCTGGTCAATTGGCAGTCTCTAACTATTCTGGGGGCAATCTGGCTATTTTTGATTTGTTAGAAGATGGACAATTAGGAGACCGACAATTAATTAATCATAATCCGCCAGACACTACGGGCATAAGCCATGTGCATATGGCTCATTTTAATGCGGATGGATTATTTGCTGCAGACCTAGGCTTAGACCAAGTAAAAAGATATACAAAACAACCTTATGGTTGGGTGCCTGCTGAGCAAGAGGCTTTAACTTTAGACAAAGGAGCTGGTCCAAGACATTTTGTTTTTGATGAAAGCAGAAATTTTATGTACGTTATCAACGAACTTAATGCAACATTAACGGTATTTAAAAGAGACGCATTAGGTAAGTTTCAGCCCTTGCAAACAGAAAGCACCATCGACCCCGATTATGCTGGTCCACACCCCTGTGCGGATATTCATATGAGTCCAGATGGGCAATTCTTGTATGGGAGCAACCGAGGAGAAAACACCTTGGTAATTTTTAAAATTGACAAAGCTACTGGAAAAATTAGTCTAGTGGGCAGGACTTCTGTGGAAGGCGATTGGCCAAGAAACTTTACCCTTTCTCCAGACGGTAAGTTTGTTTTGGTAGCGAATAAAAAGAGCAATAATATTACCGTGTTTAAACGAGATGAAAAAGAAGGTACTTTAAATTTTTTGCATGAGGTAGCCTTGGATAGTCCCGTTTGTCTGGTGTTTGAATAAAAATAAAAATCCCCGAAATTTCGGGGATTTTTTATTTTTTATTGCTCTACAGGGGTGCCAACTTTTTTCAATTGTTCCGTCTTCTCTTTTATTTTTTCTTTTCCGCGTTTAATAGAAACCTCTAGCTCATCTAGTTTTTCTTCCGCTTTTTTAATCTTTTCTTCCTTCATGCTAATTTCTTCAGGAGAAGCCTTTTTGTTTTTCTTCTGCTCTTCTACACGCTTTTTAGCATCTTCTACAGAACGGCGTCCTTTTCTTAAAATAGCTTCATCTTCATTTAAAGTAGCCTCACTCTCCTTTATTTTTTCTTTCGCCATAGAAGCTCTATAGGCACCAAACTCTTTACCAGACATTTCGCCTTTTGCTTTGCCATAGGCATTGCCTTTATTTTCTTTAGCTTCCTTTAATTTTTCTTTTTTCTCCTTAATTTTTTTAGAAGCAGCTTCATCCATATCTTCTAACTCTTCGTCTAGCTCATCTTTACGGTCTTTGGCTTCATCAGCCTTCCCTTTGGCCTTCTCCTTCATTTCTTGGGCTTTTTCTTTCCCTTTTTGGCCTTTTTCCTGTAGTTCTTCCGTTTCCGCTTCTACATCGTCCTTAAGTTTATCGGCTTTGTCTTTGCCTTTAGCCCTCATTTCTTTGGCTTTACCTTTAGCTTCTTGAGATTTGCCTTGCGCTTGCATACTAAAAGAACATGCCAAAAGCACTAATGCTGCAATAATTATTTTTTTCATGGTTTGTGTTTTATGTTAAATTATAAACTATCTAATTCTTGAATCATTTCTTCTACCTCTACCGCTTTTTCATGGACTTCTGTAATGGTGCTATCCACAGATTCTTCTACAGATTCTATGGTTTCAATTTGTTTTTGAACCATTTCTTCTTCTGCTTTTTTGTTGTCTTTACAAGAAACGGTTAGTAGACCAATTGCTAGGACTGGAATTGCGATTAATTTGATTTTCATACTACTAGATTTAAAACGTATATATATTTAGAAACAATAATTATCGGTTTGTCACTAAGTTAAACTATTAATTTTTGGGTTTATTTTAACATATTGTAAAATATCCTGTCGTTTTTTAAAATTTAAATGAGTTTTACGAATGATTAGTAGTTTTTATAAAGCTATTGCTGGTAAAAACATAGTTTGTTCAGACAGTATTAGTCTTGAACCGCTTTTAAAGGAAACCTTTTTCCATTCAGAAATTTACCAATAAAGGTGTTTCGTACTAGGTAATGGTAGCTCACAAAGCAAATAACTCCGGTGACTAGAATCACTATAAAAAACTTTATTAATGCAGGTAAGGATAAGTTTGCAAGTGCTGCGGGGATGAGCACGGTTATGGGTAGGTGAATGAGGTACACCCAATACGAAGCGTCTGAAATGTACCGTAGTTTAGGAGAATGTGTACTGGCATAGCGTACAAACAAACCTGTTAAACCAAAAATAAATAGGCTAACAATAATTGCGCTAAACGCAATGAGTAGGTTGGAGTTTCCACTAGGGTTTAAATTATAGGCCGTTATTATTAAACCCTCAGCAATAGAAAAAACAACAGCAAGACCCGTAGTGAGCCAGCTGTATTTTACAAATAGGGTTAAGGGTTCTTTGGAGGCGTAGACCAACCAACCAAGCAAATAAAATATAAAATAATAAGAGAAGGTATGGTAATCTGGTACTAAAGACACGGAAGTAGCAACCATGCTGCTGCCAAATACTTTTAACAATAGACCAACTATAGTTGCTAAACTGATGATTCTTATCAAAGGGTTTTTAAGAATAGCCTTAAATACCGCTTTTGTTTTAATCTTTAATATAGGTAGCGTTCTTAATAGTAAAGCGATGAGAACAGTGGCTATTGTGATAAGCATTAAATAGTACAAAAACCATAAATGTGAGGTGCTTTTTGGAATAAAATCCTGTATGGATGATAACATTCTCAAAGCATGTTTTAGAGGTTTTGGTTTAGCTAGAAACACCCCGTGGGTATACCCAAAAGCAAAAACAATAACAGGCCATAAAAGACTTAGAAACACTATAAAGGGTAAGACTATTCTAGAAAACCTGTTTTTAATCATTTTTAGGGCAGACCTTTCATAAAAAAGAAGCGCCCCAAAAAAGCCAGCCACCATAAAAAATAGCGGCATTCTAAAGGTATGAATCAGTAACACCAGAAAGTCCGTTGCCAAACTAGTGCTATTAGGGTCTTTAATAGACCAAGCATCACCATGTGGGGTAACCGAATATGTTAGTGCGCTGTGTAATACAATACCCAATAACATCATAATACCGCGCAGCGCATCTAGTGCATGTAATCGGTTGGTTTTGGTAGGTAATGCTTTCAAAAAATGGTTTAATCTAAATTAAATATATGGAAAGCTATCTGCCAACTATTACTAGAATTCCTATGATAATAAGCCCTACTAAAACGGCAAAAAATATCTTCCAAGCACTATACGGTCTAGAACCAGAAATGGTTCCATTTTCGCCATTAACAAAAAAGTTATATTCCTTTCCGTTATACCGGTAAGAACTTACATAAACGGGTAGTAAGATGTGCTTAAACGTTTCCTCTGATAATTGCACATCCATACTGCTTACCCGTTGGGTATCTCCACCAATATCTTGTCTGCACCAGCGTTCTGCAATCCGTTTAGCTTCGCCCTTGGCAGCCAAATGCCCTTGGGATAAGGGAATGGTATATTTTTCGGTTACAAAACCACGCAAAAAGCTACTGTTAAAAGGCTGTAATAAGTTGAGGTTCCACCTAGCAATTTTACTGGGAACTCGGCCCTTTCTTTGCTTACTAGCTTCCACTAAAGTATCGTCTACAAAACCAGCTACGCTGCCAGAGGCTGGATACCAACGTGTTTTCCGTACCCGCTGGTTTACCATTTTACCATTGCTGTTACGTACCCGTTTGGTTTCATAATAATACTCACCACGCTGACCAGAATATTGGGCTTGTAATTGGGCATCAAACGTCCAATAGGGTAAATACAATCCTTTGGTAAATTGCGGGTCTAATGCCGCTTTTTTTAAGTTGTCTGGTGCAAACCAAAGTGAATTAACCCATTTTTTAAAGATTTGAAAGGACTTTTGTTTATCTATTTGAAAAGGCAATACGGCACCCGGCAAAATCCATTCTTCTTTATACTGGTCTTCTAAAACCAAAGGCATGCTACAGTATACACAGTGTAGCGATTTGTAATTTTCTTCTACATGCTGGGTAGCACCACAATTTTTACAATTGAGCATGGAAATTTCTTCGGAGTGGCGTTGCGCCCCCATTTCCTTAAGGTAGGGATACAGCTCTAGCTCTTCAAAACCATTTTCGTCTAAATGAATTTCTTCGGTATGGCCACAATATTCGCACAAGACACTTTTAGTGCCTGGGCTATATTTCATTTCTGCACCACAGTTGATGCAGGGTTTTTTAAGTTCGGTTTGTTGAGTATTCACCGCTTCCATGAGCTGGGTATGCTTTGGTTTTTATAAGTGAGCAGCAGCAAAGCTGCTGCCCATGAATTAGTTTTATAAAATATGCTAATTACGCTGTTGGCGGTAGTGGTGGAGGCGTGTTACCTCCTAAGAAGGACTTTAATTCTTCTACTTCTTGTAACTGCGCCCAATTGCTCATGCCCTGTTTCCACACCAAACTTTCCCTATTAATGGTACGGTTGGCAAATAAGGTTTTTAATTGGTCAAACGTAACCGGACCTTGTTGTGTGCCGTTGGCCGCATAAAAGTATTGTACCTGTACCGGCATTGGTGGGGGTACGGCGCCAGTTGTAGCAGGCTGCTGCGCAACAGCTTGGCCGCCCATTTGCGGATTCATTAAACCGCCCATTTGTTGCGCCAAAACAAAGCCCATGCCCATACCCATACCGGCACCGGCGGTTCCGCCTTCGTTTTGGGCAGCAGCTTCAATAGCTTTGGCAGCTTTGAACTTGGTTAGCTTATCTAAATCTAACTTGTCTATGCGGCTATATTCAAAAATTTCTTTCTTAAGTTCCTCTGGCATAGAAACATTTTCTATGTAGAATTTTTCTAAAGAAATACCTACACTTTGGAACTCGGGAGCCATTACTTCCTTACACGTTTCAGAAAGCTCTGTGGTATTGGCGGCATACAGTTCAATGGGTAAATTGGCCTCGCCAACGGTGTCTGTAAATCGGGTAGCGATTAAACTTTTTAAATGCTCGTTAATTTCAAAATTGGTAAAGTTGTTATCCGTGCCTACAATATCAATAATAAATTTGCCCGCATCGGAAATACGGAAGGCATAGGTTCCAAAGGCACGTATCTCTACCAAGCCAAAACGGTCGTCACTTAAGGTAATTGGGTTTTTAGTGCCCCATTTTTCATCGGTAAATAAATGGGTGTTCACAAAATAAACTTCGGCCTTAAAAGGGGAGTTAAAACCGTATTTCCAACCCTTTAAAGTAGAAAGGATAGGTAGGTTTTGGGTAGTTAACTCATAAGTACCGGGGGTAAACACATCTGCAAGTTGCCCTTCGTTTACAAAAACTGCCGTCTGCCCTTCTCTAACGATGAGTTTGGCGCCGTTTTTAATTTCATTCTGGTACCGCTCAAAACGGTGTGCAATGGTGTCGTCCGTGTAGTCTAGCCACTCAATAATATCTATAAATTCATTACTGAGCTTTTCCTTGATTTTTCCGAAGATATCCATGTTTTAGAGTTTAGGTTTATAGTAGAAACAACAATGTATTAAAGGTGTTTCTTGGTTATTAGTACGGTTTAAAATGGTAGGCTTTGCCTTGCCTTAAAGCTAACAAAAATTGCCAAGCTTTGCTTTAGATAGGTATCAAATTAAAACTAAATGTTACAGACAATTCAGTATATCATCTATTAAATCAATCTTAAATGTTTAATTAAAAGACAAATAAATTAAACAAAATGATTATTTTTAAGGTGAAGCGGAAAAAAATTGCTATGAAAAAGAAAACACCTTACATGATTGAGCGTCCTTTGGCAGATATGCATGCTGATGGCGTGCGTTTTGATGTGTCCATTATTGAAGCCTTACGAAACCAGCAAACCATTGCTGAAACTAAGTATCGAAAAGAAAACAATGCCCAATAACGTTCTTGGTACCGCTTTAGAGCCTTGTTGTTTTGCACCAAAAACCGGATTTTACCGGGATGGCTATTGCAAAACGGGCGATATGGATACGGGTACGCATGTGGTATGTGCGCTAATGACCAAAGAGTTTTTAGCATTTTGATTAAGCCGTGGCAATGATTTAATAACACCCATACCCTATTATAATTTTCCAGGTTTAATACCTGGTGATAAATGGTGTTTGTGTGTTTCTCGTTGGAAAGAAGCCTACGTTGCCCATGTTGCACCACCGGTAATTTTAGAGGCTACCCATGAAAAAGCCTTAAAAACGGTTTCGTTTGATATGTTGCTAGAACACAAGCATACCCATTAGGTGTGTTGTAGTTGATTCATTACTGCACAGGCGCCTGCTTCTCCAGATTGGATGGCAGCATTCAAGGAGCCGTTTAAGGTATAGTCACCAATAAAAATGCTATTGGATGAGTCCCTTTTCTGTGTAAAATCTTGTCGTATGTTTTCTAAATCAGGCAATGCTTTTTTAATGTGGTAGTGTTTCACTAGCCTACCCGTTTCTATGGCACAATGTAATTTTAATTCTTTACGAACCAATTGTTCTAAATCAGTTACAGCATGGGTACTTTCTTTCACCACGGTAACCGATAGTATGGGTGTTTTGGTTTGGAACAAGTAATTAATGTTGTTGGCATAGGTCTCTGGGGCCGTAAGTAATCCTATGATACCGGGTTCAAAAGCCCATTCTGAAGTTTCAAAATAAAAATTATGGCAACTTTTCCAGGCTACTTCGCTTTGCAACGGAGCGCTACAGAGGACTGCATCGGTAGTAATCGTTTCGCCCTTTTCAGTTGCGATTTTTCCCGTTGCAGAAAAATTTACTTTGGTATTAAACTGGAATGTGGTCTGTTTTAAACTGTTTTTTAGTTGCTGAGCCACAGCGCCAATACCATTTTTGGGAACAGCTGCATGGCCTTCGCCAAACATCTTAAATACAAATTGAAACATTCTGGATGAGGTCCGTAATTCTTCTTCTAAAAAAATGCCTGTGAAAAAAGGTTTAAAAAAGTTATTGATTATGCTATCCGTAAAACCGTAGTCTTGTAAAAAAGCAAGTGTAGTGGTTTCCTTAGATGCAAAAATGTCGTTTAGTGAAGTACGTTTTAATTGCAGCGAAAGTTTAAAAATTTTCCATTTGTCCTTAAAGGTACCCGCTTCTGCAACCAAGGTGGGCCACAAAGCGCTAAAATCCCGAAGTGGGTCGCCAATACGTTCTCTTTTACCGTTAGAAAACAAAAGGGCTCCAGGTTTAAAATAGTTGAGGTTAAGCGCTTCTAAATTCAAGTGTTTTTGTACCATAGGGTAGGCCGTAAGTAGTACTTGAAAACCGTGGTCCAAAGGCACACTATCTATAAAATCGGTTTTAACTCTACCGCCAACTGTTTCCGTAGCCTCCACAACGGTTGGGCTATAGCCTTTTTCTTCCAAAGTTTTGGCGGCGAGCAGTCCGCTTACTCCAGCACCTATAATGGTAATGTTAGCTGTTTTTTCCATGATTTTCTATATGTTAGAGAGGCTTTATGATGTGCTAAAAGCTGTTTTTTATGGGTTAAGTAACCTTTTAAAAGTAGCTGTAGTTGCAGCTTTTGTTTTTCGGTTAGGTGTTTATAGGCAGGTCTGTTAATTTTTGTATCCCATTTCGCCTTAAATAGCCAATCTAGAGCAATACGCAAATAGCAATGGTTTTCAAAAGGCAATTCAGGATATTGCGCTACCAACCTATTGGGTAGGTTTTCATATACTTCTTTTATTGTTGAATTTATCACCCCGTAAAATTAAACAGAATTAGTGTGAATATTCACAAATTAAGGCGCGCTTTTTATAATGTAGCTTAAAAGAGGGTTTCCTCTAGTATTCCTATTATTTTTACACCAAATTGTTGTAAGATGATAAAAGCAGTTTTGTTTGATATGGATGGGGTAATCATAGATTCTGAACCTCTGCATACAAAAGCCTACCACGCCATGTTCAAAGAATTTGGTATAGATGTATCTACTGCTTTATACCAAAGTTTTACTGGAAAGGCCACCATGGCTATTTGTGAGGAACTGGTGACCGAATTTAACCTAGATGCGCACCCCAAAGACTTGGTAGCCAGCAAACGCAAACACTTTAAGTCGCTTTTTGCCCTAGATACGGATTTAGAACTTATACCTGGCGTTCTAGACCTGATTAGGGATTACTACGCTAACGGACTTACCTTGGTTTTGGCAAGTTCTGCCAGTATGCCCAGCATAAATAACGTCTTTAAACGGTTTAATTTGGACCAGTATTTTGTGGCAAAATTAAGTGGGGCAGACTTAAAAGCATCTAAACCGCATCCAGAGATTTTTATAAAAGCGGCAGAAGCATCTGGTTACGACAAAGCGCATTGTATGGTAATAGAAGATTCTACCAATGGCATAAAAGCTGCACACAGCGCAGGTATTTATGCGGTAGCGTTTGATAGTCCACATTCTAAAAATCAAGATTATACCCTAGCCGATAAGGTAATTACTTCTTTTAAAGAGATTGCTTTTAGCGAATTACAGTAGACTGACTATATGGGTTGGACGGTTGCACTATTTAAAACAGTAGTGTATAAGAATTGGTTTATCTTTATGCCAAATGTGGAATATCAGTAATATGACGGATATTCAATTGTTAGCCACAAGCTAAACAAACATTCTGCAATTGAAAGAACTCTTGTTTTCATACGGAACACTTCAACTCGAAAAAGTACAGCTCGAATCGTTCGGACGAGAACTGAATGGAACAAAGGAAATACTAACAGGCTTTAAATTGGAACAGCTTCAAATAACAGACAAAACTGTTCTTGAAAAAAGCGAACAGGAGTTTCACCCAATTGCTGTTCCAAGTAAAGACCCAAATGACCGAGTAAACGGAACACTCTACGAAATTTCCACCGATGAATTAAAGAAAGCAGATTTATATGAAGTGGCTGATTACAAGAGAGTAAAGGTAACATTTCAATCGGGAAGGCAAGGTTGGGTCTATGTAAAATCTTAAATTTTATTTGTACAGTTAGGATTCCTTACTATATTTGCAGAGCAATAATGCAATAACAGTTTAAATTCATTCAGAAAATGAGCAAATCAATTTTTTATCACGCAGGTTGTCCAGTATGTGTAAGTGCAGAACAGGACATAGTAAACTTAATCGGAGCAGAAAATGTGGAAGTGGTACACATTGGCGAAGAAAGGTCGAGAATTACCGAAGCCGAAAAAGCAGGTGTAAAATCTGTACCAGCCTTGGTAACACCAAATGGAAATACGTTACACATCAACTTTGGTGCATCAATGGATGATGTAAAAGGTTAAAATTTTTAAACTACATAGTTAGGATTCCTAATATTGTTATGGAATCCTAACTTTTAAAATCTAAAATTATGAAATCAATAGTATTATTACTTTCAGCAACAATGCTTTTCAGCACAACAAAGTCCTGTGCACAGGAAAGTGAATATAAAAACGAGGACTTTGCCATAAAAGATGTTCGTGTGACCCATAAATCTGATTTGGGAATAACCGTTTGGGAAATTGATGTTAACAGAACAGCAGGAAAAACTACACCAACAAAGGCAGGACAATTGGATGGCGCACCTGTTTTGGGTTATGTGTTCCCAACAACTTTAAAACCGACTGATGTAGGGTTTGGTCAAACCGATGGTATCGTTGCACTTGCACTAACATCGCATCCCGATTTTGACGACACACCGCTTTGGGACGAGAACAACGACAAGATTTTTGACAATGACGGACTTGTTTGGCATCCGCATTGGGTGGTCTTGACCAAAGACGACAGAGTCGCAGGTGGTCTTTCCGTAAAACAATTCAAAAAAGCGGACAAAACGGTTGTGTTACCACCAACAAATCCAGGAATGCCAATGTATATGGACTCACCAGGGTTTTCTGTAACCACGATGGGAAATACGATAAAGCTCATCGTTCCAAATTACAGAATGAACAATCAATCAGATTTTAACTATGATGGTGTTACAGCTTTTATGAAAGTGAACACGAGCAATGACGATATGCCAATGTTGGGCGTTTACGAAGTGTTTGGCGTTGCAAGTGGCGATTTATCATTGCCTTACACCGTAAAAAAAACAATAGAATGAAAGTTTCAGTTTGGGATACCTACGTTCAGCGAGAAGACGGAAAAGTAATGCATTTTGACATCCTCGTGCCAAATGAAGTTACTGACGAAGAAACCATTTTTGGTTTCGGAAAGCAATATCTAAAAACAAAACCTTTTGCCACAAAGCATCTAACGGCAAAAGAATGCAGGTTCTGCCACATCGAACAAGCTACCGAACAGATAATTTCATCTATTGAGAATGTTGGCTTTCACATCATTGAAATGGAAAACTGCGATTAAATTAATTAGGATTGCTAACTTTGTCCCGTCAATCAAACGGGACTTTTTTATGGATAATAGCTTATTTAACCCAAAACAACAGGAAATAGATACTTCGAGCAAAATCGTTGCAGGATTGGAACGAATTTCAGAAGTGTTTAAGGTGTTGTTGTGGGAAAAAGCCAAATTGGTAGGCTTAAGCCCAATCCAAATTCAGATACTGATTTTCATAGCATTCCACAAACAGGAATTGTGTAATGTAAGCCATTTAGCTAAAGAGTTTAATGTAACCAAGCCAACCATTAGCGATGCAGTAAAGGTTTTGGACAAAAAAGGGATGGTTTTAAAAGACTTTTCAATTTCGGATAGTCGTAGCTACTCACTACAGCTGACCGAATTGGGAAAAAAATTGGTTAAGGAAACAAACGATTTCGCTAAACCTCTCAAAAAGCATATTGACAAATTCAACGAGAGTGAATTAGTAAGCCTTTTTAGCACATTAAGTGAACTGATTTATAAATTAAACCGAAGCGGAATTTTGACTGTCCAACGGACTTGCTTTGGGTGTACGTTTTATCAAAAAGATAATGGATTAAACTACTGCAACCTTCTTCAAAAGGAATTAAAGGTAACCGAAATTCGATTGGATTGCCCAGAATTTGAAGAAAAAGCCAGTGGCTAACAACGTGTATAAGCAATAGCGGTTTAAGTGCTTAATCCAAAGGTTTCAATGTAAATTAAAGTATATTACAATCCGAAAAGTGTTTGTATAAAACCCGCTACTGCTCATACACCAGACCGTCAGACTGTCTCAAAACCCACCCTTTTATCACCTCAATTTACTTTGTCACCTTGGTGATATTTCGTAACTTAATGT
>NZ_SWKK01000055.1 GCF_005144745.1 Flavobacterium sp. ASW18X | reverse complement strand
TCGTCCTAAAAACAAAAAGCCCCTAAAAAGGGCTTAAAAGAGGTCTCTTTTTTGCTGTTCAAGGGCTTGCGCAACGGTTACCATTGTTGTAGTGCGTTTTTATTATTTCTTGCTATCCAATATTCCTTTTGATTTATCAGAATCAGGGTTGTAAAAACTAAATTTATTTGTCAGTCCCACCTGAATTGCAATTCTCCCACATTTCTCACACTCAAAAATATCCTGAGTTTTTTCTATAAGTTTACTTGACAATAAATCGTGAATCATTGCTGAGTCTTTTAAATCAATCGGATATGGTGGTACGATAAAATTCTTTTTTATCCAATCAAGTCTTTCATTCTTGTTATTTGCCTCAATTAATGAATCAATATTATCCGTTAGTATGTCAGACACTTCATCGACACATGTGTCCGATAATATATATCCTTTATAAGAAATATTGTCTGTCTGGTCTACAATGTTATGTCCGCAAATGCATCTTAATTTTCCCATTTTTACGGAAGTTTATTCTTTTTGGTCATACTAATTCTCTCCCTTATTTTTTCTAATTCAAATCCAAATTCATTGTCAGAATTCTTTAATGCAATAATATTCCCAATCTTAAACTTATTTATCTCCTCAAGGTAAAATACTATTGAATTAAGCATACTATCAACAGAATCAATCTTTTCATTTGAATTATCAATGAAACGAGAAAAAATATCACTTTCTGTAATTTCACTTGTTAATGTAACAACTCCAGTTTCAAATTCTTTTCCTTTTTTGATTCCCATTAATCGAACTGATTCCGAATTATTGTTGACAAAAAGAAAGTCTTCGAAATCTTTATGTGGAGCATTTAAATCAATGGGACAAAGTATCTTTCTTGTCCTAATTTTTGGAGTATATGTCTTTCTCTTTTTAAACATCAATTTATCGCTCGATTTTCGATTCTGTCTTGTCCTGAAATAGGTTGACCATTTTTTTGAGATTAAATGGTTAAAAATTCCAGTTGTTTTTTATTTTTTCTGTACGATTTGTACG
>NZ_SWKK01000054.1 GCF_005144745.1 Flavobacterium sp. ASW18X | reverse complement strand
TCGTCCTAAAAACAAAAAGCCCCTAAAAAGGGCTTAAAAGAGGTCTCTTTTTTGCTGTTCAAGGGCTTGCGCAACGGTTACCATTGTTGTAAAACGTTTTTTTTAAAAAGGTAAATCATCTTTTGGGTCTGGTTTTCTGACAATTTTTAAATTGAGAATATACTCTTTCCAAAAGAATTCACCTTTTTTTGTAAATTCATAATATGTTCTTTGATTTTCCTCGTCTCTAACTTCTCTAATAATGTCGGTATGTCTAAATTTTTCGATTATCAAGTCGTCCATATTATTTGGAACTGAATTTCTCCGACTTATCTCAGAACCAACCTCTTTAAAGAACTCATAAAGGTCAGATGTTTTAAAAGACTCATATTTTTTTGCGAAATCTTCTTTCTGTTTTTCCGTAAGTGAGTTGTCGTTTTGGTGTCGTAAGAAGTTTTGTAATCTCGATTGGTCATCTTGTGCTGTTTCCAATTCGGTTTGTAGGACTTCAATTGTCTTATCTCTTTCCTCTATTTGAGTTGATAAAATATCAATCTTTTTATTCAAGTCAGCCGTTTCTCGAAAACTAGCTCTGATATCTTCTAATCTACTTTCTTGTTCAGCTAATCTTTGTTTTGACCTCAAGTCAAATAACTGTTGTTCTAAAACATTTTCCTTTCTGCCAACAACTGCTTTACTGGCGATTCTATCAAATAACCACATTATATATGGTAAAATCAAAACATAAAAAAGCGCAAATAAAATTGGTAACCAAAGATTGTATAAAAGTCCTGTATATTCCGATTCAACAATTTCTATTTTTTCTTGAATTGTTTGAGAAGCGAATAATATAACGAATATTGGTTTCCAATTAAAAGCCACGAATGAAAATATGAAAGCTCCAATAAATGGATTTTTAATTCTCTCTTTAGTTGTGTCTAAAAATGTATTTAGAAGTTCTCTCATTCGTTTTAAATGTTTTACAACGTATTCGGGTATTGTCTTGTCCTGAAATAGGTTGACCATTTTTTTGAGATTAAATGGTTAAAAATTCCAGTTGTTTTTTATTTTTTCTGTACGATTTGTACG
>NZ_SWKK01000053.1 GCF_005144745.1 Flavobacterium sp. ASW18X | reverse complement strand
TGAGCATCCCCCAGTGATTAGGACAGGTTTTGCTCTAAATTAGGTTCTGGTTAATATTCATTAAGCTGCTTTTTGTTGTTCTCTCAAATACCTTTTAAAAGGTATTTGATTGTCGATTCCCTGATGCCTTCTTTTGTTGTTGTAAAAGTCAAAATATGTTTTCAATTGTTGGTATAGGTCTATTCCCGTGTCTGGTGGATTGAGGTATACGCTTTCGTATTTGACACTTCTCCAAAGACGTTCTATGAACACATTGTCGATTGCTCTTCCCTTACCGTCCATACTCAGTTTGATATCGTTGGATAGGACCAAACGGGTGAATACCTCGGAGGTAAATTGGCTTCCTTGGTCGGTATTGACGATTTCAGGTTTGCCATGGACTGCAATGGCCTCTTCCAAGGTCTCTTTGCACCACTGGGCGTCCATGGTATTCGATACCGACCAGTTGAGTACATAACGGCTATGCAGGTCGATGATGGCGACCAAGTACATGAAGCCCTTGCGCATGGGTATATATGTGATGTCGGTCGCCCATACTTGGTTAGGCCTTTCAACCTTTAGGTTATGTAAAAGGTACGGATATACTTTATGCGCCTTGTTTCGCTTAGAGGTATGTTTACCGGGCATAATGGCCCTTAGCCCCATTACTTTGTAATATAACCGGTCTATACGCTTTTGGTTGACCTTGTACCCTTTGTCCATTGTAAGCCAAGTGTGCATGCGTTTGGCCCCTTTGAAATAATGGTCGGCGTAATGTTCGTCCATCAGGCGCATCAGCTCTAGGTTGAGTTCGCTCTCTCCTTTAGGTTTGTAATAGAACCCTGAGCGGTGCAACTGTAGAAGCCCGCTCTGTTTTACAACACTTAAGTTGGAATGATCCCTGCTTATCATTGTTCTTCGCTCCTTTAAGGGTCTTAGCGCAAGGCGTTCTTTAAAAAATCAAGCTCTACTTTTTGTTTGCCTATTACCTTGAGCAATCGGTCTTCTTTTTCTTCGGCTTCACTCTTGGTCGACTTGCCACCTTTTGAGAATACCGATTCCGCCTGTGAGAGAAACTCCCGTTTCCAGAGATTGACTTGCTGAGGAGATATCTCAAAACGCTGCGCCAAATCCTTTGCCGTTTCACGCTCCTTGAGCGCCTCCAAAACCACCTTGGTCTTGAATTTTGAAGTGAATTTTCTTCGTGTCATATAAGTAAATTTAAGTTTCTTTTTAAGAACTTAACCTACTGTCCTGTTTTTGGGGGGATGCTCA
>NZ_SWKK01000052.1 GCF_005144745.1 Flavobacterium sp. ASW18X | reverse complement strand
TTCTTTTTTCGACAGGGTGGTTTTTTTGATTCTTCCATAGATTGCTAAATATGATAACTTTTTTAGTCAACCTATTTCAGGACGATGCCTTCTGCCAAATGCACTACAACGGTTTGTGTAAGGCAAGTAGCCTACACAGAAAACACTAAAGATTGAAATGATTACAAACCTTGCAAATAGCGAAAAACTTAGCCACATGACGGCTATTTGCTTTACACTTTGTTATGTGGCGTTTTTAGTATGGCTAAAAAATTAATGATAAGCAAGCTGTTTCCAAACAAGGTACTCACTAATGAGGAAGCGGAATGGGTAAGAAGATATTACAGTTTTTTTGGATTCGAGCCAATAGAGACTGAAATGGTGGTGGATGAAGTTACATTTATTGCAATGGTCAAGAAGAATGTAATATGGCTCGAAGACTTTGTAAATGACGGCATAAATTCTATTGAAAGCAGCGCAAGAGAGCTTCCTTATTATGAAAAGGTGGTTTACTCAAATGCCACATAACGGTTGGTATAACCGAAGTTACGGTATTTAGTTGGTAGTGTTAGAATTAAGCACAGGTTTTAGCAATTCGTGCTGGATTCGGACGTAGTCGAATCCGCCGTAATTGCGGTTATTCATTGTTGTAAAACGTTTTTATATTGTCTTTTCAATTAGTTTTTTAATAAAAAATTCAGACACGACTATATTCCGTTTGTGATACATTTTTTTTCTTTTCTCGGTAGTTTGGTCTTCTGGTTTCAGTTTTGCTCTTAAATCCACTTTATATTCAGGTGGTTTGGTTCGATAATACTCAAAATTCCAAGATTTTATTTCGTTAATAAAGTCAGTTCCATATTTCGGTAAAAATTGATTTTCAGCAATGCCCTTTATCAAATTTTGAGTTGTTTTTTTATCCGATTCTATAGGGATTAATTTTCCGTTTTCCCCTTTTAGAATGACAAGATTTTTTTTAGAGTCAATTTCAACGATTGAGTGAGATTTCCAAGCAAATATTTTGGCTTGAGAAATACCTAATTCCTTATGAACTTTCGCTTTTGCTTGATTCCAAGTTGTTCCGCTTCCAAGCAAGAATCTAAATAATATGTCGAATAGTTTAGTCAAATGTTTTACAACGGCAGTCTGTCCCAAAACCGCCTTCAGATTTTAATATAAAATTAGCTTATTAGTTTCAAACTACCGAAGCTTGTAAAAAGGAGGGCGAAATTTTGTTTTGCTCCAAACTACCATTAATTGATTTAAAACCCTTTT
>NZ_SWKK01000051.1 GCF_005144745.1 Flavobacterium sp. ASW18X | reverse complement strand
GGCATCGTCCTGAAATAGGTTGACTAAAAAAGTTATCATATTTAGCAATCTATGGAAGAATCAAAAAAACCACCCTGTCGAAAAAAGAAGTATGAAAAAGTGGGTTTTGAACACAAACTTTTCATCATTGACCAAATTCATAATGGACAGATTTCCATTAATCATGCCTCTCAAAAGTATGGTATATCCAGAAGTTCCATTTCCTATTGGATAAAAAAATACAGTACCTTGGAGCAAATAAATACGGGTATGGCCAAAAAAGACGAAATCAAAAAGCTCAAGGAAAAAATAGCGGAACTGGAATTTGTTAAGGACTTTCAGCAAGACGTAATTGCGGATATGGAACTTATTACAGGGGTAGATATGGCAAAAAAGTCATTACCCAAAACATTGGCAGACGAGATAGAGAAAAAGAAGCAAGACCGTTTAAAAGAAAATGGTTAGCACAATGTTTTGGGATAAGTAAACAGGCCTTCTATAAAAGGCTAAAATCTCAAAAAGCAAAAGAATATAATGAAAGTATAGTTTTGAAACTGGTCAAGGAATGCCGTAACAAGGTAGGACACCAAACAGGGGGCAAAAAACTGTACGACTACCTTAAAAAAGACCTAGAACTAAACAACATTAAATTGGGTAGAGACCGGTTATTTAATATACTAAGAGACAATAGACTATTAGTTAGAAAAACAAAGCAATACCATGTAACCACTAACTCCAAACATTATTTTTACAAATATAAAAACCTAGTAAAAGATAAAGTACCCACTAGACCAGAACAGCTCTGGGTCACAGATATTACGTACATAAAAACACAACATGGGCACAACTATCTGGCCTTGGTGACCGATGCGTATTCAAAAAAGATTATGGGGTATAAACTGGATAATAATATGCGTACGGAACTCTGTTTAGATGCCCTTAAAATGGCACTGAAAAACAGAAAATATCCTAATCAAAAACTTATACACCACTCAGACAGAGGTATACAATATTGCAATCCCATGTACACCGAATTTGCGGAAAAGAACGGGCTTCAATTAAGTATGACCGAACAATATGACCCTTACCAAAATGCGGTAGCAGAAAGGATAAACAAAACCCTTAAGTATGAGTATGGACTAAAGAACAACATCAAAAACACACAGATAGCACAAAAGATGACCAAAAAAGCTATCTTTATTTACAATTATCTTAGAAAACACTGGAGTTTGGATTTTGAAACACCCAACCATGTACATCTAAACAAAAACAAACCGTACAAATCGTACAGAAAAAATAAAAAACAACTGGAATTTTTAACCATTTAATCTCAAAAAAATGGTCAACCTATTTCAGGACAAGACA
>NZ_SWKK01000050.1 GCF_005144745.1 Flavobacterium sp. ASW18X | reverse complement strand
ATTTTGATACGAGTACACCAAGTACGGATAGTACTATGGAGAATCCTACCTTTATCTATACCACAGCAGGTACATATAACGTACAGTTACGGGTATCAGATGGTAACGGGGGCACAGGTGTAGCCAACCTAACCATACATGCAGGCAACAATTTGGCTAGTTTTACTTTTACCTCCCCATCAGATGGAGGCTTTATGAGTTGGGGAGATGATATTAGCGTAGCTTTGAGCGTTAGTGATGTAGAAGACGGAGATACAAATGGAAACCCAGGAACTGAAGGTAGTGGTATTGCATGTGAAGCTGTAGTGGTTACCCCTTCTTTAGGACATTTAACACACTTTCATGATACACCTTCCATAGATGCATGCCCCCAAGATTTAACTTTAGGAGCAGAAGGTCATCAGACCAACGGAGAGGCAGATATTTTTTATGTTCTTAATGCTAATTATACAGACAATGGTGGATTACAATCCTTTGGTCAGATACGAATATATCCTAAGGTAGCAGAAGCAGAGCATTACGATGATTCATCTCAAGGAATCAACATTATTCAAAATACAGATGATTTAGGTGGAGCAGAGGATGCTATACGTGCAGACCATAATAGTTACATTGTTTACCAAGGGCGTAATCTAGAGAATATAACATCTTTAATCTATCGTTTATCTTCTAGTGTTTCAGGGGGTAGTATAGAATTGCGATTGGATAGTCCAACGGGGACCTTGTTAGGTACAAGTGCAGTTCCTGTAACGGGTAGCGCCAACGATTGGGCCAATGTGGAGCTAGGAATCGTAGACCCAGGCGGTAAGCATGATTTGTATATAGTATTTAAAAACGCATCAGCAGGGACAGGCATTGTAGATTTAAACTACATAGAATTTGTGGGTGCAGGAGTATCGGTAGACAAATCAGCTCCAGTAGTAGAAGAGGTGAAATCAATAAACACGACTCAAGTTCGGGTATTTTTCAATGAAAAGGTAACTGCTGCTACGGCAGAAGATTTGTCCAATTATATGTTGGATAATGGCATAACTATCAATTCTGCGGTATTGCAAGAAGATGGTAGAACAGTATTACTCACCACAACGCAATTAACACCAGACGTACAGTATAATTTGAATATTTCTAATATAGAAAATACAGTAGGGTTAACCATACAACCAGACAGCTATCCATTTTCTATATTTACGCCCATACGGATAAATGCTGGAGCTGGTGAGCTAACCACGAGCTATGGTATTTTTAG
The DNA here is from genome assembly GCF_005144745.1 of Flavobacterium sp. ASW18X. Lineage (GTDB taxonomy): Bacteria > Bacteroidota > Bacteroidia > Flavobacteriales > Flavobacteriaceae > Croceivirga. The sequence goes on along the minus strand of NZ_SWKK01000050.1, from coordinate 338 downwards.
TGCTGATCAATATGTAACGGGCGGGCAGACCTATACGGCATCATCGTTGGCCATAGCAAATACTTCGGATGATTTATTGTACCAATCTGAACGTTATGGTAACATGAATTATGAGATACCAATTATGATATCTGGTAAGTATGATATTCGTTTGCATTTTGCGGAAATTTACATTGGTGTAGATGGCAATACAGGAACGCGCATATTTAATGTCAGTATAGAAGGGGAAGAAGTGTTGTCTGATTTTAATATACTTTCAGAAACTAACTCTGCTACAGCATTGATAAAAGAATATGATGATGTTTTGATTACGGATGGTTTGGCAAGTATAGCATTCG
>NZ_SWKK01000049.1 GCF_005144745.1 Flavobacterium sp. ASW18X | reverse complement strand
ACGGGGCCTAAGGGCCTATCGTCTCTAGAAAGGAGGTGTTCCAGCCGCACCTTCCGGTACGGCTACCTTGTTACGACTTAGCCCTAGTTACCAATTTTGCCCTAGGCCGCTCCTTACGGTGACGGACTTCAGGCACTCCCGGCTTCCATGGCTTGACGGGCGGTGTGTACAAGGCCCGGGAACGTATTCACCGGATCATGGCTGATATCCGATTACTAGCGATTCCAGCTTCACGGGGTCGAGTTGCAGACCCCGATCCGAACTGTGACCAGCTTTGTAGATCCGCGCCTCCTTGCGGAGTGGCTTCCCTCTGTACTGGCCATTGTAGCACGTGTGTGGCCCAGGACGTAAGGGCCGTGATGATTTGACGTCGTCCCCACCTTCCTCACGGTTTGCACCGGCAGTCCCGTTAGAGTCCCCATCTTTACATGCTGGCAACTAACGGCAGGGGTTGCGCTCGTTATAGGACTTAACCTGACACCTCACGGCACGAGCTGACGACAACCATGCAGCACCTTGTAAGTAGTCCGAAGAAAGGGACGTCTCTGCCCCATGCAACTTACATTTAAGCCCTGGTAAGGTTCCTCGCGTATCATCGAATTAAACCACATGCTCCACCGCTTGTGCGGGCCCCCGTCAATTCCTTTGAGTTTCATTCTTGCGAACGTACTCCCCAGGTGGGATACTTATCACTTTCGCTTGGCCACGGAGCTAAATGCCCCACAGCTAGTATCCATCGTTTACGGCGTGGACTACCGGGGTATCTAATCCCGTTCGCTCCCCACGCTTTCGTCCATCAGCGTCAGTATATAGTTGGTCACCTGCCTTCGCGATCGGTGTTCTATGTGATATCTATGCATTTCACCGCTACACCACATGTTCCGGCAACCCCACTATAACTCAAGACTAACAGTATCAAGGGCAGTCCCACAGTTGAGCTGTGGCCTTTCACCCCTGACTTATTAGCCCGCCTACGGACCCTTTAAACCCAATGATTCCGGATAACGCTCGGACCCTCCGTATTACCGCGGCTGCTGGCACGGAGTTAGCCGGTCCTTATTCTTATGGTACCGTCAGTACTCTACACGTAGAGTGGTTTCTTCCCATATAAAAGCAGTTTACAACCCATAGGGCAGTCATCCTGCACGCGGCATGGCTGGATCAACCTTTCGGCCATTGTCCAATATTCCTCACTGCTGCCTCCCGTAGGAGTCTGGTCCGTGTCTCAGTACCAGTGTGGGGGATCCCCCTCTCAGGGCCCCTAATCATCGTTGCTTTGGTGAGCCGTTACCTCACCAACTAGCTAATGATACGCATGGCCATCCCTATCCGAAATTCTTTAAATAATTAATCATGCAACTAATTATTACTATGGGGCATTAATCTTCATTTCTAAAGGCTATTCCCCAGATAGGGGCAGGTTCCATACGCGTTCCGCACCCGTGCGCCGGTCGTCAGCAAAAAAGCAAGCTTTTTCCTG
>NZ_SWKK01000048.1 GCF_005144745.1 Flavobacterium sp. ASW18X | reverse complement strand
TGGTAACCGTTGCGCAAGCCCTTGAACAGCAAAAAAGAGACCTCTTTTAAGCCCTTTTTAGGGGCTTTTTGTTTTTAGGACGACTGGGCAATCTAGATTTTTGGGCAACCCTACAAGTGTTTTTTCAAGTTCTTGGCACCTGTTTTTTATAAAAAATAACAAAGCAAGTTTCCCGGTCCCGCTCTTTACCCGTTTTTGGGCGAATTTCAGGTACTTTTTCAGGTTATAGGCGATAGCCGATAGGTGCATCACCTTGTTGGCCTGTTTTAGCCCAATGGTATTTATCTTCCTGAGCCCCATGAACTGGGTAAGGGTGCCGAAAACGGGCTCTACCGTACTCTGCCGCTTGCCCTTCATATACCTGCCCTGTGGGCTCTCCACCCTTGCTATGTTCCTTTCGTACTCGGCCCGGTAATAGGTAACGCTGAACTTCTTTTCCTGTGCCGACTTGCCCAGGCACCGTTCCCGTAAGGGACAGCCAAGGCAGACATGCTTTCTGGCGCGGTACTCCTTCTTCTTTGTCTTGGTGCGGCTGTCTAGGAAAACCTTGGTGAAGGGAATCACCTTGCCCTGCGGACATAGATAATGGTCATCTTCTTCAACGTACACAAAACCTTCGGGACCGCCCTTGTAGGTGCCGTGCGGGGGAATGAAGCTCTTTAACCCTGTTTTCTCCAAAAAGGCATAGTTCTCCCCGCTACTGTAACCAGTGTCCGCTACGCAGTTCTCCCATACCAGGCCTTCTTTCCAGAGCCTGCGCTTTACACGCTTTACGATGTCCGGGAGGTGTTGGTTGTCCTTCCCGTCCGCATGGTAGGCCCTGATGTCGGTGATCACATGGTTCGCCGTATCCACACTGAGCTGGCCCAGATAGTTCAGCTTTCTCGCCTTGCCCGGTTTTACGCTTATACGCGCATCGGGGTCCGTGGGACTGTAGTGTGTTTTGTTACTGGTATACTTGGCCCCCTTGTTGCCCGCCCCCGGCCGTTGGTCCTGGTCCTTCGCCCATTTCCTGTTCCTGCCCTTTATGGCGGAGAGCTCATTAGCGTTGGCGGTAACACTTCGTTGTCCTTTATCGGACCTGTCGCCCTTGCTCTTGCGGTGGGGCACTTTTTTATCCATCGAACTAAGGACCCGCACCTTCCGCAGGTGTTCTTGCAGCTCTTCCTCCGGCACCTTCAGTTCCAAGGTATCCATGCTCGCGTTCGCCTTTACCGGCGCACTGTCAATCGCCTGGGTATGCCCGCTGACCATACCCTTGTCCGCGCATATACTTAAAACCTTGGTGAAGACTTCCTCGAACACACTTTCCGGGTACAGTTGACGGGTACGGCTTATCGTAGAATGCCAGGGCAGCTCCTCGTCGATATCGTAGCCGATGAAGTAAAGGATGTCCAAGCGCATCGAACAATGGTCGATCAGCTTGCGGTCGCTGATAATGTTCTCCAGATAGCCCACGAGACAGAGTTTGAAGAAGACCACTGGGTCGATGCTCTTCTGGCCGCTTTCGCCATAATACCCCTTGGTCAACGAGTAGAGAAAGTCAAGGTCCAAAGCCCCTTTTAAACGCCTGTAGAAATTGTTCTTGGGTATACGCTCGCTCAATTGGAAGCTCGCAAACAGTTTTTCCTGGTAATCCTTTTTTCCCTGCATACCTAAAGTTAACGCCCCAACGTTAA
>NZ_SWKK01000047.1 GCF_005144745.1 Flavobacterium sp. ASW18X | reverse complement strand
TTTTGAAGTGAATTTTCTTCGTGTCATATAAGTAAATTTAAGTTTCTTTTTAAGAACTTAACCTACTGTCCTGTTTTTGGGGGGATGCTCACTCCAGACGAGCATATTGAAATTGAGGATACAACAAACTTATGGCGAGGAATTGAAGCTGTTGGTGGAAAATTGTATTTAACCAATAAAAAGTTAGTTTTTAAGCCTCATAAATTGAATATACAAAAAGGGCAAATCAACATTCATTACAATAATATTACTGAAATAAGAAAAAGAAAAACAGCTAAAGTAATTGACAATGGTATTCAAATAAAAACACATGATGGAAATGAATTTAACTTCGTCATTAATGAAAGGGAAAAATGGATTGAAAAATTAAATAATAAAATTAAATAACATACTGCAAAAAAGGCAAATAGAATTTTTTTGTTCTCGTTTACTTGTGTAAAGCCTCCAACATTTGGCTTGCGCCAGTGCCCTGTGCTAGTGCCAGTTTGGAGTGTATGTTTTAAGCAGCATCAAAACCCTTGTAATTACTCACAACCCAACCAATAGCATTACTATGAGAAAAACATTATTTCTTTTACTAATCATTTCGTCTTTCAGCTATGGACAGACCAAATATGACAACTTCGATGAACTAATTTCAGAAGCAAACAAATTGAGAACTGATGCAATTTATGAACAAGCAATTTTAAAATACAAAGACGCTCTTGATATATTAACACCTAACTCCAGCACACCCTTTTTTAATCTTGCAGAATGCGCATTGAAATTAAATAATAATGTCTTAGCTGATAAATGGATTAGAAAAGGAATTGCGGAAGGTGGAGCGCAAATGGAATATTTGAGAAAGTATAAAGGTTTTAGTGAAATTCAAAATGAAGAGTTTTATCAGAAAATTATTGAAGATTACAATTCACTAAGACAACAATATTTCTCTACTATAGATAACATTGATATTTATCTAGAAATAGAGGAATTGACAGCGAGAGATCAATTTGTAAGGAAAATTGACGATTATATAAGTGGGAGAACGGATGAAGATATCTCGAATGCAATGGAACAGCTAAAAATCGCTCAAAAAGAAAATGATTCGGTCAACATAAAAAAATATATGAATCTAATTTTTCCAAAACCAAATAAGGAATACAAGAAACTTCAAAACGAATTAATGCGAAAAGTAGATTCATTGAACATTCAAAGACTTATGGAAATCACCAAAGAACACGGTTGGCAAGAAAGAGCTTGGATAATTCTTTGGCATCAAAGAGGGAATCACGATGAGGACAATTACGTTTGGAATTACTTTAGACCTCTCATAAACAAAGAAATTGAAGATGGTAAAATAAGTCGAAATTTTTGGAGTGCATTTGACCAATTTAAAGAAATGATAAAAAATGGGAATTTTGGAACAATTACAGTTGGTGAGAAACCAAAAAATGAAATTAAAAATGAGAATAAAAAAAAAATAAAAGGATAAGCACTATTTAATTATCCAGATACACGCAAGCTCTAGCGCTCCCCTACCACCATTTTTACTTTTTACTTACAGTATTTTATGTATTACCCTATATTTCTAATATACAAGAAGAAGTTAGTATTAGCAGTATTTGAAACCGTTACAGACTAGAGATTATTTGGCATCGTCCTGAAATAGGTTGACTAAAAAAGTTATCATATTTAGCAATCTATGGAAGAATCAAAAAAACCACCCTGTCGAAAAAAGAA
>NZ_SWKK01000046.1 GCF_005144745.1 Flavobacterium sp. ASW18X | reverse complement strand
CAGCATTTACGATGTTATCACCCTCGATAGGTGTGGTAATATCGATAGTTGGTACGGTATTATCTAAAGTAATTGGGTCGTTATCGGTAGCTGGGTTGCCCGCTACATCCGTAACATCCGCCGTTACGGTGATGGTACCGTTATTCAATCCAGAGATATCCGCATCAGTAGCCGTCCACGCGTTACCGGTTACGGTAGCGATAGTGGTCACTGGAGGATTCACGCCATCATCAAAAGTTACCGTTACTACTTGACCATCTTCTATAGCTGTAGTAGTCCCCGAGATGGTAACGTCGTTATCTTCCGTTGCACTTACGATATTATCGAACTCAATAGGAGTTGTAATATCGATAGTTGGAGCGGTATTATCCAGGGTAATTGGGTCGTTATCGGTAGCCGGATTACCCGCTACATCACTAACATCTGCCGTTACGGTGATAGTACCGTTATTCAATCCAGAAATATCCGCATCAGTAGCGGTCCACGCATTACCAGTTACGGTAGCGGTAGTGGTCACTGGAGGATTAACGCCATCATCAAAAGTTACCGTTACCACTTGTCCATCTTCCACATCTGTGGTAGTCCCTGAGATGGTTACATCGCCATCTTCGGCAGCATTGACAATATTGTCACCCTCAATAGGTGTGGTGATGTCGATAGTTGGTACGGTATTATCCAGTGTAATGGGGTCGTTATCAGTAGCCGGATTACCCGCTACATCCATAACATCCGCAGTTACGGTGATGGTACCGTTATTTAATCCAGCGATGTTTGCATCGATAGCCGTCCACGCGTTACCAGTTACAGTAGCGGTAGTGGTCACTGGAGGATTAATTCCATCATCAAAAGTTACCGTTACGACTTGTCCATCTTCCACGTCTGTAGTAGTCCCTGAGATGGTTACATCGCCATCTTCGGCAGCATTTACGATGTTATCACCCTCGATAGGTGTGGTAATATCGATAGTTGGTACGGTATTATCTAAAGTAATTGGGTCGTTATCGGTAGCCGGATTACCCGCTACATCAGTAACATCCGCCGTTACGGTGATAGTTCCATTGTCCAATCCAGAAATATCCGCATCGGTAGCCGTCCACGCGTTACCAGTTACGGTAGCGGTAGTGGTTACTGGAGGATTCACCCCATCATCAAAAGTTACCGTTACTACTTGGCCATCTTCTACATCCGTAGTAGTCCCTGAGATGGTTACATCCCCATCTTCGGCAGCATTTACGATGTTATCACTCTCGATAGGTGTGGTAATATCGATAGTTGGTACGGTATTATCCAGTGTAATTGGGTCGTTATCAGTAGCCGGATTACCCGCTACATCAGTAACATCCGCCGTTACAGTGATAGTTCCATCGTTCAATCCAGAAATATCCGCATCGGTAGCCGTCCACGCGTTACCCGAAACAGTAGCGGTAGTAGTTACTGGAGGATTCACGCCATCATCAAAAGTAACGGTTACTACTTGGCCATCTTCTATAGCTGTAGTAGTCCCTGAGATGGTTACATCGCCATCTTCGGCAGCATTTACGATGTTATCACCCTCGATAGGTGTGGTAATATCGATAGTTGGTACGGTATTATCCAGTGTAATTGGGTCGTTATCGGTAGCCGGATTACCCGCTACATCAGTAACATCCGCAGTTACG
>NZ_SWKK01000045.1 GCF_005144745.1 Flavobacterium sp. ASW18X | reverse complement strand
TAGTTCCATTGTTCAATCCAGAGATATCGGCATCAGTAGCCGTCCACGCGTTACCCGAAACAGTAGCGGTAGTAGTTACTGGAGGATTCACCCCATCATCGAAAGTTACGGTTACTACTTGGCCATCTTCTACATCCGTAGTAGTCCCTGAGATGGTTACATCCCCATCTTCGGCAGCATTTACGATGTTGTCACCCTCGATAGGGGTAGTGATGTCAATCG
>NZ_SWKK01000007.1 GCF_005144745.1 Flavobacterium sp. ASW18X | reverse complement strand
ACTTACAAAGACCATTTCAGTAAATATTCTTGACGGATTTCTAGATTTATACTTTACCTCATTATCTAGAGACGGGGGAGTAAGGCACCCTCTTATTAGTGCAATTAGTATTAGTGGTATTATAGTTTCACAACCAAATTTAGCTCCAATAGTAACTGCGGGAGAGGACCAAACAATAGAATTACCAGAAACAAGTACCGTAATTTATGGTACCGCTACTGATTCAGAGGGGAATCAATTAACTAATTATTTATGGACTCAAGAAGAAGGGCCAAATACAGTTGTGATGTCAGGAGAAACCACTTCAGTATTAAATG
>NZ_SWKK01000006.1 GCF_005144745.1 Flavobacterium sp. ASW18X | reverse complement strand
TGTTTTTAAACTAAGTGTAACAGATAGTCAAGGAGCACAAGCTGAAGATGAAATGGTGTTGACTGTGATACCGGCAAACACAGGCGCTTTTGTTTTAAGAATAAATGCGGGTGGGGGCAAATTTATTAATGAAGCTGGAGAGGTTTATTTAGAAGATAATTATTACGATGGAGGGAATATTTTTAATAATCCTATAACAATAATTAATACCAATCAGTCCCAAATATATCAAACTGAAAGATATGGTGAATTTCAATATGATATTCCAGTTCCCAAAGCAAGTTCTTATACTATTAAATTACACTTTGCAGAAATATGGTTTTCTGCTCCAAATGGAACAACAGGAGGAATAGGTAGCCGTGTTTATGAGGTTTTCCTTGAGGAAAATATTGTAATGTCAGATTATGATATGTTGCTAGAAAATGCCTCAGCATCCGCAATAGTTAAGGTATTTGAAAATATTTCAATTGATGATGGTTTTGTTTCTCTTAAATTCAATTCTATTGTAGAGAATCCAAAAATAGCAGCAATAGAAATCATAGAATATCAGTCGGTGCAGTTACCACTAAAAACTGCTAGCTTAGAAAATCAAAAAGGAGATTATTCAATTGTCTTATACCCTAATCCGGCAAAAGACAAAGTAAACATAGTGTTTAAAAAAGATGAAAATCCTATTAAAATTATAAAAATATATGATATGTCTGGTAGACTAATCAAAGAAATTTCACATGATGATAATTATGATAATAACGTAAGCTTAGAGCTTTATCTTGAAGAATTTTCTAATGGAGTATATAATGTTCATTTTTATACCTTAAATCAAAGATTACCCCTCTTTACTAAGCAATTAATAATTAATAAATAGTTCATCTATTTATAAAAAAAGCCTGTAAAAAATTACAGGCTTTTTTTTAAATACCTCTAGAAAATAGGATAGTAGTTAATGTTTTGAATATGATTCTAATATCCAATACTACAGATTTGTTTTTAATGTAGTATAGGTCATATTCTAATTTTCTTATGGAATCTTCTAAATTTTCTCCGTACTTGTACTTTACTTGCGCCCATCCTGTTATTCCGGGTTTAACTAAATGTCTTACATTATAGAATGGAGTTATTTTATTTAGCTTATCTACAAATATCTTACGTTCAGGACGGGGACCAATAAAAGACATATCGCCTCTTAAAACAGAGATTATTTGTGGTAACTCATCAATCCTAAATTTTCTTAAGATTTTACCAAATTTAGTTACTCTTGCATCGTTTTTAGTAGCCATTTTAGCACCTTTTTTTTCGGCATCAACCACCATAGATCTAAATTTATAGACTTTATATTCTTCACCATTTTTACCCACACGCAATTGCACGTAAAATAGGGGGCCAGGGTTTAAAAAAATATTAAAAAATGCTACAAAAGGTATGGTTAATAAAAACGTTAATCCTGATATAAGAGTTAATAAGAAATTAAAAGCAAAACCACTTAAACCCTGCAAATATCTAATTTTAGAATTATTTAATTGAAGTATCTCATATAGACTATCGTTATGAGAATTAATTGGCAATGCTTCATAGGTAGTTTCATAAAAAGAGCTGTAAGTTATTACCTCTTTTCCGCTTAGTAAAAATTTAACCAATTCGTGCTCCATATGTGGAGAAAAATGATTGTAACTTCTAGTATTAATTATCCAAGTATCAATATTTCTGTAATTGTTGTTGTTAAAATCTACCCCCTCATTATCATTTAAATAAGTAGAAACTACTCTAAAGTAGGTTTCATTATCATCGCCATTAATATTTGCAATGTCTCTTTCCAGCGTAGTTTTTGTAGTTGCATCATAAATGTACAGTACATTCTTAACTGTTGGTACAAACTTAAAAACGTAATTAAAGAGTAATCTCCAAAGAATAAGTTGTACGGGGCTAGAGATTAGAAAAATAAAAAGATGAATTCTCCAATAAGCAAAATCAAATAATAATGTTGTTATAACGACAACAGAAATAGTGAATAAGGATACTATGGTCAATACCCTCATAATAGAAGAGGTGACAGATTTAGGAATACTTTTAAGGTTGTAAAGTTCAAAAATGTACGCTAAAGTTATATAGGTTATAATACCCATAATTAAGATGCCAATTTGGTACAGGAACGGTTCTGACTCTTGATAATCTACAGCGCGTAGTATATATCCTCTTAGGGAAAGACCTATCAATATAAGATCTCCAATAAGTAGTATAAATTTCCTTTCTACGGTATTAAGAATGGATTTTGTAGCCATTAATTGTTAGTTGTTTGATTGCAAATGTACTTTTATATGTTAATTAGGCCTTCTTAAATTAAGAAATGCCGTATAAATTTATTAACCTTAACGCAAACATCCGATTTTTTTGAAGTTTAGCGAAAAGTGATATATACTAACGACAACATCATAGGTTTAGTGTTACTTTTGAGGAGACTAAAACATTATTATGAAAAAAATCACTACGAAATCTGAGAAAACGTTCCCCGTACGCTTGGTTTTTTTATTAGATATTGTACTTACTGCCCTATCTTTTGTTGCCTCTTACTTCATTTGTTCTCTAATTTTACCAGACTTAGGTAGGCATGCTATGTTGGTACAGTTGCCAATAGTGGTAGCATTAACATCTATTATTTTTTTAGCCATTGGCATCTACAAAGGGTATGTTAAGTTTACTAAAATTAGAGAGGTCTATAGCATATTTAATGCTATTTGCATCACTAACATCCTAACCATAGTTTTGGTAGTAGTTAATGGAACCTTATTCATGGAGAAAAATTTAATGGTTCCATTGTCTATAATAATCGTGCATAGTATTTTAAGTTTTAGTGTTTTGGTGATTTCTAGGTATGCTTACAAATACGCGAGTAGGTTTAATAAGTCAGCTAATAGTGCTAAATCCAAATTGGTATTTGCACATACAAGTCTATTGTCGGTTAGTCAAAGAGAAGCTAAGGAACAGTGTCTAAAAAATGCATACTACCAAAAGGAAGAGGATAGGGAGCAATCTGAAATTGTCTTTTTAAAACTTAATTTGGAAGACCATCATATTAGCTTTAAAAACACTCAAAATCTAGATGGTATTGTATTAGAGAATAAGTCTATCATAGAAAATATATCGGTATATAATGCCATACAACAATCAAATAAACCATTGTATTACTTAGCTAACCCAGATAGCTCTTTATCAAAATTAATTCTTCTAAAAAATAAGTTAATAGAGTCTACTCAGGAAGAAGTTAGAGTAGACCAAAAATTCGAAAAATTAACTTATACATCTTCATCTCTAAATTAAATAGAGTTAAGGGTTTTTAAATAAAATGGACTATATTATTAGTAATAATTTCACTTAATTTATCCACGTATTTTTTAGGAATAACTATTTTCTTTAGTGTTTCTAAGTGTCTACTGTGGTGTAAATCAGAACCTAAAAAGTCTATTAAATCGTGGTCAAGAAGGTAATAGGCTATTTTCTGAATATCTTTGCCATAATACCCCTGTAAAGACAACATGTTCAATTGTAATGCTACCCCCTTATTTTTTAAGGTTTGGTAAATTGCTGGTGTTTTATGGTAATATAAATATCGTTCTGGGTGTGCTAAAACAGGAGTGTACTGCTTTTGTAAAAGTTGTAAAATAGCATCGTCAAAATTTATACTGGGTTGTAGGTAAGACATTTCTATCAAAACATGTTCTTGGCCTAGTGGTAGCACTTCATTTTTACTTAAAAGTGCTTCAAAATTATCATCAATCATATGCTCAGCGGCAAAAAAAACTTTTGGTGCTTTAGGTGTATCTGCTAACGCTTTAGTTAGCCTACTATGCGCTTTAGTTATGCTTTGCCTATCGTTGTCATGGTAGTTATGCATAATATGTGGGGTGCAAATAAAGTGCCCCACACCAAACTCTTGCATGCCCTTTAAAAGTCTAATAGATTCTTCTACATTTTGAGCACCATCATCAATCCCAGGCAAAATATGGTTGTGTATATCTACAAACCCTTTAAGATAATCTACTAAAAAATATTTTTTTGTAAATAGGTGTATCATAAAAACTACATCTACTACAAAGGTAGTTGTTCTTATGACAAATTAATTTAGAAGTAAAATTACTTTTCTCCTGTTAGCTTCGCATAAAGCAATTGAGTATATAACTTTTGATTTTCTGCTATTATTTCTGAGGTAGATTTATCTAGTGGTATCACATTATCCACGACCCTTTTCTCTAAAGGTTGATTTTTATGCCCATTAGCCTTACTTTTAAAATAAGGAGATAACATATTATAATACTGCTCCAAACTTAAAAGTTTTGGTCTTCTCTTAAGTGCTAGGGGGGAGCTAAAAAAGCTTAGTACACTCATCATCATCATTTTTTGTTAGTAAATAACGTTGAGATTAGTGTTTAAGTATTTAAATGATAAGAAAAATCTTACAATTGGTCGTTAGGTCTTTATTTTAAATTGATAAACAAGTTAAGTTAAATTTATGAAACATATAAAATAGCGTTAGTTTTTTATCATATTTATTATTTTCAGTTTAAAAATAACATCTAAATTTCCAGATTAGTAATTAATGCTATAATTTACCATTTCCCCCGACAACCTACATAGTTTAGAATTTTATGACAAAACAATGGTTTATTCTTGTAGTAAAGACAAGAAACGAGATAAAGGTAGCAGAACAGTTAGCTGCTGGGGGATTCACGGTTTACTGCCCTACTAAGAAGGAAGTAAAGTTGTGGAGTGACCGTAAAAAAACAGTAACAACCCCTCTTTTTTCTTCTTATGTTTTTGTACAACTCAAAGACAAAGAACGGAGTAATGTCTTTACAGTTCCAGGTATTGTGCGCTATTTGTTTTGGTTAGGTAAACCAGCAGTAGTGCAAGATGCAGAGATGTACACTTTGCAAAAATGGTTAGCCAATGATGCGGTTGATCAGGTAAGTCTTGCACAATTTCATCCTGGAGAAAACATTACTATAAAACACGGTGTTTTAAAAGATAAAAAAGCTGTAATACAGCAAGTTAATGGCAAACGTGTTAAGTTAGCTATTCAAGGCTTAGGCATTGTAGTTAACATCAAGCTCAGAGAATTGGTTAATTAAAAATGGGGTAAGATGGTGCTTATTACAGCTCTTGTTCTGGTACGCCCTTTTAATTATAAACCTCGTAATTTCTATAAGCATTCAATTATCATATTAAGAACTCCTTCTATAAAATACTATTCAATTCATAAAAATTTTCAAAGACTTTTAATTCATCTAGGTTAGTAAAAATTGAGATGCTATGTTTGTACGGTAAAAGTGTTTTTTTACTTATAAATACATAGACCATATTCTTATCTTTGCGACCAAGTACAATGTGAGTCGTGTTGCGGAGCACGTGGTTCCAATCCATTCTAATTCTTTAATTATAATTTTTAATTTGCTGTTTGTCAGGCGCTAAGGGCTTCTGGCAAAAACTACATAATCCATTAACATTATCAATTATGAAAGTAGCCTTAATAACGGGTGTAACCGGACAAGACGGTGCCTATTTAAGTGAGTTTTTATTAAAAAAAGGTTATAAAGTACATGGTATCAAAAGAAGAACTTCTCTTTTTAATACAGATCGTATAGATCATTTGTATCAAGACCCGCATGTAGATAATCAAAATTTCTTTTTGCATTATGGGGACATGACGGATTCTACCAACCTTATTCGTCTTATACAAGAAATACAACCAGATGAAATTTACAATCTAGCAGCAATGAGCCATGTAAGAGTGTCTTTTGAGATTCCGGAATACACAGGCAACGCTGATGGCTTAGGTACCTTGCGTATTTTGGATGCTGTACGTTTGCTAGGTCTAGAAAAGAAAACTAGAATTTACCAAGCTTCCACTTCAGAATTGTACGGTAAGGTGCAAGAGGTACCACAATCAGAAACTACGCCTTTTTATCCACGTAGTCCTTATGCAGTGGCTAAAATGTACGCCTACTGGATTACCGTAAATTACAGAGAAGCCTATGGTATGTATGCGTGTAATGGTATTTTATTTAATCATGAATCCCCAATTAGAGGGGAGACTTTTGTAACCCGTAAAATTACCAGAGCTGCTGCCCGTATAGGTCTTGGGTTGCAAGAAAAATTATACCTAGGGAACCTAGACGCCAAAAGAGACTGGGGGCACGCTAAAGATTATGTACGTATGATGTGGATGATTCTACAGGCAGAAGAAGCAGAAGATTGGGTAATTGCAACAGGAAAAACCACTACAGTACGGGATTTTGTACGTTTAGCTTTTGGAGAGATTGGCGTGGAGTTAGAATTTAAAGGAGAGGGTATTAATGAAAAAGGCTATGTAGTTTCTTGTAGTAATCCTGAGTTTCAAATAGAAATTGGTAAAGAAGTACTCTCAATAGACCCTAAGTATTTTAGACCAACAGAGGTAGAATTGTTGATAGGGGATGCTACCAAGGCAAACACTAAACTAGGATGGACTCCAGAGTACGAGTTAAAAGATTTAGTAAAAGATATGATGCAAAGTGATGTACGATTAATGCAAAAAGATCAACACTTGCAACATGGCGGGTACGATACTTTTAATTACTACGAATAGAAACAAACAGTCATAATTAATAAAATTTAGCCAATGGATAAGTCAGCCAAGATATACGTAGCTGGGCACCGTGGCCTTGTTGGGAGTGCCATTGTAAAGAATTTGCAAGCAAAAGGCTATACTAATTTAGTATACCGTACGCATGCAGAATTGGACCTTACAGATACAACAGCAGTTGCACAGTTCTTTGCTTTAGAAAAGCCTGCTTATGTCATCTTGGCTGCGGCTAAAGTAGGGGGTATCGTAGCTAATAATACCTATAGAGCAGATTTTATACATCAGAACTTGATGATACAGAATAATGTAATACATCAAAGTTATGTGCATGGGGTGCATAAATTATTGTTTTTGGGAAGTACGTGCATTTACCCCAAAGCATGTCCGCAACCCATGAAAGAGGATTACCTGCTTACCGATGTTTTGGAATATACCAACGAGCCTTATGCCATTGCAAAGATTGCGGGGATAAAAATGTGCGAGAGTTACAACTTACAATACGGCACTAATTTTATATCGGTGATGCCTACTAATTTATACGGACCAAATGATAATTTTGATTTGGAAAAATCGCACGTACTGCCTGCTTTGATTCGTAAAATGCATTTGGGTAAGGCATTAGAAGAGGGCAATTGGGAAGCGATCCGTGCAGACCTGGATAATTTGCCTATAGAAGGCCTTAACGGTAGTGCGGAAGGGAACGAAATCTTGTCCATCTTAGACAAGTATGGAATCCAAAAAGAAGGGGGGCAAGTGCGTATAGAAATATGGGGCTCTGGTACTCCAATGCGGGAGTTTTTGTGGAGTGAGGATATGGCAGATGCTTGTGTTTTTTTAATGGAGCAAAGAGATTTTAAAGATTGCTATCCACCAGATACTAAAGAAATAAGGAATACCCATATCAATATTGGTACAGGTGTAGATATCAGTATTAAAGACTTGGCGTATTTGGTCAAAGAAAAAGTAGGTTTTACAGGAGAACTGTTTTTCAATACAGAAAAACCAGACGGTACCCTTAAAAAGTTAACAGATGTTTCTAAACTGCATGCCTTAGGATGGCAGCATACCGTTGCCCTAGCGCAGGGGATAGAACAAATATATACCTGGTACAATCCAATCCCTGTAGATTAATTAGGAGCAACCCCATTTTTTTAGCAATCAAAAAGTTCTCAAGAACTTTAAGTTTCTTTACGTGAGAAAATCATACTTTATAATTCCGCTGTCTTTTATTGTACACCTAGGGATTATCAATAGTGTCTTGTATTTATGTACTCCGGATACCTTTAGGCATGGGTACAGCGTGCTGTATTACAATATCGCTTGGCTTTTGGTTACCTATGGTATTAATTTTTATAAGAACGCAAGAAAAAAGGGACTACTCAATAATTTTAAAAATTATGTAAGACTCTTTTTGGTGTACGGCTTGGTGTTTTTTGCTTCATTTACCTTTTTAGGAGCAAATACATATTCTACCATTTATTTGTTTTCGGTATATCTTATTATTTGCCTTTTTTTAGTCATATTTAATATCATTTTTTACTTCGCTAGAAAGGCTTACCGCAAAAAAGCAGCTCCCAACAAACGGGTTGTGGTAATAGGTTGGGATAAAAACTTAAAGAAGATTCGTAGAATTTTTGATAACCCAGAGCATGATTATGAATATGTGGGTTTCTTTGATAATAAAGACTCCAAAAGCCCTACCTACTTGGGTAAAATTGCTACCTGTTACGATTATATTTTTAAAGAAAATATAGACGAACTGTATTGTATTGCTTCGCAATTGTCTAAAGATGAGATTCAGCACATCATGAATATTGCAGACAATACCATGAAACGGGTACGGATTATCCCAGATAACAAAGAACTATTTTCTAGGGCTATGAGTATTGAGTTGTATGACAATGTCCCTGTACTCAATCTAAGGGCCTCCCCTCTAGAACTAGAATATGCCAACTTGGTAAAACGGGTGTTCGATGTTGTTTTTTCCCTATTCGTAATCGTATGTGTCTTTAGTTGGTTACTCCCTATTGTAGCCCTCGCAATTAAACTAGATTCCAAAGGGCCTGTTTTCTTTAAACAGTTACGCCATGGTGTAAATACAGAAACCTTTTGGTGTTTAAAGTTTAGGTCTATGGCTAAGAATAAGGAGAGTGATGCTAAAATGGCGTCTAAGAATGATATGCGCATTACCAAGGTGGGGCGCATTCTTAGAAAAACAAGTATAGACGAGCTGCCGCAATTTTTTAATGTGTTGATGGGCGATATGAGTGTGGTAGGCCCACGCCCGCACATGGTGGTACAAACAGAAGAATATCAAAAATCAGTAGATAAGTATTTGGTACGCCACTTTTTAAAACCAGGGATTACTGGCCTAGCGCAGGTAAAAGGCTATAGGGGAGAGGTGATTCAAAAATCGGATATATTAAACAGAGTCCGGTATGATATTTTTTATATGGAAAAATGGTCTTTAAAGTTAGACCTTCGGATCATATTTTTCACCGTATATAACGCTGTAAAAGGCGAAGAAAAAGCGTATTAATAAATAATTTTAAAAATGTTGTAAGGAACATTGCAGCGTATCGTCTTAAAGTCATGTTAAGGGACTTGATGTAGCTGCAGTTGTAAACAAAAAATAAAACAAGCGCAAAATGTAAGATTGAAAATCCCCCAACAAAATTTTATCAGGTTCATCACCCTAACTATAAAATAATGTTGTTCAATTCTTTCGAGTATCTATTTTTTCTGCCCATTACCTTTCTGTTGTATTGGTTTGTTTTTCAGAAAAAAGTAAGAGTTCAGAATCTATTTTTAATTTTTGTGAGCTATATTTTTTATGGCTTATGGGATTATCGCTTTCTTCTACTAATTTTCTCTAGCACGCTTGTAGATTATGTTGTCGGCTTACAACTTTTTAAATACAGAAACAATACAAAGCTCAAGAAAAAGTGGTTGTACCTAAGTTTAGCTTTTAATTTAGGCTTGCTCGCAACCTTTAAGTATTTTAACTTTTTCCTAGATTCATTTATAAATTTAGCTTCCAATTTTGGGTATTCCATTGGAGATTCTTGGACACTTAAAATTATTTTGCCAGTAGGTATTTCTTTTTACACCTTTCAGACCTTGTCGTATTCCTTAGATATTTATTACAAACGTTTAACGCCTACCAAGGATTTAATTTCTTTTACGGCATTCGTTTCGTTTTTTCCACAATTGGTCGCAGGTCCAATAGAAAGAGCCTCTAATTTGTTAGGGCAAATCAAAGAAAGAAGAATATTCAGTGCTGCTCAAATAGAAGCTGGGGGTAAACTTATACTTTGGGGTTTATTTAAAAAGATGGTCATAGCAGATGCTATGGCGCCTATGGTAGACGATATTTTTACCAATTACCAAACACAAAGTACGTCTACGCTAATCTTAGGGTTGGTATTCTTTAGTTTTCAGGTGTACGGAGACTTTAGTGGCTATAGTGATATTGCCATTGGTACGGCAAAAATGTTTGGGATTGAGTTAATGAGCAATTTTAAATTTCCTAATTTCTCTAGAAATGTAGCGGAATACTGGCAACGTTGGCACATTTCCTTGTCTACATGGTTTAGGCATTATGTATATATCCCCTTAGGCGGTTCCCGGGTTGCTAAATGTTTGTCTGTACGTAATATCATCATCATTTTTTTAATAAGTGGTTTTTGGCATGGCGCCAACTGGACATTTATTGCATGGGGAGCCTTACATGCCTTATTTTATATTCCCGTTTTTTTAATGGGGCATAATAGAAAGTATGCACATACTGTGGTAGCAGAGCACAAGTGGTTTCCTAATTTGGTAGAAATAGGGCAAATTTTGCTCACATTTACCTTGGTTACTTTTTCTAGAATATTTTTTAGGTCGCCCAGCATTACGGATGCCTTTGGCTACCTTAATGCCCTGGTTAGCAATACCCATTTAAGTGGCTATTCGCATCCCGTAGGTTACAGGATGGTAGATTATTATATTTTATTGCTACTCTTTGTAGGGTACGAGTATTTTATTCGGAAAGACGAAAGAAACCCATTTCCTTTTAAATATAAAGGTATTCGTTTAACGGCATACGCCAGTATTTGCTTAGCCATTTTGTTGTTTTATGAAAATACCTCGAGGGCCTTTATCTATTTTCAGTTTTAGTTATGTTACGTTTAGTTGTTAAGTTTTGTACCTCTACACTGTTTGTTCTTATATTCATGGAATTAATGGTGAGAGCGTTTCACTTGCATACAGATATGCCAGATAGGTATATTAATGAAGCTGGCGTTGAGCTAAATGCACCCCACCAAGAAGGTTTGTTTGTAACAGGAAATCGTAGGCAACATGCAGTACCCTACAAAACTGATGCGTACGGATTTAATACCCTACAAAATAATAGAGATACCAAGGCCCAAAAGACGATTGCGTTGATAGGCGATTCTTTTATCGAAGGTTTTCATCAGCCTACGTCTGCATCTTTAGGTAAAATGGTAGAAGCGCAATTGCAAAATACTACGGTTACAGAATATGGTTTGTCTGGCTATGATTTTGCCGACCAACTCTATTTGGTACATACCTATAGAGAACATTTTGAGCAAATGGATGCGCTCGTATTTTATCTAAAATATGAGAACGACTTAGAACGAGATACCTACACTCCTAATTGGGAAAGAAACAACAAAAGAGGTGCGTTACTTACCAAAATTAGAGAAGAGAGCAAGCTGCTTTCTTACGTTGGCCGTTTAGGCATTATCAATGAGTTTTCTCGATTTATAAAAGGCAAGGAATCTAGAAAAGTCGCCTTTGAAAAGCAGAATGAAAGCCATCTTAATCCCAAGCTGGACAAGAAACGGATAACCAATTTCAAAAAATTATTACAGCAGTATTCTTTGCCTTTAAGCAAAATATATTTACTAGTAGATGCAAGTAACGCTAGTACCAACTTTATACGTACTTGTAAAACTATGGGTATAAAACTTATAGATATTAATAGTACATTACAACAAACAGATACGCAAACTAACTATTTATATGACACTCATTGGAACCATTATGGCAGACAACGGGTAGCAACCGCAATCAGTTCTTGTTTTAAAAAGTAAACTAGTTTTAGTTAGACTGGTACCAATAGATTAAAAATTACAGTTCCCTTAATTACATTTTATTACTATGACAAACGTTCATAATGTTCCTAATCAAAGTGAGCAAAACCTGAAGGACATCATTTTAAAATATTTAAAATTTTGGCCCGTATTTCTTTTAAGCATCGCATTAGGTATCACTATTACGTACCTCTACTTACGGTACAAAGCTGTTCCAAAATATGAGGTGAATAGCAAAATACTAATTAAGAATGTAGAAAATGGTCAAAGTACTTCTGGCATTCCAGGCTTTGATAATTTTGGTTTGGTAAAATCTGCACACAGTTTAGAAGACGAAATAGGTATTATTACATCCAATGGTTTAATAGAAGAAGTAATCATTAATAATAATTTAAACCTTACGTATTACATAGAAGGGCAGATAAAGGATGTAGAAATTTATGGTGAAAATGTTCCGATTACCGTAACGGTGGACGAAACCTATGAGAATTTGCAGTACGATGTGCCTTTGTATGTAAAACTATTAGACAAAGAACGTTTTGAAGTAAGCTACGAAAAAGGGGATACCATAAAAAGAATAGAACAAAAATATGGGGAATTGGTAGAACTACCCTTTGCTAAATTTACGGTGGCCTTAAATGAAGCTTTATTTCCTTTTGAAAATGATAGACGCTTATACTTTAAGATTGGCGATAAAGAAAATTTAATAGCTAGTATTCTCAGTAATTTAAGTGTAACTCCTGCCAATGATACGGGTAGTCTTTTAAAATTAAGCTTTGTTTCTAATAGTCAGGAGAAAGGGGAAAAAGTTTTATCTAAAATCATCGAAACCTATATAGACCGTACCATCAAATACGAAAATGAATTGGCCGAGAATACCATCAAAATGATTGATGATCGTTTAAAAGTGTTGTCTGGAGAGATAGAGGATGTGGAGAAAACGGTAGTCGACTTTAAAACCCAACAAGGCGTTACGGATATTGCGAGCAATGCCGATGTGTTTATACAACAATCTAACCAGTATAAAAGTAGGGTAGCGGAGTACCAAACACAGATTAGTGTATTAGAACAGGTAGAGAATAACATTGCTTTGGGTACAGCAGATTCTCCCATTGGTGGGGCCATCAATGACCCTGCGTTGGCGGCTTTAGTCAATAAATACAATGAAACCTTATTAGAAAAACAACGTTTAGAACGTTCCGCCAACGGTTCTAATCCTATCATTACCAATTATAATGAAACGCTAGAAGGTCTAAGAGAATCCATTGCCAACAATGTCAATAGCTTAAAGAATAGTTACAGCATTGCAAGAGGCAATTTATTAGGGAACGCCAGCAGGTATGATGCCCGTATTGCCAAGGTGCCACAGATGGAAAAGCAATTACTAGACATTAGTAGGGACCAAAGCACCAAAGAAGGCTTGTATTTATACTTGTTACAAAAGAGAGAGGAGGAAGTGCTGTCGTTGGCGGCACCGGTTTCCTCTACCCGTATGGTAAGTTTACCCAAAGCAGGCAGATGGCCCATAAGTCCGAACAAAAAAATAATGTATCTAACGGGATTGCTTATAGGACTCATTATTCCGGCCTTTATTTTTTATGGCAAGGAAGTTTTAAATACCAAGATTACAGAGGTAGATGAGGTAACCAAAAATTTACAATTACCATTCATTGGAGAATTGTTCAACTCAAAAAATACACAACTAAATTTTAATGAAGATAGGACAACTTCTCCTGTGGCAGAGCTGTTCCGATTAATGCGTTTTAATATTGATTACATGTCTAGCGCAGCGCAAAACCAAACCTTTATGGTTACCTCTACCGTAAAAGGGGAAGGGAAAACCTTTGTGGCAAGTAATTTGGCCAAAGCCTTGGCTTCTAGTGGAGAAAAGGTGGTGGTTTTAGAGTTTGATTTAAGACAACCCATGTTGACAAAAAATTTGGGTATGGAAAAATCTCCGGGTATCTCTGATTTTATCGTAAAAAAAGGCACAGCAATAGAGGAGATTATACAACAGCATCCCACTATAGAAGACTTACACGTGATCAGTTCTGGTTCTATTCTTTTCCAAGCCAGCAGGTTTATGCTATCTAATAAAATAGAAATCTTGATGAACGAACTCAAGAAAAGATACCAGCGTATTATTATTGACACGGCACCGATTGGGATGATATCAGATGCTTATGCCCTCAATAAATATGTAGATGGCACCATTTATGTGTTGCGCAAAAACGTGAGCAAAAAGAGTTACTTAAAAGCTATAGAGGACAATCATAATAGCAATAAGCTCAAAAATACCATGGTAGTCTTAAATGGCACCTCTTCTAAAGTGGGTTACGGCTACGGCTACGCTAACACAAAATAAATTCTTCAATTTACATTAGTACAAATTGAATTTACAAAACAGAAATAAGAAAATAGCACGGAATACACTTATGCTGTATTTCCGAATGATTCTTAATTTATTTATAACACTTTATACCAGTAGATTAATACTGGAATATTTGGGTGTTGTGGATTACGGTATATATAATGTTGTTGGTGGTCTTGTTTCAATGTTTTCTGTTGTATCAGGATCCTTATCAAATGCAGTTAGTAGGTTTCTAGCCTTTGAATTAGGAAAAGAAAATTGGAAAAAATTAAAGAATATTTTTTCCATGTCTTTCACGATTCATTTTTTACTAGCAATTATAATTCTAGCTTTAGTACAGATATTGGGGGCATGGTTTTTAAATAATGAAATGAACATTCCCACTAATAGACTGGAAGCGGCTAATTGGGTGTTATTGTTTTCTTCTTTAACATTTTCCGTTAATCTCCTCAATATACCTTTTAATGCTGCTATTGTTGCTAATGAAAAAATGGATGTATTCTCGTATATATCCATTTTAGAGGTCCTTTTGAAATTGATTATTGTAGTTTTGCTCGGCTATGCGACCTATGATTCTTTGGTGCTTTATGCTATACTTTTATTCGGAGTGTCTCTATTATTAACCTTAATTTACGTAGTTTACGCTAATAAAACGTTTAGGGAAGTCAGTTTAAAATTGTATTGGGATAAAATTATTTTTAACGAAATAATTGGTTTTGCCAGTTGGAATTTTTTAGGCGTATTAGCAAACATCTTTAAAACTCAAGGGATTGTTATTCTATTAAATTTATTTTGGGGAGCTACTGTTAATGCCGCACAAGGAATCTCTGTACAGGTTAGTAATGCAATACAAAGATTCGCAGATAATTTTATAATGGCAGTTAACCCTCAAATTATAAAATCTTACGCTAAAAATGATATGCAAGACACGCTTAAATTGGTGTCTACAGGTTCAAGATTATCATTTTTCCTACTTTTGGTACTTTCATTTCCTGTACTAACAGATACCTATACCATTTTGGAATTATGGCTTAAAAAAGTTCCACCATACACAGTGATGTTAGTGAGACTTGTCTTAATAAATTCGCTAATTGAGGTTTTTTCCAAGCCTATTATCACACTCATAAACGCAACAGGTAGAATTAAATACTATCAAATAGGGATAAGCATACTTCTATTTCTAAATTTCCCATTTTCATATTTAATATTAAAACTAGGAGGACGACCTTCCCATGTATATCTTGTTTATATACTAATTTCAAGTATAGCGTTACTTTTTCGATTTATATTCTTGAAAAATAATGTAGGTATTAATATTTCAACTCTTTTTACATCAATATTTAAAAAAGCGTTTTTGGTGTTTTTAATAGCTACTGTTCTGTTTGGGTTAAATAATTACTTTTTTAATGAAGGTTGGTTTAGATTATGTACTTCAACAATTTTATGTGTTTTACTGATTTTGATAAGTATTATTTTCTTTGGTTTAGCAGAATCAGAACGAATGTTTATCAAAAACATCTTAATCAAAAAAATAAAGAAATAAATATTTAAACAGGTAATTTTCATGAAACAAAAAATTGGTATTATAAGTTATTGGGATAGTCTAATAAATTATGGTCAAATACTACAAGGTACTGCCTTACAATATATCTTAAAGGGTATGGGATATGAGGTGGAAACCATCAAATACGTACTTGACAATAGAGAAGATAAGAAAACACTGCCCGAAAAGGTTCATGATTGGATTTATGATGACATATCTATTTCTACAAGAATTAAGAATAGAATCACTCCTAAAAAAAAGATTGATGATAAGAGTAACTTATTAAGTTTAGAATATTTTAGAGAAGAAAGGAAATTCGATAGTTTTAAAAGTAATTACTTAAATCTTTCAGAGCAAGAATTTAAAACCCTGAGGGAGCTAGAGGAATATGCGAAGTCTTTTTATGCGTTTATAACAGGCAGTGATCAAGTCTGGCATAAAACAGGAGGTTTAGAAAGAAAAAGAATTTTTCTTTTAGATTTTCTATCAAAGGACACCAAGAGAATTTCGTATGCGGCTAGTTTTGGTAGAGATGACATAATTAATAAAAAAGAAGTTATCACCTTTAAGGAATGCTTCAAAAAATTTGATGCCTTAAGTGTTCGTGAGGATTCAGGATTAAAACTGTGTAAAAAAATAGGCGCTGACAATGCACTATTGATGCCGGATCCAGCCATTCTTTTATCTAAACAGGACTGGATACAATATTTATCCTTAAACGTAAACGAAGCAAATAAAAAAACCGTTTTTTGTTACTCCTTAAAATCAAAAGACCATCGTGTCCACCAAATACTAGATTATTTAGAAAGCAAGGGGTATCAAATACATTATGCTTGTTCTGATTTACTTAAAGATGAACGAGCCAATACGGAACCTACTATAGAGGAATGGTTAGAACATATTATTAACGCAGATATTGTTGTAACCACTTCATTTCATGGAACCCTATTTTCCTTACTAATGAATACCCCCTTTATTAGTGTTGGTAAACCCAATCCACTGAGTGAAGGTTCTAATCGAAGGTTCTATTCTATTTTAAAAGAATTGAATTTATTAAATCGACTAACCAATAGATTTGATGCTTTAGAAATTGAAGACATCATTAATGCTCAAGTAAATTGGACCTCAGTTAATAATAAATTTGGTGAATTGAGATTAAAGGGGAAAAAGTTTCTAGAAACTGCTTTAAAAAATTAGATGATTTTATCCGTAATTGTCCCAATTTATAATACAGAAGCTTATCTAAATAAGTGTTTGGATTCTCTTTTGGTATGCACAAGTAAGGATTATGAATTAATCTTGGTTAATGATGGTAGTCCTGATAACTCTAATGACATTGTCCAATCCTATCTAAAAACTTTCTCAAACATCAAATATGTTAAGAAAGAGAATGGTGGCCTTAGCTCAGCAAGAAACGCAGGTATGGTCCATGCTCAGGGTAGATATATAACCTTTGTAGATTCAGATGATTATGTGTCTGATGATTTTGTATCTCAATTATTAGATGCCATTAAAGATGAAAAAGTTGATTTATTAGTAAGTGGTGTCAATAAAATAGAAGTTGCCCAAGAAAAAATAGTACCTTATAAATTTCCAACAGAGACGATAGATTTAAATACATTAAAAGCTCACAAAATTTTAGAAACGTATGACGTATTAGGATCAAGTTTTATGCACGGAAAGGTTTTTTTGTTGGAATTAATAAAAACGAAGAATTTGTTATTTATTAATGTTACCCCCCAAGAAGACACCATTTTTTTCTTAGATTACCTGCAGCACGCCAACTCTTTAAAACTGCTTAATTATAGCGGTTACCACTATGTAATTCATCAAAGAGCATCCCTAACTAAAAAATTACAGCGATACGATGTTCTTTTTACAATTAGCGAAGCTTTACTTGAATTATACAACACTTTATTTTCTAGACTAGAAGGTTTAAGCATAGCCTATAAAAATAGAATGGTATCTGAATATGGGATTGACCAAAGAATTTTTGCATGGTTAGATATATATTCAAATAATAAACTTAAAAAAAACAGTAGACTCCCCATGCTGTTAAAAGAAAGGAATAAGTTAAAAAAGATAGCTAAAACGTACGATTATAAGGCTAGGAGAGGTAATCAACAAAAATTTTATTCCTTATTAGTATCAAAAATGCCATTGTTTTTGGTGGACAGCTTAGCTTCTATTTTTTTCTTTTTAAAATCAAAATTTAACTAGTATTTCCATGGTTCCAAAAAAAATACACTACTCTTGGTTTAGTAATGATCCCATGCCAGATTATATTCAAGAAATAATGAAGACATGGCAAGAGCACATGCCAGATTATGAATATATTTTATGGGACGGTCCAAAATTGGCGGCTATCAATAATACTTTTGCTAACGAGGCGGTAAGCGTTAAAAAGTGGGCCTTCGCTTCTGACTTTCTTAGACTCTATGCTGTATATCATCACGGTGGTATATGGTTTGATACGGATATTGAAGTATTTAAATCCATAACCCCTTTGTTAAATACTAGGGCATTTATTGCTAATGAAGCAGGAGCAAAGGGCCATGGTAAAAAATTTCATTGGCTTACTGCTCATATTTTTGGAGCCGAAAAGGGACATCCATTTATAAAGGATTGCCTTGAATTTTATGAAAACCGTCACTTTATTCGCACATTATCCAAAAAATATCCTCAAGAATTCCAATTTGATATGACCATCTGCCCAGAGGTAATGGCTACTGCAGCGCTGAATTATGGATATGATATGGATGGTTTTAAAGATGATAAACAAGATTTAGAAGAAGGGATAACAGTATACCCCTCCTATTACCTTGATAAACCAATGTATTCTTCTATGAAAGAGGTTTTCTGCATTCATCGGGAATCAGGGTCTTGGCGGCCAGGAAATGAGGGGAAATCTCCTAATTTTAAAGGAACGAATCCAAAAGCTGGCAGATTAACAAATAAAGCGAAACTTGCTTTTCAAAAAACGCTTTTGCGTTTCAATTTGGCATTAATTAAAGCGGGTAACTAAATGAAAATTTTATCCATTGGTTGGTTCTCAAGAGTTAGCAACACTTCGTTACACAGGCATTGGGCTTTAGAAAAAAATGCCAAGCATATAGATGCGGTGGATTTAGGTAATGGTAAAACCTCATTTAAGTACAAAATAGCCTATCATTTATTTCAAAAGGGATTGCCTATTGGATTGCCTGATGCTTCAAATGCTAACAAAACCATAAAAAAGCTAGTGGATAAAAATAGTTACGACTTGGTTTGGATAGATAAGGGAGTTACGGTAAACCCTAGTACTTTAGAGTTCATCAAATTTAAATTGCCTAACTGCAAATTGGTTAGTTATTCTCCCGATAATATGGCATTGCGCCACAACCAAAGTCAGCAGTATTTAGACGGAATAAGCTTGTATGACGTGGTATTTACCAATAAATCTTATATTCTAGAAGATTTAAAAAGACTAGGAGCAAAGAAAGTAATTTTTAAACATAATCTGTACGAATCTTCGTTTCATTATCCTAGAACTTTGACGAATTCGGAGAAAGAATATTTCGGTGCAGATGTGGGCTTCGTGGGTGCTTGGGAACAAGAGCGCTGTGCTAGCATTTTGTTTCTAGTGGATAACGGAATTAACGTTAAGGTTTTTGGTGATGGTGAATGGAATCATTATAAAAATTACGCACCCAACTTAACCATCTTATCTGGTGTTTTTTCAGAAGATTATTCAAAAGCGTTGCAAGCATTTACTATATGTTTGTGTTTTCTAAGAAAAATAAACTACGACCAGCAAACCACACGTACTATGGAAATCCCTGCATGTGGTGGTTTTATGATGGCGGAACGTACAGCCGAACATTTAGATTTGTTTAAAGAAGGAGAAGAGGCTGCTTTCTTTTCTTCTAATGAGGAACTATTGGAGCTTTGCACCTATTATTTAAATAATATTCCAAAACGCAATAGTTTAGCAGAGGCAGGCTTAGAACGATGCAAAAGTTCAGGTTATTCCAATGAAGCTGGGGTTAAAAAAATGATAGAAAAAGCAATGGTTTAACTATGTTTTTGTTACAAGACTTAAAGAAAATTTTAGGAGTACTATTAGTTATTGCTATAATAGGAGAAATGCTATTGTTTCCTAGCGTTGCCAATTTTTATGGTTGCTTAATGGCGGTGGTTGCATATATCATTTTTCAATATTTTTTAAAGACCGCTTATGTATTACGTTACCCTTTTAGTTTTTTGCTTTTTTTCTCAATGTTTATGTATAGGTATTTACCGCTTATAGCAACACTGTTAGAGTACAAACCTATAACCTATGGTTTTGAAAATCCTTTTACCACATTTATAGGAGAAACTTTTTGGATGTTAATGGCGGGTCTAGCATTCTATATAGCATGCCCCATCAAAAAGGATTTTAGGAATAATCCTATCCAAAATACCTTATATCAAATGGGGTTTTTTCATGTACATCCACAAGTTTTTTGGTGCATGGGATTTTTAGGCCTAGCTGTTACCACATATTCTTTGGGAGCTGGTGAAGTAGAAACTGGTGATGTTGGGGGCAAATTTTTGAATTCTATCAAATATTTCATGTATGCCCCATGTCTTTTGGCATTTCCTAGTCTGTTAAATTATAAGTATGCTAATGGTAGATGGGTTTACCTATATATTATATTCATTGTACTCCTAGGTATTGCATCTAATAGTCGAGAAGGTATTATAAAACCCTTAGGTGTGCTGGGTTTATTGTTTGTCTTATACTTAATCACTGAAAAGGTTAGTTTAAAAGCAATATTTCCTATACACAAAATTATAGCGTATGGATTTGGTATTTATTTACTTTTACAAGTATTTAGTAATATCTCGTTAGCTATTTTATATAACCGTCAATTTCGAGAGAGCGTCAGCCGACAAGAGTTGTTTGTAAAAACATGGGAAACTTTAATAGATTCTCAAAAAATGGAACGCTTGAGAGAAACAAAAGAAAGAGCTCAAGAACAACTGTTATCATATCAAGATGGATGGACAGAAAATTATTTGGATAATTTTATGCTTAACCGATATGCTAATATGCGGATTACAGATCAAACCTTGTATTATGCTAATCAACGTGGTTATGGTAATATTTTTATGCAAGAAAATCTTTATCAAAAATTGTTGGCCCTTTTTCCAAACCCGTTTTTACGTTTTGTTAACATCGATTTGGATAAGGATGCATTGAGATTTTCTCGAGGTGACTTATTGTATGGAAAAGGACTTGGTGGTTATCGGGTTACAAGTCATTTAGGTGACGGGCTAGCAACATTTGGCTATTGGTATTTTCCCATACAGTTTATAACATTATTTTTCGTTTTTAAGCTTACTAATTGGTTTAGTTATTATAAAAAGGAAACAATTATTTATGCACCATTTGCATTAATGAGCATTTTTGGTTTTTTAGGATTCTATAGAAACGCTGGGGGTATTATTGCAGATTTTGGTTATCTGCTACGGGATTATGTTCAGGATTTATTTACTTATTTGGTGGTTTTTTATTTCATCAATATGCTTCTTCGATTATTTAGAAGGAACTAGAAAACTATATGAAAAAACGTTTTTTATGGATTGATAATTTGAGAGGGCTCATGATTGTTCTAGTGGCTATGGGTCATATTATCGTGGACGGTTCAGTTGACAATACCTTTAATTCAATCATGCGGATGCCAACTTTTTTCATGATCAGTGGGTTCTTATTTAAATTCAAACCAAAAAAAGATTATTTTGTATACAAATTGAAGAGTTTAATTATCCCGTACTTTATTTATTTAATACCCATTTTAGCCATACAAATGTATCTGGAAGACAAGTCTTTAATGGAGTATTTTGTTAGGCTAATCTTGGGCGGACCTTATACTTATTCTTGGACAGGCGTATTTTGGTTTATAACGTGTCTATTTTTTACACAACAAGTATTTAATTTATTTAAAGGTTTTAAGGATAGTAAAATAGCTATAATTATGATAGTATTCTTAATGATAGCTTACATTAATCAATTTTACTTTAACAGATTTAATATTCCGTGGAATATTAATGTATGTTTTTATACTTGCCCTTTGTTTTTTATGGGCTATTTATTTAAAAAGTATGGAGAATCCGTAAGGTTTTCATGGTTTTTTTCAATACCTATTTTAATATTTATATATTTATTATCTACGTTCCTAATTGAAGGTATGTATACTAGGCTCAATAATACAGACTATGGTTTTCCAGTTCTGGGCTTTATATTCAGTGTTATTTCCGCATTTTGTATGGTTACTTTATTTAAAACTAAATTGAACTTTAAACTTTTTTCAGTCATAGGTAAAGCCTCCTTGGTTATTATGTATTTGCATTTGCCAATTCGCTATGCTATACTTTACTATGATTCTGGAGTTAATCAATGGTATATACTTGCTATTGCTGTATTATTACCTATACTAATTTATTATTTGTTAAGACGTAATCTATTCACAAAAAAGTATTTTCTGGGTGAAGCGTAAATCGTCATTATGATTTTTCGAATTATTATTCACCAAAAAGGAGGGCTAGGTTACAGTATGCAGCGGTATGCTAGCTTGCTTAAAGCTACGTTGGAACAGCAGGCCTATGAGGTAGCATTGTTAGGTCCTAGGCTGTATTTATCTAAAAGCTATAATACTAAGGGGGTATATAAATGGCTACGGTATATAGATATTTACATCCTATTTGGGATCGCATTATGGTGTAAAACCACGTTTACAAAAGAAAAGGTATTTTATATCGTTTTAGATCAAGCCTTAGGGTTGTATGTTCCCTTCGTCAAAAACAAACCGCACGTCATTCATTGCCATGATTTTATTGCCTTAAAATCTACCTTGGGTAGGTACGCTAAAAACCAGGTGGGGAAAACCGGAAAACTGTACCAAAATTTGATTCGAAAGGGCTTTAGTCAGGGGAAACATTTTATTTCCATCTCAAAACATACACAGCAAGAATTGCATCAATTTTTGCCCAAAGCCCCTCAGACCAGTGCACAAATTTACAATGCAGTAGATGAACAATTCCGTCCAGGGAATCTAGCAACGGCACTAAAGATATTGGAACGAGAAGTACATACTTCCTTAGCCGGTGGTTTTGTATTGCATGTAGGCGGGAATACCTTTTATAAAAATAGGGTAGGCGTGTTGCAAGTTTTCACCGCATACAAAGAAAAATATGGAACACCTTTAAAATTGGTCATGATAGGGTCAGCGCCTACTGTTGCTATGCAGGCAGCTAAAGCGCATTCTGGATTTTCTGACGATATTTATTTTTTAACCAAAGTCACGGACCAAGTACTGGTCAATGCCTATCAGGCTGCAAATGTATTTTTATTCCCTTCGCTTGCAGAAGGCTTCGGCTATCCCATTATAGAAGCGCTAGCCTGTGGTTGCCCTGTAATTACCACGAATACAGGTCCCATGACCGAAGTGGGCGGGGAATTGTCTTGGTATATACCTACTGCAAGAGAATTTAGTAGTGAAGAGGAATGGGCTCAACAGGTAGCCGAACAGGTAAAAGAAGTTATAGATTTATCTCCAGACGCATTAACGCAATTTAAACACAAGGCAAAAGAACACGTTGCCAACTTTAGAGCGGAAACCATTGGGCCACAAATACTCAATGTTTACAACAAAATTGGAGCTGATTATGCGTAGTCGGCTTCGTTTAAATCCCATTCTCTTGGGTTGTATCACCATAGGAACCTTTTTAATTATCGTCTTGAGTTGGAAAGGAAATCCTAACGTTGGGGAATGGTCTTGGCTGCCAGAACCTCTTATTCGATGGGCAGATGAAGAGGAAAATAATCAAATACGCACTGCGGTACCCTTTATTTTTTTAGGATTAGTATTTGGAGCATTTCTATTAAGCAGCAAAGCAACACTGCTGATTCATTGGTTGTGGGCATGGATGGCGCTGGCTTTTGTGGTAGCTTTGGCAGAATTTGGGCAATTCTTTATCCCAACCAGAGACCTGGACATTATGGATATGCTTTGGGGTATTATGGGGGCCGCTTTTGGCTTATTTTTTCCGCTGATGTTATGGAAAATCAAACAGATTAAAGACTAACAGTTGAATACTAAAAAAAGAATCTTACTCATCGGCTATAATTTTGCACCAGAATTGACTGGGATTGGTAAATACTCGGGAGAGATGATGGAATGGTTGGCACAAGAAGGGCACGATTGCAAAGTGCTAACCGCTTATCCGTACTATCCGTATTGGAAGGTGCAAGCCCCTTACCGTAGCAAACGGTTTTGGTATACTAAAGAGGTAAAGGAGTACGCCACTGGTGGCAAACTTACCGTAGTACGTTGCCCCATGTACGTGCCTAGTGCACCATCAGGATTAAAGCGTATTTTAGTAGATACCTCGTTTAGCATCACGGCAAGCTTGTATATACTCAAACTGCTTTTTGCTAAAAAATACGATTGGGTGTTGACGGTAGCCCCCTCCTTTCAGTTTGGGCTGTTGGGTGTGGTATACAAAGGGTTGAAGAACGCAAAACTATGGTACCACATACAAGATTTGCAAATAGAAGCCGCACAAGACTTAGGAATGATTACCAATAAGGCTATTTTAAAGGTCCTGTTTGGCTTGGAAGGCTTTATTTTTAAACAAGCGGATGTAGTGAGCAGTATTTCTGACGGGATGTTAGCGCGTATTGCGAAAAAAACAAAACACCCTTTAACGTTTTTTCCCAATTGGACGGAGACCGAATTTTTTAAACCTATTGCCGATAAAACAGGACTAAAAAGTAAATTTGGCGGTGAGGAATCGGATTTTGTGGTGCTATACTCTGGTGCCATTGGCGAGAAACAGGGGCTAGAAGCTATTTTAACCGCAGCCCAAAATCTAAAAAGTTATCAAGGGTTACAATTTATCATTTGCGGTACTGGGCCCTACAAAGCCGTATTGCAAGAAAAAGCGACACAGCTAGGATTAGACAACCTCCGTTTTTTACCCCTACAACCAAAAGAAGATTTTAACGCCTTTTTAAATATGGCCGATTTGCATTTGGTGATACAAAAAGAAAAGGCGAGCGATTTGGTGATGCCCTCCAAGTTAACGACAATTTTAGCCGTTGGTGGAGTAGCCTTGGTGACTGCTAATCCAGAAGCTACCTTACATAAGGTGATTCAAGAGCACCATATGGGAATTTTGGTGAAGGCGGAAGACCAAGGCGCTTTAGAAAAGGGCATTGCAGAGGCGTATGCCACTAAAAATTTAACTTTACTAAGCGCAAATGCACGTGGCTATGCGGAAGCCTATTTGAATAAGCATACCATTATGCAAGCTTTTGAAGCCCAATTATAGCATGGAGGACCCCAAGCCAGACCTTGAACTCCAACAAAATACCAAACCCATTACTAACAAGAATTCTTACCCCAGAGAATATGGAAGTTTTATTTTATGACCAAATTATTTTCTAAACAGCTTTTTAATTTGAAAACTAAGGTACTGATGCCCCGTTTGTGGAAGGTGTACCAGAAAACCAAACAAACCGAAAAGCATACAGACCTACAGGCCTACAATTTAGAACAGCGGAAGTTGTTGGTACAACATGCCGTAACACATTCTCCATTTTATAAAAAATTATATACGGATAATGCTGGTAAGACCTTGACTGTAGATACGGATAAAGATTTTACAGCATTACCCGTATTGACTCGGGAGGCGTTACGTGCTAATTTCAATACCATACGGATTAACAACTATAAAGGTGTCCGTAGAAGAACCGCCAAAACGTCTGGGAGTACAGGCCCATCAATAACGGTAATGCACGACCAACGGAATCCAGAAACGCCCATACGGTGGCGTATTTTAGAATGGTGGGGCGTACAACCGTGGGAAAACCAGGCCTTTATCTACCGTTTTAAGAAACCGTTTTGGGAAGAAGTATTGAGTGCGTTTAGATGGTGGCCCACCCAACGGGTCTTTTTAGCCGCTGCAGACCTTAATCAGAAGAAATTAGACACTTTTGTAAAACGTTTTAACAACATAAAACCTGCCTTGCTTCAGGGCTATGTAGATGTGGTCTTTGAGTTTGCGTTGTATGTCTTGGATCATAATATTCAATTACATGCCCCAAAAGTGGTTTGGGTCACTTCGGCACCCTTATTTCCCGAACAGCGGGAACTCATGGAAAAAGCCTTTGGCGCCCCGGTCTGTGATCAATACGGCAATACCGAAATTCTATTGATTGCAGCAGAATGCCCGGAACAAAACGGACTGCACATGATGCACGATCGCGTATTTGTAGAATTTGTAGATGAAAAAAACCAGCCCGTTCCCCCCAATACTACGGGGCGCATATTATTGACCGATTTGACCAATTACGTATTTCCACTAATCCGTTATGACATTGGGGATGAGGGCAAGTATCTAGATTCCTCCTGTGCTTGTGGTAGAACATTACCGTTAATGGAAAATGTTAAAGGACGCCAAGCGTTTGTATTAAAAACCTCTTCGGGCTTAACCATAAAAGGCGAACATGTTATGGCGATGTTTAAGGGGCATATGAAACATTTTAAACATGTACAATTGGTACAACATAAAATAGACCAAGTTAGCTTATATTATATTCCTAGAGCTTTAGAAAGTGCGCAGCAGGCTAGCTTACTTATAGCAGAACAATTAGAGCTTAGAGCTAGAAAGGAGTTTAAAATAAAGATAGAACGCGTTGCTGTAATAGAACGCAAAAATGCTAAAACACCTTTAATCGTAAGTCATCTTTAGAGGTAAAAATACCTAATGGTTAATCGTATCAAAAACACATTGCAAAAAGCACTGGTAGCCAGGAACAATTATATCTCTAATGGTATTGCTAAAGGTATTTTAAATGGTTTAGAACAAGAATATGGTACATTACCAAAAAAGCATAAAAAATGGTGCAATGATTATGCCATCGATGTTCTAAAATCAAATGCATACGCTCCTTGGCTTTGGGTATATGCGCATGTAGCAGGAGACTTTAAAGAGGGTTGGATTCCGGATAATTACTATCGTAATGTACTAATTCCACAAATACAGGGAGATTATGGAAAGGTGTCTTTTTTGCGAAGTTTAAATAATTTTGTTTTTAAAGAAGATTTGGGGCTCGATGTGCTTTACCAAGTAAATGGCGTATACAGTACGCCAGGGGGACGCGTAGTGCCAAAAGAAGAACTTAGCACCTATCTTTCTAGTTTGCATACTAAAATTTTGTTCAAACCTGATAATTCAGCGCAAGGAAAGGGGATTCAATTTTTAAAAGAAGATTTTACGGGAGTAAATCTAATCTCAAAATTAGAGAACGGTGTTTTCCAATCGGTAATCAAACAACACTCTTTCTTTAATCAATTTACTCCAGATAATGTGGCAACACTACGATTGACAACCCTTTTATTGGACACGGGAGTAATAAAATTGGTAGCCGCCTATGTTAGACTAGGCAGAACTGGGGAAACAGCGGTTTTGTCTAAATCCCATATACGCGTACCCATAAATTTAGATAATGGCACTTTTTCCTCTATAGCTTATGATGTACAATGGAAAAAAATAGCAAAGCATCCAGATAGCAAGGTTTCCTTTGCCCATTGCTCTATGCCGGGTTTTGATACGGCGGTTTCAAAAGTAAAAGCCTTACATCAAACATACCCTTTTGTACGGGTCATTGGTTGGGATATTGCAATTGATGACATGGAGCGCGTAAAAGTTATGGAGTGGAATGGCTATAGCAACGATATAAAATTCACGGAAGCGACTCAAGGTCCAGGTTTATTGGAGTTATTTTAAACAATAACAATAGTTTAATGAAAGTAACATATTTTTTTAGACCAAAGATGAAAGGTGTTTTTAGTATTGAAACGCTCTTCGAAAAAATACAAGATAGGTTACCTTCTTATATTATAGTAGAAAACTATGTTTGCACAGATAAATTAAAACGCTTTCCGAGTTTTATTAAATCAATATTTCATCAGAGTGATGTAAATCATATTACAGGGGACATTCACACTATTGCACTCTTTCTATCTAAGAAAAAGACAATTTTAACTATTCACGATTTAGGGAGGTATGATCGAGATTTGACTGGATGGAAGAAGCTTATAAAAAAACTATTATGGATAAGTTTACCTCTTCATAGAGTAAAATACATAACTACTATATCAGAATTTACAAAGCAAAGAATTATAGAGGAGACAGGCATTAATTCTGATAAAATACATGTTATTCCGAATCCAGCACCAACAGATTTTACATATCATCCAAAAGAATACAACTCGAAATCACCAAGAATTTTGCAAATTGGAAGCGGCAATAATAAAAATATTGACCGCTTAATTAAAGCGGTTGCCAACAGTAAATATGAATTAATTTTAGTGCGGAAACCTAATCTTGCGTTAGAACAAAAATTAAAGGAGCTTAAAATAACTTATGAATGGCATTACAACGTTACGAGAGAATTCATTTATCAGCTATATATAAAAACAGATGTTCTCTTTTTTGCATCGGAATATGAAGGTTTTGGAGTACCTATTTTAGAAGCTAACGCTGTTGGAAGACCAATAATTACAAGTAATATAAGTTCAATGCCATTTGTAGCAGGTAATTCTGCGATGTTAGTTAATCCTTACAGCGTAGAAGAAATTAGAACCGCATTAAATCAAATAAATGAAAATTCAAACCTTAGGGAAACTTTGGTTAAAAACGGTCTAAAAAATCTTCAAAAATTTTCTATTGAAAAAATTGTTGCTGATTACGCTGAGCTATATAATAAGATACATTATTCAAAATGAAAATTTTCTTCTGGCAAAATATAAATAGTATTCACCAATCAACCTTTTTCAGAGAATTCTCGAAGCTTTCTAATTGGGATGTAACCTTGGTTGTTACTGAAAAAATAAAACCTTTTAGAATTGAAATGGGATGGAGTGTTCCTACCATTCCTAATTTGAAGATTAAAGATATTTCAGATAATTCAAATTCTTTTTCTGATATCATTCAAAATAATGCTCGAGCGATTCATGTTTTTTCAGCTATTAATGGATTTAAAACTATTAACCTCGCTTTAAATCTTGCGGTAAAAAAAGATTGTAAAATTGGTATATTTTCAGAGTCATATGATTACCGTGGTTTCAAAGGTAAAATGAGGTATTTAAGGGGTTTTTATCATTATTATAAATATGATAAATCTATTAATTTTATTTTGTCTACAGGTTCAATAGCAAAAAATCAGTTTACCAAGTTTGGATTTAATGAAAACAAAATCTACGAATGGGCTTACAGTGTGGAACCTTCTAGCAATTTTATCCCTCAAGAAAAGAACCAAGTTATTCAATTTTGTTATGCAGGTTCATTAATTCATAGAAAGGGTGTAGACACTTTGTTGGAAGCAATTAAAATTTTAAATAATAAAAAACTAAATTTTGAATGTCATCTATACTGTCTAAAATCGAAAGAAGAACTGCAACAACCTTTACTTTCAGATTTTAAAAATTTAAAAAATATTCATTTTTATGAATTTTTGCCGAATAGTGAGCTGAGAAGCAAAATTTCAAAACACGATTGCTTTATATTACCTAGCAGGCATGATGGATGGGGAGCTGTAATTAATGAAGCCTTAGCCGAAGGTATTAAAGTAATTGTTTCTAGTAAATGTGGTTCTTCTACTTTAGTTAATGATGGTAATGGCCATGTTTTAAATAAAGTTGCCAAAGAAGACATAGTTGAAAAAATGACTGCTATTATTCAAGATGGGCCATTAAACTCTTATCAACGTAATTTAATTCAGAAGAGTTATGAAGCCAAAGTTTCTGGCAAAGTTTTAGCACATTATATGGACAGTATTTTAAGTCATACATTTTTCACAACAATAAAAAGTAAACCGAAAACACCATGGACAGAATCTTAAATAAGTTCAAAGTTTTACGGGTTATACCTTCAATGAATCCAAAGCAGGGTGGGCCTTGCCAAGGGATACGGAATTCTATTGGAGCGTTAAAAAACGATGAAAATCTTCATGAAGTAGTTTGTTTGGACGCCGAAGATGAAGTATATGGCATTCGTGATGATTTTACCATCTACAAGTTGGGGAGACGTAAAGGGCCATGGCAGTATCATAAAGCTTTGTATCCATGGTTGTTAAATAATCTAACTTCCTATGATGTTGTTATAATTCATGGCTT
The DNA here is from genome assembly GCF_005144745.1 of Flavobacterium sp. ASW18X. Lineage (GTDB taxonomy): Bacteria > Bacteroidota > Bacteroidia > Flavobacteriales > Flavobacteriaceae > Croceivirga. Next base: position 6,399 of record NZ_SWKK01000006.1, on the reverse strand, counting down.
ATGGACGTATCATAGCTATGCGGTGTATAAGGCTATTAAAAAATTGAGCCGTGAGGGTAATTCATTGCCCAAGGTGTTTGTTATGCCGCATGGCATGCTAGACCCCTACTTTCAAAAAAGCAAGGAAAGGCGATTAAAGGCTATTCGTAACGAAGTTTATTGGGGATTAATTGAGCGTAAAGTAGTTAACAATGCAACGGGCTTGTTGTTTACCTGTGAACAAGAACTGTTACTGGCAAGGCAGGCTTTTAAGCAGTACCGTCCCAGGAACGAATATAATGTAGGCTACGGCGTACAACCGCCTCCTCCGTTTGCAACAGAAATGACAAGGGCTTTACGCGACAAACTACCTAACTGGAATGGGGAGCCCTATTTGTTATTTTTAAGTAGAATACACCAAAAAAAGGGGGTGGATTTATTGATTAAAGCATACAACCAACTTTCTAAAAAGACCACGGGCATCCCTAAATTGATAATAGCAGGTCCAGGGATGGATTCTACATACGGTAAAGAATTAGAATACCTGACCCAAGGAAATGAACAGATTATTTTCCCAGGCATGTTAAATGGAGCAGCCAAATGGGGTGCGTTTTACCATGCCGCGGCTTTTGTGCTACCCAGCCACCAAGAAAATTTTGGGATAGCGGTTGCCGAAGCCATGGCCTGCAAAAAACCGGTATTGATTAGTGATAAGGTAAACATATGGCGCGAAATTGTAGAACATCACGGGGGTATTGCCAATACAGATACCTTGGAAGGTACCCTAAAAACCTTAAAAGAATGGTTTGCTAAGACTGCCGAAGAACAACAACAGATGGGAATGGCTGCTTTTGAGAGTTATGGTACCCACTTTACTATCGCTAAGGCTGCACAAAACTTAATGAATACCATACTAAATGCATAATACAGATACATACACCGGGGCATCTTTCTCCTTACAAAATAGAGTACTGCGATTGGTTTGGAATCTCTGTTACCTTATTTTATTTAAATATTCTCCTAGGCCATTCCATGCTTGGCGCAGTTTTGTACTACGGCTATTTGGGGCTAAATTAGGCAAGAATGTACATATTTATCCGAAAGTGCAAATATGGGCACCTTGGAATTTAGTTATAGGGAATGATGTTGGGGTTGCAAACGGTGTGGATTTATACTCCCAAGGGCTAATAACGTTAGAAGACCGGGTCATCATCTCCCAGCGCTCGTATTTGTGTACAGGCACGCATGATTACACCAAAAAAGGACATCCGCTGTATACCCAACCCATAACGGTAAAAAAGAATGCCTGGGTAGCGGCTGAATGTTTTGTTGGACCAGGAGTCACTATTGGCGAGGGAGCCGTTTTAGGTTCTAGAGCAGCAGCCTATAAAGATGTGGCGCCATGGACAATTGTGGGCGGAAACCCTGCAAAATATATAAAAGATAGAATACTAGAAGCTTAAATTATGCATTCCATTACAGTCATTATTCTTACCTATAACGAAGAACAGCATATTGAACGTTGCATTGTGAATGCGAAACAATTTGCCAAAGAAATCTTTTTGGTGGATTCCTATTCTACGGATCAAACAGTTGCCATAGCAGAAGGATTAGGAGCAAAAGTGTACCAAAACAAATGGGAAAATAATTATGCCAAACAATTTAATTGGGGATTAACTAACCTACCCATAAAAACAGAATGGGTGTTTCGTTTGGATGCAGATGAATATTTGACTGACGCTCTAATTACAGAAATCAATACCAAACTCCCAACACTAGCAGAAACAACATCGGGTGTTGTTTTTGAACGTAAAATGTACTTTTTAAATACGTTGATGACCAAAGGGATGCTGCAAATGAACATGCTCCGCTTGTTTAAATACCGTCACGGTTTCTGTGAAGAGCGCTGGATGGACGAGCATATTGTATTAACACAAGGCGAAAGTGTGTTGTTTCAACACTATTTTGTGGATCATAACTTAAACAGCTTAGGGTGGTGGACGCAAAAGCATAACGGTTATGCCATTAGGGAAGCGGTAGATTTATTGAATTTGGAATACAATTTTATACCCGCTACTACCGAACAATCCAAAACCTACGAACTCTCCAAAGACGCAGAAGAAAAAAGAGCAAAAAAGAAACGTTATGCCAAATTACCCTTGTTTTGGAGGGCATTTATCTACTTTGTATACCGCTATTTTTTTAAATTAGGCTTTACTCAAGGCAAGGAGGGCTTTTTATGGCATTTTTTACAAGGTTGGTGGTACAGGACCTTAGTAGATGCGAAGATATACGAGATTAAAAGAGCCACCCATAATAATCCTGCAAAAATGGCTGATTTCATACGGCAACAGTATAAATTGAATATTTAAATGACCTCCTGTAATTTTTTCCTTAATTAATTCCAAAGCACTTTTCTATTCTATTTATCCTCTAAAAAATAAGACTTAGCTAGAGCATTGAAATTACAATCTATTATAGACTAAGTATGGCTATGGTTAATTCTTTCACTTTACTCTCAGACTCAAATAAAATACTACAATTTTTGTGTTTATAGTTATTGTAAAAATTGTGGCATTCGTGATTTGAACAAAAAAACGTTTCCAATTAAAGTGATTAGCAATTAATAAGTTATTTTATGAGTTGCAGTTCCATTGTTACTTTTAACTCTCCCTGCCCATTCATGGGTAAATTGCTATAAATATTTACTGGTCTGTTGGATGTGGTGTTGGGCGATTTTTCATTTAAGTTATGTTCAAATTTTTGGCCAGGAGTATCTATAAATTCTGGTAGCCAATAGGTAGCCAAATCTTCCCTAATACCTAAACTAAAATACGTTCCCTCTCCTAAATCCGATACTACGGTAGCGGATACTTTTTTTACCATCCACTGATCGGGAACAAAAAAGCTACTTTCTTTACTAGTGGTATGGTCTACAGCAATGGTAGTGTCATGCGTCCAGTCTATAGTGGTATTGCCATTTGTATTTTGCAGTACAATATTATTATCTACATCCGTAATTTTAAAATAATTGGAATTCGGATTGTTTTGGTGTGCTAAATAACTTGTGGATATCATGTTTTCTTCTAGGCTATGACCTGGAGTATGGGGGCTACGCCAACCTTTTACATACACCTCATAATGATTGTTGCTACCATTTTCCATGGTATCTTGATTGTTTCTAATGATACCTAAATTTCTTCTGGTGTCGCTAAACGTTTCAATATTTAATCCTGAATTAACCACTCTATTATAATCACCGTAAAAACTTAAACAATTTCGTTCTAATGATGTAACTTCATTAACATATAGATTTACATTATTCATTGTTACTCTATCTCCTGCCTGTATAGTTATTGGCAAAATACCTGTTTGCTCTGACAAATCTTTAATGGTGACATTTTCTATCTTTACATCTAATAAATAGCCGTTCAACCTTAAAGGGCTGAAATCATCAGTAATATTTTTGAACAGCTCACCATTATAACTTTCGGAATAAATATTGGTGATTTGTCCATTACTACAATCCACTATACCTGCAAAGCCATCTCTTCTATAAGATTGATAACCATCTATAAAAAAATTGTCAACATTTTTTAACGTCATGCTTGTGCAATAGCCGCTACTAGTAGGTCTAACCTCTGGATTGCCAACATAAATACCGTAATCAATGATGTCTATAAAATTTATATTAGTCGGTGGTTTGTTGTATCCTGTTTCATTCAAATAAAACAAATGAGGCGGGGCAGAATAAATGCCGCTGCCGTCTCCACCACCTAAATTACTCCCGTCTTCGTTTTGATAATCGGTGTATCGATAACTCCTAATACCTTCAAAAGTACTATTCGCACAGCTGCCTATCACGGCCATAATAGTGCCATCAAAAGTAACTCTATTCATATAAAGTCCTGAAGTTTGTGTTACGCTGGCGGTAGCTTCATCATTGACCGTAGAACCCCTATCGTATTGCGATTTAAGTGTAACGGGCCAAGGGTGAAACTTGTTAGCGGTAGCGTCATCTGGAGCTTTAATGGTCACATCTTCCATTAATAGATTTTGCGCTCCATCTATAAGAAATAAAGATACAAAAGGAGCATTACCTATGTATAGTGGGTCTGCTCCATTAAACGTCATTCCTCTATTTGCAACTAACCAAGCTTCATAGGTAGATTGGTACGGTAACCCAGATTTAACATTCCAATTCAACGGATCATAGCTTCCTTGCCATTCTATAGTAAAGTTTTTAAACTGCACGTTTTCAGATAATGGCACAGTAAATACAGGCCAATACTGGTTTGCTATTTTTACCTTAACATCTTTGTGTGACCCTTCGATAACTATATTGTCATCAATAAATATCATATCCGAGCCATCATTGGCTAAACATTCTACATACATGTCCTTTTCAATCAGAACTTTTGAAGAAATATGTAAACTTTGCGCAATAGTTTCCACAAAAGCATCCCGGTCATCGGTAGTCCCATCCATGACCGCACCAAACCAATAGGGTTTTAGATATTCATTAGTATAGATGCCGGCTAAATCTATATTATTAAAAACCTGCTCAAAATGTTCGGTGTAAATACCGTTTTCTGTGCCGGTTATGGTACCATTTTGCAGTTGCCCATGTTTAAAATATAGGGTAATACCTTCTGGTAAAGTTATGGTGTTACCCTCTAAATTATGGGTATGTCTAATTACCCAATAGGTATAATTAGCGTAGCTGTCCGGGATGTTTTCCCAATTAAAATCTTCGGGTAGCTCTATAGAATTTTCTTCGGTAAGTTCTTCCTCCGGTTCTTCTATTAATTCTTCTTCTATAACCTTGGTATTCTCTTCTATTATGGTTTGTGTAAAGTCCTGTTCATTAGAACAAGACATAACTAGGGCTACTACGCTTAGGACGAGACTTACAATCAAATTAAAATGTTTCACTTGTTAGGAGGTGTTAAGTTACTAGCTTTTTCTTGTAAATTCTTGGGGAACCAAATGCGCTAACAATTTTTGCTTTTGCGCTACGGATATAGAACGTAAAGATATACGGCTAAAGTCTATTTTAGGTTGTTGCAGTGTTACTTTTACGTACCTAAAAAAATATTTAGAGGTTTTCTGTCAATTCTTCAAAAATATCGACAAGGCGCACTATACTTTTGATAAAACTGTACCATTTTCTATCTTTTTTTAAATTAAAAAATCGTACGCAACTACTTAAAATGTGCATTTCATCGAAAATTTTAATACACTCAACGGTAAATTATACGATTTCAGCCAAGGAAAGGGAGAGAAAGAGTTAGTAGTTAGAAGTTAATAGTTAGTAGTAAAAAGTACTAAGTAAAAAGTATGGAGTACAAAGTGATATTCAAAATTTGCATCACGTCATTTCGATAGGAGTAGCGTAGCGACGACTGAGAAATCTCTTTTGAGTTAAAAGTTAGTAGTTAGAAGTTAATAGTAAAGAGTACAAAGTACCGTTTTCCTTCGTCATGCTGAACTTGTTTCAGCATCCTCCTCACATCAAACGAAATCCAGTTAAAAAGAAAATACAGCTGCTCCCTTAAGTTAGGGGAGCTGTCTGCAGGACTGAGGGGTCTGTTTTTGAGTTAAGAGTCAGTAGTTAGAAGTTAATAGTAAATAGTAAAAAGTAGCAAGTACTAAGTAAAAAGTATTAAGTACAGCGTACTAAGATTTACCGTCATGCTGAACTTGTTTCAGCATCCTCCTCACATCAAACGAAATCCAGTTAAAAAGAAAATACAGCTGCTCCCTTAAGTTAGGGGAGCTGTCTGCAGGACTGAGGGGTCTGTTTTTGAGTTAAGAGTCAGTAGTTAGAAGTTAATAGTAAATAGTAAATAGTAAAAAGTAGCAAGTACTAAGTAAAAAGTATTAAGTACAGCGTACTAAGATTTACCGTCATGCTGAACTTGATTCAGCATCTTGTCACTTTGAACGAATTCCAGTTAAAAAGAAAATACAGCTGCTCCCTTAAATTAGGGGAGCTGTCCGCAGGACTGAGGGGTCTGTTTTTGAGTTAAAAGTTAGTAGTTAAAAGTAAAAAGTACGGAGTACAAAGTATAAAGTACCGTTTTCCTTCGTCATGCTGAACTTGTTTCAGCATCTTCCTCACATCAAACGTAATCTAGTTAAAAAGAAAATACAGCTGCTCCCGTAAGTTAGGGGAGCTGTCCGCAGGACTGAGGGGTCTGTTTTTGAGATAAGAGTTAGTAGTTAGAAGTTAATAGTAACAAGTACGGAGTATGAAGTACAAAGCATTGTTTTTTACCGTCATGCTGAACTTGTTTCAGCATCTTCCTCACATCAAACGTAATCTAGTTAAAAAGAAAATACAGCTGCTCCCTTAAGTTAGGGGAGCTGTCCGCAGGACTGAGGGGTCTGTTTTTGAGTTAAGAGTTAGTAGTTGGA
>NZ_SWKK01000005.1 GCF_005144745.1 Flavobacterium sp. ASW18X | reverse complement strand
TAAACAGTACGGAGTACAGAGTATTAAGTGCTATCAAATTCGTGCTCCCTGTCATTTCGATAGGAGTAGCGCCGCTACGACTGAGAAATCTATTAAAGAGTAATAAGTATTAAGTACAGCGTACTAAGATTTACCGTCATGCTGAACTTGTTTCTGCATCTTCCTCACAACAAACGAAATCCAATTAAAAAGAAAATACAGCTGCTCCCTTAAGTTAGGGGAGCTGTCCGCAGGACTGAGGGGTCTGATTTAAAGTTAAAAGTTAGTAGTTAGAAGTTAAAAGTAAAAAGTAGCAAGTACTAAGTAAAAAGTATGAAGTACAGCGTACTAAGATTTACCGTCATGCTGAACTTGTTTCAGCATCTTCCTCACAACAAACGTAATCTATTTTAAAAGAAGAATACAGCTTCTCCCTTAAGTTAGGGGAGCTGTCCGCAGGACTGAGGGGTCTGTTTTTGAGTTAAAAGTTAGTAGTTAGAAGTTAGAAGTAAACAGTACGGAGTACAGAGTATTAAGTGCTATCAAATTCGTGCTCCCTGTCATTTCGATAGGAGTAGCGCCGCTACGACTGAGAAATCTGTTTAGGAGTAAAAAGTTAGTAGTTAGTAGTTAGAAGTAAAAAGTATGAAGTACAGCGTACTAAGATTTATCGTCATGCTGAACTTGTTTCAGCATCTTCCTCACTTTAAACGAAATCTAGTTAAAAAGAAATACAGCTGCTCCCTTAAGTTAGGGGAGCTGTCCGCAGGACTGAGGGGTCTGTTTTTGAGTTAAGAGTTAGTAGTTAGAAGTTATTAGTAAAAAGTAGCAAGTACTAAGTAAAAAGTATGGAGTACAAAGTACCATTTTCCTTCGTCATGCTTAACG
>NZ_SWKK01000004.1 GCF_005144745.1 Flavobacterium sp. ASW18X | reverse complement strand
CATCTTGTCACTTTAAACGAAATCTAGTTTAAAAGTAAAATACAGCTGCTCCCTTAAGTTAGGGGAGCTGTCCGCAGGACTGAGGGGTCTGATTTTGAGTTAAGAGTAAGTAGTTAGAAGTTAATAGTAAAAAGTACGGAGTATGAAGTACAAAGCCTTTTCAAATCCGTGCTCCATGTCATTTCGATAGGAGTAGCGTCGCTACGACTGAGAAATCTATTAAAGAGTAAAAAGTATGAAGTACAGCGTACTAAGATTTACCCTCATGCTGAACTTGTTTCTGCATCTTCCTCACTTTAAATGTAACCTATTTTAAAAGAAAATACAGCTGCTCCCTTAAGTTAGGGGAGCTGTCCGCAGGACTGAGGGGTCTGATTTTGAGTTAAGGGTTAATAGTAAAAAGTACGGAGTACAGAGTATTAAGTCTTATCAAATTTGTGCTCCACGTCATTTCGATAGGAGTAGCCTTGCTATGACTGAGAAATCTCTTGAGGAGTAAAAAGTTAGTAGTTAGAAGTAAAAAGTACTATCAAATCCTTACTCCTTGTCATTTCGATAGTTGTAGCGCCGCTACGACTGGTATTCTATACATTTTTTCTTTTTTTCTTTTGTCTTGATACACGGCAAAGTATACTTTGAGCGAGATGGAGCACAGGCCGAACAAAAAATCAAGTCTGTATGAGGTACTTGCTACGCAACACTCCCTCTCAATGCTGCATGCTCTTTTTCGAACAAGTTCGAAACGCACTTCCGCTATTTCGCTCGTTAGTACTGCATACCGACGTTTGTCCAATATTCACTATCAATTCTAAGATAGACTTTTTTATTTATAAGTCTTGGCGTTATGCTGAACTTGTTTCAGCATCTTCCTCACAACAAACGAAATCCAGTTAAAAGGAAAATACAGCTGCTCCCTTAAGTTAGGGGAGCTGTCCGCAGGACTGAGGGGTCTGTTTTTGAGTTAAGAGTTAGAAGTTAATAGTAAAAAGTACGGAGTATGAAGTACAAAGTAACGTTTTCCTTCGTCATGCTGAACTTGTTTCAGCATCTCATTCTTTAGTAAAAAGTTAGTAGTTAGTAGTTAGCAGTAAAAAGTATGAAGTACAGCGTACTAAGATTTATCGTCATGCTGAACGTGTTTCAGCATCTCATTCTTTAGTAAAAAGTAGCACGTATTACGTATTAAGACTAGTCATAATACAGAATTGTTTTCAATTGCTGCTGTTTTGAAAATAGGTATAAATTCTTTTCTTCTACGAACAACGAACAACGAACAACTACGCCAGAACCCTTTTTAACGTATACTTGTCTAAACGTTCGCCTTCACGGAAAATGTGTTTGTCTATAATCACGGGGTCGTTAGAAATCCCTTGGAAAGCGGTAGTATATTCAAACTCCACAAAAAAGCTTTCGTACGCATATAAAACGTACACAATATTGTTGCGTTTTAGCTTGGCTAGGCAACAGCCTTGTACCATAAGACGAGCAATCTGATCGCATTCGTCTAACATCATAAAATAGTAAAGCGTCATATTTGGTGTAGTGCTTAATTGAAGACTAATATAATCGAAAATATTTCGTGTTCCTACGCAGTTTATCGAAATACCTACAAACTTTAACACTAGGTTAATCCAATTTTTATCGTCTTAAATCACTAAAAACGCAGTATTTATTTGAATTTCAGAAAATTATAAAAAAGCGTCTTTGCTACTTCCCGATACAGAAATTAGAGAAAATATTCCCCAACAATTCGTCATTCGTCACTTGTCCGGTAATTTCGCCCAGATGAAAAAGCACTTGCCGTATGTCTATCGCAATTAAATCGCTTGGCAATTCGGCATCCATTCCTTCTTTTACTTTGGATACTTCTTCCATCGCCTTAATCAGAGAATCGTAATGCCTACTGTTGGTTACAATTTGGTTACCAGCCCCCAATTCGCCCTTTACCGTCATGGCTAATAATTCCTCTTTCAAGGCTTCTATACCGGCTCCTGTTTTGGCAGAAAGTAAAAGTAGCGGTTGGTAGGTTGCTGTAAGCTCTTTTTTGGTTTCATCGCTTAGACTTTCAGCTTTATTGGCTAATAACAGAATACGTTTGTGTGGAAACTTTTCTTTTAAGACTGCAATTTCTTGACTTTTGTCTTTCTGAGCATCAAACAAATACAACACCACCTGTGCTTTTTCTATCTTCTCAAACGCACGTTGTATGCCAATTTTTTCTACATGGTCTTCCGTTTCTCTGATCCCCGCCGTATCTATAAACCGAAAACTTACGCCGCCAATAGCTATTTGGTCTTCTACCGTATCTCTGGTAGTTCCGGGAATGTCACTGACAATAGCGCGTTCCTCATTTAACAAGGCATTAAGTAGGGTAGATTTACCTACATTGGGTTCCCCAACAATAGCTACGGGAATCCCCTGTTTTAGTACATTGCCCAGTGCAAAGGAATCGATAAGCTGCTTTAACACTGCCGTAATTCTATTGAGTAAGTCTATAAACTGACTACGATCTGCAAATTCTACATCTTCTTCAGAAAAATCAAGCTCCAACTCAATCAACGAAGCAAAATTTAATAGCTCTTCTCGCAATTCTTGAATTTGATTGCTAAAACCACCACGCATTTGTTGTATGGCAATATCATGGCTCGCCTGACTGTCACTCGCAATGAGGTCGGCCACAGCCTCGGCCTGACTCAAATCCATTTTTCCATTTAAAAAGGCACGCAGGGTAAATTCGCCTTCCGTAGCCATGCGGCAGCCTTTGCCTAAAAACAACTGAATTATCTGTTGTTGAATATAAACCGAACCGTGGCAAGAAATTTCTACAACATTTTCTCCGGTATAGCTGTTGGGGCCTTTAAATAAAGAAACCAAAACCTGGTCTAAAACCTTATCCCCGTCTTTAATGTACCCCAAATGAATGGTGTGGCTTTTTTGGTCTAGTAGGTTTTTTTTATGGATAGATTCAAACTGATGATTCACCAAAGTAATAGCGTCTGGCCCAGATATACGTAAAACAGCAATGGCACCCATACCCGCAGGGGTAGCCAATGCAATTATATTCTCATTGTAAAGCATGCTGCAAAAGTACAAATTAAGGCCGCGGCTGTAACATTTTAAAAGTTTTGTATACTGATATACTGTAATCATCAATCAATACAATCATGGAAGTACTACAATCACGCGTAAAAAGAGAAGACAATACCTTATTAGCCCTAACACATTTATCCCAATTATTACATTATGTAACCGGTTGTGGGGGCTTTATAGTGCCCTTAGTATTATGGTTAGCCACCCGTAATGATGTGGAGGGGATGAACGAGCATGGTAAATCTATCATCAATTTTCAATTGAGTCTTTTATTGTATATTGTGATAAGCATACCCGCAATATTGCTATTTGGTTTAGGAATATTATCCTTGATATTCTTAGGCATAGTTGGTTTTGTACTCCCTATTGTAAACGCAGTGAAGGCAGCCAATGGAGAAGCACCTAGTCAGTTCTTAACCATTCGCTTTATAAGTTAGTATATTTGTAAAATGAGATATTATTTTGTGTTAGTGCTGTTTTTTAACTTTTGTTTTGTTATTTCTCAAACTGCTCAGAACGAAATAAATAACATACAAGAAATACCGATACCCTACAGTAATTACAAAGAATTAAAAAAGAATAGTAAGTTATCCTTGGGGGATTCTATTGGTTATTTCATCTCTAATAAAGATACTTTAATTAGAATCAAAGGTGGATTTGTTCTTAATAAAAAAAAGTTTTCTAATGTACCTTATGAATATAAAGATGAAATCTTTTTAAATACTTACGTAAAAATCGCTTTTAAGGCTACAAATCTGAATGATACGATTTCAAAAAACCGAATGGTTTATTGGAAGAAACCTATAAAAATTTTTTATACCAATACTGTACCCAAAACCAATAGAACGACTTTAAATAACTTTATTAAAGATACCTTAAATAAGATAGACTCTTTAGATATTTCAATTGTCAATAATAAGAAATTCGCTAATTATATTATTGATTTCAGTGATTATAAAAGAGATAATCAATTCAAAACTATTTCAAAAAATTATAATGAGGGCTATTTTGTAGTATGGAACAATAAGGCGCAAATAATAAGAGGAGAAATAAAAATTGATACTGATAAAATTGAGAACACTAGAATTGATGACATTTTAAAATGGAGGTTCTATCAAAGTCTTGGAAATTTTAAAGGAATTAAAAATTTACCTTGCCAAAGTTATCTTTCAGATTGTAACACAGGGCGTAAAATTTTTAATAAGGAAGCCTTAGAAATTTTATCGTATCATTATTCTTATGGTATATGTAAAGGTACTGGTTTAAAAGAATTTAAAGAAAGCCATAAAAAAGCGAAGGAAATGTTGAAGTTTGATAAGAAGAATAAGTTGATTTTTAGCCATCCGATAGATTAATTTTTGAATAAACAATCAAGTATTTATATTTACACAAATTTACAGACACTGAAAAAGTACCTGGCCCTTTTATTGTTACTTACCTTTGCCCTTAGGCCTGCCTATTATGTGGGGTACTTTTCCTATTTTCAGTTAAATGTAGATTATATCATAGAAAATTACTGTATTAACAAGGAACGTCCAGAGTTAGCTTGTAATGGTAAGTGTTATTTAATGCAACAATTGGCTGCCGCTGATGACCAAAAAAGACAAGACAGTGCCACCAATGCTGCCTTAACGCTCATGGAAGCTTTTGTGCCCTTGTTTGTGCAGCAAACTACAGATTTTTCATTTCAGTTCCATAAAGAACATACCCAACAACAACTATTTTCTTTAGACGCTAGTTGGAGCTACGTTAGGGTAAACCGCATGCTACGCCCCCCGAGCTGCTAAACTTTCATTCACACCTTTTTTTTTACAGGCTTTAGTCACTGGCCTTATATAGTGCTACGCAACCATTAATAAAACAAAATGAAAGTTTATAATTACTTGGCAACGGCGTTGTTTGCTATTGCGCTTATTTCTTGTGATAATGAAGATGATACGGCGAACGAACTTACTGGAGAAGGTACCGCCCGTATAGAATTTGATAACAGCTATGCTGGCTCTCAGCTATTACTACAAACCGCCTTTTACGATGCTAACGGAACGGAAAAAATAGCCATAGATACGTTAAAATATATTGTAAGTAACATTCGCTTAGAAGATGCGGTAGGAAATGTTTTTGTAGTCCCAGAACAAGAGGCGCTTAATGTAATTGATTTGTCTGATGACGCTTCTAGATTTGTAACGATAGTAAACGTACCTGCGGCGGATTACGTTAAAATACATTTTGGCTTAGGTATAGATCAGGAGAAATATTTACAAGGGGTAGAGGGTCAAGGTGATTTTTTGACCACAGCAACCGAAGAGGGGATGCTTTGGTCATGGCAAGCAGGGTATAAATTCATTCGTTTTGAAGGCCGTTTTACTGGAGAAAATACTACGGAAGAAACCCCTTTTGCTATACACATGGGGAGCCACGGTACCGCATTAGATAACTACAAAGAAGTGTCTTTAGACCTACCTGTATCTGCTAAAGTACGTACAGACATAACACCAGAAATACACTTGGTTGCAGATATATCTCAATTGCTATCGGGTACCGGTAAGTTGTATTTAGAAGAGCAATCACAAATACACGTAGACCCAGAAAAATCACCGATGGTAGCTACCAATGCTGCTGCAATGTTTACCGTGGATCACATCCATAACTAGTGGGTTTGTAACACTTGGGAGGCCAATAAGCTTCCCAAGTTCCCTTTAATTTTTACAGCTATGAAAAGATGGAGTTTGCTTTTGGGACTGTGTTTTACAGTCCTAGCGTGTAGTGAGGATACAGCGGAGTATACTGCGGTGCCAACGCCCGTTACTTTAGAAATACCCGATAATTTTCCTGCACCTTTATATGATTTTGAAACTAATCCACTTACCGAAGAAGGGATAGCCTTAGGGAAAAGCTTGTTTTATGACGGGCAATTGTCTTCCACAGGGGTCATTTCTTGTGGATTTTGCCATGAACAGGCCTTTTCTTTTACCCATCATGGGCATACCGTGAGTCATGGAGTGAATGGCTTAGAAGGTTTTAGAAATTCGCAACCTTTACACAATCTTGCTTTTGCCAAAGAATTTAATTGGGATGGTGCAGCGATACACTTGGACTTGCAACCCATTATCCCTATTACTGCCGAGGTAGAAATGGATGAGACGATACCCAATGTACTTTCTAAACTAAAGGCGAGCCCGGAATACCCAAAACTATTCCGTGCTGCTTTTGGAACGGATAGTATTACGAGTGAGCGTATGCTCAAAGCCTTGTCTCAGTTTATGCTGCAAATGGTTTCTGGGAATAGCAAGTACGATAAATATAGTAGAGGAGAAGAGGGGGTTACCTTAACTGCGGCAGAATTGGCGGGAGAAAAGCTTTTTGCAAGCAAATGTGCCAGTTGTCATACGGGGAGTTTATTTACAGACCAAACGTACCGCAATAATGGATTACCTTTTAACACAAGATTTCCAGAAGAAGAAGGACGCATGCGCGTGAGTGGATATCAAGAAGATTATTACAAATTTAGAGTACCAAGTTTAAGAAATGTAGAGGTGAGTTTCCCATACATGCATGACGGGCGTTTTGCTACCTTAGAAGCAGTACTAAATTTTTATACAGACGGGATGGTAGATAATGGCAATGTAGACCACAGTCTACTACAAGAAGATGGGCGTTTTGGTATTGCCTTAACCGATACTGAGAAGCACGATATTATACAATTTTTAAAGACCTTAACAGATCATGAATTTTTACAAGATGAACGTTTTGCGGAATTTTAGTTTAGCCGCTTTGGCTTGCTTTTTTACGCTAAAAGGATGGGCCAATACTCCTTATCCTTTAAATTACCGCGGATGGTGGACTTATGAGTGCGATTTTTGCGGTTGTGCTACTACTGGGGGTAATTTTGGGTATGGTACCCTTGGCAATACCAATTTTATAGGGCTGCGCTATAGTTACCAGCAATTTGAGTCTAAAGATGGTATTTTTAATGATTCCCCTACTAGCAAAGAGCATTTTAATACCTATCAATTATGGGCACAATTGCCCATAGCTCCTAATTTTCATCTTACGGCTACGGTGCCTTTTCAAGATTTAAATAGAGAATTTACAGACCGCTCAGAAAATATTAGCGGTTTGGGAGATGTAAGTGTTATTGGATGGTACACTTTACGTTTTAAAAAGAAAACAGCGGCAACGGCAGCAGAAACTGAAATCACAATGGTGACCATGCCACAGTTTTCTGGCCACTCACTACGCTTTGGATTAGGATTAAAATTACCCACAGGAGAATTTTAGCAAGTACTTACCGACCGGGTAAACCCAGGATTTCAAGTGGGGACGGGGAGTACAGACGCCGTACTTTCTGCGGGATACAGTTACAGCCAAAAAATGTTTGGGGTAAATGTAACGGGTAGTTACTTTTTAAAAGGTGAAAATAAAAACGATTACCGTTTTGGGAATCAGTTGAGTTACAATGCCAAAGTATTTAATGGATTTTTAGTAGGTACCCATGTATTAGCGCCATTTATAGGTTTGAGTGGCGATTTTTTTCAGAAAATAGAACAGTATGGAGATGCATTACCAGAGACTGATGGCTATATGCATTTGGGAACTATTGGAGCAGAATTTTCTATCAATCGTTTTGTGATAGGTGCTGATGTAGGCCTACCCCTTGGCCAGGATTTATTTGCTGGCGATGTTAAAATTAAACAGCGATATCTGTTTTACTTGAACTACACCATTTAGTTTTGACCAAAAGAAAACCACTGCATTTGCAGTGGTTTTTATTTGTTGTAACGTATTCTAATTGTTTAGCCGTTTAACATTACCGGCATCACCAACATGGTTACTTTTTCTCCTTCGTCTAAACCATCTGCGGGAGTTAAAATTCCAGCACGGTTAGGTAAACTCATTTCTAAAGTGACATCATCAGAAGATAAATTGTTTAGCATTTCTACTAAGAAGCGGGAGTTAAATCCTATTTGCATGTCGTCTCCTTGGTAACTACAAGATAAACGCTCCTCTGCTTTATTGCTGTAGTCCACATCTTCTGCAGAAATATTTAGTTCTGCCCCAGCAATTTTTAAGCGTATTTGGTGGGTAGTTTTGTTAGAGAAGATAGACACCCTTCTAACAGAACTTAACAATTGCGTTCTAGAAATACTTAATACGTTAGGGTTTTCTTTAGGGATAACCGCCTCGTAATTGGGATATTTACCGTCAATCAACCTACAGATTAGTTCTGTTTGGTCAAAGGTAAATTTAGCATTACTCTCGTTATACTCTATAGTAACGTCAGACTCTGAACCTGCTAAAATCCCTTTTAGTAAGGTCAATGGTTTTTTAGGCATGATGAATTCTGCCACCTCAGATGCTGAAATATCCATGCGTTGGTACTTTACCAATTTATGCGCATCTGTAGATACAAAGGTCAAATTCTCTGGAGAGAACTGGAAAAATACACCACTCATTACCGGGCGTAAATCATCATTACCTGCAGCAAATATGGTTTTACTAATAGCAGTAGCCAATACATCACCCATAATAGTTGTGGAGCTAGGATTGGTTAATTCAATAGCCTTTGGGAACTCTGCACCATCCGCATAAGCTAGCGCATATTTACCGTGGTTAGAGCTAATCTCTACCGTATTGTTGTCTTCTACTACAAAGGTTAACGGTTGCTCTGGGAACGTTTTTAGCGTGTCTAAAAGCAAACGGGCAGGCAAAGCGATGACACCTTCGGAATCCGAGTCTACTTCAATCACAGAACTCATGGTAGTCTCCAAATCAGAGGCAGACACCGTTAAGCTGTTCTTATTTAAATCGAACAAAAAATTATCCAAGATTGGTAGGGTGTTACTATTATTAATAACCCCGCCCAAGACTTGTAATTGCTTTAATAAATACGTACTAGATACTATGAATTTCATCAAATAGATTTTTGCAATCTTGTTTCTACATTAAATATACGCCTACTTGGCGTTCCATCAATTGGCTAACAGCAAATATATTTTAATTCGCTGGGGATAAGAAACTATTTTATTAACACTTAAGCCTTATAGTTTTGTTTTCTATACCAACCGTAACTTATGCCAAGTAAAACTACTAAAAGTATTGGTAATAAGATATTTATGAGCTGCCATTTACTTTTTTGTTCGCTAATTTTTTGTGGGTCTAGCAATGGAATAGCCACCTTTTTATTTCTAATGTTTATAAGTCCAGTGTCATCTAGCAAGTAATTTACGCAGTTGGTTAAAAATTCTTTGTTTCCGTAGAAGCTATTGGTCCATTTATCATACCCCAGTTCTAAAGGCAAGCCATTGCGTAACTGATTCTTTATAAGGTCGCCATCGGCAATAACAATCATTTTATTTCTTGCTCCTTTTTCCGCGGCATTCGTCAATTTTACCGGTTTAACCCTATTGGTGTAGGCAGAATTAAATTCGCCCTCTATCAAAACCGCCAAAGGCGTTCCGGCATTTTGTTCATATTGCTTTTCATTAGGCGTTTGCGCTAAAATATCTAAACTGATTGTTTTTGGGCTCCCTTCTGTTTTGGAAAGTGGAGAAGAAGCGAGTAATACTGTTTTACGGGCTCCGGTATTTAAAATATCAATACCATTTGCAAACTGAAAACGTACGGCTTCAATATTTTTATTGATAGGGTGATTTTCCCTAGAGAACACCATGGGGTTATACACCCAAGGTAACGGATTGTATTGGCTATCAGTACTGCTACCGGTAGCTAAAACAATGGGAGTATTGTACAAATCGTTCACCAAAACAGGATTTACACGTATGCCATATTTAAAAAAGAAGTCGTCCAGATTTAGTTCTCTTTTTAAAGCGATATTGCTCCCGTTTTCATTGTATAAGCTATCTATTTCCATAGCCACTTGGTCTACCAGCCAAAGCGATTTACCACCCTGTACAATGTATTGATCCAATACGTACTTTTCTTCTTCTGTAAAGGCTTGGGTGGGTTTGGCAACAAGGGCTAAATCAAACGTTTTTAATTGATCTAAAACCCGATTCGGATTCGCAGCTACAGAGTCTAACGTAATAGCACCGATGTTGTAATAATCTCTGATGCTTGTTAGAAAATCAGCCATGTACTGGTCCTCCAATTCACCATTACCTTTTAATACCGCAATTTTCTTCTTGTCTTTAATTCCAATTTTAGTGAAAGCGTCTGCAAAGGCATATTCCAGTTGTTGAACGCTATTGTTAATACGTTCTTCTGGTGTTGCTCCCAGTTTATTTTTGAGTAGCGGCACCTTTACGGTTTGGTTACCAGAATTCACCATAGCCCAAGGAAAAATAATTTCTTGAGAAGTTTTACCGTCCTCACTTAAAGTAACATTAACTGGCTTTAACCCTAGCTGTTGCATCTGCGCCATAAATTCCTCCGGATTATCTATGCCTTCTTTAGGATCTATTAGGTTAAATGTAATTTTTCTGTTTTCTGCTCTAAATTGCTCCAAGAGCAATATGGTTTCGGTTTTTAATCTACTAAACTCCGCCGGTAAATTGCCTTCTAACAGCACATCTACAACTATAGGACTTTTAAAATTGGCAACGGTTTGTAGTGCAGCTTCTGATAAGGTATATCTCTTGTCTTCAGTTAAATCAAAACGATGATACACATAACTAGCTAGCACGTTAATAGCAACCACTGCAGCAAGCCCTAGTATACTGTATTTTAGTTGTTGTTTCATCTTAGGAATTGCTTTTCTTAATGCTAATGGAGGCCATAAAGAGAAAGAAGACCGTAATACTTAAAAAATAAATAAGGTCTCTAGTGTCTATTATGCCTCTGGCGATGCTTTTAAAATGTGCTTGAGCACCTAAATTTTGAATTTGTAATTGTATAGCTCCATCTTCTGCTAATGTGGCCAATCCTTGAAAGCCATAGAATAGTACAAAACATAGTAGAGCTCCTAGAATAAACGCAAAAATTTGACTACTACTAAGACTGGAAGCAAATACACCAATGGCACAATACATGGCAGCTAAAAAGAACAATCCAAAATAAGACCCTAGCACCATTCCCATATCATAATTATTGCTGACACTGCCTAAAGCCCCTATGGCCAATACATATACAATGGTAGGTAGCAAGGCTAAAACCACTAATAGTAAAGCGCCTAAAAATTTACCTATAACAATGGCTTTAGTACTTATAGGCTTTATTAAAAGTAACTCTAGCGTACCCATCTTTAGTTCTTCAGAAAAACTCTTCATAGTGATGGCTGGGATTAAGAATAAAAATATCCAAGGGATAAGCAGGAAAAACAAGCTTAAGTCTGCAAATCCATAATCCAAAAGGTTAAAATCGCCCTTAAATACCCACAAGAATAATCCGTTCAACACAAAGAACAAGATGAAGATAAGGTATCCGATAGGGGAGTTAAAAAAGGAAAGAATTTCTTTTTTTAAAATGGCTATCATAGGTTTAATTTAAACTAGCTTTTTTAGTTACGCTCCAAGCTTGCGGTTTATCAGCAAATAAAACTTTGGTTTTGCTCCATACCCCTGTAAAAAAATCAGATGCTCTGTAGGTATTCAGGGCAGCTTCATTCTCCCAGTAACTGTAGGTGAAAAATATTTGGGGCGAATTTACATCTTGATAGAGTTCTAAAAAATTACAACCCTCAAAATTTCTAATTTTATCTTTTGTGGCTTCAAAAATAGCTTCAAACTGGGGTATATGTTCTTCTTTAAAAGTGAGCTTTACAATCCGTACCAGCATTATAAAAAGTTTATGGTGATAATATCGCGGTAATGTAACCCTATTAAAGTAGAGGCACCGCCTACGGTATTTAAATCGCTCTTAAAAATAGCAAGTTCTAGATAATCTGCCGCATTAAAAAGCGCAAGTAAATCTCCTGGACCTTTACGTTTATTTTTATCTAGTTCAAAATTTACAATGCCATTATAACTCTTTTCAATAGTGTAAATCTTTTCTCTTCTGGCATTTATCTCAAATTCACGCCCGTTTCGGTAGGCCTCAAAAGTACTTTTTTGAATGTTGGTCACTACGTTGCCGTAATTGTCTATATAAATGACATTGCCAATTATGGTTTTACCATTATTTTCTATTCTCGGTTTAAAATCACGCAGTTCCTTTAATTCGGTAAACGGGCTACTCAGTACTTCTGGTTGTCCACCCCTAGCTAAATGGCACGCCACAGGCACAAAAATATCAAGTACCGGAAAACTTGTGAAATCCGTATTAGGAAGGTTTATCACCATGAGCTTTTCTGGCTGTTTTTCAGAAGTTATTAACGATATTACACCGTTGTTTGCACTTACAAAATAATGCCCATCTACTAAGACTATAATGTGCTCATTTTCTGGAGACCACTCAGAATCTATACCCACAATATGGATACTCCCTTTAGGGAATGCATGGTAGCTATTCTTTACTAAATAGGCGCATTCTTGTATGTTAAAAGGAGCTACTTGGTGAGAGATATCAACAACTGTAGTTTGCGGAACCTCTTTAAGGATGGTGCCTTTAACCACGGCAGCAAAGTGGTCTTTAGTTCCAAAATCTGTAGTTAGGGTAATAAGAGCCATTAAATGCTGTTGATAGTTTTTTGCCGGTTAAAAGCGTATTTTGGTTAAGTTTGTTTGTAAAATTATATAAAAGTAAACAACCACAAATTTATAACCCCACAACTTTAATACTTTCTTTTTTTGAACGAATTAATAATAGAACTTACAGAGATAAGCCCAAGGGACTTTTTTGGCAACCAAAATGAGAATATTGAGTTACTCAAAAAATACTTTCCCAAACTAAAAATAGTAGCAAGAGGCAACAAGATAAAAGTATACGGTGATGAAGAGATGCTGGAGGAGTTTGACCGCAGGTTTGATATGATTACCACGCATTTTGCCAAGTACAATAAAATTGATGAAAACGCTATAGAAAGACTACTCACATCTGATACCCAAGAAGAAATACAATCTTCTGCGGCGAGTGGAGAAGTGTTGGTGCATGGCGTTAGCGGTAGGCTTATAAAAGCACAAACCGTGAATCAGCGTAAATTGGTAGATGCTATCATGAAAAATGATATGGTTTTTGCCATTGGGCCTGCAGGTACCGGTAAAACCTATACGGGAGTAGCTATGGCCGTAAAAGCGCTGAAAGAAAAGCAGGTAAGACGTATTATTTTAACAAGACCAGCGGTAGAGGCAGGTGAGAATTTAGGTTTTTTACCGGGTGATTTAAAAGAAAAGCTAGACCCTTATATGCAGCCTTTGTATGATGCATTGCGGGATATGATTGCGCCAGAAAAACTAGACAAATACATAGAAGACGGTACCATACAAATAGCGCCAATGGCATTTATGCGGGGTAGAACCTTAGATAATGCTTTTGTAATCCTAGACGAGGCCCAAAACACTACCCACGCACAAATGAAAATGTTCCTGACAAGGATGGGTAAAAATGCTAAGTTTTTACTAACGGGAGACCCAGGGCAAATAGATTTACCACGCCGAGTAATTTCGGGTCTAAAAGAGGCAATTCTTATTTTAAAGAATGTAGAAGGCATCAAAATTATTTATTTGGATGATAAAGATGTGATTCGCCATAAACTTGTAAAGAAAGTAATAGAAGCATATAAAGACATTGAGCATCAAAACCAATATTAGTAGATGGCTGCAAATACACTAATGGATACCAACTACACCTTTGCCAACCAGCAAGCGGTGTACAAAGGAAAAGTAAGAGAAGTTTACACTTTAAAAAATGACGTTTTGGTAATGGTGGCTACAGACCGCCTTTCTGCATTTGATGTGGTAATGCCAAAAGGAATACCCTACAAAGGACAAATCTTAAACCAGATTGCTACCAAAATGATGGAGGCCACGGCAGATATTGTACCCAATTGGTTGTTGGCAACGCCAGACCCGAACGTTGCGGTAGGCCAAGCTTGTGAGCCTTTTAAAGTAGAAATGGTGATAAGAGGGTATATGTCTGGACATGCCGCCAGAGAATATAAAGCGGGTAAGCGTAGCTTATGTGGCGTTGCTATGCCAGAGGGGATGAAGGAAAATGATAAATTTCCAGAACCTATAATCACTCCTGCTACAAAAGCAGAAAAAGGAGACCATGATGAGGATATTTCTAAAGACGATATTTTGGCTAAGGGTATTGTTTCTGAAGCCGATTACGCGGTGCTAGAAAAATATACCAAAGCACTATTTGCAAGGGGTACGGAGATTGCAGCCAAAAGAGGCTTAATCTTAGTGGATACCAAATACGAATTTGGTAAGACAAAAGCTGGAGAAATTGTCTTAATCGATGAAATACACACGCCAGACTCTTCGCGTTACTTTTATGCGGAAGGTTATGAAGAAAGACAAGAAAAAGGGGAGCCACAGAAGCAGTTGTCTAAAGAGTTTGTACGTCAATGGCTTATTAGCAACGGTTTTCAAGGCTTAGAAGGGCAGCAAGTGCCAGAGATGAGTGATGAATACATTGAATCCGTATCTGATAGGTATATAGAATTGTACGAAAGTATTACTGGAGAAACCTTTGTTAAGGCAGATGTAAGTAATATACACGAACGCATTGGTACTAATGTAAATAGTTACCTAGCTAGTTAATAGGAAATAAACAATACGATTTAGCCCCAATGGTATTCCCGTTGGGGCTTTTTTATTTTTTCTATTGTTATAAAATGTCGATTTAAGAAATTAGATAGGAATCTATCAATATTTGCGGGTTTTTAGATAGAAATGTTCATTAGTAGCCTTTAAAAATTTTCTATCTTTCAGGTTCAAA
Source organism: Flavobacterium sp. ASW18X (assembly GCF_005144745.1). Classification (GTDB taxonomy): domain Bacteria; phylum Bacteroidota; class Bacteroidia; order Flavobacteriales; family Flavobacteriaceae; genus Croceivirga. The sequence continues at coordinate 539,844 of NZ_SWKK01000004.1, read as the reverse complement.
CTGAACCAATGCAAACTGAACTGCGAAAAAAGTATTGGAAACAGAACCTTGTATACCTAGCCGTACTTTTGGCTATCTGGTTCTTGGTTTCCTATGGATGTGGCATCCTTTGGGTAGCACAATTAAACACCATTCGCCTAGGTGGCTTTAAACTCGGCTTTTGGTTTGCCCAGCAAGGTGCTGTTTATGTATTTGTCCTTTTAATTTTTGTGTACGTTGCTTTGATGAATCGGTTAGATAAAAAATATAATCTAGACGAGTAATGGGCATACAAACATGGACTTTTATTTTGGTAGGCATTACTTTTGCCTTATATATTGGTATTGCTATATGGTTTAGAGCTGGCTCTACCAAAGAATTTTATGTAGCAGGTGGCGGTGTTTCTCCCTTAGCTAATGGTTTAGCTACCGCTGCGGATTGGATGTCTGCAGCCTCTTTTCTTGGAATGGCAGGGATAATCGCTTTTTCTGGTTATGATGGTTCTGTTTATATCATGGGTTGGACAGGTGGCTATGTACTTTTAGCACTATTACTTGCGCCCTATTTACGTAAGTTCGGAAAATTTACCGTCCCTGATTTTATTGGGGACCGCTATTATTCTAATGTTGCCCGTACGGTTGCTGTAATTGCTGCCTTATTTGTTTCTTTTACTTATGTAGCAGGACAGATGCGTGGTGTGGGAGTAGTGTTTTCTAGATTTTTAGATGTAGAGGTAAATACAGGAGTATACATTGGTATGGCCGTGGTTCTTTTTTACGCTTTTTTAGGGGGGATGAAGGGGATTACGTATACCCAAGTAGCACAATATTGCGTACTGATTTTTGCCTTTATGGTGCCTGCTATTTTTATATCGCTCATGGCGACTGGGAACCCAATTCCACAATTAGGTATGGGGGCAAAAGGTAGTGATGGCGTGTATTTGTTAGACAAGTTAGATGGATTGATGACAGAATTAGGCTTTATAGCGTATACAGATGGTAGTAAGTCTAAGATAGATGTATTTTTTATTACAGCAGCTTTGATGATGGGAACGGCAGGTTTACCCCATGTAATCATTCGGTTTTTTACAGTTCCAAAGGTGAAAGATGCGCGTAAATCTGCTGGGTATGCCTTATTGTTTATTGCCATTTTATACACTACTGCACCAGCGATTGCTGTTTTTGCACGTACCAATCTAATGGAAACCGTACAGGATACACCTTACAAAGAAATATCTGCATGGTTTACTAAGTGGGAAGAAACCGGACTTATTGCTTGGACCGATAAAAACGGAGATGGAAAGATTCAATACTTGCCAGGGAGTGCTATAGAAGGCAAGCAACCTCAATTTACCACAGCAAGAGGAGCATCAGGAGAACGTCTAATAAACAATGCAAGCACAAGCGCTAATGAATTGTATGTAGACCGTGACATTACGGTTTTAGCCAATCCAGAAATAGCTAATTTACCCAATTGGGTAATTGCTTTGGTGGCCGCAGGTGGTTTAGCGGCAGCCTTGTCTACAGCGGCGGGACTACTTTTGGTAATTTCTACCTCAATTTCGCACGATTTGGTTAAAAAACAATTCGCTCCAAATATATCAGATAAGAAAGAACTACTTCTGGCACGTGTGGCTTCTCTTTTTGCAGTTGTAGTGGCAGGTTATTTTGGTATTCATCCCCCTGGTTTTGTAGCCTCTGTTGTAGCTTTAGCCTTTGGTTTAGCTGCATCTTCTTTTTTCCCTGCTATTGTAATGGGCATTTTTAGTAAAAGAATGAATAGGGAGGGAGCCATAGCAGGTATGTTATCAGGTTTGGGAATTACCTGTTTTTACATTGCTAAATTTAAGTTAGGATGGTTAGGAAGTCCAGAAAATGCTACCGCAGACCATTGGTGGTGGGGTATTTCTCCCGAAGGTTTTGGTACCATAGGCATGCTGGTTAACTTTATAGTAGCCCTTCTAGTTGCTAGTATAACTAAAGCACCACCGGTAGAAGTGCAAGAAATAGTAGAAGACATAAGGATTCCCACAGGTGTTGGGAAAGCCATAGAACATTAATACAAAACAAACAGCGAAAACATAAACATGAGTAATTATCACATAAAACACTTAGAAGAATATTTTCAGGTTTACCGTAGGTCCGTAAGGAATCCAGAGAATTTTTGGGAAGAAATTGCAGAAGAACATTTTTTGTGGCGCAAAAAATGGAATAAGGTGTTGGAGTGGGATTTTACTAAACCAGAAGTAAAATGGTTTTCAGGTGCGCAATTAAACATCACAGAAAATTGTATAGACCGTCATTTACATGTAAGGGGTGATAAAACAGCGATTTTATTTGAACCGAATAATCCAGATGAACCGGCGGAGCATATATCCTATTTAGAACTGCACAAACGCGTATCTAAGTTTGCTAATGTTTTAAAAGATAAAGGCATAAAAAAGGGGGATAGGGTTGTTATTTATTTACCTATGATTCCAGAATTGGCGGTATCGGTATTAGCTTGCGCACGTATTGGAGCAATACATTCTGTTGTATTTGCAGGTTTTTCAGCTTCGGCATTAGCTACCCGTATAAACGATTGTGAGGCTAAAATGGTAATTACCTCAGATGGTTCATATAGAGGTGCTAAAACCATCGATTTAAAAGGTATTGTAGATGAGGCTTTGGAAAGTTGTGCTACGGTAGATAAGGTACTTGTTGCCAAACGAATCAATTCAGACATCCAACTAAAAGAAAATAGAGACGAATGGTTACAACCCTTATTAGATGAAGCCTATGGCGATTGTGTGCCAGAAATAATGGATGCAGAAGACCCCTTGTTTATTTTGTACACTTCGGGCTCTACGGGGAAACCTAAGGGTATGATGCATACTACTGGTGGATATATGGTATATGCGGCATACTCTTTTAAAAATGTTTTTCAGTACAGGGAAGAAGATGTGTATTGGTGTACCGCAGATATTGGATGGATTACGGGTCACTCTTACATTGTTTATGGGCCTTTAGCCAATGGGGCTACCACGGTAATGTTTGAGGGTGTACCTTCGTATCCCGATTATGGACGCTTCTGGGAAATTGTACAAAAGCACAAGGTGACACAGTTTTATACAGCACCAACAGCAATACGAGCGTTAGCAAAAGAAAATCTTGATTTTGTAACAAAGTACGATTTATCGTCCTTAAAAGTTTTAGGAACTGTAGGCGAGCCAATAAACGAAGAGGCTTGGCATTGGTATAATGATCATGTGGGCGAAAAAAAGTGCCCAATTGTAGACACATGGTGGCAAACCGAAACAGGGGGTATCATGATTTCTCCCATTCCGTTTAGTACACCAACCAAACCCACTTATGCCACATTACCTTTACCAGGAATACAACCCGCTTTAATGGATGAAAATGGAAAGGAAATTAAAGGCAACCAAGTAGATGGTAGGTTATGTATAAAATACCCTTGGCCTTCTATGGCTAGAACCATTTGGGGTAACCACCAACGCTATAAAGATACGTATTTTTCTGCTTTTGAAAATATGTATTTTACCGGTGATGGAGCATTACGTGATGAGGTAGGCTATTACCGTATTACGGGTAGGGTAGATGATGTTATTATTGTTTCTGGTCATAACTTGGGTACCGCACCTATAGAAGACGCTATTAACGAGCATCCTGCGGTGGCAGAATCTGCTATTGTTGGTTTTCCGCATGATATTAAGGGAAATGCACTTTACGGCTTCGTTATTTTAAAAGAAACAGGAGAATCTAGGGATAGAAATAATCTACGGAACGAGATAAATCAGCAAATTTCTGATAAAATTGGCCCTATTGCGAAGCTGAATAAAATTCAGTTTGTACCCGGACTTCCTAAAACGCGTAGTGGCAAGATAATGAGGAGAATACTTAGAAAAATTGCATCTAACGATTTAAGTAATTTAGGGGATACGTCTACGTTGTTAAATCCAGAGGTTGTAGACCAAATCATTAAAGAAGCTTTGTAAAAACAAGTTTTTATTCTATATCTTTGATACAGCTTTAGGGGTGGCCTTTACGGTCTGAGAAATACCCTTTGAACCTGATGCGGCTAATACCGACGAAGGGAAAAGCAATTCAGACGTATTTCCGGATTCGCTATTTCATTCTTTTGGTATTTGTCCATCTTAATTTTTAAAAATTATGGTGGTTACCTTAAATGAGAATAACATTACTACTACAGCCGGAATTTCCTTATCACAATTTGTAACAGCACAATTACCATCTACAGCAGGCATTGCCTTAGCTGTAAATGATGCCGTAGTGTTTAAACAGGACTGGGAAAGTACCGTTTTGCAAGAAGGTGATGCTATTTTGGTTGTAAGAGCCACACAAGGAGGATAAATACAACACAAAACGCTTTATGAAAACAGACACCATTCCAAAACCGCAATCCATTACCACAACACCTTTTCCTAATTCTAAGAAAGTCTATGTACAAGGGCAGCTTTTTCCGGAAATAAAAGTAGCTATGAGAGAGATAGCTTTGGATGATACGGTAGATAGCTTTACCCAGAAAAGAACACCAAATGCGTCAGTTACCGTGTATGATACTAGTGGTCCATACACAGACCCTAAAAAATCCATTGATGTACACCAAGGGATAGAACGTTTACGCGAGTCTTGGATAATGGACCGTGGGGATGTAGAAGTTTTAGATGATTTTTCTTCGCATTATGCCAATGAGCGTTTAGAGAACACTAAGTTAGATGCGCTACGCTTTAATCATATAAAAAAACCGTTGCGCGCTAAAAAAGGCCAAAACGTTTCTCAGATGCACTATGCAAAAAAGGGAATTATTACGCCAGAGATGGAGTATATTGCTATTAGAGAAAATCAGAAATTACAAGAAGTACAGCAGTTGAGTACACAACATCCTGGGCAATCTTTTGGAGCGGGAATTCCTAAAGTAATTACGCCAGAATTTGTTCGGGATGAGGTAGCCGCTGGTAGGGCTGTAATTCCTAATAATATCAATCACCCAGAAAGTGAGCCCATGATTTTAGGTAGAAATTTTTTGGTGAAAATCAATGCCAATATTGGGAATTCTGCCACCACATCTAGTATCGAAGAAGAAGTAGAAAAAGCGGTGTGGGCATGCCGCTGGGGAGCAGACAGCATTATGGACTTGTCTACGGGGCAAAACATTCATGAAACACGAGAATGGATTATTCGCAATTCTCCAGTGCCAGTAGGTACTGTGCCTATTTACCAAGCCTTAGAAAAAGTAAACGGAAAGGCCGAAGACTTGACCTGGGAAATTTTTAGAGACACCCTAATTGAACAAGCAGAACAAGGAGTAGATTATTTTACCATTCATGCAGGGGTACGTTTGGCCTATGTGCCCATGACCGCAAAGCGTATTACAGGAATTGTTTCTCGTGGAGGTTCTATTATGGCCAAATGGTGTTTGGCACACCATAAAGAAAGCTTTTTATATACGCATTTTGAAGATATCTGTGAGATTTTAAAGCAGTACGATGTAGCGTTCTCTTTAGGAGATGGTCTGCGCCCAGGTTCAATTGCCGATGCTAACGATGAGGCTCAATTTGCTGAGCTAGAAACCTTGGGGGAGCTCACAAAAATTGCCTGGAAGCATGATGTGCAAACTTTTATAGAAGGTCCGGGACACGTACCTATGCACATGATTAAAGAAAATATGGACAAGCAATTAGAGGCATGTGGCGGAGCCCCTTTTTACACCTTAGGCCCTTTAACCACAGATATTGCTCCGGGTTATGACCATATTACCTCTGGTATTGGTGCAGCAATGATTGGTTGGTACGGTACCGCTATGTTGTGCTATGTAACACCAAAAGAACATTTAGGATTACCAAATAAAGACGATGTGCGTACGGGAGTAATTACTTATAAGTTAGCAGCTCACGCAGCAGACTTAGCAAAGGGGCATCCTGGCGCTCAATACCGTGACGATGCCTTGAGTAAAGCACGTTTTGAGTTTAGATGGGAAGACCAGTTTAACTTAAGTCTAGACCCTGAGCGTGCAAGAGAATATCATGATGAGACCTTACCAGCACAAGGTGCAAAAATTGCCCATTTCTGTAGTATGTGCGGTCCTAAATTTTGCTCTATGAAGATTTCTCAAGAAGTACGGGACTATGCGGCTAAAAAGGAAGTGAATGAGCAGAATGCCTTGGAAGTGGGCATGCAAGAGAAGTCTCAGGAGTTTAAGGATAAAGGAAGCGAAGTGTATTTATAGTCATCTATGGAGTTTAAAAGTCCTATTGTGATTACTACGGAGACCTATTATCCGCAAGAAGTGAATTGGATTATAGCACTTTTTGAGGCTGGTTTGGAACGGCTACACCTTAGAAAACCACAATGGGACTTGCAACAATGTAATGCATTGCTTAACGCTATACCTGTAGAATATCACAAACAAATAGTGGTGCATCAACACCATGCATTAGCATCAAAATTTCATTTAGGAGGTATACATTTAAGGGAGAAAGACAGAAATGAAATTAAAATAGACTTGGCTGGTTATTGCCGTAAACAACAGCAAAAAGGCAAAACCGTGAGTACATCCTTTCATCAATTAGAACCAGTTATAACTAAAGGTGATTATTTTAACTATTCGTTTTTAAGTCCAGTTTTTGATAGTACCTCTAAACAAGGATATCCTGGAAAGGGATTTAATGTGATGAACCTGGCCCAAACCATTGTTGCTCTTGGAGGAATAACAAGTACAACTATTACACAAACGAAAGCCTTAGGCTATACGGGAGTAGCGGTTTTAGGAGATGTTTGGCAGCATTCTTCTCCGCTTGATGCCTATTTGGCTTTGCAAAAGTCATGGAAAAACCAAGCTTATGAAAACTGAACGCCCCTATGTACTAACCTTGGCGGGTTTCGACCCTTCTGCGGGAGCAGGTTTGTTGGCTGATATTAAAACTTTTGAGCAACTTCATTGTTATGGTTTGGCGGTGCAGACGGCCAATACCATACAAACAGACGATACCTTTACAGCTTGCCATTGGATAGCCAAGGACATAATTATAGAACAATTGAGCATTGTTTTAAAAAGGTTTCCCGTAGCATATATTAAAGTCGGCATTGTAGAAAGTTGGTCTGTTTTAGAAGAGCTAATAGGAGTCATGAAAACAATAAAACCTGAGGCTAAAATAGTTTTTGATCCTATATTTAGTGCTTCGGCCAATTTTGATTTTCATTCAGAAGCATCTATTCAAACCGAAAAACTAGCATTAGAGAATGTGTTAAGCCATTGTTATTTGATAACGCCAAATTATAATGAATTACAAATAATGGCTAATGGAATAGCTACGGAAGATTTCTTAAAGATGCTTTCTACTACCACCAATGTTTTAGTAAAAGGAGGACATAAAAAAATTGAAAAAGGTATAGATCAATTATACACTACAATAGGCACTGTATATGAAATAAAAGGGATTCCAGAGCTATTATCGGCTAAACACGGTACAGGCTGTATTTTGTCTGCTGCACTTATTGCAGAATTGGCTAAAGGAAAATCACTTTTAGAGGCCAGCAAAAAGGCAAAAAATTATGTAGAACAACGCATGGGTTCTAATACCACTTTATTGGCATACCATACATCATATGAAAACAAAAATAGACTTAAATACATTTAAGTTACAGTACATCTCTCAAGGAAGCACTGTAGCGGAACATTTACAAAATATTGAGGCAGTATTGACTGCGGGTTGTCAATGGATACAACTTCGTCTCAAGGACACTTCGGCTTTAGTTTATGAACAGGCAGCCCAAGAGGCCAAAAAATTAACAGATGCCCATAATGCTGTATTAATTATCAATGATAATGTTGCGGTGGCAAAAGCGGTCAATGCCACAGGAGTACACTTGGGTTTAACGGATACAAGCCTAGAAGAAGCACGCCTTGCATTAGGTGAGGATGCAATCATTGGTGGTACTGCCAATACTCTAGAAGATTGCTCGGCACGAATTTCTTCTAAAGCAGATTATATAGGGTTGGGACCTTTTAGATTTACAGCAACCAAAAAGAATTTGAGCCCCATTCTTGGTGTTACAGGGTTCCAACAAATAACGACAGCATTGTCTAAAAACGGAGCAAACATTCCTATAGTGGCAATTGGTGGCATAACCCCAGAAGATGTAGCACAAATTGCTACAACAGGAGTGTCAGGGGTTGCCGTTTCTGGAATATTATCGGGTCAGCCCAAAAACTTAAAAACAATCACAGCGCAATTTTTAAATACAACGTACCATGGCAACTAAAGACAATTTAATTCTAGGAGGTAAAGAGTTTACTTCCCGTTTGTTTGCAGGAACAGGAAAATTTGCGAGCATGTCTTTGATGCGTGATGCCATCGTTGCATCCGGTTCGGAATTGGTTACTATGGCTTTAAAAAGAGTTGAGGTGACTAATGAGGAAGACGATATTTTAAAACACATCAATCAGGCAAAAGTAAATCTACTACCCAACACTTCTGGAGTACGTACGGCAAAAGAAGCTGTATTTGCTGCGCAATTAGCGAGAGAGGCATTAGAGACAAATTTTATTAAACTAGAAATTCACCCAGACCCTAAATACTTATTGCCAGACCCAATTGAAACTCTAAAAGCTGCGGAGGAGCTGGTACAACAAGGTTTTGTGGTGATGCCCTATATCCACGCAGACCCAGTTCTGTGTAAACGTTTAGAAGATGTAGGTGTGCAATGCGTAATGCCATTAGGTGCACCTATTGGCACCAACAAAGGACTGAAAACATTGGAGTTTTTAGAAATTATAATTGCACAAAGTAATGTGCCAGTGGTAGTAGATGCTGGTATAGGAACCCCATCTCATGCGGCACATGCTATGGAAATAGGTGCAGATGCAGTTTTAGTGAATACAGCAATTGCAGTATCTAAAAATCCTGTGCAAATGGCAGAGGCTTTTAACTGGGCAGTTAAAGCAGGGAGGCAGGCGTATTTAGCTAAATTAGCCCCCACAGCTATGAGTGCCAACGCCAGTAGTCCCTTTACTCAATTTCTATCAGAAACCCAGTTGTAATGAAACAGTTTAAAGAAGTCTTTGAACAATATGATTGGGAAACGGTGGTCCAAGAAATTTATGCGAAGACCCAGGCAGATGTGCAATTAGCCTTGCAAAAAGAGCATCGAAGCTTGGATGACTTTATGGCCTTGATTTCACCTGCGGCAAAGCCTTTCTTAAATCAGATGGCGAATGCGAGCCATGCCCTTACAAAAAAGCGTTTTGGGAACACCATACAAATGTACGCACCCTTGTATTTAAGTAATGAATGCCAAAATATTTGTACGTATTGTGGCTTTAGCATGACGAATAAAATTCCAAGAAAAACGCTTACTGACGAGGAAATTTTGAAAGAAGCATCGTATTTAAAAACAAAGGGTTTTGATCATGTATTGTTAGTCACAGGAGAAGCTAATAGAACTGTTGGTGTAGACTATTTAAACAATGCTATTCAGTTACTAAGAACACATTTTGCCAATATTGCTATAGAAGTACAGCCTTTAGATACGGAAGAATATAAGCGCTTAATTAATAGTGGTTTGTATGCGGTTTTGGTATACCAAGAAACGTATCACCAAGCGGAATACAAAAAACACCATCCAAAAGGTAGAAAGTCCAATTTTGATTACCGTCTAGAAACACCAGACAGATTAGGAAAAGCAGGTATACATAAGATTGGACTTGGAGCCTTATTAGGCTTAGAAGATTGGCGTGCCGATAGTTTTTTTAATGCTTTACATTTTAAATATTTGCAACGTACTTACTGGCAGACCAAATATTCCATCTCTTTTCCTAGATTACGCCCACATTCCGGTGGTCTAGAACCTAAGGTGGTTATGACAGATGCGGATTTGGTACAATTAATTTGTGCTTACCGACTTTTAGATGAGGATGTGGAATTATCAATTTCTACAAGAGAGAGTATTCCGTTTAGGCAAAATATTGTCAATCTAGGAATCAACTCCATCAGTGCGGAGTCAAAAACAAATCCAGGGGGGTACGTGGTTGAACCAGAATCCTTAGAACAATTTGAAATTTCTGATGAACGTCCCACGGAAGAGGTGGTAGCTATGCTAGAAGCACAAGGCTTAGATGTGGTTTGGAAAGATTGGGAACATTTTAGTGCTATTTAAATGAAACTATCACAGGAAGAAGCAAACCAATATCACCGCCATCTTATATTGGATGAGGTTGGTGTAGCAGGGCAATTAAAGTTGAAAACGGCTAAAGTTTTAGTTATTGGTGCAGGTGGTTTAGGATGCCCCATTTTACAATATTTGGCTGCGGCAGGTGTAGGAACTTTAGGCATTATTGATGACGATGTAGTAGCGATAAGCAATCTACAACGGCAGATTCTTTACAGTACAGATACCGTAGGACAACCAAAGGTAGATGTGGCTAAAAAAAGATTGGAAGCGCTGAATCCCCATGTAAATATAATAGCCCATAACACGCGTCTTACACGCGATAATGCTTTAGAAATTATCAGGGAATACGATATAGTTGTAGATGGGAGCGACAATTTTGCCACCCGCTATTTGGTAAATGATGCTTGTGTTTTGGCAGATAAGCCCTTAGTTTTTGGTTCTATTTTTAAGTTTGATGGACAAGTGACCGTTTTTAACTACCAAAATGGCCCCACTTACAGGTGTATCTATCCAAATCCGCCTGCAGAAGATACGGTACCTAATTGCTCAGAAATTGGGGTATTAGGTGTTTTGCCCGGTATAATAGGGGGATTACAAGCCAGCGAAACCTTAAAAATAATTTTGGGTTTAGGAACGGTATTGAGTGGCACTTTATTACAAATAGATGTATTGTCTGGTAAGCAATTAAAACTAAATTTTAAACGTAACCCAGAAATTAATATTACTGAGTTATTGCCCAGTTATGAGGCATTTTGTGGTATTTCATCATCAGTTCAAGAACTTACATGGGCCAAAGTACAAGAAAACCCATCTTACTATAACTTGCTAGATGTACGTACTCCAGAAGAACGAGAAGCGCACCATTTAGGAGGCTTACACATTCCATTGTCTGATTTAAATACCCAATGGAATAGGATACCAATTAGCGAAAACCTTGTGGTCTATTGCCAATCAGGAAAAAGAAGCGCTAAGGCTATCCATGTTCTAAAGGAACACTTAAAAGAAACCACTTTATATAGTTTAAAAGGTGGTGTAAACGCAACGCTTTAATATCAGTTTAAAACCACTTCATCAATAAAAATAAAGCTATTACCTCCAGGGTCTGTGTGCCATTCTGGGTTTTTACCTTGGTTTACAATTTCCAATTGAATTCCTTTAACTTTTATCGCATCAAATTCTAAGGTGATGAGGTTACGTTGTACATCTATATTAGGTTCGTTTTTACCTAAATTAAGGGTTTTTAAGGTCTTTTTAGTTCCATTTTCGGTAATTCCTACCACTTTATAGCCAATAGGCGAAAAAATCCAGCTAGTGGGTGCTGATAAATGTTTGAATCGAGCTAATTTTAGAAAGGTAAAAAAGGCGTGCTATAACCCTAAACCAAACAAACCTTTTCGTTTTTGTAGGTCCTTGAGTGTTTTTGGCTTTAACTTATTTAACATGGCTAAGAAAGCGATAGCTGTTATGTAAGCATCACCTAAGGCAGTGTGGCGGTCTACTTTACTTATACCATAACTTTCTGCCAGGTAGTCTAGTGTATAGTTTTTTTTGTTGATGGCTGTAGAAGAAAGTGTTTTTTTATAGAGATGGGCGGTGTCTAAGGTGGAATTTAATAACTCTGGAAATCCTTGCCTAAAAAGTGCTGCATTAAGCATAGAAACGTCAAAATGTGTGTGGTGAGCCACTATTACACTGCCTTGTAAATATTCAATTAATTTAAAAACTGCTGCTGCTTCTGAAATGCGTGTTATCTTTCCTTTTTTAATAATGCCGTGAATTTTGACTGTACTGGCATCAAAGGTGTCTTGTTCTAAAAATACTTCAAAAGAATCTTGTACCCGGATAATACCGTTTTTCAATTTTAGGGCTCCAATACTCAAAATACGGTCTTTCTCATAGTTAAAGCCTGTTGTTTCGGTGTCTAAAACTACAAAACAGATGTCCTTTATAGACTCAGGGAGATGCCGTAACGAAGCTTTGTAAGTGTCCCAAAGTTGTTTTTTTGCTTCTGTATCCATTCCTGTTTATCTTATCGTATTAACCATAAAACGGACATTTAGCAATTCTTGAATCTCTTTTATAGTTTTGAAAGTACGCTTTAATTTGACCTTCTCTTCTTTGGATAGCGCTTCTAAATGAATATAACGACCAGAATCATTATTTTGTAAACCTTGTTTGGTTCTAAACTTTAAGAGCGCCTTAAAAGCGTAGCTACATGCTAAATACAATTCTTTATTGTTTGGTTCTAATTCTGCTAATTTTTCATAGCGTTCCCATGTATTACTAATTCCTGTAATGTTATGTGATAATATCAATACTCTAGCCGCATCTATTAAGGGCATTAAGGCCCGTTTTTTAATATCAAATTGGTTTTTGTGCTCCCCATCTTGTTCTACTAAAAAATTTCTAAAGAATCCTCTAGGTGATGGATTAGCCATAGCACTGCCTGCCAAATGAGTTAAAAATACCGGATAGTTTTCTATAGTTTTTAAAATATGTTCTGATAGCTCTTGTACTATGGCTTCATCGCCATAAACTTTATTGTAATCAAAAAATATTATAGAGAGGAGCATTTCATTTGGTCCTGGATTGGTAATCCATTGGGTACTTAGTTTTTTAAACTCATTTAAACTGGTGCACCATTTAGGATTAGAAGCCATCATATCTGCAGGACAGTAAGCATAGCCTATAGTATGCATGGCTTTAGTAATTTCTTTGGCTAAACCAAGAAAATAACGTTGGGTAGCTATAAATTGTTCTTTAGGAACGTTTTGGAAGACCAACGCATTATCTTGGTCTGTATGCAAAAGTTGTTCACTACGCCCTTGACTCCCCATAGCTAACCAAGCAAAAGGGACAGGAGGCTCCACTTGTTGTGCTTCTAAAGCAAGTTTTACTACTTGTTTAATACAGGCATCATTTAATTCGGCTATAATTTTTGCAGTCAATGCCATGGGAATATTTTGTTTTAGATAACCTCTTAGTAAATTCATCACATAATTTCTTAAGGGCTTAATTTCCGCAGCAGATTCCGCTCTTTTAATTGCACGGATTAAAGTGGTTGGGTTTTGTCCTTGAGAAAGCATTACATCATACTTAGAAAGCATGCCAATGGCGGGTGTATTGGGAGTTCCATCTTCTGTTAATACCAAATGGCTGATATCGTTCTTCATCATTGCCATTTGCGCTTGGGTAACCGTAAGTTGTTTGGGATAGGTGATTATAGGTGTACTCATGATGTTAGCTGCTCGGTCTAAAATATCAAACGTACCAGTGGCTATTTTAAACCTAAAATCTTTATCAGTAATTAGTCCTATTGGCAATTTATTTTTTACAACTATCATGGCGCCCACCTTATTTTTGGTCATTTTTTTAGCTACCGTTTTTAATTTGGTGCCTGGGCCACAACTGATGATGTTTTTAGAATAATATATGTGCTGTACATCATTTAAACCTGCTTTGTTGTTGGTAGGATTAAAATGAATTGTTTCTCCAATGAGCTGCCCTTTGTGTGTAGCAGAGTATGGGTTCCTGGTATTAGAGGCAAAACTTTCGACTAAAAAATTTGCCAACTGCTCGTTTTCCCTTGTAAACGGTTTAAACTGTTTTATGGGAATAGCATAAATAATAGATTCTTCTTCGGTTTTAGCTTGTAAACGGTAGTTTTCTTGTGCCATTAATGGGCGTAGTCCAAAAATATCGCCTTCATCACAAATATCTACAATTACAGCATCTGTAGTATTCCAGAGCGCAACAGCACCTTTGTGTACGGTGTAGAAATACTCATGAGGTGCTTCGTCAAAATGAAACAAAATTTCATCTTTCTCCTTATAAATTATGAATACTTCTGTAGCAAGCTCCTCTAACTGGGATTTATTTAAATAAGAGAAAGGAGGAAATCGCTTTAAAAAATCGGCTACCCTAAAAGAAATAGTGTTCTGCATAGCTTAAAATTATGCTTTAATTTTATTTCTGGGCATAAAAAAAGACCATCCTAGTTATAGAATGGTCTTTTGAGCTTGTAGCGAGAGAGGGACTTGAACCCTCGGCCTCCGGGTTATGAATCCGACGCTCTAACCAGCTGAGCTACCTCGCCGTCTGTTTTTAAAACGGGTGCAAATATACTGGTAAATTTTAGTAACATCAAAATTCATTTTTATTTTATTTTTTGAAATATATTTTTATATATTACCCAACTATAAAGTAAAGAAGACAATAAACCACTATACGCATGAGTGATAAAACGAAATTTGAGTTAGAGTTTGTAATACAATCGTCACCACAATTATTATACAATTATATAGCCACACCTTCTGGACTTTCTGAGTGGTTTGCGGATAACGTAAACTCTAGAGGAGAGCTATTTACCTTTATTTGGGATGGAGCAGAAGAAGAAGCCAAATTGCTAAAAAAGAAAACGGACGAGTTTGTGCGTTTTGCTTGGGAAGAGAATGATGATGACACCTTTTTTGAAATGCGAATTATAGTGGATGAAATAACCAAGGATGTTTCGTTATTTATTTCTGATTATGCAGAGGACGATGAAGTGGAAGAAGCAAAATTACTTTGGCAGAACCAAATTAGCGACCTTAAACACGTATTGGGGTCTAAGTAAGAATAAAAATTGACCGTATCTTTGCACCCGAATTAAAATTCGGGTTTTTTTATGGTCAATTTTAACGGAACTATTGTCCCAGCTGATGAAACATTATTTACCGCTAATCATAGAGCTTTTTTATATGGCGATGCGTTGTTTGAAGAAGTGCGGTTGGTCAATGGTAAATTAAGTTTCTGGGAAGAACATTACTTTAGGTTAATGGCCAACATGCGCATGCTACGCATGCAAATACCGATGAGTTTTACCATGGAATTTCTTGAAGAAGAAATACTAAAAACTCTTGATGATAAGGAAACTTCTACGTATTTGATACGAATATCTGTTGCGAGAAAAGGTGATAATGCGCTAAAAGCAACTACTAATAGGGTGGATTATACCATTACAGCGAAAGTATTGACCGACGCCTTTTACACCACATCAGAACGTGATTTTGAAGTGGAGTTGTTTAAGGATCATTATGTAAATGCAGATTTATTATCAACCATTAAAACAACAAATCAACTATTACCCGTAGTTGCTAGTGTTTTTGCAGAAGAAAATGGCTATGATGATTGTTTGTTGGTTAATCAGAATAAACAAGTGATTTCTGGAACTGAGGGAAACTTATTTGTTGTAAAGGGTACTCATATTAAAACAGCTCCACTAGCAGATGGATGCTATAATACGGTTATCCGTAAGAAATTAATAGAGATGATAGGTGCTTTACCCGAATTTGAATTAGAAGAAGCTTCCATTTCACCATTTGAACTGCAAAAGGCGGACGAATTGTTTTTGCTTACAGAAGTATCTGGTGTACAGTCTATTACAAAATATCGTAAAAAAACTTTCACAAATAAAATAGCATCTTCTTTACAAGGTAAACTAAATGCGCATGTGCGTATGGCTAGTTTAAAATAGGATTTTCTGGAGCGTTAGACCAAATTAAGTAGTCTCCTCCAAGTTCCATCATTTTCTCCTTCCAGAAGGTAAGTGCTGCTTTGTTGATAATGTCACTACGGTAAACGTTACTGGTAACTACCCAAGATTTAGAACTTAGCTCTTGTTTTAACTGCAAAGAATCCCAACCAGAATAGCCTAAGAAAAACCGAATATCCTTAGCGGTTATTGTGCCATCATTTATTAAGGTTATGGTATTTTCAAAATCACCACCCCAGTAAATGCCATCCGCAATCTCTATGCTATTTTCTATAAACTGTGGTACTCGGTGTATAAAATATAAATTATCTTGCTCTACAGGCCCTCCATTATAGACCTTAAAGCTTTGAGAAATCTCTGGAACAAGTTCAGAGATGTCATAATCTAAGGGTTTATTTAAAATAAAACCCACCGAGCCTTGCTCGTTGTGTTCTGCTATTAGGACGACACTTCTGTTAAAGGATACATCACCAGTTAGGGAGGGTTCCGCTATCAAAAGTCGACCTTTATGTGGCTCCGTGTATGTCATTTTTTGAGGTGTCAGTCAAATAAATGTAAGCTTTTATGTATTAAAATACAAAGGGGGTACAAAAAAAAAGCACCATATCTAAGATAAGGTGCTCATGATAAGAAATAATATTTTTTTAGTTTACAGCGTCGCTTAACTCAGAGCCTGCTTTAAACTTCACAACGTTTTTAGCTGCAATTTTGATAGTTTTTCCAGTTTGTGGGTTTCTACCTTCTCTAGCTTCTCTTCTAGAAACAGACCAAGAACCAAAACCTACTAAAGAAATACGGTTTCCTTTTTTCAAAGATCCTTCAACATTGCCCAAGAAAGACTCCAATGCTTTTTTGGCTGCTGCCTTAGTGATGCCTGCATCAGCTGCCATTGCATCGATTAATTCTGTTTTGTTCATAATTGAATTAAATTAATTGTTGTTAAAATTATTTTAATGCTGAACAAATTTATACGGATTTGCCACCGACGCAAGTAAAATCAAGGGAAATAGGCGTTTTTGTTGATAACTTAGGTCGTTTGTTAATAACGGTATCGACGAAATGCAATCCTTAGGCATCCTAGTAAACACGGGGGTTTACAAGAATTGGACATCCGCATGGAATGTGAACCCGTTTAATATGTCTTTAATTGCCATTTTTCGTTTCCCTGGTAATTGCATTTCTGTAGGTAAAATGTAGCCACCTTCTACCGCAATTTGTATTCCTTTTTTTGTGCTAATAACACTGCCATTTTCTAAATGATGTGTTTCCAAAATTTTATCGGCCTTGTAGATTTTTACAGTTATTTGTTCGTCTCCATTTCTTAAGTAAGACCAAGAAGCAGGGTAAGGACTTAAACCACGTATTAAATTATAAATAGTGTTAATTGGTGCATTCCAATTAATTTGGCAGGTTTCTCTAAAAATTTTAGGTGCAGCTTTTAGGGTTTTGTTTTCATCTTGTATTGTGGTATTAACCGCATTGTTCTCAATAGCTTGTACGGTATTTAAGATAAGGTCTGCTCCTAAATGCATAAGTCGATCATGTAATTCTCCTGCAGTTTCAGTGTCTCCAATAGTTGTTTTTTTTGCAGCAATAATTGCACCGGTATCTATTTTCTCGTCTATAAAGAAGGTCGTAACACCAGATTCTTTTTCTCCATTAATTACAGCCCAATTAATAGGAGCTGCACCACGATATTGTGGTAAAATAGAGGCGTGCAAATTAAAAGTTCCATATTCAGGAAGTTGCCATACTTGTTTTGGAAGCATTCTAAAGGCAACGACTACTTGCAAGTTGACTTTTAATTGCTGAAGTTCCTTTAAAAATGTTTCTGATTTTAGATTGGTGGGTTGTAATACCTTAATATTGTTTTCTAAAGCATATGTTTTAACAGCACTCATACTTATTTTTCTACCACGACCTGCTGGCTTGTCTGGAGCAGTGATAACACCAACTACATTGTAGTGATTTTTAACTAAAATATCCAAACCCGCTACAGCAAAGTCTGGAGTACCCATAAATACTATTCTAAGATTTCTTTTTTTGCTCATAAACGCCATATCTATTATCTGGCTGCAAAGTTACATATCCATCTTCCAATAGTTGTTGTAGCTCTAGTAGAATTTCGGATTGGGTTGCGTTAAGCTCCCCAACAAGCTCCCGTGAGGTTAACGCTTGTTTTTTAAGGATGGAATAAATTTGTCTTTTGAGACTAGTAACGGTTTTATTTTGCTGTCTGCAAACATCACACGTACCGCATGGGGTTACCTTCTTTTCACCAAAATAATCTAAAACATACGATTGCCTACATATTTTTTGCTGTTCTAGGTAGGCTAGCATCTGCTGTAGTTTGTATGTTTTGGTAGCATTTAGTTGTTTTATTTTTTTGGCGAAAGTATTAATGGTTAAATCATCTTCTCTTGGCACTAAAAACTGAAGGGATAAATCTTCTTGAGCTGCTGTGTAGGTTATAATTTGGTCTTGTGCTAATTTTTTGAGGGTATCCATTACTTTTGGTAAAACAGCTTCTGATTTTTTACTTATAAGTTGTGGATTAATTGTGGTTTCGTATTCAAATATACCCCCGTAAGTACGTAGTATACTTTGGACCACATTGGTAAGTGAAGGATGGTTGTCTAACCATTGAAATACACGTTCTTTAGTGCAGATAAACTGTATACTTGTTTTTACCTTATAATTTTGAGAAAGCAATAGGACCGAATTTTGGTCTAGCATTTGTAAACCAGCATATACTTTACCCGGACGCAATTGATATTGCTCGCAAAATGCATTTAGGTCTAAACCGTAGGTTTGCCCACTGCCTTCGCCATAAGCAATAAGTAAAAAGGAACATAGCTTGCGAAAAAGTAGTTTTAAAAAATCGACCTCTGGCAGATTGGTTAAAAATTGATTTTTAGTCCTAGAAATGGCATCCTCACTCGTTAAAATATAAGCAGCTGCAGGATTGCCATCTCTGCCTGCTCTTCCTGCTTCTTGAAAATAGTTTTCTAAACTATCAGGTATTTGGTAATGGATAACTAAGCGTACATCTGGCTTGTCCACTCCCATGCCAAAAGCGTTGGTAGCGACCATTACCCTAATATCATTTTGTAAAAAATGCTTTAATTTCTTTGTTTTATCGCTCTGCGAAAGTCCTCCATGGAAAAATTCGGAAGCAATACCTTGCATTTTTAAGTAATTACTAATCTCTAGAGTGCTTTTTCTTGTACGCGTGTAAACAATTGCACTCCCGGTGGTGATGGTAAGTAAATGTTTTAGTTGAAAAAATTTGTCCTCTGCTTCCAGTACATGAAAAGCAATGTTTTTGCGCGCAAAGGAATCTTTAAAAATAGAAACATTCCTCAATTCTAAATGATTTGTTATGTCATTTACAACTTTAGGTGTTGCCGTTGCGGTCAACGCTATGATTGGCGTAATAGGATGTAGCTGCCGTAACACATTGCATTTTAAATAGGCAGGTCTAAAATCTTGCCCCCATTCTGATATACAGTGTGCCTCGTCCACAGCTATTAAATTAACCTGCATTTGTGCAATACGTTCTTGCACTAAGGATTGTTGTAACCGTTCTGGAGATAGGTATAAGAATTTGTAACCACCATATATACAATTGTCTAAAGTATGGTCTAATTCTTCAAAAGACATACCACCAATCAAAGCAGCACACTTTACACCTTTCTCTTTAAGGTTATTAATCTGGTCCTGAATTAAGGCAATCAAAGGGGATACTACAATACAAATACCTTCTTGCGCCAAAGCAGGTATTTGGTAACAAATAGATTTGCCGCCACCAGTTGGTAATAAAGCTATTACATCTTTTTGAGCTAAGAGGGCTGTTATAATGTTGTCTTGAGAACCTCTAAAATCTTGATGTCCCCAGTGTTGTTGTAAAAGTATTTTGGGATTTTCCTGCACAGCATTAAGTTAATGCATTTAGGACAAAATCTATACGTTTTGGGATAGAAGTTTTAGGAACCAAGATAATGTCATAACCAAAACGTTGGTAAACAGCCATTAGGTGCTCATGTAGTTCTTCGGCTTGCTCAAAAGTTTCCAATCTTTCGTTGTCAGAAACATATATTTCTTTCCATGGGGGTACCATGAAAATAGTATCATAGGTGTGCTTTTCGCAGGTTTTGGTAAAGTCCTCACCATAGGCTTGCTCAAAATAGTCCATGTAGCCCAATACGTCTGGCAAACCTCTATCAAAAAAACTAAGTGGTTCTTTTATAGTATCTGATTTTAGATAATGAGCCAGTCTACCTTCTAATAATTGCCTGTTAAAAGCCATAGGGTCATCTACAAAAGTTAAAGGATTTACCGTCATAGCATCCGTGTCTCCCTTACTTTTGGCTTCTGCCGTCATAGTACGTATAATTTCATGATAACATGGATAACCTAGTTTTTCTAGCCCTTCTACTAAAACGGTCTTTCCTGTTCCTGGTGCTCCTGTGATAACAATTTTCTTGTGGTTCACAACAATTTTAATTTTTGACGCAAAGTAATGAATTTGAAACATGGGAAAAAAATTGAAGTATTGCCACTATCTTTGCTTAAAATTTATGTATGGACCAAAAGAAATCAGAAGAGTTTTATAACAGATTGAGGGAGCAACTGTGGGATAATACCTCTTGGCCTAGCAAATATTTATATAAATTTATTGTTCCCTCCAATTCTGACGGAGTGACGCAAATCAATACTATATTTGATAATATGGGAGCAGTAATAGGGTCTAAAACTTCTAGCAAAGGCACCTATACTAGCCTATCTATTACAGTGCAAATGAAAGATCCAGATGCAGTCATTGCCAAGTATAAAGAAGTAGAAGGGGTAAAGGGTGTTATTTCTTTATAAATAGTAGTTACTCCTTATAATTTTCTTATTTTGCAGCTAGTTTAATTACCTCCTTAAAAACTTTCCAGTTTGAATTTAGTAGAAAACTTAGAATATAACACGGAGCGTCCACAACTACATATTCCAGAATACGGACGTCATTTTCAGAAAATGGTTGATCAGGCAGTAGCCATAGAAGACCGTGATGAACGCAACAACGTTGCTAAAGCTATTATTAGCGTTATGGGGAATTTACAACCCCATTTAAGGGATGTCCCTGATTTTCAGCATAAGCTATGGGATCAATTGTTTATTATGTCCGATTTTAAATTGGATGTTGATTCTCCTTTTCCGATTACAAGTAAAGAAGTGTTACAACAGCGACCAGAACCTTTAAGATATCCGCAAAACCATCCAAAATATAGATTTTACGGTAACAATATCAAGAGAATGATAGATGTTGCGATAAAATGGGAAAAGGGAGATATGCGAGATGGATTGGAATATGCTATTGCCAATCACATGAAAAAATGTTTTTTAACATGGAATAAAGACACCGTAGAAGATAGAGTGATTTTTGAACATCTTAAAGAATTAAGTAATGGAGAAATAGACCTTGCTCCAGAAGGTGAAAGTCTTACCGATAGCGATCAGTTTTTAAAGAACAATGGTAAATCTAACCAACACCGTAGCAATGGTAGACACAACGGTAAAAAGAACCAAAGAAACAATAGAAATAAAAAACGCAACTAAAAAACCTACACCATTAAATGGGGACATTTAGAATCCAAGGGGGAAAAAAACTAAAAGGTGAAATAACCCCACAAGGGGCAAAGAATGAAGCTTTACAAATTCTTTGTGCTGTACTGTTGACACCAGAAAAAGTTACTATCAACAACATACCAGACATTGTAGATGTTAATAAACTTATTGCCTTACTAGAAGATTTAGGAGTTAAAATTCAAAAGAAAGGTAAAGGTTCTTACACCTTCAAGGCAGATGATGTTAATCTAGACTATCTACAATCAGAACAATTTAAAAAAGATGGTAGAGGACTACGGGGTTCTATTATGCTAGTAGGGCCATTGTTAGGTAGATTTGGTAAAGGATATATACCTAAACCGGGTGGAGATAAGATAGGTCGTAGACGTTTAGATACGCATTTTGAGGGTTTCATTAAATTAGGGGCCCAGTTTAGATATAATAAAGAAGAACATTTTTACGGGGTTGAAGCGGAAGAGCTGCAAGGTACTTATATGTTATTAGATGAAGCATCTGTAACAGGTACCGCAAACATTGTGATGGCAGCAGTATTAGCAAAAGGCACAACTACTATCTATAACGCAGCATGCGAGCCTTATTTGCAACAATTATGTAAAATGATGGTACGTATGGGAGCTAATATTTCTGGTATTGGTTCTAATTTACTAACTATAGAAGGGGTTGAGTGTCTAGGTGGAACAGAGCATACCATGTTACCAGATATGATAGAAATTGGTAGCTGGGTTGGTTTGGCAGCAATGACACGCAGTGAGTTAACCATTAAAAATGTTAGCTGGGAAAATTTAGGTCAGATTCCAGATGTTTTTAGAAAACTAGGAATTACTATGGAAAGACGTGGAGACGATATCTATATTCCAGAACATAAAGATGGTTATGAGATACAAAACTTTATAGACGGTTCTATCTTAACCATTGCAGATGCACCTTGGCCAGGATTTACACCAGATTTACTTAGTATTATATTGGTGATAGCCACACAAGCGAGAGGAGAAGTGGTTGTGCATCAGAAAATGTTCGAGAGTAGATTGTTTTTCGTAGATAAATTATTAGATATGGGTGCTAAAATTATCCTTTGTGACCCTCACCGTGCCACTGTGATAGGTCACGATTTTAAATCAACCTTAAAAGCAACTACCATGACCTCTCCGGATATCAGAGCTGGTGTATCTTTGCTTATTGCGGCCTTATCTGCAAAAGGAACTTCTACAATCCACAACATTGAACAAATAGACCGCGGTTACGAGAATATAGACGAACGTCTTAGAGCCATAGGAGCGGATATTGTAAGAGTTTAGTTTTCTTGAAATAAAATTCGATGCACATTTTTAAAAAATGTAGTAGCGAATTCACTAGGTTTATTAAAGGCAGAAGACTTGCTAAAAATAGCGTCTATCTGCCTTAGTTTTTCATGCTTACTGTCCTCAAATTCATCAAACTCATGAAAAGCCATATCCCAATTTAAAAATAAAGGGGTCTCTATATGTTGCTCTATTAAAGTAGTAACATTATAATGTCTTTTATCTAGTTTTATACTGTCATACAGCGCTAATAGAGCAGATTCTTCTCCCTCTAATAACTGTATAAACGTTTGGTTGTGGTATAAGAGACAGCCCGTTATATTATGGTTATTATTGAAAGCTCTTGCTTTACTTAGCATTAAATAAACTTCTGGTAAGGAAAATGATGGTTGCGCTACCGAACGGTAGATTAATGAGTACATATTTATTGGTCTGTTAGGTCATCATAAAAGTACAGAATTCTTATAAACTTAAACAAAACCTAATAAATTATGGTGCGTTATTTACCTCAATCCAGTAACCATCAGGGTCTTGCAAATAGATTTGTTTAACTCCATCAGAGCGTATGGAAATTTCATTTTTAGTGCCTGACCAATCGTAAAAACTTATTTGTAAATGTTTTAGGTGTGCAATAAAAGCCTCTAATTGTTGGGTGGTTAAAGACAGGTGAATGCTCTTGTTTTTGGTGAAATTTGCGGCCTCTTTTTGTATCAAATGTAATTGTGCAGCTTTTTTTACCAAAAACCATCTAAACTTAGGATTGTTGTCTGGATGGGAAATTTCTTTTAACTGAAATACTTCTTTGTAAAAATCTCCAGCCCTTTTTAAATCTTGGACTACAATGGCGTAATGATTAAAGTCGAAATAAAATTGTTTTCGCTCGGTAGTAAATTGCGTTTTTAAAAATGTTTGTTGCCACTTACCATCTTCTAAAATGCCTACAACAAACTCGTATGTATAGTCATCTATATAACGCCAATAATCTGTTACTTGGGTGCCACCGTAATCGTAGATGTACATGATATCTTTGTTGTATACTTCCACTTTTCCACGGGTAGTATTGCCTTCTACATCAAATTCCCAAAAACGTAAACGGCCCGTTTTGGTATCGTATTTTCTTATACCATGGCTACGTTGCCCATAGTTCTTTTGTTCAGGGTCTAAAAAGCCAGTGGTCTCTGTAATTATCAAACTACTATCTAGAGCTATTTTAAAAGACATTTCTTGCTTAAAGGTACTTCCATTACCCCATGTTCCTTCTGCTTTCCAGATTTTATTTAAAAGTGGGGTAAAAGCTTTTAGAGGTTTATTTTCTTGTGCACTAAGGGGGAAAAGGCCCGCTATTAGCAGGCCTAGTACATAAATTCTAGTCATATAATGTTTTAATTTTTGCCTATTGGCGGTGGGCCATCTATCATAGCCTCGTATTTTTCATCTCCTTTTCTTGTTTTATATTCTTCTTTAACTTGATTGACCAATTTAGGATTTTCAAACAAATCTACCATAGTCATAGCCATTGCTTTAGAAGCGTAAACCATTCCCTTATGCCCAATACTCATACCCCCACAAGCTACAACGGCCCACGAATGCCAAGGGGTATCTTTTGGTGCGACGGTAACGCTTAAATTAATGTTAGGTACATTCCAACTTACGTCACCCACATCTGTAGACCCGCCGCCAGGCAGTTCTTCGGTTTCTCTTAATGGTTTTATACTACTATCCATGCCAACCTCTGATTTTCCGGTTGCTTTTTGGATTGCTTTCCCAAATTCAATTTCCTCTTCAGTATAGCTTATAGGACCTAAAAGTTCTAGATTTTTTTGCATAATGGCACCCCCAGACCTGTTGACCAGAGTTTCATAAATACCAGATACCAATGATATTTTATAATCTACATTTGCCATGATAGCCGCGCCTTCTGCCATCTTTTTTACTTGTTCATAAGTAGGAAGCATAACTTTACGTTTAGGATCCCGTACCCTGACCCAAATTTTAGAATAGTCCGGTACTACATTAACTACCTGACCGCCATCTTGTATATGGTAATGAATTCTTGAGGTTGGTTTTATATGTTCACGGTAATAATTAATACCAGTAGTATACAATTCTAAAGCATCAGAAGCGCTTCTACCATTCCAAGGGTCAGCAGATGCATGTGCTGCTTGGCCGTAAAACTCAACAATAAAATCAATTAAGGATAAGCCACTTTGTACATCTGCTTCTATGTTAGCGCCTGGGTGCCAGCTAATGTTTACATCCACATCATCCCACAGACCAGCCTCTACCATCCAAACTTTGGCAAAATATTTTTCTTCTGCTGGTGTACCTAAAAATTTTACGGTCCCTTTTAATTTTCCAGCTTCAATTTGTTCTTTAATGGCTATTGCGGCCCCTAAGCTTGCGGCACCGAACATGTTATGCCCACATCCATGACCGGGAGCACCTTCCACTCTAGGATTTTTAGTTGGAGTAGTATTTTGAGATAGTCCCGGAAGTGCATCAAACTCCCCTAAAATGCTAATTACGGGTTTACCACTGCCATACGTTGCGGTAAATGCAGTAGGAATGTTGGCAACACCACGTTCCACCATTAGTCCATTTTTTTCTGCATAGCTAGCTAGAAGTTCTGCTGATTTTGATTCTTCAAATGCAGTTTCTGCTAAAGCCCAAATAGAATCACTCAAGGTGATTAGGTGTTCTTTGTGATTTTCTACAGCACTAATTACAGCCTGTTTATTTTTACTCACTTTTTGCGCAGAGGCCATCAACGGCACTGCAAGTAGGAGTAAACCGAGTAGTTTTGGTGTTTTCATTTGCTATCGAGTTCTTTGGTTATCCTCTAAAAATACCAAAAAATCCGATTTACCCCACGGCCTCTTTATAGACTTTTAAACAGCGTTCTCGTGCTTCTTTATGGTCTACCATTTTATTTGGGTAACTCATTTCTTGTAAATCCTTGACCCATCGGTTAATGTATTTTTTATCCTTATCAAATTTATCTATTTGGGTCATAGGGTTAAAAATTCTAAAATAGGGTGCAGCATCTACACCGCTACCCGCAGCCCATTGCCAGTTACCTACATTACTAGACATTTCATAATCCAAAAGCTTTTCGGCAAAGTACGCTTCACCCCATCGCCAATCTATGAGCAAGTGTTTACACAAAAAGCTTGCTACCAACATCCGCACCCGGTTATGCATGTATCCTGTTTCATTCAATTGTCGCATTCCTGCATCTACTAAAGCATATCCTGTTTTGCCTTCTTTCCATTTTGTAAATTCCTCCTCATTATTACGCCATTTAATACGGTCATACTTTGCTCTAAAAGCATTGTTTACGGTTTCAGGAAAATGCCACAAAATTTGCATAAAGAACTCTCGCCAAATTAGCTCGTTCCAGAAGGTTTCATTCTTTTCTTCTGTCGCTTTTTTAACCATTTTCCGTACACTTACCGTTCCAAAACGTAAGTGGGGACCTAACTGTGAAGTCCCTGTCTTTAAAGCTGGGAAATTACGAGTGTCTTCGTATTTTTGAATTAAATGAGGCGTTACTAAATAATCTGGTACTTTAATTGTAGCGGTTTTAAAACCGATATCACTCAAACTTAAATTTGGAAGTCTACTGTGGGCAATAAAGTTTTTAAAATTGTCTTTGGTATCATAAGCCACCAAATGTTTAGAAGCGTTGAAGTTTTCCTTCCATTTTTTCATGTAAGGTGTGTATACCACATAAGGGTCGCCATCACCTTTGACTACCTCGCTTTTTTCAAAAATAACTTGATCTTTATAAGTCTTAAAAGCTATCTGGTGCTCTTCTAATAGTTCTTTAATGTTTTGGTCCCTTTTTTTTGCATAAGGCTCATAATCATGATTCGTAAAAACAGTACCAATAGTATACTCCTTTAATAACTGTTTAAAAACCGTCTTTGGAGTATCGTGGAACATAGCAATACTGCTTTTAACCTTTTCTTGCAGGGTATTCCGCATGTTTTGAAGGGTATCAAAAATAAAGGTTACTCTAGCATCGTCTTCTGGTAATTGTTCTAGAATCTCTTTATCAAAAATAAATATTGGGAGAACAGGATTCTCGTCGTTTAAAGCATGGTAAAGACCTACATTGTCTTCCAGTCTAAGATCCCGTCTAAACCAAAAAATATTAACCTTATCTGCCATCAATTTACATTTAAAGTAGATAAGCCACCATCAATACCCATTACTTGTCCTGTTACCCAGGAGCTTTTATCAGAGATTAAAAATACAGCCAAATCTGCAATGTCTTCAGGTTTACCCACACGGTTTAACGGATGTCTTTTAGACATCATTTCTCTTTTTTTATCATTGTTTAAAAGTCTTGTGGCTAAGGGAGTATCTACCAGTGAAGGCGCAATGGTATTAACTCTAATCTTTGGTGCATATTCTGCCGCTAAAGACTTTGCAAAGCCTTCAATAGCGCCCTTTGCTGCGGCTACGCTGGTATGAAACGGCATACCAGTGCCAACCGCTACGGTACTAAAAAAGACCATACTACTGTTTTCTGCCATCTTGGGCATAACGGTTTTTACAATGTTAACCATGGAGAAAAAATTAAGTTCCATGTCCTCTTTAAAAGTTTCTAAGGAAAGCATTTTAAAAGGTTTAAGGTTGATGGAACCTGGACAATAGGCAAATCCATGAATTTCTGATGGCAATTCTTCCTCGTTTAATTGGTCGGTTGTAGCATCAAAAGAAATGTGGTTTACATCTAAATTACCTAAATCCTCTTTAGTTCTAGAGGCTACATATACGGTATGGTTTTCTAATAAGGTTTTGGCCATAGCAAAACCTATACCATGAGAACCACCTATTAATAAAATATTTTTACTCATTTTTTTCTATTTAAATGTTATGGAATTTTGATACCCTTCTAGATGACCAAACAATTCGTTCAATCGTTTTTCCCGATAATTAAAAATGTTTTGTAGTTGCTTTTTTACGATGATGGGGTGCATCAATCGCCCTAAAATACCGAGCGGAAGTTTATAATCTATAATGTCTTCCATTTCTACGCCACCATCTATTTGTTTTATAAAATGCTTATGGTGCCACAATGCATAAGGACCAAAACGTTGTTCATCTACAAAGTATTCTCCTTCTTTAACATGGGTAATTTCGGTAACCCATTTTGTAGGTATATGAGGAAAAGGATAGACTATATATTGAATGATTTGTCCCTGATACATATCCCTATCTGCGCCAGATAAAATTTTAAAGCCCATATGTTCTGGGGTAATCACCTTTAAGTTTCTAGGGTCAGATAAAAAGCTCCACGCTTTTTCCATACTAATAGGAAAACCTTGTTTTGCGGTTAAACGATAAACCTTCATGCTGATTTTTTAACAAAAGTAGGGTTAATATTGTTTAATTAAAAACATTAAAAGTTAAACAATTTTGAAAAATCGACGTAATTCATCTTAATAACAGCGCAGTTCTTCCGATGCCGTTCTAAAAGGCTAGGCAACCATTTGGTTTTCAATTATATTTACCCATATGAGAGGATTACAGCTACTATTTTGTTTAACAGCTTTATGGGCTGGTGCACAAACCAACATCAAAGCAATTGGAGACCTGCCAACGGAACTGCAAGAAACCTCTGGATTAGCTTATTGGGACAAGCAAGTTTTAAGTTGCAATGACTCTGGAAATAGTGCAGAAATATTTGTAATGAATCCTGAAACTTTAGAGATAACTGCACGCAAGACCTTAATGGCAGAGAATATAGATTGGGAGGCTTTGAGTATCGATGGTGAATTTGGATATGTAGGTGATTTTGGTAATAATCTTGGTACAAGAAGAGATTTAAAAGTGTATAAGTTTAGGTTGGCAGCTTTGCAAACGAACAGCCCAATAGTTACGGAAATCATTGGGTTTAGTTATCCAGAGCAAGTTAACTTTGAAGGGCAGGAGCATAGTGATTTTGATGCAGAAGCAATGATAGCAACAGAAAATTATTTGTACATCTTCACGAAGCAATGGAAATCTATGAATACGGCGGTTTATCGTTTACCCAAAATAGCAGGTTCCTATCAGGCAGAATTTGTGCAAGAAATACCTATAAACGGTTTAGTGACAGATGCTACGTATGTAAAGGATGCTAACACAATTATCTTATTGGGATACACCAGTATACTTACACCTTTTCTTTTGAATGTAGAGTTGGATGAAAGGGGGCAATTTGTGGTACAGCAAGAAAAATTGCAGTTGCCGATAGGTATTGCCCAGACCGAGGGTATTACTAAGAATGCCAATCATACCTATTATGTAAGTTGTGAAAATTATCAAAATCCACCTTTTGTTAGCTCGGCCTCCAGATTATTTTCTTTTACGTTGGATAGTGAGACCCTCGAAGAAGAAGATGCGCAAGAAGATTCTAATGAAGACTTACCTAAGGGAGATGGGGAAGCTCCAGAAGAACAATTAAGGATTGAGCGTCCTCTGGCCTACCAGCCAATGGGAAATTCGGCCTTAGCTTTTAAAATGCCAGTTAACACTCTATTACAAGGTCTTTCTATTTTTGATACCTCTGGGAGGCAAATTGCTTTTTATCAGAAGCAAGAATTAGAAGAATACACCATAAACACCTCTTTCTTAAAACCTTCCATATATTATGCTCAGTTTTATGCAGAAAATGATAGGTGGGTTATTCCTTTTCTAATTCGATAAAATTCTTTTAAGCTTTTCTTAACTTTTGTCAGATTTGTTAATAGCTAGTTTTGCTAAAAAGTAAAAAACACTACAAATGAAAAAACTAGCACTATTGGGTATGCTTTTAGGTGTAATCTTTTCTGGATTAGCACAAATTGCAACCCCACAACCGAGCCCATTATCTACTATGGAACAACAAGTAGGTTTAACAGATGTTACGGTAGAATACTCTAGGCCTTCTATGAAAGGCAGAAAAGTATTTGGTAACCTAGTTCCTTACGATAAACTTTGGAGAACTGGGGCAAACAAGAATACTATTGTTACTTTTAGTGATGATGTAACTGTAGGAGGAAAGGCAATAAAGGCTGGCTCCTACGCTTTATTTACAAAACCAGGTGAGGCTGTTTGGGAAGTTATTTTTTATGCGGATACCAATAACTGGGGTACTCCACAAAATTGGGATGCATCTAAAGTGGCAGCTTCTGTAAAAGCAGAGGTTTATCCAGTAGAAATGCCGATTGAAACATTTACCATGACTATAGACGACATTCATAATAACGGTGCAATGTTGGGTATTTTATGGGAAAACGTATATGTAGGCGTGAAGTTTGATGTTCCTACACAAGAAAAAGCTATGAAGAGCATTGAAGCAGTGATGGCCGGTCCTAGTGGTAACGATTATTATGCAGCAGCTTCTTATTATTTGGAAGAAGGCAAGGATTTAAATAAGGCAA
This sequence comes from Flavobacterium sp. ASW18X, assembly GCF_005144745.1. Lineage (GTDB taxonomy): Bacteria > Bacteroidota > Bacteroidia > Flavobacteriales > Flavobacteriaceae > Croceivirga. The sequence continues at coordinate 509,795 of NZ_SWKK01000004.1, read as the reverse complement.
AAGATTGGATAGAAAAAGCGGTAGCAGCAAATCCACAAGCATTTTGGATGATGCGTAAGCAATCCCTAATCTATGCTAAATTAGGAGATACCAAAGCTGCAATTGCGGCAGCTAAAAATTCTCTAGCGGTTGCAGAAAAGGCTGGCAATGCGGATTACGTAAAAATGAATCAAGATTCTTTAAAAGAATGGGGCGCTAAGTAAGCAAACTATACTTTAAAAATAAAAAGCCCGGTATTTCCGGGCTTTTTTTTATGTTTCTACAGTATTACTTTTTAAAGTTCTATCTAGGATTTCTAAAAATAAGGCGAAAAGCATAACTAAAGCGCATCCAAAAGCATTTAGCCATAAATAAGACATCCAATCTTGGTACCATCCAATGATAACAATTATCTGTGTCACTATAGCGGCTATAAAAACAGCATTGCCTTTTACAAATTTTACAAAGAAAGCTAACAGAAATATACCTAGTACATTACCGTAAAAGATAGAACCGATAATATTTACAAGTTGAATTAAATTATCGAACAAATTTGCAATGTTGGCCACTGCAATAGCAAGCATTCCCCAAATAAAAGTGAAGATTTTGGTCATTCTTATCTCTTGAGTCTGAGAAAGGTTTCTGCCAATATTTCTTTTGTATAAATCCAGCGCTGTAATGGTCCCCAAAGCATTAAGCTCTGACGCTGTAGAACTCATAGCGGCAGATAATATAACAGCTAATAATAGCCCAATTAACCCCCTAGGTAAATTGGTTAGTATAAAATGGATAAACACATAGTCTTTATCATTGGTTTCTACCTGGGGAGCACCTTCCGCAATAAGAACTTTAGCGGCCTCTCTGTTTCTTTTGTCTAAAGTGTTAGCTTCTTTTAAGTTTAGCTTTGCTTGTTCTATGGCATTGTAGTCCTTTAATTTTAAGGCCGTGACAAAGTCGTTTTGTGCCATGCGTTTTTCTTTTTCTGCACTGAGATGTCCTTTTTCTAATTGGCGATAATCTTCTGCCATATTTGAAGCTTTTATAGCATCCTGAGCGGCAGGATTAAAATTTAAGGGCGATGGATTGTATTGGTAAAATACAAATACCATGACGCCTACCAAAAGGATAAAAAATTGCATGGGGATTTTTAGAATGGCATTAAAGATTAATCCCAATTGACTTTCCCGGACGCTTTTACCAGATAGATAGCGCTGCACTTGACTTTGGTCTGTGCCAAAATAAGCTAACATTAAAAAAAAACCACCTGTTATACCACTCCAGAAAGTATAGCGGTTCTGTGTGTCAAAATCAAAATTTAAAATTTCTAGTTTTTCGTTGGCTCCAGCTATTTTTAAGGCTTCACCAAAAGATACATCGGTAGGCAGACTCCCTAGAATAAAGAAAAAGGCAAAGAACATACCCACCATAATAACAAACATTTGTTGTTTTTGGGTAATATTTACAGCTTTAGTACCCCCTGTGACGGTATAGATAATTACCAGAATACCAATAATAATATTTAAGCTACTCAAGTCCCAACCTAATACAGCAGATAGGATGATGGAGGGTGCAAAGATGGTTATACCTGCTGCCAGTCCACGTTGAATAAGAAATAAAATGGCAGTAAGTGTTCTCGTTTTTAAATCAAAACGACTTTCTAACATTTCATAAGCGGTGTATACTTTAAGTTTATGGTATAATGGAATAAATACCATACATATTACAATCATGGCGAGTGGTAATCCAAAATAAAATTGGACAAAGCCCATACCATCATGGAAAGCTTGCCCTGGTGTAGATAAAAAAGTAATAGCACTGGCTTGTGTAGCCATCACAGACAAACCTATAGTCCACCATTTAGTATCACTGCCTCCGCGGACATAATCTTCAACGTTGGCACTGCCTTTTGTTTTGTAAACACCGTAAGCTACAATAAAGAACAATGTACTCGCTAGTACTACCCAGTCTATTGTACCCATATCTAATTATTGGCGTTCATAATGTAAATGAAAAGTAGAATGTAGAAAATATTAAAAGCCAACACTATACTGTATTCTTTTTTCCACACGTATGTTGTGCCTTTATTTTCCTTTTCTTCCATTATCGTTAGCATTATCAGATTTGCCTAAAGATAGCATATTTGCAAACAATTTATAAGCTCCGGGAACACCTGCTGGCAGTTCTCTAAAAAAGCTTAAACCAGTATATATGTAGTGACCTTTACCGTAGGGTGCTACTAAGAGACTCCCTTTAGTCGCTTCTTCTCCTTGGTCTGCCATAGATAGGATAGGCGTAAATTCTTGACTCCACTGATTGGGAAAATACAATCCTCTTTCTTGTATCCAACCGTCAAAATCTGTAGCCTCTATTTTGTTTGGCTTGTTTAAGATGGGGTGATTCTTAGCTAACAATTCAACTTTAGCATATTCATCTGTAACGCGGTCTCTAGAAATGGTAAGGGGGTAGGGAGCTATATTTTCAAATTGAGATTTCCAACGATTAGCCGTGTTGTATTGCACAATCATAGTGCCACCATTTTTTACATAATCTAATAAAATACTTTGTTTGTATTCTAAGGCATCTAAAACATTGTAAGCTCGTATCCCTAATACAACACCATCTAAATGCTGTAAATGCTCTGGTTGTAAGCTTTCTACGGTCAAAAACGTTACGTTATAACCAATTTGGCTTAGACTCTCTGGAACTTTATCACCTGCACCTACAATATAGCCGATATTCTCACCTGCTTTTTTAATGTTTAAACGAGCCACTTTAGCCTCCGACGGGAGTAATACAGACTGTTTTGGAATATGGTCATATTCAATCTCTACTAACGATAGATTATACTTTTGCCCATTAATACTTGCGATAGGTTGTATACTGCCTTCTGAAGTATTGATAGGTGGTGTTACTAGAAAATTTAGTGTTTGTACTTCTCCTTTTTTAGATAAACTAAATGATTGTTCTCCATTGACCATCCATCCTTGTGGTACTTTCAACGACAGGTTTCCACTTACATTATCTTTACCGGCACGCACATTAACAGCAACGTTTTTTGCATCGGTTGTTGCAAATAATATAACGTCTTCTACAACGCTAGTGGTTACAGGAGGCAAGATAACAAATGGACTGTATAATTCTCCTTTTTCTGGTTTGTTAAAATGATGCACGACATCTCTAGTAACCGTAAATTCTTTTCCCTCAATGGAAAAATTAAATGTTGCTTGGTATGCCGCAGGAGTTTCTGGCAATCCAATAAGAGTTGGACTGGATACCTTGTACATTCCAAGTTCTCCTTTTTCTAAAAGCCAATACGGTGAAGTGTAATCGGTATTGTTGGGTATGGAAAATTTTATATCAAAGGTTTCCTTTTGATTGTCTTCTAAAACTTTGTTAACCTTTTTATTTGCTGCATTGTTGTTTAAGCTAACTGAATTCAATCTTATGTTTGTATTAGAACGGTTCACTGCTTCAATTTCTACAGTGATGTCCTCACCTGGACTTGCTGCGCCCATGGCTGTATCAGCTTCTATGTACAATCCTGCCGCTGCCAGTATAATATTTTCTAATAGAGGTAATTTTTTAGCTTTCCAAAATTCGTCTTTACTATTTTTAAGTAAATGATAGGCTGCCAATAAATCTGGTAAATGGATGCTGGGGTCTTTAAAATTGAAATCTTTTTCTACTTTGTTTAAAAGAACACCAATGGCTTCGCCATCTGCTAATCTGGACCATGTAGTGTTAATACCTTCAAAAATATCGGTTTGCGAATTGGGTTTATCTCCCTTTAAAAATTCAACATAATCCGTTTCACTACCACGAGTTCCCATTTGTCCAAATCCTTGGCACAAGTGTTGGCTACGCGCTAAAGAAGCAATCTCATTGTTGCTCATTCCTAACTCTGGATAAAACACGCCAATATCCATGGAAATGAGGTTAGTCTTGTCTGCTGCTTCAAAATTTTCTCTGCTGCCATAAAACCACCACGAAGTGTTAAAAAACAATCTTTTGGGTTGCCATGTAGAGACGGTCTGTAGTTGGTTAGGATAGTTTTGGGCATCTCCTGCTAAGTCAAAAGCTTCAAAGCTCAACATTGCAGAAGCGGTGTGATGACCGTGTGTAGAACCCGGTGTTCTGTGGTCAAAACGATTTATGATAACATCTGGGCGTAATTGTCTTATCGCCAAAACAACATCAGATAGCACTTCTTTTTTATCCCAGATGGTCAGAGTTTCATCTGGATGTTTGCTGAAACCAAAATCAACCGCTCTAGAAAAACGTTGATGCCCACCGTCAATAGCTCTAGCGGCTAGCAACTCTTGGGTACGTAGAACCCCTAATAATTCTTTAAGTTCTGGTCCTATTAGATTTTGTCCGCCATCCCCTCGGGTTAGGGAAAGGTAAGTAGTGTTGGCCTTAACTTCATTTGCCAAATAGGCAATCATACGAGTATTTTCATCATCTGGATGTGCGGCTACATAGAGTACGTTGCCTAAAAAATTTAACCGTTGTAATTCGGTATAAATTTCAGAAGAGGTTAGTTTGCTAGGTTGCTGCGCTTGTAGTGAAGAAACTACAATAAAACAGAGGCATAAAAACGCTTTAAACTGCTGCATTATGGTTTTAGGTTTGGAATTTATCAAATATAAAAACTGTTAAAATTAAGGCTAGTCTATTTTAGGTTACTTTAACACCTATAAATGCTGCTCTAAATCTTGATCTGTGGCTACTTGCTTTTGTATTAAGAGTACACCTTTTTGTAGAATTAGGTTATTGGGGTAAGTTAATAGCTCTCCCGTATCTTCTTTTATAAGAATAAGGTTGAAGGCTTGTATATCTAAAATGACAGCCTCCTCTGGAAAATCTTTGTCTTGTATACGTATTCTATCCCCAATTTTATAGGGAAAATAAAAAAACAAGATTATACCAGCCGTTACGTTGCTTAGAATAGACCAGTTAGCAAATAGAGCAACACCCAATACAGCAAAAGCAGAAGAAATAACAATACCTACTTCTTTAAAATTTACGCCCCAAATTAGAATTAGCGCCACTGCTAGGACAATAAACAGGCCGAAGCTCACATAGCGTATTACCAAGCGTGTACGCATTTGGTTGATATCACTAATCTTCCCAATTCTACGTACTGTTTTTATAGATAAAAATCGTAGAAATATAAAAATTATTAGGGCGATAAAAGTACCCCAAAGTTCATTATTATATTGTGTAAAAAGGTGTTCTAGAGTAATCATAAACCTAAACTATCTCTTAGAATAACATCCTTATTGCTATTCTGGCGCCAATAGGGTGTTTTTAATTGCTTTAACTTTTTGGCTTTACTAGTAATTTTGTTGGCGTTAGTACCGTAACCACTTACAAAGGTTTCTTCCCAGCCTACTATTTCATGTGGAAAAGCTGTGTTGAATTGTATTTTTAATTCACGCTCCTTATTTTGATAAGACAAAGTATAAGTACTTACACCTTCCTCTTTGCTTAAACTAGCATCAGCCATCAAAGCTTTCACTTCCTTATGTTTCAATCTAAAATATTCTAATGAAGGTAATATTTCTATAGTTCCTACTGGCAGTGTTTCAGGATTTATGCGAATGATGTTCCAAATTTCATTTTCTAAATGTGTTTTGGGTAACTCCATTTCTTGGTCTGCTTCGCTCTCAAAATAACTGTGGCTCACCACTTCAAATTTATCTCGATTATTGAGCTGTGCATAAACTTGACCGCACCATTCTTGCGCAGAGAAACTCGTTTTTAAAGCGTGCTGGTTGTTATACACAGGGTAAAAAGTACTTGCCATGATACTGTAAGGGTATATACCAGTAAGATAGTTTTTTGTGGTATTTAGTTTTAACACTGGGATATTATCTGCATTGTTCCCATCTGCTTTTACTTGCTTATTTGGTAAAAAAGGTTCCGTAACATAGATAAGTACAGCACTACCTTTTCTTAATTCTCCGTAACGGGCTTGTTCTAATACATAACTGGTTATTTCTGCATTGCCAGCATACCAATAATTTTTAAATTCTTGAGATAAAGGCTGTTTTGTTTTTTCTAGCGTTGTATCCACCTTCTCTGCAGAAGCGAGTGCCAATGGTTCTTTATCTTCTTGTTCCTTAAGTGATTGTTTACACCCAATAAGTAATACAGATAACAGCGTACTAAATGCGATAAAAACAGTTTTCATAGCCAAAAATTTTTACAAAAGTAAGCGTATGGCTTTAGTCTGCCATGTCCATTAACGTTTTGTAAACTAGATGTGTGGGTAGGCCTACTACGGTATTGTAGCTGCCTCTAATCTCTTCAATACCAATACTACCTATCCATTCTTGAATACCGTAAGCACCCGCTTTATCGTAGGGTTTAAAGGTGTTTATGTAATACCCTATTTCTGCTGCAGTAAGTGTTTTTAACTTTACCTTGGTTTTGGAGTGCACCACTTTCTGTTCAGAAAGGGTGGTAAAACATACTGAAGTAATCACCTCGTGCCATTGACCAGATAATTTATTAAGCATTTGTGTGGCCTCTTCTTCATCGGCAGCTTTAGCTAAAGATTCGTCATAACACCATACCACAGTATCTGATGTTAATACAATTTGATTGGTTTCTATTTGATTTTTAAATGCAGAGGCTTTAAGCACTGCTAGATAATCCGAAATTTCTGCGCCTTTAAGCTCGGGTGGGTACACTTCATCTACTGGTTTTACGTGAACAGTGTATGGAATCCCTAATTCTTCTAGGAAAGCTTTGCGTCTTGGAGAACCCGAAGCGAGTATAATTTGGTATCCCTCTAGTTTTTTACTTAGTGGATTCTTAATCATTCCCTGCATTAAAATTTAAATCCCAATCGCCTTTAACTTTAAGGACTTGTTCTATAATGTCCCTAACACAGCCGTCTCCACCATTTTTGTGAGACACATAGTCGCAAATGGCCTTCACTTCTGCCACGGCATTTTGCGGACATGTAGCCAGTTGCACTTGTTGCATTGGGGGTATATCTGGGAGGTCATCTCCCATATACAATATGTTTTCTGGTTTAAGATTGTAGATATCCATATACTCTTCCAAGGGTTCACTCTTGTAATGCGCTCCCAAGTATATGTCGGTAATACCTAAACCTCGTAGTCTACTTTTAACGCCTTCATTAGTGCCACCGGTAATAATACAAACATTATAGCCTTTTTTTAAGGCTGTTTTTAAGGCCAAACCATCTTTAACGTTCATTTTACGCAACATTTCTCCGGTGGTAGTAATCATAACAGAACCATCGGTAAGTACACCATCTACATCAAAAACAAAAGTTGTGATGTCTTTTAAATATTCTTTATAGCTTTTTTTCATAAGTAGCAATAATACTTTCGCTCATTAATTGATAAATCTTTTTTTGTAAGGGTTCCGTTAACAATGCAATGTGTTTTTGCATAGTCTCAGTATCCTTCCGCACTGCAGGGCCTGTTTGTGCTGCTTTGGGAGAAAGTGTTTCTAATTTTGCAACAGTCTCTTTTATTAGAGGAAGTAAAATGGCAAAGGGTAAATTTTGTTCTTTGCATAAATCCTCTGCCCAATAAAACAAATGATTGCTAAAATTATTGACCAACACTGCTGCCACATGCAATTGCTTGCGTTGTTCACTATTTACCAAGTGTATGTTCTCCGTAAATTCTTGGGCTAATAGTTTAAGGGTTTCCAATGTTGTTTCCTCATTTGCTTCTAACAAAAATGGAATGCTTCTAAAATCTACTTGCTTGTTTTTGGTAAAGGTTTGCAAGGGATAAAACACGCCAACTTTTGCATTGTTTAAAACACTCATAGGCTGTGTGCCAGAGGTATGTACTATAATGCCTTTAAGATGTTTTAATTCTTTGGAAACCTCCGCAATAGCACTGTCTTTCACTGCAATAATACACACATCTGCAGCATATAATTCTTTGTAATTAGTAGTTGTTGCAACTTCAGAAAAAGGTGTTAATGCTTCTGAACTCCTGCCAAAAACCTGTACCAATTTTACGGTATTACTGAGTAATAACTGATGGTATAAATGGCCGGCCACATTTCCTGTTCCTATAAGTACAACGGTAAGCATGTTCAAAAGTACAAAATAGAATAGGGGAGCTAAGAAAAAGATTAACACTTTTTTTGGATTGATATTGCAATGCCACCAAATGGGCAAGTGGCAAAAAGGCCGTATTTTTGCAAGCCAAAGAATACCACTTTTATGTTAGATACGCTTAAGAAGACACTCTTCTCTACACGATTAATGGCTGTTTTATTTATTGTTTTTGCTGCTGCCATGGCCATTGGCACTTTTGTAGAAAGTATGTATAGCACAGAAACTGCACGTATTTACATTTATAATGCGCGATGGTTTGAGCTAATCATGGTGTTTTTTGCGATTAATTTTATTGGTAATATTAAACGTTACCAATTACTAACCTGGAAAAAATGGCCAATTTTGGTATTGCACTTATCTTGGGTATTAATTATTGTAGGTGCTTTTGTAACGCGGTATATCAGTTTTGAAGGGATGATGCCCATTCGTGAAGGACAATCGGAAAACATTTTTTATTCTGATAAAACTTTTCTCACGGCATATGTAGAAGGAGAGATTAAGGGTGAAAGGAAGCGCAAAACCCTGGAAGACGAGCTCTTAGCTACAGAACAGGGGTATAGAGGTTCCTTGCCTTGGAAGGGAGATTTTAACGGAACACCATTTACCATTGCTTATTCTGGTTATATAAGAGGCGTTAAAAAAGGAATAGTGCCAGATGAAAACGGTAATACTTACCTCCAAATTGTAGAAGCAGGAGATGGGCAACGGCACGAACATTACTTGGAAGACGGAAAGATTGCTAGCATACACAATGTGCTATTTGCGTTAAATAGAGAAACACCTGGGGCTATTAACATTTTTACTACAGATAGTACATACACTATAAAGTCCCCTTTTGAAGGAAATTTTATGCGTATGGCAGACCAATTTCAGGGTCATGTAACAAAAGATTCTTTACAGCCTTTACAATTACGTTCGCTCTACACTATGGCAAATATGCAATTTGTAATTCCAGAACCCGTGGTAAAGGGTACATATGGTATTGTAGAATTACCAGAAAATGAAATTACCAAAGAAAGCCAAGATGCTCTTATAGTACGTATTAGGGTTGGTGATGAAGAGGTAGAACAAAAAATAATGGGAGGTAAAGGTGGCATGCCCGTTGGCGATAAATTCACTGTAGGTAATTTGGATTTTAGGCTTCGTTATGGTTCAAAAGAACATAAGCTACCTTTTAATGTTAAGTTAAACGATTTTATCGCAGAAAAATACCCTGGCACAGTTAGTAGTTATAAATCTTTTATGAGTAAAGTGACCATAGAGGATGAACGCCCATTCGATTATGATATTTACATGAATCATATTCTAGACCACAAAGGATACCGTTTTTTCCAATCGAGCTTTATGCCAGATGAAAAAGGCACGGTTTTGAGTGTTAATCATGACCAATGGGGAACATGGATTACCTATGCAGGCTATTTTTTGTTGTATTTAGGATTGATGGGAATCATGTTTTTTGGAAAAACACGATTTAGAGACCTAAGTAAGCGTTTAGAAAAGCTAAATGAGAAGCGTAAAAATTTGGCTACGTTAGCCTTACTTTTTGTAATTACCTTCGCTAATGCACAGCAAGAAAATCACGACAACCACAATCAACTGCCCACCAAAGCACAAGTAGATTCTGTAATTAAAGCCACAACAGTGAGCAAAGAACACGCAGATAAATTTGGCGCTTTAATTATACAAGATGAAGGCGGTAGAATGAAACCCTTAAATACCTTTACCTCTGAGCTATTACGTAAACTAAGTGGTAAGGCTAAATATGAAAATTTAGATTCTGACCAAGTCTTTATTAGTATGATGCTCAATCCTTCTGCATGGTATAATGTGGAATTTATCAACTTGGGCGAGTGGCAAAATGATAGTATTAGAAGAATAATTGGTGTACCTAAAACACAGAAAAGAGTAAAAGCAACTGATTTTTTTGATGCTGCAGGTATGTATAAGTTAAAGCCTTATTTAGAAGAGGCTACATCAACTACAAATCCAAATAAATTTCAGAAAGATTTTACAAAAGCACACGAGCGGTTTAGTTTATTGAACGCTGCTTTGAGCGGACAAGTTTTAAAGATATTTCCGCTTTTGAATGATGAAAATAACAAATGGATTTCTACCGTAGAATACCGCTCTGGACAACACCAGGTGCAAGATTCTTTGTATGCTAACTTTATGCAAAATGGTGTGCCATACTATTTAAATTCGCTCCAAGCAGCGATAAAAACAGGAGATTATAGTACTGCAGACCGTTTGTTAGAAGCTTTCTATCAAAATCAGAAAAACCACGGAGCAGAAGTGCTGCCTTCTAAAGAAAAGGTACAGACAGAAATTATTTACAACAAGCTAGACATCTTTAACAGGCTATATAAGTATTATGCCCTAATTGGTATATTATATTTTGTGGTATTAATCTTTAGAATATTTAAGGAGCGAGAATTTTTAAAGGCTGCGTCCTATCTATTTAAAGGAACTATAATTATTTTCTTTTTATGGCATACTGCGGGGCTAGTTTTACGTTGGTATATTTCTGGTCATGCTCCGTGGAGCGATGCTTATGAGAGTATTTTATATGTTTCATGGGCAACTTTAGGTATGGGACTTTTATTGGGCTCTCGTAAAAGTGAATTAACCTTGGCTTCCAGTGCTTTTGTAACCTCTATGTTATTATGGATTGCCCACCAAAGTTGGGTAGACCCAGCGGTTGCAAATTTAGTTCCTGTTTTGGATAGTTATTGGCTTATGATACACGTTGCGGTTATTGTAGGTAGTTATGGACCTTTAACCGTAGGTATGATTTTGGGAGTAGTTTCCCTTTTATTAATTCTGTTAACAACAGAAAAGAACCAAAAAAGGATGAAACATAACCTTAATGAACTTACTGTCATTAATGAGTTAGCCTTAACTGTAGGTTTAGTAATGCTTACCATAGGTAACTTTTTAGGTGGCCAGTGGGCTAACGAAAGTTGGGGTAGGTATTGGGGCTGGGACCCAAAAGAAACTTGGGCGTTGATTTCTATTATGATTTATGCTTTTGTACTCCACATGCGTTTGGTACCTGGTTTTAGAGGTTTTTGGAAGTTTAATTTTGCGTCTGTCATTGCTTTTGCAAGTATTATGATGACGTATTTTGGAGTAAACTTTTACCTTGTTGGTCTACATAGTTACGCCAGTGGAGACCAAGTGATTACACCTACGTTTGTTTATTACACCGTTTTTGGTGTATTTGTACTTGGAGCTTTAAGTTTGGTAAAGCATCGTAAATATTACGCCAGCAAAGCAGCATAAGTTTTTAGTCTATATGGTTTTTTAGTACTTTTCTAGTGTGAAAATGAAACTAAATACCAATACTTTATTAAGCCTTACTGCGATGCTTGTAAGCGTGCTTACGTTGGTCATTTTTATTTACCAGACCAATTTAATGCGCAAACAGAACTATATTTCTATTTTACCCTATGTGCAGTTTGCAGAACGTAACCATAGTTCTGGGAATGTGTATGAATTAAGTCTTAAAAACCATGGTATTGGTCCAGCCATATTAGAAAGCGTACAAATGATATATTACGGAGAGGTAGAATCTCTTACTACTTATGATAACTCCATAGTAACTTACCTAAAAAGTAAAAATAGTGCGCTAGATAGTTTGGATAACTTTACATTTTCTACTCTTAATCCTGGAATTGCCATACCTGCCAATCAATCCTATTCTTTTTTAAAAGTAGCGGAAAGTGCAAAGGATTATACGTTAATTACAGATGCCATAGCAGAATTATTGGCAGATGGCTTAGAATATAAAATTGTGTACAAGTCTATCCAAGATGAAAGATGGCAGATTAGAAGTAATCGACCATCGCAAGGTCCAGAAAAGTTAGAATAGTTTTACGGATACTCCTTAAGTAATAATTGCATCAATTCTTCTGCGGCAACAATTCCTTTTTGCTTTAAAAAAGGCCTAGGGGTATTATCTCCCAGTTCAAATACTATTGCAGGCATATGGTGTGCTACATAAAAATAGGTTCTAGAAACCATGGTAGGTTCTAAATCTTTAGAAGGTTTTACATTCGTTCGTTTTTGCGGTAATCGTTCACTGATATTTTCTATCCAATTAAAAACGATGTTATTTTCAGGACCCGTTATGGTAGCATCTAAAGGGTAATAAATATCATCCCAAGTAGAATGAAAATCTGCGCCAAAAACAAATCGGTGGCCTTCTTTTTCTTTTCGCTTTAAAAAATCTCGTACGGCTCGGGTTTCTGGCTGATTAAAATTTTGCCAATCTCTATTTAGGTCAATTCCTCCCATGTTATGTCGCCAATGCCCGTTGTCTACCCCATCCGGATTCATTAAAGGAACGTTAAACACGGTAAATTTTGTTCTAAAGGTTTTGGCGAGTTCACTTTCTCCCGCTAGGGTTTCCATAAAAGATTTCATAGCTAGAAAACCAGTAACTTCTGGTGGATGCTGTCTAGAAATTATGAGTATTGCCTTTTTACTATTGTTTTGATTTAACTCTAAAAGATGAAGATCTCTATTTTCTGTAGTTTTCCCTATACTATAGGTTTTGGTAAAAGAATTTGTTGTTAAGGAATCTATCCATTGTTTTACATGGGTAGACGTATATAATTCCTGTGCAGAAATCCAAGTAGGTTCCGGAGTTACTGTGACCTTAATTTCAATAGCTTCGGGAGCTGCTTTTATTCCAAAATCACCTTCTCCAGGGTTTATTTCTGTATAATTGACGCTATCTATTGCTTTAAATAGAATGCCATCTGTACTGATTTTTGGATAATATCTGCTGCGAATATCTTGATATGTCAATTTAATGATGACTTCCTTTTTGGTGGTGCTCCAAACCTTGAAAGCATACCAAGGACTTACATTTATTGGGGTGTTTTCCGCAGTTATCCAAATGGTATAATGGTCGTTGCCATCATGCACTAGTCCGTTTAACCGAGCGCCATCAAACTGATTAGAAAAAAAGACGGTACTATCATTTAGACTCCATGTATATTTATACTGTTTTTGCACAGGTTTACTTGCGGTAGGTACCACAGGCGATTTTCCCTGTCCTTGGTAACCACTAGGTTTTTCTACCAGTGGAGTAGCATTTTTACAGGCAACAACAATTATGATAAGAAATAGAAAGTACAGTTTGGTTTTCATGAATAGAACTATAGATTTTGTGTGCGTCATTTGCTAATCTAAGTAATATACATTTTAGGATTGGCATGGAACTGAGAAACCGCTGTTTTTCTTTGCAATTTTGGGTATTCACAAGAAAAGTGAAGCAGAATTAACAGCATACTATAGAAATATAGGTCTCTATGTTATTAGGCACTATTTTTTAAAATTACCAGGATAGTCGTTTTAGTCCAAGAATTTAATTCAGCAAAGGCCGTAATTGAGCGATTTATTATATGTACCATCGTCATTAATGGGGAGATTGTTTTAATAAATGCAATGGCAATTAGTTTAAGTCAGGATATTATAAGTAAGTAGAAAGTATATGCTTTTTCGTACTTTTAAAAACTCATTTAACGGATTACAGCATGAAACCAACTAAAAAAGGCTTAAATACCATTTGTACACATGTAGGGGAAGTAAAGGATGAACAGTTTAAGGGAGCAGTATCTCCTATTTATATGAGTTCTTCTTATGCTTATGAAGATGTAGATGTAAAACGATATCCAAGGTATTTTAATACCCCTAACCAAGAAGCGTTAAATAAGAAAATTGCAAGTTTAGAACACACAGAGGCTGCCATGATTTTTGGTAGTGGAATGGCGGCCATAAGCCATGCACTTATGGCTTTTTTAAATGCAGGAGACCATATTGTAATGCAGCAGACACTGTACGGCGGCACCTATAATTTTGCGGTAACACAGTTTGAAAAATATGGTATCTCATACTCGTTTACAGAGGGTTGGTCCGCTGAGGATTTTGAGAGCGAGTTAAAAGAAAATACAAAGGTTATTTATATTGAGACGCCTTCTAATCCACTATTGACCATAACGGACATTGAAGCAGTTGCTCAATTGGCAAAAAAGCGAGGCATCATAAGTATGATTGATAATACTTTTGCAAGTCCTGTGAATCAGAATCCAGCGGATTTTGGTATCGATATTGTGTTGCATAGCGCTACAAAATATATGGGAGGGCATTCAGATATTTGTGCTGGTGCTGTGGCAGCTACAGCGGAGCATATTAAAAAAATATGGGAATCCTCTATCTGTTTTGGTGGTAGTTTAAGTGACCAAACAGTATGGCTTTTAGAACGGAGTCTAAAAACCATGGGGTTACGAGTTAAAGCACAGAATGAGAATGCACAAAATTTGGCAGAATGGCTTTCAACGCAAGAAGCCGTACAGCAGGTTTATTATCCAGGACTAGAAACTCATCCAGACCATGAATTAGCTAAAAAACAAATGCATGGTTATGGCGGTATGTTATCTTTTGAGTTGAATGACGAAATAGACGCTACTGCATTTTTAAAAGCTTTAAAATTAATTAAGCCATCTATGAGTTTGGCTGGAGTAGAAAGTACCATGTTATTGCCTACAAAAACATCTCATTCCCTAATGACTCCAGAAGATAGAGCCAAGCAAGGTATAAAGGATAACCTTATCCGTTTTTCTGTTGGAATTGAAGATGCAGATGATATTAAAGAAGATATAGTACAAGCCTTAGCCGTTGTTGGTGTAAACACAGTGTTAGCATACTAATGAAGTTAGATATTTTAGTTTTTGGTGCCCACCCTGATGATGCTGAACTGGGCGCTGGTGGTACTATTGCAAAAGAAGTAGCCAAGGGTAAAAAAATAGGAATTGTAGATTTAACCCGTGGAGAGTTAGGTACAAGAGGTTCGGCAGAATTAAGAGATAAAGAAGCAGCTGATGCAGCAGAAATTTTAGGTGTCACTGTACGCGAAAATCTAGCATTTGCAGATGGTTTTTTTACCAACGATAAAGAACACCAGCTAGCTATTATAAAAATGGTAAGAAAATACCAACCAGATATAGTACTTTGTAATGCTGTTGATGATAGGCATATAGACCACGGTAAAGGTTCTAAATTGGTTAGTGATGCTTGCTTTTTAAGCGGTTTAATTAAAATCGAAACAAATCACAATAATAAAAGCCAAGCGCCATGGAGACCAAAATTGGTCTATCATTACATACAATGGAAAAATTTGCAACCAGATTTTGTAGTAGATATAAGTGGCTATATAGAAATAAAAGAAAAAGCAATATTGGCGTATGGGTCACAATTTTTTGACCCTGAAAGTGACGAGCCAGAGACTCCTATTAGCAGCAAAAACTTTTTACAAAGTGTAACTTATAGAGCACAAGATTTAGGTAGGTTGGTAGGCGTAGCTTATGCAGAAGGTTTTACGGTAGAAAGAATGGTAGCTGTAGATAGTCTAGATAGCCTTATCTAACGTTATATGCTAACTTTAACTAGCTAGCTTTTTTTAATATTTCTTCTACTTTAGGCACGGTAAAGAAAAATGTAGAACCTTTTTCTAAGGTGCTTTCTACCCAAATTTTACCGTTGTTCTTTTCTATCATTTCTTTGCATAATGAGAGTCCTAGGCCGGTACCTTTTTCATTATTAGTGCCATAGGTAGTATAATTGAGGTTGGGAGAAAAGATTTTTTCCTTAGTTTCATTATTCATCCCTATACCTGTATCTCTTACTTTTATAGTCCAGTAATTTAGATTTTCTTCTGACTCTAAGGATATTAAGCCGTTTTCTGGTGTAAATTTAATAGCGTTACTAATTAAATTTCTAATAACTACATCTATCTGATTTTCATCAATAAATGCAGTACTTTCTTTAGCAACTTCATTTATAATTTTAATGTTTTTAGTATCTGCAAGCTCTTGTAGAAATTGAACATTACCATTCACCAATTTATAAATATTGGTAGGGGATGGGCGGGTAACCGTTCCGTTAAGTTGTGTTTGCCCCCATGATAAAATGTTATTTAAAGTAAATAACATATGGTCCACATCTGTTTTAGCTCTTGCAATAAATTTCTTAGAGTCTTCTAAGGCAATATCACCGTTAACTAACATTTCTAATAACCCTTGTAGAGCGCCTATAGGACTCCGTAAATCATGCCCAATAATGGAAAACAATTTATCTTTTGTAGTATTAGATTTTTCTAATTCTTGTTCTCGCTGCTCTAAATAGGCTGTATTAATTTTTAAATCGTGATAAAGCTTTTTAAGCTTCTTTTGATTTACATATAAAGGAATGGAAAATCCAATCAGAATCACTACAATAAGAAAGCCTAGAGATACAAATATTTTTTGTCTAGCCATGTTTTTTTCATTCTCAGCTATTAAAGCTTCTTTTTGACGCTCATAATTCATTTGCGTCTTTAACATGGTAAGGCTTTTCTTGTTTTCTTCCCTAGTTAAGGTGTCTGTGAGTGACTTAAATACTTCGTGATAATAAAGTGCATTTTTAGAATCTTCTTGTTTCTTGTAATAAGAGTACAGCGTCTTCGCAGAGGCAATTTTACCTTCTAAATCATTTAGCTGATTGGCAGTATCAAAACTTTTTTGCGCATATATTTTGGAAATGCTATCCTTGTTTATACCTAAGTAAGATTCAGATAAATTATTGAGAACAAGAACTCTACCTCTTTCATCGTCTACCTTATCTTCATGCAAAATACGGCTTTGGTCTAACCAATAAAGTGCCCATTGGTATTTTTTTTGCTTTATATATATTTCACCTTTTACATTGTATGCGTATGCTAACCAGTCGTATTCTTTCAACTTTTCAAAAGTGTGTATACTTTTATTTAAATAGTACATGGCCTTTTCATAATCTTCCATGTCACTATATAAAGAACCCAAATTGCTGTTAGTTTGAGCAGAGGCAAAAGGGTCGTTTAGTTTTTCGTTTATGCGAAGTACTTGTTTATAATAAAGAAGGGATTGTTCAAATTCATTTTGATAAGAATACAAGCTAGCTATATTCTCATTTAATACAGATTGCATGTCTAAAAAGTTGTTCGTTTTAGCAATGTCTAATCCTCTTAAATAACTATCTAAAGATTTTGCAAAATCCCCTGCGTATCTATAATGAGAGCCAATATCATTAAATATACTGCAGGTAAAATATTCTTGTTCTTCTAAGCCTTCTGCTATCATTAAAGCAGATTTTAAATAATATATGGCTTTTTCATCTTCACCCTTATCGGTGTAGTAAAGCCCAAAATTAACATAAGCTTTAGCTTTGCCTAATGAATACCTAAGCTCGTCAATAATACCAATAGCTTCATTATTTAAGGCATAAAGACTATCTACATTTACAAAACGGTATGTTTTTGCCAATGCCACCAAAGAATTAACATATTCTATTTCATCAGCATCCGTTTGGAGTCCTTTAGACTTTAATAATCTAACCCGATGTATTAAGCTGTCTTTAGCACCCTTTTCTATAGCGGCTTTCGCTGGTTGGCAGAATATTACCAACAACGTTATAAGCACCATGATTTGGTTAAAGACTTGGGGTATGTTATTTAAAGTTTTCAATAGCTTAATTATACGGTAAACTTATACTCTTATAACAGATTAAAACAAAATTTGTTGTGAACCCCCTTATTTTGTTTGTTTAACGTGGAAAACAGGGTAGTTTATCGATTAAATGATTCCTTTTTTAGATAAAGGGATGTTTAATGTGATTTTTGAAACTAGCTGTTTTTGAGGGTAGTGAATGGTAAAATCTATAGCGTTAACCGAGCAAATTTCTTTTATAAGGTCTAACTTTACCTTATAATTTTCTAGTGTCTTTACTTGTGGATTTTTTCCTGTATTTGTATTGTCTTCAAAAGACAAGATACAATGTGTTTGGTTAGTGTAACAGTGTACAAATATTTGTGCCTTTTCTTGTGATTTGGCAATCAATAATTGAATTATAGTTTTGACTAAAAGCTCTATATGCTGTTGGTCTAAAAATAAAAGTAACCCTTCTTTACAATCGTTTTTACATTTTAAGTTTAGTCCCTTGGTCTTGTATGGCTTTAATACATCAAAAAGAATGCTTTTTATTAAGTACTCTTTTTTATTGGGTTCAATACCTTTAAGCTTAAATTTTGCCCAGTATAGAACGTCTGTAAGGTCTACTTCGCTCTTAGATAAATTATCTTTTAGATAGGAGGTAAGTTCCTCCATTTCTTCTGCTACAATCTCTTTATTTTCATAAGTGCTCAGCACAATTTTTAAGTCATCTATTGTTTTTTCTAAATCTTTGCCCGCACTAAAAAAAATTTGATTTTGGTTTTGACTTTGCGTTTGTAGGCTATTTTTCGTTTTTAAAAGCGCATATACTTCTCTAAAAATTAGCAGGGCAATTAATAAAATTGATAATAACAAACAGACTGATACCAATGTAAAGTTGTTGTCATCTTTTACTACTGCAAAATTGGTGGCATCGTTTTTTTCTTGCTGTGCTTTTAGAGCAAGATCAGTTTGTAATAATTTTAAATTTAGAATACGCTGTTTTTTAGATAGTCTCTTATCTATGCGTTCAGCTTCTAATTTATGTTCAATAGCTTTTGTTTTGTTTTGCTTATAATTCTCTAGGAGAAAAAAGTTGTTATGGGCTAAGGATAGGTAGAGAGAATCATTAATTTTATTAGCTAAAACCAAAGAACTATCTGCATAAAATTCGGCTTTCTTTAGGTTCTTTTTATCTAAATAAATTTTGGTAAGCAAATTAGCTTGTTTAAGCCAATCTCTATGGTTCTCTACAACATGTAGTAATTTCTCTGCTTTTGTAGTGTAGAAAAGTGCGCTATCTAAATTATTAGTTTCATAATGATACCTTCCATGAATGCCATAGCTACGAGCCATCCACAACATATCTTTTTCTGTAATAAACTGTTTTAAGCTGGCTCTAGCATAGCCTATAGCTTTTTCCGGTTTACCAGCATTAAGAGCATTTAATGCCATATTAGACTTACTGTAGGCTGCTTTTAAGGGCTCGCCAATAGAACGATACAGCTCGTCTGCTATTGTAAATTCTTTATGGGCATCTTCTGGCATATCTACCACCGTAAACATGTAACCCATATTATGCCGAATCAAAGCTTCTTTCTTAATTAATTTATTTTCTTTTGCTATGCTAAGCGCTTGTGTAAAGTTTTTTAGAGCATCTGCATGGTCATAAGATATGGTGTAATGGATGGCAATGGTAATCAAAAAGTTAATTTGGACATTAGGGTCATCTACCTCTTTAATAAACTGTTGTAAATCTGCATAAATTGTTGTTGCTTTTTCATAATTGCCGCTATCAGAATAATAATCACCAAGTCTACTTAACGCAATAAGAGTACCCTGTTTGTAATCTATTTTGGTACTTATATCTAAAGCTTTGTTGGCATATAATAGAACGCTATCAGGGTTGCGAAACCGATATTTGCTAGATATTGTATTGAGCAAATCTACATAAGAGGTGTCATATTTTATCTCAGTAGTATCTTGTTTCTGTGCTATTAAGTCAGCATTCTTAAATAAAATCAAAAAACATAAAAAGATAAAAAAGCTTTTGCAACTAGGCATTGATGGTCTGCTGTTTTAATACTTTAAAAATAGGTAATATATCTTTTTGGCTGTTAAGACATTAGTTAAATTTAACCTGCACACAAGTACCTTGGCCTAAGTTGCTTTTAAGTAGAATAGTACTACTATTTGCTTTTGCCAACAAAATGGATGTTTGTAAGCCAATTCCGGTACCTTTTTCCCTTTGTGTTCCTGGCAACGGGTTTAGTGTGATGTTTTTATAAATGTTATTTATTTTCTCCTGAGGAATTCCTGGTCCCGAGTCGCAAATTTCTATATACTTTTCTTTAGTATTACTGATAAGTTTGATAGTTATGATAGACGACGGTTCACTGTATTTTTTGGCATTAGAAAGTATATTGTCAATAATAACGGTCAAGTGGTTTTTGTCTATTTTAACCACTAAATGATCCTTTTGTAACCACTGAATTTTAATATTTTTTTCCTTTAATACGGTCTGTCTTTCTTTTAAAATCTGGTTGCATATATCGTATACATTAATTTTTACTTTAGTGGTTTTTAGGTTCTCCATATTGGCTTGTGCCCAAAGCTGTATATTTTTTAATGTAAAAGAGCTGTAATTAATGTTAGATTTCATTCGCTCTAAAACCTTTAAAACATCATCAGAAGAGATATAATTAGATTTAAATAATTCTAACGATTGTTGTAAGGTAAATATGGGAGAAGTTATGTCATGACCAATAATAGAAAGCAATTTGTTCTTATTTGCTACCTCTTGGTCTAGTTTTTTGTTTCTTTCTTGTTGTTTTCTTTTGGTAGCATAGATAAAAATAGAGAGTAAGATTAGATGTACAGCCAGCAGAATTATAATATACCGGTAAATTTTATTGTTTGCAATCTTGTTATTGGCTTTTTCTTCTTCCTTTAATCGCTTTGCTTTATAACTTTCCTTCGCTTCTAGGATGAGCATGTTGGCATGGCTTTCTAAATTTAAAAGCGAATCGGATAATTTTTTTGATTCTTGTAAGTAGGCTAATGCACTTTCGGTATTTTTTGTTGCTAAAGCAATTTTATAACAGAGATCAATACTTTGAACTTTGTTTAATAAATTTTTAGATTTAGTAGCAAGTTCTAGGGCTTTTGTTGCGTTTGCAGAGGCTAGATTAAATTCGCTTCTCTTTAAGTATATTTCCGCAAGACCTAAATAATTTTCTACTTTACGATCCCCACTATCTACCCGATTAAAATAACTGTTTGCTTTGTTAAAATACTTTTCAGCTTTTTCTAAATCGTTTTTATATAAATAAATGTAGCCAAGATTATTGTAGTTAAAAGTTATCCATGCAATCTCATTTAAAGGATTTAATAGAGTTAGTGCATCTGTTGCCGCTTTTTCAGCTTTATGGTAAGCCTTGTTGTGATATAAAATAAATGCTCTATTGCTTAAAACTTCTGCTTTAATAAAGACATTATGGTAATCATCAAAAACGGCTAAGGCTTTAGTGTTGTAGTACAAAGCCTTATCGTAAGCTCTTAACAGACTAAAAATGGTGCCAATATTCATGTTAAAAGTGGCAATCATTGCTTTGTCATTAATCTTTTGAGCCATGGTAAGACCATCTTTAGCGGAGAGATAGGCTTTGGTATAATCTTGGGTAATAAATGCAACAATTAGTCTAAGGTTGTATAATTTAACTAATGTTGAGGACGCATTTATGTCTTCTGCATTACAGATGGCGTCTTCTATAAAACGTGTTGCTTCTTTTTTATGTCCTTTTACGAAATGATAAAAACCTACATTGAGTTTGCCTAGTGCGATAGCATTTTTATCTGCGTACTGTTTGCCATCTATAATTAGCTTTTCACCGTAAATTCTAAGGCTGTCATTGTTACGGTAGAGGTAGGTCTTACCTATTAGATAGCGCAATTCAAAATAAGTGGAGTCACTTTTGTAATTAGGATTTTTCTTTTTTAGTTTTTGAATTTCTAGTTGTAAACTATCCCTTATTGCTGTTTGAGCGTTAACGGTTATACAAAAGCAAAAGAATAAACCAATACAAAGACTCAAAATACGTATTCCCCCAAATAGCATTCAGTTCTGTTTGTAATTAGTCTTAGAAGATTTAAAGTACTATTTTTTAATTTGATGCAGCGTATTTACCTCATATTTTTTAGTAATTAAAATGTGGTAGAATTGCTTAAGAATGTTGGCAGGATAAAATGGTTATTTAATTAGTTGTAAACTAATGCATTATAATTATTGGATTTAAATATTTTCTTTTTTTTGATAGAAAATAAAAAAAATAATTACCTTTGCATCCGCTTTAAATGGTGGTTGTAGCTCAGTTGGTTAGAGCGCCGGATTGTGGTTCCGGAGGTCGCCGGTTCGAACCCGGTCTTCCACCCTTGGTGAAACAAAAATCCTGACAATTGTTGTCAGGATTTTTTAATTTATATCAACTTTTGAAACCAAATAAGCCCACTGCAGAGTGGGCTTATTTAGTATTTGAGTTTTCTTGGTTATTCTGCTTTATCTACTACTAACCTATTAGGTTTATTAGCAATTTCCCAAGCAGTATAAAAAACCAATTGCGTTCTATTTCTTAACAAATCGTAATTTATCTTATCTGGGGTATCTCCTGGTTTATGGTAATCTTCATGGGTACCATTAAAATAAAAAATAATTGGGATATTATTTTTAGCAAAATTGTAATGGTCACTTCTATAATAAAAACGATTAGGGTCATTCTCATCGTTATAGGTGTAATCTAATTCAATTTGCATGTACTTTTCATTGATGTTTTCTGATAATTCGTGCAATTCAGTACTTAATTTATCAGAACCAATAAGGTAAATGTAATTTCTGTTCCCTTCTCGTTTTGGGTCTATACGGCCAATCATATCAATATTTAAATCTACCACAGTTTGATTTAATGGAAAAATTGGGTCGAAATCTGTGTAATATTTGGAACCAAGAAGGCCTTTTTCTTCCCCTGTAACATGCAAAAAAACAATGGAGCGTTCTGGACCATGACCTTCGTCTTTAGCTTTTTTAAATGCTTGTGCCAGTTCTAAAAGTGCCACAGAACCAGAGCCATCATCGTCTGCACCATTATTAATCTGACCATCTGCAGAAACCCCAATGTGATCTAAATGAGAGGAAAGCACTACATATTCATTTGGTTTTGTTCTACCCTTAAGTATAGCCACTACATTTTCAGAATCAATAGTATCGTCTGTACTTTTTATATCTAGGGTAATGGATTTTTTAATAGTCTGAGTTTGGTCTATTGTTCCAATATTAGGAAGAATAGCCTTTACCATGTCGTCATTAAGCAATACAAGAAAGTATTCTTTCACGGCTGCTTTTAGTTCCATCTTACCGCTATTATTAGTTTTCATGTAAGTGTAATATTGCTTAAATCGCGGATAATTTACTGGGTCATAATATAACAGGCCTACAGCACCATTGTCAAATGCTGCCTTAGAACGTAAACCTATAGACTCAGACATGTTACTCCAAGTAGATGTTTCTTGATTACCACTTATAATATAATTGCCTTCTGAGTTTTTTGGTTCACCACTTTTAACGAGTACCAGTTTACCTGTAACGTCTAAACCATTGTAATCAGAATAATTCTCGGTTTGTATGCCATAACCAGCGTAGACAATTTCATCACTATTGTAAATTGCTTTTGCCATGGTTACAAAGTCTGCGCTTATGTTATATGTTTTGCCTTCTATAGTGATGCTTCCTTCTGGAACTTTGCTTACTGCTAAGGGTACCTTCTGAAAATAATCGCCATCTTTTTTTGCTGCAGGAATACCTAATTCTTCATAAGCTGCTTTTAAATAGGCTATCGCTTTTTTCTGGCCTGGAGTTCCAGTTTCCCTACCTTCAAATTCATCAGAGGCATAGGTGTATAAATGGGTTTTTAAATCTTGTTCCGTAATAGTATTTGCATACGGTACAGGGTCTAATGCTTTAGTTTCAGTGCTATTTTCACTTACGGTAGGTTGTGAAGAATTACAACTAACAAGTAAAATAGCAAGTCCAAATAATGTTCTTTTCATATTCAAATTATCCTAATTTGTGCTAAAATAGCTAAATGTAAATGATTTACATCCACAAAAAATCATCAAAATTGGTTTTGTATCAGGATAAAAATATAACGATTACTTTCTGTGCTAAATGTTTTTAAATGCCAATTTTGCTTGTAATTTTGAACTATGATAAAAAACTACCAAGCAACTCTATTATTTTTTACTCTTTTGATTTTTAGTGTAGGTGCACAAGAAATTAAAACTTTTTCTACCCAAGATTTTGAGCTTAAGGGTAAGGTTAAATCTTGCCAAATTATTACTGATTACGGTAGCGAAATTTTGGATTTTGATGTTGATGGTCAGTTGGTAAAGTCTACTACTTCTTACAGTGAACAAGATAAGGATATTACCTATTACCGTTTTAAGGAGGGTTTTCTAAAAGAAATACGTTTAGAGAGTTATAAGGATAACACATTGGATCAGAGTTCTTCTATGGCTTATATCTATTCTATAGACACTACAGAAACAAAAAAAATTGTAGAACAAGTTATTTCTTACGATAAAGAATTTTTTGAAGCTCAGGAATACCGGTACAATAAGGAAGGTAGGTTGGTTAAAATTATTTCGTCTCATCAAAATGCTGTGGATGAAACTGTGGTAGAATATACCACTTTTAAAGACGAAGAAACTATTACGTATATAGAAAATGGCGTGTTACAAAACTCCATAAGAACTTCTTATAAAAAAGTGAGTCCTACAACCAAACATAAAATTGTATTATCTAAAAATTTTGTTGATGGTGAACCTATGGAAGCAAATGAAAAAGTTTATGGGCCTAAAGGGAATTTATTAGCTCACCAACTTTTTAAATTTGACGGTAAAGAACAACAATTTAAACCTATTGAAAAACACACTTTTGTCTATGACAAAGAAGATGTGCTTCAAAAAGAGGTCATTATTGCAGGGAACGTTACATCTAAAAAAGAATATATTTTTCAGTTTGATAATAACACGCCCAAAAACTGGGTAAAAAAGATTTGTACACCAGGCAATGATTATACTACCCGAAAAATAACCTATTACCCAGAAGTAATAGAAAAACAGGTAGATTAAATTAAGCTCGGTAAGAGATTTTCGGGCATTTTATGTCCGCCCTGGAACATTTTAATCGTACTAGTATTTCCAAATAATTTGTAGAGTTTTTCCTTTTCTAACACCGCTCTTTTGGAAGTAATGTATTGGTCTTCATCGCCATAAATCATTGTTACTTTAGTGTTTTTTAAATAATTAAAATCTTCAGGTTTTAATTCTTGTGGTATACTTCCTGCAATCAAAAAAAGATGTTGGGGTTCAAGTTTGTTCTTAGACATCCACCGGAGTAATACAGATACTCCTTGAGAAAAACCTAAAAACACACTGCCAGATATAAATTTAGCCTTCTCCTTATCCCAAACCGCATTAAGGTAGCTATTTACATTTTGCATTTCTCTATCTGTGTATTCTTTGGTAAGCCAACTTGCGCCTACATATTTGTAATCATCCTTTAAATAGTATTTAGAAGGTGCTTCTGGGCAAACTATATAATTTTGCCCTTGTTCTAAGCCATTAAAATGTCTTAGAAAATAGCGACTTAAATACCCTATGCCATGTAAAACAAGCCAACTGTTCTTAGTTTTGGTAGTGTAAGCATTTAAGGTTTGGTAATGATTGCTGTGTTGGTAGGTAACTAATCTAGTTTCTGTGCTCATAGTACGCAAAGGTACTTGGGTTTGTCTTCTTAATCCGTAATTTTACAAAAAATACCTATGGAAACGCATAAAGAAAAAATACTTAAAGTTTGTAATGAGGTTTGTAAAAACACCCTTATGGAGACTTTAGATATTTCTTTTATAGATGTTGGTGAGAATTTTTTGTTGGCAAAAATGCCAGTAACATCTAAAGTGTATCAGCCAGATGGAGTGTTGCACGGTGGAGCAACGGTAGCACTGGCAGAAAGTGTTGGTAGTGCTGCTACATATATTTTTATGGACCAAAATAAATACATGATTAGGGGTTTAGAAATAAACGCAAATCATGTTAAAAGTGTAAAGGATGGTTTTGTATATGCCAAAGCATCCATAATTCATAAAGGACGTACTACCCAACTATGGGAAATTAAAGTGACTAATGAAGCAGGGGACTTAGTATCCTTATGCAAATTAACTACCATAGCCTTGCCAAAGCAGTAACTATGTGGTCACAATTAAAAGAAATTGCAGCTCAAGGATTGCCTTTTGTTTGTTTTAGAATGCCAAACTCTAATTTAGTTAAGGTATATCAACAAAAAGATACAGCCTTAAACATTTTAAAAGATTTTGATAAAGAAGGCTTTGTTTTTGCTCCCTTTGATACTACCGAATTACCTACTATTTTCTTAACTAAAGATGCTACTTTAAGTTTTGAATATAAAATAGAAGAACCAAAGCGAAGCAACACAACGACAGATTTTCTAGAATCCGATAAGACCTCTTATCTCAATCGAATTAAAAAAGCGGTAACAGCAATTAAAGGGGGAGGCTACCAAAAAATAGTTTTATCTAGATCCATACAAGCACAGCTAAATAAAGATGCAACAACACACTATAAATCTTGTTTAGACAGCTATACTAATGCTTTTTGTTATTTGTTTTATCACCCGAGAGTTGGCACTTGGTTAGGGGCCACCCCAGAGCGTTTATGTAAGTTAAAGGGCAATACCATAAAAACAGCTTCTTTAGCAGGCACATGGGTTGCGGAGAATTCTTCTCTGCCAAATTGGGGGCAAAAGGAACTGGAAGAACAGCAAATGGTTACAGATTACATTATAGCCGCATTAAAACCTTTTTCAAAATCTGTTTCTGTTTCTAAAGTGCAGTCCGTAAAAGCAGGGAACTTATGGCATTTAAAAACCAATATAGAAGGGCAATTGCTAACCTCCCAATCTCTTTTACAAGTGGTGCAAGACCTGCATCCTACACCTGCGGTTTGCGGCATTCCAAAAATGGATGCTAAAAAATACATTTTACAAAATGAAGGCTATTCTAGAACCTACTATACGGGTTATTTAGGTCCAGTAAATTCTTTGCATGGAGAAACAGAAATTTTTGTGAATTTACGTTGTATGCAGCTGTCTGCAACGGATGCTACTATTTATGTTGGTGGTGGTATTACTAAAGACTCTATACCAGAAAATGAATGGGAAGAAACACAGGCAAAGTCCAAAACAATGGGGGCATTACTTTCCTAAAAACTACTAGTAAAAGCAGTAAGTAGGTTGTATTTTTGTATGGCATGAAAATATCTAACATCCCTTCCGCACAAGCCTTAGTAAAAGCTTGTAAGTTTTACGGAATAGAACATATTGTTATTTCTCCAGGTTCAAGGAACGCTCCGCTTACTATTAGCTTTACCAAAGACAATTATTTTACCTGTTTTAGTATTGTAGATGAACGTAGTGCAGCATTTTTTGCCTTAGGGATGGCGCAGCAATTAGTTAAACCTGTGGCTATTCTTTGTACCTCTGGCAGTGCTTTATTAAATTACTATCCTGCAATAGCAGAAGCTTTTTATAGTGAAGTTCCTATTCTAGCGTTGACTGCGGATAGGCCTCCATATAAAATTGACGTAGGGGATGGTCAAACCATTAGACAAGACCACGTTTTTCATAGACATATTGGGTACTCTGCAAATCTAAAAATAGACGTAGACCATGCTACAGACCGATTGCAAAGATATGCACCTAACTATTTACAACAAACACAAGAGCAAGTAGAGGATTATAACAGACAAGAAACGGCAAAGGCTTTTTCTGTGCTGTTTAAACAAAAACTACCTGTACATATAAATATTCCTTTTGAAGAACCTTTATACGGAATTACAACCCTAGAAACTAAGGATGTGCCATCAATATCATTAGTTAAGCCTCCGGAGACAGAAGTTTTTTCTAAAGACGATGTAGCATATTGGTCCAAAAGTCAAAAAAAGATGGTGTTGGTAGGGGTAAATGCTCCTAATGCCGTGGAACAGGAATGGATAGATAAATTGGCAAAAGACCCTTCTGTGGTCATATTTACGGAAACCACGAGTAACCTGCATCATCCAAATTGTTTTTACAGTATTGATAGCATTTTATTTCCAATTGAAAAATCAAGTAATAGAACTGAACTTTCTGAAATGCTTCAACCAGATATCCTTATCACTTTTGGCGGGCTGGTCGTTTCAAAAAAAATCAAAGCTTTTTTAAGAGAATATCAACCTAAAAAACATTGGCATCTGGGCGGTGTAAAGGCTAATGATACTTTTTTTTGCTTAACTAGGCATTTAAAAGGGAATGTTAATAGTTTATTGAATCAATTGATATCTAATACAAAGTACTCAACAAGTGAATATTACCCATTTTGGTCTCTTAAAAGGCAAGCATATCAACAAAAAAGAACCACTTATCTAAAAAAAATCCCGTTTTCAGATTTTAAAGCTTTCAGTATCATTTTTTCACATCTAAACAGTCCAAAACAGGTGCATTTATCTAATAGTTCTACAGTACGGTATGCACAGCTTTTTCCAGTACATAAGGATTTAGAGGTCTATTGCAATAGAGGAACAAGTGGTATAGATGGTAGTTCTAGCACTGCAGTTGGTGCCGCAGTATTTGCCCAAAAACCAACGCTACTTATTACTGGAGACTTAAGTTTTTTATATGATAGTAATGCATTTTGGAATCATTATCTAAGGAAGGATTTTAAGGTAATAGTAATCAATAATGGTGGTGGCGGTATTTTTAGAATTTTACCAGGGTTTGATGGTTCTGAAACATTTTCCACTTATTTTGAAACACAACATAAGTACGCGGCAACGCATCTATGCGCACATTATGGTTTGGAATATTTTAGTGCTGCAGATGAAACAACCTTGTTGAATAACATAGATTCGTTTTTAGATTGGGAAAATTCACCCGCATTGTTAGAAATTTTCACACCTACAGAAGAAAACAACAAAATTTTGCTTGATTATTTTGATTTCATATCTTAGAAGCATTGATAAACATTTAAAAACACTAACAATCATGAGTAAAAGAGACGAATTAATAGAAAAGTACGCTGCAGACATTAAGGAGAAATTTGGAGAAACTCCAGATATGGACTTATTAACTAAAGTTGCAATAGGTTTAGGACCAGCTATCTATAATAATGACGCCTCTAAAGTTTCTGGTAGTGATGATAAGGAGCTAGAGACGGTAAAGAAGAACTTTTTAATGAAAAAATTAGGTCTTGCAGATAGCCCAGAACTGATGGATGCAATCCACTCAGTGATAGAAAAATATGGTAAATCTGTAAAGAGCAAACACAGAGCTGTAGTATATTATCAATTAGCAAAGCATTTTGGTAAAGAGTCTATCTACAACTAAGAAAGACTTTACATAATTTTGGAACCGTGCCCAAGGGCACGGTTTTTTTTTAGAAATATGATAAAAATAGGTGATTACAATACATTAGAGGTTTTAAGAAGTACCAGTGTGGGTATTTTTTTAGGTGATGAAGAGGGTACAGAAATTCTGTTGCCCAATAAATATGTGCCAGAAAACATAGAACAAGGGCAAATGCTTAACGTTTTTTGTTATTTAGACCATATGGAACGGCCCATTGCAACAACCTTAAATCCTTATATAAAGCGTGGCGATTTTTCTTTATTAGAGGTAGTAGAAATAAATAATATTGGAGCATTTGCAGATTGGGGTTTAGAAAAACAATTATTAATCCCTTATAGAGAGCAACAAACCAAGGTTGAGGAAGGTAAAAAGTACATAGTACATTGTTTTATGGACGAAAAAAGCTTTCGTCTGGTAGGTAGTACTAAAATTGATAGGTTCTTAGACAATGCTGAAATGAATCTAGAAATAGGGCAAGAAGTAGCTATTTTGGTTTATAAAAAAACAGAATTAGGCTGGTCTGTAGCCATAAATGATAAACACCAAGGTTTAATATTTGCAAATGAAGTCTTTAAACAAATTGCCGTAGGTGACCGCCTAACAGGCTATATAAAACAAATAAGAGAGGATCAAAAGGTAGATGTGAGTTTGCAACCGACTGGGGTTCAGCTTTTAGATGCTGCTGCAGATACCATATTATCTAAATTAAAGCAAGGACACGGTTTTTTGCCACTGCATGATAAATCTTCTCCAGATGAAATAAAAAGGGAGTTGGAGCTTAGTAAAAAAGCTTTTAAAAAGGGAGTGGGAATTTTATATAAAAAGCGTTTAATAGTTTTGGAAGAAGATGGCATTCGTCTTTTAGCAGAAGATTAAGTTTGTTTGCATAATTAATTCATACCTATTATTTTAGAAATAGACTAGTATATTTTTTAACTTTTCTTAAAAATTCTAATTTTGCAACATAATGCTGTTGTAATATAAAATATTAGAGAGCGAAGAGGAGTAGAACGAATAACCCCCAGAACAACATGCCTTTTATAGAAGAAAATGATTTATTAGACTTACATAAGGATATAGAAAAGTCTCAAATTATAAATGAAAGATTACTTGATCAAATTAAGTTCAAGAATAAAGATTTAAAGAAAATCCGAATTCAACGTAATATTCTTGTGGGTATTACTACACTTTTTGTCTTGGGATTAATTGGTATAACTTCTTTTTCTGCTGGCTTAGGAATAAGCAAATCTAACAGAAATCAAAACAACCTATTGGTTTCCATAGACAGTTTAGATGCAATTAAAGCCAGAATAGATAATCTTAAAGAGCAAAACCAAGAATTGAGTTTGGTTAACGAATTTTATTTAGCCAAGCAATACTTAGAAAAGGAAAAAATTTATTCGGTTCAAATAAAGTCTTTTGTAGAAAACAACGCTACTTTAGCATCAGAAGCATTAACTAACACCCTTTTTGTTAAGACCAATCCATTTTATGCCTATTCTTTGGGTACTTTTGAAACACTAGAAGAAGCTCAAAAGTTTAGAAAAGAACTAGTAGATTTAGGCTTTAATGATGCCTTTGTGGCATCCTATCAAGATGGTAAAAGATTACAAATAGAAGACCCCTACTAGAATTGAAAAAAGTTAAGGCTTGGTTAAGTGCAGCGCGCCTTCGTACGCTGCCTTTATCCGTATCTGGAATAATAGTTGGCACAGCCATTGCTAATTATAAGGGTTTTCAGGACAATTTACTTTTTACACTTTGTTTGCTCACTACAATAGCATTTCAAATATTATCAAACTTTGCCAATGACTATGGTGATGGCGTAAAAGGTACGGATAATGAGGAGCGTTTAGGTCCAGCTAGGGCTTTACAAAGTGGTTTGTTGACGGATAAGGAATTGAAAAAAGGTATTATTACAACGGCAATAATTAGTCTTGTCTTAGCCGTAAGTTTAATTTTATGCGCCTTTAATTTAAACGAACTCCTTTTTGTTTTACTCTTTCTATTTCTTGGTATGGCATCGGTTTGGGCGGCAATTAAATATACAGTAGGAGATAATGCATATGGCTATAGAGGAATGGGCGATGTATTTGTTTTTTTATTCTTCGGCTTGTTGGCTGTATTGGGGACCATTTTTTTGTATGAAAAAGGGATAGATTGGGCTGCTGTTTTACCAGCCATAACCATAGGATTTTTGTGTGTTGGCGTACTCAACTTAAATAATCTTAGAGATGTAAACTCAGATACTAATAGTGGTAAACAAACCTTGGTTGTAAAAATGGGATATAGGAACGGTAAAATTTACCATTCTTTACTCGTGTTTATTAGTCTTGTTTGTTTGCTAATCTATTGGTATTTAAGTTTAAATTCTGTAGCAATTCTTTGGATTTTTATACCCTATATAGTTATAGGCTTGCACCTTAGCAAAGTCTGGCGAACTGCTGCACCTAAGGATTTAGATCCAGAGCTTAAAAAATTAGCATTGAGTACCTTTAGTCTTGCAATGTTAATTTATTTTGCTATGAATTATTTTTTGTAATTTTGATGTTAAACATATCTAAAACCATCCTATTTTGGAACATCCTATAAAGATACTTATTGTAGAGGATAATGTAATCATCGCAGATGATATGCAATCAATGTTAGAAGAGATTGGATATGAGGTTGTGGACAATGTAATTGTATATGAGCAAGCAGTTGAAGTGCTTAAGAACAATCACGTAGATCTTGTATTGATAGATATCATTTTAGCATCAGATAAAACTGGTATTGATTTAGGGAAGCATATACGTAAGAACTATAACATACCATTCATTTTTGTAACCTCTAACTCTGATAAAGCAACCGTAGAAAATGCTAAGACGGTTAAACCAGACGGCTACTTGGTTAAACCTTTTGAGCAACAAGATTTATATACTTCTATAGAAATAGCATTATCTAATTTTAATTATGCCCAAAAGGCTGCAGAAAAAACTGATTTAGAAAACAAGGCAGGAGAAGAAGGATTTACTTCTAATTCTGTACTTAAGGATTCTATTTTCGTTAAGAAACAACATTTATACTATAGAATTCAGTTTGGCGATATTCAATTTATAAAGGCGGATAATGTCTATTTAGAAGTAAATACGGTAGATAAAAAGTTTTTAGTACGTTCGCCTCTAAAAGATTATTTAGAGAAACTACCAAAGGATAAGTTTTTTAGAGCGCATAAGTCTTACATTGTAAATGTAGACCACATTGATGCTATTAATTCTAAAGACATAATGATTAATAATCAATTGATCCCAATTTCCAAAGAATTTAAAGAATTCATTATCTCTAGTATGAATTCGTAAACTAATACCACTTAAAAAGTATAAAAAGCACCTAAGTAATTAGGTGCTTTTTTTATTTAAAAATCAACTTTTATAAGCTACACCACAACTTACCATTCCTTTGCAACATATATTATTTTAAAATGGTATGTGTAGGTACTTTTGGAGTGTAATTAAAATTCTAAAAACAAGTATAATTTTTTCATTTTCATATAGTGTTCTCGTAAGAAAGGTCTCGTTGGTAAAGCGAGACCTTTCTGTTTTTTAATTACAAACAAAAGCTCTTTTTATAGCGTTGAAAACCGACCAAAAGCAAGACTAATTCTGTGCTGTTACCTTTCACAACAAAATAACTCTCTTTCACAACATATTAAAGGATGCCTTTCTAAATAGGCCTACTTTTGATACTGTTCTTAAGGAACACCCAAATCTTATCTTTAAATATTAATTGAATGGCAGACTGTGCATCTTGCATGCACAGTCTTTTTTTAAGGACTTTTTGGCTTTAAAATAGACGTCAGGATGTTAATTTTGCGCAAATTTTCCCTCTAAAGCTATGTATTGGCATTTAAAATGATAAAAGTGAACGTTTTATCGCAAGTTTTTATGCCAATTGACAATAATTGAACACAGAATTACGTAGACTATTATATGAAACCAAAGAAACAAACAGTATTAACCTTCTTCTTCTCTTTAATTTTTGGAGGATATCTGCTTTGTGCGCAAACGACCAACAAAACAGAAAATCCACTAGATCAATTTCAAGAGTTTACTAGTCCAGAGGAGAAACTAGATTACTTTTTTAAAACTCCTAATAGATATACACAAAGTTCTGCTTATGATTGGTTAGAATCTGTACGTGTTTCCTTAAACACTTCAGAAAAAACCAATGATAGCACGGGTATAATGGCATATAAACTTATGGAGGCCAAGTTGTATAGTGATATTGGGGATAATGATAAAAGTATCGCGATAGCAAAAGAATTGTACAATAAAACTGATACGGTCGATTTAAATAAGATGACCTTATTATTAGAGCTTATGGATGAGAATTACCATAAGCTGCAGATGTACGATAAGCAGATAGAGATTAGAGAACTAAAAAAGGGATTAGGCCTCACAGAAAATGTAGCGTTCTATGATATTTATGCTAGTATGGGTCTGTATAGACAAGCCATGAAGCAATATATAATGGATGTTAAACCTACCATTCCGGATAATGATTATTATGCATTTGCAGAGTTTTATAATAAAGTTGGGTACTATTTATATCAAGATAAAAGTGCACCTACCGCTTTAAATGAGTTTAATAAATCTATATCGTTTTTAAATTTATATGTAAATGATATCTCAATTCAGAAATCTGAAGGTGAGATATTTAAAGCGGAAGCATTACGCGCAGAAGTAGAAGGAAATATAGGGAAGAGTCAAGTACTGTTAAAACAATATATAGAGGCAATACCTAACTTAAATAGTAGTATTAAAACCTTTAAAGAGTTTAATCAGGGAGAATTTAGCCCTGCGATTATAGAAAATACTTTAAATCTGGCAGAAGCACATCTTCAATTAGATAATAACAAAACAGCAAAAAAACTTTTAGAAGAAGAGTTTGAAGTTATTAATGTAGAGCAGCAAATCAAAAGAAATAGACTTTTGGCTGCATATTATGACAAGATAGAAAACTATAAAAGTGCGGCACAATTTTATAAACGAAATGCTTTTATAAAAGATTCATTAAAAGCTACAGAAGTATCTATTTTAAAACAGCAGTTGGTGGCCATAGTTGGGACTTCTGATTTAGAAAATTCTAGAAAACTGATTAACGAGCAAAAAGTTGCCAACGAAAAAATTAGAAACGACCTTAAAGCAAAGGATGAGCGTATTTATTTGGTTCTTATATCCTTGGTATTTACTGTTTTAGGATTGATAGGATTGGTATATGCTTATGCAAAAAGTATAAAAAACCAAAGATTAATTGCAGAGCAAAAGCATTTTATAGAAGATTCTTTGAAAGAGAAAGAATCCCTACTTAGAGAAATACACCATAGAGTTAAAAATAATCTACAAATGGTTTCTAGCTTATTGAGTTTGCAAACTAGAAACACCAAAAGCAAAGCTGCTATAGAGGCTTTGGAAGAAGGTAAAAGTAGGGTGAAGGCTATGGCCCTGATTCACCAAAAACTTTATCAGAATGAAGACCTTTCATACATTGAAATGCAAGGCTATATAGAGAGCTTGATTAATAGTGTACAGTCGGTCTACAAAAAAGGAGGGCATAACATAAACATTACTGTAGATGCAGAGGGAACAGAGCTAGATATAGACCGTGCTATTCCGTTTGGATTAATTTTAAATGAATTGGTTTCTAACACGTTCAAATACGCTTTTCCAGAAGGAGATGACAATGGTAAAATTTATATCCACCTTAGAAAAGAAGGGGATCAAGGCTATTTTGAATATTCAGATAATGGAATTGGCTTACCAGAAGACATGGACGAGCGTAGTAACTCATCTATGGGCTTTAGATTGATGAACCGTCTGGTAAATCAGCTTAAATCTAAATTAAATGTAGACCGTACTACGCAAGGGGTACGTTATTGGTTCAATTTTTATTAAAGGTTCAACGTACTGCACTTTTTAAAACTATTCTGTGTAACAGCTTGGGAAAGAAACGTTTTAGGAAAATTCCTTTTGTTTCTTTTCCTCCTATATATACCTCGAATTTTTGTTTTTCTAAAGCACGTACCATTTGTGTTGCAAAGCTATTGGGTGGCATTCCATTTGCTGTTGCGTCGTCATTTTTACCTTGTTTAGAACCATCACCAACAACCGCATTCTTAGCAATTTCGGTAGCTACAAATCCTGGGCATACTAAGCATACCTGTATACCATCTTTTTCATGTTCCATTCGTAATGCATCGAAAAAACCGTGTAGCGCATGCTTCGCACCACAATACCCAGACCTATAGGGAGAGGCAAATTTACCCATCAAACTAGTTATTACAGCAAATTGGCCAAATCCTTGTTGTACAAAATAGGGGAGTAGTGCTTTGCTTAATGCTATAGTACCTAAGTAATTAATATCCATAAGCTTTTTATACACGCTTAGTTCGGTCTCTAAAATAAGAGAGCGTTGGCTAATGCCAGCATTATTAATCAAAACATCAATCTTACCAAAAAAAGATAATGCCTTTTCCGCCATTATAGGAAAAGTAGCTACTTGTTCTAAATCTAAAGGTAATACAACAATCTTGTCTGGATTACTACAGCTTAAGCGCACCTGCTCTAAATTATTAGTATTCCGAGCAGATAAGATAAGTTTACAATTCTTAGCACTTAAATGTAGTGCAAGTGCTTTTCCAATTCCGGAAGATGCCCCAGTTAGCCAAACTACTTTACCGTCAATTCTATTCATGGTACAATTTTGCTGCAGAATATAGTTAAATTTGCTCTTGCTATGAAAGCTACCTATAAAAAATACATTTTAGATTTTAAGAGACCTAGCGGAACTTCTAGGGGTGTTCTAACACAAAAAGAAACTTGGTTTATCCTGTTGCAAAACGATACTAAAATTGGTATTGGTGAATGCGGATTATTAAGAGGATTAAGTATTGATGACCGCCCAGACTATGAAGAAAAGTTGAAATGGGTATGCGCAAATATCCAATTAGGATTAGACAGTCTGCTGGCAGAATTAACCGCTTTTCCATCCATACAATTTGGTTTAGAACAAGCTTTTTTGTCAGTCCATTCTAGTGACCCATTTTTGCTTTTTAAGTCTGATTTTACGCAGAAAGAAGTCCCAATCCCTATTAATGGTCTTATTTGGATGGGAGACACAGATTTTATGCTACAGCAAGTAGAAGAAAAGTTAAAGTCTGGCTTCAAATGTATTAAAATGAAAATTGGCGCTATAGATTTTGATTCAGAACTAGCCATTTTAAAAGGAATACGTAGCGTTTACGATGCTAATACCATTGAATTACGCGTAGATGCTAATGGTGCTTTTGCTCCTGAAGAGGCTATAGGTAAATTAAAAAAATTAGCTGTATTTAATTTACACTCTATAGAACAGCCTATAAAACAAGGTCAATGGCAAAACATGACATCGTTATGCAAGGATACTCCAATACCTATAGCACTGGACGAGGAACTTATAGGTGTCTTTGACGAAACAAAAAAGGAAGAATTATTGCAAACTGTAAGACCGCAGTATATTATTTTAAAACCCAGTTTAATAGGTGGTTTTAAAGGAAGTTTGGAGTGGATACAACTAGCCAATAAATTAAACATTGGCTGGTGGATTACCAGTGCTCTAGAAAGTAATATTGGGCTTAATGCTATTGCACAGTGGACCGCTACATTAAACTCAACTATGCCTCAAGGATTGGGTACAGGGAGTTTGTTTACCAATAATTTTAAATCTCCTCTAGAAGTAAGTAATGGTAAGTTGTTTTATAGAAAAGAGTTAACTTGGCAGGCAGACTTAATAAATAATTTATGTACATAGAACAAGGGTATAAAAGCAAGCTTCCTGGTTTGTGGAAGTATATTATCATACCAGCAGGTTTTATTGGTTTTATGATTTTCAATTACATTGTAACCATCAATTCGGATATTAATGTGGATGATGCCATGGCAACAATGATAAATCAACTAGGAAAAAACCTAGTGTTAATTGTGCTTTTATTGCCATTGGTTGTTGGTCTTTTTGTGGTTCTTGGGTGGACATGGCTTGTTCATGGGCAATCCCTAACATCCTTAACGACCTCTAGAAAAAAGATTGATTGGAAACGTATATTTTTTGCATTTGGCCTCTGGGGTCTAATAACTATTGTATTAACCATGGTAGATGTTTATGCCTCACCAGAAGATTACAAACTTACGTTTGAGCTAAAAAAGTTTATCCCATTGGCAATTATAGCAATTGCCCTGGTACCACTACAAACGAGTTTTGAGGAGTATTTATTTAGAGGGCATATGATGCAAGGCTTAGGCCTATTTGCAAAAAATAGGTGGGTACCTTTAATAGTAACTTCTACACTATTTGGCTTAATGCATATAGCTAATCCGGAAGTTGAAAAACTAGGATTTGGTATTATGGTTTATTACATAGGTACAGGTTTCTTCTTGGGAATTATGACGCTCATGGATGAAGGTTTAGAATTGGCATTAGGTTTTCATGCTGCTAATAATTTAATCACAGCGTTACTAGTAACCGCGGAGTGGACGGCTTTTCAGACCGATTCAATTTATACAGACGTTTCAGAACCTATTCTAGGATGGGACGTAATGATTCCGGTTTTTGTAGTTTTTCCTTTCTTGCTTTTTGTATTCAGTAAAAAATACAAATGGCAGAATTGGAAAGAAAAACTATTTGGCCGCGTGCTTAGCGAACAAGAATTTCTTGCTTTAGAAAATGGAGATTCATCCCAACTTTAAATTAGACGAAATTGCATACGATGCTAAAGGTTTACTTGCCTTGGCAAAGAATTATAGAACTTCAGAAATTGACTATAGGAGGGACATCGGTGATTTTTTAATGCAATGGTTAGCAGATTCTACAACTATTGAGGTACAAACCTCTGGTTCTACAGGCGCTCCTAAGTTAATCCGTTTGCAAAAAAAACATATGGTAAATTCTGCCATGGCAACAGGAGCTTATTTTAATTTAGGACCTAATAGCAGAACGCTACTATGTTTACCTGCACAATATATTGCCGGTAAGATGATGTTGGTAAGAGCCTTGGTACTGGGGTGGAATATAAGCATGGTATCTCCTAGTTTAACGCCATTAGCTGCGCTGGAAGGCAGGTTTGATTTTGTTGCTATGATTCCTGCACAAGTAGAACAATCTTTGAAAGAATTACACCGGGTGGAATCGGTTTTAATTGGTGGTGCAGCAGTTTCCGAGTCGCTTAGAAAAAAACTAGTAAGTCTTCCTGTAGAAAGCTATGAAAGTTACGGTATGACGGAAACGATAACACACATCGCCCTAAAAAAAATTAATCAAGATTATTTTACTTGTTTACCGCAAGTAAGCGTAAGTAAAGATGATAGAGGATGTTTAGTAATAAACGTCCCAAAAGTTGCAGACACACCTATTGTCACCAATGATATAGTAGAGCTAGTAAATCAATACAAATTTAAATGGCTAGGAAGGTGGGATAATGTGATAAATTCTGGCGGAGTTAAATTAATTCCAGAACGTATCGAAAAAAAATATGCCGAAGTACTTAGCCGTCGTTTTTTTGTAGCGGGTTTACCCGATGATACCTTTGGCAACCAACTGGTATTGTTATTGGAGGGGAACCCCACAATGGAAGAAGAAATTGTAGCCAAGTTAAATTCGCTTCAATCTCTTGAAAAATTGGAGTACCCCAAAAAGATTTTCTTTACACCTCAATTTATTGAAACAGAGACGGGAAAGATAAATAGAGGTAGAACTTTAGAATTGGTTCTGAGTTAAGGGTATTTTGTATCTTTCGCTAAAACCAACTTTTACATATGAAAATCAAACTATTTGCATTGCTTTTAGTTGTACCTATTATTGTAATAGGGCAACAAATTTTACCGGAACGTGAACGCGCAGAGCTATTGGATGAAATTTTAGAAGAACGCTTTAATGTGCTCTTACCAAAATTAATGGACCAAACCAATATAGACATGTGGCTGGTTATTTCTAGGGAGTACAATGAAGACCCTGTAATAAAAACTATGCTGCCCGCAACATGGCTCAATGCTAGAAGAAGAACCATATTACTTTTCTTTAGAGACAAGGCTAAAAATTCTATCGAAAAATTGGCTGTTGCACGGTACAACATAGGTAAAAGCATTGAGTCTGCATGGGATAAAGAAAAGCAGCCTAACCAATGGCAACGCTTGGTAGAGCTTATAGAAGAACGTAATCCTAAAACTATTGCTCTAAATTATTCTACGGACCATAATATCGCAGATGGATTGGTTAAAACTGATTATGACGAATTACTAGCAGCGTTACCTAAAAAATATCACTCTAAAATAAGTTCTGCAGAACAATTAGCTGTGCGTTGGATAGAAACTAGAACCGAGCGCGAAATGGTAATTTACAACCAACTGGTAGATGTAACTCATGATATTATTGCGGAAGCTTTTTCAGAAAAAGTAATAACTCCTGGTTATACAACTACTGCAGACGTTGTTTGGTGGATGCGACAAAAAGTTACTGATATGGGATTAGAAACATGGTTTCATCCAACGGTAGATGTGCAACGTAGTAGTGAAAATTCTGATACTAAGTTTTACTCTTTTTCGGGTAAACCAGAAGATAGTGTAATAATGCCTGGTGATTTGGTGCATTGCGATTTTGGTATTACCTACTTGCGTCTAAATACGGATTGTCAGGAATTAGCCTACGTCCTTAAACCAAATGAAAGAGTGGCTCCCAAATTTTTGGTAGATGCTTTAAAGGATGGAAATAGAGTACAAGATTTTCTAACTAGCAACATGGTGAAGGGTAGAACAGGGAATGAAATTCTTTCTAAATCTCTAGCAGATGCTAAAGCTGCAGGATTAAGGCCTGCCATTTACACCCATCCACTGGGTAGCTACGGACACTCCGCGGGTACTACTATAGGTATGTGGGATTCTCAAGGTGGGGTATTTAAAGACGATGGAGAAAATTATCCGCTTAACACTAATACAGTTTACGCTATAGAGTTAAATACAACGGTGACTATTCCAGAATGGAATAGAGATATTCGTATAATGCTAGAGGAAGCTGGTTTCTACGGAGAAAATGGCCATAGATACGTTAACGGTAGACAAACGGAATTATTACTTATACCTAGAGTTAAAACGCATCAGGGTAATTAATATAAAAGGGTGTTACACTTGTAGCACCCCCATATTAAATTGCTTTTCTATCGGCGCATGATTAGCTGCTTCAATCCCTGTAGAAATCCATTTACGAGTATCTAAAGGGTTTATTACCGCATCCGTCCATATTCTTGCGGCAGCATAATAGGGAGAAATTTGATTATCATAACGTGCCTTAATTTTATCATACAACGCTTTTTCTTTATTGGCATCAAAGGATTCTCCTTGTTTTTCTAAGGAGGCTTTTTCTATCTGCAAGAGTACTTTTGCAGCCGAGTTACCACTCATAACTGCAAGTTCTGCACTGGGCCATGCAACTATTAATCTAGGGTCGTATGCTTTACCGCACATGGCATAATTACCTGCACCGTAACTATTGCCAATAACTATGGTAAATTTTGGCACAACAGAATTACTAACTGCATTTACCATTTTAGCACCATCTTTAATGATGCCGCCATGTTCACTTTTACTGCCAACCATAAAACCCGTAACATCTTGTAAAAAAACCAACGGAATTTTCTTTTGGTTGCAATTAGCAATAAATCGTGTGGCTTTATCTGCGGAATCGGAATAAATTACCCCTCCAAATTGCATTTCGCCTTTGCCGGTTTTTACCACTTTACGCTGATTAGCAATAATACCAACGGCCCAACCATCAATTCTTGCATAGCCTGTTAGTAAGGTTTTACCGTAATCTTCTTTGTATTGTTCAAACTCAGAATTATCTACTAACCGGTGGATAATATCCAGCATGTTGTATTGGTCTCCTCTGGATTTTGGAAGTATGCCAAAAATATCCTCTGGATTTTCTTTAGGTAGTTTTGCTTCTTTTCTATTAAAGCCTGCTTTGTCAAAATCCCCAATTTTATCCATTAGGTTTTTAATTTTGTCTAGAGCATCTTTATCATCCTTTGCCTTATAGTCTGTAACTCCACTTATTTCACAATGTGTAGTAGCTCCACCTAAGGTTTCGTTATCTATAGAT
This sequence comes from Flavobacterium sp. ASW18X, assembly GCF_005144745.1. Lineage (GTDB taxonomy): Bacteria > Bacteroidota > Bacteroidia > Flavobacteriales > Flavobacteriaceae > Croceivirga. The sequence goes on along the minus strand of NZ_SWKK01000004.1, from coordinate 468,514 downwards.
TCCCCAATTGCTGCTTTTACCAAATAACTGCCTGCTAAAAAAATACTTGCAGTTTTATCTACAATTAGTGCTTCATCACTCATAATAGGTAAGTAGGCACCACCAGCCACACAACTCCCCATAACAGCCGCTATTTGCACAATACCCTTACTGCTCATGACAGCGTTATTCCTAAATATACGTCCAAAATGCTCCTTGTCTGGGAAAATTTCGTCTTGCATGGGTAAATAAACACCAGCACTATCTACTAGATATATAATAGGTAATCTATTCTCTATAGCTATTTCTTGTGCTCTTAAATTTTTTTTCCCTGTAATAGGAAACCACGCCCCAGCTTTTACCGTAGCATCATTGGCGACAATAATACACTGCTTGCCTTGTACATGGCCAATTTTAACTACGACACCACCAGAAGGACAACCACCATGTTCTGCGTACATACCGTCCCCTGCAAATGCGCCGATTTCTATAGCCTGCTCATCATCATCTAATAGATAATCTATGCGTTCTCTTGCAGTTAATTTACCTTTTGCTTTATGTTTTTCAATTCGTTTTTGACCACCACCTAATTTTACCTTAGCTAATTTGCGTCTTAGGTCAGATAGTAAAAGCTTGTTATAGTCCTCGTTTTTATTAAAGTTAATGTCCATTCAGTGCTAAATCTTTTATAAGCTTCGTAAAGATAAGGAGGATTATTGAGTAACTTTAAGTCTGTAAATACTAAACATGGAGAAAATTAAATGGGGTATAATAGGCCTTGGAAATATTGCGAATAAATTCGCGAACGATTTAAGTTTAGTTCCAGACGCAACTTTGGTTGCTGTTGCTTCTACTAGTAATGAACGCGCTCAAAATTTTGCTAGTAAGTACGATTTAAAAACTAGTTATGGCTCTTATGACGAATTGTTTAAGGACCCCGATGTTTTTGTAGTTTACATAGCAACACCTCATAATTTACACGCAGAACTAAGTATTAAGGCAATGCAAGCGGGTAAACATGTGCTGTGCGAAAAACCAATGGCCATAAATATGAGCGAATTTAAAACGATGCGTAAAGTAGCTCGTGAAAACAACCGATTTTTAATGGAAGCCCTATGGACACGTTTTAATCCTTCCTTAAATAAATTGCTAAGCCTAGTAAAGGATAATAAAATTGGCAAACCTAGTTACGTAAATGCAGATTTTACATTTTATGCTTTGGATAGAGGGGATAATAAACGCCTTTTAAATCCTAATTTAGCAGGCGGTTCGTTATTAGATATTGGGCTTTATCCTGTATTTTTTGCCTATTTATTATTAGGAAAACCTTCTAAAATAATTGCTACGGCCAATTTTTATAAAACGGGAGCAGAGAAACAGGTATCCATAATTTTTGATTATCCAGACGCGCAAGCAGTTTTACATTCCGACTTTTCATCAGATTTACAAGCAAGTGCAAAAGTTGTTGGTCCTAAAGGCTGTATTGGCTTGTTGCCGTCTTGGCATAAAGCAGAAGGATATTTTATGGAGCTTGATCAAAACAAAGAAACTTTTAAATTACCCCTAAAGGGATTAGGCTACGTACACGAAATTATAGAGGTGCATGAGTGTTTAAGGGCAGGTAAATTAGAGAGTGCGCAATGGAGTTTAACAAATACAGAAGATTTGTTAGAACTATTAGATAAAATAAGAAAAATCATTGGGGTTAAATTTCCTTTTGAGTAAAATGTCATAAATTCGGATATTTGTCGACTTTTTAAAGAATTAGAATAATGATGGATAAGAATAAAGTGTTGGCGATAGCCACCATAATAATGATTGTAGTAGGTCTAGGGATGATAGCCCTTGGAGTTTTTAAGTATGATGAAGTAGCAGGATATGGTTTTGCTGCCGTAGGAATCGGTTTTTTTGCAGTAGCATGGGTTTTCAATGCTTTAAAAGGAAGAGTGTAGCAATAAGTAGTTTTAAATTAATCAACATACAAACATGTCAGACGATAAAAAAGTAATTTTTTCCATGTCCGGGGTCACAAAGACCTATAAAAATGCAAATACGCCGGTCTTAAAAAATATTTACCTGAGTTTCTTTTATGGTGCCAAAATTGGCATTTTAGGTCTTAATGGCTCTGGTAAATCTACCTTGTTAAAAATTATTGCTGGGGTTGATAAAAATTTTCAAGGAGATGTTGTTTTTTCTCCTGGGTACACGGTTGGTTATTTGGAGCAAGAGCCACAATTAGACGAGGATAAAACAGTCTTAGAGGTGGTTAAAGAGGGTGTGGCAGAAACGGTTGCTATTCTAGATGAATACAATAAGATTAATGACATGTTTGGCCTTCCAGAAGTTTATGAAGATGCAGATAAGATGCAAAAGCTAATGGATCAGCAAGCTAAATTACAAGATCAAATAGATGCCAGTAATGCTTGGGAATTAGATACTAAATTGGAGATTGCTATGGATGCGTTACGAACACCAGATGCAGATAAGAAAATTGGTGTATTGTCCGGAGGAGAAAGAAGAAGAGTAGCGCTGTGTAGATTATTACTTAAGGAGCCAGATGTCTTGTTATTAGATGAGCCTACCAACCACTTAGATGCAGAGTCTGTACACTGGTTAGAGCATCACTTAGCGCAATACAAAGGGACGGTTATAGCGGTAACGCATGACCGTTATTTCTTAGATAATGTTGCAGGTTGGATTTTAGAGTTAGATAGAGGTGAAGGGATTCCGTGGAAAGGAAATTACTCTGGATGGTTAGACCAAAAGGCAAAACGTTTAGCACAAGAAAGTAAACAAGCTTCCAAACGTCAAAAAACTCTAGAGCGAGAGTTAGATTGGGTTAGACAGGGGGCTAAAGGTAGACAAGCTAAGCAGAAAGCACGTTTAAAAAATTACGATAAACTAGCAAGTCAAGACCAGAAACAGTTAGAAGAGAAACTAGAAATATATATACCTAACGGCCCAAGATTGGGTACTAACGTAATTGAAGCTAAAGGCGTAAGTAAAGCCTATGGGGATAAATTACTATACGAAGAATTGAACTTTAACCTACCACAAGCAGGTATAGTGGGGATTATTGGTCCTAACGGTGCAGGTAAAACCACCATTTTTAGAATGATAATGGGTGAAGAAACCCCAGATAAAGGAGAATTTGTAGTAGGGGAAACAGCTAAAATTGCCTACGTAGACCAAAATCACAGTAACATAGACCCAGAAAAAACAATTTGGGAAAACTTTAGTGATAGTCAAGAATTGGTAATGATGGGGGGTAAACAGGTTAATTCAAGAGCTTATTTAAGTCGTTTTAATTTCTCTGGTAGCGAGCAGAATAAAAAGGTAAATATGCTTTCTGGAGGGGAACGTAACCGTTTGCATTTAGCAATGACTTTAAAAGAAGAAGGTAACGTTTTGTTATTAGATGAGCCGACGAATGATTTGGATGTAAATACACTACGTGCCTTAGAAGAAGGTTTAGAAAATTTTGCGGGCTGTGCGGTAATTATATCTCACGACAGATGGTTTTTAGATAGAATTTGTACGCATATCTTGGCTTTTGAGGGAGATTCTCAGGTTTATTTCTTTGAAGGATCCTTCTCTGATTATGAAGAAAATAAAAAGAAACGTTTGGGAGGCGATTTAATGCCAAAGCGCATCAAATACAAGAAATTAGTGCGCTAGGTTGTAGTGACTTACATATTAACAAAGAAAGCCAGCAGTTTTGCTGGCTTTCTTTTTCGTTATGGTTTGGGATACCAATCTAAAAATGTTACCTCTATAGCTTCATCACCCTTATTGACAATATTTTTAAAATGCTCTATATCACTTAAACCTTTCGGGCCACGATAATGATAAGGATAAACTAGTTTAGGTTTAAAATCTAATACAGCAGATGCGGCGCTCTCTACTGTCATTGTATAGGGCAAATTCATACAAACAAATGCTTTATCTATATTTTTTAAAGCTCGCATTTCAGGAATGTCTTCAGTATCTCCAGAAATATAGATTCGCTCATTATCCCAATTTATTACGTAGCCATTACCTCTTCCTTTTTCATGAAATTTTAGCGCTTCTTCTCTTAAATTATACATTGGTATTGCCTCTACCGATACATTTTCTAGTAACGTTTTGGTTTCATCGTTATTAATTATCGTTGCTTTGTTTTTTAATGCTTCGGGTAGTTGAGCAGCTACAGCCATTGGGACTAATAGTTGCGTCTGTTTTTTTACCACGCCTTCTAAGGTTTCTATATTTAAATGGTCACCATGTATATCTGTTACAAGCACTATAGTAGCTGTAGGTTGTTCATTATATCTGGTGCTACCCCCAACAGGGTCAACATAAATAACCACATTATTTTTCTCTAAAATCATACTGGCATGTTCTATGGGAATTATGTTAATTGCTTCCGATTCTTCTATGATTTTAGTTTCAGTCACAGCAGAATTCTTATTTTCTACTACTTTTTTTTCATTTTTTTTATCGCTGTAGGATAAAAAAATCATCACTATGAATATGAGGTAAAAACTTGATTTACAATTCATAATAGTTCTTTGTTTTTGTTTTTTCTTTTCTAAGATAGTAACTAATAAAAAATAAATTAACGTTTTTAATGTATTAAAAGATCTAAATGTTAAACCGCAACGTATATACAAAAGACACTAACAAATGTATATTTGTTTAAAGCGTTTTAAAACTTAAGATTATGAGTGAAACAAAAAGCAACAACAGTTTAAAGGTAATAGCAGGTCTATTGGGTGTTATCTTAGTAGCAACACTTATTTATACCGTAAGCTTATACCAAGACAAACAAAAAACTACCACTGCATTAACACAGGAGAAAGATATGGTAGTTGAGGATTTAAATAGCCTTAAATCTGAATACGATAAGGCAATTTTAGAAAGTAATGCAACTAATGAAGAGTTAATTGCTGCACGTGATAATATTGCTAAGTATATTGATTCTGTAAAGGCTATGAAAGCGGATATATCTACCTTGTCTAGATACAGAAGACAGGTTAGTGTATTAAAGGCAGAGAGAGAACAACTTTTAAAGCAGGTAGATAGCTTAACACAAAGCAACTCATTATTAGCAATGCAAAGGGATAGTACGTATTCAGAGTTAGAGAAACAAACCGTTTTTAATGATTCTTTGGTAGTACAGAATACGCAATTAGCAGACGCTGTAGAAAGAGGTTCTGCGTTAAACTTGTCTACATTTAAGGTAGATGCAGTAAAAGAAAGAAATAGCGGTAAATTAGTATCTACATCTAGAGCAAAAGCAACGGATAAATTTAAAGTATGTTTTACAGTTGCCGATAATGCTATTGCACAAGCAGGTGACCGTGAGTTCTATATAGAAGTATTGGACCCACAAGGCAATGTTTTAGGAGAAAGCTTTACTAAAAGCAATGACAAGGGAGCAAGTATTACATACAGTAAAGGGACTAGTTTTTACTATGAGAATGGTTCTTTAGATGTATGTGATTATATAAATAAGCCAGCGGGCGATTTCCAAAAAGGAAATTATATGGTGAATGTGTATGATGATGGTTTAAAACTATTAGGAACTTCAAAGTTTGAGTTAAAATAAACAGCACTATCCACTATTACTTAACTAAAAAAGGGCATCGAAATTCGATGCCCTTTTTATTTTTGACAATGTTATAATGTTACTTTAGGCTACCAACCATATCTTCTGGTTTTACCCAAGCATCATATTCTTCTGCTGTGACATAACCTAAATTAATAGCTTCTTCTTTTAAAGTAGTACCATTTTCGTGTGCAGTATTTGCTATTTCAGCAGCCTTGTAATATCCAATTTTAGTATTTAAAGCAGTGACAAGCATTAAAGAATTATTTAGTAATTTTTTAATTGTGGTATGGTTAGGTTCAATACCTGATGCACAATTTTCTTCAAAACTTACACACGCATCACCAATAAGTTGTGCAGATTGTAAAATGTTGGCAGCCATTAATGGTTTAAAAACATTAAGTTCATAATGTCCTTGTGTGCCACCAACTGCTATGGCTACATCATTCCCCATTACCTGAGCACAAACCATTGTTAATGCCTCACATTGTGTAGGGTTAACTTTACCAGGCATAATAGAACTCCCTGGTTCATTAGCAGGGATTATAATTTCTCCAATACCAGAACGTGGGCCAGAAGCCATTAAACGAATATCATTTGCAATTTTATTCAAACTTACAGCTAACTGTTTTAACGCACCATGACTTTCTACAATGGCATCATGGGCCGCCAAAGCTTCAAACTTATTTTCTGCGGTAATAAAAGGAAGCCCGGTAAACTCTGCTATATATTTTGCTACTAATACATCATATCCTTTAGGAGTATTTAATCCAGTCCCCACAGCAGTGCCGCCCAATGCTAATTCTGCTAAATGTGGCAGCGTGTTTTTGAGCGCCTTTAATCCATGGTCTAATTGAGAAACGTAACCAGAAAATTCCTGACCCAAGGTTAGGGGAGTAGCATCCATTAAATGGGTTCTACCAATTTTTACTACATCCTTAAACTCAGTTGCTTTTTTGTGTAAAGTGTCCCGCAATTGCTGTACCCCAGGGATGGTAGTTTCTACAATCTTTTTGTAGGCAGCAATATGCATTCCCGTAGGGAAAGTGTCATTGGAAGACTGAGATTTGTTTACATCATCATTAGGTTGAATGGTTTTATCGCCCTCACCAATTTTTTTACCGGCAATTTCATGAGCTCTATTCGCAACTACCTCATTAACATTCATATTGCTTTGGGTTCCAGAACCTGTTTGCCATACCACTAAAGGAAATTGGTCATCGTGCTGACCTGCTAGAATTTCATCGCAAACTTGAGCAATCAAATCTCTTTTAGATTGGTCTAACACTCCTAATTCGCAATTGGTGTAAGCGGCAGCTTTTTTAAGATAAGCAAAACCATAAACAACTTCTAAAGGCATGGAAGCAGCTGCGCCTATTTTAAAATTATTTCGAGAACGCTCTGTTTGGGCACCCCAGTACTTGTCTGCTGGTACCTTCACTTCTCCCATGGTGTCTTTCTCTATTCTGTATTCCATTATGATAATTCTTTGTTTGTTAACAAAGGTAACGGTTAGGGACTTTATTTTTAACTGATTTTTGTTAGTTCACATAAATTTTAAAAGGCATTTGTAATTTTTGAATTTTTATAGGTATTTTTGTGTTCAAATTGATATTCATGGTAGAGTTTGACCAATATTTAGGATTTTTAGCGTTTTTAACCATTTTAACAATCGGTTTTTGGTTAATGATTTTCTTATTGACTTTCGTAATACCATATTGGTTAGGTGGTAACCTTCTTGAAATCTGGAAAGAGAAAAGAGAGGCTAAAAAAGCTAAATCAAAAGCATAAAAAAAGGAGCGTTTATCGCTCCTTTTTTATTTTTTTATCTTTTTAAAAATGGATTAACCTTCCATTTCAAACTCTCCATCGCCATCACCTCCTCTGTTATTCTGTCTGTTATTGCGGTCATTTTTAGATTGATTGAATCTGTAAAGGAAAGAAAGCGTTACTTGCCTTCTTCGCCATTGGAATTCACTGTTAGAAGTAAAAAAATCCGTTTCTGTAAAAGACCTACGCTTTCTACTATTTAGTAAATCGCTCACATTTAAACTTACCGTGGCATTATCTTTAAAGATGTCTTTACTAAATGCCATATTCAAAGAGAAAATGCCTTCGGTTTCCGTTTGTGCGTTTTGTCTTGGTCCAAAATAGAAAGCATTGGTTTGCCAACTAATTTTAGCTGGTAAATTAACCTTAGAACCTAAACGGGTAAAGAAACTATTATTTTCTGCACCATAATCTACACCATTAAAACTACCTTCTGTAGCAAATCTAAAAAAGTTAACGCTGCTTGTAAGTCGTATCCACTTAGCAGGGTTAAGCATTACAGATGCTTCTGCACCATAACGGTTGTTTGTAGATAAATTAATAGGTATAGACCGTACAATTTCAATACCATCAGTAGTGGTTTGCCCTGTGGATTCTTGTACACGTTCAAAAGAATTGGTTTCTCTTTGGTAATACACAGATGTTGTTAAGGTTAGTTTTTTCCATCGCTTTAAATAGCCAATATCAAACGCATTAGAATAGGCAGGGTCTAAATCTGGATTCCCTTGAAAAATATTAGTTCTACTGGATCTAGATGGGAATGGGTTTATGAACCATCCTCGTGGTCTATTAATTCTACGATTGTAACCTATGGATACATTTTCTGTATCTGTAATTTCATAAACTAAATTAAGTGTAGGGAAAAGTCCCAGATACTTCTTGTCAAAATTAACATCTACATCTACACCTAATTCCTGTTCTAGTGCCTCTGGGTCAAATTCTGTATCTACTTGTCCTTTAAGCTGGGTATGTTCTAAACGTAAACCGGCTAAAACAGAAAATTTACCAAACTTATCCCCATATTGCGTATAGACTGCGTGTACATTTTCATCATACGTAAATTCGTTCGTAAGGTTTTCATTAATAACAAACTGATTTCTAGCTTGGTCTAATGAATCCAATTGATAATCGGTTATTTCTTGTTTTAAAGTGCTTCTAAATCCAGCCTCAAATTGTGCGTCTCCCATGGGTAAAACATAATCTGCCTGTATTAGATACTCGTTTTCGGTCTCTTCTTCTAATACATTTTCTAAGGCAATCAAAGCATCGTTAGGTAAGGTTTCATTTTCTTCAATCCTAGAAACGGTAGTTTGGTTGTCTCTAGAATATTGAAAGTCTGCCGTTAACTTATGGCCGTCTTCATTAAACCGGTTTACATAATTTACTGAGACTTGGTAGGTATCGCTCTCTTCTTCTTCATCTTCTTCTCTAAAAGTTTCGTTTTCTTTAGTTCCCAGGTTAAAACGTTGATTGGTATTTTCTGTGAGGTCGTTACCATCAGACCGGCGATAGAATAGGGCGGTGGTTAAAGAAGATTTGTCGTTTATAAAATATTCCGCACCTAAATTGGCATTAAAATTTTTATTAAGTCTATTGTATTCTCGGTCTTCTATAATACGGTCAAAACTACCAGAAGTGTAGGTGTTATCATAAAAAGCATTACCAGGAGCATCTCTGTAACGGTATCCCAATGTGCTAAAAATGTTTAATTTATCTGTTCTAAGATTTCCGTTTATGGTAGCTCCAGAATTGGTAGGATGCCCAATAAACACATTTGCAGAGCCGTTAAAACCCAATGTTTTTTCTCTTTTAAGAACAATGTTTAAAATTCCGGCAGTTCCTTCTGCATCATAACGGGCAGAAGGACTGGTAATAACTTCTACCTTTTCTATGGCATCTGCAGGTAATTGTTGTAGCGCCTCACTAGAGCCAAAACCCGCCAGTGCAGATGGTTTGCCATTAATTAAAATACGTACATTTTCATTACCCCGTAAACTTATTGCGCCTTCTACATCTACATCTACAGAGGGGATGTTATTAAGTGCATCTGTTATAGTAGCTCCGCTATTAGTTAAGTCTTTACCTACGTTATAGATTTTCTTATCTAATCTTACTTCTACAGTAGTTTTTTCACCGACAACTTCTACAGCTTCTAACTGATTTACATCTAGCGTAAGTCCAATTTTACCAAAGTCTTTGGAGCTAGTTATGTTTTGGTTGTTAAGTGTTACGGATTTGTACGAAATATATTCGAACTTAATATGGTAATTACCGGGGTCTATAGCTACATTAAATTTACCATCTAAGTCTGTAATACCACCTGTTACAGAATTTGAATCTTCTGCGGATTGTACTACAATAGTAGCAAATTCTAGCGGTTGGCCAGAATCTTTATCTATTACTGTTCCTGTTAAGGTTATGGATTTGTTGGTTGGTCTTTGGGCTTGGGTCAATAAACTGCTTAAAATAAAAAGCGATAGGAACAGTTTCTTCATACTAGGTTTTGGTTTTCTTTTTTTTGCGTTGTTTTCGTTTAGTTTTGGACGGATTTTCCCTCATACTTAAATACACCTCGTATTTTTCTTGGGGTAAAGCCGCTTTTAATTCCTCATCTTGCTCCTTTTGAATTTTTTCAAATTCTTCCCTCATTTTTTGAGGTTCTAGTTTCAAAATTTGGAGTTCCATACGTTTTTGAACTGCTTTTACAAAAGATGTTCTTACCACTGCCTCTTCAAACGGGTCTAAACCCATAGTCTCTTTAATCTGGGGCATTTGTTGGTCTACCACTTGTTCCGCGGTCAACTTCTCTGGTTCTTTTTCTGGGGTTTGTGCTTGCGGAATACTGCTTCTACCTCCATAACCAGAACCATATCTATTACCATAGCCATATTGAGCGTAGCTTTGGAAGCCAACGGCCATTAAAAAAAGTAGTAAAGTCTTTCTTATAAGCGTTTTCATTTGTACGGAATTTTCAAATTTAACGTTCGTGTTATGTTACATTTACTAAAGCTTTGTTAATTGGTAAAGCCCTAGGAGTTCTTTAAGGTTTTGTTAACTAGGCATCATTTTCTTTTTGCCCCATCATCATAAGGTACGATTTTAAAAAGGCATCTATATCACCATTCATCACAGCATCCACATTACCAGTCTCTTCACTAGTTCTTACATCTTTTACCAACTTATAAGGATGCATTACATAATTCCGAATTTGGGAGCCCCATTCAATCTTCATTTTAGAAGATTCAATTTCTTCTCTTGCTTCTTGCTTCTTTCTTAATTCAATCTCATACAACTGTGATTTAAGCATTTTTAAAGCGGTAGCTCTATTATCATGCTGCGATCTAGAATTAGAACAAGATATTTGTATGCCAGTAGGTTTGTGTACTAATTGTACTTTAGTTTCTACTTTGTTAACATTTTGCCCCCCAGCACCACTAGAACGTGCTGTAGTAATTTCAATTTCTGATGGGTTAACTTCTATTTCTATAGTATCATCTACTAAAGGATATACATATACGCTAGCAAAAGATGTATGCCTTTTTGCATTACTATCAAACGGAGATATACGTACGAGTCTATGTACACCATTTTCTCCTTTTAACCATCCAAAAGCAAACTCGCCTTCTATTTCTAGGGTTACCGTTTTAATACCCGCGACATCACCTTCTTGATAATTGAGTTCTTTTACTTTATAGCCATTTTTCTCTACCCACATCATATACATACGCATGAGCATGCTGGCCCAATCACAACTTTCTGTACCCCCGGCGCCAGCAGTTATTTGCAGTACTGCTGTAAGCTCATCACCTTCATCAGAAAGCATATTTTTAAACTCTAATTTTTCTATTAAAGCTTTGCTTTGCTCAAACTTGGATTCTACTTCTTTAGCATCAACTTCACCCGCTTGAAAAAATTCTAGCAATACTTCTAAATCGCCTACTAAGGTTTCTCCCTCACGGTATTCTTCCACCCACTTTTTTTTGGATTTTAAAGCTTGCATTTGTTTTTGAGCTTCTTGTGGGTTATCCCAAAATGTAGGTTCTAAGGTTTTTTCTTCCTCATTCTCTATTTCAATAAGTTTGGCATCAATGTCAAAGATACCTCCTTAACGCACCAAGGCGCTCAATAAGATCTTTTTGCTGATCTGTAGTTATCATACTTATATTTATTTAGCGCAAAAATAGCGTTTCATTGTGGCTGTACAACAATTTGCCTAATTTTAGAAATCCAAATAACTAACTCCATGCAAAAAACATTCCATTTACTTTTAGTAGCGGTACTCTTATGTAAGGTAAGTGCCGCACAAAGCTTTAAAACAACCGCAGATTACCAAAAATTCAACGGCTATTTTGATTTTTATTATGATGATGAAAAAGACAAAGTTTTCATTGCAGTAGAAAAACTGAATCAAGACTTCTTATATGTTTACTCTCTAAGTAGTGGTGTAGGGCATAATGATATAGGATTAGATAGGGGCCAATTAGGGAATGAACAAGTAGTACATTTTAAAAAAGCAGGTAATAAGTTATTATTAGTACAGCCAAATCTAACGTACAGAGCCAATACTTCAAACCTTCTAGAAAAAAGGTCTGTAGAACAAGCTTTTGCTAAATCGGTTTTATTTGGGTTTCCCATCATAGAAGAGCTTAAAGGAACTTATTTAATAGACGTGACCGACTTTTTGATGCAAGATGCGCATGGAGTTGCAGACCGTTTACAAAATAGAGGACAGGGCACGTATAAGCTAGATAAAAGCAAAAGTGCTTTTGCATTAGAAAGAACCAAGGCTTTTCCTGAAAATATTGAGTTTGATGTGCTACTAACCTTTGCAGGCAAGGCAAAAGGGAACTTAATACGTTCTGTTGCGCCGAATCCTGATTTGGTAACTGTTGCACAACACCATTCCTTTATAAAATTACCAGAACCTGGGTTTGAGCTGAGAAAATTTGACCCAAGAAGTGGTTCTTATCCTTTTACTTTCTATGATTATGCTACACCTGTGGAAGAATCTTTAGTAAAACGATACATTCCTAGACATAGGTTAGAAAAGAAAAATCCAGAAGCAGCAATGAGTGAAGCTGTGGAGCCTATAATTTATTACTTAGATAATGGTACGCCAGAACCTGTTCGTTCTGCACTTTTAGAAGGCGGGCGTTGGTGGAACCAAGCTTTCGAAGCTATAGGATACAAAAATGCATTTCAGGTCAAAATGTTGCCAGATGATGCTGACCCTATGGATGTTCGGTATAATGTGATACAATGGGTGCACCGCTCTACAAGAGGATGGAGTTATGGCGCTAGTGTACGTGATCCACGTACAGGAGAAATTATAAAAGGGCATGTAAGTTTGGGTAGTTTACGTATTCGCCAAGACTTTTTAATCGCACAAGCGCTAATGAATCAACCCTTTAAAGAAAGTGACACCAATAGTGAGCCAATGTTGCAAATGGCCATTGCGCGTATAAGACAGTTATCCGCACATGAAATTGGACATACGTTGGGTTTTGCACACAATTTTGCTGCGAGTACCAATAACCGAGCATCGGTCATGGATTATCCACATCCGTATTTAGAATTTAAAAATGGTCAAATGGATTTTAGTAATGCGTATGCCACAGGAATAGGGGAATGGGACAAGGTTACCGTAGCCTATTCTTATAGTGATTTTCCTAAAGGAACAGACGAAGGTGCTGCACTAAACAAAATTCTTGAAGATGCGACAGATAAAGGCTTACGCTATTTATCGGATCAAGATGCGAGACCAACAGGTAGTGCTAGTGGAGATGCGCATTTGTGGGATAATGGTACTGATATTCCAGAAGAGTTAAGCAGACTACTGACTGTTAGAAAACAAGCCATCTCAAATTTTTCGGAGGATAATATTAAAACTGGAGAGCCATACTCAATATTGGAAGATGTTTTTGTACCGCTCTATTTTCTACATAGATACCAAACCGAAGCTGCTGTGAAACAAGTAGGAGGAGTAGATTACAGTTACAGAGTGAAAGGCGATAATCAGGCATCGGTTAAATCAGTAGCCAAAACACAACAAGAAAAAGCACTTACAGCTGTACTGACAACTTTGAGCGCAGAAGAATTAGCTATACCAGCAGAAAAATTAGGTTTATTTGGTCCACGAAGTATAGGTTACAACCGTTCTAGGGAATCTTTTAAAAGTAAAAATGGCGTTGGTTTTGATGCTTACGGAGCTGCCGAAACTGCAGCAGACATGAGTCTTTCGCTATTATTGCATCCAGAACGTGCCAATCGTTTGGTACAGCAAAAAGCTATTGATGAGAACCAAATTGGATTGGAAGAGGTGTTGAACATGCTTGTAGCTAAAACGATTACCAGAAAAGTTAAGAATGGGTATTTACAAGAGGTACAGTTTGTAATCAATAATGCAACTTTAAAGGCAATTATGAAATTGGGAGCTTCTGAGCAAACCTATCCACAAGTTAAGGCAGTAGTCATTTCTAATCTTAGGGAGCTTAAGAAAACATTATCTGGAAAAACTAGTAATAAAATGGATGAGCTAATAGTTAATGAGATAGACCAATTTATGGCTAACCCAGATACCTATAAAAACGAATTTAATGCCCCTAAAATTCCTGATGGTTCACCTATAGGGATGGATTGTATGAATTAATACGAGTTATGGAAATAAATTTAATCAGTGATACAGTAACTAAGCCTACCGCTGAGATGATGTATGCAATGACCCATGCAGATGTAGGAGATGATGTTTTTAAAAATGACCCTACCATCAACGCTTTAGAAGCTAAGGTTGCACAGCTTTTTGGAATGGAAGCAGCCTTGTATTTTCCAAGTGGAACCATGGCTAACCAAACCGCAATTAAAATACACACCCAACCGGGAGACCAAGTTATTTGTGATAAATATGCGCATATTTTTAATTATGAGGGTGGCGGTGTGAGCTTTAATAGCGGCGCCTCTTGTAAATTGGTAGACGGCCATCGCGGTATGATGACTGCAGAACAAGTGGAAGCCGCAATCAATCCACCAGATTTTTACCACAGTCCATTAACACGTTTGGTTGCCATAGAGAATACTACTAATAAGGGAGGTGGAGCTTGTTGGGACTTTGAAGAATTAACAAGAATTAAAGCAGTTACTCAGAAGCATAATTTGGGATATCATTTAGATGGAGCTCGTTTGTGGAATGCCTTGGTTGCAAAAAAGGAAACTCCAGAACAATACGGTGCTTTATTTGATACCATTAGTGTTTGCTTAAGTAAAGGGTTGGGTTGCCCCGTGGGTTCTGTTTTAGTAGGTACAGAAGAGGCCATGCTGAAGGCATTGCGTATTCGTAAAATATTTGGTGGTGGTATGCGTCAAGCAGGATTTTTAGCTGCTGCAGGTATTTACGCTATAGATAATCATATAGAACGCCTTGCAGATGACCATAAACGAGCTAAAGAATTGGGTGAAGCGTTAAACGCTTTAAAAGTGGTAAAAAAAGTGGAGCCAGTAGAGACTAATATTGTAATTTTTGAAATTGATACCCACACCATGTCAGAAGCAGATTTTTTGGCTAAGCTTAAAGAAAATAATATAAGTATTATAGGTATGGGGCAAGGTAAATTACGTATGGTTACGCATATGGATTATACGGTAGAAATGCATACTATTACTTTAGCCATTTTAAAAACAATCTAGGCCTTTTGTAAAGCTTCTTTAAAGTTTTTAATTCCATTTTCCATGCCTGCTTCAGACAGGTATGGATTACTCGTTCCTAAAATTTTGCCTTGAGTAGATTGAAATTGAAATTGAAATTTACCGTTTGGCATAATTTTACGTTCTATTTGACGTTCGTTTGTGTTGTATTTAAATTCTTTCAAATTTTGTTGTATTTCATTTTTATCATCAAAGATTTTACTAGTAAAAAGGACTTCTCCTGAGTGGGATTTAACGAAAAATTGATAATTTCTTTCATTTTTAGTTATGATTTCTATCATCGTATCTTATAATTTAAACTTCTTGAAAAACAAGTGATTATATCGCTTCTAAATTTTAATTATTCGTAACACTTTTCTTACATTTGTTAAAAATTTATCAAAAATTGTGACTTTTTTAAGATAATGGTTTCTTACTTACAAATCGAAATTTCAATAGTTTAAAATTAATTTAACAAACACTAACAAATTATGAAAAAAGTTTTGTCTTTCGCTGCATTTTTTGCAGTTGTTGCTTTTGCTCAAGCACAGGATTTACCAGCAAATCCAGAGCCAGGTAAATGTTACGTAAGATGTACCACACCAGATGTGTATACCAATGAGACTGTAACAGTAACCGTTAAGCCTGCTTATAAAGTGCTAAAAACAGTACCAGCAACCTACAAAACAGTTACCGAACGTGTTTTAGTAAAAGAAGAAGGGAAGAAATTAGTAGTTGTACCAGCAAAATGGGGTACAGAAACAGTTTCTTATGTTTCTAAGGAAGCTGGGAGTTCTTTAAAAGTTATTCCTGCTAGCTTTGCGCCTAGTTCAGAAACTGTAGAGATTAAGCCGGCTTACGCACAATGGGAACTTGGTTCTCCTGCTCCTGATTGTGCTTCTGGTAACCCTGATGATTGCCGTTATTGGTGTTATAAAGGATATCCTGCAGAGTTTACTACGGTAAGTACTCAGGTATTATCTAACGATGCAAGCTTTGAAAGAATTAGTGGTTCTGCTAAGAATGCTAGCTATACAAAAAGAGTTATGTTAGAGCCAGCCAAAGTTGTAGAAGAAGTGATTCCAGCAGAGTACACTACAATTACTAAAACGGTTTTAGATAAGGATGCTTATACGGTAGAAGAGGTTATTCCAGCGGTAACTAAAACAGTAACTAAAGAAGTATTACAATCTAAAGGTGGTTTAACTTCTTGGAAAGAGGTTGAATGTTCTTTGGTAGAATACCAAGCTTTACCAATTAACTGGAACTTAGGTAGTGCTACTTTAACTGCAGAAGCTAAAAGAATTATAGATTCTAGATTAATGCCAGTTTTGTCTCAAAACCCAGGAGTTAAATTAGAAATTGCTTCTCACACAGATGCTAGAGGTTCTGCAACTTCTAACCAAGATTTGTCTGATAGAAGAGCAAAAGCTGTTGCAGATTACTTAATTTCTAAAGGTGTTAACTCTAGTTTATTAGTAGCTAATGGTTACGGAGAAAAGAGATTAAAGAACAGATGTGCAGATGGCGTTTCTTGTACAGAAAGAGAGCACGCTGCTAACAGAAGAACAGAGTTCAGATTAATTAACAACTAATTTAATGTTGTTTTAAAATAAAAAAGCCCTCGGGAAACCGAGGGCTTTTCTTTTGTGTAAAATCTTATTTATTACGCTTTAGAAATTCTAAATGGTATTGTACTTCTCCATTCATACTATAACCAGAATATTCATCTAAAACTTTCTCTTTAGGTGATAGAGCTACCAATAATGGAAACACACCCTTCTTATTATACTTGCTAATTAGCTTTTTATTTTTTTCAAATTCGTCTGCGGTTAATAAATCTCGGTTTCTAGGATAGTCCACATACAACAAAACATAATCCTTAGATACCTCTGCAAAATCACGAGTTTCAAATAAATCCTTTTTTAGTTGGATGCAGGGTGTACACCAGTCACTCCCAGTAAAGTAAACCAAAACATTTTTATTCGATTTTTTAGCAGCCTTTAGAGCTTTTTCATAATCGGTTTTCCAATCTAAGCTATCTTTTGATTCTACGGCTACACCATTGGTAAATAAGAGTACAACTAAGGAAAATAGTGCTACAAACTTCATTTTAATCAATTTTGTTTCTACTTAAATAACGAATCCATTCCAGGAATATTGGGCATGCCATCTTTTGCTACTGCAGCCAATTCTGTTTCATTAACCTTTGTAGCACGTGCAATTGCCTTATTAAGTGTTAAGACCAAATAATCTTCTAGTTGCTCTTTATCTGCTAATAATTCATCTGCTACTTGAATGCTTTTGAGCTCTCTATTGGCTGTAATTGTAATTTTCAACAATCCATCAGTAGACGCTTCATCTAAAAGAACCGTGTCTAATCTTTTTTTTGTCCCTTCTACTTTTTGTTGGGTTTCTTTGAGTTTACCCATCATTCCCATAATATCTCCGAACATGATTATAAATTTTTATAATGTCAAAATTAGTAAATTACCCTGCCACAATACTTTAAAACTATGTCAAAACAAATTATTCTTGTCTGTATAATCTATATTATTTTTGCAAGCTCTTGTAAAACTAAAAGTAAAGAAACAATCGTGCCAAAACCACCTATAGCAAAGAAAATAGCCAAAGAACTCGTAATGCATGAAGATGTTAGAGTAGATAATTATTATTGGCTTAATGACCGTGAGAACCCGGAGGTAATAGCGTATTTAGAAGCAGAGAATGCTTATTATTACCAAATGACTGCCCATACCATGGATTTCCAAGAAACACTTTTTGAGGAAATGAAAGGGCGTATTAAAGAAGACGATGCTTCTGTTCCCTATAAGCTAAATGGGTATTATTATATAACCCGATACGAGGTAGGGAGCGAATATCCTATTTATTCTAGAAAAAAGGGAACTTTAGATGCCGAAGAAGAAGTGCTATTTAATTGTAATATACTAGCTAAAGGGCACGATTATTTTAATTTAAGAGGTGTTTCTGTTAGTCCAGATAACAAAAAGGCTGCATTTGGTGTAGATACGGTATCTAGAAGACAGTACACCTTACAATTCAAAGATTTAGAAAGCGGAGAGATACTTGAAGAAAAAATAGAAAACACTACTGGCAGTGCAGTTTGGGCAGCAGATGATAAAACGGTTTTCTACACAAAGAAAGACCCAGTAACTCTACGTTCAGATAAGATATATCGTCATAAATTAGGAACACCTGTAACCGCGGATGTTTTGGTTTATACTGAGGATGATGACACCTACAATACTTTTGTTTATAAAACCAAGTCTAGAGATTACATTGTAATTGGTTCTGCTAGTACTATGACTACTGAATATAGATTTATTAAAGTTACTGAGCCAGAAGCTGACTTTAAGGTGTTTTCTCCTAGAGAAAGAGGGTTAGAGTACTCGATTTACCATTTTAAAAATGACTTCTACATTCTTACCAATAAGGATGGCGCAACTAACTTTAAGTTAATGAAAGCTAAGGAAGGAGCAACACATTTTACGGATTGGGAAGAGTTTATTCCACACAGGAGTGATGTATTGCTAGAAGACATAGATATTTTTAAAGATTACTATGTGCTAACAGAAAGAGAACAGGGGTTAAGTAAAATGAAAATTGTGAGATGGGATGGTACGGATAGCTATTATTTACCTTTTGATTCTGAAACGTATGTTGCTGGGCCTACCACCAATTTAGATTTTGATACTCTTAAATTTAGATATGTTTACAGTTCAATGACATCGCCCTATGCAATCATAGAGTTTGATATGTACTCTAAGGAAAAAACCATTCTTAAAGAACAGGAGGTTCTTGGCGGGCAATTCCATAAAGAAAATTACAAATCTAAACGGGTTTGGGCAACAGCCCAAGATGGTAAAAAGGTGCCTATTTCTATGGTTTATCATAAAGATACCCCTTTAGATGGGACTGCACCTCTTTTACAATATGCCTATGGTTCTTATGGATCCACCATAGATCCCTATTTTTCTACTTCAAGATTAAGTCTGTTAGACCGTGGTTTCATTTATGCAATAGCGCATATAAGAGGTGGGGAGTATTTGGGGAGACCTTGGTATGAAGACGGTAAATTGTTCACCAAGAAAAATACATTTACGGATTTTATTGATTGTTCTAAGTTTTTGATTGAAGAAAATTATACAACTACAGAACATTTGTATGCTATGGGAGGGTCAGCAGGTGGACTATTAATGGGAGCCATTGTTAACATGGCACCAGAACTTTACCACGGCGTAGTAGCACAAGTACCCTTTGTAGATGTAATCACTACTATGTTAGATGATTCTATACCCTTAACAACGGGCGAATATGATGAGTGGGGTAATCCAAATGACAAAGATTATTACACCTACATGAAATCTTATTCTCCGTACGATAATGTAACCGCAAAAGCCTATCCTAATATGTACGTAAGTACGGGTTTGCATGATTCTCAGGTGCAGTATTGGGAGCCGGCAAAATGGGTTGCTAAACTAAGAGATTTAAAAACGGATACTAACGTACTCTATTTAGACACTAATATGGAGGCTGGTCATGGTGGTGCTTCTGGGCGTTTTGAAGCCTTAAAAGAGACCGCTAAGGAGTACGCTTTTTTATTAGATTTAGAGGGAAAAATCCGATAAAAATTAAAAATACTATTTTTGCACTTGGTAAGTTTAAGACTTTCCTTTAAATGTTTTCCCTATGAGAAACCAAATTAAAGCCTACGATAGTATTTTAGACTTAGTAGGTAATACACCACTTATAAGGTTACAAAAGCTTACAGCAGATATGGCTGGTGAGTTCTTTGCCAAGGTAGAGGCATTTAACCCAGGACATTCTGCAAAGGACAGGATTGCCGCTCATATTATTGCTCAAGCCGAAAAAAATGGAATTCTTAAAAGGGGGAGCACCATAATAGAAACTACTTCTGGTAATACAGGTTTTAGCCTAGCCATGGCAAGTATGGTAAAAGGTTATGAGTGTATTTTGGCAGTAAGTTCAAAATCTTCTCCAGATAAGATAGATATGCTACGTGCTATGGGAGCAAAGGTTTATGTTTGTCCAGCTCATGTTAGTGCAGATGATCCAAGGTCTTATTATGAAGTTGCTAAACGATTACACAAGGAGACCCCTGGTTCTATCTATATTAACCAATATTTTAATGCATTAAATATAGAAGCGCACTACGCATCTACAGGTCCAGAAATTTGGGAACAAACAGCAGGTCAAATTACGCATTTAGTTGCATGTAGTGGTACTGGTGGTACTATATCTGGTACGGCACGCTTTTTAAAAGAACAAAACCCAAATATTAAAGTATTGGCAGTAGACGCCTATGGTTCTGTTTTAAAAAAGTATCACGAAACTGGGCAGTTTGACCATAATGAAGTATACCCGTACCGTATAGAAGGTTTAGGTAAAAATTTGATTCCCTCTGCCACAGATTTTAATGCTATAGACCGCTACATTAAAGTTACAGATGCAGAAAGTGCACATATGGCTCGTAAAATTGCATCAGAAGAAGGTATGTTTGTGGGGTATACTAGTGGTGCAGCGATGCAAGCTTTAATGCAGTATCACTTAGAAGGCGAATTTGACGCTCATAGCAAGGTTGTTGTTATTTTTCCAGATCATGGGTCTCGTTATATGAGTAAAATTTATAGTGATGAATGGATGGAAAATCAAGGATTTTTTGAAGGTGATAAAATGCCAAAACCAAAGGCAATAGAATATATTAAATAACAAATTTTACGCTAATAACTTAAAAGACAATGTGTTTTGCATTGTCTTTTTTGTTGGTAAAAACAAATTGCTCAGTGAGATAAAAATCATATTTTTGCAAGTAAAATCAATTTTAGGTAGATGAGGGATATTTTTGATAGAATCATTGAAAACAAAGGTCCATTAGGTAAATGGGCATCTCAAGCAGAAGGATATTTTGTATTCCCAAAATTAGAAGGTCCAATCTCTAATAGAATGAAGTTTAGAGGTAAGGATGTAATTACTTGGAGTATTAATGATTACTTAGGGTTAGCCAATCTACCTGAAATAAAGAAAGTAGATTCTGATGCGGCTTTAGAGCATGGAACTGCCTACCCTATGGGGGCTAGAATGATGAGTGGTCACACTAACTATCATGAGCAATTAGAACAAGAACTGGCCGCCTTTGTAAATAAGGAAGCATCTTATTTATTAAACTTTGGATACCAAGGGTTCATGTCTGTTATAGATGCGTTGGTTTCTAAAGATGATATTATAGTTTATGATGTAGATTGCCACGCTTGTATTATAGATGGGGTTCGTTTACACGTAGGTAAGCGTTTTACCTTTATGCATAACGATGTAGAAAGTTTAGAGAAAAACTTGGAGCGTGCTACTAAGATGGCTAATGAAACCGGTGGTGGTATTTTGGTTATTTCTGAAGGCGTTTTCGGGATGCGTGGTGAGCAAGGTAAATTAAAAGAAATTGCTGCGTTAAAAAAGAAATTTAAGTTTCGTTTATTAGTTGATGATGCTCACGGTTTTGGTACTTTAGGCAAAACAGGTGCTGGAGCGGGTGAGGAGCAAGGCGTACAAGACGATATAGATGTATACTTAGCAACTTTTGCTAAGTCTATGGCTGGTATTGGTGCATTTGTAGCAGCAGATAAAGGAATAATAGAATACTTAAAGTACAACATGCGTTCTCAAATGTTCGCTAAGTCCTTACCTATGGTGTTTGTAAAAGGGGCTTTAAAACGTTTGGACATGTTGCGTACAATGCCAGAACTTAAAGCTAAGCTTTGGGAAAACGTAAATGCGTTGCAAAGTGGTCTGAAGGAAAGAGGTTTTGATATTGGCACAACTCAAAGTTGTGTAACACCAGTATACCTTAATGGTAGTATTCCAGAGGCAATGGCCTTAGTAAAGGATTTACGTGAAAATTATGGTATCTTCTGTTCCATTGTAGTTTATCCGGTAATTCCTAAAGGATTAATTTTATTACGTTTAATTCCAACGGCTACCCATACAATGGAAGATATTAAAGAAACCTTAGATGCGTTTTCTGCAATAAGAGATAGATTAGAAAATGGTACTTACAAACGTTTATCAGCAGCTGTAGCCGCTGCAATGGGCGAATAATTCATAGAAAATAACGCTTTAGGAGTTCAACAGCTTTGCTACGATAGCTGTTGCCAAACATATTTAAATGCACTAATAGGTAGTATAATTGGTATACTTCTGTTAGTGCATTTTGATTTTTATGCGGTGGGATATTTTCATGGTAGCCTTGATAAAAGTTATTGGAAAAGCCACCAAATAGTTTGGTCATTGCTAAATCCATTTCGTTATGGCCATAATAAACAGATGGATCTATAAGATAAGGTGTGCCATTCTCATGAATTAGAATATTACCATGCCACAAATCTCCATGCAATAAAGAAGGTTTGGTGTTATCAGCTATCGTGGTCATTACTTTTTGTATATTATCCAAGTTGGGAATCTCTTCTTTTAATAGATATCCCAATTTTCTGGCTATCCCTAATTGTGGATATAAGCGTTGTAGAGCGTAGAAAGTACTCCAACTTGGGTTTATGGTGTTGTTTTGAGGTAAGTTACCAATAAAGTTATGTTCTTTTGCCCCAAAGTAGGTGGTTTCTGTTGTTGAATGTAACTGTGAAAGTTGTATACCCAAGGTATGCATAGCCTCTTGGTCCGCGTTTTTAGTGGGTATCCATTCTAATATTAGATAGGCGTTATTTTCTATTTTACCGTAGGAATGAATTGCAGGTGTTTCAATAGTATTTGTTGCTTTTATTTGATGCAATCCGTTTACTTCGGCTTTAAAATATACTTCAGCATTTTTCTCATAATTGCATTTTACTACAAAAACATCGCTTGTAGTTACTACTTTAAAAACTTGAGAAACATTACCGCCGCTTAGCGAAGTAATAGATTTAATATCGCTCTCAAAAAGCTCATAAATCCATTTCATCATACCCTAATTCAATGCTTTACGGTAGGTTCTTCTTCTTTTATGGGTAATAGGATTAAAGTGCTTCCACATTTGCCTAATGGCAGTGTTTTCTTCTAATTCTGGAGTTCTAATACAGTTTTCTACTCCTTTTTCTTTAAAAGTGTGGTAATACTCATTAAATATTATAGCAGTAATACCTTTGTTTTGATATTCTGGTCTAATGCCAATAAGGTAAAAAATGACGTCTTTGCTATTTTTTCTTGCTTGTAATAGATGGTAGAATCCAAAAGGGAAAAGTTTTCCGTTAGCTTTTTGTAAGGCTTTAGAAAAAGATGGCATTACAATGGCAAATGCAACCAGTTCATCATCTTTATCAACAACAAACTTTATATATTCTGGATTGATGAATGAAATGTATTTCTTTTTAAAATATTCTTTCTGTACATCTGTAATTTTCACAAAAGAAGACAACTTAGCATAACTCTCGTTAAACAAATCGAACATTTTATCTACCCATGGCATTATATCTTCACTCTTAGTAAAGTTTAATTCGCGCAGTTGAAATCTTCTTTTGATTAAAGTGTTGGCTTTTTCAAACAATTTAGGGTCTGCGGCGGCTGCCTTAAACTTGTTTTCTAGATATTCTTTTTCCTTTGTAAAACCATGAGCTTCGTAATGGTTTTGGTAATACGGGTGGTTATACCAAGTAATCATTGTGCCAATATGGTCAAAACCTTCTATTAAAACACCAACTTTATCTAAATTGGTAAAACCAACAGGTCCTTCCATGTAATCTAAGGCGTTTTCTGCTCCTATGCTCGCTACTTTTTGTAATAATGCTTTGGAAACTTCTAAATCATCAACAAAATCAAACCATCCAAAACGCATTTTTTTAAGTCCTTGCTCTTTGACCTCTAACCAGTTAATAATTGCGGCAACTCTACCCACAATTTTATTTTCTTTATAAGCTAAGAAAAAGCGTGCTTCTGCATTAGCAAAAACAGGGTTTTTAGTTTGGTCAAAAGTTTCTAGTTCGTCCTTAATAATTGGTGGAACCCAGTAGGGATTGTTTTTGTAGAGTGAAAATGGAAATTTCACAAAAGCCTTTAAGCCTGCTTTATTGGTAACCTCTTTTATGCTAATCATTCTGCGTATAAATAACTACGCAATATTAACAAATATTAAAAGGAGTACTAAGCAAATAAGTCTTAGAAATCTAACTTATCTTTCTTGTTTTTCTTTTTCTTAGATTTCATACTACCTTTTTTAATTTTATTTTTTGGCTTCTGCTTGTTGATAGGCACTAATTTATCTTTATGAAAATCTAAACGGTAAGATAGCCCTGTTCTACCAAAAAGGCGCATTGGCGTGTCTTTTAGGCTCCCACCAAGACTAAAATCTACCTGAAAATTTGGGCTAAACAAATGAGCAATGCCAGTACGGAGTAATAGGTCAGAATGCCTGTCGCTCTTAATACCTTGGTGCTCTACAAAAATACTCCACTTTGGGTTTCTAAAAGCTCTAGAGTATGATATAGCGTAGCTTAATTCTGGAAAATCTGTAGTTATGCGGTCGTAAGCAATATTGGTAATCAACACTTGCTTAGGACTAAGCCTACTCTGCGTGGCAATCATACCTCTATAGCTTATGGTGCCATCTTCAGGATAAAAAGGATTGTCTCCTAAATTAAATGTGGCTCCTGCAAATAAGGAAACTGCTGGTATTAAATTTTTTAGTTGAAATTTATTGTTTGCTCTCCAACTATAAATATTGGGTTTATTAGCTTCTGGATTTTTGTAAGGATCAAATATTAAATATTTAATTCCCAATCTATTTCTGGTAAAATCTGAACGTGTTTCTTCAAAATCAAAATTCTCATAAGTTATAGCCTCTTTTACATATGTCCCTTCGTATATAAGTTCTAATTGTTCAAATAAAACCCCATACCTAAGCGCTATTTCGCCTCCTAATCTGCTACCATTGGTATTTAGTAGGGAGTGGTCTCTTCTTTCATATAAAAATCCAGCTTCTCCTTGCACAACTCCGGTACCCACGGAGTAGGCGCTTACCGCAATACCTGGCCTATTAGAATTAATAACATCTGTGTATTGGGCATTTATAAAAAATGGAATGCTTACTAAAATGAAAATGAATTTGTAAGGTAATTGGGCCATAGCCAGAGTTTTAATACTATTTTATGAAACGAATACCGATAAACTGATACTAACAATGTAATTTTGATGCAATAGCGAGATACTATGGTTTTATTACAAACGATTTTAATCCTTATTATCGTATACTACGGGATAAAATTCCTTCTAAAATTATTTATGCCAAACATTATACGGTATGCCTCTAAAAAGGCAGAAGAAAAGTTTGGACAACAGTTTGGAGGATTTCAACAACGGACAGCAGAACACCAAGAAGAGGGTAAAACAACCGTCTATAAAAAATCCAATACAAAGAGTAACCCTTCAAAAAAAGTTGGAGAATATATAGAATTTGAAGAAATTGAGTGATCTTTAGCCACTCAAAATATAATTGATGAAGCTTTCTACCAAAGCATTTTTTACGCATTTAGCTGTTCTTCTGTTTTTTATGATAGCCGCACTGGTCTATTTTTATCCTGTTATACAAGGTAAAGGTATTTTTCAGTCAGACATAGCCCAATACAAGGGCATGGCCCAAGAAAGAAATTCCTTTAAAGAAAATACAGGCGAAGAATCTTATTGGACAAATAGTGCTTTTGGTGGCATGCCAACGTACCAATTAGGCGCTAACTATCCGCACGATTACGTTAAAAAATTAGACCGATTAATTCGGTTTTTACCAAGGCCAGCAGACTATCTATTCCTTTATTTTATAGGTTTTTACATTTTAATGTTAAGTCTTAAGGTAGATTATAGGCTTGCAATTTTAGGTAGCTTAGCCTTTGGTCTATCTACCTACTATATAATTATCCTAGGTGTAGGGCACAATGCTAAAGCCCATGCCATAGCCTATTTGCCTATGTTATTAGGTGGGATAGTATTGGTTTTTAGAAAAAAGTATGTCTTAGGATTTATTGTTACAGCCTTGGCAATGGCCTTAGAAATAAGTGCTAACCATTACCAAATGACCTATTATTTCATGTTATTGGTTCTTATTCTGGGCGTAGTGCAATTGGTGTATGCTATTATAGATAAAAAGTTAACGCATTTTTTTATATCTGTTGGCTTATTGATTGTAGCTGTTATTTTAGGTATTGCCACCAATGCTACAGGTTTAATGGCTACAAAAGAATATGCAGATTGGAGTACTAGAGGAGAGTCTAATTTAACCATTAATCCGGATGGTAGCCCTAAAGCCACAACCTCTGGCTTAGATACAGATTATATAACACAATACAGTTATGGAATAACGGAGTCTTTAGATTTATTTGTTCCTAGAATGTTTGGGGGTTCTAACAGTGAAAAATTGGGAAAACAATCCAACACCTATGATTTTTTAACTTCTCAAGGTCTTTCTTCCTCTAGGGCACTGGAATTCTCAGAAAATTTGCCTTTATATTGGGGAGATCAACCTATTGTTGCTGGTCCTGCCTATCTTGGAGCTGTTGTTTTATTTCTATTTTTCATTGGCTTAATTCTAGTTAAAGGAAAACGTAAGTGGTGGTTGCTTGCTGGCGTAGTTGTGGCTCTGGTTTTATCTTGGGGGAAGAATTTTTCTGTACTTACAGACTTTATGATTGCCAATTTCCCAATGTACAATAAGTTTAGAGCGGTATCGTCAATACAGGTAATAGTGGAATTATGTGTGCCAGTTTTAGCCATTTTAGGGTTAAAACAACTATTCCGGAAAAAGGTTACTTTATCGCAAAAATTAAATGCTGTAATATGGTCTGGAGTAATATCCCTTGGGTTAATTGTTATCATCTTTTTTTTAAAAGGGACGTTTTCATTCGAAAGCCTAAATGATGGAAATTATCTACGGTATTACGGGGAAGAATTAATGGCCCTTATTCGTTCCGATAGAGAGGCTGTCTATGTAAATGATACCCTAAGAACATTACTGTTGTGTTCTCTAACTTTTGTATTGTTGTTTCTGTATGCAAAAGGGAAGTTGAATAAAAATTTTACCATCGTAGCCCTAGGCGTACTAGTAGTAGTGGATTTAGGTGGAGTTGCCAAACGCTATGTAGATGCGGATGATTTTGTTAGTATGAGGCAAATTAATAGACCCTTTAAAGCCACTGATTTAGATAAGCAAATTCAACAAGACCCTGAAATATTTAGAGTATTTGACCCAAAAGAAGGATTAAATGGGGCTAGGACTTCTTTCTTTCATAAGTCTTTAGGAGGGTATCATGCAGCAAAACCCAAACGGATTCAAGATTTATTCGAGTTTCATTTATACAACAATAATGTTGAAGTCTTGAATATGTTAAATGCTAAATATATTATTCAAGAAGATGAAGAGGGTAGGAGTTTCCCTGCTGTAAATCCAGATGCTAACGGGCCAGCATGGTTTGTACAAGAATTAGTACCAGTAACATCAGAAAATGAAGAAATTAAAGCGTTAGATGGGATAGATACCAAAACCACGGCGGTTTACAATGCTTCCAAGTTCAAAATTGATAGAAATGCCTTTGTGAAAGATTCAACAGCTAAAGTGGCTATCAAGGATTATAGACCTAATCTCATCACCTATAATACCAATAGTGAAAAAGATGGTTTTATAGTTTTTTCTGAAATGTATTATGCTGATGGGTGGAATGCTTATCTAGATGATAACCTAGCTCCACACATAAAAGTGAATTATGCCTTGCGTGGTATGGCTATACCTACTGGTGCTCATACTATTACTTTTAAGTTTGAACCAGGGGTAATTAAAAAAGGAAGTACCATTGCATTAATTAGCAATATTTTACTAGGCTTAATAATAATATGTGGTTTAGGCTTTTTACTAAAACCTAAACGGGATAAAGCAGTTGCTTAATGCAAAAGGTGCTAATTATTGCCTACTATTGGCCTCCTGCAGGAGGGCCCGGAGTACAGCGATGGCTCAACTTTGTAAAGTATTTACCAGAGTTTGGAATTGAACCAATTGTCTATGTTCCGGAGAACCCTACTTATCCTATACAAGATGAAAGACTAGCAGCAGATATACCAAAAGAAGTTACCATTTTAAAACAACCCATTTTTGAGCCGTATGGTTTAGCTGCACTTTTTGGAAAAAAACAAACCAAGCAAATCAGTTTTGGTCTTATTCCTAAGCAAAAGAAACAAACCTTTTTAGAACGACTTTTACTGTGGATACGTGGTAATTTATTTATTCCAGATGCGCGTAAATTTTGGGTAAAACCTTCTGTAAAATATTTAACAGGGATTATAAAACAGCAACAGATTACAACTTTAATTACTACAGGACCGCCACATAGTGTTCATCTTATAGGTCAAAAACTAAAGCGTAAATCTGGCGTTACTTGGTGGGCAGATTTTAGAGACCCATGGACCACAATTGGTTATCATAAAAAGTTAAAGCTTACTAGATTGGCAGCCAATCAACATAAGCGTTTGGAACGGCAAATATTACTTGCCGCAGATGGTCTTTTGGTAACTAGTGATAAAACCAAGCTTGAATTTCAAAACATGACTAAAACACCCATTCATGTTCTAACAAATGGGTACGAAATAGAGCCGAAACCAACAATTTTGGACCAAAAATTTACACTTGCGCATATAGGTTCCTTATTAACAGATAGGAACCCAATAGCATTATGGCAAGCATTGTCTGAGTTGGTGAAAGAAAACTATCATTTTGCCCAAGAATTACAACTTAACTTAATTGGAGTAGTGGGGGAAGATATAAAAGATAGCCTTGCATTTTATCAATTAGAGGATTACGTAACGTATTTAGGCTATTTAGGACATGAGGAGGTATTGGAACATCAAGCTAAATCTCAAGTGCTATTACTATTAGAAATAGATTCACCAGAAACTCAGGGAATCATTCCAGGTAAATTATTTGAATATTTAATTGCAAAACGTCCTATTCTTGCCATCGGACCTAAATACTGGGAGGCTGGTGAGCGAGTTGAAAGGCACCAAGCTGGTAGGTACCATATCGCTACAGATAAAGATGGTATAAAAGAAAATTTAGTACTTTGGTTTAATGCATTTCAAAACCAGTCTTTAGAAGTGAATCCTATAAATATTGCACAATACCACAGAAAAGCGCTAACCAAAAGATTAGCACAATTACTAGCATGGGCATAGTTCTAAGACAGTCTTTTAAAAATACCTTGATAACCTATATGGGGTTTGGAATTGGAGCCATTAACATTCTTTTTTTGTATACGCATATACTGTCCGATACGTATTTTGGTCTAGTAAATTTTATATTAGCTACAGCGGCGATTTTAATGCCCTTATTAGCTTTTGGTGTACATAACACCTTAGTTAAATTTTATACAGCACAAGAAGAAGCAGAAAAGGACGGCTTTTTAACACTTATGCTTTTAAGTCCATTGCTGAGTAGCATCCCATTAGCATCGCTGGTATATTTATTTTATGATTCACTAGCTGTTTACTTATCACAAAAAAATATTCTAGTTAAGGATTATATCTGGTATCTTTTTTTAGTTGGTTTTGGCATGGCTTATTTTGAGGTGTTTTATGCGTGGTGTAAGGTGTTTTTAAAGTCGGTTTTTGGTAATTTTATGAAAGAAGTTTTTGCCAGACTTTGTGTGTTGATACTCTTACTTTTCTTGTATTATAATTGGATATCCGTAGCTGTATTTTTAAAAGGATTGGTAGGGATTTACCTTTTAAGGTCTTTGATAATGATGTTCTATGCGTACTCCTTACGTAAACCTAAATTAAGCGTAAGATTCCCTAAAGCTACGAAAGAAATCATGAGCTACAGTATGCTCATTATTTTAGGTGGTTCTGCATCTTTAGTGCTTTTAGAGATTGATAAGTTTATGATTAATCAATTTAAGACCATTGAAAATGTTGCTTATTATAGTGTGGCAGTTTTTATTGCAACGGTAATTATTGTACCCTCTAGGGCTATGCATCAAATAACATATCCATTAACGGCTACCCTAATTAACACTAACGATACAAAAGAGTTGAATGTTCTTTATAAGAAATCTTCTCTGACCTTGCTTATCGCTTCTGGTTTATTGTTTTTGCTTATTGTTTTAAATTTAAATGAGCTTTACCAATTATTACCAGAGGAGTATGCAAAAGGTTTTTCTATTGTTTTTATAATAGGATTAGCTAAGGTATTAGAATCTTCTGGTGGAAATATCAATTCTATACTATACAATTCTCAGTACTATAAATCGGTATTAGTAATCGGAGTTTTACTGGCCATAGCTACTATTCTTCTCAATTTATGGCTTATTCCAAAGTATGGAATATATGGTGCAGCTCTGGCAAGTTTTATAGCCCTATTTATTTTCAATGTTGTAAAAGTATTATTTGTAAAATGGAAATTACAGCTGTGGCCATACAGTATAGCAATTTTAAAAACCCTTATCCTATTAGTTGTTTTAGGAGCAGCTTTTAGTGTAGTAATCTTACCGTGGCATCCTATTTTGGCAATTTTAGTCAAATCAATTGCCATTATCGTATCTTATGTAAGTGCGCTTTATCTTTTTAAAATTTCTGAAGATATCACAGCGCTATTACAGAAGTTGTTTGTTAGAAAATAAAAAAAGGCCCCACATAGATAAATCTAATGCGGAGCCAAACAACTAACCAACCTAAAAACTAATTCTTATAATCGTCCTCTTGTACTTCTAGTACTAGTAGTACTTCTTCTAGAGGTATTGCTTCTTACAGGTGTGCTTTTTCTTGATACGGTTGTACTTCTGCTCACTGTTGCTCTTTTACCGTTGTTAGTACTTTTTCTTATAGTTGTACTTCTATTAACTGTAGCGCTGTTGCCCTTAGTTACCCTAGTATTTGGTTTCTTATACGTTGTACTACGCTGAGTTACCGTTCTGCTACTTGGCGTTCTTGTAACTTCTCTTTTTGTTACCGTAGTGCTTCTAGGAGTCCTAGTCACAGTTCTTTGAGTAACTTGTGGACTTCTAGAATTACTTCTACTTTGAACACTATTTCTTCTGTTAGAAGAGGCATTATTGTTTCTGGCAACTTCGGACCTTCTATCAGTATTTCTCACCGCATTGGATGATTTTCTAGAATAGCCTTGGTTACTAGTACGTGCTATTGTGCTTCTTCTACTATAATCCTTGCTACTTCTACCATAATCGGCGGACCTTCTTATACTTCTGTTATCTCTTACAACTACGCGCTTATCGTTTCTGTAGATATTATCTCTTCTACCTTTATTATATCTGTACTCTCTACCTACATTAGCGTAGACTCTTCTGTTGTTATTTCTGTATGGACGGTACCAAGTATATCTTACAGGAGTGTAGTATCTTCTATATGGTCTGGTGTATACATTGCAAAACCCTACTGCAGGTCTAGCAAAATACCGGTGAAATGGTCTATACACATAACCTCTGTTGTATACGTTAATAAATCCAGTATAATGACTGATAACACCTCCGTTGTAGTAAATATTTAGCCCGCCTACACGTCTAACTCTGTTATTTCTATACCAAACATCTACGTCTCCAATTTGGGTAACTCTACCATAATAGTCATAAAATATGGGAACATTCTCTACTTGAATTACCGCTCCATAATCGTCATACTGTACAAAAGGATTATAATCCCAACCAGAATTAAAGGTTATACCCACATTCCCGACGCGTGCACCCACCCCTACATTAACTCTATTGTCTATGTAAAAATCAAATTCACCATCAGGATATACAGAAAAGGTAATACCACCTTCTGTAAAAATAAATGAGTTGCCGTATGCATAAGACCTTACTGCTGTGCTCTCTTTTGTTGTAGTGGCAAAAGAACTACCAGTTCCTAAAACCACCGCTACCAATAATAGTACTAACTTTTTCATACGCTCTGATTTAAGTTTTGAATGCAACTATTTACATCCTGATTTAAACTTACCAAACAGCGTGCCAAAAAATATATCTTTACTTAAATAGCTGAATTGTAGTGTTTTGTATTTTTTGTTTTCTTGGAAGAATATCATTTTAAAAAAATAGGACAAAGTAATTTCAGGGTTCACCAGCTAACACCAGCACCACCACCGCCAGAACTACCCCCACCAAAACTGGAGCTAGAACTAGAACTTGAACTAAAAGAGCTAGAAGAAGAAGAACTGTTAGACTCTTGTTTTTGGGGAATAATTATTTCTTTTTCTTCTGTATAGTTGCAGTTCTTACACAGATAATGCTCTACTTTTAAACCATCACTCGAGTAGGTTGCAGCACTTATATAATCTGTGCGGTCTAATCCAAATGTTCTAAAGGAACATTTTTTACAGTTACTGTATTTGGTGTAGGCTTTTCCTGGATATTTTAATATTCTTATATCAGAGTGGTCTTTTACTATCCAAACATCATAATCTTGAGATTGTATTTCTTCTTCTACTAATTGATGCTTCTCTAAAAAATCTATCTCATCATAATTGTTTAATAACACCATAGGTTTGCCGTTAACTTTACTATATCTGGGTGCTTTACGGTAGTGTGCTAGTCTTCTTTTTGCCATTCTGTGGTAGAAAAATAGCGGTAACGGAAATAGAAATTGCAGACAGCCAGCTTTGGCATCGTCTAAACGCAAATACTTATCGTAATAATCGTCTTGCGAATTATGTATGGTATAAGCTTTAGTATAAAAATAGAGGGCTAATAAAATGGAAATTATTAAATAGCTTATAAGTAAAGGGATAATCCATTTTTTTGACACACTGCTAGTCGATTGAATAGAGGTATTTGTGTCATAGATTTCTTGAACGCTTTCTGGATGTCTAATAATCTCAGTAATACGGTCAGTTGCACGCATTAAACCCAATCCAAAATAACCATTTCTAAAAAGAGGAACTATTTCTTGTGTACCAATACGATAACAAATAGCATCAGTTAAATAAGGCTCTAAACCATAACCTACTTCAAATTCTGTCCGTCTTTGGTCCATTACTGTAAGGATGAGTAAACCGTTGTCTGTTTTTTCCTTACCAATTTTCCAAGTATTGAATAACGAAACCGCAAATTCTTTAGGTATTTCGTTTCCTATACTAGGCAGAAATACAATAGTAACTTCTGCAGTTGTTTCTTGTTCTAAATGGTACAGCTCTTGGTTTAAATAGCGTTCTTCAGTTTCTGAGATATAGTCCAAGGGGTCAGACACATAACCAAAAATTCCAGTTCCCCTAGGGGAGGGTACTTCTGTTACAGTGTAAATGGATTTAGGCATTCCATAATTAGGAGCAATAAATTCAGGATAATTTAAAATTTCTGAATTTGTAGCTCCATCAAAATTTATGGACAAGGAGTCTGGTTGCGCTACTTCTATCTCTAAAGATTTTAAAATAGAATCCTTAAGTACCTTTACGCTAGTCTCTTTCTGAGAAAAAACGCAACTGATGAAAAAGAATAGTACCCCTAAAGAAAAGAACTGAGTTTTAAATTTTATCATATTCAGTTCATAACGGTTATATTTAAACTATATATTTTTATTTGAACCAATTAACCGAGGTCTTTTAAAGTTTTTCTTTTAGATATTTAGCGGTAAAAGATTTTTTGTTTTTAATCACTTCTTCTGGGGTGCCTTCTGCGAGTAAATTACCCCCATTTTCACCACCTTCTGGACCTAAATCAATTAAATAATCAGCACATTTTATTAAATCTATATTGTGCTCTATTACTATTATGGAATGTCCTTTATCTATAAGTTCATCAAAAGATTTCAATAATTTTTTAATATCATGAAAATGTAAACCAGTAGTAGGTTCATCAAATATAAAAAGTGCCTTATCCTTAGTTGCTCCTTTTACTAAAAACGAAGCCAATTTTATGCGCTGTGCCTCACCGCCAGATAGGGTAGAAGAGCTTTGCCCTAAAGTAACATAGCCTAAACCTACATCTTGCAATGGTTTTAATCGTTGTACTATTTTCTTTTGTTCGTGTTGTTTAAAATGGTCAATAGCATCGTCTATAGTTAGGTTTAGAATATCGTTAATATTCTTTCCTTCAAATTGAACTTCTAAGACTTCTCTCTTAAAACGTTGACCATTACATACATCACATTCTAAGTGTACATCTGCCATAAACTGCATTTCTACAGTTATTTCTCCTTCCCCCTTACATTTTTCACACCTGCCACCATCTACATTAAAAGAAAAGTGTTTGGCTTGGTAACCTCTTAATTTACTAAGCTTTTGCGATGCAAATAAAGACCTAATTTCATCATACGCTTTTATATAGGTAACAGGATTAGAACGGGAGGATCTGCCAATGGGGTTCTGATCAACGAATTCTACATGCTTAATCTGAGAAAATTTACCTTCAACATCAGAAAATTGCCCTGCTTTTTCTCCGTATCCACCCGTAGCTTTAAGCATACAAGGATATAAAATTTTCTTTACCAAGGTGCTTTTTCCACTACCAGATACTCCGGTTACCACAGTGAGTTGGTTTAAGGGGAAGGTTACATCTATATTTTTTAAGTTGTTTTCTCTTGCGCCTATAATCTTAATGTAGTTTTTGGAATGTCTACGCTCTTTTGGTACGGCAATTTCCATGGAACCATTAAGATATTTAGCAGTTAGCGATTCTGCAGTAAGTATGGTATTAAAATCCCCTGTAGCAACCACTTTACCACCAAGTGTACCTGCTTCTGGCCCAATATCTATAATTTCATCTGCGGCTTTCATTATATCCTCATCATGCTCAACAACAATTACGGTGTTACCTAAGTCGCGTAATGACTTTAGTACATCAATTAAATTTTCTGTATCCTTTGGGTGTAAGCCAATACTAGGTTCATCTAAAATATACATGGAACCTACTAAGCTACTCCCTAAGCTAGTTGCCAAATTAATTCGCTGGCTTTCGCCACCAGATAGGGTATTGGATTTTCGGTTTAGGGTTAGATAACTTAGACCTACCTTTTCTAAAAACTCCAGTCTAGTGGTAATTTCTTTAAGTAAACGTTTGGCAATAACAGTATCATGCTCATTAAGCTGTAATGAATTAAAGAATCGCGCTAGATTTTTAATGGGTAATTCTATTAAATCAGAAATAGAATTACCATTTATTTTTACATAATCTGCTTCTGGACGTAATCGTTTTCCGTTGCAGACTTTACATTTTGTTTTACCTCTGTATCTAGACAGCATTACCCGGTTTTGTATCTTATAGCTCTTTTCTTCTAATTGTTCAAAAAACTTATGAATGCCAATAAAGTGCTGATTACCTTCCCATACCAATTGTTTTTGCTTTTCGGTAAGTTCAAACCAGGGTTTATGTATGGGGAAATCAAATTTGTATGCACTGTTTACTAATTGTTCCAGGTACCAGCTCATACTTTCTCCACGCCATGGAAATACTGCCTCTTCATAAATTGATAGTGCTGTATTAGGAATTACCAAATCGAGGTCTATACCAATTACATCACCGTAACCTTCGCATTTTGGACAAGCGCCATAGGGATTATTAAAACTAAAAAGATGCACATTAGGCTCTAAAAATTTTAAACCGTCTAATTCAAATTTATTACTAAACGTTCTTTTTGTATCCGCTAATAATTCTTCAATTGCACATTCACCTTTGCCTTCAAAAAAGGCATTATCTACGGCATTACCTAACCGATTTAGAAAATCTTCATCTTCATTTTTAACTATTATCCGGTCTACCACCAGTTCAAAATTGCGCTCCATATTCTCTGGCGCTTGGTCTATACGCAACACTTCTCCTTTATACTTTATCCGCGCATACCCTTGTTTAGAGAATAATTCTAATGATTTGTAAACATCACGGTCTTCCTTAATATGTATGGGAGCTAGTAAAAGTAGTTTGGTACCTTCTTCAAAAGTCTTTACATAATCTACAACATCAGATACGGTTTCTTTTTTTACTTCGTTACCAGATATAGGAGATATGGTTTTACCAATACGCGCAAATAATAGTTTAAGGTAATCGTAAATTTCTGTGGTTGTGCCAACGGTAGACCTAGGATTGGTAGAATTCACTTTTTGCTCTATAGCAATTGCAGGGGCTATACCTTTTATATAGTCTACTTTGGGTTTATCTAGTTTACCCAAGAATTGTCTTGCGTAAGAAGAAAGACTTTCCACGTAACGGCGCTGACCTTCTGCAAAAAGAGTATCAAATGCCAGAGAAGACTTGCCAGAACCAGACAAACCAGTAATCACAACCAGTTTATTACGGGGTATAACAACATCTATATCTTTAAGATTGTGCAATTTGGCACCTTTTATGATGATATTCTGCTTTGGATCTACAGCTGAAAGTGAAGTCATTTTCGTCTTAATTAAAGAATAAAGATACTATTGAATGCAGTTTATACCAATATTATTAACTTTGACATCACAAATACCGCAAATCACAACATAGTTTTTTGGCAGGTATACTGAATATCTATATTTGATGTGTAATTAAATCTCTGATAGGCCTATACAGTAAATAATTACTTTTTTAATTAATAACCCAATAACACAAAGACTTTGTTCCCAAAGGAGCGTGGTCTGTTATAACCAAAAAAGTAATTTGTATGGAACTGCAAATAGATGACTCAGTATTAGTAAAAAACTATATTAACGGTGACGAGAAAGCCCTTGAATTGTTGATTAATAGACACAATCAAAAAATTTCTAGCTTTATCTATTCTAAAGTTTTAGATAAAGACATTACAGAAGATATTTTCCAAGACACATTTATTAAAGTAATTAAGACTCTTAAAAGAGGGTCTTATAGCGAAGAAGGTAAATTTTTGCCTTGGGTAATGCGTATAGCACATAATTTAATTATTGATCACTTCCGTAAAAACAAAAGAATGCCAAAGTTTGAAGGTAGTGATGACTTTAACATTTTCTCTGTTATCCATGATGATAAATTGAATGCAGAGAAACAAATGATTAAAGATCAAATTGACACAGATTTATCTAGTTTAATAGATGAATTACCGGATGACCAACGAGAAGTGTTGATTATGCGCATCTACAAAGACATGAGTTTTAAAGAAATCTCTGAAAATACAGGGGTAAGTATAAACACGGCTTTAGGTAGAATGCGTTATGCATTAATTAACCTTAGAAAGATAGTAGAACGCAATAATATCGTTTTAACGAATTAATTGGTCATAGGTCGAAGCCTGCAATAAATCCGTTTTACTGGCGTTATACTATTGAATTTAAACGCTAGGATATGGAAAAAATTTACTCTGAAGAACCTACGGTTTGCAGAATTGCTAAGGCTAGACCAGAAACCGTTAAATTTTTATTAGGATACTCTAAATCCTTAAATGTTATCAATTACAATAACATGCAGTTCGACAATGTTCTTAACTAGGACATTAACCATACAATATTAAAAAGACCGCTATTTGGCGGTCTTTTTCTTTTTATAATAGTCATTTAAAACTGTTTTTCTGCCAATAGTCTTGGTAATGATATCTTTTTCTAAATTCCAACCCCTGGCTTGAGAGTATTCTCTACCGTACCAAATTATTTGTAAATGAAGTCTATTCCATTCTTCTCTAGGAAATAACCTTTTAGCGTCTTTCTCTGATTGCACCACATTTTTACCGTTAGAAAACCCCCATCTATATAACAATCTATGTATGTGTGTATCTACGGGAAAAGCGGGTATTCCAAAGGCTTGTGATACCACTACGCTAGCGGTTTTATGTCCAACGGCAGGTAATTCTTCTAGCAGTTCTATTTCTTTTGGTACTTCTCCATTGTATTTATCAATTAAAATCTGAGACAAACCGTGTATACCTTTAGATTTCATAGGGGATAGCCCAACTGGTCTAATAATATCTCTAATTTCTTCTACGGATAGCTTTACCATATCAAAAGGATTGTCTGCCCTAGCAAAGAGTAACGGGGTTATTTGATTTACTCGTACATCTGTACTTTGGGCAGATAATAGCACGGCAACGAGCAAGGTGTAGGGGTCTTTATGGTCTAAAGGAACAGGTATTGTAGGATAAAGTTCATTCAACTTGTCCAAAACAAATTGAACTTTCTCTTTTTTGGTCATTAATGTTTAATTTTGAAGAAAAAGTAGTTAACAAAATTTAATGCTATGAATATGTTACAAGCAGGTGATAAAGTACCTGAATTTTCTGCAAAAGACCAAGATGGCAACACAATTTCCTTATCAGATTATAAAGGTAAAAAGTTAGTTGTCTTTTTTTATCCTAAGGCAAGTACACCAGGCTGTACTGCGGAAGCCTGTAATTTAAGAGACAATTATAAAGAATTACAAGCGCAAGGGTATGATTTACTTGGAGTTAGTGCAGATTCTGAAAAACGTCAAGCCAATTTTAAGAATAAATACGAATTTCCTTTTCCGTTATTGGCAGATGAAGATAAGACTGTAATAAACGCATTTGGAGTTTGGGGGCCAAAAAAGTTTATGGGTAAAGAATATGATGGTATCCATAGAACAACTTTTATTGTAAATGAAGAAGGCGTTGTTAAAGAGGTAATTACAAAGGTCAAAACAAAAGACCACGCTGCTCAGATTTTAGCATAAAAAAAGCCCTCCATTGAGGGCTTTTTTTTTATTTTTCTTCTTTTGCTAAAGGTAATTCTTTACGAACAAAAAGATTTTTTTCTTTTATTATCTCAGCAATTCCTTCGGGTAGCATCTCTTCCCAACCTTCTTCTCCTTCAATAATTCTGCGTAACACATCTCTAGAGAATACATGTAAAATATCTGGGTCATAATCAATAATGTCCATAACCTTACCATTGTATTTAAAGAATTTGTACAATTCCTTCATTCTAGGGTGTACCCTTACATTGTTACTTGTTAATATCTGACCAGTTTCTGGGTCTTTCATAGGATACAAGTATACTTTTAAATCTTTAAAGAAAAGTTTGCCAAAGGCTTCAAGAATGCCACCACTTAAATGACGGTAATATTTTTCATCAAAAACGTCTACCATGTTATTGACACCCATGGTTAAACCAATCTTATTTTTGGTGTAATTATTAAAATACTCTACAAGTTTGTAGTATTCCTGGAATTTAGAAATCATTACAGTATGGCCTAGTGAGCATAGGAGTTCTGCTCGATCCATAAAATCCTGCTCATCTATCTCTCCAGAAGCTTTTAAGTTAGATAGCGTTATTTCAAAAATAACTATGGTATTGTCAAAATCTACGGTCTGTTCTCGTATAAATATGTCGTAAGATTTCTTAAACATATCCATATTAACCTTAGTCACTGGTCTAAAACTACCACGTAATGCTAGAATGTTTTTCTTATATAATACTGCTGCGGGTAATAAGTTGTGCCCATCAGGACCAAACATTACTGCATCTGTCATGTTGTTCTTAATAAGTTGTAAACTCATTAAGCGGTTGTCTACATGGCTAAAACTAGGCCCCGTAAAATTAATCATATCAATTTCTAGGGTGTCCTTATCTATATGATCATATAGGTATTTTAAAATTTTCTTGGGCTTATCAAACTTGTAAAAGGCGCCATATATTAAGTTAACTCCTAGAATACCTAGTGTTTCTTGTTGTAAACGGGCTTCATTTTGTTTAAAGCGAATATGTAAGATAATTTCATCATATTCCTTTTGGTTTGGATCTAGTTGAAAACGTAGTCCAACCCAACCATGGCCTTTGTATCGCTTAGAAAAATCTATGGTTGCAACAGTGTTGGCGTATGTAAAAAACAAGTAGTTAGGATTGTCTTCTCTAGAAATACGTTCTTCTACTAAATCCATTTCATAAGACAACATTTTACGTAATCTAGATTGTGTTACGTAACGGCCATCGTCCTCAATGCCATAAATAGCATCACTAAAAGCTTTATCATAAGCACTCATTGCTTTTGCAATAGTACCAGAAGCACCACCAGCCCTAAAAAAATGTCTTGCGGTTTCTTGTCCGGCCCCTATTTCTGCAAAAGTTCCGTAGATATCCCTATTTAGGTTAATACGCAAGGTCTTTGCTTTTATAGAGGGTATATTCTCAAATTCATTCTCTGTATGAGGAGCAATGGGCATAACAACTATTTTATTGGATCAAAGTTAATAAGTTATATAAACCTTTTAAACAATTATGTTATAATTTTGAAAACAATGAACCAAGGTTTACAAGTTACATTTTTAGGCACCGGTACTTCACAAGGTATTCCCATAATAGGTAGCACGCATCCTGTTTGCTTAAGTACGGACCCAAAGGATAAACGTTTAAGAGTCTCAGTTCTTATATCTTGGGAAGGATATAATTATATTATTGATTGTGGTCCTGATTTTAGGCAACAGTTATTGGCAAACCCAATTTCTAAATTAGATGGTATTCTATTTACGCATGAGCATTCTGACCATACGGCTGGTTTAGACGATATAAGGCCATTTTTTTTTAGACAAGGTGATATCCCTATTTATGCAGATGAACGTGTGATAGCTTCTTTACGTAGACGTTTTGATTATATTTTTGCTGATGAAGATAGATATCCTGGCGCTCCTGCAGTACAGATACATCAGATTGATAAAAATACTGAGTTAGATTTACACGGTTTGGCAGTAATACCGATTGAAGCTTTCCATAATAGATTGCCAGTATTGGGGTTCAGATTTAAAGATTTTGCTTATTTGACGGATGTGAAAAGGGTAGAGGCACCAGAAATAAAAAAATTGAAAGGCCTACAAGTACTAGTAGTAAATGCTCTAAGAGAAGAACAACACTATTCTCACTTTAATTTAGAGGAAGCCATTGCTTTTGCTAAACAAGTTGGAGCAAAAACTACCTATTTTACGCATATTAGTCACCTGTTGGGTTTTCATAAAGAGGTAGAAGCCAAACTGCCAGAGGGTATACATTTAGCCTACGATAATTTAAAAATTACCATTTAGAATGAAAAAGAATATATTCCTTTATCTGTTTGTGTTTGCTAGTTTAATAGCACTATACGCAATAGTCAACGGCAATAAAAAATCTAAGGCTAACGAAGCAGAAATAGCAGATTTAAAAACAGAAGTACAGCAATTAAAAGACTCCGTAGAAGCCGGTAAGATAAGGCAATTAGAAATGCAGTATTTTTCATTAGAGAACAATGATGATGCTTTAGCTTATTATGACCATCTTAATTTAGAAAACCCAGCCAACTATAT
Organism: Flavobacterium sp. ASW18X; assembly: GCF_005144745.1. GTDB lineage: Bacteria > Bacteroidota > Bacteroidia > Flavobacteriales > Flavobacteriaceae > Croceivirga. The sequence continues at coordinate 427,218 of NZ_SWKK01000004.1, read as the reverse complement.
AGCAGATAAGTTGTTAGAAACAAATGAAAAAAAAGGAGACAATCCGTTGATACCTTATGAGGGAATGGATAGTGATTTTAAAATAAATAAAATTAAAGTCATGAACCACCGCTGGATAGTTACCGATTTTAGTGACGGTAAATATTGGGGTGATTTAATTCTGAAATATGAGCTTAAAGATGATTTAAGTGTTGATTTTACGTTAGTAGACCATCTTTTGTATACCCGCAGTAACTAATTATTTTCTAACCAATTTTTGAAAGAATAGAAGTTCTGTGGAGCAACACCGTGCCCTACCGGAAACTCTTCGTATTTATGTTTAATACCCAATTCTTGTAGTAAAATAGGAGCTTTTTGGGCCCATTCTACAGGAATAACTTGGTCTACTGATCCGTGAGAAGCGTAAAACGCCAATTGGGTAAAGTCGTTTTTTTGGTAGTCTTTTTTTAGAATGGCTTCATTAATATACCCACTTAATGCAATAACTCGTTTTACTTTTTCTGGATAGGAGAGTGCTACGGCATAACTTAAAATTGTTCCTTGGCTAAAACCTAGCAACGTTACCCGTTCTTTATCTAGGTGATAAGCTTCACAAGCCTCATCTATAAAAGCAGCAATTTTATCTCTAGATTCAATAGCTTGTGCGTCATCACTCCATTTACCATGCTCTGCATCAAAATTGATAGCGTACCACGCATGGCCAAAAGGCTCTAGATTATAAGGAGCACGTACAGCTACTACAAATAAGTTCTCTGGTAATTCTGGAGCAAAAGAAAATAAATCCTCTTCATTACTACCATAACCGTGGAACATAAATAACACAGCTGGTTTTTCACCAGTATTTTTAGCATTAGGTTGTATTAAGTGCTCTAGGGATAAAGATTGGGTTGTCATTTGTATTTTAATTTATAAATGTAAACCACTTTTGAAAAAGTGGACCTAAAAAGGGTAGTGGTTTTGTAGATAAATTTAAAGCTTGTACAAATCCGAAAATCCACATAGCCATATACAGCAAATAAAGCACGGTTGTAGCAGAGGCTACAGCTATACCCGCATAAGTTGCTACAATAGCCATAGCGTGAAAAAGGATATGAATGCCAAAAGCTTGCCTGATATGAAAGCGAGCAAATGTATTTTTAGGCTCTAAATTCATGGTAATTGCGATAAGGCATCCTACTAATGTTAAATAAGCTACTATGGCTGTCGTTTTTCCTTTCTGTGCTTCTTCTGTCTGCATTATTTAACAAGCAATTTGTTATTGTTAATACTACCGTATACTTTGCCTTTTAGTACCTCACCCAAATAGGCGCAATTTTTAGAGGTAGATAGTAGGTTTTTTGAAGTAAAAGTGTATTCTTCCTCAGGATTAAAAAGCGATAGGTTAGCTTCTGCCCCAACTTCTAGTTTAGGTTCTTCTATGCCATACCTATCTCTACCCTTGGTTAAAAGTGCAACACTTTTCTCTATGCCAAAAAGAGAATTTGCAACACCAAATGCCGCCTCTAAGCCTATACTGCCATACGCAGCATTATCAAACTCTATACGTTTTTGCTCAATGTCTATAGGTGTGTGATCTGTAGTAATAAAATCTATGGTGCCATTTTCTACAGCTTTTTGTAAGGCGTTGCGGTCTTTAGCGGTACGCAAGGGAGGACTCAATTTAAAATGCGTATCAAAATCCGTTAGTTTATCATCTGTAAACCACAAGTTTTGTAAAGCAACACTACAACTTATATTTAAGCCTTTTTTCTTAGCATCAGCGACTAATTTTACCGCGCCAGCAGAAGATATTGTAGGTATGTGTAATTTACCTCCTGTATAAGTCAATAAAAAAATATCTCTTGCTATTTGCAATTCTTCTGCCAATGCAGGTATGCCTTTGAGACCTAGAGTTGTAGAAACAACACCTTCATTCACTACACCTTTACCTTTAATACTTTTATCTAAAGGATGGGAATATAACAAGCCCTCAAAATTTTGAGTGTATAACAATCCTATTTTAAGTAAGTTAGCATTGCTAATAGGGCGCTTATAATCGAAAAAACCAACAGCCCCTGTATTGTACATATCGTACAATTCTGCCATATCTTTACCTTCTGCATCCACCGTAAAATTACCAAGCGGATACAAATCTGTAAGATGTCCTTTTCCTCGTTCTTTTAAGAAAACAATAGTACTACTCGTATTTGGTGTAGGATTACCATTAGGGTTAACTACTACAGAAGTAAATCCACTAAGTGCTGCAACTCGTAATCCATTACTTATAGTTTCTCTTTCTTCATAACCTGGCTCACCGAACGCCACACTAGAATCAAACCAACCTAAACTAACATGCAAGTTGTCTAGTACTAGGTTTTTGACTTCATTATTTTCAATAGTAGGTTCAATAGCTGAAATCTTTCCATTTTTAATAAGAATATCCCGTGTTTTTAAGTGGTATTCTTTAGCGTTTGGAGCAACTATCTTGGCCGATTTTAAGAGTACGTTCATTTAATGAATTTTTGGATAAGAATTTCCAGTAGGGCAAAGACCAGCGCAAAAATAACAAACCATTTCCAATAAGATACTATGTTGCGGTCCTGTTCTAAATTGTAAAATAAGTTGGGTATACTTTCTGCAATAGAAAAGGCTTTAAAATTAGAAACATCCGTATAATTTAATTTGCTTTCCTGTCTAGCGTAATTAAAACTTAGTAACCCTATGTCTTCTTCTTCCTTTTTAATTGTATAAGTACCACTTTCCTCTGGACCATTTTTAAAATCTAGGGAAGTAAAATTGGCGTAAACTTGTTGTAGAGGAATAAATTCTGCTTCACTTTTTTGCAGACTAAGAATACTATTTTCTTCTAGTGTATACGGCACATCTAATTTAGCGTTAGTGCCTATCTTAAAATATAACGGAGGGAGTTTAAAGCTTTGCAATCCCATATTGTAAAGTGAGGGCACAATTAAGGGAGAGTTGGTGAAATTATTGTTTATTGGCTCAAAACTAGCCGTGAAAATATATAATTGTGGTTGTGTTAGTAAAAAAGGCTTTCCATTATTAAGCTTAAGAGCAGCACTACCGCTGCCTTTAATATCTATATATGTCTGTAAGGTTGGTGCATCAAAATTAGAGACGTTTCTACTAAAAACATTTTTGTAAATAGGATGCTCAAAAACAATGGTATTTATTTGCTGTTCAGAATTAATGATTCCAGAAACGCTTAAATTCCCCAGCGAGCTAAGTAATCTATTATAACTAGATATGTTTGGCGTAACCGATGGAATTAAAACTATGCTGCCACCGTTATCCTTAAATGATTTTAAAGCGATGATTAGATTGTCTGGAAATTGCTCTAAATTGTTAAGAATGATGAGATGTTGCTCTGCTATGGCACTATAATTTGCTTGTGCTAAAGACTGCTTATTAAAATCAAATTCATCATTGGTATAAATACGATTAAGGAAATTACCAGTCCCTTCCGATAAGGCAAGAACTTTAATTTTTTGGCCTGCATTAATTGAAAAGTAAAATTGATTATCGTATTGAAGTCCATTATCATCCAAAACTAGCTTACCGCTAATAGCGTCTTTTTCTGTTAATGTTATAGTAGTTTCTGCAATTCCATCTCGAACGCCAGAAATTGCAGTTTTTGCAATTAGTTTATCCTTATTATATAAAGAAACCGGTACATTTTCATTCTCTGGAATTCCACTTGCCAAAATTTTTAAATCCTTTTGACCAGCGTTATCTACTAAATAAAGAGAATCTAAACTATAATTAGTAGTGTATTCTGGGCGTAAAGGCACCAAATAAGTTTCAACATTAGGTATGCTATCGTTATTCCATTTCAATCGATTTTGAAAATCAGAAAAAACCAACAATTGTTTTAAGGTAGTTTTAGATGTAGTAAAAAGCGAGTTTGCCTTTATCTTAATTTCATTTTTAGTGAGTTGTTTAGCCGTATGGGAGAGCTGTAGTAATTGATTTTCCACAGCATCTAACCGTACATTTTTGTAGGTATCTGTATTTGTAAAAAGGCTAAAGCTAGCCTTGTCTGGTAAATTTTGTATAAATCCTTGCACTGCCTTTTCTAGTAAAGATATGTTACCGTCTTTGGCTTGCATGCTAAAACTATTATCTATGTATACCACAATTTCTTGTGTGGTCATAGCCTTTTTACTAGCTAAAAAGGGTTGTGCAAAAGCAATTACAAGGCAACCTAACAAAAGTAGTCTGGTTACTAATAAAAGCCATTTTTTAAGAAGGTTACTTTTTCTAGAATTGGCTTGTACTTTTTGCAACATTGCTACATTGGTAAAAGCTGTTTTTTTAAACTTACGTAGTTGAAAAAGGTGAATAAGGATAGGAATAATGAGTAGGAGTAAGCCCCAAAGAAGTTCTGGATATTTAAACTGCATTCCTAGTTTTAATTATCAAAGATACGCTTTTGGTATTAGCAGAAAAAGAAATAATCTAATGCCTGTTTTTGATTTTGTTGACTTAGGAATTTTCTAATTTCTTCTTGTGCTTTTTCGTTCGCAACGGTAATAATACTTTGGGGTTCCTTTAAAGATTCAATTAAAGAAAAATGTTGTAATTCCGTACCATAAATATGTTTACCAATTTTATTTGGGTTGTCACAGACCCAAATAAATGGAATATTTTTTTTGGTTAGCTTTTTTGCTATGGTTTTACCCTTATAGCCAGCACCCCAGATTACCAACGGTTTTTTAGTGTTGTATTCTAATTTTAGAAAGTAATGAAGTTTAATCTCTAAAAAATAGTTTTGCGCGTAATGTTCGTGCGTTCTAGAGGTTCTAGTCCCATAATCGCGCCACAGATGCAATACCTGTTTGCAAGGTATAACTTCAAGATGGTTAGCGTAAAACCTAAAAGTTAAGTCATAATCTTCTGGATATCTAGTAGGGTTAAATGCATCGCACTTTTCAAAATCTGATTTGTGAACCATCCAACAAGGAGAAGGAATCACACATTCCTTATAGATTTCTGTATAGTTAGTCCCTTTTGCGGTCAGTTGGTTTAACCAACGCTCATACCGTGCATAACCATCGCTAATACCTTCTTCAGAAAAATATTTAACTTGCCCTACCGCTACGTGTCCGTGTCCATGTAACCTTAAAGATTGTACCATAACCTCTAAACGGTGCGGCACCATAATATCATCAGAATCCATCCGAGTAATAAATTGGCCCTTTGCATGTCGGTAGCCTGTTTGTAGTGCAGGTATAATACCATTACCTGTATTTAAGATGTAATGAATGTTAGGATGCAGTTTAGCGTATCCTTCAACTATATCCTTGCTATTATCAGTAGAACTATCATCAACCGCTAGTATTTCCCAATCTTTATAAGTTTGCTTTAAAATGGATTCTAAACAGGCGTTTAAATAGGCTTGCGTGTTTTTGAACGGAATAAGTATGCTAATCATCGACACTAAATATACCATTTATCGAATACATTGATTGAAATGTAGTCCAATTCATACTTTTGATGCTTCAAAAAATCCACCAATGAATAGAAATTACCGTTTACGTTCCGTATTAATTATTATAAGTTTCGTTTTTTTCTTCTCTTGTGAGAAAGAGGAGGTATCAACCACATCAGAAACTAGAGTAGTTGATGTAACGTTTTCAGAATCTGACTTGTCTGCCGCTGAATTAAAGCAATTGCTGGTAGAGGAAGATAGCTTGTTATTATTAACAGATACAGCCAAAATCATGGATGTTTCTGGGATGGAAGTTGTAAAAACTAATCCTAAAAAAGTTTTTGCCCACTACATGCCTTGGTTTCAGAGTAAACCAGTGGATGGTTACTGGGGAAATCACTGGACCATGGCTAATATGAATCCTGATAATATTGATGAATACGGAAAGCGTGAAATTGCTTCGTTTTATTATCCATTAATAGGACCTTATTCTTCGGTTGACCCAGATTTACAAGAATATCATTTTTTAATGATGAAATTAGCGGGTATTGATGGAGTTATATTTGACTGGTATGGGAGTAGAGATTTTTACGATTATCAGGTAATTAAAGAGGCTACAGAGTCTTTTATGTGGCGATTAGAGGATTTGGGATTAGATTTTTCTGTAATGTACGAGGATAGGACTGCTGTACAAGCTGTGGAATTAGGTCTTGCACCTAACAAAATTGAAGCTGCTAAACATGATTTTAACTACATTAAGGATACTTATTTTGCGAGTCCAAGGTATATGAAATGGCGTAATAAACCTTTTCTCTTTGTTTTTGGACCACACCATATACAAGAACCAGAAGCTTGGGACGAAATATTTAGTGTTTTTTCTCCTGCCAACAAACCTAATTATTTAAGCATTTGGGGAACTGCAGCCAATTGGGTGGGCGAGAGTGCCAGCGGTGAATTTACGTGGGTAGACCGTACGCATTTAGAGGCTCACGAACATTATTATTGGTATTATCCTCAATTTAATAAAATGACAGTGGGTAGTGCTTACCCTGGGTTTATTAATTATAGCGAAGAAGGTGGTTGGGGCTTACAACACGATTGGCAAATACCGCATAACGCTGGAGATACCTTTGTGGAGACCTTAAATTATACTCATCATAAAGATGCCGATTTTATACAATTAATAACTTGGAATGATTTTGGAGAAGGTACCATGATAGAACCCACAGAAGAATTCGGATTTCTATATTTACAATTATTACAACAATATACTGGGGTTTCTTACACGCCAGAAGACCTGCAAACTGCCTTAGAATTATATCAATTACGTAAGGCTCTAGCGTCAAATGAAACCACGGCAAAAACTACGGCAATAAAGGATAATGATGGGCCTAAAAAATATTTAGACCGTGCGTATTTCTACATGAAAAAAGGAAAAACTAAACGCGCCAAAGCTTTATTAAAGGCCGTACGTTTATATCATCTAGAAAACAATTAAAGCTGTTGGTTTAAGCAATTGGTAACAAGTTTTTCTAACTTTTTATAGCCCTCTTTGGTAAGGTGTACTTCATCATAAGAAAGTTCTTTGGGGAGTCCGTTTCTTTCATCTGCCAAAGGGGTAAAATAGTCTAAGTATACGGCTCCCGTATTGTTGCAAACTTCTTGGAGCAGCAAATTTAGCTTAGGTATTTTAATATTAGGTTGCAGACCTGGTCTCCAAGGATAATCATATGCTGGAAGTACAGAACATACAATGGGTGTTATATCATTTCGCTGAGCCATTTCTACCATAGATAACATGTTATCTCTAATCTGCTCCAAGGTCATAGGTCCTGTATTACCCGCAATATCATTAGTGCCCGCTAAAATCACCACTGCTTTTGGTTGTAGTGCAATAACATCTTGTCTAAAACGCAATACCATTTGGGGTGTGGTTTGTCCACTAATACCACGATTAGCATAGTTATTATTAGCAAAAAAGTCTGGATTTACGTTGGCCCAGCCTTCTGTAATACTATTGCCCATGAAAACCACAGACACGTTTTCTGCTTCCGCATTGGCTTTTTGGTATTTAGCAAGATTAGGCCAATCTTGTTCTTGTGCTTTACTGTTTTGTGATATTCCTAGAAATGAAAGCATGATAATTAAAAACGTTTTGGTCAATTTCATAGGTTGTGCAGTTTAAGCACTTAAGATAAAACAATTAATTAGACCATTACCATTTGTTGTAAAATTGCAGCGGTATACGTATACGATTTTTTTCTTGCCTCATGGTCGTAAATATTGGTGGTAACAATCAATTCTTTAATTTTAGTTTTCTCAATAAACACTTGTAATTGTTCTCTAATGGTGCTAGGAGACCCAATAAATGTATAATGCATCATATTTTTAATAATCATTTCTTGCTCTAACGTCCATAGCTTATCCATACTTTTTACAGGCGGTGGCAAAGGTCTTCTAACATTGGTTATAATCCCCATAGCAAATTGATAAAAACTGGTAGCTAAATAGTGTGCTTCTTCATCCGTGTCCGCGGCAATCACATTAACACACGCCATGGCATAAGGTGTACGGCATTGTTTGCTAGATTTAAAGTTTGAAGAATAATCATGTAAGGCAGAAAACAAATGCGTTGGAGCAAAATGGCTAGCAAAAGCATAGGGTAAACCTAGCTCAGCAGCCAAATTAGCAGAAAAGTTGCTGGAGCCTAATAAATAAATGGGAATATTAGCTCCTTCTCCTGGAAGGGCCCGCACTTTACTGCCCCAATTTTCTACAGCTATAAAGTTTTGTAGTTCTACTACCTCTTTAGGAAAATCTTGTACACTTTCATCGCGGCCACGTCTAAGAGCAAAAGCAGTTGCCTGGTCTGTACCTGGTGCTCTACCTAGAGCTAAATCTATTCTGTTTGGATGCAATGCTTCTAAAGTTCCAAATTGTTCTGCAACCACTAAAGGAGCGTGGTTAGGCAACATGATGCCACCAGAACCAATTCTTATCTTTTTTGTTCCATGTGCTAAGTGGCCCAAAACAACAACTGTAGCAGAGCTAGCTAAACTAGGAGTGTTGTGGTGTTCAGACACCCAAAATCTAGTATAACCCAGTTGTTCGGCATGCTGTGCCAAATCCAAACTTTTATCTAATGCTATTTTGGTGGTATCACCCTCAGTTATAGGAACTAAGTCTAATACCGAATATTTTAAAGTTTCCATACGTCAATTACTCCTCTTTCTTTTCTAGTATAATAGTACGGAAAAAGACGTAAAACTTACAGTTTTAAAGGGTATAAACTAAATAGAAAAGCAACAGTCCTAGGGCAATGGGTAGAACAATACTAACCAGATTCCAAAAACGAGCTACACGTCTGTTTTTACTTATAAGCTTTTCTACTTTGGCCATAGCTGCAGGGGAACTTTGAGTAAAATTTAACTCGGTTTTACCGCGCATAGATTTATTTCCATACACATCTTTGTAATCTAAATGTGCTCTAGATTTTAGTTGATTAAGATTAAATTTTACACTTTTTGATGCACTGGAGAAACCCATATTTATAGATTTTAAGATTGATTAATAACCTTTTAAATAACATCAGTGAACCAATAATTTAGGATGTTTAATCATTTGCCAAAGCCGATGCTTCTTAAGTAGGATTACATATTTGTATGTAAAATCATCAATTTGTTACAAAAAACCTATTAATTTTTAAAAATTACTGGTTATTTATTAAAATTGTTTAGAAATTCGTCAAACATGGTAAAGAATTTACCCATATGGCTGCCATCCACTAAAGCATGATGAGTCTGTACACTCAATGGCATTAACATCTTGTCATTTTGTTCAAAAATCTTTCCCCAAGAAATGCGTGGTACAGAATCGTGGGGATGATAGTTCATTGCGTGTTGCATGCTGGTAAAACTAATCCAAGGTATGGCAGACATAAAAAGATAATCATCCCTTCCCACTTCATCTTCAAAAGAAGGATTGGCAATCATTTGTTGTTGAACTTCTTCTGCTCTTTTTAAGAAAGTGGTGTAATCTGGATGATATGCTACTGTACAAAAGCTAAAAACATCTTCATTAGCTACAGGTATTGTATAAGAAGGTTGTACCGTTGGGTGTTCTACAATCTCGTTATCACGTATTCGCCATCTAAACTCTGGTAGTGTATTTGCGGTATGTGAAAGCAAATAAACAATACTTTGATTTAGTGGTAACTTATTTGCTTTAATAATTGATAAAAAATAGGTGACATCCACATTTGCAGTAAGCTGAAAATGTGGATGACTCATTCCATTAAAAAAATCAAAATGTTTTTTTCTATGCGGAGAAGTAAAAGTTATTTTCTTCATTTAATACTTGGCACTAGCACCCTTAGTTGTTGTTTTCTTAATAAAAGCTCGGATATCGTCATTTGCTTTTTTCAAGTCTTCTCTACGCAAGTACATCATATGTCCAGAACGGTATCCTTTAAACTCAAACCGGTCTTTCATTCTACCACTTGGATCTACCTGCCACATAGTGTATTTGGCATTAAAATAAGTAGTAGCCCCATCATAATAGCCAGATTGGACTAAAACATTTAAATAAGGGTTTTGTGCCATAGCTTGGCGCAGATTGTCTCTTGTATTATCATTTTCATTGTTCCAAGGATGTACAGGACCAAACATATTGTATTTTACATCGGTCTTAAAATTTAATTCTTCTTGTAGGTAATAATTGATTGCAGGAGTAAAGCTATGCAGCCAAGAAGTAATTTCTGAGTTGTAGTCCGGACGGTCTCCAAAACGTTTTTTATCAATGCCTAAATATCGGCTATCTAATCTACCAACGGTATATGCTCCTTTGTCTTTTAAAAGATTTTTCCAGAAAAAACCGGTAGGTACGTCAAGATTGTGGTCTAATATGTCTTGTTTGTTTAGGCCTGAATATTCGGCCATTTTGCTGGCAATTGCATTTTTTTCTGTTTTGCTAATAAATCCACCTTTGGCTATTGCGGGTATCAATTCATTGATAGTAAAATCTTCTACGGTGGGTAAAACCTCTAACAAATCTTTAGATTGTAGCGATGATGGCAATACTTTGTGATGCCAGGCTGCAGCAGCAAAGTAGGGCAGGTTTAAAGCCGAAGAAACAGGACCGCCTACGCGAATCACTTTATAATCTGCAGGGGATACCATGATTACCCCATTTAGATACATCCATTGTTGGTTTTGTAAAGCCAAGGAAAGCCCCATAACGCGGGTACCACCGTAACTTTCACCAATAATATATTTTGGAGAACGCCAACGGTTGTTTCTGCTCACAAAAGTATTCATCCATTCTGCCAAATATTTAATATCTGCATTAATGCCAAAAAACTTATCACGGTCTACTTCTTTACCACTTTCTGGAATAGTCCTAGAATAACCCGTATTTACAGGATTTATGTAAACGATGTCTGTAACATCTAGTACAGAATAGGGGTTTTCTTTTACGCCGTAAGGTTGTACGGGGTATCCTTCATCGTCTATCTTTAATATTCTAGGTCCTGTATAAGCCAAATGCATCCATACAGAACCAGATCCGGGACCACCATTAAACGAAAAAAGTAATGGTCTATTTGTATTGTCTTTTACACCATTTTTTGTGTAGTAGGTATAATGTACAGCAGCAATGGGTTTACCGTTTTCATCCCAAACGGGTTGTGTTCCAGTTGTTGCGGTATAATTTAAGGGAGTTCCATTTATGGTTACAGAATGTTGGGTAGTCACAGAAGTGTCTATGGGTATAGTGCGTTGTTGCCCTAAACACAATGTAGTTACTATTAGGGTTACTGGGAATAGAAGTTTTTTTATCATTTTTTGGGTCTAATTAGTTACTTCCGAAAATAATCAATTTTTAAACGAATTGAGTTTAAACCTATAGCGCGATTCTCTTTACCTTTAGAGAAAACACTAAAAGCTTATGAAAAAGTTGTCTAGGCGTAACTTCAGCTCTAAAATGGCAATTGGTGCTGGTGGAACTTTACTCGCCGCCAACCTGCCTTTGGGATTAACGCAACTAAAAATGGATAAAAAGAAATTAGGTGTAGCCTTGGTAGGGTTAGGTAATTATAGCACAGACCAATTGGCACCTGCTTTGCAGGATACTAAAAATTGTTACCTAGCTGGTATAGTTACGGGAACACCCCAAAAAGAAGATGTGTGGGCTAAAAAATACAATCTTCCTAAGGGTAATATTTATAACTACGAAAATTTTGACTCTATTAAAGACAATGACGAAATAGATGTAGTGTATGTAGTGCTGCCCAACGCTATGCATGCCGATTTTTGTATACGCGCGGCAAAGGCAGGTAAACACGTTATTTGTGAAAAACTTATGGCGGTTTCTGTAGCTGAATGTGACCAAATTATTGCGGCCTGTAAAGAGGCTAGCGTAAAATTGGGAGTCGGCTATAGGTTGCATTCAGAACCCTATACCCAACAAGTAAAGGAGTTTGTGAAAAAGAAAACCTATGGCGATGTAACCTTTGTTTCTGCGGAAGCAGCTTACCGTTCTACGGGTAATCCAAGTCAATGGCGATTAAATAAAGAATTGTCTGGTGGTGGCGCGTTACTAAATATGGGTGTTTACGCTATACAAAGTGCTATTTACGGAACAGGTGAGAACCCCATTTCTGTTTCTGCTCAAGAATTCTCTACACGACCAGAATATTTTAAGAATACGGATGAGACTATTACAGCTCAATTGAATTTCTCCAGTGGAGCGATAGCCAACATTACCACTTCTCATAATTTTAGTGCCAACAGCATGTATGTATCAGGCACTAATGGATGGTTTAAATTGCAGCCAGCTAACAATTATGGCCCTTTAAGCGGTAGTACTTCTGATGGTAAAAAATTAGATTTTCCGCATGAAAGTCAACAAAAATTACAAATGGACGATTTTGCCGCTCATATTTTATATGGTACTACCAATTTGGCACCTGGAGAAATGGGTAAAAGAGATATGATTATAGTAAGTGCCATTTATGAATCTATTGCTAAAGGAGGTAAAACAATAGCTTTAGATATCCCAGAAAACTATGGTTTTTCAACTTAAAAGCCCCGTTCAGGGGCTTTTAAATTATAAATTGGAGTCCGTTAAGGATTCCATAAAATCCACTAGTGCCTGTTGTTCTTTTATGCTTAATTGCAACGGGTCTGGTGGTAAGGTCTGTAAGGGTAGATTTATACCTATGCCAGCACCGCCACCGCGATTATAAAAATCTACTACTTCTGCTAATTCTGGGTATACTCCGTTGTGCATATAAGGTGCTGTTAAAGCAGCGTTCCTTACCGTTGGTGTTTTAAAAAAGTACTTACGCTCTTCCGTACCAAATAAATGAAAACCACCCAAATCTGCATCTACCACGGCATTAATAGTATCATTTTTTGCTGGGACCCCTAAAAGTTCTACCTCAGTTTCATTGTATGCGGGCGGAATAGTGCCATTAAATACCGGTGGAAAGTGACATGTTGCGCATTTACCTTTCCCCATAAATATGTTGAAACCCAGTTTTTCACTTTCTGTAATCGTATTTTCTAAACCATTTATGTTATTATCGAATTTAGAATTAAATGGAGACAGGCTGCGGATGTACTCAGCCATAGCATTACGAATGGTAAAGTCAGTAACTTTGCCATTATATATACTATCAAATAGTGGTTTATATACCTTGTTTTGCTTTACTTTTTCTAATAAAAAGTCTAAATCTGCATGAAACTCCGTTTGATTAGTTACAACTGCCACAATTTGTCCTTCTAAACTTCCCGCTCTAGTATCATAGAAGAATTTTTGCTGTAAAGCGGCATAGGTGAGGGTAGGGGCATTTCTTTTTTGACCTTTAGAAACTTTTAATCCGTCTGTAAAAGCCTTGTCTTTGTGGTGACATGTAGCACAGCTCATGTTCCCTTTTTTAGACAAATTAGGGTCATTAAATAGTAGTTGACCTAGTTGTACAACGGCATCACCTGTTTTAGGATTTTTTAAATCCGTAAAGTGTTTTGTATTAAACGTGGTATTAGAAAAAACCGAAGTAGCATCATTGTTAATGGCCATGGTAAACGGAAATTTCACCTCCCAATCTACTACTGTTTTGTTAAAAAGTGTTAGCTGTTTGTTGGTGTGATTTTTTATAAAATCGAATCGGTCAAAAGAGACAAATTCTCCTTCATTTAATACTTGTATAGTTTGGTTTACTTCGGTTAACCAAGCCTCATATAGAGCTTTATCTTGGAATTTTGTTTGGGCCGCCATCAAAACATCTTTAAGAGTTTGATACACCGTTGCACTTTCTGAAAGTGAAGCCTCTAGAACAGGAGAATCGTATCCTGTAATTCCAGTTAATGCTACACGCAGCAAGGCATCACGAAGCATCCATAAAATGTGATGGTCTTTTAAGTATGATAAATCTGTATTTTTTTCTAGAAGCTTAAGACGTTGCGTTATAAGATTTGCAGCTCCATGAATGGTCTGTATATCCAATTCATTTGCATAAATGCTTTCTTCTAAAGTTTGGAAACTCTTAGGGTCATTAATACGAATATTAGTTAAATCCTCTTCTTCTATCTTTAAAATATTTGGAGCATTTAAAAAGGTATAATTACTAACATCTTGGAACGCCAATATGGGTTCTACAGCTTTAAAAAGAGAACGCGCTTCTAAGTAGTAGCGTTCAAGGTCTTTGGTGTTTTCTGTATGTTGTATACTATCTACATAAGCAGCACAACGTAGCAAATCGTCCTTGTAAATTTGAGCAATTCGCAAGTTAAACGGTTGTTTTACATTGGTAATTTCTTTGTCTTTACTTGTGTTTTTACAAGAAATAGACACAATAGCAAAGAGGCTTATGCAAGCATAAACCCCTTTGGTAATAGTTCTAAAATGATATTTCATAGTACTAATTAGTTAGCCAATCCCTTCACTACGAACATTTGGCTTCCTTCTTTTCTTGAGTTAGGGTCAGTACTTGCCATAGGATCTGTGAAAGCAGAACCGTCTGTTGGCTCCCAACCGTGATTTTGAGTGATCATGATAAACGTATCATCCATTCCTATTGTTTCAGAAATGTCTATCATACCTGTAATTTCCCAAGTTCTATTTTCTACACCAACACCGTTGGCAGCAGCTGCTACTTGGTCACACTCTAGTACTGTTTTTATTTCTCCAGTATTTAAGTTATACTGATATAAACGTGCATAGTGTGCTTTGTCATCAGTATCAGGATAACCATTTGGATCTTCTTGTATGTAAGCATAGTTTTTAGTAACGACAATGTTATCTGGGCTATGGAATTCTTTAGCCTTACCATCTAATTTGTCACCATCTAATACACAAGAAATAGTAGCTTTAGTTGGGTCGTCTTCACTTAAAACAACTTTGTAAACTCTACCGTAAAGGGTTCCTTTACCAACTAAACCATCTTTTTTTCTACCTGTAACAGCAAAATAGATTTCTCTTTGGTTAGCGCCAATACCTCTTCTCCAGTCTATATCTTCTAATCTAGAAAAGCCCATAGCTCCTTTTTCTTTAGCCTCAGCATCTAAAAGGTCAATAGTTCTTTCTTCCATTTCTATAAACTCAGCTTCGTAAGTTTCGCCCTCTACCATATCCATTTCGTAGTTGATGCCTTCTGTCATTACTTTTAATGTATATAGTTTACCACCGTTTAAATCGCCATGGTCACCCACATACATACCTAATTGTCCAGAAGGAACTTCGTTATCAGAATGGTCATCACCTATAAAAGCCACTGTTTTACCAGGGAAAGCATCTTTACCTATAACAACAGCATTCTCTGTAGACCACTGTCCAAAATTTGGTAGTAAAGAAGCTACTCCTGCGTTAGTAGTACTTTTATAAGGGTCAGTTGCAAAAACACCTTTAGAAGAACCACCCCATTCCCCACCAGAAAGGTAGATAGGACCAAAACCGTGTTCTTCTGGCGTAATTAAAGAACCAGAACATTGAGCAGTGTAAGCCGTAGCCTCTGCATTAAGAATGTATTCTCCTTTAACTGGCTTAAAGGTTTCGTCTAGTGTAATTCTGGCTATAGAATAGTCTGCTTCTATATTGTTAATTAAAGTAAAAGTACCATCCTCTTCTGCGATAAGACCTGCACCATCTGCCATAGATCCGTACACAAAATTGGGAGAGTCTGGCAATTGATCTCCAGAACTTAATAAAGAATAAATTTCTACGTTTTCAAAACCAGGCATGGTTTTAAAATAAGCAGCGGTGTTAGAGTGGTTAGCTAAAGTAATCCCCTTTGGCTCCTCTCCTTCATTGTCTCCACCGCCTACAAAATCGTCTAATCTATCACAAGACGCAAAGGCCGCAATGCCCGCAAGAATTAATGTGTTTTTAAGTGTTCTCATTTAAATGTGGTTTGCTTTTTAAAATTTTCTTAAAAGTATCGCCACATTATTAAGCGTTTCTTAATCCCATATTTTCTTTGGATTAAGAGAAGGTTTAGAATATTACGGTTACGTTACTATTTAGAATGATTCAAAAACACCAAGTCCAAAGAGAGAAAAATCGTACTTTACTGGGTCTATTGGGTCTAATTTTTGTAGGGATGTATCTAACTCTTGTAACGCCTTAGCGTCGTTTTGTTTTCGTTTTAAGAGTTTTAATTTTCTAGCTACATTTCCAGAATGCACATCTAATGGGCAAGAAAGTTTAGCGGTAGGAATATCCCAAAGTCCAAAATCCACTCCTTTAGTATTGGGCCTAATCATCCAACGTAAAAACATATTAATACGTTTGGCGGCAGAACCCTTGGCCGGGTCGCTAACATGTTTTTGGGTTCTAGATAAATGTTCTGGCTCAAAAAACAAAAGTTTTAGCTGGCTAATGGCAGGTTGTAAACTTGTTTTAGATTGATGAGATTTAAATACATTCTCTAAACCACCATATTCCTTGTATATATGATGTAATCCTTTAATAAAAAAACTAAAATCATCTCCATTAAAAGTGCGATGAACAAAAGACTGTAAGGCTAATAGGTCTTTATCTTTATGATTCATAACAAAATCATACGGTGCTTGATCTAAAAAGCGCATCATTTTTTGCGCGTTGTTGATGATACTTTTTCGATTACCCCAAGCAATGGTAGCTGTTAAAAACCCGCTGATTTCTATATCTTCTTTACGCGTAAAGGTGTGCGGAATCTGTATAGGGTCGGTTTCTAGAAACTCTGGATTCTCATAAAAAGCAGCTTTCTCATCTAAAAATGATTTTAACTCGGTTTTTGTCATGCTAAACCCTGAATTAATTTTATAAAAAGAAATGGTCCCACCAAAATACCATTAAATAAAGCATGCAATGCTATAGAATACAAAAGACCGAGTTTAATCCGTGCATATCCTAAAAAGATTCCAGTGACCAATTGGGGTGCCACTAATAATGGTGCAAACCACAGAGCATCGTCATAGTTCTGATAGTTAAACATGTGCATGATGCCAAATAGAAAGGACAAAAGGTAGAATACATATTTAAATCTGCTCCATTTTCTAAAAAAGTATAAAGGTCCCCTAAAAATTACTTCTTCTAGAATAGGAGCTAAAACCACTGCAAAAAGTAATAATTGTAAGCCAGAATATTCTTCTAAGAGCTTTGTTACTGAGTGTTCTCCAAAGTCTAATGCCAGTAATTTTTGTAATACCCCTGCAAACATACCAATACTTATCGCAAACAATAATTGCCAACCTAGTAGACTATAAAGGATACGTTTTTTAAAAGAAGTACTAATCCGTAATGGCAAATAGCAAGGATTTATAAAAAAATACCATACTTTTTTTAATAACATCATACCATACGCCCATCTACCATAGTTAAACAGCGGTCTGCCATTGCGGCTAAATCTTTGTTATGCGTAACCAACACAAAGGTTTGTTCAAATTCTTCTCTAAGTTTAAAAAATAATTGATGTAGATTTTCTGCACTTTCTGAATCTAAATTACCACTAGGTTCATCAGCAAACACAACAGAAGGACTGTTTATTAAAGAGCGGGCTACTGCTACACGTTGTTGTTCTCCACCAGATAAGGCATTGGGTTTGTGTTCAAACCTATGGCTAAGTCCTAAAAAATCTAAAAGTTCTTTAGCTTTTTTTTCTGCTTCTTTTTTATGGGTTTTTTTGATGAATGCGGGAATGCAAACGTTTTCTAAGGCAGTAAATTCTGGTAATAATTGATGAAATTGAAATATGAATCCTATATGTTCATTTCTAAACTTAGCTAAATTTTTATCGTTTAATCCATTTACATTTACACCATTTATTTCCAAACTACTTTCCGTAATGTTACTGGGAACATCCAGAGTACCTAACAATTGCAATAGCGTGGTTTTACCAGCTCCAGAAGCACCAACAATAGAAACAATTTCTTGCTTTTGTATGTGCAAGTCAACTCCTTTTAAAACTTCTAAATCGCCGTATGTTTTCTTTAAATTATTTGCTTTTATCATCTAAAACAGAATTACTGTAAATGTAAGCATCTTGATATTAACAAGACTATAAATGTTAAAGATGAAGGCATTTATAAGATTTATATATTTAATGTTTAGACTGATTTTATAATTAGTATTTTTGTTTAATAAAATTTTGTAATGAATAAACAAAATATTGAGAATACAGAAATTGCCATTTTAGCGAATGGATGTTTTTGGTGTACAGAAGCGGTTTTTCAGCGCTTAAAGGGAGTTAAGCATGTGGTATCGGGTTATACTGGGGGGCATATAAAAAATCCTCCCTATAGAGAGGTTTGTACCGGTAGAACAGGGCATGCAGAGGCTATAAAAGTTACTTTTAATCCAGATATAATAACCTATTCTGAACTGTTGGAAGTTTTTTTTGCTACGCATGACCCAACTACATTAAACCGACAAGGTAATGATGTGGGCACACAATATAGGAGTGAGATATTTTATACCAATATGGCACAAAAAGCCATTGCAGAAGCATTTATAAAGGAATTGGATGCTGCTAAAATATTCGAAAACCCCATTGTTACAGCGATATCACCAGAAGCTCCTTTTTATCTAGCAGAAGAAGACCATCACAATTATTATAATGAAAATGGAATGCAACCGTATTGTAGAGTTATTATCGACCCAAAAATCAAAAAGCTATATTCGCACTTTGCGGAGCAATTAAAAGAAGAATATAAATAATATGGCACCATATCAGAATTTAGAAGAATATAACATTAGCGTTACCAATGAAGTTAAAGAGCGTTATGCTAAAATTATTGATGAAATAGGAGAGGACGTAGCTAGAGAAGGTTTAGTGAAAACTCCAGAACGTGCTGCTAAAGCAATGCTTTTTTTAACACAAGGTTATAAGCAAGATGCAGAAAAAATCTTGAAAGGGGCGATGTTTAAAGAGGATTATGATGACATGGTGATTATTAAAGACATAGAGTTATATTCTTTGTGTGAGCACCATATGCTGCCTTTTTTTGGAAAAGCCCACGTGGCTTATATACCCAATGGACATATTGTAGGACTAAGCAAAATACCACGTGTAGTAGATGTATTTGCCAGAAGATTACAAGTACAAGAACGACTTACACATGATATTTTAGAATGCTTGAATAATACGCTAAAACCAAAAGGCGTAGCGGTAGTTATAGAGGCTAGCCACATGTGTATGATGATGCGTGGCGTACAAAAACAAAATTCGGTGACCACCACTTCTGGATTTAGGGGACAATTTGAAAAAATTGAAACTAGAAACGAATTTTTAAAACTGATTAGTGCCGATTTGTCTTAAATTTTTTGGCTTGATAATTGTAACTTTTTAAGTAAATTACAAACATGACAAAGAAGAAAGACAAAAAAATAAAATATCTTATTCTAGGACTCTTATTAGATTTAGTGGGGATGTCTTCCCTTTTATTTCCTGGCTTAGGAGATATGTTAGATTTGGTATGGGCACCAGTTGCAGGTTGGTTAATGACCCGTATGTACCAAGGCAAAATGGGTAAAGCTGCAGGGGTGGTAACCTTTATAGAAGAGTTAGTTCCTGGTTTAGATGTAATACCCACCTTTACAATAATGTGGTTGTACACCTATGTATTCTCTGGTAAAAAAGTTGGTAAAATAATAGACGTTTAAAATTAGAAAAGGCCGCTAAAAGCGGCCTTTATCTTTTTATTGGGTAATATTAAATGGAAATGTTGCCTCAAATTCACTTTCACCTCCAGAACCTTCAAAAGTACCATCGTTTGGCTTAATAGGTTCGTGCTTTAAGTACACCGTTAAACTCGCTGCTCCCGCGGTAAGTGTTTCTAAGGTAAATGCTAAACCTACAGGATTATTATTACCATCTACATCTGTTACCACAACTGAATTTAAAGAACCTGTGGTTTCAAAGATTAATTGGTGTTCTTCATCTTCTTCCATAATTTCTTCCGTAATGTCTTCTGGGTCTTCCTCAGATTCATTTAGTAATTCTATACTGCCTACATAGGTGATGCCTCCAGCCAAGTCTGGTGCGCTCACTTCTGGAGCATTTGGCCCATCACCATCTAAATCTACATAGGTGAATTCCACAACATCACCCCCACCTTGTGGCGTTAAGGTAATATTCATTGTAGTAATGGTTTCCTCATCGTTAATTAATTCTGGAGTGTCTGCATCGTCATCATCAGAACAAGAAAATAGAACTGCAGTGGTTGCTAAGATTGATAAAAATTTAATTGCTTTCATAATAGTAGTTATTAATAATTGAGTTTTAATTGTAAAATAAAATTTCGTCCTAAGTCATCGGCAAAATAACGTTGCCTATTTAAGTAGTCTCTATAAGAAGTGTCAAGTACATTATTCACCATTAATGAGGTAGTAAGTTGCGTTTTTTCACTTAAAGAAAATTGTATTTTGGTGCTAAAATTAAGTAGGTGGTACGCATTTGGAGCATTATTAATTTTAACTTCTACCTGTTGGTCTTCTCTTGGCGAATACACAAATAGATTTTCTGGAGTTTCGTTTTGTCTAAATACATAATTGCTACTTAGTGCAACCTCTAATTGATTTAATTTAGCATTTTTATAGGTGATGGAATTTGTAGTCCTTGCTGATGGAATATTAACTACAGGTCCGTTTTGTTCTAAGTCTTTAGCCTTTACTATAGAGAACATGTGATTGGTCTTAAAATAATTAGACCAATTGGCATAGGCACTAACGTCCAAGCCCAATAAACGTAAATTAGTTTGTCTGTAAGACCAAACAGGGAAAGCGCCACGCGTAGTAAATTCTACACCAGATGGCTCTAGTAAAATAAAATCCTGAATGTAGTTGTAGTAGGGTTCCAAAGCATATCCCCAAAAATTGTAGTCTCGTTCTTTAGCTATAGCTATCTTGTGCGAAGTTTCACTATTAATACGCAAATCTCCTAATTCTATTCTAGAAGCGGAATGGTGTAAGCCTTCACTAAATAATTCAGAGGGGTTAGGAGCGCGTTGCGCCATAGCGTAATTCACTTTAAAACTATCAAAATTAGAGGGAGAAAATTTAGCACCTACGGTGGCAGAAATATTATGGAAATCAAAAGTAGGATTTGTCAATAATTGGTTTCCAAAATCTTCTACTACCCAATCACCAAATTCTTGGTCATAACCCAACTGTTCCCAACGTGTAGTGATATAAAATTTTTGAGCGTTTATATGAGAAAAGTCATAGCGTAAACCAGCGTCTAGCGTCCATTTTTCATTGGCTTTATAGGTTAAAATACTATAAAATCCAGCATCGTACTTGTCATAGTCCGGAATAAGACGACGCACCTGCGTGCTAGGGTCTGGAAAGTTTTCTTGGTATCTGCCCATTAATCCCGTTTGCAGCTCAAACTTGCCCCAATCTACCCACTCCATTTGTAGGCCTGCAGTATGTGTAGTCAATTCTAAATCTACAGAAGCCCTATTTGCATTTTCGCCTCGTCTTACATCAAACTCTTGGCGGTTATTTTGCTGAAAATCATACTGAAAGCTAAGTTTTCCTAGGCTTTTAAAGCGTCTGTAGTATTCTAATTTAGCAAGATGATGCTGTACTTTTTGCTTAGGGTTATCGATGTCATGAGTAAAATCATTTATGACTAAAGGAACATCGTTATTTATAGCTAAAATTAAGTCCCCAATACTGCCAATATGAGATGCCCTAAGAATTCCAATCTCTGTATCAAAGTATGCGTACTTGGCGTTAAAACCTTGTTTATAACCGTGTCTGCCCACATTGATTGAGAATCCCGCTTCTTGTACACCTGTATTGCTTAGTATATAATCTGGTGCTTCTTGGTCTCCCAATTTTTTAAAGGAAGCATTGGCGCTAATATGCCAATGATTATCAAAAACCTTGGTTAATTTGGTAGTTATATTACCCCCACGGCCATTAGATATACCATTTATTATGGTTTTACCATAAAGGGTATCTCTATTAAAAAAAGTATTCTGGTCCATAACAATTACGCCTCCTAAGGCATCACCTCCGTACTGTAAAGCAGAAGCTCCTTTTATAACGCGTATATTGCCAATACTGTTGGGGTCTACGTTAGGAGCATGTTCATCTCCCCATTCCATATCTTGCATACGGACACCATCATTTAAAATAAGTACGCGGCTTCCGTTTAATCCGTGGATAGATGGTTTTACTATTGAAGCTCCAGTGTTTAATGTTGTTATTCCGCTTACGTTTTTTAAAATATCACCCAAACTACCAGCGCTGCTTTCATCCAATGTTGCGGCAGTAATAGAGGCCTCTTGGCTCGAATTGGTTTTATCGTGCACGGCATCACCAATTACTTTTACCTCTTTTAGCGCTTCAAAATGATGTTCTAAGCTAAAATTTTGGGTAGTATCTTCAGTAATTTCTAGTTCTTCAATACGTGTATTACAAGAAATATGAGACACTTCTACCTCAATTTTACCAGGGCACAAATTTTGTAATTGGTAATATCCGTTTTGGTCCGTAACCGCATATTGATTTGTAGCGACAACTACTACGGTAGCCCCCTCTAGAAAGGAATTATCATGAAAATCTTTTACAGTACCCTTTAAGGTAACGTTACACTGTTGACCTAAGCCAATGATTGCTATTCCTAAAAGGAATACCAAGAACACAAGTGTTCTCATCTAAAATAATGTTGAATTAAAATTAAAGTAAAATCTGCCTAAACTAAGCTTTTAGGGGGTGGGCGAGAGGTATGCTTATAAAAGTAAAAAGAACTAAATGCTTTTGCCGGTTTAATTGACAAAGAAGTGAATGTAATTGAAACCGCCAACGTTTCAATTTCTAAAGAAGAAGGTACAAAAAAAACTTCCTGTTGATCGGTTAAGGCAACCTCACATAACAAACAGTTTTCAATTTCCGTATCTTCATTATCGGTATGTGAAAACACATGAAAAGACGATACCTTAAAAGTAAATAAGGTAAATAACAGAACATAAGTGAAAATCTGTTTTGCTTTCATTGATTCACAAATCTAAGTTATTAATTAGATTTTTAGTTGTTAATAAAATCACAATTTAAGGAATCAAAAAACCTAGTCGCATTTTTTTTAGCATTCGTTTTTCAAAAGCCCAAAAAAAGCGAAATTGACCGAACAACCAGCCAATGGCAACCAAAAGAAATTGATAAATAGGAAAAATTATTAAAATACGAACTGGCCAATACAACCATCCACTACTTGTTTCATAGTCCAATCCTATAAGGTTTACTAGTGGGGCAGCTAATCTAGCAGAAAGACTACCAGTAATCGCAAACACAATAAAAATGGCAATCATTTCCCATCTATATTGTGTTATCCATTTGTTTTTTAACTTTTCAAAGCACCACAAAAAGAATTTTAGGAGTACTGTACATAGGATTATAGTTACAATTAAGGTGATAGGCCATTCCCATATTGTGTTATTAGTGTTTGTAAGGTGTATAAATTTTCTAGCAAAGTAGTAAGCTGTGGCCAACGTGAGTAGAAAACCTAATATTGGAAATACAAATTGCCAACTTTTAATAATATCCCAACGTTTTTTAATTCTTTCCATAACTATATAAAGTCTGCAAAGGTAAACATTATATGCGGGGCACAAAGGGACCTAAACGTTGGTTATACTTGCGTTGAAAGAATATAAAGTAGTTATAAAGTTTGTAGTTTACATCATACCCATAGTCTATGTTTGGGTCATAATTAATTTGAAGTTCGTACAGATTAGGATTGTAAACAGAAGGATTCATCACTCTTTGATTCCAATTTATTACATAAATCTGATTTCTATTTTCTAAAAAGCTTTGCGAGTAATACCCTTCTGGTTTCGCGATACTATTAAGCCATGTATAGAAACCTGGCTCTATGATAATGATTTCGTACTCAGATTCTTCGTCAGATATAGCTACTTCTTGTTCTTCTGTGGACTCCAAAATTTGTTTTTCTTCATTGGAGATTACCATTTGTTGTTTGGTGGCTCCACAACTAAATAGGATTAAAGAAAGGAATACTAAAACACTCTTTTTCATAATTATAAGATACAAAAAAAGTCGCTTGAAATTTTCAAACGACTTGTTAATCTATCTAATTTGATAATTTATTTTCCAAATAAACCGCCCAAAAGACCTCCAATACCGCCTTTTTTCTGGTTTCCTCCACCAAGTACCATTCCGGCTAAGTCATCTATAATGCTACCATCACCATCAGAATCCAAGAAAGACTCTATTAGAGACTGTTGTTGATTAGCAGCAGCATTGCCTCCCATTAACCCACCTAATAATCCATTAAGACCGTCTGGTGAGCTAATATTTTGTTGACGCTGTTGTTTGCCTAAGTATCCCATTAAAATTGGAGCTGCTATTTTAAGAATCTGGCCTACAGCACCACTATCCATACCTGTTTTACTGCTTAAAGCATTTTCTACCTGAGTCTGTTTACTTCCTAAAACATGGCCAAGGATTCCTGCGCCATCATCCATTACAGATTGGTCTACACCACCACCAAACAATCCTGTAAGATTTTCTAAAATACCGCCATCATGTTTAGCGTTTAAGGCATTCATCAATCCTTGTGCGCCTTCTGGGCTAGCCGTGTTTTTTTTCATGGCACCCATTAAAAGTGGCATTGCCATAGACAATACTTCTGCAGTTTTATTGGAGGATTGTCCTGTTTGGCCTGCAACTCCACTGACCAACTGCTGCCCTATAGGGCTATTGATTAAATCTAATAATCCTGACATTATAATTTTAATTAGTGTTTATTATTAGTTGGTAATTTACAAAAACCAGACCAAAATTTTAACTAAGCTTTAAAAGAATCGATGATTTTATCTGCCAATTCTAAGGCAATACGTTCTTGCGCCTCTAATGTAGATGCTCCCAAATGTGGAGATAAAGAAATGCTACTATGCATTAAAATGCGTATTTCTGGTGTTGGTTCCGACTCAAAAACATCTAATCCGGCAAATGCTACTGTTCCGTTCTCTAAAGCATCTACAAGAGCCACCTCATCCAAAGTGCCACCCCTTGATACATTTATAATACCAACTCCTTTTTTTACTAAGCCTAGCTCCCTTTTACCAATAACATATTCTTGGTTTTTAGGAACATGTATACTGATGTAATCAGAAGTTTGTAAGAGCTCTTCTAAGGTAATTCCATCCAAATCAAAGGTTAATCGTTGACCATCATAAAAAGATAATTCTATTGATTTTTCTTTAATCTTTCTATCGTAAAAAGCAACGCGCATACCCAAGCCTAATGCCTTTTTTGCCACTGCCGTCCCCGTATGTCCTAGACCTATAATTCCTAAGGTTTTGCCTTTTAATTCCGAGCCCTTGGCGTAGTCTTTTTTTAATGCCAAAAACCTTGAATCTCCTTCTAAAGGCATATTTCTGTTAGCATCGTACAAAAAACGGGCTCCAGAAAGCAAATGAGCAAATACCAACTCGGCGACTGCGTTGGCAGAAGCTTTCGGTGTATTTATCACCTTAATTTTTTTACTTTCTGCAAATGCAACATCAATTTTATCTAGACCTACACCTAATCTGCCAATTAGTTTTAAATTAGGGCATTTTTGTAAAACCTCCTTACTTAATTCGGTATTGCTACGCACTAAAATTCCTTCTACCTTGTGCTCATTAATGTAATTTACGATTTGCTCAGGAGCTACATGAACCACCTTTACGGTAAAACCAGCAGCTTCTAATTTTTCTTTGCCTTTTTGTGCAAGACCGTCATTGGCTAAAAGTATCATAG
Source organism: Flavobacterium sp. ASW18X (assembly GCF_005144745.1). Classification (GTDB taxonomy): domain Bacteria; phylum Bacteroidota; class Bacteroidia; order Flavobacteriales; family Flavobacteriaceae; genus Croceivirga. Next base: position 401,537 of record NZ_SWKK01000004.1, on the reverse strand, counting down.
TAACTATTACGCTTTTCGTTCCAATTCGCTCATTATATCTACCAAAACTCCTACACTTTCTAGTGGTAATGCATTGTACATAGAGGCACGGTAACCACCTACAGAACGGTGCCCGTTTAAGCCACTAATTCCCGCATCCTTACACATGATATCAAAAGTTTCCTTTAAAGTATCATCCGTTAAATTAAAGGTAGCATTCATTATAGAACGGTCTTCTTTATTTGCAATACCGTGGAATAGTGGGTTTAAATCTATTTCTGAGTAAATTAGATTAGCTTTTTTCTCATTTACTTCTTCAATAGCGGCTATACCGCCTAAATCTTTAAGCCATTGCAAGGTGAGCATAGATACATATACTGCAAATACAGGTGGTGTATTAAACATACTATCTTTTGCTATATGTACCTGATAGTTAAGCATGGATGGAATTTTACGCGAAACTTTACCTAGAATTTCGTCTTTGATTACCACTAAAGTAGTGCCCGCTGGACCCATATTTTTTTGTGCTCCCGCATAAATCAAATCGAACTTAGAAAAATCTAGCTGTCTGGAAAAAATATCAGAACTCATATCACAAACCAGTGGAACGTTCACCTTTGGGAAATCTTTTATTTGAGTTCCATAAATAGTATTATTGGAGGTGACATGTAAAAAATCTAAGTCCCCAGGAACAGTGTAGTTTTTTGGGATGTGATTAAAATTCTGTTCTTGGCTACTTGCTACCTCAACTACTTCCCCAAACAATCTAGCTTCTTTAATGGACTTTAAGCTCCATGTACCTGTGTTAATGTAGCCCGCTTTGGTTTCTAAAAGATTGTAAGCAACCTGTAGAAACTGCATACTTGCACCACCTTGTAAAAATAAGGCGGAATACCCTTTGTCTTGTAAGCCTAAAAGTTCCAAAGCTAACGCCCTAGCATTTTCTATAATGGATACAAACTCTTTGCTTCTATGAGATATTTCTATAAGTGAAAGGCCCATACCGTCTAGCTCAATTACGGCTTCTGAGGCTTTTTGCATTACCTGCTGTGGTAAAATACAAGGACCAGCACTAAAATTGTGTTTTTTCATTGCGATGGATTTAATGGATAAAGGTCTTAATTTTTTGTGGATTGCTCAATCTATTTTTAGAGTGATACTAAAAAAGATATAGTATCTACACCATCAGCATAATCACTTAATGCCGGCTTTTGTGTTTGCCCAAAGTCTATTGTGTTTTCATACCCTGATTTTGCTACCACACATTGCAGTTGTTCTGCATCTGCCTTTAACTTTTCTTGCAGTTCTAGGTTGTTGTCATAATACTCATAAAATAAACAACCAATAGGGGAGGCATAACCTTTTTCTTCTTTCAATAAAATAAAGTTATTGTCTAAGATGTTGTAATTAGACATTAAATAGACTGCCTTGTTATAATCGTAATTATTAGCGTATTTGTGATTATTTATGATAGCTGCGTGAGCATATATACCCTTAAAAAAATGGTCAAAATCATATCCTTTTGGGACAAATAATTTAGAAACGCTCCTACAGCCTAGCCCGAAATACCAGAAAATATCATTCCCTAACAATGCCAAATCTTCCGCAGTTTCTGTTCCATCAATTATAGCTACAGAATTTCTGTTTTTTCTAATGATACTCGGAAATTTGCTAAAATAGTAATCAAAATAACGCCCAGTATTGTTACTGCCTGTAGCAATAACAGCATCAAAATCTTGTAATTTTTTATCCGTAAACTCAATTTTATCAACTAAAACTGGATCTATTTCTTGCAAATAGCTGGCTACCAGAGGTAATAAAATTTTATCATTGCTAGAAAGCTTCGCTAAAACCCTGTGGCCAGACAATAAAACGCTTAAAAAATCATGAAAGCCAACTAAAGGGATGTTACCTGCCATGATAATGGCTATTTTTTTAGCAGGTTTGCTACCTATCTCTGGATACGTACTTAACCATTGCGTAAGTTTTTCTTCTGTAAGTTCTGCCCCCCAAGCCTGTAGGCTTCTTAAGCAGTTTTCTTGCGTAAACCAACCGTTATGAGCCTCTGCATTAAGTAATGCATCTGCTATTTTTAGGTCCCAATCTGTGTATTCTGATTCGGTTTTATTACAAAAATCGGTAAATAAGTTACCTAGTTTAACAAAAGCTTTTAAATGCGGTATATGTTCTGCCATTATATTTGTAGACTAAATTAGTAGGAATTACCTTTGTGCAAAAGTACGGATTGAAAAAGCAAAAATAATGGCAATAATCATAACAGACGAATGTATTAATTGTGGGGCATGCGAACCAGAATGTCCTAACACAGCAATATATGAAGGTGCAGATGAGTGGAGATATAGTGATGGTACATCCTTGTCTGGTGATGTAGTTTTACCAGACGGCAAAGCAGTCAATGCAGACGAAGTACAAGAACCCATAAGCGACGAAATCTATTACATTGCACCTGATAAATGTACCGAATGTATGGGATTCCATGAAGAACCTCAATGTGCTGCAGTTTGCCCAGTAGACTGTTGTGTGCCAGATGAGGATAGAGAGGAATCTGAAGAAGAATTGTTGGCTAAACAGGCTTTTATGCACCCAGAAGGATAACCTTTTACAGGAACTTATATGAAAATGAAAAGCGGACATATAAAAGTCCGCTTTTTTGTTTGGTGTAAATTATTTTCACTTAAAACTTAAAACTTACGCCACCATTTATTGTTGTACCGTTAAAACCAAACTGGTTCACCTCCCAAGGGTATCTAAATCTGCCACCTAAGTCGGTAACCACATCCCCATTAGTTTCAATCTCATCAGGGTATATATTCAGAAGATTGTTGGCTGCTACATAAAGATGGATTTTGTCATTGACATCAAAACCAAGGTTAAGGTCTGTAATTACTTTACCTGCAAACGTTTGGTCATTTTCTGGATTTGTTGCGTGTTGCCATGTTACTTCTCCAAAATAGGTGTTATTTAAACCAAATTGCCATTTTTCTAGTTCATAATTAAGCCCAAGAAGAATTTTAGAACGTGGTCTAGCAGAGATAATTCTAGACTGTTCTTTTCTATTAAATATATCATACCCACTATTGGCCAGTAGTGTAGGAGTAGCTATATCGTCTACAATTTCAGTTTTATTAAAATTTGCGGACAGGGTTATATCTAATGCGCCATTTCCTAAACCTATATTTGAATAGTTAGAAACAAAATCAACACCATTTGTCTCTGTGTTTACTGCGTTTACAAAAAATTTAAGACTGGTAATATCATTGGCTTCTAGTATTTCTTCCACTGGATTGGTGGTGGTGTTATCCCCATCAAATCCAATTTCTCCTGTAAACAAAACACGGTCATCTACTTTTACATTGTAATAGTCCAAAGAAAAGAATAGATTGGGAATAGGCTTAAAAGTAATACCGGCAGAAATATTCTTAGAAGTTTCTGCTGTTAATTGTGGTACACCTAATCCGTCTCTAATAATTGGGTCTACATTATTAAAAGTACCTTGGTTAGAAATGGTTCCACCGGATACTAAGGTTTGTACGTTGCTTAAGTAAATTTGATGCAAAGAAGGTGCCCTGAATCCTGTGCTATAAGAGGCTCGAATAGCCCCTTTTTCTTCTGGTAGCAAATAACGGGCACTAATCTTCCAAGAGGTATTATCACCAAAATCGCTAAAATCTTCGTAACGGATAGCGCCTCCTATTAAAAATTGTTCTGTGATGTCCCATTCTAAATCGCCATATACACCGTAATTGTCTCTGGTGGCTTCTACAGCATTATTAGGTTGTAAACCTGGAAAGGATTGCACTCCATTACCTACGTAAGATTCAGGTTGACCAGCTTCTGCTGTAAAACGCTCTCTTCTTGCTTCACCACCAAAGCTAAGGCTTATTTGACCAAAACTTCTAGAAAAATCTAGGTTGGCTAATATGTTATCAAAAGTGTAAGCACCAACATCAAAAGATGTAGGACTATTGGCTCCTAAATCTGGATTTATACTATTATTTACTTCATAGTCCACAGCGTTTCTTCCTTGGGTACCAGAAATATCCATATCAAAACCTAGCACTATTGAACGTATACCAACGGTAAAGTTGTTATCTCTAATATCGGTTTCAAAAGTGGGTTGGAAACCATTATAAGCTGTTCCTTCTGAATGCAATAAATTAAATGGGTCTTGAACCCAGTAGGGAGTTCTGTATAAGGCAAAACTTTTACCCACGCGGTATGCTAGACCGCCAAATGTGTAAAATTCTCCTTTTTTGTTTTTAAAAGGGACACTTGCATTATAATTTAGATTTAGATTTTTGGATTCTGGTTGCCCTACCGTCATTCCTAAATCGGGATTTTCTTGTAGCCAAGGTCCCCAAGTAGGATCGTCCGCAGTCACTCCAAATAATAAATCTTCTCCAGGCTCGCCAGCTCTATTAGTAAGCTCTTGTTGGTAATAAGCAGCCGTTACATTTAAATAACCACCATCTACTCCAAGTTTTAAACCAGAATTAAAGTCTACTCCAAAGTTAAAACCGTCGCCTTCTGTGGTAATTCCTGTTTTGGCGTTCACAGATGTGTATTCTACATCTTTTTTTAAAATCATATTAATAACACCAGCTATAGCATCTGAACCATATTGCGCAGAAGCTCCGTCTCGTAACACTTCAATACGTTCAATGGCTGCCGCAGGTACGCTTTTTAAATCTACACCTACTTCTCCTTTTCCAGGAGTATCATTAATGTAGACAAGTGCACTTTGATTTTTACGTTTACCGTTTACCAACACTAAGGTTCTACTAGGACCAAGACCCCTTAAATCTGCTGGGTCAAAATGGGCTGTAGCATCAGAAATAGTCTGGTTGGTAGAGTTAAAAGAAGGAATTTTATAGGTTAACATTTTATCTACCGTAGGTTGTCCGGTACTGGCAAGTTCTGCTACTCCTATATTATCAATTGGTACTGCTGAATTTAGAACTGTTCTTGGTTTAGACCTGTTACCAATCATCACAACTTCATTCAAAGAAATTCCTTCTTCTAATTGTACATTTAAAACAGCACTTGTAATTGTTTTTTCAATGGTATTAAATCCTATATAACTAAAAATTAAAATCTCTCCTGTATTCGCATTTATACTATAATTACCATCAAAATCAGAAGTAGTTCCCGAATTAGTGCCTTTAATAACAACGTTTACGCCAGCTAAGGGTAAGCCATTCATGTCTGTAATTCTACCTTTAACTTGATTTTGCTGGCGAATCTGCTTTATGGATTTTAGTAAGGTGGTTTTTATTTTGCTCGATTTTTTTGCGCGTAAACTTTCATCATTATAAACCACATAATAGTTAGCGCCTAAATAATCAATATTTACGGATGTCTCTAGTTCTAATTTAACTAAGGTATTTTCCAATTTATTAATCTGATATCTGGAGGGGTCTAATTTTTTACTGGAGATTTCCGAAGGATTGTAATTAAAAAATACTTGATGTTTTTCACCAACTATTTTTAAGAAGGAGCTAAGGGGCATCGTTTCGGAAGAACTAGCAGGTATGTTATCTTTTGCTAAGGCAATAAAACCAATAAGGCATGCTAATAATGTTGTGATTTTGCTACGGTTGATTGGTGTTCTCATGGCAGCTAGGATTTAGTTGTTACTTTTTCAATTGTATGGTAATATGATTATCTTCTTTATGGATTAAAGTATTGGTCGCTTTGGCAATTGCATTTAGGCAAATATCCAGATTGGTTACAGGTATTCCCCCAGACATTAACTGATTAGGAGCTTCCCCATCCTTAAATTCTATGGTAATATTATAAATATCTTCTATTTGAGTAGCTACAATATAAAGTGGAGTTTCATTAAATTCTAAGGAGCCGCTTTTCCATGCGGATACCTTAGCGATTTCTTCTATTCGTTTATGCTTAAGTACCTGATCATCTGTATCAGAATAAGAAATATAATCCCCTGGAATCATTTTTTTGGTGACACCGTTTTTAAGCTTTAAGTGAATGTTGCCTTCATCTAAGGATACATCAGTTTTATTTCTTCTTGTATTTACATTAAAACGAGTACCATAAACTTCAATTGTTAAATCATTCGTGGTTACAAAAAATTTAGCTTTGGTGGTTGGTTTTTTTTCTACATCAAAATAGGCTTCACCATTTAATGTAATGTTCCTAGGATTTTTTTTTGGGAATTGAATACTAGAATTGGAGTTTAAATGAACCTTAGTGCCATCTGTTAAGGAAACTTTTAAAGTTTCTCCAACACCGGTCTTATATTCGTTAGGAATATCATTTTGAAACTTAAAGAAAAGCACAGCAATAAGAGCTATAGAGGCTGCAATACCAGTTACAATACCCCATTTGCTATTTGATGATATGGGTTTACTTTCAGAAGGATTCTCTAAATTTAGATTTAGTTTCTCCCATGCATTATTCAGTTGTTTTTCTGGTACTACTTTCGACTTAAAATGGATGCCTAAAACACAATCTTTTGCTAAACGAATAGTAGCAATTTGGTCTGGATGCTGTTTAATATATTGGTTCCAAAAATCAATATCGTTCTGGTTTTTACCTTCTGCCCAGTTTGCAAAAGAGGTATCCTCTAGCAAATTATCCACAGTTATGTCTCTACGTTGAATCATCTACAAAGCCAGCTTTAAAATTATAGAGTTTAATAAATTCAAAATATACCCTAAAAATTTAAGGTATTTTTATTTTTTTCTAAGGTTTAAGTTCAAAAACCAAATAGTTGGTCAAAATCAATAAGAAAAGGCCACCTTATAAAGGTAGCCTTTAATGAATAACTCAAAAATAATTAAAGAAAATCAGTGTTAGAATTTATAATTCACTGATAAATTGAACAATGTCCCCAATTGACTAAAATGGTAACCATCATAAGTCATCTGAGAATATCTTTGGTTAAATGTGATTAAGTTAGACTGTGCTTTAACTTGTGCAGGATCTGACAATAACGCTTCACCAGCAGCATTGTCTGCTTTAAAGCTCCATTCTGGTAATACATTTAATAGGTTATTAATATTCAAAGCCAAGGTTAACTTGTCTGTTGCATTATAGTTAAAGCCTAAATCTGTAACAACCTTAGGAGTGAACTCTGTTCTAATGTTAGTATCCATACCTTGTTGTTTAAAGGTAGTTTTACCAAAATACGTGTTGTTTAAAGAGATGCCTAACTTATTTAATTGGTAATTAGCTCCTAAAATCCACTTGGTTTCTGGTCTAGAAGTAAAGAATAATGCTTCTTGCGTTGCATCTACTACAGATTGCCCAGCCTGTTCTACAAGGGTAGGATTTTTAACAGCTCCATCTCTTTCGTTCTGAAATGTGTAATTACCAGAAAGATTAAAACTTAAATCGCCTTCTCCTAAAGCAATGTTTTTATAGCCTAATACCACATCTATACCAGATGTTCTTGTGTCTAAAGCATTTGCAAAGAAACTAACATCAGAAAGGTTATTGTCTGCTAATACTTGGTCTAACGCTGTATTACCAGCTGCAGTAGGGCCAATCTCATTACTCAATATAATTCTATCTTTTACGGCAATGTTATAGTAATCTGCTGTATAGCTAAAGTTGCTTCCTACTTTACCACCTAATCCTACAGTAAAGTTGTTAGATGTTTCTGCGTCTAATTGAGGTATTCCTAATAATTGTGCCTGTGAAGAAACATTGTTTACTAAACCACCAACTTGGATACCTTGACCAGGAATAAAGCTATACTGCGCCTTCTGAGTGTAAATCTGGTGTAGGGTAGGAGCTCTAAATCCGGAAGAAATAGACCCTCTCAGGGTTAAAGCATCGCTAAATTTATAACGTGAGCTAAACTTATAAACAAATGCACCACCAAAATCGGAATAGTTTTCTGCTCTAACCGTACCACTCAATAAAAAGGCATCTGTAACATCGTAATCTAAGCTGAAATAACCACCGATATTGTAACGGTTAAATTTTCCTGAATTTTGAGGCGTATTTCCTGCAAAAGAATCGGCTCCACCACCATCATAAGAAGCTAGTCCACCTTCAATAACTTCAAAAGTTTCTGTTCTAAACTCGGCTCCAAAACCAATACTTACTTTATCTGATAATAATCTAGATATGTCAATATTACCTACATTATGAGAAAAGCGTGTGCCTCCTGGGTCAAAGGATCTTGGTGAATTTTCTCTGTATAGTAAAGAACCTTCTGTAACTTCACCATCGTCAACAGAACCGTTGCCATTAGCGTCTATCCAAGTAGAAGGGGAGTAAACAAAGTTTCTATTATGGGAGTTGTTTACTTTATAGGTTTGTAAGTTGCCACCAGTGGTGAAACTCAAGTCTACATTCCAATCATTGATATTAGAACGTAAGCCAACAGTACCATTATAATCACTTAATAGCCCCTCAAAAGTGGGTAGGTAACCATCATAACCTCCTGCGGTATTTGGATTATTTCCAGGAAAAAAATCTGCTAAGTATGGGATTGCTGAACCACCTCTCCAGTTTGGAATACTAGGGGTGGCAAATAAATCTGCTTGTTGTCTCCAATAAGGTGTTCTATAGTTAGCAAAGCTATTTACATTTTTATAAACATATGCGGCATTGGCATATAATTCTGTATTGTTGGCAATATCATAACCAAAGTTAACTGAGAATTTGGCAGCAGCCGTTTCTGGCGAACCGTTAATATTTCCTGCATCTGGTCTTCTACTTAAAAACTCTTCTACAAAGCTAAGACCATTTGCATTTCCAGAATTTATGGCATTAAATTTTGCTGCGTAATCATCGGATGATTGATAATCATTAAATATTTGCTGAACTTGTGCGTCACTTAGACCTGTAATATCTTGTCCACCTAAGGTGTTATCATTATTTACATAGCTATAAGGAGAATCAGGACTTACGAAAACAAAGTCTCCAAATTCACCCTCTGCATCTACAGTGCCTGGACGGTTGGCTAGATTTACTTTGGATAAATCTATAGTGTAATTAATAAAACCTTTATCATCACCAATTGTGGTTCCGTTATTGACCGCAATTCCATACATTTCTCCGTCACCTTCAGACGTTATACCTCCACGCAAGGTTGCCGACCCAGTTTCTGGGCTATCTTTTAGAATTATGTTCATAACCCCCGCAATTGCATCAGAACCATATTGAGCGGAAGCCCCATCCCTTAAAATTTCTACTCTTTTAATAGCGTCTGTTGGTATGGCAGAGATATCTGCACCAGTTTCACCCCGACCAGGAGATGTTTGGGTGTATAAAAGTGCGCTTAAATTTTTACGCTTTCCATTGATAAGAATTAAAGTTCTACTAGGTCCCATATTTCTTATTTCGTATGGATCCAACAGAGAAGTTGCATCATTAACAGGTGTTTGTACCGTGTTAAAAGATGGTATTTTATACTGCAAAGCCTTATCAAATGTGATTTGCCCGGTAGATGTTAATTCTGCTGCGGGTAAAACATCTACAGGTAAAGGAGTGTCAGTATTACTTCTTGGGGCGGTTCTAGAACCAACTACAATGAACTCGTCTAGTTGCACTCCTTCAGAAAGGCTAACGTTTACAGTAGATTTGCCACCCACTTTAACTTCAGTAGTGCTGAACCCTATAAAACTAAAGACTAGGGTAGCGTCACTAGGCACTGTAATTTGGTAATTACCATCAAAATCTGTGGTTGTTCCATTAGTGGTGCCTTTCTCTGCAATGTTTACTCCAGCTAGTGGAAGGCCGTCTGCATCTGTAACTTTACCATTAACCACACTCTGGTACGCTGTGGCTGTAACATTAAGTTTGTTGGTGTTGTCACTTTCATTGTTGGGGGTGTTAAGTGCACTTGCATTAACATTGGTAGCTACAACCATCGCTGCGGCAAGTCCCCAATACGTCAATTTAGGTTTCTTCATAATTCATAAAATGAGTTAGTATTCTCAATGCTACTTATGATTAAACCCCAATTAATAATCTCATATGAGTTATTGAGAAAATAACCAGAGAAATAAAAGGTGGATAAACTAAGGCATTTGCACCTAAAGAGATGGTATTCTGAAAATATACCCTATGAATTATGGAATTTATTTAAAGATTGATAGAATTTTGTCATTTTCTATCAGATTTCTCAATTTAGAAAAGGCTTTTTGTAGTGTGTTAGAAACGCTTTGAGTGCTTATTTCCATAACCTCTGCTATTTCGCTTATTTTAAGGTTGTTGTAAAACTTTAAATAGACTACTTCTTTTTGCCTTTCTGGCAACTTATTTAACATTAATGCAAGGTCTGTTGATTTTACTGAAGAAAAAGTTTGGAAATCTTCTAATTCGTCCGAATTAAAACAAAAACTACTACAGTTTTCAAGGTTTGTGATTTTTTTTAAATGTCCTCTTTTTTGCTCTAAACGTTTTAAAAGCATTCGCCTAAAAGAAACTAGTAAATAAGATTTTATATGCTTTACAGGAGATAAACTGTTTGATTTATTGTAGAGATAAATAAAAAAATCTTGTAATACTTCCTCGGTAAGCTCTTTATCATTACAAAATTTAACCCCATAGAAATAAAGGGGACTATAGAATTCCCTGAATAAAGATTGGAAAGCCTCTTTGCTTCCTTTTCTAAATTCTGACCATAAAATTTGATCAATCATTTCCATTTTAACAGTGTTCTATAGACTAATGTAGCTAATTAATGTTTTTTTAACAAAAAAGCATAGTTAAAATCATATCCTCGAACAGTTCAATTGTGAATTTGTAAATTTTTATGGTTGATAATTGGTATTGTACATTTGTGCTGGTATTAAATTTTTAAAATGAACAACCAAGAAGAAGAGGAGTATAGTGGTATTTGGATGAAGGTAGGATGCTTTTTATCTTCTCTAGCCTTAATTGGAATTCTTGTTTTAATAGGGTTAGGGGTGTATTTATTAATTTCTGGGGCTTAAAATCTTAAACTTCGGACTATATTTGCAGCCTTAATTTTTAGCACAAGAGCCTAAACCGAATAGAAGTATATGAAAGCAGGTATTGTAGGATTGCCTAATGTAGGTAAATCCACCCTTTTTAATTGTTTGTCTAATGCAAAAGCACAAAGTGCCAACTTTCCTTTTTGCACCATAGAACCTAATATTGGAGTGGTAAACGTACCGGATCCAAGATTAGAAAAATTAGAATCGTTAGTGAATCCGGAGCGAGTTATCCCTGCAACTGTGGAGATTGTAGATATTGCAGGTTTGGTTAAAGGAGCGAGTAAAGGAGAAGGTTTAGGAAATCAATTTTTAGGAAATATTAGAGAAACAGATGCTATTTTACACGTTTTACGCTGTTTTGATAATGATAATGTGGTGCATGTAGATGGTTCTGTAGACCCCATTAGAGATAAGGAGACTATAGACATGGAGCTGCAGTTAAAAGATTTAGAAAGCATTGATAAAAAGCTAGAAAAAGTAAATAGAACCGCTAGGACTGGCAACAAAGATGCTCAAAAAGAAGCTACGGTATTAACGGCAATTAAAAATGGCTTGGAAGCGGGTAAATCTGTGAGAGCCATAGAAGTGGAAGAGGAAGATAGGTTAGAGTTTGTTAAACCATTGCAATTGATAACAGATAAGCCTGTGATGTATGTTTGTAATGTGGATGAAGCTGCCGCTACAGAAGGTAACGATTATGTAGAAAAGGTAAAAGAAGCAGTAAAAGATGAAAATGCGGAAGTTATTTTCCTAGCTGTTGGTACAGAAGCGGATATAAATGAGCTTGAATCTTATGAGGAGCGACAAATGTTTTTAGAAGATTTGGGTTTGTCAGAACCGGGTTCTGCAAAGCTTATTCGCGGTGCATACCAATTACTAGATTTAGAAACCTATTTTACTGCAGGTGAAAAGGAAGTACGTGCATGGACTATACCTGTTGGAGCTACTGCACCACAAGCTGCGGGAGTTATCCATACCGATTTTGAAAAAGGATTTATTCGTGCAGAAGTAATTGCTTATAATGATTATGTTACTTACGGTAGCGAAGCTAAAGTAAAGGAAGCTGGGAAAATGCGTGTAGAAGGTAAGGAATACATCGTAAAAGACGGGGACGTAATGCATTTTAGGTTTAATGTGTAGAATAAGTATTCCGCATAATTTAAAAAAAAAGCCCATTTCTCTGGGCTTTTTTTGGATTCCTACTACGTTGTTGCTAAAGCACAATAAGCTCTAAATCAAATATCAACAAAAAACCTGCTGTAATTGTTGATTATTTTATGCATGCAACATTTTGATTTTTCAATCATAATTATATATTCGTTGGGATAATCCCTCAAAGCATGTCGCAAACACAGTATACCGAAGATAATATACGTTCGTTAGATTGGAAGGAACATATTCGTATGCGCCCAGGAATGTATATTGGTAAACTTGGCGACGGTTCTTCTGCAGATGATGGTATATATATACTCTTAAAAGAGGTTTTAGATAACAGTATTGATGAATTTGTCATGGGTACTGGTAAAACCATCGAAATAAATATCAAAGAAAATACTGTTAAAGTAAGGGATTACGGTAGGGGTATACCTCTAGGTAAGGTAGTAGATGTAGTGTCTAAAATGAATACTGGAGGTAAATATGATACCCGTGCTTTTAAAAAATCGGTAGGTTTAAATGGTGTTGGTACAAAGGCTGTTAACGCACTTTCTACATTTTTCAAGGTGGAGTCTGTTAGAGATGGTCAGGCTAAATCCGCTGAATTTTCTATTGGTAATTTGGTAAATGAAGATTTGGTAGAAACGTCTAAGCGAAAAGGTACGATGGTCACTTTTACACCAGACGAAACCATTTTTAAGAATTATAAATATAGGAATGAGTATGTAGAGCGCATGCTCAAAAATTACGTATACCTAAACCCTGGTTTAACTATTGTTTTTAATGGAGAAAAGTTTGTCTCAGAGAACGGTTTAAAAGATTTATTAGAAGACAATAACAATCAGGAAGATTTCTTATACCCAATTATTCATTTAAAAGGGGATGATATTGAAATTGCGTTAACACATAGTAAAACGCAGTATAGCGAGTCTTACCATTCTTTTGTTAATGGGCAGCACACCACACAAGGAGGTACGCACCAAGCGGCTTTTAGAGAAGCTATTGTAAAAACCATTCGTGATCATTACGGTAAAAATTACGATGCGTCAGATGTGCGCAAGTCTATCATCTCTGCCATTTCAATTAAGGTAATGGAGCCTGTTTTTGAGAGTCAGACAAAAACAAAATTAGGCTCTACGGATATGGGTGGTAATTTACCAACTGTACGTACTTATATTAATGATTTTGTAGGAAAGTATTTAGATAATTACCTGCACAAAAATGCTGATGTTCGCGAAATTTTGCAACGTAAGATAATGCAGGCAGAAAAGGAAAGAAAAGAACTTTCTGGAATTCGTAAGTTGGCTCGGGAACGGGCTAAGAAAGCAAGCTTACACAATAAAAAACTTAGAGATTGCCGCGTGCATTTGGGTGATATGAAAAACGACAGACGTTTAGATACCACTCTTTTTATTACAGAGGGAGATTCTGCGTCTGGATCTATAACTAAATCTAGAGATGTAAATACCCAGGCTGTATTTAGTCTTAGGGGTAAACCTTTGAATTCTTATGGAATGTCTAAGAAGATTGTTTATGAGAATGAAGAATTTAATCTTTTGCAGGCAGCCTTAAATATAGAAGATTCTTTAGAGGATTTAAGATATAATAACATTGTTATTGCTACTGATGCCGATGTGGATGGTATGCACATTCGTCTGCTGTTAATTACGTTCTTTTTGCAATTTTTTCCAGAACTTATAAGGGAAAATCACCTCTACATATTGCAAACACCACTATTTAGGGTGCGCAATAAAAAGGAAACGATTTATTGCTACAGTGACGAAGAAAAAGTAAAAGCAATCCAAAAACTAACAGGTAAGCCAGAAATTACTCGATTTAAAGGTTTGGGTGAAATTTCGCCAGATGAGTTTCAACATTTTATTGGTGATGATATTCGGTTAGAGCCAGTGATGTTAGATAAGGCTATGTCTATAGAAGCTTTGCTGCAGTTTTATATGGGAAAAAACACACCTGACAGACAAAAATTCATCATAAATAACCTTAAAGTAGAGTTAGACCTAATAGAAGATAACTAATTAATAACCAAACCGCCACACTAATCTTTAATGGAAGAGAATGAAGAATTAAACGATTCTTTGCAGAATACAGAAGATACTAAAGGAGAATCGCTTACCCGGGTAACGGGAATGTACAAAGATTGGTTTTTGGATTACGCTTCATATGTAATCCTAGAGAGAGCAGTACCTGCTATTGAAGATGGTTTTAAGCCAGTACAACGCAGAATTATGCACTCTTTAAAAGAGTTAGATGATGGCAGGTATAACAAGGTAGCTAATGTAGTAGGGCATACCATGCAATATCATCCACACGGAGATGCTAGTATTGCCGATGCTATGGTGCAAATTGGCCAGAAAGATTTGTTGATAGATACCCAAGGAAACTGGGGTAATATTTTAACTGGTGATGGTGCTGCTGCATCCAGATATATAGAGGCCCGTTTATCTAAATTTGCATTAGATGTAGTTTATAGTCCAAAGATTACAGAGTGGCAACTTTCTTATGATGGTCGTAAAAAGGAGCCAATCAATCTTCCGGTAAAATTTCCATTATTATTAGCTCAAGGTGCAGAGGGTATTGCGGTGGGTTTATCTACTAAAATTTTGCCGCACAACTTTGTAGAACTAATAGATGCTTCTATAAAACATTTAAGGGGTAAGAGTTTTAAATTGTTTCCAGACTTTCCTACAGCGGGTATTATTGATGTAACCAATTACAATGATGGTCTTCGTGGCGGAAAAATAAGGGTTAGGGCAAAAATTGAAAGCTTAGATAAGAATACGCTGGTTATTAAAGAAATTCCCTACGGTTCCAATACATCTTCCTTAATTGATAGTATTTTAAAAGCTAATGATAAGGGAAAGATAAAAATTAAAAAAATTGAAGATAACACCGCTGCTGAAGTTGAGATTTTAGTGCACTTACCAAGTGGTTTATCTCCAGATAAAACCATAGATGCATTATACGCTTTTACCGCTTGCGAATCTTCCATTTCTCCTTTAGCATGTATTATAGAGGATAACAAACCTGTTTTTATGGGTGTAACGGAAATGCTTAAGCGGAGTACCGATAATACGGTAGAAATGCTTAAACAAGAGTTGGAAATTCAGCTTAATGAGTTAGAAGAATCTTGGCATTTCGCATCTCTAGAGCGCATTTTTATAGAAAATCGAATTTATAGAGAGATAGAAGAAGAGGAAACTTGGGAAGGTGTTATTGCTGCTATTGATAAAGGTCTTAAACCACATACCACGCATTTACGTAGAGCGGTAACAGAAGAAGATATTGTAAGACTTACGGAAATAAGGATAAAACGTATTTCTAAGTTTGATTTAGACAAGGCGAAACAGCATCTAGATAGTCTAGAAGAGCGCATAGCAGAAACCAAGCATCATTTAGAACATCTGATAGATTTTGCAATTGATTACTTTAAAAACCTAAAAGCTAAATATGGAGAAGGTCGTGAAAGACTGTCCGAAATTAGGGTTTTTGATGATATTGAAGCTACCAAAGTTGTAATAAGAAACACAAAACTTTACGTAAATAGAGAAGAAGGCTTTATTGGTACTTCTTTAAAACGAGATGAATATGTTACCGACTGTAGTGATATAGATGACATCATTGTCTTTACCCAAAAAGGAGGGATGATGGTCACGAAAGTGGATAGTAAAACTTTTATTGATAAAGGGATTATCCATGTTGCGGTCTTTAAGAAAAAAGACAAGCGCACTACATATAATATGATTTACAAGGATGGTAAAGGCGGACCCAGTTATATTAAAAGATTTAATGTAACTAGTATGACTAGAGATAGGATGTACGATTTAACCAATGGTAAGGCTAGTAGTGATGTTACCTATTTTAGCGCTAACCCTAACGGCGAGGCAGAAGTTGTAACCATACACCTAAGACAATCTGGAAGTATTAAAAAACTGAAATGGGATATTGATTTTGCAGATATTTTAATTAAGGGTAGAGCCTCTAAAGGTAACATTGTTACCAAGTTTCCAGTAAAAAGAATTGAACTTAAAGAAAAAGGAGTTTCTACTTTAAAGCCAAGAAAAATTTGGTTTGATGATGTGGTAAGGCGTTTAAATACGGAAGAACGAGGAGAGCTACTTGGTGCTTTTAAAGGTGAAGATTTGCTTCTGGTAGCGAATCAAAAAGGATTTATTAAAACCATCACACCAGATTTAAATACTCGTTTTGATGAGGATATGATTCTCTTAGAAAAATGGATTCCAGAAAAACCTATTTCCGCTATCTACTATGATGGTGAAAAAGAAAGGTACTACTTAAAGCGTTTTTTAATAGAAAATACAGGAAAAGAGGAACTTATTATTTCTGACCATCCAGATTCACAATTAGAAATACTTTTGACGGATTGGAGGCCAATGGTAGAATTAGAATTCTATAAACCAAGAGGGAAAGAAGCTAAACCTAATGAGGTGGTAAATGTGGAGGATTTTATCGCTATCAAAGGAATAAAAGCACAAGGAAATCAACTGACTACATTTAAACTTAAAAATATCAATGCTTTAGAACCACTTCTTTACCAGCAAGAAGCCATTGAAGAAGAAATTGATATCAACGAAGAAGATGGGATTGATTTAGATGATGATGAAATAACAAATGGTAATCAGGATTCTGACCAAACCTCATTGTTTTAATGTAAATTTCAATTTATCTTAGAACCGTTTTAACTAACGCTAATCTTAAATATTTTATATGGACTTAACAAATCCGTTAGTCTACGGAGTGCCTGTTTTTATTGCTTTTATTTTAGTTGAGCTTACCTATAGTAAGACTCATGGAGATGACCATTTGTATGATTGGAAAGATTTAGCCGCGAGTGGTTTTATGGGGGTTGGTTCTGCTGTTTTAGGACCTTTATTTAAAATCATATTCATGGTAGTGTTGTTCAACGCTACATTTGAGTTTTTTAATCCTTTAGACGCAAACGGGGTAAGGCATCATTTGTTAGGCTATGAGTCTTTCGGCTATGCATGGTACGTATGGCTATTTTGTATGCTTGCTGATGATTTTACGTATTACTGGTTTCATAGAGCCAATCACGAAATACGAATTTTGTGGGCTGCACACATAGTGCACCATTCATCTGATAATTTTAACTTAGGAACTGCTATTAGAAACGGTTGGTTTACAATTCTTTACAAACCTCTTTTTTATATGTGGATGCCTGCCATAGGTTTTCCTCCAGAAATGGTAATCGTTTGCTTAGGAATAGAAGCGTTATGGCAATTTCAACTGCACTCACAATACATACCAAAGCTGGGTTTTTTAGAAAAGTTTTTAAATACGCATACCATGCATCAAGTGCATCATGCACAGAATGTGGAATATTTAGATAAAAATCATGGCGGTTTTTTAAATGTTTTCGACCGTATTTTTGGCACGTGGAAAGAATATGATGAAGAAATAGAAGTAAAATACGGAGTAATACATGCACCTAACTCATACAATCCTATTGTAATTTTAACGCATGAGTTTAAAGATATTTGGAATGATGTAAAAAAGGTGGACAAAATATCACATAAACTAATGTACATATTTGGCCCACCAGGATGGAGTCATGATGGTAGCACCATGACCGTAAAACAACAACAGGCCCAGTTTAAGGAGCATAAAAAAAACTCCACCGTGGCCTTTCAAAGACCTAATTAATCTTCCAAATGCTGTTGTTCTTCAACAGCATTTGTTTTTTTATTCTTTTTCATTCGCATATCAAAGAACTCAACCATTAAGGAGAATGCAATAGCGAAGTATAAGTAGCCTTTAGGAATTACACCTACTTCTTGGTCAAAAACAACTAAGTGAGATAGGTGTGCTGCTTCAGCAATTAGCATAAAGCCAATTAAAATTAAGAATGACAAACCTAGCACTTGTATAGAAGGATGTCTGCTTACAAACTCGCCCACAGGGTTTGCAAAAAGCATCATAATTAATACAGATGCTATTACGGCAATTATCATTAAAATTAAAGCATCATTAGGATTAGGAGATAAGCCATTTGTCATTCCTATTGCTGTCAAAATAGAATCAAAAGAAAAGACAATATTTATAATGGTAATTTGTACGATAGCGTTGGATAGCGTAGAAGAGCGACCTTTTTTAACTTCGCGCTCATCATGACCTTTATCTTCTATTTTTTCGTGAATTTCCTTGGTGCTTTTGTATAACAAGAATAATCCACCAGCAAATAGAATTAATGCTTGCCAGCTAATTCCACCGTGAATCCATTCGTGTTTTAAAACCCAGAACGGTTTTTTTAAAGAAGTAAGCCAAGAAATGCCGAACAGTAAAACTACTCTAAGAACCATTGCAAGAACTAAACCTATGTTAGTTGCTTTTTTACGGTCTTTTTTCTCGAGTTTGTCTGCGGCAATAGAAATAAAAATGATGTTGTCTATCCCAAGAACTATTTCTAAAAAGGTTAGCGTTAATAATGCAAACCAAGCATCGGGACTAGAAAAAATGTCGAACATAGTTAGTGTGTTTTAATTGCGGTTCCACGTAATTTATTTGTTTCGCCAACGGCGCTAAATTCAAATGTATAAGAACTGTCCGTAGTAGACAAGATTTTTATGTGGATGGCTTTTTCTTCTTCTCTGTTTTTTGGGTTTAAATTTTTAAGGACATATTCACAATCATTAATCCAACGAACGGAAGAACTATCTATCTTACCGTTAAAACGGTCAATTTCTAAATTGCCTTTTCTGGTAAATGTGGTGCTCACACTGTCTTTATCTAAAATCATTGTAAAGCTATATGTCCCGTCCTTATGAGCTTTGCAATCTCTTTCTACAGGCTTCATACAGGATAGTAGGGTAATCAAGAATAGTATGTAGGCTAAGTAATATTTCATAATGTAAATTTTAGCTCAAAAATACATCATTTTCCAGGGTGGTAGGTATCAAAAGTACCATCGGTATAAAGCACCATTATTTGCCTGATTTCTTTTGTAGTATTTGTAGGGCTAATGGACAGTTGGTTTTGTGTGTTTTCAGATTCTTGAAATTCACAGCCACTCAAGTTATTTTGTTTATCCGAAGTAGTACTTGGGAATTCTCCTTTTCCATTTAAGAACCAATACAGATTTACTTCTGGATAGGTATTTATAAGCTTAAGTATAAAATCCAAGCTAGGTTTATTTCGACCGGATAGGAGGTGAGAAATACTAGAGCGTGGCACCCCTAGCTGATCCGCAAAGGCGGTGGAGTTTTGTTTATAGTATTCCATAATCTGTTTTAAACGGTCTATCATAGTGTTTACAAATGTAAATTATATCGATAGAGTGACAAATATTCGTTAAAAATATATTGCTCAAATAACTGTATTGTAGCTTTAATTAAAGTCTTTTAATATATTGAAATGTAACTATATAGTGCTGTCTTTATAGAGCTTATTTACAATTGTAAAATTTACCTTAAGATTAATCCTTTACTATTAGTTGTGTCAAATAAATATAATTCAGCGATTTTTGTTTTATTTCGACCCATTTTATGGTATTTTATCGCATTTTCTTACATAATGTTTAAAAAAAGTACGGTTTTATTATGTTATATTTCTTAATTCATTAATTTTACTGCAAAATTTATCAAAAATGAGCAAAGTAAAACTTGACGAAATAGACCATCAGATTCTAGATATGTTGATTGACAACACTAGAACTCCGTTTACAGATATAGCTAAAAAATTATTGATTTCTGCTGGTACTGTTCACGTTAGGGTTAAAAAAATGGAAGAAGCCGGGATTATAAAAGGGTCTTCTTTAACCTTAGATTACGTAAAACTTGGGTATTCCTTTATTGCCTATGTAGGTATCTTTTTAGAGAAAACGCATCAAACCAAATTCGTTTTAGAGCGTCTTTCTCAAATCCCATATGTTACCGTAGCACATATTACAACCGGTAAGTTTAATATCTTTTGTAAGATTAGAGCTAGAGATACAACACATGCTAAAAATATCATTTTTAAGATTGATGATATAGATGGTATTAGCAGAACAGAAACCATGATTTCTTTAGAAGAAAGCATTAACGATAAAAAACGTTTAATGCACACTATTTTTAACGAACTATAATAGGTTTTATTTGAAAGCAAGTGAATTGTCTGTTTCTGAATATCCAGAATTTTACAGGCCTTATATAGAAGTTTTAGGAGATTTGGAATTATCTAGTGCTCTAGAAGATTCCAAATCTTCTTTTTTAGAATTATTGCAATCTATTAATCCTGAGCAATTACAATATGCTTACGCAGAAGGTAAATGGACAGTAGCAGAAGCTATTATCCATATTATCGATACAGAACGTGTATTTCAATACCGAGTATTGCGTTTAGCAAGAAATGATAAAACCGAACTTCCTGGCTTTGACCAAAATATTTTTGTTCCTACTTGCAATGCACAAAACAGAAGTTTAGAAAGTATAATAGTCGAATACAAAGCAGTAAGGGAGTCGACCCTCACCTTGTTTTATTCTCTAGATGCTCAAGCATTAGAGCGGTCATCCATTGTAAGTGGTGGTAATGTTTCTGCAAGGGCAATCCTATACATGATTGCCGGTCATCAATTACACCATGTAACTATTTTAAAAGACCGTTACGGTATTTAAGTTAAGCGGCATCAGACTTGTTAAAATCTGGCAAATCTGCTGTTGAATCCTCTTCCGAATTCATTTTACTTTCTATGGTTTCAGCAAAGTTGGTAATGAAGTTAGATAAGCTTTTACTTATTTTAACCAAGTAAATAGTATCCTCTGTTTTTACTTCTACTGCCTCTACAATTTCACCACTCGTTTTCTGAAATATATAAATATCATCATCTCCGTAACCGTGAGGGTATCTGTCAATTAATTTTGCTGCTACTTCGTGGCTTAACTTTTTGTAATCTACAATTTTACGTTGCATAACTTTAGGGGTTTAAGTTGATAATCCTAAACTAGGAAATTCTTAAGTTGAATATTCCAAAGAGTTGCCAAGCAAGCAAAAATTGTTGGTGTAACTAGGGAAGTTTGTAGTAAGCAAATGCTTCCGCAATAAGATGATCAGGAATTTTAACATCTACAACCGCAGAACCAATCTCATTTAATAGTACAAAATTGATTTCTCCGTGAGAGTTTTTCTTATCATGAATCAAATACTCCTTTATTTTTGGTATATCTTCATCGTTAATAACTACAAAAGGATAATATTTTAACATGGTTTGCTTTATTTCGTCTAAATCGACTCTGCTTAATCCCGTAATTTTATGTGCTAAAAATGCTTCCATCACCATGCCAATAGCTATAGCTTCACCGTGCAATAAAGTTTCTTTTTCTTCACTATCTAAATAAAAAGATTCTATAGCATGACCTAAAGTGTGGCCAAAGTTTAATTTTTTTCTAATCCCATGTTCTTTTGGGTCTTCTGTAACAATATCACTTTTAATAACAACAGAACGGGCTATGCTTTCAGCGTCTTTAGAAAGTCCTTCAGTTCTTAAATCTTTCCAGTATTGTCGGTCTACAATAAGTCCATGTTTAAGCATTTCTGCAAAACCGCTTATCATTTGCCTATCCTCTAAGGTTTCTAAAAATTCAGGGAAAATTAGGACCATTTTGGGTTGCTGTATTACCCCAACCTGATTTTTAAGAGTTCCTAAATCCACACCATTTTTACCACCCACAGAAGCATCTACCATTGCTAAAAGTGTAGTGGGGATGTTAATAAAATCTATGCCACGTTTAAACGTACAGGCTACAAAGCCACCTAAATCAGTTACCACGCCACCGCCAACATTTATGAGTAAGCTTTTACGGTCACCCCCAAGTTCTGACAGTTGCTCCCACACATAAAGACAGGTGTGTATGTGTTTGTGCTCTTCTCCTGGAGTTATACAGATTACCTCATCTATTTTATGGTCAAATAGTGCTTCAAATTTTGGTAAACAAAGTTTTTCTGTATTCTTATCTACTAAAACGAAGATTTTAGAATAGCCTTTTTGAACCATACATTGATTTAAGGCCTCTTTTGCAATTTGATTAAAATGAACTTCGTGAGCTTCCGTAACTACTGACTGCATATTTTTTAAATATTACTCAAAGAAAGAAATATTTTTGAAGATATATTTCTATCATACCTGCTTATATTCGCACCTTTATTATATTCTTAATTATGAAGCGAATTTTTGAGGATACTTCAATAGCGTTTCGCCTAAAGAGCGACTCGGAATTAGAACGTGCATTTTTTCTATTTAAATTAATTGCGAATCAGCCATTGGTGCGTATTGGTACGGCGGTCACTAATTTTGCACTCAATGCCAAATTGCCAGTAGAAGGATTGATACGTGCTACTGTTTTTGACCATTTTTGTGGAGGAGTTAACGAGGAAGATTGTATGTCTACCATAGATAGTATGTATGAGGCCGGAGTCTATTCTATTTTGGACTACTCGGTTGAAGGCAAAACGGTAGAGAATCAGTTAGATAGTGCTTTTGAAAAAATATTAAGGGTTTTAGACTTTGTAAAAGAGAAAGAAGCCATCCCTTATGCTGTATTTAAACCTACCGCATTTGCTCGTTTTGGATTGTTACAAAAGGTTAATGAGGGAATTGCTTTAACTGAAGACGAAGCGGCAGAATGGCAACGCGTGGTAAATCGTTATGATAAAGTGTGTAAAAAAGCATATGATCTAGATGTGATGCTTTTAATCGACGCTGAAGAAAGCTGGATACAACAAGCCGCTGATCAATTGGCATGGGAAATGATGGTAAAATACAATAAAGAAAAGCCTGTTGTATTTAATACAGCTCAAATGTATCGTTGGGACCGTTTAGAGTATCTAAAACGTTTACATGCAGAAGCTAAAGCGTTTGGTGTTAAAGTAGGGATAAAAGCAGTACGAGGGGCTTACATGGAAAAAGAAAATGACCGTGCGGAAGAAAAAGGATATATATCGCCCATCTGTAGTTCTAAACAGGCGACGGATGTAAATTTTGATGCGGCAATAGATTTTATGTCAGAAAATTTAGAAGTGTTTACCATTTTTGCTGGGACGCATAACGAAGAAAGTACTTACCGTTTACTAGATATCATGAAAGCAAAACAATTGGAGAACAATGACCAGCGAATTTGGTTTGGCCAGTTGTATGGTATGAGCGATAATATAAGCTATAATCTAGCGGATAATGGTTATAATGCGGCCAAATATTTGCCTTATGGTCCGGTTAAAGATGTAATGCCTTATCTTATACGAAGAGCAGAAGAAAATACTTCTGTAGCCGGGCAAACTTCTAGAGAATTAGAATTATTGCGAAAAGAAAAGACTAGGCGTAATTTGTAAGATTGTTATGGTGTAAATACAGAAACTGAAACTTTTTCAGGGCAGTTGTTAGCTTTTATCAATTGCCCTTTATTGTTTTCTATAATGTAAAAACTACACGGTTTACTTTTGGTATCGCTTTTAGAGAATAATACATCTCCATCCTCAAAATAAGAATAGAACACAGTAGAATCTTTATCTTTTTCTAGTTGGCTTTGCAATTCTGGGCTGAATTCCATCGGTTTTGTTCTTAATTCCTTAAGTACCCTGCAGTTTGGTAAATAGCAAAACTCTAAACTTTTATCACCCGATTTTTTCTTCAAAATAAATACAAAAAAAAGCAATCCGATGGAAAGTCCAACCAAGTACCATCCTAAGCGTTTAATAAATCCGGTCATTTATTTTAAAAAATCAAGAAATTAATATCGTTGTAAGAAAGTCCAAACCAATCGCCTACGCTTTTATTGGTCAAGATGCCATGATACATGTACAAACCATTGCGTAAACCTCTATCAAAACGTAGGGAATGTTCTAATCCACCATCCTCACCAATTTTTAATAGATAGGGTGTAAATATATTGCTAATAGATATACTAGCTGTTCTGGGGTATCTAGAAGGTATATTGGGCACGCCATAATGCACTACACCAAATTTTTCTACTGTTGGTTTATCGTGATTAGTAATTTCTGTGGTTTCAAAGCAGCCCCCCATATCTATACTAACATCAATTATAACAGCTCCTTTTTTCATGTGTTCTACCATGGTAGAGGTAACTAATACCGGAGAGCGGTCTTTGCCTCTAACGGCACCAATGGCAACATCGCAACGTTTTAATGCTTTTAAAAGGTTTTTCGGCTGTATGGTAGAGGTGTAAATCGTCTGATGTAAGTTGGTTTGTATGTTGCGCAACTTGGTAATACTATTATCAAAAACCTTAATATTAGCTCCTAAGCCTAGTGCAGAACGAGCAGCAAATTCGCCAACCGTTCCTGCCCCAATAATAACCACTTCCACGGGTGGAACACCACTTATATTCCCAAACATAAGTCCATTGCCATCACTGGTAGCAGCCATTAATTCTGCAGCAATTAATACAGAAGAAGTGCCAGCGATTTCACTTAGCGAACGGACTGCCGGGTATTTTCCATCTTCATCTCTAATATATTCAAATGCAATGGCCGTAATGCGCTTTTTAGCAAGCGCTTCAAAATATTTTTTGGTTTGTGTCTTAATCTGTAAAGCAGAAATAATAATGGCTTGCGGATTCATTAACTCTATTTCTGCTATACTGGGCGGTTCTACTTTTAGAAGAATAGGGCAGGAGAACACTTTTTTCTGGTCGTTGGTTACTTCTGCTCCGGCATTAGTGTAATCTGTATCTGAATAATTAGCACCTTCACCAGCACCAGATTCTATGAGGACACGGTGACCGTTTGCTGTAATAGCATTTACAGCATCTGGAGTAAGGCAGATACGTTTTTCTTGGTACTGATTTTCCTTAGGCAGACCTATGAATAACTCTCCTTTTTGTTTTAATAACTCTAGCGTTTCTTCTTGTGGTAAAAGCTGTTGCTTGCTAAAAGGAAAAGCAGGTTGGTCCATAAATAGTGTTCTGTTAGCTTAGTGTTTTACTAAAAGAACAAATTTACATTTTTTTTAAGAGGGCAGCTTTTTCCTCCTCTAACTTTTCCCATTCTTTACGTAAGGCCTTTTTTTCTTCCAAAAACTTTAACTCCTCATCCATAGCCTTAAGGTCAATGCCATGGACATATTTATCGTATAATTTTGTTCTTATTAAATATACAAAAGGAATTATAATCACGCATATTGGTAAGAGCCATATTACATTACTACTGTCAGCAATTTCTGATGAATTTTCACCAATATAAATCTCAAAAATTTGAAAAGCATACATTAATAATGGAATTAATAAGATATGGTACCACCATTCTTTACATGTCAAAAACCAAATCATTAATAAGTAAAATGGAATTGCTTTACTTAATAGAAACCAAATATGACTTTGAATTGAAGGAAATCCAGATTTATAAATATTAATCCCTAAAATATTTATACTCTCTACCTCTGGGTTAAAAGGTGTAGCTTCGTGAAGCTTGTAAATAAAAGGAGATAAGATAATTAATATAATTAATATTGATTCAAATAAAAACCTAATTTTTGTTTCTTTCGAAGATTTGTTCTTTTTCAATTTTGAAACTTTAGGATATCTAACGAAAAAAGAGCAATAATAGTATTGCTCTTTAAAGAAAATTTAATTGTTCTAAACAAATTAACGCTTGGGTTTGATTACAATCTGATCTTTTCTTACTCCAGTCTCCTGCTCAGTCAATATCGTAGTAGACAAAGAAGATGCTACTAGTGTTACTACTGCCAAAAGACCAAAAATTAGTTTTTTAGTGTTCATCGTACTAAATTTTTGGTTAATAAATGATTTGAATAATCCCCTACAATGTAAGAAAATATTTCATTAAAAATGCATTTCGTCGACAAAAAATGACAGTTTATCTGAAAATTTAACCGTTAATCGAGGGAACTTATTGCTTGTGAAGATAGAAAAAGTCTTATTTATCGAAGTTAGTATTCGACAGTCCGCACTGATTCTTCGACGAACTGCAAATACACATCTCTTTTTATTTCTGGTAGTAGATTTTCAATTTTTTCTGGCCACTCAATAAATACATGCACGCCAGAATCTAAATATTCTTCTAGGCCTAAATCTAGGGCTTCTTCCTCATGATTGAGTCTATAAAAATCAAAATGATAGGCTACTAATTCACCTTGCTTGTTGTGGTATTCGTTTACAATACCAAAGGTTGGACTATTACCTGCGTCTATTGCACCTAATAACTGAACCATTTCCTTAATAGTAGTAGTTTTTCCAGTTCCCATTTCGCCATGGAAACAAATAATTTTTTCTGGTATGTGGGTTAAAAGTTGTTGGGCAATATTTTTTACTTCAGTTTTATTAAAACGTATTTGCTTCATTTTATTTGGGTTCTAATACAACAAATGGAATAATCATTTCTTCTAAAGAAATACCGCCATGTTGGTAGGTATTTCTGTAATAGCTAACATAGTGGTTGTAGTTATTAGGGTAAGCAAAAAACATATCGTTCTTAGCAAAAATATAAGAGCTACTCACATTAATATTGGGTAAGTGCACTTGTGCAGGTTCTTTTGCAGCTAAAACTTCTTTGTCATTAAAAGTTAGACTCTTTCCAGTTTTGTAGCGCAAATTTAAGCTTGTGTCTCTATCACCAATAACTTTGCTAGGTTGCTTCACATTTATAGTGCCATGGTCTGTGGTTATAATAAGTTTTAGTCCTAGTTGTTGTGCTTGCTGTATCATCTCTAATAAAGGGCTGTTTTTAAACCAACTAAGGGTTAGGGAACGGTACGCTTTGTCATTACCGGCAAGTTCACGTATCACCTCCATTTCTGTTTTAGCGTGAGAAAGCATGTCTACAAAGTTGTAGACTACTACGGTAAGGTCGTTCTCTTTTTGGGATTTAAAGTCTTTTGCGAGTTGCTTTCCTTGTTTTAGGCTGCTGATTTTGTGGTATTCCCATTGCAATTGCAGTCCTAATCTTTTTAATTGTGCACCTAGAAAATCGGCCTCATGTAAATTTTTACCTCCATCATCCGTATCGTTTTTCCACCATTCTGGATGTCGTTTTTCCATCGCCAAAGGTGTAAGTCCAGAGAAAATAGCATTTCTGGCGTATTGGGTGGCCGTTGGTAGAATGGAAAAATAAGGGGTTTCTGATTTCTTTTTGTAAAAAGGATGTAGGGTTTCTTCAAAAGCCAACCACTGATCGTATCTTAAATTATCTACAACCACCATTAAGGTCTTTTGTCCTTTAAGTTCTGGGGTTACTAATTTCTTAAAAAGCGTGTGACTCAAAACGGGGCCATCTTCATCAAACCAATTACGATAATTTTTATCTACGAATTTGCTAAACTGATTGTTGGCTTCTATTTTTTGGGATTCTAAAATTTCAGCCATGCTCGTATCTTCTATTTCTTCTAGCTGTAATTCCCAATATATTAACCGCTTGTACATTTCTGCCCATTCATCACAACAATTCACCATAGAAAGGTCCATAGCAATTTTTCTGAACTCCTGCTGGTAATTTGCAGTAGTACGTTCAGAAACCAGTCTAGATAAATCTAAATTCTTTTTTAAAGAAAGTAGAATTTGATTTGGATTTACTGGCTTAATAAGGTAATCAGCTATTTTACTACCAATAGCCTCTTCCATAATATACTCTTCTTCACTTTTAGTTATCATCACCACAGGTAAGTTAGAGTCTATTTGTTTTAACTCAGCCAAGGTTTCTAAGCCGCTAATTCCAGGCATGTTTTCATCTAAAAAAACAATATCAAATTGTTGTTCGCGGATGGCTTCAAGAGCCTCTTGTCCACTAGGGGCGGTAGCCACCTGGTAATTTTTCTTTTCTAAAAATAAAATATGAGGTTTGAGTAGGTCTATTTCATCATCTACCCATAAAATGGAAATTTTTCTCATTTATAGCGCCTTAAGTGTCTAATTAATACAAATTGTTTCGTTTTTGGTGTTTGGCAAGGCTAGATTGCAAAGAAATAAAGATTTATAAATACAGTGCCTTATCTTTGCAATTTAAAAATAAAAACCTTGGCACAGACCAACAAGCTTAAGATATTCAACGACCCTATTTATGGGTTTATCAGCACCCCAAACGAACTCATTTTTAATTTAATTGCACACCCTTACTTTCAGCGACTACGCCGTATTAGTCAGATGGGGTTATCTTATTTAGTGTATCCCGGAGCCCACCACACCCGGTTTCATCATGCGTTAGGTTGTATGCATTTAATGCGTAAAGCAGTAGAAATATTACGTTTTAAACAAGTGCCTATTACGGAAGAAGAGGAAAATGGTCTCTTATGTGCCATATTATTGCATGATATAGGTCATGGACCTTTTAGCCATGCCTTAGAACATCATTTGGTTTTAGGATTGCATCATGAAGAGTTGTCTTTAAAATTGATGGAACAGTTAAATGATGAATTTGAGGGTGCGCTAGATATGGCCATTACAATTTTTAAGAAAAAGCATCCAAAGAAATTTCTAAATCAGCTTGTGTCTAGTCAACTAGATATGGATCGTTTGGATTATTTGCGAAGGGATAGTTTCTATACCGGAGTAACAGAAGGTAATATTAGTTCTGAACGTTTAATCACGATGCTCAACGTTAAGCAAAATGAGTTGGTCGTAGAAGAAAAGGGTTTGTATTCTGTAGAAAAATTTTTAATGGCTAGGCGTTTTATGTATTGGCAAGCCTATTTACACAAAACGAGTTTAGTGGCAGAACAGCTATTGGTTAGAGTGATACAACGGGGTAGAGAACTTTATAATAAAGGAGTTGAACTACATGCTTCACCCGTATTAATGTATTTTATGGAACGAAAATCTACTACTGATATGGACGCTACAGCTCTAGAGTATTTTTCTAGATTGGATGATGTAGATGTACTTTCTGCATTAAAGTCGTGGCAGTTTCATCCCGATTTTGTGTTGTCAGAATTGTCAAAAATCATTCTAAATCGGAATTTGTTAAAGATTAAGTTGAAGAAAAAGCCTCTCAATGAAGAAAAGTTTCAACAAAAAAGGGAAGAATACAAAAAGAGTTTTGGTTTAAATGATACAGAAGTAGATTATTTAGTTTTCAAAGGGGAAATTAGCAATCAGGCCTATGACGCTGATGATCAGAACATCATGATTTTAGCTAAAAATGGTAAGCTTATTGATGTTGCAAGAGCATCAGACCATCTAAATTTAAAAGCCCTGTCTGAGCGTGTGGTAAAATATTATGCCTGTTACCCCAAAGCAAGCGTTTAACAAATTTTCTTACTTTTGCGCCAATGAAATTTACAGCTACTCAAATTGCCGGGATATTAGATGGTGAGGTTCATGGAAATCCGGAAATAGCCGTTCATAAACTTTCTAAAATAGAAGAAGGGGAAATTGGCTCGTTAACGTTTTTGGCTAATCCTAAGTATACACACTTTATCTACACTACTAAAGCTTCAATTACCATAGTAAATAAGGATTTTGAGCCAGAACAGGCAATAGATACCACGCTTATTAAGGTAGAAGATGCATACACTAGCTTTTCTAAATTACTTGAATATTACAATCAGGTAAAAAATAACAAAATAGGTGTAGAGCAACCCTCTTTTATAGCTGAAAGCGCCACCTTTGGAGCACAATTGTATGTTGGTGCCTTTGCTTACATTGGAGAGAATGTAACGCTAGGAACTAATGTAAAGATTTACCCTAATGCCTTTATTGGTGATAATGTTGTTATTGGAGACAACACAAGCATATTTGCTGGTGCTAAAATTCAGTCAGACTGCGTTGTTGGTAACAATTGCGTGGTACATAGTGGGGCTATTATTGGGGCAGATGGTTTTGGATTTACTCCTAATGAAAAAGGAGAATATAATAAGGTGCCACAAACGGGAAATGTAATTTTAGAAGATAATGTAGATGTAGGAGCTGGTACTACAATTGATAGAGCCACTTTAGGGTCTACTATACTTAGAAAAGGAGTAAAACTAGACAATCAGATACAGATAGCGCATAATGTAGAGATTGGTGAACATACCGCTATTGCTGCGCAAACAGGTATTGCTGGGTCTACTAAAATTGGTAAACATTGCCTAATTGGTGGGCAGGTAGGTATAGTTGGGCATATTACTATAGGTGACCGCGTTAAGATACAAGCACAATCTGGTATCGGGCGTAATGTTAAAGATGATGAAGTTTTACAAGGTTCTCCTGCATTAAACTACGGAGATTATAATAAATCTTACGTTCATTTTAAGAACTTACCTAAAATAGTCAATAAAATTTCTGAATTAGAAAAGAAAAGCTGACCATGGAAGTCATAAAAACAAATCAAAAAACAATAGCAAAATCTATTACCCTAACAGGCGTTGGGTTGCATACAGGCCAAGATGTGACTATGACCTTTTTACCAGCGGAACCAAATCATGGTTATGCGTTTAAGAGGGTGGACTTAGAGGGTGAACCAATAATTGAAGCTGACGCTAGTTATGTGGTTAATACTCAAAGAGGCACCAATCTGGAAAAGAGAGGGGTAATGATACAGACTTCTGAACACGTTTTAGCGGCGCTAGTTGGTTTAGGTATAGATAATGTATTAATAGAGTTAAATGCACCAGAGCCTCCTATTATGGATGGTTCTTCTAAATATTTTGTAGAAGCCATAGAAAAGGCAGGTATTGTAGCGCAAGAAGCAGAGAAAGAAGAGTATGTAGTTAAAAATGTGATTAGCTATCGCGATGAAAATACGGGCAGTGAAATCACGATAATACCTTCTGATACCTACCAAATAACCACTATGGTCGATTTTGGCACTAAGGTATTAGGCACACAAAATGCTACTTTGGAGCGCATGTCAGATTTTAAGGATGAAATTTCTTACGCGCGTACTTTTAGTTTTTTACATGAGTTAGAGGCACTTTTAGAGCATGGACTTATCAAAGGGGGCGATTTAAACAATGCCATTGTTTATGTAGATAAGGAAATTTCTGAAGCTACCATGAAAAAGCTTGAAAAGGCTTTTAATAAAGAAAAGCTATCTGTAAAACCTAATGGTATTTTAGATAATCTTACGTTACATCAACCAAATGAAGCTGCAAGACACAAATTATTAGATGTTATTGGCGATTTGGCTTTAATTGGAACGCCTATCAGAGGTAAAGTTATAGCCAATAAGCCTGGGCATTTTGTGAATACCCAATTTGCAAAAAAACTTCAAAAAATAATCAAGCAAGAACGTAGGAATAACGTTCCAGATGTGGATTTACATGCTAAACCCGTTAAGGATGTAAATCAAATTATGGAAATGCTGCCTCATAGACCACCATTTTTATTGGTAGATAAAATATTGGAGCTTTCTGATAAGCATGTGATTGGTGTTAAAAACGTTACCATGAACGAACCTTTTTTTGTTGGTCATTTTCCTGGAGCACCTGTTATGCCTGGTGTATTACAGGTAGAGGCCATGGCGCAAACAGGGGGTATCTTGGTTTTAAGTACTGTTCCTGACCCAGAAAATTACTTGACCTTTTTTATGAAGATAGACAAGGTGAAGTTTAAACAACAAGTGCTACCGGGAGATACATTGATTTTTAAGTGCGATTTAATATCGCCTATACGCAGAGGAATTTGTCATATGCAAGCGTATGCATACGCTAACGGTCGTTTGGTATCAGAAGCGGAACTAATGGCACAGATTGTAAAAACTAAAGGAAACTAAGAAATGAATCAGCCATTAGCATATGTTCATCCAGGGGCAAAAATTGCCAAAAATGTGGTTATAGAACCATTTACCACCATACATAATAATGTTACTATTGGAGAGGGCTCTTGGATAGGTTCTAATGTAACCATTATGGAAGGCGCCAGAATTGGTAAAAATTGTAATATTTTCCCTGGCTCGGTAATATCTGCAATGCCCCAAGACTTAAAATATCAAGGTGAAGAAACTACGGTTATTATTGGAGACAATACAACCATTAGAGAGTGTGTTACCATAAATAAAGGTACGAGTGACCGCATGAAAACGGTCATTGGAAACAATTGTCTTATCATGGCGTATAGCCATGTGGCTCATGATTGTTTTGTTGGTAATGGTTGTATTTTTAGTAACAATTCCACTTTAGCAGGTCATGTAACCATTGGAGATAATGTTGTTTTGGCAGGTATGGTGGCAGTACATCAGTTTGTATCTGTAGGGCAGCATGCTTTTGTAACGGGTGGTTCTTTGGTGCGTAAAGACGTACCTCCTTTTGTAAAAGCGGCTCGTGAACCTCTATCTTATGTAGGTATAAACTCTATCGGACTACGAAGAAGAGGGTTCGATGCGGCGAAGATTAGAGAAATTCAGAATATTTATAGATTTCTATATCAAAAAAATTATAACAACTCGCAAGCTGCAGAAATTATAGAAGCAGAGATGGAGGCTACTCCAGAGCGAGATGAAATACTTCAATTTATTCGTGATTCCCAACGAGGAATTATGAAAGGTTATTTTAGCAATAATTAATTTACTATGGCAAGTACATCAGACATTAGAAAAGGATTATGTATCCGTTACAACAATGATATTTATAAAATTATAGAGTTTTTACATGTCAAACCAGGTAAAGGTCCAGCGTTTGTAAGAACTAAATTAAAAAGCGTTACTTCTGGTAAGGTTATAGACAATACATTTTCTTCTGGTCATAAAATAGAAGATGTTAGGGTAGAAACGCGTTCCTATCAATTTTTATACCCAGAAGGGGATACGTTCCATTTTATGAATACGGATGATTACAATCAGATTGCACTGCAAAAAGATAATTTAGATACACCAGAACTTTTAAAGGAAGGAGAAGTGGTGACTATTATTTTTAATGCAGAAGATCAAATGCCATTATCTGTAGATATGCCTGCTAGTGTAATTTTAGAAGTAACACACACAGAACCAGGGGTGAAAGGGAATACAGCAACTAATGCTACTAAGCCCGCAACTGTAGAAACAGGAGCGCGTATAAATGTGCCATTGTTTATTAATGAGGGTGATAAGATTAAGGTAGATACAGAAAAGGGTGCGTATATGGAACGTGCTAAATAATAAGCATGAAGTTTCCTAAACCGTATCAATTGCAAGAAATTGCTGCTTTAATCGGAACCGAATTTGTTGGTGCTCCAGAATTCCAGGTTTTAGGTATGAACGAAATTCATGTAGTAGAACCTGGAGACATTGTTTTTGTAGATCATCCTAAGTATTATGATAAAGCCTTAGAGTCTAAGGCCACTACGATTCTTATAAACAAAAAGGTAGATTGTCCGCCGGGTAAAGCCTTGTTACTTTCTGATGATCCGTTTAGAGATTTTAACAAACTTACCAATCACTTTAATCCTTTTGTGGCAGCAAAAGCTGTTATTTCTGACTCTGCAGTAATTGGAGAAGGTACGGTAATACAACCCAATGCTTTTATCGGCAATAATGTAGTAATAGGAAAGAATAGCGTTATTCACGCTAACGTTACTATTTATGACGGTAGTATTATTGGTGATCATGTTATAATCCATTCTGGTACCGTTTTAGGAGCCGATGCTTTTTATTATAAAAATAGACCTGAGGGCTTTGATAAATTAATATCAGGAGGTAGGGTTATTATAGAGAATAATGTAGATATCGGTGCAGGATGTACTATTGATAGAGGAGTTACCGGAGATACTACAATTAAAGAGGGCACTAAGCTAGACAATCAAATACAAATAGGACACGATACCGTCATTGGCAAAAAGTGCCTTATTGCTTCTCAATGTGGTATTGCCGGCTGTGTAGTGGTAGAAGACGAAGTAACAATCTGGGGTCAAGTTGGGATTATTAGTGGTATTACTATAGGTAAAAAATCAGTAATTCTTGCCCAAGCAGGGATATCTAAATCTTTAGAAGGTGGTAAAACCTACTTTGGAAGTCCTGCAGAAGAGGCGAGGGAACGTCTTAAACAATTGGCACACGTAAAGCAAATTCCCAGAATAATTGAAAAATTAAACAACATTTAAAAAGCTAGGTTTTAATATTCTTAGTGAATAGCATATTTTTGTTCAACTTACAAACAAGATACTATGAGCGTATTAGTCAACAAAGACTCAAAAATAATTGTACAGGGCTTCACAG
Source organism: Flavobacterium sp. ASW18X (assembly GCF_005144745.1). GTDB lineage: Bacteria > Bacteroidota > Bacteroidia > Flavobacteriales > Flavobacteriaceae > Croceivirga. Next base: position 367,335 of record NZ_SWKK01000004.1, on the reverse strand, counting down.
GAAGTGAAGGAACTTTTCATGCAGAGCAAATGATTGAATACGGAACCAACATTGTTGGTGGTGTTACTCCAGGTAAAGGAGGTCAAGAACATTTGGGAAAACCTGTTTTTAATACTGTATCAGAAGCAGTAGAAAAAGTTGGTGCAGATACTACAATTATTTTTGTGCCGCCAGCATTTGCTGCTGATGCTATTATGGAAGCTGCTGATGCAGGTATAAAAGTAATTATAACTATTACAGAAGGTATACCTGTAGCAGATATGGTTAAAGCTAATAATTACATCAAAAATAAAGGATGTAGATTAGTTGGTCCTAACTGTCCAGGAGTAATAACTCCAGAAGAAGCAAAAGTCGGTATTATGCCAGGTTTTGTATTTAAAAAAGGAGGCGTAGGTATTGTTTCTAAGTCTGGAACGTTAACATATGAAGCTTCTGACCAAGTGGTGCGTCAAGGATTAGGTATCTCTACAGCTATTGGTATTGGGGGCGACCCAATTATTGGGACTACTACTAAAGAAGCTTTAGAATTATTGGTAAATGACCCAGAAACTACTTGTGTTGTGATGATAGGCGAAATTGGTGGTCAGTTAGAAGCTGAAGCTGCTAGATGGTATAAAGAAAGTGGCAGTGATAAACCCGTAGTTGGCTTTATTGCTGGTGAGACAGCTCCTGCAGGTAGAACCATGGGGCATGCCGGTGCTATAGTTGGCGGTAGCGATGATACTGCTCAAGCTAAAAAGCGCATTATGAGTGAATGTGGAATCCATGTGGTAGACAGTCCTGCAGAGATTGGAGTAAAAGTTAAAGAAGTTGTAAGTTAATTGCTCAACAACAGTTATATAAGTACTTTAAAGCCGTTAGGAGTAACCTAACGGCTTTTTTTATATCAATCATTACATCACTATTATGAAAAAAACCTTCTTCTTCGGAATGCTAGTCCTTCTATTGGTATTTCAATCTTGCAAAAAAAACATTGATAAACAGGGGTTTGCGGAAGTTCAGCAAACAGATATTAATGGGTTTACGTACACTACTGTTAGTAATGACCCTACAGGAACTCGTATCTATAAACTAGAAAATGGTCTTACGGTTTACTTAAGCAAAAATACTGCTGAACCAAAAATACAAACCTTTGTACCAGTAAGGGCCGGTTCTGTATATGACCCAAAAGATAATACAGGTCTAGCTCATTACTTAGAGCATATGATGTTTAAAGGAACTTCTAAATTTGGTACGTCGGATTGGGAAACGGAGAAAATACTTTTAGATTCTATTTCTAACTTATACGAATTGCACAAAGCAGAAAGTGATGAAGAAAAGAAAAAGGAAATTTATAAGCAAATAGACCAAGTCTCTTATGAAGCTTCTACCGTGTCTATAGCGAATGAGTATGATAAAATGGTAGCCTCTTACGGAGCGCAAGGAACCAATGCATGGACATGGCATGAAGAAACAGTCTATACCAACAAAATTCCCTCTAATGCACTAGAAAAATGGTTAACCTTAGAAAGCGAGCGTTTTGGCGAGTTAGTTCTTAGAATTTTTCATACCGAATTAGAGGCTGTTTATGAGGAGTTTAACCGTAGTCAGGATAATGATTTTAGAAGAGCTAGCTATGCAATGAACGATGCACTTTTTCCAAAGCACCCTTACGGCCAACAGACTACCATAGGTACTTCAGAACATTTAAAAAATCCTTCAATGGTCGCAATTCGTGACTATTATAACAAGTACTATGTGCCTAATAATATGGCTGTGATATTGGTGGGCGATTTGGATTTTGAAAAAACCATACAAATGGTTAATGAGACTTTTGGTAAAATGGAATATAAAGAAGTAACCCATCCAGAAAGACCAACGGAAGACCCATTAACCACTGTTGTAGAGCGCGAAGTTTTTGGACCTGAAACCGAACGTTTAAACATAGCATTTAGAACTCCTGCAATGGGTACAGAGGATGAAATCAAAATTAAGATAATAGATATGATTTTGAGCAATTCTACCGCGGGTTTAATCGATTTGAATTTAAACAAGGCTCAAAAAGTACAACAATCTGGTAGTTATACGCAATTTTTGAATGATTATGGAATGCATGTCTTTTATGGCAGTCCAAAGTCTGGTCAAACTTTAGAAGAAGTTAAGGATTTACTATTAGGCCAGATAGAAGAGGTCAAAAAAGGAAATTTTGATGATTGGCTGACAAATGCAGTGGTGAACGATTTAAAATTGCAGAAAATGAAAAACTATGAAGACGCTTCTAATGTAGCTTATGATTTGGTTGAATCTTTTGTTCATTTTCAAGATTGGAAGGATAGGGTAGCACTTTTAGATAAAATGAAAAAGGTATCTAAAGAAGAACTCGTTGCTTTTGCTAATGAATTTTATAAAGACAATTATGTAGTGGTTTATAAAAGACAAGGTGAACCTTCTAATGTAGTTAAGGTAGAAAATCCAGGCATTACTCCTGTTGAATTAAATCGTGATAAAAAGTCAGATTTCTTTGTACAATTAGATAGTGTACAAATGCCAAAATTAGAGCCAGTTTTCATCGATTATGAAAAAGCAATAACCAATAGTGAAGTAAACAACGTGCCGCTTTCGTATGTCGCCAATGAAAGGAACGATTTAATGGAACTAAATCTCATTTTTGATATGGGTAGTGAACATAATAAACAATTACCTATCGCACTTAACTATTTAGAATATTTAGGAACAGACCAAATGTCTGCAGAAGATATTAGTAAGGAATTTTATAAACTTGGCGTAGATTATGGCGTACGCACAAGGGGTGAGCAAACGGTAATCTATTTAAGCGGCCTAAGAGAAAATTTAAGTGAAGGCTTACGACTTTTAGAAGATTTATGGGCTAATGCAGTACCCAACCAAGAAGCATATGATAAATATGTTTTAAAAATTGCTAAAAGTAGAGAAGAAACCAAGGCTAATAAAGGGGCAATTCTTTGGAATGGCTTATTTAGTTATGGTCAATACGGAGAGAATTCCCCAACCAGAGATATCTATACCATAAATGAGTTAAAGCAAATGCAACCTCAGACATTAGTAGACCTTATAAAAGGCTTAAAAGAATACAAGCATCGGTTCTTTTATTATGGCAAAGATATAGAGGAAGCTAAAACGGCCATTGCTGCATACCATAAGATTACAGATTTAAAACCCTATCCTGCTAAAAAAGAGTATAGTAAACAAGACACAGGAGATAATGTTTTCTTTACCAATTATGATATGGTCCAGGCAGAAATGGTGTTCTTAGGAAAAGGAAACACTTTTGATGCCAACCAGATGGCAAAGGCACAAGTGTTTAATTCATATTTTGGTTCTGGATTATCCTCTATTGTTTTTCAAGAAATAAGAGAATCTCAATCCCTTGCATACGCTGCTTTTTCTGCGCACAGTTTAGCGTCTAAAAAAGGAGAACCTAACTATACTTACGCATACATTGGTACTCAGGCAAATAAATTAAACCAGGCAGTAGATGCTATGTTAGATTTAATGACAGAAATGCCAGAAGTGCAAGCCAATTTTGACGCTGCTAAAGAAGCCACTTTAAATAAAATGGCTGCAGAAAGAGTATTAGACAAAGATATTTTTTGGAATTATGAGTCTTTAAAGAAGCGTGGTATTAGAGAAAATAACGCAAAAGCTATTTATGACGAAGTAGCACAAATGGAACTTAATGATTTGGCAACTTTCTTTACAGACAACATTGCAGAAACAGATTATACTTTACTTGTTGTTGGGAATAAGAACGACTTGGATGTTAAAGCATTAGAAAAACTAGGTAAAGTAAAAGAATTGGATGTAGATTATCTGTTTAATTATGAAACACCACCACCAATAAAAGATTAAGAACTTATTTAAAGGCCCTGTTTTTCAACAGGGTTTTTAATTTGATATATTTGCGCTCCAACTATTAAACAATTAAGATGAAATTACTTCAAGATAAAAATGTAATTATTACTGGTGCCAGTAGAGGCATTGGTAAGGGTATTGCAGAAGTTTTTGCTAAGCATGGAGCTAATGTTGCCTTTACGTATAGTTCTAGCGAAGCCCCAGCTTTGGAACTAGAAAAAGAATTAACCGCTTTAGGGGTTAAAGCAAAAGCTTATAAGAGTAATGCGGCAGATTTTACTGAGGCAGAAAAGCTAGTAGCAGATGTATTAGCAGATTTTGGAGGTTTAGATGTTCTGATTAACAATGCGGGTATTACCAAAGACAACTTGTTAATGCGTATGGGAGAAGATGATTTTGACAAGGTGATAGAAGTAAACCTTAAATCTGTTTTTAACATGACAAAAGCGGTACAACGTACTTTTTTAAAACAGCGTAAAGGTTCTATTATAAACATGAGTAGCGTTGTTGGGGTAAAAGGAAATGCAGGCCAAACCAACTATGCGGCTTCTAAAGCAGGAATGATTGGTTTTACTAAATCTGTGGCGTTAGAATTGGGTTCTAGAAACATTCGTTGTAATGCCATTGCTCCAGGTTTTATAGAAACCGAAATGACGGAAAAGTTAGATGAAAAAACGGTGCAAGGATGGAGAGATGGTATTCCTTTAAAAAGAGGAGGGGCTCCAGAAGATGTAGCTAATGCTTGTTTGTTTTTTGCTTCGGACTTATCTGCATATGTTACTGGGCAAGTGTTGAACGTAGACGGTGGTATGCTAACCTAATTTTTTTTTAATGAATAATTATACCGTATTGCTTTTAATTTCAGCCATTTTAGTGGCTTTTGCAATTTCGGTATTTCAATATTACTATAAAACAAAGCGGTCTAAAGTAAATATCTTTTTGGCCGCTTTGCGTTTTATATCTCTCCTCATTTTGTTCGTATTGTTAGTTAACCCCAAGTACAGCAAAAGAACAACAAGCATAGAAAAAGCAAATTTACTGGTACTTACAGATAATAGCGGTTCCATTGTAAAATTGTCAGGAGCTAATGATGTATTACTGGGCACCCAATTTATTTCTGAAGATTCAAAGCTATCCGAACGTTTTTCAACACATCAATTTACCATTGCCGATGGATTAGATATTAGGGATAGTTTAGCTTTTACGGCGACCCAAACCAATTTACAAGAAGGATTAAAAGAGCTTCACCAAGCCTATACAGGTACACAAAGTGCCGTTGTTTTATTTACCGATGGAAATCAAAATGTTGGTAGCGATTACCAATTTGAAACCTTTTCGGATAATTTTAAAATATTTCCTGTGGTAGTAGGGGATACAACGACCTATACAGATGTAAGAATTGCAAATATCAATAGCAATAAATTTGCTTTTTTAGGTAATAAATTTCCAGTTGAAACAACAATAGTATATTCTGGGAGCTCAACCATTAATGCTACAGCAAGTATATCTGTAAATGGCAGCAAAGTGTATCAAGAACGCATCACCCTAAATAATCAGCAGAACACCAAAAAACTTTCTACACTTATTGAAGCAAAATCTGTCGGAATTAAACCTATTACCATTTCCGTTGCAGCTCTAGAGAATGAAAAAAACACCATAAATAATCATAAAACTTCCTATGTAGAAGTCATAGATGAACGGACTAAAATAGGAATTGTATCCAATTATAAACACCCAGATATTGGAGCTCTCACAAAATCAATATCAAGTAATGAACAAAGAGATGTACAATTGCTAGGTGCTACTCCCACTGCAGAGGAATTAGAAGATATGAGTCTTTTGGTTCTTTTTAATCCTACAAGAACCCAGTTGCCAGTAATTAACCAAATTAAAAATAGAGGTCTGAGCAGTTTTTTTATTTTGGGACCTAAAACAGATTGGAGTTTTATTAATGAACTAGAATTAGGATTTACTAAGGAAGATTTAAATCAAACAGAAGAACTGTTACCAGTTAAAAATGCAGGTTTTTCCCTTTTTGATAGTGCAGCATTTACTTTAGAAGATTATCCGCCACTTGCTGGTAATCTTGGAGAGGTAGAAATCACAAAAGAATATGATTTAATTAGCACGCAAAGTATCCGTGGAGTGAATTTAAACGAACCGTTGTTTTTTGCAATGAAAGAACCACAGAAAACTGCAGTTTTAATGGGGAATGATCTATGGAAATGGCGAATGCAAAGCTTTAGAAACACTCAAAACTTTGACAATTTTGACCAGTTTATAGGGAAGCTTATATTTTATCTGGCAAATGATAAAGCAAAAGGTAGATTGCAACTCACATATGATAACACCTATACAAATGCCGCTACTGCAAAGCTATATGCTACATTTTATGATAATAGTTTTAAATTAACAACAACTAAGAATCTTACCATTAAAGTTTCAGGAAAAGATGTTGATTTTGAACAATCTTTGCCAATGATTGTCTCTAATGGACAATATGAGGTAGATTTGAGTCATTTGCCTCAGGGCGAATTTGTTTTTACTGTTACAGAACAAGAGGAACGCATTTCTAAAAGTGGTATGTTCAGGATTTTAGATTTCGATTTAGAAGGGCAACTACTTTCTGCGGATTATAAAAAATTAGAGCAATTGGCATCGAATACCAAGGGAAAGCTTTTTTATCCCAATCAATTGCAAGAACTTAAGCAGCTATTACTTACAGAAAACCAATTTACGCCTATACAAAAAAGCCGTAAAAATATGGTACCTTTAATAGATTTTCAATGGCTATTAGGCCTCTTAGCTCTTAGTTTAGCTGTAGAGTGGTTTATTAGAAAATATCACGGATTACTATAAATTAAACTATATACCATGGACAGATTACCTAAGATTGGGATACCAGTCGTTGTTGGAATAATTATTCTATTTATTCTAATTTCTAAAGCAGCAATAACCATAGATTCCGGACATGCCGGTGTTTTATACACATTAGGGAGTGGGGTAGACCCAAACAAACCTCCGTTAGGTGAAGGTCTACATTTTGTAGCTCCTTGGAATTCTGTGATTGAGTACGAGGTAAGGCAGCAAGAGGAACCAGAAACTATGTCTGTGCTTTCTTCTAATGGTCTAGATATTAAACTAGACGCATCAGTTTTATATCAACCAGAGTATGAAAATTTGGGAAGATTGCACAAAGAAAAAGGTCAAGATTACTTAGTTAGAGTACTAAAGCCTGCCGTAAGAAGTGCGGCGCGTAGTGTAGTAGGCAGGTACACGCCAGAACAGTTGTATTCTAGTAAAAGAGATGCCATTCAGAATGAGATTTTTGAAGAGACAAAAAGCATTGTTCAATCTCAATTTATTCAACTCAATAGCATCTTAATTAGAGATGTAACCTTGCCACCAACAATAAAAGAGGCAATTGAGCGCAAACTAAAGCAAGAACAAGAGTCGTTAGAATACGAATTTAGATTGGTAACAGCTCAAAAAGAAGCAGAAAAAGTACGTATAGAAGCGCAGGGTAAAGCAGACGCCAATAAAATTTTAAGTGCTTCTTTAACAGATAAAATTCTACAGGACAAAGGAATAGAAGCTACGTTAGAATTGGCCAAAAGTCCAAATTCTAAAGTGGTTGTGGTAGGTTCTGGAGATGATGGGTTACCATTAATTTTAGGAAATAACTAAAATTTTCTTTTTTGTAAAAGATTTTCGTTTTACTTTTGAAGCATTATGAAAAGAAACCATGTACATCATCATACTTTTACAATCGCTCAAGCGAGGTAACTGTATTTTGTGTATATCAAAATAATAAAAACCCGTTTGAGCATTCAAACGGGTTTTTTTATGTCTATAACTGAAAAAGAAAAGTAAAACAAGCGTAAAGCGAAACACGTAAACTTAAAATGAAACTAAGAATTGCTATTCAAAAAAGCGGCCGTTTAAATGAAGATTCTCTAGATATCTTAAAGAATTGCGGCGTATCCATAGATAATGGTAAAGACCAATTAAAGGCCTCTGCCCGTAATTTTCCTATGGAAGTTTTTTACCTGCGTAACGGAGATATTCCACAGTACCTTAAAGATGGTGTGGTAGATATTGCAATTATTGGTGAAAATGTACTATTTGAAAAAGGAGAAGGTATTACTGTTGCAGAAAAACTCGGTTTTTCTAAATGCAAGGTAAGTATGGCCATTCCTAAAGGGAAACAGTACACTTCGTTTAAAGATTTTGAAGGTAAACGTATTGCCACCTCCTACCCAAACACCGTAAACAAATTTCTAGAACAAAATGGCGTAAAAGCAGATATTCATTTGATCAATGGTTCTGTAGAAATTGCACCAAATATTGGTCTTGCAGACGCTATTTGTGATATCGTTTCTAGTGGTAGCACCTTGTTCAAGAATAATCTTAAAGAAGTTGAAGTTTTGCTAAAGAGTGAAGCGGTTTTAGCGGTTTCCCCAAAGATTGATAACGAACGAAAGGTAATTCTGGATAAGTTATTATTCCGTATACAATCCGTTTTAAAAGCAAGGCAGAGCAAGTACGTTTTAATGAATGTGCCTAACGATAGTTTAGATACAATACTTACCATCTTACCAGGTATGCGTAGCCCTACGGTTTTACCTTTGGCAGAAGAGGGTTGGAGCTCTGTACACACCGTAATTAATAAAGATACTTTTTGGGAAGTAATAGACGAATTAAAACAAGCTGGGGCAGAAGGTATTTTAGTTTGTCCTATAGAAAAAATGGTGCTTTAAAATGAAAAGTTATACAAATCCGCTTAAAAGTGAATGGGCTTCCATTTTAGGAAGACCTACACAATCTTATGAAGCTTTAGAGCCCATTGTAAAAGAGGTTTTTGATGCGGTTCAAGACCAAGGAGATAAAGCCTTAAAGGCGTACACTCAAAAATTTGATGGTGCCAATCTGGATAACTTATTGGTTTCTGAAGAAGAAATTAAAGAAGGTGTATCCTTAGTCTCAACAGATTTGCAAGAGGCGATAAAAGTAGCTAAAGCTAATATTGAAGTGTTTCACCAAGTACAAAAAACAGAACGGGTAGCCGTTACTACCATGCCAGGTGTAGATTGTTGGCAAGAAAAACGAGCTATACAAAAAGTTGGTCTTTACATTCCTGGTGGTACAGCACCTTTGTTTTCTACCATTTTAATGCTGGCCTTACCTGCAAAAATTGCAGGTTGCCAAGAGATTGTATTGTGTAGTCCTCCTAATAAGGAAGGAAAGTTACATCCTGCTATTTTATTTACGGCTCAATTGTGCGGTGTTACCAAAATTGTAAAGGTTGGTGGTATACAAGCTATTGGTGCAATGACCTTTGGTACGGAAAGCGTACCTCAAGTATATAAAATATTTGGCCCTGGGAACCAATACGTAACCACAGCCAAGCAAATGGCAACTAAATTTGGTGTTAGTATAGATATGCCTGCAGGCCCTAGCGAATTGTTAGTAGTAGCAGATGATACTGCAAATGCCGATTTTGTAGCTTCAGATTTATTGAGTCAGGCAGAACACGGGGTGGATAGTCAGGTGGTTTTGGTAACTACATCAGAAGCCTTTGCCTCTAAGGTTACTGTAGCATTGGAAAATCAATTGGCGGTTTTACCAAGAAAAGAAATTGCAGCGAAGGCAATCGATAATAGCAAGCTAATTATTGTAGATAATGATGAAACTGCGTTGGCTATAATCAACCAATATGCACCAGAACACTACATTGTTTGTGTAGAAAATGAAGATTTTTATGTAGAAAACACCTATAACGCGGGTTCTGTGTTTATAGGCAATTATACACCAGAAAGTGCGGGAGATTATGCCTCTGGCACCAACCATACCTTACCAACAAACGGTTATGCTAAGCAGTATAGTGGGGTTAATCTAGATAGTTTTACCAAGAGCATGACGTTCCAACGTTTGAGTGAGGAAGGGATTAAAAAACTAGGAAAAAGTATAGAATTAATGGCAGAAGCAGAAGGGTTACAAGCGCACAAAAATGCGGTTACCTTGCGCCTTAAAGCTCTAGAGGAATAGGAATGAATACACTATTTAATTTGGACCTGTTGGTTCGTGAAAACGTTAAGGCGTTAAAACCGTATTCGTCTGCAAGAGACGAGTATGTTTCTTCTGGTGAACAGATGGTATTTTTAGATGCGAATGAAAATCCGTTTGAAAATGGTTTAAATCGATATCCAGATCCACACCAGCGTAATTTAAAACAACTGATTTCTGAGGTAAAACAAGTAGAGGCCAGTCAGATTTTAGTAGGTAATGGTAGCGATGAAGTACTCGATTTAATTTTTAGAGCGTTCTGTGAACCAGGGAAAGACAATATTATAACCTTGCCACCAACGTACGGTATGTACAAGGTGCTTTCTGGCATCAACAATATTGAGAATAGAGAAGTACTGCTAACAGATAAGTTTCAACCCAATGTGGACGAAATTTTGGCTGCTACAGATGAGAATACCAAATTGTTATTTCTGTGCACCCCAAACAATCCAACCGGGAATAGTTTTGATTTTGAAGCGATAGAACGCTTGCTGTTTGAGTTTCCTGGATTAGTTGTTGTAGACGAGGCCTACATCGATTTTGCAACAAATGGTAGTTGGAGTTTTCGTTTAAATGATTTCCCTAATCTTATTGTAACACAGACACTTTCTAAAGCTTTTGCTATGGCGGGTATTCGTTTGGGCTTGTGTTTTGCTTCGGAAGAAATCATAGCGGTTTTAAAGAAAATTAAACCGCCCTATAATGTAAATGAATTAACGCAACAAAAGGCATTTGAAGCTTTGGAGAATTATGAAAGGGTAAAAGAGCAGGTGCAAACCTTACTTCAAGAACGTAAGCGATTATCAGAAGCCATAGCTACAATTCCGTACATCGAAACAATTTATGATAGCGACGCTAATTTCATTTTAATTAAAGTAGATGATGCGAATAAGCGATACAACCAATTGTTAGAAAAAGGAATCGTAATACGAAACCGGAGTACACAACCCTTGTGTGACAATACGCTTCGACTAACCATTGGTATGAAAGAAGAGAACGACAAACTAATTTCAACCCTTAAAGCCCTTTAAATGGCTAAAAAAGTATTATTTATAGACCGTGATGGCACCATCATCAAAGAAACTGTTGATGAGCAAATAGATGCCTTTGAAAAAATGATTTTCTATCCTAAAGCGTTTACCTATTTGGGTAAAATTGCTAAAGAGTTAGACTATACCTTGGTCATGATTACCAATCAAGATGGTTTGGGTACCGAAGCTTTCCCTGAAGATACATTTTGGCCCGTGCACAACTTTATTATCACGGCATTTGAAAATGAGGACGTACACTTTGATGCGGTTTATATTGATAGAACTTTTCCGCATGAAAATGCCGATACGCGTAAACCAGGCACTGGAATGTTAACGGAATATTTTTCTGAAGCGTACGACTTGGAAAATTCGTTTGTAATAGGCGATAGGCTAACCGATGTGGAATTGGCAAAAAATTTAGGTGCAAAGGGAATTTTTATCAACGATAACACCAATTTGGGTACTGGCGAAATTACAGTAGACCGTAAAGATTTGGATGACTACATTGCTCTAGAAAGCAATGATTGGCAAGCTATTTATGAGTTCTTAAAGGTACAAGATAGAGTTGCCGAAATAAAAAGAGAAACCAAGGAAACCAAAATTCATATTAAAGTAAATCTAGATGGTACTGGTAAAGCTAACATAGATACGGGTTTAAAGTTTTTTGACCATATGTTAGACCAAATTGCGCGCCATGGTCAAATGGACTTAGACATAAAAGTGAATGGCGATTTGGAGGTAGATGAACACCATACCATTGAAGATACGGGTATAGCCCTAGGCGAAGTCTTCCACAAAGCACTAGGAAATAAGTTGGGCATAGAACGCTACGGATTTTGTTTGCCTATGGACGATTGTTTGGCTTCTGCAGCTATAGACTTTGGTGGTAGAAATTGGTTGGTTTGGGAAGCAGATTTTAAACGAGAAAAGGTAGGAGATATGCCAACAGAAATGTTTCATCATTTCTTTAAATCGTTTACAGATGGTGCAAAGGCCAATTTAAATATTAAGGCAGAAGGCACCAACGAGCACCACAAAATAGAGGCAATTTTTAAAGCGTTGGCAAAGGCTATAAAAATGGCGGTAAAACAAGACAAAGAAAAAATGATTTTACCATCTACAAAAGGAATGTTATGAGTTTGGTAATTATAGATTATGGAGCTGGGAATATACAAAGCATCAAATTTGCCTTTCAACGTTTGGGGGTAAATGCTGTGCTAAGTAATGACCCAGAAGTTATCCGTAAGGCAGAAAAAGTTATTTTTCCTGGAGTAGGGGAAGCAAGTTCCGCTATGCGTAAGTTAAGAGAAAGCGGTTTAGACACTGTTATTCCAACCCTAAAACAACCTGTTTTGGGTATCTGCTTGGGTATGCAGCTTATGTGTAATGCTTCGGAAGAAGGAAATACTAAGGGATTAGGCATATTTGACGTGGAGGTAATTAAGTTTAATTCTAACGTAAAAGTGCCTCAGATTGGGTGGAATAAGATTGAAAACCTGCAATCGCCCTTGTTTAAAAATTTGGAAAACGATTTTATATATCTGGTTCATAGTTTTTATGCTCCAAAATGTGAGGAAACCATAGCTACCTGTACCTACGGATTAGAATACGCAGCAGCTTTGGCAAAAGACAACTTTTACGGGGTGCAGTTTCACCCAGAAAAGTCGGGCCAATATGGCGCTCAAATACTTAAAAACTTCCTGAGTCTCTAGTTATGATTGGTTACACCATTTCCAAGGATAAGAATTTATTGCAATTCGATAAAATCCATAAAACGATAAAAACATCGTATTGGGGTGGATATAGAACCGAAAAGCAAACTAAAACTACCATTGAAAACACGATTTGTTTTGGTGTTTACAATGATGCAATGGAACAGGTAGGTTTTGCTAGAGTACTAACGGACCAAGTTGTTTTTGCCTATATCATGGACGTTATCATATTTGATGGATATCAAGGTAAAGGATTGGGCAAATGGCTAGTTGCCCATATTTTAGAAGATGATTGCCTAAAAAATGTACTAACTATTAGTCTTAAAACAAAAGATGCGCATAAACTGTATGAAAAATATGGTTTTAAGTCTGTGGGCAATTCAGAATTATGGATGGCAATAGATAAGACAAAATTAGATTAGCTAAGAACTATCAACTATCAACTAACAACTATTAACTAAGAAATGAGAATAATCCCAGCAATAGATATTATAGACGGTAAATGTGTTCGCTTGTCTAAGGGCGATTACGATACCAAAAAAATATACAACGAGAATCCGCTAGAAGTAGCTAAAGAGTTTCAAGATCACGGAATTCAATACTTACATTTGGTAGATTTAGATGGTGCTAAGTCCAAGCATATTGTAAACCATAAGGTATTAGAACAAATTGCTACAAAAACTGATTTAAAAATAGATTTTGGAGGCGGACTAAAAACAGATGAAGATTTACGTATTGCCTTTGAAAGTGGTGCAAATCAAATTACAGGTGGTAGTATTGCTGTTAAAGACCCTGACACTTTTATAGGGTGGATTAAACAACACGGTAGCGACAAAATTATTCTTGGTGCCGATGCCAATAATGAGAAAATTGCGGTCTCTGGGTGGCAAGAAGAATCGGACCAAGAATTAGTTCCCTTTATAAAAGCGTATCAAGCAAAAGGCATTTCTTATGTTATTTGCACAGATATTTCTAAAGATGGCATGTTGCAAGGGCCGGCATTTGATTTGTATCAGAAAATATTAAAAAAAACAAAAACGGTAACAACAGAAATTACGGGTAGTGGTGTGCAAGATATTGAGCATCAAATAAAATTGATTGCCAGTGGTGGCATTTCTACTTTTGATGAGCTTCCAAAATTAAATGAAATAGGCTGTGAAGGAGTAATTATTGGCAAAGCCATTTATGAAAATAGAATTAGTTTAAAACAATTGGAAGGATATATTCTTTCGTTGTAATAACGATATAAATTATGCTCACAAAAAGAATTATACCCTGTTTAGATATAAAAGACGGAAGAACCGTAAAAGGCGTAAATTTTGTGGATTTACGTGATGCGGGTGACCCTGTAGAATTAGCACAGCGTTATGCGGATGAGGGTGCAGATGAACTCGTTTTTCTCGATATTTCTGCTACTGAACATAAACGTAAAACCTTAGCCGAATTAGTTTACAATGTTGCCGAAAAATTAAATATTCCCTTTACTGTGGGGGGTGGAATTTCTTCCGTGGAAGATGTGGATATCTTACTAAAAAATGGAGCGGATAAAGTTTCTATCAATTCATCAGCGGTTAAAAATCCGGACTTGATTAACGAATTGGTAGCCAAATTTGGTTCGCAATGCATAGTAGTGGCCATAGATGCCCGTAAAACTACTGATGGTTGGAAAGTACATTTGGTAGGCGGCAAAGTGCCTACGGAATTGGATTTGTTTGATTGGGCAAAAGAGGTAGAACTACGTGGCGCTGGCGAAATTCTGTTTACCTCCATGGACCATGACGGTACTAAAAATGGCTTTGCTGATGAGGAATTAGCAAAACTCTCTAGTCTGGTAAACATTCCTATCATCGCCTCTGGTGGTGCGGGAGCGGTTTCTCATTTTACAGATACCTTTAAAAATGGCAAGGCAGATGCAGCTTTAGCGGCCAGTGTATTTCACTTTAAAGAAATAGCCATTCCAGATTTAAAACAACAGTTAGAAAAAGAAGGAATACCAGTACGTATTTGATTATCAAAATACGGTTCAAATTCAAAAAGTTTAAAAACAACAAGAGAATACAGCATAATGAAAATCGATTTTTCAAAAGATAAGAACGGTTTAGTACCCGCAATAATTCAAGATGCACGCACCAAAAATGTGTTAATGCTAGGGTATATGAACCAAGAAGCATTTGATAAAACACAAGACACAGGTAAGGTCACTTTTTTTAGTCGTTCTAAAAATAGATTATGGACCAAGGGAGAGGAAAGCGGCAACTTTTTAGAACTGGTTTCTATGAAGGTGGATTGTGATAAGGACACCCTGTTGGTACAAGTGAAGCCAATTGGACCTACTTGCCATACAGGTACAGACACCTGTTGGGACGAAGAAAACACACCAAATTTTAGCTTTTTGTCTGAGTTAGAAAATGTAATTGCTTCCCGAAAAGAAAATAAAGAGGATGAAAAAAGCTATGTAGCTTCTCTTTTTAGAAAGGGAATTAATAAAATTGCTCAAAAAGTAGGGGAAGAGGCGGTAGAAACCGTAATTGAGGCCAAAGACGATAATGAAGAATTGTTTTTAAATGAAAGTGCAGATTTACTTTTTCATTATTTAATCTTACTACAAGCCAAGGGTTACACCTTAAAAGATATTGAAAGGGTTTTGATAGAAAGACATTAAAGAAAGCCCCAGGAATGGGGCTTTTTCTATACCTCTAAAGTAGACCAAGTAAATTGAAATGGCTTAGGTATTTTTCTTTCGTTATAAGTAAAAACAATGTTGTTTTTAATAAATACTTTTGTAACAGGTATGGCTGTTTTGTTGGGTAAATTATCTCTGTGCATCCTCATCTATTTGCTTCTTATAGCGATTTTTACCCATATTAAATATGCCTATTTTAATCCCCAAACCTGCAGAGAATCCATTAATGCGGTCTAGCGCTTGTTGTTCCAATTCAATTTTACTAGAAAATCGGTATTTGCCTGTAGCTTCTAATTGTACATATCTATTAATATTAAATAATAAACTTACACCTGGCTCGTAAACAAAAATAAAATCTGAAGTTTCAAAATCTTCATTATCAAAATCACTATCATCGTTTTCAAAAGTGTCACCATCTACATAACCAATGCCTCCTCCGCCAATAAATTGTGGAAATGATAGGCTAATTGTCCGTTTACCAAAAAGTATAGGTTCTAAATGTAACCCTACATAACCACCAATTAAATCTTCATTATCTATTGAAAATTCTCCTGTTAAGTTCTGTTGAGAATAAAACCCGTACGTTGCTAAACCTATTTCTAATTTACGGTTAGCCACATACGCCAGTTTTAGACCAGCAAAAAAAGTATCCTTACCATCAATTTCACCAATTGCCAAGGGAATGCCAAGATAAACACCATGAACTACATTGTTACGGTCGTTAAAGGTGATGTATTCGTCACTGTTTGTTTGTTGCGCGTGTAGTGATAACACACTAATAAAAAATATAAATAATACTGTCGTTTTTTGATTGAACATAATTCTAATTTTGATTGATATGCTTTAAAGACAACCTAAGTTTAAAAAGGTTGCATCTGTATTCTATTTTAATCGTTAATGGTTACAATTCCTTTTACACCAGAAATAGTGATGGTACCTTGTTTCTTATTACCATAAGTAGCTTCTATTTTTCTAAGTTTTTTACCCTTGTCAAGTATTTTAGAAACTACATTTTCATAGCTTTTAGGCAGTCTAACTACCCCTTGTTCTAAAGTAGCTAAAAACCGATGTGAAAAATTGGTTGTTTTAATGGCTATATCTGAGGATTCTTGAGTTAAGGTAATAGTGGCATTAGGACTATTTACTTTCCCAATCACAAAATCTACAATTTTTAACTCGGTATCAATATCGGATTGCAATTGCTCTATTCTAATGGAAGAGAATTTGAGACTCCCAAAAAGATGCGTTACTTCTTCTAAATGTATTTCGTCTTTATTGGAGTATAGCTCAAGGGTCTCCGTAGCATTTAATTGTATTTCACTACCCTCTGTAGTTAATTGCAGTTTTTTGGCGTCATCCATGTTTAATTCGCCATTTTTTAATGCTATTCTAGCGCTTATTATGCTTTTTGCTCTTATTTTTCCGAATTTCAACTGAATATTTGCTTTATTAATGGTTTCTCCAAGCCATAAATCACCATGTTCCAGATTGGTCTCTAATTCGCCCTTCCAATCTTCTATCAGAATATCTCCAAATTTGTTTTTAACATTCAGTTTAGCCTCTTTGGGTACATACACTTCATAATCTATTTGTACTCTGCTACGGTCGGTATCAATAGGGTTTGTTTTATTAAAGAAATCGGCAAACCATCCCGTATTTCTATTCGTAATTAGGGAAGTAATGGAGACAAAACTTTGATTTGAACGTATTTCTGGTCTTACGCGGTTTAGAAGGTCTTTTGCGTTTTCTTCTTTTTTATGATTTACTTTTACTGTAATATTTACTTTAACCTTAGACTGTTCCCAACCCGTAATTTTTACATTACCGTATTTGTTTTCTACATGCAATTCTCCATTGGTATCTAGCTTAAATTCCTTGTGAATGGTTTTCGTAAGTGACTCTTGTGCCATTAAGCTACCCCCAAAAAGCAATAGGAGCAATACTAGATAAGTTTTATAAAGTGTACCCATAATCTTGCTCAATATTTTTTGTTTCATTAAGTCTTTCTAAAAGCTTTTCAATAAGCTCAATACGTTTTTTGTAGTTGGCAACAATGGCTTCTAAAACCTGTTCATTATCTAAATTGATTGCCATTTCTTTTTTGAGTGCAAGGTATTCCGTATCCAATTCGTCCATAAAAGACAAAAATTCATTTTTATCTTTTATACTTAGTCTAGGATTATTCTTTACCAACGCTACTTGGTAATTCACTAAGCTTTTGTAATGCATGTCTATTTCAAGCAGTTCTTTTGAAACCAGTTGTTCTCCAGTATTTACACTTGATTTAAATTGAGTAAAAAACAATGTAATAGCCATTATTACAACCAAACTTGCTGCAAATTTTAAAAGTAGTTTCCTTTGATAAAGTGGAACAACTTTAGGCTTATCATCTTTTAAGGCAGAATTAATATGTAGCCACATTTTATCTTTATTCGCTTTTTCAGTATTAAAAGCTGCCGCATTCTTACGTATATATTTTTCAAAATCATCCATCATAATTCACTTACAATTTGCATTAACTTCTTTTTAGCTCTGTGGTATTGGGATTTAGAAGTGCTTTCCGTTATTTCTAAAATTGTCGCAATTTCCAGATGGTCGTATCCTTCTATCAAATAGAGATTAATAACCTGCTTATAGCCATCTGGTAATAACGCAATGCCACGTTTTATTTTAGTAATATCCAATACATCTGGTAACATAGCCTCTGTTGGTTGGGTTAGATGAAATTCATGCTCATCCATAGGGACTAAGTCTACCTTTTTTACTTTAAGATGATTAATACTTTTATTAATTACTATTCTTTTTAACCAAGCTCCAAAACTACTTTGGTATTTAAAGGAGTGTAATTGTTTAAAAGCATCAATAAAGCTATCTTGTACTATATCTTCTGCATCTTCCTTATTTTCTAAAATCCTAAAACTTACATTATACATGGCGTCTACATAGCAACTATAGAGTTCGTATTGAGAACTACTATGGCCTGCTTTGCTCTGTTCTACTAATGACTTATGCGTAAAACGAATGTCCGTTTTCAATGGTTTTGGTTGATACTTTCTGCTCTAAAGACAAAGGAACTAACTAAGGGTTGCACCTAAAGTAAAAAAAGTGTAAAGTTTTTTATAGTGAAGCGAAGTTATCCCACTTTTTTTAGTGTGAAATGCAACCTTGTCTTTTTAGAATTGTCTATTGGTGGTATACATTTTCATTCAATCATCAAAAAACAAATTAAAAAATGAATTCAAAAAAAATACCATGGATTGTGGTTGTATTAATACTCCAATCATTCTGGGGCTTAGGACAAACTCATTATACAATTAGCGGAATCATAAAAGATAAAAGTAATGGAGAGACGCTATATGGAGCTTCTGTTTTTCTGGAGGGTACAACCATTGGTGCTACTACCAATACATATGGTTTTTATTCTATTTCCGCTCCAGAAGGCGACTACAATTTAAACGTTTCTTATATAGGTTTTACTGATATTACTGTAAAATTGAGCTTACAAACAGACACAAAAAAAGATATAGAACTTGACGAACTATCTACCGAATTGAACGAGGTAATTGTAACTGCAGAAGAACCAGAGAAAGCACTACTTCGAAAACCAGAAATGAGCGTGTTAAAGATGAATATTAACACCGTTAAAAAAATGCCTGTGGTGTTAGGAGAGGTAGATATATTAAAATCATTACAAATGCTACCAGGGGTTACGAACAACGGAGAAGGAACTGGGGGTTTTCATGTAAGAGGAGGTGCTCAGGACCAAAATTTAGTATTGTTAGACGAGGCTATCATCTACAATACCTCTCATATGTTTGGTTTTTTTTCGGTTTTTAACGCAGACGCTATTAAAGATTTAAAACTCTACAAAGGCGGAATACCGGCTCGCTTTGGAGGTAGAGTTTCTTCTGTTTTAGATATCAGACAAAAAGACGGGAACAGTAAAAAATTTGCACTTACGGGTGGTATTGGAGCAATTTCTAGTAGGGTAACAGCAGAAGGACCCATGTTTAATAATAAGGGTTCTTATTTGGTTGCTGGCAGACGCTCTTATCTAGATCTTTTTCTTAAAGCAGCAGGCGAAGAGAATTCCGTAATGTTTTATGATTTAAACCTTAAAACCAATTACAGTATAAATCCAAACAATAGAATTTACCTGAGTGGTTATTTTGGAAGAGATGCTTTTAAAATTGGACAAAGCTTTGCCAGTAGTTATGGTAATGCTTCTGGTAATCTTAGGTGGAACCATATTTTTAATGATAAATTATTCTCTAATCTCTCTGCAATTGTTAGTAGATATGATTATGATTTAGATTTGGATTTTGAAGAGTTTGAGTGGATGTCCTCCATAAACAACTACAATCTTAAGTATGATTTTAAATATTACTTAAAGGATAGTTTTACTATGGGTTTTGGGGCCAGCAGTCTGCTCTATGTGTTTGACCCTGGTCAAATAAATCCAACATCAAATACATCTTCCATTAACCCCTTTGCTTTAGATCGGAAAAGAGCTTTGGAAAGTGCTATCTATTTAAATGCAGAGCATAAGTTAAGCAATAGATTAACTGCTGAATATGGACTTCGTTTTAGTGGGTTTTCTAGATTAGGAGGGCAACCAATTTCAACATATCAAAATGACCAACCAGTAGTTTATAATCCAGATTTAGAAATCTATGAGAGGGGAGAAGTAATTGATGAAACTGCTTATAAAAAGAGCGATGTAATAACTTCTTTTCGCAATTTAGAACCTAGAGCATCTTTAGCCTATTTAATTAATGACAATAGTTCTGTAAAGGCAGGATTTTCTAGAACAGCCCAGTATATTCATCTTTTGTCTAATACTTCTTCCGTAACGCCTTTGGATGTATGGACTCCAAGCGGCCCTTTTATAAAGCCCCAATTGTCTAATCAATACGCCCTGGGATACTTTTATGATTTTGAGGATAAAACCTATTCTTTAGAGGTAGAAGGTTATTTTAAATCAGTAGCAAATAGGATTGATTATATAGATGGTTCTGACCTTATAGGCCAGAATACCATTGAAACCGAAATATTGAATGGAGAAATGCGTGCCTATGGACTAGAATTCTTACTGCGCAAAAACACAGGAAATTTTACGGGCTGGATAGCTTATACCTTGTCAAAATCTGAACAACGTACCCTAGGTGATACAGCTGGCGGACCTGGAATCGCCAATGGTAGTTGGTATCCTACTTTTTTTGATAGAACCCATGATATATCCATTTCTGGAGCGTACCGTTTAAGCGATAGCTGGAGTTTTGGAACCAACCTCGTTTTTCAGACTGGTAGACCAGTGACTTACCCTAATGGGCAGTATAGTTACGAGGGAGTGTCCATTGCAAGTTATTCAAGTAGAAATTCTGACCGTCTACCCGCGTATCACCGTTTGGATGCATCCATAACTTACACGCCCAAAAAATCTTTAAATAAGCGATTTAGGGGAGAATGGGTTTTAAGCATTTACAACCTCTATCACCGTAAAAATGCGGCCAGTATTTCATTTGGGCAAAACTTTGAGACCGGTGCCAATGAAGCCACAAGAACCGCCATTTTTGGCATATTACCTTCTATTACTTATAATTTTAAATTTTAATCATGAAATCATTCTTAAAACAATTAGCTATCCTAATACTAATAGTTTTTACTTCTTGTGAAGACATTGTAGATATAGAGGTGCAAGAAGGACCAACAAGACTTGTAATAGAAGCTTCTTTAGATTGGGAAAAAGGAACAGAAGGTAATTATCAAACTATAAAACTATCCACCTCTACACCTTATTTTGATACAAGTTATCAACCTGCAATAGGTGCCACAGTTAGCGTTCTTAATGTAAATAGCGGAACAGAGGTTTTATTTGTAGACCAAAACGATGGAAACTATTCTACAACTGATTTTGAGCCGATAATTGGCGATACTTATGCATTAACCATAAGCTATAAAAACGAAGTATTTACCGCTACAGAGAAAATGACTCCCGTTCCAGAAATCAAGGAAATTTTTCAGTCAAGGGATGATGGTTTTAATGATGAGGATTTAGAAGTTCATTTAGTTTTTACGGACCCTGAAGCAGAAGAGAATTACTACCTATTCAAATTTTTAAAAGAGGGAGAATTATTTCCTGTTTTTGAAGATGCTAAGGACGAATTTATAAATGGGAATGAGATTGATTGGTGGTATGAGATAGAAGAAGATGAGATGGATGGTTTAACGCCTTTTGAGCCGGGTGATACCGTTTACATTAGCATGCATGGTGTATCTAAAAGCTATTATGAATACATGAAAATTTTAATTGAACAAATGGGTGGCGCTGGCTTATTCTCTTCAACACCAGTTGCTTTAAAAGGCAATTGTATTAACCAAACCCAACCAGATAATTACCCGTTTGGTTATTTTAGGCTTACAGAGGTAAACAGGGTTACTTACACATTTACAGCAGATTAAAATGTGATTGATGTGGTAGCATTGGGTTCCTAGGGCTTAATGCTACCTTTTTTTCCTACCACCATACTACAAATAACTTAAATAATTCGCCCTCTTTGGTACGCACCCAAACCATAGGTGCATATTGATTAAGGTGTTTTAAATTGATGTCTAGCAATGTATTATAATGGTTGTTCCATAATACTTGGTGATGGGGTACCAACGGCCATTCCCTTTTGGTAGGAATATAAAATTGATACGTTTTAAATGCAATACTGCTGAATTGCTCAAAGCGCACCCAATAACCTGCATGGCAAGCTGTATTTAGTGGTCTTATTGCTAACTTTTCTTCCTTAAATGGCGAAAATAATTGCGCTTTAAAACAAGACTGTTGTTTCACCTTTAAAGGATCAATGCCTAAACTTTCCCATTTTTGTTTAAGACTTGGATGCTGTAGGAGTGGAAATTGTTTTTCCTTAAGCTTATCCAATTTAGTATAAAACATATCCCGTTTGTTTGGACCCATGAGTCGGTGAATTGGCTCCGAAATATCAGGATTTATAATATAGAATTTGTACGCCAATTCTACATGCAGATAGCTGTTGCTACTGATATCTTTCAATATAAAATCTAACTCCCCCAAACGCACTTTTCCCTCATCTATTAAAATATTAGATGCAATTACTTGATAGTTTTTAACTAGTGTAATTAGGTGCTTAAACACGTATTCCATTTGGTGCCCCAAACGCAGTTTTTCTGGAATGTCAACATTTTTTATGACCCCCATGTCAATTGAAGGAAATTCAAATTGTTCCAATCCAAATTGTTTATGAGTCCATAAGGGCTTGGTATTGTAAAATGCTTGTATCAATTCTTTCATCCTTAAACAAACTTACGGAAAGCGTTAAGTTTTTATAAAAAATAACGACAACTGAGCATTATACAGTAATTTTAAGGTATGGCTATGAAAACAAGAAAAGGATTCCTTTTTACCACGTACAGTGCGCCAGACCAGAGTCCGTTTGAAAAATTGTTTGATATTTTTCAAGAGCTAATCACACATACTTCCGGTGATTTTGATGAGGCAATAGATTGGTTGCGTCAGTTAGATGAAGAATACCAATTAACAACTCCAGACTATACTATAGACGATTTTATAGAAGACCTTAAAAAGAAAGGTTATATCCGTGAAGAGTTTGAACAAGGTGATGGAACGGCAGGTGAAGGTGAGGAAGGACAAGATGGTGAAGGCGGTGGCACCATAAATATCACGGCTAAATTAGAACGGATGCTACGCCAACGTGCGTTGGACCAAATCTTTGGTAAAATTAAACGTAGTGGCTCTGGCAATCATAAGACCGGAAAATTAGGGAAAGGAGATGAACACTCGGGCGATTTTAGAGAATACCGCTACGGAGATGGTCTAGAGCATATTTCTATGACAGAGAGTTTACGTAATGCCCAAATAAACCATGGCATAGGTAACTTTATGTTAGACGAAAATGATTTGGTGGTAGAGGATACAGAGCATAAAGCACAAATGAGTACCGTGCTTATGATTGATATTAGTCACTCCATGATTTTGTATGGAGAAGACCGGATAACTCCTGCTAAAAAAGTGGCCATGGCGTTGGCAGAATTAATCACCACTAGGTACCCAAAGGACACTTTGGATATTCTGGTATTTGGGAACGATGCTTGGCCAATTCCCATCAAGGATTTACCTTATTTAAAGGTAGGTCCATACCATACTAATACAGTGGCTGGGTTGCAATTGGCTATGGATATGTTACGTAGAAAGCGTAATACCAACAAACAAATATTTATGATAACGGATGGCAAACCAAGTTGTTTGCGCTTGCCCAATGGTGATTATTATAAAAACAGCGTAGGCTTGGACGAGTATATAGTTGAGAAATGCTACAATATGGCCGCACAAGCAAGAAAATTACATATACCCATTACTACCTTTATGATTGCGCAAGACCCTTATTTAATGCAGTTTGTACGGGAGTTTACCGCAGCAAATAAAGGAAAAGCATTTTATACAGGTCTCAAAGGTCTTGGAGAAATGATTTTTGAAGACTACGAAAACAATAGAAGAAAGAGAATTAAATAAAAGCCTCACACGTTGTGGGCTATAAAACCCTGAAGCCTTAGGGTGATAAAAAAAATATATGAAGATAGAGAACATTCAAACTTTAGGAGCTTTAAAAAAAGCTGGTTATGTCACAAAATCGGTTAAAGACGAATTAAGGGATAACCTTATTGTTAAAATCAAAAATAAAGAAACTGTTTTTGAAGGCATTTGGGGATACGAAGATTCTGTAATTCCAGAGCTAGAGCGCGCCATTTTATCCAAGCATAACATTAATTTGTTAGGTTTAAGAGGGCAAGCAAAAACACGTTTAGCCAGGCAAATGCTTAACCTATTGAATGATTATATTCCTTATGTAACGGGTTCAGAAATCCATGACGACCCATTTAATCCTTTATCCCGATTTGCAAAAGAACTAATTGCAGAAAAAGGGGATGACACGCCTATTTCTTGGTTACCTAAAGAAGACCGTTTTTACGAAAAATTGGCAACGCCAGATGTAACTGTAGCTGATTTAATAGGAGATGTTGATCCTATAAAAGCAGCAAATCTAAAACTGAGTTATGCAGACGACCGAGTAATCCACTTTGGAATGATACCGCGTGCGAACCGTTGTATTTTTGTGATTAACGAATTACCAGATTTGCAGGCAAGAATACAAGTTTCTTTGTTTAATATTTTACAAGAAGGCGATATTCAAATACGTGGTTTTAAATTACGATTGCCATTAGATATCCAATTTGTATTTACCGCTAATCCAGAAGATTATACTAATAGAGGTAGTATTGTAACTCCGCTTAAAGATAGGATTGGTTCTCAAATTCTGACACATTATCCAGAAGAATTAGAAATCGCTAAGAAAATCACACAACAAGAAGTAAGTGCGCTACTTTCTGAAAATAAGGAAATTTATGTGCCAGAATTAGCGAAAGATGTATTAGAACAGATAAGCTTTGAAGCGCGAGATAGTGAATATGTAGATGCCAAAAGTGGTGTAAGTGCTCGTATGAGTATTACCGCTTATGAAAATTTGTTGAGCACCGCTAAAAGAAGAATGCTAATAAATGGTGATTCAGAAACACAAGTGCGATTGGCCGATTTTATGGGTATTATTCCAGCTATAACAGGAAAGATAGAATTGGTTTATGAGGGCGAACAAGAAGGCGCCGCCTTTGTAGCCGAAACGTTAATAGAAGAGGCTATTAAATCCATTTTTCCAAAATATTTTCCAGAGATTAGTAAACTAGAACGTAAAGGAGAGCCTACTGCTTATGATGATATTATTAGTTGGTTTTTTGATCAAGACGGATTTGAACTGATAGATGGCGATAGCGATAAAGAATATCAGCAAAAATTAAATGCAATAGTTCCATTAAACGATTTGGCACGGGAGTATGGAGATGAAATTCCTGCACAAGATCAATATTTTTTAAAGGAATTTTTACTATGGGGATTAGTAGCTTATAAAAAATTAAGCAAACAACGTATCAATAAAGGTTTGCAATTCAATGACTTGTATGGAAACTATATTAATGGATTGTAAAAGGTAATCCTAACAATAAGAATGTTGTAAAAGCCCTATCTTTCTGAAAGGGCTTTTTTTAGTTACTTTGTTTTAATACATCCTTAAATATGGCCAAGAAAAAGAAAATTACGCAAAGATATTCCCGTTCTAAATCTAAATTAGGGAAAGCACCTGGTCATATTTCCTACGTAGGTTTAAGAGATAAAGAACCATCGCATCTGCAATTAATAACATATAATGAACACAATTTTAAACAGTCAGAAATAGCTCACAAACAATTACCGGTTAAAAATGAATTAGAAACGACATTACTCAATATTGTAGGTATTTCTGATGAAGAAGCTATTAATAACATAGGCTCACATTACAAATTAAATAATTTGCTCTTAGAGGATGTCATGGATACCCTTCAACGTCCCAAAATAGATGAGTATGATGAGCATTTATTTGGCGTATTTAAAATGCTATATCTAGATGGTGAAAAACAGATTAAAATAGAACATGTAAGTCTTATATTATTAGACAAGCAAGTTCTAATTTTTCAAGAAACCGATGAAGACGTATTTGGTGGGGTAAGGGAGCGTATCACTAACAAATATGGGCGTATACGAAGTAGGGGAGCAGACTACTTATTTTTTGCACTACTAGATGCCATTGTGGATAATTATTATGTAGTGTTAGATGATATTAGAGAGAATTTGGAATCGCTAGAAGAAGAAGTTTATGAAAATCCAACCAAAGAATCTGCAAAAAAAATACAGACACTCAAAAAAGAAATTCTTCGTATCCGTAAATGGGTATTTCCTGTAAAAGAGATTGTCAATAGAATGCTAGCAACAGAAAGTTCCTTAATTGATAAGGATACTAAAATATTTTTGAGAGATACCTCTGACCACTGTACAGAGATTAATGAAGATATCGTTCTTTATCGTGAAATGGTTACCAGCCTTATGGAAATGTACATGACCAATATGAGTAACAAGATGAATGAGGTAATGAAAGTGCTTACGGTTATTGCTTCCATTTTTATTCCGTTGACTTTTATTGCTGGTATTTATGGCATGAATTTTACTAATATGCCAGAACTCAATTCGCCCTATGGCTATCCCTTAGTATGGTTGTCCTTTATAATTATTGGGCTGGGACTGTTAATATTCTTTAAAAAGAAAGACTGGCTTTAACATTTCTTATGTTAACACTTTCCTTATTGGGTTAAAGCCCGTTAAATAGCTTGACAAATTTTAGGTTGCACATATCTTATGAGTGTTGATTTACTGAAAAACACATTGGTATATAGATGTTAAGTAAGTAATTTATTGTTGAACCTAAAAAACTATGTTATGAATTATTTGAATTTAAATGAAGAAAAAGTGTTACCAGTAGTACAAGAATTGAATACGCTATTGGCAGACTATCAATTGTACTATCAAAAACTAAGAAATTTTCACT
Organism: Flavobacterium sp. ASW18X; assembly: GCF_005144745.1. Taxonomy (GTDB): domain Bacteria; phylum Bacteroidota; class Bacteroidia; order Flavobacteriales; family Flavobacteriaceae; genus Croceivirga. Next base: position 340,460 of record NZ_SWKK01000004.1, on the reverse strand, counting down.
GGAATATTGTAGGAAGGAATTTCTTCGATTTACACGAAAAATTTGAGGACTTATATAACGATGCTCGTGTTAAGATTGATGAAATTGCAGAACGTATTTTAACCTTGAGATACCACCCAATGAGCAATCTATCTAGTTATTTGGAAAATTCTAATGTAAGCGAAACTAAGGAAATTGTAGATGACCAACAGATGGTATCTGCCTTATTAGAAACTCATGGCATTTTAATTAAGCAAATGTACCGTGTAGTGAACGAAGCAGAGCAAATTGAAGATGAAGGTACTGTAGATTTAATAGGTGCGTACATTAGAGAATTAGAAAAGAGTAGCTGGATGTTAGATGCTTGGTTAAAGACCACCGCCGATAGACAAAGACAAGCAGTGACAGCGTAAGAAATCGCATCGCTAAAAAAAATTGTTGAATACAAAAAGAAAAGAAAATGAAATTATTGAAGACATTAACTGCTACAACCATGATATTTGGACTAACCGTAGTAGGAGCACAGGAGATGAAAAGTGAAAAGGGACAAGAAGAGGTGAAAAATGAGACCACCTCTAAAACTCTAACGTTTTATGAAAATGGAGAAAAGATAAAAAATTCAGTAACCATTAATACAATGGTGGACGGTGAAGTTAAGACAGACCCAAAAGATGAGGGAATGGTAAATGGAGACCGTATTTTTACCCCGGTAACCGTGGTAAAAACTATTGAAATTGACAGGGATGCTGATAATGATATTGATGAAGTCATTAAATTCAGCTACAAGACCGAAGAAAAAACTGATTTTGCGCTAGTAAGTAGCGGTGAGGAATTGATGGTAGCCGTGGAAGACGGTGAAAACTTGAAAATTTTAGAAAATCAGGATTTGAAGATGAAAAAGGATATGCAAACAAATACTACTTACGTTTATACGGATAATAAAGGTGAAAAAGTGGAATTTGTAGTAGAAAAAGAAACGAATAAAAACATGAGTAAATAATAATTTATTCAGCAAACCATTTAAAAAGAGGGCTTATTAATAGCCCTCTTTTTTATTTGTAAATATCAGAAGATAAATAGCGGTCACCACGGTCACAAACTATAGATACAATAGTCCCACTTTCTAAATTAGCCGCTATTTGAGCAGCAACAACAGCAGCACCCCCACTACTCATACCAGCAAAAATACCTTCTTCATGAGCCAACCTTTTAGTCATTGCAATGGCCTCTTCTTCGGATACATATAAAATGTCATCTACTTTATCACTTTTATAAATACTAGGTACATATTCTGGGGACCATTTTCGGATTCCTGGAATGCGCGCTCCTTCTTTTGGCTGCACTCCAACTATGCTAATATTTGGGTTTTGTTCTTTTAAATAGGTAGAAGTGCCTGTAATGGTACCTGTTGTACCCATACTAGAAATAAAGTGTGTGACAGCTCCTTCCGTGTCTCTCCATATTTCTGGCCCGGTAGTTTTGTAATGGGCTTTCCAATTGTCTTCATTGCCAAATTGGTCTAACATTTTAAAACCATCATTGGCAACTTTTTCCAAAACATAATCTCTAGCGCCCTCGATACCTATTTCTGCTGGAGTTAAGGTTACTTTTGCACCGTAAGCCTCCATAGTTTTTACACGTTCAATGGTAGAATTTTCGGGCATTACAAGTTCAATAGTTAATCCAAATAAACCCGCTACCATAGCCAAGCCTATGCCCGTATTGCCACTGGTTGCTTCTATAAGCTTTGTATCCTTGTCAAAGTCACCACGGTCTAAACCGCTTTTTATCATATTGTATGCTGGTCTATCCTTTACGCTCCCACCAGGGTTTTGCCCTTCTAACTTAAAGTAAAGCTTTACGTTAGGATTGGTATTTATCGCATTAGAAAGTACTAAAGGCGTATTGCCAATAAGCGCTAATAAAGAATTAGACATGAGAATTTGTTGTTTTTATTTTAATTTCTGGAGTGTGGAAAACTGTGGAATTAGCTGGTACAGATTGCGTAACCCAGGCATTACCGCCAATAATAGTATTTTCTCCAACCACGGTTTCACCACCTAAAATAGTAGCATTTGCGTAAATGGTTACGTTATTTTCTATAGTAGGATGTCTTTTTATTTTTTGTAAATTCTTTGCAACATACAAGCCTCCTAAGGTAACCCCTTGATAAATCTTTACATTGTTTTTTATCACTGCAGTTTCACCAATTACAACACCTGTACCATGGTCTATGTGGAAAGATTCTCCTATTTGAGCGCCTGGATTAATATCTACGCCTGTTTGTCTATGGGCGTACTCCGTCATTAAACGTGGAACCAAAGGAAAACCCTCTGCATATAATTCGTGAGAAAGCCTATAAATTGCAATGGCGTAAAAACCAGGATATGCCATATATACTTCTTCTATAGAAAGTGAGGCAGGGTCACAATTTAATGTGGCTTCTGCATCTTTATTTAACATTTCTAAAATAAAAGGTAGTTTCGCTACGTACCGGTCCCAAATTTTGCTACATGGTTTGTCTGCCTCCCAACAAGCTAAATCAACCAAAACTTCAAACTGATTTTCTAATTGCTCTAAATTCTTATCTAAAGGCGTATTTGCGTCAAATAACGTTAAAAAAAGGGTGTTGGTAAATTCCTCCGTCGCACTTTTAAGCCTAAAATCCAGATGAGTATGTTTTTTATGCTTTTTTAATTGGGTTATAATTGTTTGCTTGTCCATATACTTAGTGGTTGCTAAGAAACACCTAAATTATATAATAATGCGTAAGCACCCCACTATAATTTGGTTAACTTTAGCATTAAAACCATTGGTTTAATCGAATTTCTATGTCGAAAATTACAAAAGAGACCCTGAACTTTTTAAAGGATTTAGCAAAGAATAATAATAGAGAGTGGTTTGCAGAAAATAGAGTCACCTTTAAAGAACATGAGACTGTTATAAAAGAATTCTACCAATCGGTATTAGATAATTTGAATAAACATGACCAAATAGAAAAATTAAAATTATTTCGGATTTACAGAGACGTACGCTTTTCTAAAGACAAAACACCTTATAAAGCTCATTTTGCAGGGTCCTTTACCCGTGCAGGGGCTGCATTGCGTGGTGGTTACTATTTACGGATTAAACCTGGAGAATCTTTTATTGCAGCTGGATTTTTTGGTCCAGAGAAAGAAGATTTACTTCGGATACGGAAAGAATGGGAGCAAGATGCTTCTGAATTTAGGGAAATACTTAATACTACTGCATTTAAAAATATTTGGGGAAACTTAGAAGGTGAAGAATTAAAAACCGCTCCCAAAGGTTTTGACAAAGAACACCCAGCTATAGAATTTATCCGCAAAAAACAATACCTCTTTACCCGTTCTTTCACAGATAAAGAGGTGCTATCTTCTTCATTTACTAAAACTATAGACGAGTCTTACTTAGCTATTCGTCCATTCTTTAATTTAATGAGCGATATTCTTACCACAAATTTGAATGGTGAAAGTTTACTTTAATTACACTGCAATCGCAGTATCAAAAAGTTGTACTTGGTCTTGTAACCGCGCTATGACCATATTCATCATTCGCTTATTTAAAGCAGATGAGTTTTGAATATAATCTTCGTACTCTTCTAAGGTAAATTGACCAATAATAATACCTTTTAAAGAGTTTCTGAATTTAATGTCCTTTTGTACCACTTTTTCGATATAATCTAACCGTTTTGGTACGGAAAGCTCATAAAACGTATTCTTGTGTTTTTTAATGTAATTTTTAAAAACTGCTATTAGCAATAGATTTTGAAGTTTAATAACTGGACGTAGCGTTTTGTTTTGGAACCGCTCGTCATTACTCATATTCTCATGAATATGGGCTGCTTTTATCTCTGGCCTAGCCTTTAAGAGAAAAATAGACCTGTCCTCCATAATAAAAATCGTTTCTTTAAAATTACGAGTAACGATTGGTATAATGACCATAAAATAACATAGTTTTCAACCAAACTATAAACAATTACAGTAGTTTAAAGGGAACTTAACTATTTAATTACACCCAGCTGTCTATTAGACTTTCTTTTTAAGAATACCCAATTATTACAACCTTATATTTGGCAGCTAGTTAATGTCCAATTTATCTATTTGGCATATTCCTAAAAATTAGAAACCAATATCCAAGGGCTTTGGGACATCCATATTTCTTATATAATTTTGCACCCTAAAATTATCCCAAATGCGCTTTCATACTAGAAAATGGGTAAAACCAGAAGATTTAAACGCAAACGGCACATTATTCGCAGGTAAGGTACTTACTTGGTTAGATGAGCAAGCGGTTATCTATGGTATTATTCAGTTAGAAAACAAAAGAGTAGTAACCAAATACATGTCAGAAATCAATTTCATGAGTACGGCCACCCAAGGTGACATTGTAGAAATTGGTATTGAGGTAAAAAAGTTTGGTCATTCTAGCCTTACCTTAAACTGCGAGGTTAGGAATAAAATGACTCATGAAACCATTGTTACTGTAGATAATGTTATTTTGGTCAACTTGAACGAAGCTGGTAAACCTGCTCCTCATGGTAAAACAAAGGTGGAGTATGTTACTGATCGTTTGGCTAAAAAAGAACAAGAAATGGAGAAGAAGCAGAATTAAGAATTCTGCTTCATTTCTTTGGCAATTGCTTGTACTTCATCCAAAACTCGTAATAGATTTTCACCCCACAACTGGGCAATTTGCTTTTTGGTATAACCTCTTTTTACTAATTCTAAGGTGACATTAAAAGTTTCAGAAGCGTCTGACCACCCTTCAATGCCACCACCGCCATCAAAATCAGAACTTATACCAACATGGTCTATTCCCATTTTTTCCACTAAATAATCTATGTGGTCTACAAAATCAGATACATTCACAGCAGGGGGAACATCTGTACGTTTTGCCGCTTTTTCCTTTCCTAATGCCATTATATTTCTGTAATTTGAAAAGAAAGTAGTACGTTCCGTATCGGTCAAGGTTTTAAATTGTGAACGATCATACCATTTTAACCCTAAACTATCTGCGACTTCTGAGTATATTCCTTTCATATATTCCGCTAGTGCCTCGTGTTTTTCTGTGTTTAAATAGGAACTAAATGCCACGGTTTGTACTACCCCGCCATTCTGTTTCATCAGTTCTAATTGCTCATCATCTAGATTTCTACTATGGTTACACAGTGCTCTTGCGGAGGAATGAGAAGCTATTATTGGGGCTTTGGATAAGGCTATCATTTGTTTCATAGACTCCTTGGAAGGATGAGAAACATCTATCATTATACCAAGTCTATTCATCTCTTTTACAGCTTCTTTACCTAAGTTACTTAAACCATTATACAGCCAAACATTATCTTCTTCTCCGGTATTACTATCACAGAATTGACTATGCCCGTTGTGTGATAATGAAATGTACCTTGCGCCAAGATTGTAATAGGTTTCAAATTCGCTTAAATCCTCGCCAATAGGGTAGGCATTTTCTACCCCAATCATCGCAACCTTTTTGCCTTCAGCTATTAAAGTTCTAACTTCTTCTGAGTTTGTAGCTAAACCAATTTTATCTGGTGCAAATTCTTCACACAGTTGATATATTGCTTTAAATTTACTCATTGCGTTTTCCTTTGCCTTTGCGTAACCCTCTACGGTAAGTGTATCTTGCCCTGTATACACAATAAACCATGCTACATCTAAACCACCCGCATTCATTTTAGGTAAATCTACCTGCGTATCTAGTTTTTGAGTATAGTTAAGGGTATCGGTAAAGTTTTTTACATTGATGTCTGCATGGGTGTCTAGGGTAATTACCTCTTCGTGAATTTTACGGGCTATAGCCTCAATGTCTTGTACGGTTTCTGCGGTATCTTTTTTAGGTGCTTCCTTGCAAGAAAACACAAATCCTAAAAGGATTATGGAAAGTATTGGTCTCATATGTATTTGGTGTTATTACCTACAAGAAACGCATTTTGACAACAAAAAACCAATACTAGGTAACAATTAGTTGGTTTTAGCACATGAAATAAGCAGTTTTAATCTTATAAAAACCAGATTGTTAGCGCATTTAAGAATTATGCCTTTCAATTTTAAATTTTAACCAATTGAAAACCAAGGAATTACTAAACTACATCGCAAAAATTGAGAATGGTTTAGACCAGTTTTCTTACGAGGAGTTAAATTCCGATGAAGCAAAAGCTTTAAAAGCATCTTTTGCCTCATTTAAAAATGGTTTTGAAAACAAGGTTTTTGGTGAAGAAATTGTGGTAGAAACCCAACATATAGCTATACAAGAGCCTGCAGAGCACAAAAAAGATTTAAGAGTAGTAGCTAATGTTAGCCATGAAATTAGAACGCCCTTAAATAGCATAATTGGGTTCTTGGATTTGTTGAAAGAAACCGGACTAGATACACGCCAGTTAGATTTGGTTAGGGCAATGGATGTAGCATCTAAAAGCTTATTAAACCTAATTAACGAGCTATTAGAATATTCTAAAATAGCTTCTGGTAACGAACGCATAGAGCAAGTAAGTTTTAATCCAAAAAATTTGGTAAGCGAGCTTTCTTTCCTAGGGAAAACCCTAATTGCCCAAAATGACAAGGTGTCTTTTGATCTAATATATGATGAAAATATTCCTGAAAAGGTAATAGGAGACCCCGCTAAACTATCACAAGTATTATTGAATTTATTGGGTAATGCTATCAAATTTGTAGAACGTGGTAGTATAGATTTAGTCGTGAATTTAAAAGAAACTCGTTCAAAAAGAGTGTATGTAGAGTTTTTAGTTAAGGATACCGGTATTGGCATTGCCAGTGATCAAATAGAATACATTTTTGAAGGCTATCGCCAAGCTACCACATACAACCATAACGGATATCAAGGTTGTGGACTTGGATTAAGTATTGTTAAAGAATTAGTAAGTGCCATGAACGGCTGTATTGCCGTTTCTAGCGTTTTGGGCAAGGGTACTACGTTTGAGATAATTATGCCCTTTGAGAAGGTAATGGAGCAAGAAGATACAATTGTAGATAAGGAAGAAACAAAAAATCCGATGGGCATAGCAGGCACCAATATACTTGTTGTAGAAGACGATTTTCTGTCACAAAAATTAATGGAAACTCGTTTAAACAAGTGGAAATGTAATTCATTCTTTGCACAAAATAGTACAGAATGTTTTGCGCAACTTAAACAAAACAAGGTAGACATCATTTTAATGGATAATAGGTTACCCGGTGAATCTGGCCTTTTAATTGCACAAAAATTAAAGGAAAATCCATCTTTTAAAAATATACCTATCCTTTTACTTTCTGCAGATATTTTAAAATCCTATAACGAAGAAATAAAAGAATATGGCATTGCAGATTTTATCTTAAAACCTTGTAAATCAGAAGTATTATTAGAAAAAATTAAAAACCATATTACACAGAATACCCCAAATCACATAAACTTGACGCAAAAAGAAGAAAAAGAAACCCTTGACTATTCTAAAGTAGACCTTAATGCGTTACTACATGAGTGTATGGGCAAAACCGAAATCATGGAAGACCTGATTTTTATGCTCAAAAACAATGTGGTAGAATTTATTGGTAAAATGAAGGTACATATGACGGAGTCTAATTTTGAGGGCCTAAAATTTGTGGCTCACAAAATAAAATCGTCATTAAAAATGGTAGATGCAAAGGATTTATTAGCCATTGTTAAAGCCATAGAAGACCAGCTTGCTAACCAAAAAGACCTATCGGTATTAAGGCAATTACACCAAGAATTTATTACAGAGTATCAAAAAACAGAACCGGTAATAGACAGGGAGTTAAACAGATTGAAGAACGAAGAGGAATAAATGGATACTAAAAAATTATTACTGGCAGAGGATGATATTATGCTGGCATCCTTGCTAAAATTTAGACTAGAAAGAGAAGGGTACCATGTTACCCTTTGTGCTGATGGCAAAATGGTTAAAGAGAAATTAGAATCTGAAATACCAGATTTAATTGTTTCTGATATAATGATGCCCTATTTCTCTGGAATAGAGCTCACAGACTTTTTAAGAAATAGCCTAAATAGTACTGTGCCCATTATTTTAATTTCTGCGGCATCTAATGATGAAAATGTGGTTAGTGCTTTTGAGATGGGGGCGAACGACTTTATCTCTAAACCCGTAAGTCCATCAGAGTTATTGGTACGCGTAAAAAGAGAATTAATAAGAAATAAAACTGCGTAATGTAAAGAGATAACATTTAAATCCTATTGCCTTATCGAAATCCCCCAAATACATACAAGCCTACTATGGGACCTTACCGTCCTATTTACTACTATAGGAGCCTTATACTTCTTGTTCATCTTCTACTACAGAAGTAAGATGACCTCTAATACCAAGAAAATTAATGCCAAGCGAGCTGAGCTTGCACCTATCATCAGTAATTTTTTATTTCATGCCGCAGACGACCCAAAAGAGGCGCAAAAAGAATATGTGCAGTTAAAAATTGAAATAAGAGACTATTTAAAAGACAAGCAATTTAGAGAGGTAATTTCTGCTGTGCTTTTTGATTTGCAAAAGGACGTAGCAGGAGACACTAAAGACCGTTTGTTTCAGTTGTTTAAAGAGCTTGATTTACATCAAGATGCCTATAAAAAGTTAAACAGTTGGCGCTGGGAAACTATAGCTAAAGGCATTGTGCAACTTTCTAAAATGGAAGTGAAAGATTCGTATCAGCTAATAAGAAAATTTATTAACGATAGAAGAAGTGTTATCCGTAAACAAGCTGAAATGGCTACGGTAAGCCTAAGAAATGATGGCATCAACTATCTTTTAGATACCACTCGATTTTCTTTAAGTGAATGGCAACAGCTCAAATTGATGGAGACGCTTAGTAATAAAGAAGATTACACACCTCCACAATTTAAATCTTGGTTAATTTCTTCTAATAAAGATGTCGTTCTATTCGCCTTACGTCTTATAAAACATTACAACCAAATTGGTGCAGAGGAGGCTATTACACAATTGGTAAGGCATAAGAATAACGATGTTAAAACGGCCGCCATACAGTGCTTGGTAGATTTTAATTTCACCAATGCTGTACCAGTTATGAAACGAGTTTTCTGGAAAAGTAATAATCCTACAAAAATAAATATCCTTAATGCCATTGGGTTAATGGGGAAGGAAGACGATTTATTCTTTCTGCATGATGTTGTAGTTCAAGAAAAAAACTTTCTAGTACAAAGTAAAGCTCAAGCAGCCATGAATGCAATCTCTCCAGGAACCGTTTTACCTACCAAAGATTTATTAGAAATAGAGCAAGAAGAGGAGTCAAAAACCATTTTTGTACAAGAGCAACCAGAAATAGCAGTACATCAACCTATAGAAAATTCGGATTTATTAGAAATAGAAGTAGTTTATGAAGAGGTGTTAGATGTGATGCAAAGAGAAATAGAGTTCTCAGAAATAGAGGTGTTTGATGTTATAGAAGAAACTGCTACCGTAGGTACTTTTTATCAAAATAACATAGCCAACAAACCAGAGGAGATTACTTTAGAGGTATTTAATACCTATACAACAGAGCAAAAGATAAACGCCTATTTAGAATTTTCCATACTTCAAAAAGATGCCGTAATAGAAGCGTATGAGTTGGGAAATTTAGCGAAAGATTATAATTTCTTAGAATTTATTGCCGAGCATGAAGATATTTCTGAATTACGTTACAAGGCATTCAGAATTTTACAGCAACAACAACCTCAAGAAAATCATTTAAATAGCGGTATAGCTACTAACCCAGTACCAAAAGAAGAACAAGTTAAAGCTAGTATTTTCTATCCACTCTTTGAGTATGCTTCTGATATTGAAGCTAAATTAATTTTGTTAGACCAAGCAGGTAAAATTGGGACAGATAAAGATATAGCATTCTTAAAGAGTCTTAGTAATCATACCAACCCTCAAATAAAGGCACAGGCACTCCTTTCTATTGACCGTCTTTTACAAAAAGACGAGGTAGAAGAAGATATTGAAAATGGAATTTCTATGACCATTGTAAAAGATAATGGAGATTTGGAAGAGTTGCCGTCTGATGCTTCTGAGAATACTAATACAGAGTCAGAGGAACGCATGCCGTTAGAATTGCTTTTTTGGAACGAAAATAAAGAGAAAGAATCCACAGAAGAAGATTCCGAAGACATCCTTTTCGATTTTGAGTTAGACCCTGAGTTTTTTAGCAACTCCAGTAGTGAAAATAAATTAGTTAGTTAGCCATGAACAGTAGCCTTTTAGAAATATTGCTACAGTACATGAACATGATATTCCTCACGTTCTCCTTAGTACTGTTTAGCATGTTTACTATCATGGGCTATTTATCCGCTAAAAACTCCTTGCACTACAAGAAAAAAAATAGTTTTAATGACCTCTCTAAGGTCATGGCATCTCCCTTGGCACCTTCTATTACCATAATTGCTCCCGCGTATAATGAGGGGATGACCATTGTGGAAAATGTACGTTCCTTACTTTCTTTAAAGTATGTAAACTATGAGGTTATGGTGGTTAACGATGGCAGTAAGGATGATACATTACAAAAACTTATAGATGCTTTTCATTTAGAAAAGATAGAAAAACAAATAGACCCTAATTGGAAAAGTAAACCCATACGTGGGGTGTATAAATCCATACAAAAATCGTTCGCTAAACTTACAGTTATAGACAAAGAAAACGGAGGAAAATCAGACGCGCTCAATACGGGTATGTCCTTGTCAGAAAACCGCTATGTTGGGTGCATAGATGTAGATTGTTTATTATTGCCAGATGCATTATTACATGTAGTAAAGTCTTTCTCTCAGCGTAGTAAAAAGAAGGTTATTGCTGTTGGTGGTGTCATTAGAATTGCGAACTCTTGTCAAATTTCTGGTGGTACATTAGAACAAATTAATTTGCCTACCAACTGGTTGGCTAAATTTCAATTGTTAGAATATACACGTTCTTTTCTTATTGGTCGTATGGCTTGGGGGCGTATAGATAGTCTTTTAATTATTTCTGGGGCGTTTGGTTTCTTTGATAGAGAAGTAGCTTTAGCCGCTGGTGGATATGATACTAATACGGTAGGGGAAGACATGGAAATCGTGTTTAGGATGAGGCGCTATATGCATGATAATAAAGTGCCTTATACCATTGAGTATATTCCAGACCCTTTGTGTTGGACAGAAGTTCCAGAAAGTTTAGAAGTATTGGTTAAGCAAAGAGACCGATGGTCAAGAGGAAATCTAGAAACGTTAAAAAAACATAAAGACATGTTTTTTAATCCTAAATATGGGTTATTGGGTATGTTAAGTTATCCATATTGGTTTTTTTATGAGTGGCTTTCTCCAATACTTGAATTTTTAGGTTTCTTTTCTGTTATCATATTCTATTTTTTAGGCATTTTAAATGTTAAGTTCTTTATTGCCATTACCATGGCTATTTATACGTATAGCATCATGTTTTCTTTTTATGCTATTCTTTGGGAAGTATACTCTTACAATCAATACAACAAGCCAAAAGACATACTCACGTTAATGTTTTGCGCTATTATTGAGCCCATTGCTTTTCATCCTATCGTAGTATGGTCTGCCATTAAAGGTAATTACAAAAAGCTTTTTAATATACAATCTGGTTGGGGGGCAATGACTCGTAAAGGATTTAGTAAACCTGCTGTGTAATGGATGTTAAGGCCAAAATAAAAAAGATTCGCACGCTTAAGCACTTTACACGCTTATTTATAGGGTACGCTTTTACCTTAGTAATTCTTTCCATATACCAACAAGTATTTCTATACCGTACAGGGGTGTTAGACACGGTCTTTAATAACGCTCTGTACACCTTAGTTTTGAATCATTTGGGCTTTGCTGCCTTAGTATCTTTTGTACTACTATTTATCTACCGCTTTTTTGAAAGTATGCGGCCAGGATTAGGGTTTAAAATCGCTACCATTGTATTTAGTCTTTTAGTCTTTTTAGAAACTGTACTGGTTATTTACTTTCTAAAAACTCATAGCCTGTTAAATTATATGGCCTTAGATCAAGGTTTTAGTCTTACTTTATCTGTTGGCAATCTTTCACGCTTTTTTGTTTTGCTTATTATTTTAATAGTGAGTTACGTCCTAAGCTATAGGGTAGCTAACGCATTAAATCCTTTAATAGGTTACTTGTATCCGTTTACATTTATTCTTTTTATCTTATTTGTTGGCTCTATATTTTTAGATAAAAATGTTTTTAATGAAAATAAAACGCAATACCTTTTCGCTAATAAATTAAACGAACTTTTAGATTTTAATTCGTACGAGGGCCAAGCGGAGTATCCCTTACTACAATCCACAAAGCGTATTAACTCCTTAAATCCGTATTTAAAAGAAACCGCTAAAGCCCCCAACGTGGTGCTAGTTGTTATAGAGGGTTTAAGCACGGAATTTACACACAAAAACGCAAGCTTTGGAGCGTTTACCCCTTATCTGAATAAATTAAGAGAAAAATCTCTTTATTGGACTAATTTTTTGAGTACTACCACAGAGCCTGCTGCTAGTATAGCACAACTTACAGGTTCATTGCCCTATGGCACTAATGGTTTAGGTCTGGACCCGTATAACGTTAATAGAAATACGTTATTCAGCATTTTAAAAAAGCAAAACTACCGCACCTATTTCTATTACGGAGGTAATACCACTACCAACGGACTACAAAATTACCTTAAGCAAGAAAAAGTAGATGTGGTTTTAGATAAGAGCAGATTTGGACCCAACTACAAATTACAACTAGAAGATGGTGCAGGCGTAAGTAAGGGATATCCTGATGGGGAATTGTATAGAAAGTGGGCAAGTACCTACCAAACGCCCAACACTTCTAAATTAGAAGTTATTTTAAATTTAAGTAGTGGTAGGCCTTTTATCATTCCAGACCAAGAAAACTATTTAAAAAAGATTCGTGTTTTAAAATCCAAAGGTCAGTTTGATAAAAAAGAAAAACGCTTTATCAACAGTAATTCTGATTATTTTGCAGCAATGTCTTATGTGGACCAAAAGTTAAAAGACTTTTTTAGTTTGATGGCAACAACAGAGGGACATCAAAATACCATTTATATTGTAACAGGAACATCTAATGCTTACATACCAAGTGAAAATGTTCTAGAAAAATATCATGTGCCGCTATTTATAACAGGACCATTAGTAAAGAAAGCTATGGAGTTTGATGCATTGGCTAGCCATAATGATGTTACACCCACACTACTTGGATTTTTAGAACATCAAAAACATGTCAATCTACCTGAACATACGGCCTGGATGGGAAGCGATTTACTTTCTTCAAATAAAGAAATAGGTCTTCATCGTTTTCAAAGTACCACGGTAGAATACATAAAAAATGGGAAAGTCTACGCCAATGGGGATGTTTATCATCTCAAAAAACATCTTTCCTTAGTAAAAGATAACTCCAACGCCTTAGAGATAAAGCAGCATTTTAAACACTACCTCGCGGTAAATAAGTATGTAACTCAAAAAGACAAGTTATTGCCAGAAACTATAACTATTTACCCTGCAGATAAAAATGTTTTTAGCAAAGAAGACATGTTATATGTCAATAGCATATTTCAAGGGGCCAATTATGATAAAGCGTATGAAAGTGCTAAAGAACTAGCTCACAATGGCAATAGAAAAGGAGCATTACTAATGTGTAATTATATATTACATAAAGTTCCGAACCATGTAGATGCCATAATTTTAAAGGCAAGGATACATAGCTGGAACGAGCGATTTAGTGAAAGTATTGAGTTGTTAGAGCAAGTAATTGACCTTCATCCACAATACCAAGATGGTTACGCCGCCTTATTAGATACATACTTCTGGTCTGGTAATCATGATAGAGCAAAAGTAATTGCAGAAAAGCTAGAAGAGAATAAAATTGAAAGTCCAGAGTTAATGGATAAGGTAATGCGTTGCATTAACCAATTAAAAAGCCTTACCCAAAATTCAGAAACTCCTAAAGCTAAAAGCGCATGAGAAAGAAGTTAAAATTTCTTTGTACTTCCATTTTGTTTTGTCTTTGCCTGGGGATGTTTGGACAACAAATAAAAGATGCAGACCAATATTTTAATATAGCCAGAGATTTGGCGTTTAACGACGAAAAAGAAGCCGCAAGAGATAGCTTGTTTAACTTATTACGGGTTTATCCAAATTATACAGATGCAGCTGTGTTGTTGGCTAAATTAGATAGCTGGGATGGCGATTATACCAAAGCTAGAGGTCAGCTTAACAAGATAACCTCTAAGAAACGTAACCATAGAGAAGCCTGGATGGCAGCTATACGCAATGAGCGCTACGCAGAGAACTTTCAAACCGCATTAGGACTTACCCAAAAAGCAATACATTATTTGGGAGAAGATGCTGAATTAGAAGATATAAGACAAAACTTAATTACCATACTAACAACAACACCAGAAATTAAAGAGCAACTAAAAAAGGAAAAAAGACTAGAGGAGCGTAAGCATACTATCGCAGTTTTTACGGGTGCTGAAACCTTTGATCAAATATACGACCCAATTTATAGAGGAGAAGTAAATTACCAACACCGTTCTAAATTAGGTGTTGTGATACCCCAAGTGCATTTTAGTCAACGATTAGATACCGTTGGTGCCCAGTATGGCTTAGAATATTATCCAATCATATCCACAAAATGGCATGGATATGCCGGCTATTTTTATTCTAAGGCTGCCATTTATCCCAAGCAAACTGCAGGAGTAGAACTTTATAGGGAATTTTCTAAAGGGAAAGAAGCTTCTTTAGGAGGCCGTTATATACAATTTGCTAATGGTGGCACTGCGTTTATAGGTACAGGCTCTTTTGGGGTATACAAGGGTAATAATTACCTTTCTGCTAGACCCTATGTAGCGCTTAAAAATGATGGAGGTATCGGCGTTTCTGGTACACTTTTAGGAAGGCGTTATTTTAGGGATGGTGATAATTTCTTGGGAGCACGGTTAACCTATGGGTTCGATTCGCAATTAAATCAGTTTATTGCTAATGACAGACTTCTGTCAGAAACGTTACTCTATTTAGAAAGTCAGCGTTTAGACCTAGAATATCAATTTAGCAATAAAAAGGGCTCTAATTTGTATACAATATATGCTGGTGTGCGTAGACAAGAATTGGCTTTTAATTCTGGAAGTTTTTTCTGGGGCGTTAACGCAGGATTTCGTTATCAAATACGCTTTAAATAGGGTAGTGGAGTAATGCTTGGTAGGGATTGCCTTCTAGGCCTAATATCTGTGCAAATGCGGGTTCTGTTTTTACTCCTTTTTGTTTTAACTCAATCACTTTTTTCCTAAAATCATCGCCCTTAGTTACTAACAATTGGTGCTCTATTATCATATGCCTGTACCCGTTTTGTAATTTACTAGGTACGGGTTGTGCAAATACTTCTATTAAAAAATGATTCCCAAAAAATTGAATTAAAGTTGTAGGAACACCGCCTTGCAGGTAGTGTTTTGTTGTAAAGCCTATTGAGCCGCCATATCGTTCTTTCATTGTTTTAAGTAATGCTTGGGCATCATAGCATTCACAACACACGACTAAATCGCTTCCCGATACAGCAATGCCTATAGGTATAGTACCAGCCAAAACTGGTTTATAGGGAGCTAAAACCTCAAATAATTTTAATTGGGTTAACTCTAAATAAGCCTGCCGTTGCAAACTATCGCCTTGTTTTAAATAGGTAATAGTACTAAAATCTATCATAAGTTTTAATCTTACTCATGCAGAGTGTCATTTCTATGTTGTTTAATTAAAACTGAGGAATAAAAATCTATAGTTCTTATTCAGTTTAATATTCCTTTAACTAAAGTTTCACAACAAGAATAATTTACTTCACCACAAAATATTGTTGTATACCCAGCTTTAGAATAAGTTAGCATCATAATCAAGGCACCCAAATTTATTAAACTTAATCCTTTACCATTATGTTATACGATACCTACGGAGAAGAGTACTTAGCATTCTTGCAAGAGTTGAATGAAATTTTGAGTTTAAACGAATTAGTTGAATTGGACTATTTATAGTCATCATCAAAAAACACAAAACCATGGAGAAAAATAATCAAGAAAACAGCGCTTACACAAACTTCATTCAGAATTTAAACGATATTTTAAATCACTTTGAAATCAAGTCATTGAATTGTTCTTAATTTTATATAGTGTGATGAAAAAAGGGAATCTAGTAGTTAGATTCCCTTTTTTTATTTTAACCTAAATAGGTTTTTAAGATTTTACTCTTAGAGCTGTGTCGCAATTTTCTAATGGCCTTTTCTCTAATCTGTCTTACACGTTCACGGGTTAAGTCAAACGTAGAACCAATTTCTTCCAAAGTCATACTAGGGTTTTCCCCAATACCATAATACAAACGAACAACATCTGCCTCTCTAGGACTTAGGGTATCTAATGCGCGGTTAATTTCAGTATTTAAACTTTCGTGCATTAAGGTTTTATCTGGTTTAGGAGACTCGCCAGAATTCATTACATCATATAAATTAGATGTTTCTCCTTCTTTTAAAGGCGCATCCATAGAAACATGTCTGCCCGTATTTTTAAGAGACTGTTTTACTTCTGAAACCGTCATATCTAGTTCCTTCGCAATTTCTTCTGGAGAAGGCGGACGCTCATGGGCTTGTTCTAAATAAGAGAACGTCTTTTTAATTTTATTAATGCTACCTATCTTGTTTAAAGGCAAGCGAACTACTCTAGACTGTTCTGCAAGGGCTTGTAAAATGGATTGCCTAATCCACCAAACAGCATAAGAGATGAATTTAAAACCACGAGTTTCATCAAAACGCTTTGCTGCTTTGACTAATCCTACATTACCTTCATTTATCAAATCTGGAAGTTTAAGGCCTTGGTTTTGATATTGTTTAGCTACAGAGACCACAAAACGTAAATTAGCATTGGTCAACTTTTCTAGTGCAACTTGGTCGCCGGCTCTAATACGTTGGGCTAAATCTACTTCTTCTTGGGCAGTTATCAAATCAATCTTGCTAATGTCTTGTAGGTATTTATCTAAGGATTTGGACTCACGGTTAGTTACCTGCTTAATGATTTTTAATTGCCTCATTCTCTTTGTTCTGTTTTTAAGTGTATAAGCTCTCAGTATAATGCATAACTCGCTAATTTCCAAATAGGTTTTGATAATGTTTTCTAAAAGTTATAAGCAACTCGCTTTCACATACATACTAGAACAGTTGTATTTTTTTAGGTTAAAGCAAGATAATTTCTTTTTTAAGGCCTTAAAATCTCCTAATTTTGTAGGGTTTTTTAAAAAACGGCCTAAACCAAGACAATTTTGGAAGTACAGAAGAAAGTTGCTAAAAAAAGTTTATATGATTATCAGCTAGCAGACCTTAAAAAAATTTTTAAGGAGCTAGAAGAAATGCCAGAAGGGAGCAACATGCTTTACCAATTACCAACAGGAGGTGGTAAAACGGTGGTGTTCTCAGAAATTGCCCGTAGGTATATAGAACAGACTGGCAAAAAAGTGGTAGTGCTTACCCATAGAATAGAATTGAGCGGACAAACCTCTAAAATGCTTAAAGGTTTTGGGGTGACTAATAAGGTTATTAATAGCGAAGTAAAGGAATTAGACGACCAAGAAAACTACAACTGTTTTGTAGCCATGGTAGAAACCTTGAATAATCGCTTACAAGAAGAAAAAATAACGTTAGAAAACGTAGGTTTAGTCATTATAGATGAGGCTCATTATAATAGTTTTAGAAAACTATTTAAGTTTTTTGAAAAAGCTAACATTCTCGGTGTAACGGCAACGCCGTTAAGTTCTAATATTAAATTACCGATGAAGGACAACTACAAGAAACTAATTGTAGGGAAGTCTATAAAGTCATTAATACAAGATGGTTTTTTAGCTAAAGCCAAGCTGTACAATTATGATGTAAGCCTTAGAACTTTAAAATTGGGCATGAATGGAGATTATACCGTTAAATCTTCAGAAGAGTTTTACGGTAACCACTCCATGTTAGGTAAGCTTTTAGCGGCTTATGAAGAAATAGCTAAAGGAACCAAAACACTTATTTTTAATAACGGAATCAACACATCTTACTACGTATATGAGACTTTTAAAAAAGCAGGGTACAACGTTCGCCATTTAGACAACAGAAATACTAGCGCTGAGCGAAAAGAAATATTAGACTGGTTCCACACTACCCCTGATGCAATCTTAACCTCAGTAAGTATCTTAACCACCGGTTTTGATGAGCCTTCCGTAGAGTCTATCATCTTAAACCGAGCCACACGCTCCCTTACGCTTTATTTTCAGATGATTGGTAGAGGGTCTCGTAAATTAAAAAATAAGGATACGTTTAACGTTATTGATTTGGGGAATAATATTGCTCGTTTTGGTCCTTGGGATGAACCAGTAGATTGGCAAGAAATTTTTCATTTTCCAGACTTTTACTTGGAGAATATTAAGAATGATGAAGATATTGAGCGCGACTTTGTGTACCAAATGCCAGACGAGCTGCGCGAGAAATTCAAGAATTCTGAAAACATAAAGTTTGATATTAAGGCGGAATACAAAAAGGTTTTTGCAGAAGGTTTAAAGTCAAAATTAGTGCTAGAACGAAGCATTGAACAGCACGCAGAAATTTGTGTAGAAAATAGCGAAGATGTTTTTGATGCTCGAATTTTGGCTAAGGAGTTGAAAGATGAAATTGCTTATCGCGTACGTCAATATTCATACTGCATCATGAACAATACCAAGAATTATAAAGAGTGGTTAGAAGAAGACTATGAACGTAAATTACGTTCTAGTATTTCTAAGAAATTTGCGCAACGTATGTAATGGAAAAAATATTGATTGTAGGATATGTTTGGCCAGAACCCGATACCACAGCGGCTGGCGAGCGTATGTTACAACTATTGGAGTTCTTTTTAACCCACAATTTTGAAGTACATTTTGCCACCTCCGCTGTCAAAACCGAATACTCCACCAACTTAGAAGCACTTGGTGTGCATTGCCAAGCAATTGCATTAAATAGTGATACATTTGATAGTTATTTACAGCGGTTAAATCCTGATGTAGTTGTTTTTGACCGATTTATGTTGGAAGAACAATTTGGTTGGCGTGTACGGGAACAGTGCCCAGATGCCTTACGGATTTTGAATACGGAAGATTTACATTCTTTGCGGGAAGCTCGGCAAATAGCACATAAAAAGAAGTATCCATTTAAATTACAAGATTGGTACACCCATCCAAAAACGCAACGAGAAATTGGTAGTATTTACCGATGCGATTTAACCCTACTTGTCTCAGATTACGAAATGCAGCTTTTACAGCGAGAAATAGGTATACAACCAGACTATCTTCTGCATTTACCCTTTTCAATACGTCCACAAACACAAGTAACACCTACTTTTGAGACACGCAAGGATGTAATAACTTTTGGTAACGGCAAACATGGACCCAATGTAGATAGCATCACCTACTTAAAAGAGGAAATTTGGCCTTTGTTACGCAAAAAATTGCCTAAGGACACAAAATTACACGTGTACGGAGCCTATTTACCGCAACGAGTGCAAGAATGTCATAATCCAAAAGAAGGTTTTTTAGTACATGGTTGGGTAAAAGATTTAAAAGACAAAGTACGACAGGCACGTTTGGTGGTAGCACCTTTGCGGTTTGGAGCAGGAATTAAAGGTAAATTAAGTCTAGCTATGGAATGTGGTACGCCGAGTATCACAACCAAAATTGGCGTAGAGGGAATGGGGGACCCTAAAAATTGGCCTGGAAGTATTGGAAATACAACCCAAGAATTTGTTGATGAAGTGATACGCTTTTATCAAGATGAAAAGCTCTGGCAAGAAGCGCAAGAAAAAGGATTCCAGTTTTTAAAAAATCATTTTGATAAAGCTAAACAATCACAGAAATTTTTAAACACCTACCATAATATTCAAGAGAATATCGTCTCGCATCGTGCTAAAAATATAATAGGTAATCTTTTGCATTCCAATAGCTTGAATGCAACAAAATATATGGGAAAGTGGATTACGGAAAAAAATAAAGGAAACCGTTAGAATTTTCTACTTTCTTTACTGGAGACACAGTTTAAATCCTAGTTTAAATAGTTTTTCTTTGAATGCATCTAAAAATTAGAGGCAAAAGCACGGTAACGTAAACCCGCTACAAACACTACACCACCTATGGCATTACCCAGTAGGGCTAGACCTTGAAAACCCAGGTAATCGCTTATAGAAACCTTGTGCGTAAAAATAAGTCCTGCAAAGACCTCAATATTTCCTACAATACTATGGTGAAAACCAGCAAAACCTACTGTAAAGGTTATTAAATAGATAATAACAATTCTGCTAATAGTATCTCTAGAAGAACTTAAAAGCCAAGATAATACGGCCATAAGCCACCCCGCAAAAATAGCACTACCTAAGGTCAATAGCGGTCCCGATTTAGAAACGTGATGTGCAATTTCTTCTATGCTTTCTATGGTTATAATCTCTAAAGATAGCCCTATATGGCCACCCAGAAAGGCAAAAATATACCCACCTAATAAATTACCTAGAATAACAATGCCCCATAATTGTAATAGTTCTTTTACGGAACGTCTTTTGTGTAAAACAGGAAGGGTTAGCAACGAAGTTTGTTCGGTAAATAATATAGATTTCCCGAGAACTACAATTATAAATCCCACAGGATAGGCAAACGCCAAAAGAGGAAACAGAAGGTCTTTTGAGACTTTACCTTTTAATAAATGATGTAAAATGGCCAAGAGTAAAAAACTAAACCCGATTTCTAAGCCCGCAATTAAGGCACTGATAAAAACATTGGTCTTTTTATTTTTATAGGTTTCCAGCCCTTCACAAAGTTGGTCTACCAAGATAGCTTCTTCAGTTTTCACCTGCTCTTGGTTCGCATTTTCATGCACCTCCTCAATTTTTTTATCCAGTTCTTCTTTTTCTGCCATAGCGTTGCAAATTACTAGCTTTAAATATCTTGGATTAACTGAATTGGTATTTTTACGTGCTTTTCCCCATGCTGTTTAGTATAATTTATGCAGTTTTAAGAGCTTGGTTTATGAACAAAACAATTTCTCCATCACCACAAACGCTATACCACCTTTTCTATAGGTTTTATTGGTTCTTTGCAGACCAAAACGCTCGTAGTACTTAGCCTTTTCAACACGCGCATTACACCAAATGCGAGAAACGGAATCATTAGAGCACCTCTTAAATACTTCGGTTAACAATTGAGTGCCATATCCTTTTCCTTGCGCTTCGGTTAGTGTGGCGAACTTTCTAAATTGTATTCCCTCTTGGGTATGGAATAAAGAAATAATACTGGTTAATTGTACTCCTACAAACAACCCCAAATGCGAACCTTCTGCGTCTTTTTCTAGTTTTACAAAATCTATGGATTGGTTAGGCCACATTACGCTATGCCTTATAGGCCATGTTTTGGTGTAATGGATAGGTTTAATATGGATTTCAGTTTTCACTGGGTTAAAGATACTGGCTTTTTGCTATTTTATTATTTCCATATTAAGGAAATTTTGTATATTGTTTCCTAATTTAGGAAATATCAATTATTATCTCCAATAATAGGAAAAAATGGCAGAGCAGTATTACATAATTATGGCAGACGTTATCGATAGCCGCTCCATTACTAAAGATAAAGGTTTTATGGAGGCGTTTAAATCGCTCATAAAACAAGCCAATTCTACTTTATCGGATGCTATTTTATCGCCCTTGACCATAACGCTAGGAGACGAGTTTCAAGGAGTGGTAGCTAATAAAAATACATTATTTGCTCTTCTATTTTATTTAGACGAACAATTGTTGGCATTGGGCTATCCGTTTAAATTACGCTATGCATTGGTCTATGGTGAAATAGAAACACCTATAAACCCTAAAATAGCCCATGAGATGTATGGTAGTGGTTTAACGCGGGCCAGAGAAGGTTTAGAATCGCTCAAAGAAATGGAACCCCATTATTATGTGCAATTGCAATCGTATACAGACATGCAACTACAACTGAGCTTATATTTGTACCAAAGTATAAAAACAGGGTGGAAAAGCAGTGAATCTAAAATTATTTCCGCATTTTTAACCCATAAGGATTATAAAAAATTACAAGAAATAGGATTGTACAAAACACGTTCTGGAGCTTGGAAAAAGTACAATTCTTTACAAATTGAGGCCTACGAAACCGTAAAAAAATTGATTTTAAATATCATAGCAAATGAGCGAACTTAAATTTCACATCTTATACTATGTAATTATAGAAGTCTTTTTGCTCATTATCTTCTATGCGGTATCTAAATGGTTAGATCCTAAGAACAGTAGAAAAAGTATAGGGCAAAAAAGTACCTCTTGGCTTAAAGGCTTTTTAGAGCGTGTATTTTTAACTTTTTTATTGCTAACTGGTTTTCAAGGTTCTGCCTTGATTCTTTTTGGTGCTATTAAATTAGGGACCCGTTTGGACAGTGATAAAGAGGCCAAAGTAAATAATGATTATTTTATAGTAGGAAATTTTATCTCTATTGCAGCTGCGGTATTGGCATTCCTACTTTTTAAACCTTTTATAAAAATTAATTTATAACAATGGATAATACACCCAATTGGCAAACGGCCATAGAATTTGAAGATATTACCTATAAAAAGTGCGATGGTGTGGCACGTATTGCCTTTAATAGACCTAATGTACGTAACGCGTTTAGACCAAAAACCACGGCGGAATTGTATAAGGCATTTTATGACGCACAAGAAGACACTTCTATAGGCGTAGTTTTACTCTCTGGCGAAGGACCATCTACCAAAGATGGTAAATGGGCATTTTGTAGCGGTGGCGACCAAAAGGCTAGGGGACATAAAGGCTATGTTGGTGAAGATGGTTACCACAGGTTAAACATACTAGAGGTACAGCGCTTAATACGCTTTATGCCTAAAGTGGTTATAGCTGTTGTACCTGGTTGGGCCGTAGGCGGTGGCCACAGTCTGCACGTTGTGTGCGATATGACGCTAGCAAGTAAGGAACATGCTATTTTTAAGCAGACAGATGCCGATGTAACTAGCTTTGATGGCGGATATGGCTCTGCCTATTTAGCCAAAATGGTGGGCCAAAAGAAAGCGCGTGAAATTTTCTTTTTAGGTAGAAATTACTCAGCGCAAGAGGCCTACGAAATGGGAATGGTAAATGCGGTAATACCCCATGATGAACTAGAAGCAACTGCTTACCAATGGGCACAAGAAGTATTGGCTAAATCGCCTACATCTATAAAAATGTTAAAGTTTGCCATGAACTTAACGGATGATGGCATGGTTGGCCAGCAAGTATTTGCAGGAGAAGCTACCCGTTTGGCGTATATGACAGATGAAGCCAAAGAAGGTAGAAATGCTTTCTTAGAAAAACGAAAGCCTAACTTTGGTGAAAATAAATGGATTCCTTAATCCTATAAAAAAAGGAAACCCGTTCCTTAATATAGTTTGGAACGGGTTTTATTTAATTTTTTCTGATTGCCTTCTAATTCCTTTTCGGCCTTAGCTAATTGGTATTCTAGCTTTTCTTTTTTTACAGGTTCCAATTCTTCTGCCATTCTAAGCTTGTTCCTTAGTTTGGCAATACGCCTTTCATTAGAACGTACTTTTTTTTGAGCTTTTAAGAGTTTTTTCTCTGCTGTCTGATGCTTTTTAAGGGCTTTTTCGGTCTTTTTTGCCGCTCTTTGTTCCGCCTTTATGGCTCTCTCTCTAGCTTTGAGGTCTTCCTCTGTTATTTCCTCTTTTATGACTTCTTCGGTTTTATTTTCAGAATTTTGTGCAGTAACACTCATAAAACTCATTAATCCCAAAGCCAATAGTAGTAATACTTCTCTCATTTATTATAGTGTTTGTGGTTATACACTAATTAAGACACAGAATTACTTAAGAAGTCACATAATGTAGTAGGGTAGGCTTAATTTGAAAAGAGCCTTGTCAGAAGACAAAGGCCCTTTTACGAGAACACTATATGAAAATGAAAATTTTATTTTTCTTATTTAATACGTTGTAAAAGTAGTGCCGTAGTGACTGTCTGCACAATTATTGTTGTGTACTTAGCAAATCTTGTGGTGAAGTAAAAATTGGACATAAAAAAAGGACCTTGTTTGTCGACGAAGGCCCTTTTACGAGAACACTATATGAAAATGAAAATTTTAATTTCTTACTTAATACGTTGTAAATGTACCCTGCTTCTAATCTTTATCATAACTATTGTTGTCAACCTATTAAAACTTGTGGTTAACTCTTGGAATGTTGTAAATAACTTCTATTTTGGCAGTACTACTAAAATTAGAATACCAGTTATTTTTTTAGACTGATGCGCAATACTATTTTAATTTTCTCATTACTTGTATTTTTATGAGTTCACAAACCTCAAATTGTACCAAAAAAAAAGAGCCTTGTCTGTAGACAAAGCCCTTTTACGAGAACACTATATGAAAATGAAAAAATTTACTTCCTTGTTTATTACGATGTAAAAGTAGGAGTAGTCTCCCTACAAAAGAAACTATTGTTGTGTAGGGATGTTATACTGTGGTAATAACTGTTAAACCTGTTATTTATTACTAGTTTATGGCCTTAACTAACGCTCCTAAAAAGGTATTGGCGTCAAAATTAGGTGGTGATGATAAGCCTGTCCTTACTACTACTAAGTCTTTAGAGGGTATAATGTATACAAATTGACCTTCAAAGCCATCCATATAATAGGTATCCTTTGGTACATCTGGCATGTCTCCTCCTGCGTTTAACCAAAATTGACCCCCATATAGACCGTCGCTATTTTCTGTTGGGGAGCTTACATAGTCTACCCATTCCGGAGAAAAGAGCTGTTGTCCGTTCCATTGGCCTTTATTTAAATACAATTGCCCAACTTTGGCCCAATCTTTGGTGGTTGCCCAACCATAAGAAGAAGCCACGTAGTTCCCTGCCAAATCTGCCTCTAATAAAAAACTATGGGCTCCAATTTTGTCTAATAGTGCACTATACGGAAAGTCTA
Source organism: Flavobacterium sp. ASW18X (assembly GCF_005144745.1). GTDB lineage: Bacteria > Bacteroidota > Bacteroidia > Flavobacteriales > Flavobacteriaceae > Croceivirga. The sequence goes on along the minus strand of NZ_SWKK01000004.1, from coordinate 315,444 downwards.
AATACTCTTGATGGGTTCTAAATTGTTGGCGCAGTATTCCTGAAAGCAAATTGGTAGTTCCAGAACTGTAATTCCATATTTCTTTAGGTTTTGCAATTGCCTTTTTTTCTTTCTGTGCCAAGGTCATGTCTGTATCTAAAAACAACATTTTAGTTACATCAGATATTTTGCTGTAATTTTCTTCCCATTCCAAACCACTTTGCATACGCAACAAATGATTTAAAGTGATGTTTTTTCGTTCATCATTCTTCCATTCGGTTATAGGAGCAGGCCAGTCCATTTCTAATTTTCCTTGGTGTTCCAAAACGCCGTAAAGTGTAGCTAATATACTCTTAGTCATACTCCAACCTAAAACTGGAGTATCTACCGTAATACCATCTACATACTTCTCATGCAACAAATGCCCTTTGTAAAGCACTAATAGGGTTCGTGTTTTTTGCACTTTAGGATTCCCAAAGGGTAATGCTACTGCCTTTTGCAAGGCATTATAGTCTACTGTGGTAAATACAGAGTCTTTAGCTGGTAAATGTCCATAGGGATAGGGGAGTGAATCGAACTTTTGAATTCTATTGGGTGATAAATATGGAGTGTTTTCATCATAATCTTTAGTGACCAATACCGCTCCTAAGCCTTTACGTGCAACCGCCTTTCTTGGCAATAATCCAAAAACTTTACTTACAGCTGTTTTTTGTTGAACGCTATATTCTGTGTCTGCCAATTCTACTAAAGGTGCTTGTAAATCTTTAGCAATTACATCTGCTGCATTTCTATGTGCAATTAATACACTAGAAGCGGTGTATTTAGAGGTGTATCCAGAGATAATATTTAATTTGGGGTAGTTTACATACACCACAATAGCTATTATAATAAGCAATAGGAGTAATACACGTTTAAACCATTTCATACGAATTATGTTTTAGTTCTTAAAGATAAAGCTACTAGTAGTAAAAATTATTTTAAACCTTATTAAACTAAGTGTAAAGCGTAACTTTTCAATTTGAGTTTCTTTAAGAATGCTGTACATTTAGGCTTATGAAGATATTTAATCTTTTACTTATACTTGGTATAATTACGTCTTGTAGCTCAAGTAAATTTATCCAAGAGAAACCCATTGTTTTTGATGAGCAACGGATTGAACTTACTAAAGAATATTTAGAAGATAGATATGAATTAAAACAAGAGACGATTACAATTATCCCCCGTATGATTGTGGTACACTGGACCGCCATTGCTTCTTTAGAGGATTCTTTTGATGCTTTTAAAAGACCAACTCTACCTTCTTGGAGGCCAGATTTAACTACTATCAGCGGTCTTAATGTTTCTAGTCACTTTTTAGTGGATCAAGATGGTACTGTGTATCGGTTAATGCCAGAAAACCATATGGCACGGCATGTTATCGGTTTAAACCATTGTGCAATTGGTATAGAAAATGTTGGTGGTACCGAAAATACTCCTTTAACCCAAGCTCAGCTTAAAGCAAACATCAAATTAATAAAGTATTTAAAAAATAAATATGCTATAGATTATTTAATTGGTCATCATGAATATACTTTGTTTGAAGACCATCCACTGTGGCTAGAGGTAAATGATGGTTACAGAACCACTAAAACGGACCCAGGACCAGAATTTATGGCAGAATTAAGAATGGCTACATTAAAATTGAATTTTAAACCTTTACCAAAATAGTTTATGAATATCACAAAAAAAATATTGGGAATTTTTGCTTTTACTATAGGTTTCTTAACCATGCAAGCTCAAGATTTTACCAGTAGTCTCTATGGTTCTTATGATAGGTATAAAGAAAAAAGCTTAGATAAGCGCCGTATTAAACACCATCAAATTCAACCTCTCATCAATAAATTAACTAAGGATTCTGATTTCACGGTGCAGAAGGTTGGGGAGTCTATTCAGGGGCGGGATTTACGATTAATAAGTATAGGTAAAGGTGATATTAATGTGTTCTTATGGTCCCAGATGCATGGAGATGAACCAACAGCTACCCAAGCTATTTTTGACATCTTTAATTTTTTACAAGGCGATGCCTACAAAGCGGAAAAGAAAGCGATATTATCCAAACTAAAGCTTCATTTTTTACCCATGCTTAACCCAGATGGCGCAGAAGTGTTTACAAGAAGAAATGCGTTGGGTATAGATATTAACAGAGATGCCTTACGTTTACAATCTCCAGAAGGGCGCGTCCTCAAGAAGATAAGGGATAGTTTAGATGCCAATTTTGGTTTTAATCTGCATGACCAAAGTAGATATTATAATGCGGAACGTACAGAAAAACCAGCAACTGTTTCTTATTTAGCTACGGCTTATAACTATGAAAAAGATATTAATGAAGTGCGTGCCAATGCCATGAAGGTTATTGTGTATATGAATAATATTGTACAACAATATGCTCCTGGACAAGTGGGGCGCTATAGTGATGATTTTGAACCACGTGCTTTTGGAGACAATATTGCAAAATGGGGTACTAGTCTTATTTTGATTGAATCTGGAGGGTATCCTAAAGACCAAGAAAAGCAAGAAATACGTAAGCTTAATTATGTTTCTATCCTTTCTGCATTGCATACTATTGCGGACGGAAGCTACCAAGAAATTTCTATAGAAGAATACGAAAAAATTCCTAAAAACGACCGAAATTTATTCGACCTAAAATTAGAAAATGTAACGTACGAATTAAATGGGGAGGATTATATTTTAGACTTAGGAATTGTACGTAATGAGGTGGACGATGCATACCATAATAAATTTCATTATAGAAGCGTGATAGCAGACCAAGGGGATTTATCTACTTTTTATGGCTATGAAACCTTTGATGCCACAGGGTATAAGATAGTAGCGCCAAAAATATCTCAAAACGTAGTAATGCCGCAAGGAAATGAAATACACGTTTTAAATACCTTAGAACTATTGAAGACCGGACAAGCTTATGTTAGAGCAGAGCGCATACCCATAGAATTAACTTATAGCAATTCACCTTTTAATGTTGTTCCAAAAAACTTCACCCTTAAAAATTTTGGTGTGTCACCTGGATTAAACCCTACGTTTTTCCTAGAAAAAGATGGTAAATTACAATATGCAGTTATTAATGGTTTTCTAATCGATTTAAACAAACCGTTATCGCTACAACAAATAGGTAACGGGATTATTATTCGTTAAGATTAATACTTAAAAATTAAAAATTAAAAAAGGAGAGCAGGGCTCTCCTTTTTCTTAGTTCAATGGTGTAACCAAAAATTTTCTAAATTCTACAGGGCCATGGTCTCCTTGTATCATAAAAGCTCCAGGCTCCCCTTCTTTGCTGTCTAATGCACCGCCTGTGATGCCTGGTATAGTTTGGTCTGTAATTATACGCTTTCCATTTGCTACAATAGTAACGCGGTTCCCAATTAAAGTAATCTCATATTTTTGCCATTCGCCAGCAGGTAGTGCTGCATTTTCATTAGGTTCTAAAAACCCGTAGATGCCGCCAAAATAAATATCCATAGGCGTATAACCATAATTATCTTCAATTTGTACTTCATAACGTCCTCTTAGGTAGATACCACTATTACTGCCTTTCGGATACTTAAATTCAATCTCGGCCTTAAAATCTCTAAATTTTTGGTCGCTAATAAGGTTAGCGCCACTTTTTGGATTTACAAGAATTCCATCATTCACCTGCCACTGATTTTCTTCTCGGTCTGCATGCCAGCCTTCCAAGTTTTTTCCGTTTAATAGAGCAATTGGTTTTTCTTCTACATATAAAGCCTTATGCGGCTGTTTTGGTGCACGGGTACCAGTAAAAGGAATACTACTGCCGTCCGTATATGTTATGGTTCCTGTTAATGTATTGTTATTCAATCGCCCTACAAGCTTCATATCTTCCCCTTCAGGTTCCCATTGTCTAGGAATGATAAAAGAGAAATTATTTTCCTTAATAGTAATTTCAGCTACAGGTCTTGCACTACCAAAAGCAAATACAAACCTACCAACATGAGTAGCATGCCCAGAATGTCTAATTTCTAGCCAAGATGGTGCTTTTTTACCCTGAAAGTCTATTTCTAAATCCCAACGACCCTCTAAATCGCTTTTTTGTGCATTTATTAAAAGATTACAAAGCAAGAATGATAAGCATATTAGTTGTTTTTTCATGTGTCAGTTTTTGTATAGTTTTTAGTGTGATGAAGGTAATGGATTTCAGCTTTAGAACATAATATCCATTTTGTAACACCTTATTTTTTTTTAAATGAAGGCATAAAAAAAGGGAGGCTTATATCCTCCCTTCAATCTCAATCAAAAATTAAGAATTTTAGCTTTCAGAATCTAAAAGTGCAAAGAATTTATCCAAATCTGGAATAATTACAATACGTGTTCTTCTGTTTTTAGCCATGCTGTCTTTATCTGTATTTTCTACCAATGGTTGGTATTCGCTTCTACCAGCAGCAATCAATTGCGTTGGATCCACATTGTATTTTTCTTGTAGCGTACGTACTACAGAAGTAGCGCGCTTAACACTTAAATCCCAGTTGTCTTCTACCACTGCTGTATTGATAGATCTAGAATCTGTATGTCCTTCTACCATCACTTCCATACTAGGCTCAGAGTTAATTACTTCTGCAAGTTTGCCCAATACTGTATTAGCTTTATCATTAATACGGTAGCTACCTGTTCTAAACAAAAGGTTGTCAGAAATATTAATCATAACAACAGTTTTGTCAACAAACACATCAATGTCATCACTATTATCAGAGATAGAGTTCTTTAAGTTGTAAGAGATAGCTAAATTTACAGAATCTTCCATAGTCTTAGCTTCAGCCAATTTAGCAGGGTCTACTTTAGCCAAAGTAGCTTCCATTTTAGCCTTATTGGTGTTACTCATTACAGTGTTTCCTTTAATTTGGAACTGACTATCATTAACTTCTTTTAAAGAATTGATTTTAGCATTATACTCAGCTACACGAGCTTCTATTTTGGAAAGTTTAGAGGCTAATTCCTCTTTTTCTACCTGAGTCTTGGTCAGTTGACTTTGTGTTTGTGCTAAATTTTCTTCTAAGGCTACATACTTCTTTTTAGAAACACAGCCTGTAAGCACAACAGTTGCCACAAGACCGGTAAATAATACTTTTTTCATTTTGAAAATTTTAAGTGTTCATAAATCTTTCACTTTATATGTACGCACCAAATTCGTTTTTGGATCATATAAAAAAAGTCCGTCTTAGACAGACGGACTTTTGAAACTGAATTTCAGTATGTTAAACTTTTAAATTATTCGCAACCACCGGTAAAGCCATTAGCACTAAACTTGGTTTGCACTGCCCCCTGTTTGGTACCATTTATTACACGGATTACCAAGTTGCTCTCACCACTACCATCTCTTTTTGGGGTGCAGTACTCAAACAAATAAAAGCTATTTGCTTGTTCTGATACTCTTGCCGAGATTTGGTTAAACGTAGTTTCTAATTCGGCAGCATTGGCCGCAACTACACTAGAGGTCTTACCAATATTTTCTAAAACTTGAGTATCTATTTCTGCACCTAAACCAATGGTAAAGAATGAAATATTTCTGTTAGCATCTTCTACAGCTTTGATGGCGTCTGCCTCTTTATATCTAGAAGCTTGGTCTGTTCCATCGGTAAATAAAACCACAGATGCAGCGCTAATATTATCGTCAGAAGAAGTCGATTTTACCAATTCTTCCGCTTTCTTAGTTGTTTTAAGTACTGCTCCGTACAAATCTGTTGAAGGGTCATTGCTAATATCTTCTGTAATGCCATCTATTGCTGCTGTTAATTCTGTAGCAGAAGAGGTTAAATCGTTTAATAAATGTAATTCATCTTCTCCATCAAACCAATAAATTGCCATTTTAAAAGATTCTGATTGTGTTGCTGGCATTACATTATTTACAAAGCTAGTAGCTGCATTCTTTAACTCTGCCAAACTACCTTGTAAAACCGAGTTACTTAGGTCTAATACTAGTAAGGTGTTATTGCTGAATACCTGACTATTGGGAGAAATACGAGCAAAAGACTCACTAGAAGAGATCGTATTAAAACAATCATCATTTCTACCTTGTTCGTAAATAGTGAATTTATTTGCTGTTAGGCCTGCTACTGGGTTGCCATCGCTATCGCTAACTTTAAATAGAATTGAAACTTTCCCTGGCAGGGTAGTGTATTCATCTTGTATGGAGAGAATTAAATCGCTTTCGCCAAAATTTAAACAATCGTCTGGTTCTTTACCTTTACCTAGCTCTCCATTACCTTCATTTAATTGAAAGTTGACATCATCATCAGCATTTCCACAGGAGAAAATTAAAGACAGTACCAATAGGCACAACACACTCTTTGTGTAGTTTATCATTTTCATAATTTTTAGGTTCCAAATGTACAACGCAATAATCGTGCAGAAATTTTTGTATCCTTCTAATTGATATGCCTAAATAAAAGTTAAAATAAAGAAGGTATGGGTTAAAAATAGTAGTACTTCATCATAAATTGATAACTTACCTTTGAGAAAAATACGACTAAATTATGCCTAGTTATCAAATAAATGTCAATGGAGCTTCACAAACTGTAGAGGTTACCGCAGACACTCCAGTACTATGGGTTTTAAGAGACCACCTAGATTTAGTAGGAACCAAATTTGGTTGTGGTATTGGTCAATGTGGTGCATGTACCATACACGTGGATGGCACCCCAATGCGTAGTTGCAGCCTTACTTTAGAACAAATTGATGGTAAAAATATTACTACTATAGAAGGGCTGTCCGAGCATGGAGAACATCCAGTGCAGCAAGCCTGGAAAAAAATAGACGTACCACAATGCGGTTATTGCCAAGCAGGACAGATGATGACAGCAGCGGCATTTTTAGAAAAAAATGCCAACCCTACAGAAGAAGATATTAAAAATGCTATGCATGGAAATATTTGTAGATGCGGTAGTTATAACAGAATTTACAGAGCTGTAGAAGAGGCAGCAAAGCATATGGGATAATCCTTAATATAAGCATCAAAACAAATGAAGACATCAAAAAATACGTTTAGTAGAAGGTCCTTTATGAGAACCTCTGGCCTTGCTGGTGGAGGTATGCTTATAGGATTTAACCTTTTTCAGGCTTGCAAAGCTAAAACAGAACAAACCTTTATACCTCCTAAAGATTTATCGCAATTGAATTATCAGGATTTTAATGCCTATATAAAGATTGCAGAAGATGGTACGGTAACTATTTTTTCTCCCAATCCAGAAATAGGGCAAGGCGTTAAAACTGCTATGCCTATGCTTATTGCAGAAGAATTGGATGTGGCATGGGAAAATGTCTATGTTCAACAAGCCAAATTAGATACTAAAAATTTCACCAGACAGGTAGCTGGTGGGAGCCAATCTATTAGACAGGGTTGGGAGCCTTTACGGCAAACTGGCGCAACAGCTAGACAGATGTTGGTGAATGCTGCCGCAACGCAATGGGGTGTAGCACCAGAGGATTGTACTGTTAAAGCAGGAGTTATTACCAACACAAAAACGAATGAGACTCTAGGCTACGGGGAGGTTGTAAATGAGGCCGCAAAATTAGAAGTACCAGAAAATGTTACGCTAAAAGACCCAAAAGATTTTACCATAATTGGTACGGACGCACAAAATGTAGATATTGATAAGATTACGACTGGTAAACCACTGTTTGGTATTGATTATAAAGCAGAAGGTATGGTTTATGCTGCTGTGGTACGCCCACCTGCTTTTGGTCAAAGTCTTTCTTTTTTTGACGCGGAAGCAGCCAAAAAAATGGATGGCGTTTTAGATGTAATCACTATTGGTAAAGGCGCCCGTAAATTGATAGACGCTATGCCTAACATTGAGGCTATTTTAGCTAAGACAGATAAAGTTGTAGTCATTGCAAAAAGTACTTGGCAAGCAATGAAGGCCAAGAAGGCAATAGAGGCAGAATGGCAAAACACGTCTGAACTAGAAAGCACTGCGTTACATAATGAAAAATTAACAGCCCTTTTAGATGGTAAAGATTTTACTACGATGAGAGAGGATGGTGATGTAGAAGAGGCCTTTGCAACTGCGGACCAAATTTTGGAACGCACGTACGAATCTCCTTTTTTACCTCATAATTGTTTAGAGCCCATGAACTTTTTTGCTCATGTTACAGATGAGAAAGTACATTTGGTAGGTCCTATACAAACCCCGCAATGGAAAGCGGGTACTGTAGCGACTATGCTAGACAGAAAACCAGAAGAAATTGAATTGGAAATGACCCGTATGGGTGGTGGTTTTGGTAGAAGGCTTTATGGTGATTTTGTGCTAGAAGCTGCAGAGATAGCCAATAGCATTAGAAAACCAGTAAAAATCGTCTATTCTAGAGAGGACGACATGAATGACGGCATCTACCGGATGGCTACCAAATACCGTATAAAAGCCGGGATTAAGGATGGTGAACTAGTTGCTTATCATTTAAAAGAAGCTGCGGTTAACGCTAATATGTACGGTTTGATACCCAATTTTTTTCCCGCAGGCGCTGTAGCGAATTATAAGGTAGATGTTGCCGCTTTAAAAAGTAATATTACCACGGGAGCATGGCGTGCGCCATATACCAATTTTTTGGCGTTTGCAGAACAAAGTTTCTTTGATGAATTGGCAGAGACCATCAATGTAGATAAAATACAAATGCGTTTAGATTTACTTAAAAAGGTAGATGCAGACGCTGATGAGCGCATAGAATACAACCCAGACCGTATGGCCAAAGTAATTGAGACGGCTGTAGAAAAATCTGGATGGGGTAAACAACCCAAAGATACCTATCAAGGCTTTGTAAATTACTATTGCCATAATACACATGTTGCGGAGGTGGCAGATGTAGTCTTGGAAAATGGCAATCCTGTGGTTAAAAAAGTAACCGTTGTTGTGGATTGTGGTATTGTGGTTAACCCGTTAGGAGCTCTAAACCAAATAGAAGGTGGTGTTGTAGATGGGGTTGGCCATGCCATGTACGGAGACTTTACCTTTACAGAGGGGATGCCAAGTGCTAAAAACTTTGACCGATACCGCTTAATACGAATGAAAGAAGCTCCTAAAGTGGAGACGTATTTTATAGAAAATGATTTTGCTCCTACTGGCTTAGGAGAACCAACTTTACCACCTGCAGGTGCGGCTGTAGCCAATGCTATTAAAGCAGCAACAGGCAACAGACTTTACCAACAACCATTCACAAAATTTCCAGAATTATTAAAACCCCAAAAACAAGAAATTTTAGGATAAAGCATAACTTATGACCATATTATTATTCGGGGTTACCAAAGATATTGTTGGTAGCCCTTCTCTTTCTATACCTACCACTAACATCATGGGTAAACCCATCCCAAAGACCGTAAAAGAGCTAAAGGAATTTTTGTTTAAAAGATACCCAGCTATGAAAAATTTATCTTCTCTGGCAATTGCAGTAAATAATAATTACGCAAAAGATGAGGAAAGTATTAATTCTTATGACGAAATTGCATTAATACCACCCGTAAGTGGAGGATAGCCTATGGAGCAATATACTGCAGCAACAACTTTTTTGGATTACAATTCGCCCGAAATACAAGGGCTGATAGCTGAATTTAAGTCTGATTCATTATCGCTAAAAGAAAAAGCCATCGGTGTTTACACTAAAATAAGGGATGGTTATCGCTATAATGCTTATAATATCACCTTAAATAAAGATAAATTCAAAGCCAGCTATCTCGCTAAACAAAAAGAAGGGCACTGTGTAGATAAAGCTATTTTACTTACCGCAGCACTACGTGGTTTAAACATACCTGCACGTATTAGGTTGGCCAAAGTAACCAACCACATTGCTGTAGAAAGGCTTACAAACCGCTTTGGCACTAATATTTTAACCCCACACGGGATGGTAGAGGTATATTTAGACGGGTGGTGGATTAAGGCAACACCAGCCTTTAATAAAGAGTTATGTATTTTATGTAAAGTGGCTCCTTTAGAATTTGATGGTAAGACTGATTCTATGTTCCAAGAATATAATACGGACGGCCAACAGTTCATGGAATATCTAGAAGATTATGGCAGTTTTGAAGATGTTCCTGTAGATTTTATGATGAAGAACCTGCTAGAGCATTACCCAGGAGTTTTTGACCCTAAGAACGGTAATGTGGATTACAAGTTTTAAATTTGATGTATGTTGATAGACAATCATAATAGAGTTCTTAATTATTTAAGATTGGCGGTTACAGACCGATGCAATCTTAGATGCAATTATTGCATGCCTAGTGAGGGTATCAATTTTGTAAAAAATGACCAATTATTGTCTATAGCCGAATTAAAACGTGTTGCTTCCTTAAGTGTGGCGCAGGGCATTGATAAAATTAGAATAACTGGGGGAGAGCCCTTTGTGCGGAAAGATGTGATGGAATTAATGCGTTACATGAGTGCATTAGATGGGCTTAATGACATTTCTATCACAACAAATGCCACTTTAATTGGTCCACATATTGATGAATTAAAAGCATTAGGTATCAAAAATATCAATGTAAGTTTGGATGCTATAGACAAAGCAACTTTTGAACGCATTACCAGGAGACCCCATTATGATACGGTTCATGAAAACCTAATACGTTTAATTACAGAAGGCTTTAATGTACGTATCAATTTTATTGTATTGGAGGGTCAAAACGAACAAGATATCCTGTCTATTTTAGAGGTTATGCGCCACTATCCTGTAAGTGTTCGTTTTTTAGAAGAAATGCCATTTAATGGAGGAAGTAAACAATTTGAGCATATAAAATGGAACTATAAAGCCATTTTTGAGCACATAAAGGAACGATATCCTGATATTAAGAAATTAGTTTCGCCAGTTACATCTACATCTATCAACTATCAAATTAAAGGTCACCAAAGTACTTTTGGCATCATACCATCTTTCAGCAGAACCTTTTGTGGTAGCTGTAACCGACTACGTATTACCGCTACAGGAGACATCATAACTTGTTTGTACGGCAAGCCTAAAGCTAATCTGCGAGATTTGTTGAGGCAATCTAGTGATGATGAAGTGGTAAAGAAATTACTACAACAAACGGTAAGCAACCGTGCCAAAACAGGATTCGAAGCACAGCAAGAACATCAAGCAGTTTTTGATAGTTCTATGACTTCTATTGGTGGTTAAAATTTTATATATGAATCAGGCGACAAAAATATACGGATTGGTACTTTCTGGTGGTAAAAGTACCCGGATGGGTAAGGATAAAGGCTTATTGCAGTATCATGACGTTCCTCAACGGGAATACCTTTATCAATTATTATCTGCATACTGTGATGCAGTTTATTATAGTGTTAGACCTAATCAAGATGAAAGGATTCCAAAAGAGAGAATTATAATTGATTTAAATGAGTATAAAGGTCCTTTAAATGGCATTTTAAGTGCTCATAAAAAACATCCCAATGTGGCATGGTTGGTGCTTGCGTGCGATTTACCTTTATTAAACCATGCAGTTTTAGCGCAATTGGTACAGGAAAGAGATAGAACTAAAACTGCAACTGCTATGGCAACCCAAGAAAGTAAATTGCCAGAACCACTAATTGCTATTTGGGAGCCACAAGGACTTATAGATGCTAAAGCCTATATGGACAAGGCGCAAAGCTCTTGCCCTCGTAAATTCTTAATTAATGCGGATACCAAACTAATATATCCAGAACAGGACGAGTGGCTTTACAATGCCAATACTTTAGAAGAATATCAGTTTGCTAAACAAAAATTGGGATAAATGCCCCAAAACCGCTACATAAGACAAACTGCTTTAAAGGAATTTGGCCCAGAATCCCAAGCCAGGTTAAAAGTGGCTAAAATTTTAGTGGTGGGTTTAGGTGGTTTAGGTGTGCCCGCTTTGCAATATTTAAATGCAATGGGGGTAGGTACCTTGGGTTTAGTAGAAGGCGATTGTATTGACATCCATAATTTACAGCGTCAAGTTTTATATGCAGAAAATGAAGTTGGTAAATCCAAGATAAGTATCGCTCTTAAAAAATTACAAGCACAAAATTCAGAGACGCAATTACAATCTCATCCTACGTATTTAACCACTGCAAATGCATTAGAAATTATAAAAGCCTATGATTTGGTGCTAGATGCCTCTGATAATTTTGGTACGAGATACCTAATAAACGATGCATGTGTTATTCTTAATAAGCCTTTTATCTATGGTGCTTTACACGGATTTGAAGGTCAGGTAAGCGTATTCAATTACAACAACGGACCTACTTACCGTTGTTTGTTTCCAACTATGCCAAACCCTGAGGAAGTGCCCAATTGTGATGAGAATGGTGTATTGGGAATTATTCCTGGGATAATAGGAAGTTTCCAGGCCTTAGAAGCGGTAAAAGTAATGACTGGAATAGGAGAAGTGTTAGCTGGTAAGCTTCTAGTTTACAATGGACTAACGCAACACACTATGAAAATTGGTTTACATAAGGTAGTACGCGCAGAACAAATAACCGAACTACAAGATAGTTATGAGTTAAGTCAATGCAGTACCATACCAGAAATAGCAGCTAAAGCGTTTGCAGTACTTTCTAACTCGGCTCAAATTATAGACGTAAGAGAAGGCCATGAATATGAGCTAAAACACTTAATACCAAGTGTCCATATTCCATTAGTGGAATTAAAGGCAAACTTGGGCAAGTTAGACTTTACCAAACCTATCTATTTTATTTGCCAAAGTGGAAAGCGTAGTTTGCGAGCTGCAGCTATTGCACTAGAATACTACCCCAAAAGCGTTATTTTTTCCGTAGAAGGAGGAATGCAAAAACTACTGCAGTATGATGTGGCAACAACCTGATTTTATCGCCTTATGTATTGGTTTCTTTTTTATTGCGTTACTTTATTCTAGCGTAGGCTTTGGTGGTGGTAGTAGTTATTTAGCGCTACTTACTTTAGTAGTAACTAGTTTTTTTGCAATAAGAAGTATCGCTTTGCTTTGCAATTTAACAGTAGTCACTAGCAGTTGTTGGTTGTACTACAAAAAAGGTCATTTTCATCTTAAAAAATTCCTACCTTTCATAATTACCAGTATTCCATTTGCCTTTTTGGGAGCAAGCTTTAGGTTAAAAGAAGTTGTATTCTTTGGTATTTTAGGTATCGCACTGATTAGCTCTGCTGTGGCGCTAGCCTATCAAACGCTTAAAAAACAAGCCAAATTTGAGCCAAAAACATATCCTAAATCTTTTTTATATTTTATGGGAGCGGGTATTGGATTACTATCAGGCTTAGTAGGTATAGGAGGTGGTATTTTTCTAGCCCCTGTTTTAAATCAGCTAAAGTGGGATAAACCCATAATTATAGCAGCCTTAGCCAGTTTCTTTATTTGGGTAAACTCTATCGCTGGTTTAGTAGGGTTAATTAGCGCTGGGACTCTAAAAGTAATATGGCCAGAAATAATGCTTTTGCTAGTTGCGGTTTTTTTGGGTGGTCAATTGGGGGTGCGAATTAGCTTAGGTAAATTTACCGCCAAAGCCATTCGATTACTCACTGCATTATTAGTACTATTTGTTGGTTTACGCGTCTTTTTAATCAATGGCCTTAACTTAAATCTGTTTTCATGATTTCATTTAAAGAAGCATATCAACTGGTATTGGAGCATAGCATGCCTTTACATACACATCACGTTTCTATTACCAAAGCACACCAAAATGTGTTGGCAGAAGCTGTTTATGCAGACCGAGATTTTCCACCTTTCCATAGGGCTACCAAAGACGGTATTGCAATCACTTATAAAGCATACCAAGCAGGTCAACGTTCTTTTGTCATAGAAGGTGTAGCTGCGGCTGGGAATCCACAACAAGAATTAAACCAACCAGAAGGTTGTTTAGAGGTAATGACAGGAGCCATGGTCCCTAAAAACACGGATACCATTGTCATGTATGAACATCTAGAAATTAAGGATTCTATAGCAACCATCGTAAAACCTGTTCGGGAAGGGCAAAATATTCATAAACAAGGGAGTGATGAACCTAAAGGTAGTTTGGTTTTACAAAAAGGAACCATCATTACTCCAGCCGAAATTGGAGTTTTGGCTTCTGTTGGTAAGTACAAAGTTTTAGTGTACAAAAAACCAAAAGTTGCAGTAATTTCTACGGGGAACGAATTGGTAGATGTACATGAAACGCCACAACCGCATCAAATTAGAAAAAGTAACAGCTATAGCATAGTTGCCGCCTTAGACCAGATGGGAATTATGGCTACGCAATATCACGTGGTAGATGAAGCTTTAAGTGTAAAAGAATCTTTAGCACAAATATTAGAAAATTATGATGTGCTTTTGTTGAGCGGAGGTGTATCAAAAGGAAAATATGATTATTTACCAGGAGCGCTAGAATCATTAGGTGTTACCAAACTTTTTCATAAGGTAAAGCAACGCCCAGGAAAACCTTTTTGGTTCGGAACGTCTAACAAGCATAAGGCTACCGTACTTGCTTTCCCCGGCAATCCAGCTTCCACATTCGCTAACTTTCATGTTTACTTTGTGCCTTGGTACCATAAAAGCTTAGGTATACCTACAACATTTTTCTGGGTACAACTTGCAGAAGCCATAGAAAATGATTTACCCCTGACCCGATTTGTGCGTACAAGAATCAGCCTAAATCAACATCAACTACAAGCACAATTTATTACTGAAAATGGTTCTGGAGACTTAACTAGTTTAACTAAGGCTAACGGATTTGTAAAGCTAGAGCCAGAAACCAAATACTCCCAAGGAGAATTAGTACCTTTTATACCTACAAAGCCTATTTTATAGATGACACACGAATTTAAAGCGATAGTCAGCGCTTACATAAAAGCAAAGCAACAAGGCATATCTTGTGTTTTAGCATCCGTAGTAGCCTTAGAAGGGTCTTCTTACAGGAGGCCTGGGGTCCGTATGTTGTTACAGGCCGATGGAAAAAGAGTTGGTGCAGTGAGTGGGGGTTGCGTAGAAAAAGAAATAGAGGTACAAGCTCAAAGCGTTTTTAAAACAGGAACTGCTAAAGTGATTACCTACGATGGTAGATATAGATTGGGTTGTGAGGGTATTTTGTACGTATTGATAGAGCCATTTTACCCTACGGAAGCATTTTTAGATGCTTTTGAGAGGGTTTTAAACAATAGAAAGGAATTTATAGCGAAAAGCTATTTTGAGCCTACTCACGGCGAGAATAGTAGTTTTGGCACTGAGATATTACTGTTTAACACGGCTTATTCCCTTGCGGAGAAAAGCCTACCATTAGAAAGCTCTGAATATTTTGAGCAAAATTATCCGCCTTGCTTTCAATTGGTTGTAATAGGTGGAGAGCATGATGCGGTGAATCTTTGCCAATACGCAAACCTAACGGGTTGGGAAGTTACTGTAGTGGTAGACCCGAGAGAAGATAAGCAGCTGAGTGATTTTCCAGGAGCTACCCATTATATTGCTGCCGATGGCGCGCATCTAAGTTTGGCTGTAGACCAAAATACTGCCATAGTATTAATGACGCATAGCTACACTAAAGATTTGGCCTATTTGCTTGCCCTTTTAGAAACAAATCCTGCTTATTTGGGATTATTAGGCCCTACAAAACGACGCAACAACCTGCTTAATGATGTTCTGGAGCGTGTTCCTGATGTAAACCCAAGCTTTCTAGAGCTCATTAAAGGTCCAGCGGGTCTAGATATCGGTTCGGAAACACCACAAGAAATCTGTATTGCAGTAATGGCAGAAATTTTAAGTGTTATTAGAAATAGAGACGCACAACCCCTTGCAAATAAAGCGGGTAGCATTCACGTATAGCGAAATGAAATATTCCGATTTAGGTGTTGTAGTATTAGCAGCTGGAGAAGGGAGCCGTATGGGTGCCATAAAACAGCTATTGCCTTGGAAAAATGGCAATTTACTCACGCATTGTTTGGAAGTTGTGGGTAAACTTACCAACGCTGTTGTAGTAGTTTTAGGAGCTTATGCTAGTGAAATCCAAACTTCTTTACATCAGTTAGAGCACTACGATGTAGTAGAAAACGATGATTGGGCTACAGGCATGGGGTCTTCTATAGCTGCCGGAGTACAAGAGCTAACTAAAAAGAGGTCAATAGAAAAAATACTAATCGTTTTAGTAGACCAACCCTTAATAAGTTATACTTACCTAGAACAGCTAGTATCTAAACATGAAGACAAAAAGTCTATTGTAGTAAGCAATTACAAGGGCACGCCAGGTGTTCCTGCTGTATTTGGAAAGGCCTATTTTAAAGATTTACGAGATTTAAATGGTAAAAAGGGAGCTAAAAATCTACTGCTGCAATACAAAAAACAATTGGAATATTTGCCAGAAAATAAATTCACGATTGACTTAGATACCCCAGAAATGTACCAACATTACTATAACTTATTTGGACGCTAACTATTTGGGCATAAAACGGCTATGGTCAGACGGTTCAAAATATTTTGCTGCTAAAGGAGTCTTAGTTAGCTGTGCCGCCGCTACTGCATTTTGATTGGGTTGATAAGAACTAGCGATAGTAACCTTACTCTTTTTGGCCGTTCACTGTTTTGGAGCAGCTCCTACTGCCGCTTTGAAAACAAAACGTTCTTTTTAGGTTTCATCACATAAGATGCAATGATGATTTTTAGAACCAGTAGGGTAGTAGTAAAGGCATTATCAATTGAATAACCATCAAATGAAATGGTTCCTAAAATTTACATCTCTAATAAGAATAGGGAAGTTAAAATTCCTCTTCCTGACCAAATAAGCATATATAAAAATTTGCACCCTAAATGGTATTAGAGCGTTGGTTAATTTCTGGGTAAAGCCAATTTTACTTCACCTTACTTTTATTTTTCTTTGGATGCTCTAACTCTTGAAAAATACCACATGAAATCTGTTTGCGTACCAGTGAACTTTTCTTGTTCTTGGCCTTAGCAGCAATTTGTGCGTTTAAATACTTCATATCCCCATAACGTATTTATTTACTGTCCATTGTACACTTTTAAAAGTTTACTTTGGTTTGGCGTATCAATTGTTTTTCCATGTGTTCTAGTAAATGCATCCAATTCATTTTAGCTATTAGTATGGCTGTTGGCAAATTGTCTTCCTCTAAAGCCCTGATAATACCTTCATTTTGGTTGTCGGTTGTTTCAAACATTTCAGCATCGGTCAATAACATACGCTCATAAAACAGTATTCTAGCTTGCAAATCAGTTATAAGCTGTTTTAAAATTTGGTTACTGCAGGCTTTAATTAACAGTTGATGGAATTGCATTCTACGTTGTATACGAACCCCATTGGTATGGCTTTGTTGCAACAACACTTGTTCCTCTTTAAGTTTCTGAATAAGCTTTGCCGTATATACCGATTGTTCCATAGCCATCAACTCTAAATCTGCCATGGCACTGTATAAATCCCTTATTTCTTGTAAGCTCAGCTTTGGAACAATGAATCCTCTATTGGGTATAGACGCTAAAATCCGTGCTTGCTCTAATTGACTTAATGCCTCCCGGACGGGAGTAACGCTGACTCCTAGACTACGCGCAGTTTTAGCTAAATTTATTGTTTGCCCTACCTGCAAATCCCCTTGTAAAATGAGTTTTAGTAAATGTCTTTTTACTTTATTCCGAATCATACTCCATTTAAATATCGTATACGATTAAAATTAAGCATTCTTTTTAAGGAATAATCACTTTAAATTGCAGTATAAAAAGTTAGCTTTGATGATTCCTTCAGCAGTACCCTATGGAACAGAACAATACTACTAAAAACAGCACTATCTTAATTGTTTTGGCTTTTTTTGCCATTTATGTTATCTGGGGTTCTACATACTTATTAAATAAAATTGCTGTGGCGGAGTTACCGCCCTTTATGCTAGCAAGTATGCGCTTTGTTACGGCCGGATTACTCATTTTTGGCATAGCCAAACTCATGGGGATTTCTTTAAAAATTAGCATAAAACAATTACGCAATACTGTAATTGCTGGCTTTCTATTTCTAAGTTTTGGTAATGGTGTTGTGGTGTGGGCCTTACGTTTTGTAGATAGTGGCTTTGCGGCACTTATAATATCTGTGCAACCACTGATAATCCTGTTATTAATGTGGTTATTACAAGGCAAAAAAATACAACCCATGTCTATCATTGGTGTTGTATTAGGAATGATTGGTATATACCTTTTGGTAGGGCAGAAAGAAATTGTACAGGGAGAAAATGCTTTGCTAGGTATTGCTATGATATTTGCTTGTTTAGTGGCATGGGCGTATTGCAGTCTTTTTGTAGGTAAAGCAGATTTACCTAAAAATTACTTTGTAAATACGGGTTACCAAATGTTTAATGGAGGAATTATTCTAGCCTTGATGAGTCTTTCTTTTGGTGAAGAATGGTCTAGCCCATTGGTTTGGACCACCAAAACCCAAATTTGTATGTTGTTGCTAGTCCTTTTTGGTAGTATTGTGGCCTTTACCTCGTTCAATTATTTATTAAAGACGGTTTCGCCAGAAAAAGTTTCTACATCTACTTATATCAATCCTATCGTAGCGCTTTTCTTAGGATGGTTCTTTTTGGACGAAAACGTAACCACACGTTCCCTAGTAGCTGCAATAGTTTTACTTACGGGTGTTTACTTTATCAATAGTAAAAAGAAAATGGTATTATTTGCACGTTTTAGAAGAAAACAAGGAACGGTAGAACCATAGTAAACCATAACTTAAATTAGGGTTAAACGTATTGCTTTAATAACTGACATTAATTAATTTAACGTCAAATATTTAACTTATGAATCGCCTTGGTCTGCACCTACCATTTATCTGCCTACTACTCAGCGCTTGCGGCCCTGCCAAGTTATCTGAGACCGAATGGCATAATTTAAAGCTATTGCCAGAAACACTAACGGAAAAAAGCTTGGTTTTTACGGCCAACAGTGCCAACCCCATGGCCAGTATGGGAATACAATCTATTGCAAATGCGGGACTTTTACCTTTGGGTAGTACTGCTACACGTATAAACCTTAATACCAATATGTATTTTCTAAGGTTGAATAAAGATTCGGTTACTGCTGCATTACCGTATTATGGGGAGCGTCAATTTGGAAATACGTATAATAGCACCGACTTAGGTATAGAATTCAATACAAAACCCGAGAATTTTACCATCACACTAAACGCAAAGAAAAAGGCACAGCAAATACAATTTGATGTACGTACGAAAGAAGGTGAACAGTTAAGAGTTTTTGGAATGGTTTACGGAAAGAGGCAAGCTTCGTTTCAAATCAACAGTAATTATAGAAATACCATTGGGTATCAAGGCAATTATACTTTAAAAGAAAAACCAAAACGCCCATAAAGCATTCTGGTTCTCATAGCTATGGCATTTGTAGCATTGCCATTTCTTCTGGTTTAAAAATTCTAGATTTAGTTACAAATCGGAGTCCCAGCGGTATTTCTAAAGAAAAACTAGACCCTCTTCCTGTGACAACATCTAGGGTTAATTGGGTATGTTTCCAATATTCAAATTGGTCTTTACTCATGTAAAACTCGCAATTGCCAACTTCACCTAGTAAAATGTCGGTTTCGTTCAGCATCAATTCGCCTTTAGGAAAACACATGGGGGATGAGCCATCGCAACACCCACCACTTTGGTGAAACATTAATTCTCCATGGGTTTCTCTTAGCGAATCAATTACCTTTAAAGCACTGTCCGTTACAAGTACACGCGCTATCATTTTAAAAGAATCCTAAGGCATTTTTGTCATGAGAAACTAACATATTTTTAGTTTGTCTGTAATGGTCCAGCATCATTTTATGCGTTTCTCTACCAATTCCAGATTTTTTATAACCTCCAAAAGGAGCATGGGCAGGGTAGAGGTGGTAGCAATTTACCCACACACGGCCTGCTTGTACTTGTCTAGAAATTTGGTATGCTTGGTGAGTATCTCTAGTCCATACCCCCGCACCTAAACCATATAAGGTGTCGTTAGCAATTTCTAAGGCTTCCGCTTCATCTTTAAACGTAGTAACACAGGCAACGGGCCCAAAAATTTCTTCCTGGAATACACGCATTTTGTTATTTCCTTTTAAAAGTGTTGGTTGTATGTAATATCCACCTTCTAAACCTTCGTTATAAGCAGCACCACCACCCGTTAATACCTCGCAACCTTCATCTTTACCTATATCTATGTAGTTTAGAATTTTTTCGTATTGATCATTACTGGCCTGCGCTCCCATCATTGTTGTTGGGTCTAACGGGTGTCCTAATTTAATCGCCTTTACCCGTTCCACTACACGAGCTATAAACTGGTCATAAATACTTTCTTGAACCAAGATTCTAGACGGGCAAGTACACACTTCGCCCTGATTTAACGCAAACATAGCAGCGCCTTCTAAACACTTATCAAAAAAAGCATCATCTGCATCCATGATGCTTTCAAAGAAAATATTGGGCGATTTACCCCCTAATTCTAAGGTTACTGGTATGATGTTTTTAGAAGCATACTGCATTATTAGTTGCCCCGTAGTGGTTTCTCCGGTAAATGCTATTTTATTAATACGTGGACTAGAAGCTAAAGGTTTGCCCGCTTCAATACCAAAACCGTTTACTACATTAAGCACTCCAGCAGGTAAAATACCATCTATTAACTCCATTAAAATCATGATGCCTACAGGTGTTTGCTCTGCAGGTTTTAACACCACACAATTACCTGCCGCAAGGGCAGGAGCCACCTTCCAAGCCGCCATTAATAGTGGAAAATTCCAAGGAATTATCTGCCCAACAACGCCCAGTGGCTCTTTAACATTCATGGAAATTGTAGTGGCATCCAATTCGCTCATAGTACCTTCTTCTGCACGGATTACGCCAGCAAAATACCTAAAATGGTCAACGGCTAACGGTAAATCTGCCGCAAGCGTTTCTCTTACCGCTTTACCGTTATCCCAGGTCTCTGCGCGTGCTAGTGCTTCTAAATTTTGCTCCATAACATCGGCAATTTTTAGCAATAGATTACTACGTTCACCCGCAGAAGAGGTATTCCATTTGGGAGCTGCTGCCCATGCGGCATCTAAGGCTAAATCTATATCTTCTGCAGTGGAACGGGCCACCTTTGTAAAACTAGCACCGTCTACGGGAGATATATTATCAAAATACTGTCCCTTTACGGGTGGAGTCCATTTGCCACCAATATAATTATCATATTGGGACTTAAATCGTGGTTTTTTAAGCACATCTTGTGTGGTTGTTTTTACATCGCTCATAGTTTGTCAATTTATATCAGTTATTGCTATAATTAGCTGTGGTCCAAATTAGTACGGAATGCCCCTAGATGTGTGAACATTTCTACAGACTAGCTGTACATATCTATATTTGTTTACCGAATTAATAATTATTTGATATATTTTTAAGAATATTACACAACAGCCCTTATTAACTTGCTGATATAATAATTGAACCATGTTGCATCTATCACCTAACCACTATAAAAATCGGAAAATAGGAACCCTTGTAGAAAACCAAACGAGTTATGCTTTAGACCATGTTATCATGCATGTGTATGAAACACATAAAGTAGCCGAAAAGGTAGCACTCCAGTTCAATGCTCCCGTTTTGGCCAGCATGTTTCAGGGCAAGAAGATTATGCACCTACGAGACAAACAATCGTTCGACTTTTTACCGGGCGAATCCTTGATTCTACCGGCTAACGAATTGATGTGTATTGATTTTCCTATAGCACGTTTAGACAACCCCACACAATGTTTGGCTATGGAAATTGCAGAAGAACGTATTTTAAAAGTGGTACAACGCATGAATGAGCAAATGACCCGTAGTGATGGGAGAGAGTGGCAGCTCATGGATTATAATTTTCACTTTACTAATGATGCCAGTATTTACCAAATACTACAGCGTTTGGTATATTTATTTACAGAAAACCACCCTTCTAAAGAACTTTTTGTAGACAATATGGTACAGGAATTAATTGTCCGCATTTTACAAGCTAATTCTAGAAAGGCTTATGCTGCAGACAGTTCTTATATAATGAGCAATACACAACTTGGGCATGTTGTACAATACATAAAAGATAATTTGGATAGTACAATTACAAATGATGAACTAGCAGAAAAAGCGTGCATGAGCATTTCTAACTTTTACAGGGTCTTTAAAAATGAAATTGGCCTTAGTCCGGTTGAATTTATCAATAAAGAACGCATAGCGAAAGCGGTACGCTTATTACAAAATCCCGATTTTAACCTAACGGAAATCTATATGGCATGCGGATTTAGTAACCGTTCTTATTTTAACCGTGTGTTCAAAAAGAGTAAAAAACTTAGTCCAAAAGCATATAGAGCACGCTTTACCAATCTATAATCAGAGTTGCTGCTTAGCGTTCGACTTTGTGAATTTCAACATGCATTTCATCGATGAAAGCAGGCTACTAAACGAGTGAGCACTGCTATTTATTCCTAGGTTTACCGTTTATCTACCATAAATATCGATGTATAACATATGTTGTAGCTTAATTTGGAAAAAGGGTAGGGGTATTCTAATTTTAATAGTGAGAACACTATATGAAAATGAGCATGAAGAACACTTTATTTATGCTTGGCATTGCCTTTTGTGGCATGGGTAGTTTATGCGCCCAAGAAACCGCGAAAGATGCCATGGAACAGCGAAAAATAGAGGAAGCCAAAACCCCGGTAGCCCACAAATTTGATAGCTCGCTTTTTGAGAATCAAACCTCTTTAAGCGAACAAAAAGAAGCCAATAAGGCGAAAAAAGAACAGCTTATTGCCTTTATCAGCGCACAAGAAAGTTTGAAAGAGCGAGATAAAGAACGTCTTATTGATGATGTGGTGAATAATCCATTTTCTGCTAAGTTGCGTCGTTTTGTTGCAGAACACAAAGCACTATTACTTAGTTCTGAACAACAAATTATTGCTGGTTTAGAGCAGTAAACGCATCTAGAGATTTAAAGAAAGTAAAATTACGAAGTACAGCGCTTAAAGTACTACTTAAAAAGTACAAGCGCTGTAATCTTTCGCAATGCTGAACTTGTTTCAGCATCTCATTTATTTGAAGTTACAAGTGCTCTAAAACATCTTTACGTCGTCATTTCGCTAATGAGTAGCCAAGCTACGACTGAGAAATCTTTTTTAGAGTGAACAGTACAAAGCACTATTAAATTCTGCATCATGCTGAACTTGTTTCAGTATCTCATCTATAAAGAAAAACCCTAGAATCCATATCTTTAAGAACTCTAGGGTTATTGCCGACTGTACAGCAATTGCACTTTTTGATTGATGACATTTAAAAGTAACTATAAATTAGCACTTTAGCTGTTAACAATGCCCTTTTTTAACGAACTTTTAAAAGCTTGGGAACACTAAATCCATTCCGATACAGAACCATTAATAGGATATTACCTTTTGGGTTTATCTGGTTTTTTACGGGAAGCGTATTTATGCTGAGCGATTATTTTGCCACTGGAAATAAGGCCCTAGAACGGGGCGCTATTACCTTAAACATAGAAACCTTTGCTTTTGCCAGTAGCGCCGTATTTATTGTGGGGTTGGTGGTTGGATATTTAGAAACTGTTGTGGTAGACCCCAGACTAAGAAATAAGAGTTTTATTGCTACTATTGTTTGGAAATTCTTGATTTACAACGTTTTTTTTGTGATGATGATGGCTGTGTTGTATCCTATTGCGGCGGCATTAGAAATGAATGTAAGCTTATGGGATATACAGGTAAAACAACGATTTGCAGAATTTTGGCAAAGTAACGCGTTGTATGGTACAAGTATACAGTTGGTGTTTAGCTTGTTAGTAACGGTTCTGTACGCGGAAATAAGGGATAATCTTGGCGCTGCGGTACTTTATAACTTTTTTACGGGTAAATACCATAAACCCATTACAGAAGAGCGCATTTTTATGTTTGTAGATATGAAAGCGTCTACCACCATAGCAGAACAATTGGGACATGTTAGGTATTTTACCTTTTTACAACGGTATTACAATGATATGGCAGATGCTATAATTGCACATTGGGGTGAGGTATACCAATATATTGGGGACGAAGTAGTAATTAGTTGGCCAGTTAAAAAGGGAATCCGTAATACCGATTGTATTGCTTGTTTTTATAGCCTGCAGCGAGCCATACAAAAACAGGCTTCAAAATACAAAGAACAATTTGATGTAGTACCGCAGTTTAAAGCAGGTATGCATATGGGTAAAGTAACCACGGGCGAATTAGGTGCACTGAAAAAGGAATTGGTATTTACAGGAGATGTGGTCAATACCACAGCGCGCATACAAAGTTTGTGTAATGAAATGAAAACCGAATTGCTCATATCTGACCAATTGAAGCAAGCGCTACAACCCAACCATAAATATAAGTTTGATGTAAAAGGAACCATAGCACTTAGAGGGAAAGAAGAAACTATTAAATTATACGCTGTAGAAGAACAAAACAAGGAATAGGGCTATTCCTAAAAACTTCTATTTTACATAATATAAATTATAGTACAAATGCTTATATGGGTAAAACTGCGCCAATACCACCGTATTTGATATAATTGTAGATATGACTGCCTTTAGGCTCATATCGTCAACAATTATGTCACAGCAGTTTTACAAGTAAGGTTATTTCCTTGCCGCATTCGTAAGCTATAATTCTATTATGTCAAATATCGCGGAGAAATCCACAAGCCTTAAAACTTTCGTTTGCGCTATACAAGAAACCTTTTTAAGCGGTGTGCTGCGCACGGGCAAAGATTTGTATCTATAATTTGCCGTTATGTCAAATTGCCGCTACCAACCGCTCGATTGTTTTAAAAAAGCAAAATGCTGAGCATTTTCTTTTTAACTCAATTATCCATCGCTTGCCAACGCCAAAAAAGCAAAGCTTTCTTAATTCCTTTCAAATTTTAGTTTTTTATGAAGCTCTTTAGAATTAAATTTTCACGAGTTTTTAGTCAAGTTTACGCAAAAGCTAAAATTTTCTCCTTGAGCAAAATTCTTAGCACTTGCTCACATACTCCCCTAATTTAGCCTTCTTTTGAGAGCACCTATAACATTATGTCAAATAGCATTGAAACCTCTAGTGGTTCTTTCTATTCTTTTTTCTTGATAAAAAAGAAACAAAAAATCAAGAAGAAAATATGCTTCCGCGCTCCCTTTGTGTCTTGTGGCTACGCCACGGGTGTTTCACACCCCAACACAAAGCCGAGGGCAATCGCTCTTTGTGCTAGCCACAAATTCACTCCCAGGCCGGCCCGCATTTTCTTCTTACCTCACTTTATAATTCATTGATTTCTTTTTCAATCAACTTGAATCTATCTTTTATGTCTTCACCCATATAAAAATCAAGCAAATCCTTTTTGCTAAGAATACCGTCATTTAAAAACTTTGTCAAATACTGTTGATTGAATTTCAGTATTAGAATACTCTTTTCCAATTGCTTTAGAATCGCTTTATTGTTTTCAATGTTGCTTTCTACTAAGTCCTTAATTTTTTTTACCTCATTGATATCTTTAATAATTCTGTTTATTAAAATCATTAAAATACCCTTGTCCAGTTCAATCTTTTTTGCGTTGATGGCTATGTCCCTTGCAAGCATATACGCTGTCGCTAAATTGGTATAATCTCCTCTTTGTGAATCAATAATTGCTATGAATCCAATTGATTCAATAAAACCTACATTTTCAACTGCCCTAAGAATACTATTATCCACTAAAGAGATATCAAAAACGATAATACTCACCTTCGAGTTTCTATTTGCGTCCGACTCTATTAATTGACTCCAAGCAGTATCCGTTTTACGCGTGAATATATCTTTCTTATCAATTTCACCTAGTCTTATGCTTTTATCAAATTTGCATTCGATTGAAACTTTCAAGTTAGCATCTCCATTTATCTTACAAATTATATCACCTGTTTTATTTCTTGGAAGAATGCCGGTTTCATTACCGGTTAGTAAGGCGATATCTTTCATTTTTTTCTCCTTGAAGTACTCATTCAGATACTCTGCTATGTCATCCTCAGCTAGAGATCCTTTTATTGTTGTTTTGTAGAACAGTTCCTTTTTCATATCGAAAATCAATTTCAGACTTTCGAGTTCAGTTCCAAGTTCATTGCTTGTTTTGGAAAGAAAGGCTGAAATCCTATCTTCCATTAGAGCTAAAACGCCAATGTATAAGGCCCTAAATAGTTTGTCCTCTCTCTCATTGGAAGGTAAGTTGTTGAAGTAATTGAAAACTATTTCGTTGCCTATCTCAAATTGTTCTACCTCTACTCTATTAAGCTTTTGGTCTAACTTTATTTTACTCATTACCTATTTCGATTAATTCCTCGTAATGTTTTTTATCTAGCTTTTTGATGATTTTTAAAACATCTTTTGCAATATTGTCACTTTCACTTAAAATATTATCAATTGAATTGTCAAAAGCTTCTATGTGATCACTGTGCGAGTATTTATTTATGAAACGATATACCTTTTCTCTCATAATTAAATCGGATTTATTGGGAAGAGCATGATTAAATAGTTGAGCAAAGTCATTTCTTTTTCTCGGAAACTTAAAATTTAAGAATATTTCAAGCAATTTTCTTGACATATTTGCTACTGAGAAACACTCTTCAATTGATAGCTTAGGCTTAGAAATAAAACCTTTCAACCTTAAGAACAAATAATGATACTCTGTGCTATAATCCAATAGTGCGTTATCTGCATTTTGAATAATAGATTCTCTTAAATTGCCAGAATAACTGCTTGTTATATTGAAAACTGCATATTTTTTTTCTACATATTTACTTCCATCCGTTTTGGTTCTCCATTTCTTTTTTCCCAACATCCAATCTCTTACTAGCCTATAGAAAGTAAAATTATGTGTTAGGACAAAGAGTTGTTTGGTATCATTACATATGTTTTTAATGAAAGAATAGGAATTAAATAAATGATTTGAATCGAAACTTGAAATTGGGTCGTCAATTATTACAATAGTCTCTTTCAATTCATCCTCGTTTTCTAATAATTTTGTCAAAAAGTAAATAAAGGAAATAGCTGTTTTTTCACCTTCACTTAAATTATTTCCCCTTTCTTTTTTCCTTCCAATTTTTCTAATGATTTCGTATCCTTTTTTGGATTCATTGTATTTTATGCTTAAGTCGCTATGATTTAAGAACCTGTGTAATTTGTTATTGAACTCCTCTGCCCCTAATATCTCATCACTTAAAGATGCATCCAGAATCTCAATTTTTTTTTCTAGAAGTGATATTTTCTTTTCTAATGGTATTATTTTTTTTTCTTCACTCTTTTTTTCACGGAGCTTACTGAAATATTTGAATTTTTTTACTTCGCTCTGCGCAATTGACATCTCAAGTTTTTTCTTAGCAGACTTAACATAGTTTTCAAAATCATCTGATGTTGTATTGTGAGCTTGAATGATTTTTGTAATTGAATTTAATACAGAATTAAAGCCTTCCACTAGCTTATTATCAATGCTAACTTCCTGAAAATTCGTTAAAAAGGGATTGTCTAATTTTTCACCTAGTAAGCCATTAACCTTTGAGAAAGATTTTATCAACTCTTTAATTAGTCTCTGTAAATTTGAGATTTGCTTATTGTAGTCACTTTTTAAGAATTGAAATAACTCAAAATCGCCAGGTAATGAATTACTAATTTTATCCTGATATTCCTCCACTTTAGTGATTAACACTTTTACTTCTTCTTTAAGTAATTTAAAGTCAGTATTAAAATGAGCATTTAATTCATCAATTCTGGTTTGTTCGATTGTATTTTTACAAAACTTACATTTTTTGGAGTTCCTATGGATTTCTATACCCTCTTCCACCCAAGAACCGACCTTGGGATTGTTTTTAAGACTTGTAATTCCAGCAAATGCAATACTTTTCTTTAAGATAGAGTTGATTTCATCTTCTAGTTTTTTTATTTGTTCGATTTGGAGTTGTTTTGACTCATCATAATTAACCTTATCAAGCTCTTCTAACCTAGCAGTCATTTTTAGCCCATTAATCTCCTTAGATTTCGCAATAAGTTTGACTTTTTTAATTTGATTCTCGTTGTTGTCAATAATTCGTTTGAGTTTTCTTTTATCGTAATTCAAATAATAATTGTCATCTGTGCTTAGGACCTCAAACTGAGTTTTTACTTCTTTAGCTCCAACTGTAAGGAAGTTATCACAATCATTTTGAATCTTAAATACTTTATTTTCAATAATGTTTTTTGATATCTCTAAAGTCCTATGTTCTTCCTTTAATTCTAGAAGCTTTTTTTTCTCCTCTACCTTCTCTTTTGAAATATAAAGTAGTCTCTTAGTTATGTTATCCCAATCAATATTTTCCCTTACAAATCGATTGTTGAAAACAGATAATTTAAGTCCAGTTTCAATCTTAGAAACATTTTTGTTGTCAACTTGGACACCATTGTTTAGTAAAATCTTGAAGGAGCAGTTTTGGAAGTCTGCGTCTATCTTTTTAGTATTTACACAATCAAATAATTTTGCAAAAGTGGATTTTCCAGAGCCATTCCACCCATAGAATAAATTATATTTTTTAAATTCTTGTAATTCAGTTGTTTCGACAAAATTTCTAAAGATTCCAAACTCCTTAAGTGAATTAAGTTTTTTAATCATAAAGCACAGATGATTTCAACCATTGCACTATCGTCAGGGTTATATCCACTTCGTTCTTCTTCGAAAGTATCATTAAGAACGGAGAGGTTTTCGACTTTAGCTAAATTGTAGAGTTTCCAACCTAATTTACCAGAACTACTATAGCCATCAATTTGATATGCCCTCAAAGCTAAGTTACCAGCTGTAGTAATTCCAAAACAATGAGGTTCTACCACTCTTAGTTCCCCTTCATATTCGAATTCAATGATGTTTTGAGAGCCTATAGCATCGCATATTTGATTTTCCATATTTCTATATTTTAATTATTGTTGAGTAATTTATTAATAGCATTATATGAGGAACTAATCAACCTCAAAAGAGTTATTCTCGACCTTTAATTATCCTAATTTTTAGATTATTTTACCTTGGGCTGAAGAAACTTAGGTTCCAATCCAATCCCGAAGCCAAACCAAGGTTTTCCATTGAAGTCCCATGCCCTTCCAATACTGCTTGTAGCAATATCCACCCCAATTGGAATTAGAGTAAAGCTTATTCCATTGTAGATATAATTCAAGGTCAGACCTCCAGAAATAAAAAACTGATTACTTTCCTCTCCATCTTCTAAATCCGTTTCATTTTCGTTTGACTCATCAAACTTGATGGTTTCAACCGATGGAGAAATAAGTAATCCCCAACTCGCCCTTTTTGTGGATTTTTTACCGTTAAAGAAGTATTTTTCGCGTTGTAGGTAACCTAAATCAAAATTCAACCCAACATTGTTTAACCCCGAAGTCGACCTTCCCAAAATATCATCATTTACCTTAGGTCTTATCTTAAAAGGTACAGTTATCAATGAAATCGAATTCAATGGGTTATAAGTTCTCCCGTTGTTTTTGAGATTGACGAAAACATTATTTGAAGTTTTAACTTTGAATGAATTCCTCGAATCAATTAATCCATCACAATCCTCCCAAATAACTCTTAGTTTGTATAATTTATCTGTTCCAAAACCTTCCTTGTTCAAAATAACATCAAGTTCTTTAGTATGTCCCAGTTCCGGACCTTTTCCAATTATTGTGAATGCCCCAACTTCAGCTGTTACAGTATACACATAATCAAAAAATGCTCTGTTGGGTTGCTTATCTTTTTTGTTTAAGTTTTCACTTTTGAAATAGTTACAAGATTTTGTGTCACCCAAGTCAATTGCTACACTTTTTGCTTCCTTTTCTGATTTTTCTTGACAAAAAGCCAATATTGGGAGGCAAATAATAATTGTTACTACTTTTTTCATTCTTATCGATTTTAATATGAAGAAATTATACTATAAATCAATTTTAAAATATACCCTCTAATAGGTATTTTCTGGGGGAGAAAGCAGAAGAAAGTAAGTCAATGGTTTGGAGTACTTCAATATAGAAATTGATTGTTAAAATCCATTGCACAAAAACCTTAGACTTTCTGGGGTTTTAATGCCATTTCATACACTTTTACCTACGCAACTTTGTCGCTACGGCAAAACAGTATTACATTTTCTTACAAATAGGCTTTTTAGAAGAAAAATTTAAAGGAGAAATCTAGTTATATAGTCTTTGCTTTACCTAAGCAAAGTGAACATAACACGATACATTATAGTACACGTGGCAATCTAGAAAATCTAGTAAAATTTTAAGATTGACAGCGAGATTTGTGCGGCTCCCTTGACTAGTACTTAGTTTAATGAAAAACATGAGCTATAGTTATTCACCACACTTGCTTATTGTTTATCAATAGAGTATTGTAATGCTTCACACCTCCATTTTATCTGACATAGAGATAATGTTTTACATTCTATATCACAATTCACTTTCTTTCCCGCAAAACCAGTAGCTTGGTCATTTTTCTTAATTGCACTATAAATTATTTCATAAACTGCTTTATTTCAACTCTATAGCAAAATTCACCACTCCGTTAATTCCTCAGATTTCACAATCTCTACTTAAAATGTTTAACTATTAATTATATTTATTAAACATAATACGTATCTTCATTCAAAATTTAATTGAACTGGGAGTTCCTACTAGGAATTCCACTGGAATTAAAACGCTATGAAAGAAAAAGATTTAGTTTTAGAAGAATTGGTAAACGGTACACGTTTGCTAGACACCCACAGTCACGAAGAAATTGGAGATGACCATCTGTATACTGGTGTAGCTACACCCATGAAACCAGATGCTTTTCTGTTGAGTAATGCAGAAAAAAAGCAGCAAATTGCGCATTTATTTGCCCAAATTATGGATGTTATGGGCTTAGACCTTACAGATGACAGCCTCCAAGGTACACCAAACCGCGTAGCCAAAATGTATATAGACGAGATATTCTCTGGTTTAGACCCTGCCAATAAACCTAAGGTGGCCCTGTTTGACAATAAATACCAGTACAACCAAATGTTGGTAGAAAAAGACATTACTTTTTACTCTAACTGTGAGCACCACTTTGTGCCTATTATTGGTAAAGCGCATGTGGCCTACATTTCTTCTGGTAAGGTGATTGGCCTCTCTAAATTAAACCGTTTGGTACAGTATTTTGCTAAACGTCCACAGGTGCAAGAGCGTTTAACCAACCAAATAGGTTTAGAATTGCAAGAAATTTTAGGAACGGAAGATGTTGCTGTTATAATAGATGCCAAACATTTATGTGTGTCTTCTAGAGGTATTAAGGATGATACGTCTGCAACGGTAACTTCGTTTTACGGTGGGCAATTTAAACAAGCAGAAAAAGTACAGGAACTCTACAACTATATTACTAACTAGTTGTAAACTTCCTGCAAATCTTTTTAATACTCAATTAATGCTACTCCTTGCGCAATTGTGCTGCCGTTTTAAAAGCCTTTTGCGCAAGTTCTTTTTGGTTCAGTTTTTCGTAGGCCTTACCTAAGTTTTCCCAAACCGTAACATCCTCCGGGTACGACTCTGACAGCAATTGGTATATTAATAAAACGCCTTGGTGCTGCCCTTGGAACGCTAGGTTTTCTACTGCCTGCATAAAATGCGCATCAAACGGAATGTGCTCGTATAAGGGATTGCTCATAATTTGTGCAGCATCGGTACGCAATTGATCAATTTTATTTTCTATAAATAATTGTGTTAAATGTGCCATGGGGTCTGCCATGAATCCGTCCATATCCTGAGTTAGAATAAATGCTAAAACGGGGTCTTGATTGGTTTGGTACTCCTCAAAAGTGGGCTCAATAGCTACAATAGGGACCGTGGCATCTGCATTTTCCCACTGCGGCATGTCTTGCCACCAGGCAAAAGATAGATAACAATTTAGTTTTGAATTGGGTAGGGTTACCTTTTTAGTATCGCCATAGAAGTTTTTATTCTCTGCTGTGGGCTCCCCTATTATGATAGCATTGGTGTAGTTTTCTATTTCGTTTGTTAAGTTTTGGCAGGCAGAAAATGTTTGTCTTCCCGTAATGTAAAAGAATTTGCCGGTTTTATTTAAATCTGGCCTCGCAAGTATGGCTTGTATTAAACCTTTATTGTTGTAATTATTGCCACCACCGTTTAGACGAACATCGTATACAAATTTTTCTATTTCGTGTTCATCCGCGAAGGCGAACAGTCTATTGTAGAAGTCTTTGATGGTTTCCGTTTCATGATTAAAAACAGAGCTTTGGCGTACGTAAAGCGTTTTGGAATCCTCTAAATATTCAAAATTAAAATAGGTGTCGTTCAATTTTTTAAGGTACAAAGGTGTTTCTGTAGTATCTCTGGCACTTATCCAATTCTGGTTTGGTATGGTTAACAAATAATCCGTAGAGCGGTCTTTATAGGCTATGTGTGGCAACGAATATGTAAACTGCTGACCTTCCTTTTCAAAAGTCATGGTTACAGCATCCGCATAGGTGTCTATTACGTTTTGTGCATGCAACACAGCTGGTATAGTCAAAAATCGTAATCCATATGCTTTAAAATAGCTATCGTTTTCTGCAGGTACTACTGGGTAAATATGTTCTAAAGCTTCCGCCACTGGGTACTCCCCTA
This sequence comes from Flavobacterium sp. ASW18X, assembly GCF_005144745.1. Classification (GTDB taxonomy): domain Bacteria; phylum Bacteroidota; class Bacteroidia; order Flavobacteriales; family Flavobacteriaceae; genus Croceivirga. The sequence goes on along the minus strand of NZ_SWKK01000004.1, from coordinate 282,838 downwards.
TTTTTATCAGTTTAGCACCGAGTATTTTCTGGTGCTCTTTAGTTGTACCTTCCACAAACACACCATCTTTAAAATGGTATAGGTTTAACGGCAGTATTCCTGCTTTACCTAACGTACTAAAGGGGATTTGAGTATGTCCATACTTAAATAAAGAAATAATTCTAGAGAAGCCTACTTTAATTTCATGCGGCTCCATATTTGGAATTTCTTGATGCAATTGGTCAACTGCCCTATCCCAATTTTCTTGTGTTACTTTTTTAAATAAGAATGGAAAATTGGTGTGTACTTGGTATTGTAAGTAGCTTAAATCTTCTTGCCATTGCGTAGCTGATACGCTGGTTTCCATTTGGGCCTGTCCTTGGGCGATTATCAGAAGAAATAATAAAAGGATTGTTTTTTTCATGATGACGGTGTTGTGTGTTAGTTGGTTGCAAAGATGCATTTAGGAAGTAACTAAAACCTAATCGTCTTTACTCAACTGTAGATTTAATAAGATGGATTGTAACCTTAAACCTTGGAAGTGATTGTTTAAATCTTTGGTGCTTTATTTTTGTTAACGATTATATTAGAGATATATCGAAAATAATTGATGAATATCCAGTTGATTTTGAGTTCAATAGTGTGGTAATCTCAATAATTAGAGGAGTACACAATTGCACAAAATCTTACATAACAGCCGTAACGATGCGGTTTGATAATAATTTGTATCTTTATACGACCACAACTTGCGTACCTTTCCCAACAAATTTATAGATATCCGAAAATAATTTGTTTTATTTGTAGGTTAAGTATTACAAAATATATTCTTAAAGCTGCATAATGTCTAAAAACGCCCCTATTGTTTTTGTCCTGATACTGCTATGGAGTGGGTATTGCATAGCGCAGTCTGCTAAAGATTCCCTTGCCTTTTACCCCATTGCTAAGGACGTTTTTCAAGCTTCGTCTACCCAAATTTTACAAGATAGTAAAGGGTATATGTGGATGGGAACTACCAATGGTATATACCGTTATGATGGTAGTGATATTAGACTCTTTGCGGGGAGTACTGACGGCAAAATTGGCCTAACGGATGGTTACATTAAGTGTTTTATAGAAAATGAGGACCAAAACCTTATTATAGGAACGTTGTACGGAGTAAGTATTTACGATAGAGCCTTAGATGTAGTAAAACCCTATCCTTTCAAAGAAGAATCCCAATTTTTACAGTCTAAATACATTAATGCACTATATCAAAAGGACGAATCTTTATGGATAGGCACCTTTAGAAATGGCTTATTTAAGCATAATACGGTAAGTGGTGAAACCATAAAAATATCGCTTTCTAATCTAAAAGATTCAGAAGAAGATGATACTATATTTGGTATACACGAGTATCAAAATAGCGGTAACTACTTTGTAGTCACTGCAGGGACTGTATTTTTTGTTACAAAAAACAAGGGGAGTCAAGTCTTTAAAACTAATGAATTTATTCAAGAATCTTTTTTAACGCCCGATGGCAATACCTTAGTATTAGGTACCAGAACAGGCAAATTAATATTACTAGATTTAACCAAGGACAAAAATTTATCAGCTAAAGAGGTGATGGTTACTCCTAACCACACCATACTTTCTCTTGCCACAGACCACCACGGTAATATTTGGTGTGGCAGTGAAAATGCAGGGATTGCTATTTATAATCCAAAAACGGAAACCGTAAAAGTTTATAAAAATGATATAACTATACCCCAATCCCCTATCGGCAATTCTATTTGGAGTCTATACCAAAGTAAAGACAATGTAATGTGGTTGGGATTGTTTAAAAATGGTCTAAGTATTTATGACCCCAATTATCACAAATTCGAACACGTAAAGGTGAACCCCTTTAGGCCAGATAAGCTTAATAATAATATAATACATTGCTTTTATGAAGACGATGCCAATAATCTTTATATCGGCACTGATGGTGGTGGATTGAATTATTGGAATAGGGAAACAGATACGTTTACCCATTATAGTTTAGATAACAATACGCTACACACCAATGTGGTACTTTCTTTATTACCAGATGGGGATGGTAACCTGTATGTTGGGTCTTGGGCTCATGGATTGGGTATATTAAACCTAAAAACAAAGAATTATGAGGTTTTGACTACGGAAAATTCGTTCCTAGAAGCCAACCACATATTTGCCATGGCTAAAGATGCTAAAGGCCGAATTTGGATTCCTACCTTTTTGGGTGGGCTACATTGGTATAATCCTACTACAAAGGCAAATGGTACCATACCACTAACCACTGAAAAAGGGACGGGATTGGCAACAAGTGTCTCCAGAATATTAATCGCTAATGATGGCGCTATATGGGTAGGCACACAAAATACAGGACTTTATAAAATTATAGAAACTACTACAGGCAGTTGGGATGTAAAACAATATCATAAGGACGGAAATAATGACCTTACAAACGATTTTGTGACGTCTATATATCAAGATAATGATGATGTAATTTGGGTGGGTACAGAATCTGGATTAAATAGATACGATGAGATAACAGATAAATTTCAATTTATTACTAAAAAAGAAGGTTTAATAGACGATGCTATTAAAGCTATAGTACAAGATAAAAACGGATATCATTGGTTAAGTACGGGGCACGGATTAATACAGTACAATGATGCTACAAAAGAAACCCTCCATTACAATCGGTCCGATGGTTTACAAGGTAATGAATTTAATAGAAGTTCCGCCTTCTACACCAAAGACCATACGTTGTTATTTGGAGGTAGTAATGGCTTTAATATTTTTAATCCAGAAGAAGTTAAAAAAGACAGTGAGCAACCCCAAATAGTGCTTAAAAATCTAAGAATATTTAATAAAGAGGTACTCCCTTATGATGATTCTGGAATTTTAGATAAACAAATAACGGAATGCAATTCCGTTACCTTATCACATAAACATTCAGTCTTCAGTGTGGATTTTAATGCGTTAGAATACGGTCATCCAGAACGTATTAATTATGCTTATTATTTAGAAGGGTTTGAAAAGCAATGGAATTATGTAGGTACTAATAACAGAGCTACGTATACCAACTTAAATCACGGAGAATATATACTCCGGATAAAAGCGACGAATACAGACGGAATTTGGGGTACGGATGAAGCGAAATTATACATTACCATTACTCCACCTTTTTGGAAAACTTGGTGGTTTAAAATGATAACCATTTTATCAATTGCATTGCTGATATACTTGGTCCATTTTTTACGTTTAGCCCGATTAAAAAAGTATCAAGAAGAACTAGAAGTACAAATTGCAGACCGCACAAGCGAATTACAATTAGAAAAGAAAAAACTTAGTGTGGCTGCTAAAGAATTAAGCGAGAAAAACGCTGAAATTCAAAAATTTGCTTTTGCCATATCGCATGACTTAAAGAGTCCAACCGGAAGTATACAAGCGCTTACTAATTTAATCGCAACAGAGATAGACCCTGAAAAACAGCCAGAACTGCAAGAGTATGTTAACATGATACACATGTCTTGCCATACTATGAACGATTTAATCACGGATATTACTAAAATTGCCAAATTAGGTAAGATAGAAAACCATATGCAACCGCTAGATATGAATAAGGTATTAGATTTAGCGCATAATACGGTAAAAGGAAAGCTAAATAACTCCAATATTAAAGTAAAAATTGCAGACAATATGCCCGTAATTAAGGGTGATAAAAACAGAATTTTACAGGTATTCAGCAACTTATTGGATAACGCCATAAAGTATATGGGTAACGAAACCCATCCAGAGATTACGGTAGATTTTTTGGTACAAAACAATACTATAAAATTCTTTGTAACCGATAATGGCCTAGGAATGGACCAAAATGCGTTAGAAAAGTTATTTGCTCCTTTTATGCGTTTTCATTCTGGTGTAAAGGGCACAGGTTTAGGCTTGTATATGGTAAAGCAAATTGTAGAATCTCATGAGGGCACTATAAAAGCCTCATCTGAAGGTTTTGGTTTTGGCACTACTTTTACCGTTGTTTTTCCATATTATAAAGAACTCAATACAAATCCGTTTTATCACTCAGAAACTTCTCTTGTTTCTTAAAAAACAACCTATAATATACTCATTAGCAACACTATAATTTAGGTATTAAAATAATGTGAATATCTCTTTGTTCAAAAGTTCTTTCAGTGGCCTAAGTGAGTTTTATCTTTGCCACCCCAAAAACAAAAGATATGAGCGCCACCTGGTACGAGTGTAAAGTAAAATACAGAAAGTTAGACGAAGCTACAGGCACACAAAAGGTTAAAACAGAGCCTTTTTTAGTAGATGCAATTTCTTATACAGAAGCGGAAAGTAGAATTACAGAAGAGATGCAAGCCTATTTAAGTGATAGTGAGGAGATAAAAATCACTAATATTAAAGTAGCTAATTACGCAGAAATACACCCTTTTGAGAATACAGACCGTTGGTTTAAAAGTCGTGTGAGTCTTATTGCTTATGATGAAGAAAGTGGCAAGGAGCGTAAAACCAATATGTACTTATTAGTACAAGCCAATGACGTTAAAGAAGCTTATGATAATACCATTGAGGTGATGAAAGGTACTATGGGAGATTATACCATTCCTGCTATAGCAGAATCGCCCATCGTAGACGTTTTTCCTTATTTTTCTGGCGATGAAAATGAGGTAGAACGCATAGAAAAATTTAATGCGGCTAAAAACTCGGTTCCCTTAAGTTCCGAAATGGATGAGACTTTAGAGCTAGCAGATGTGCTTGCAGTAGCAGCATCAGAAGAAGAAGAATAAAAATCATTTAAATACTTGGAAACCGTCAATTTTTGCATTGGCGGTTTTTTTAAACCAATATTTTTGCGAACCGTATGTGGATGTATCTAGGCTTATTAGCAGCATTGTTTTTAGGATTACACAACCTTTGCAAAAAACATGCTGTACGTAATAATGAAGTGTACGGAGTGCTATTAGGCACTATTACGGCTGGCTTTTTAGTGCTTTTGCCTATTTTTTTAGGTTCTCTATGGACACCAGAAACCATGCAAAACTTGCAATTAATGGTCAACCCTGTTCCAGCAAAGGTTCATGGTTATATTTTAATAAAGTCTATGATAATGGCTTCTTCATGGGTTTTGGCTTACCAAGCGCTAAAACATTTGCCCATTACCATAGTTACTCCCATACGCTCGGCTGGGCCATTTTTTACATTTTTAGGTGCCATTCTTATCTACCAAGAAAGGCCTAATGCTTTTCAATGGATTGGTTTCTTTTTAATTATACTTTCTGTTTTTCTGTACTCACAAATAGGCAAAAAAGAAGGTATTATATTTAAAAGTAATAAATGGATTTATGCCATTATTGCTGCTACCTTTCTAGGGGCATCTAGTGGTTTGTATGATAAATTTTTAATACAATCATTAACATTAAATCCGCCAACGCTACAATTTTGGTTTTGCTTCTATACTATGCTTTTGGTTGGACTTATAGTCCTTATTAAATATAAGAATACCAGCAGTAGTAACTTGTCGTTCAACTGGCGATGGAGCATCCCAGCTGTAGGTGTATTACTGCAGTTTGCCGACTATTTTTACTTTAAAGCGCTACAAGACCCAGAAGCATTAATTATGCTTTTATCTGCCATAAAAAGGAGTCAGCTTTTAATTGCAGTATTACTCGGTGGTGTTTTGTTTAAAGAAAAAAACAAACGTAAAAAACTAGTTCCTTTATGTGGAGTATTACTTGGCGTGTTCCTTATTCTGTATAGTTAAAATATTAAAAAACCCATCTGTTTAGATGGGTTTTTAATCTTTAGAAAGTAGTATTTACTTTTTTATGTTCACTACACCTATAGGTTGTAATAATATTTCTCGTTCTGCAATATGAATGCCCATATCACCATCGGCCTCTCTTGTAACGGCGGTATTAACACCTTCCGTTCCTTTTGGTAAATCATAAGATTCTCCTACACTAGCAGCTCCATAGCCTAAATCTTTCATGGAACCAGCTGTAATTCTGCTTAATGGGTTTTCTCCCAAATTTAAGTAGCCCGTCATTAACTCGTTATTCAATACAGATTCTCTCCAATGGCCATAAGCGGTACCAGGACCACCAGTGTTTTCTATAGGTAGTTCGTATGCTCCACCTTCTGCATTCCAGAATACGTTAGCTTTTTTACCTGCAAAAAACGGTTCCTCTGCAGACCCTTGTAATAAAGTACGTCCACCAGCATTCCATAAAGTGCCAACACCTAAAACGTGACCCATTTCATGCACAATAACCTCTTCAAACAAATCTATCTGGTCTAAAAAGTCTAAATCATCAATATCAAAAAACATAACACCAGAAAGTGTAAGATAATCGCTAGTACGCACAAAACGTGGACCAGCTTGTCCTAAAATCTGTCCAGGTCCATCTATTGGGGCTAATACTACTTCTATGATGACGTCGTCTACAGTTTCATTATCCAATACAGGAGGTACACCTTGAAAAGCAGAAGGTAATGTTCCAGTAAAAGAAGGCACATCTTTTATAATAATGCGCTCCCATCTTTCTGCAGCTGCTTCAAATACAGCTTGTTGCCTTTCAGAAGGTGGAATTAAATATTTTAATGTGATATTAAATCTACCTCTATCTGGTCCTGCAGCAGAAGTTGTTTTCTCTATTGCACCAGCATCCGTTGTTCCTTCTACCACAATTAATTCACTTGGGTCTGGGGCTAAGGTAAAACTTAATTGTTGGCTTTCTAATACCGTTTCTTCTACCTCCGCTGTAGTTTCTTCTGTACAAGAAGACAACAAAAAGAGACCCGATAAAACACCCAAAGTCATGGTTTTCCAAGCCATTGTTACGGCAGAAAAACGATTTTTAAGCAAGTTTTTTTTCATCATTTAATTAGTCATTAAGAGTTATTCAATGGAATTGCGTAGGAATACTACAATTCGTTCTCGTTTCGCTAAATATATGATTTTTTTACAATTAATTAACACTTTTGTATTACTAAACGCGTTCGTCATTTTCTAAAAAGCTTAAGGAGTTAAACTTAGTTGTATTTGTATTAATTGCACTACCCTATTGCTCCTAATTTTATAGGGTAAAACTTAGAATATGGAAGGGACCACATTAAATAATCAGATTGCTATAGTTACAGGGGCCAGCTCTGGAATTGGACAAGGTATTGCTTTTGCCTTGGGTAAAGCTGGTGCTAAAGTGGTTGTTAATTACCATTCTAATGCAGAAGGGGCTCAAGAAACTGTGGAAAAATTAAAAAGTTTTGGCACTGACGCTATTGCTGTAAAAGGGGATGTAAGCAAGGAGCAAGACGTAATCACCCTGTTTCAAAAAGCAATTGCAATGTTTGATGCTGTAGATATTGTGGTGCCCAACGCAGGTATACAAATAGATTATAAACTGCACGAGATGGCCTTAGAGGATTGGCAAAAAGTTATTGATATAAATCTGACAGGACAATTTTTATGTGCTCGCGAAGCAGTAAAATTATTTTTGAAACAAGGTGTTCGAGACCACATCTCTAAAGCAGCTGGTAAATTAATACATATTAGTTCTGTTCACGATGTAATTCCATGGTCCGGTCATGTAAATTATGCCGCTTCTAAAGGCGGGATTGATATGCTTATGAAAAGTATTTGCCAAGGTTATGCAGTAGATAAAATTCGCTGTAACGCTATTTCTCCTGGAGCTATAGCTACAAAGATTAATGAGAACGCTAGGGATACAGAAGAAGAGCGAAAAGAAATGCTAAAGTTAATTCCCTACGGCCGTATTGGTCAACCTAAAGATATTGGAGAAGTGGCCGCTTGGTTGGCTTCTGACCATTCTGATTACATAAACGGAGAAACCATTTATGTAGATGGAGGCATGACCACCTACCCTGGCTTTAAAGGTAATGGTTAATTCATTTGCCATAAAAATTAATGGATATGACCATTGCAATTGCATTAACCTTTCGCTAATATAGACACCCTATCCCTAGATACTTCCTGTACTTTTGATACACAAATCAAGCCTCGCCAGCAAACGATAACAGAACACCTAAACACACTAAAAATGAGGCTAATTGAAAAAGAAACGAGTACGTGCGATTTAATCTTGACCCGAGAAAAATTTGAAGATGCGCTAGAACATTTTTTGGTAGACCAAGACCATCCTTGCGTTATGGCGAAATCACTTTTTAAAATGGATAGAATGACCTATCATGTGTACGGTTCTATGGAACGTAATGATACAGCTGCAAAATTATTGCAGCACATTGAATCCTACTTGGAAGATTACGATTTTACAAATGACCGTTATGAGACGTATTTAGCCGCATTTCCGGCAGATGATTTTCCTACAGAGGAAGCTTTTGAGAACGCATTGTGGACATTATTGCAAAATATGCATCTACAGGATGACAAACAATGGGACCCTACAGTTTCTAGCAATCCAGAAAGTCCTGATTTCAGTTTTAGCATAAAGGGACGAGCCTTTTACATTGTTGGTATGCATCCTAATAGTTCAAGAAACGCAAGACGAAGCCCCTACCCTATGATTGCGTTTAATCTGCATTGGCAATTTGAGCGCCTACGAGAAGAAGGCCTGTTTGAAAATGTGAGAGACCATATTAGACAAAGAGATTTGGAGAAAAACGGAAGCATTAATCCCGTTTTGCAAGACCATGGTATAGCTAGTGAAGCACTACAGTACTCTGGTAAAAACAACAATTTAAATTGGAAATGTCCTTTTCAAAAAATATAATATGACTACAATTGAACCCAGAAGCGGAACTTCTTTTACACTAACAAAAGGGCAATACCTATGTGTACAAGATATACAAGGTATGCAAGTGTCTGATATGGTTTTGTTTGCTGCAAATGATACCAGAGAACATATTTCTTCTGGGAAAACCTTGGATTTTGAAGGCACCATTAGATTAACTACAGGTAATTACATCTGGAGTAACCGCAGTAATAAGTTATTAGAGATTGTTTATGATGATGTAAAACAGCACGATTTTCTTTTAGCACCTTGTAGTAAGGAAACCTTTATGTATTTGTATGATGACCATGATACAACACATAGTTGTAAAAACAATCTAGAGTGCGCTTTAGCTCCCTACGGAATTAAGGCAGATGAAATACCTACAGCTTTCAACATATTTATGAATGTGAACGTAGGTTTAGACGGTAAGATAGAAGTGCTCCCGCCCATCAGTAAGGCGGGAGACATTATTATATTTAAAGCTTTGACTGATGTTATTGTGGCACTTACGGCCTGTAGCGCCAAAGATAGTAATGGGGGGAGTTTTAAACCCATAGGATTCCAAATAATGGAGAAATTAAATATTCCTGAAAATCAAAAAGTTAAACCTGAAGAATTTGGAATGGATTACTAGCGTCAATCACAAATGAGTTCACTAAATAATCATATGAGCACAGCCTAGGTTATTCCCATTTCTAACTTTGAGGCCAACTAGTAAATTAAAAAACGATACAACACAATTATGTCTTTAGCAACAATTTTACTTAACATATTGTTACCACCTTTAGCAGTTGGACTTAAACACGGATTAGGCCTTACTCTGCTGATAAGTATTCTATTAACCGCTCTTGCCTGGTTACCAGGTGTAATTCATGCTTTTATTGTAAATAAGTAAACTATTTAGGGCATTAGCCTTTACAACATCTATAACAAAGAGAATCTATCCTACCATGGATGCTTCCAAACGTGTAAAAGAACTAACCACCGTTATCGCAATAGCTTTGCTGATGGTGGTTTTTATCATTTTTTTCATCAAAGCATTCAAAGTAGTATTGCTCCTCTTAGCGGCTGTACTCATTGCCTTATATTTTCATGGAATTAAAAGCTGGTTTCAACGCAAAACAAAATTATCCACCTCTGTTTCTTTAGGTTTTGCATTTTTAGCTACACTTCTTTTCTTTATAATTTTAGGTTTTTTAGTGGTTCCAAGCTTGGAAAGCCAGATACCACAATTAAAAGAGGAGTTACCTAAAGCGGCAAAACAGCTAAATAACCAATTTAAACACACCCAATGGTTTGGTGTCTTGGTAGAGCCTCTACAACAACAATTAAGCAATCAAAATGAAGGTGGAAAATTTATTAAACAATTTTTTAGTTCGTTTTTTGGTATTGCTGGTGATGTATATATAATACTATTTTTAGGTGCTTTTTTCACTATACAACCAAGCGTTTATACTAAAGGTTTTACGGGTTTATTTCCTAAAACTTATCAAAAGGATGTTGCTGAACTTATTAATAAGTTAGGAACAACCCTTAAGCATTGGCTAATGGGTAAACTTCTTTCTATGAGTGTAGTTGGATTGTTAACCTTGGTAGGACTTTTGATTTTAGACGTTCCATTAGCGATAACCTTAGCCATTTTTGCGGCTTTGGTATCATTTATACCTAATGTAGGTCCGTTATTATCTTTAATTCCTGCAGTGTTATTGGCAGCCTCTATTAGCCCGCAACTAGCTTTATACACTATACTACTTTACATTGGAATACAATTTGTAGAAAGTAATCTTATTACACCCTACATTAATCAGAGAATGATTGCTATGCCCATGGCTTTGGTATTGTTAGCGCAAGTTGTGTTAGGATTGTTTACCGGTTATTTGGGATTAATTTTAGCGGTACCCATTATAGCTATTCTTATTGTATTGATTAAATTTATTTATAAAGAGCGTCTATTAAAATCTACCGAATAAACTAACATACTGTTTGTTTTGCTATTTCTTACCAAACTGCACAGTCACTAGGTTTTACCTTATTAATATCCCAAATATCTTCAGCTATTTACAAATAAGCTATAACTACTACTTCTTTTATTTATAGGAATGGGTATGTAAGCATCAAATGTAACAAATGATTATCCTCTTGTATCGACTATAATTAAGTGCTCGTAAAAAATTTAAGCTTATAATTTGGAGAGACACAAAATTATATACATTGTAAAAAAACCGTCTACTAGCATGCTAATAGACGGCCAAATCACCACAAATCAATATGTATGAAAATTTTACTTATTAAGTTAAGCAGTTACCGCCAACTTAATTTTAGATTTGTATTCTATAGGAGAACAGTTGTACTTTTCTTTGAATATTTTAGAAAAATAACTTCTACTAGAAAATCCTATAGTATATACAATCTCTGATATATTGAGGTCTGTTGTTTTTAAAAGCATTTCTGCTTTATTAATACGCTCATTACGGATAAAATCATTTACCGTAGTATTGTGCATCAATCTAAATCCTTCTTGTAATTTTGCTGGTGAAATACCTACTTTTTCTGATAAATCGGTTACCGTTTTATTGGTCTCTGGATAATTCTTTATAAAATCAGATACTTCTTTTACCAATCTTCTATCTCTACTATTAAGAGAGCCTAAAACTTCATCCTTAAGCAGTTTATCTCTTTGGTGTTGTTGTATCTCCATGGCAAGTATAATATGTACTAAACCTTCGGTCATTAAGGCGCGTACTAAACCTGTCATTTTAAGATTTTGTAATTGGCTTACGCTATCAGCAATTTTTAAATTGTAGGAGCCAACAAATCTATAATCTTCTTGATTTTGTTCTAAAAAAGTCTCTTTAAGTTGGTATCTTATGGTATTTGGTTTGTCTGCCTGCAATAAACCATATACCCCAATGATACTTACATTAGTGCGCTCACCTGCTTTAAACTCAAGCACGTTTAAAGGAGAAACGCTATTGGCCATAATTGCCGTCTGGAATGGTTCTAAGGTTACAGATTGGTGATTCTCGCTAAACTTGTGACGCAGAGAACCTTCCACGCAATAGGCAAAAAATAAGGAATTTTGGGTTTCTGTTCCCAAAAGAATCTGTGTGTCTTCTTTAAAAGTTACATCAAATTCTAAATAGTTAATTCTTCCTTTTAGAGATAAACCGGTTACTTGGCCTCTACCGGTAGCGTTGTTAAAAGTTAATTGTTGCTCTTTTAAACCCGAAGTAGCTGTTGCACCTAATTGGGTTTTTAATTCTTCTAAGGCTTTGCCTAAGGTATTTGAGTGAATTGTGAATGTTTCCATGATGATTTGTTTTGTGTGATTTTATATTTCTTCTTCTACATTTTCTTCTACTTCTGTAATAGATGTAGGTGTTGCGAAGTATTGCGATTTTGCGATGGTTCTGCCTACTTTGGCATATAACTTACTGGAGGAATCTGATTGTATATTCATAGCTTTCTTTGTTTGGCAATTTTGATATTCCAAATATCGTTTAACAGAAAGCCTAATACGTTACACAATTTTTCAATTGCGTTACATGATTTTTAGATTGCTCTGAAAAATTTATAAAACTATGTTAAAATGAGGAAGATTTTTAGAAGTCGTTAAGAAATCACTGGTAATTCAACCGTAAATGTAGATCCTTCTCCAGGAAAGCCTTTGGCGTATATTTTACCTTTATGTTTGGTGATTATTTTACGACAAATAGCCAAACCTATACCGGTGCCAGTATATTGATGTTTTTGGTGCAGGCGTTGGAAAATATCAAAAATCTTTTCTCTTTTATCATTATCAAAACCCATCCCGTTATCAGTAACCGTAATTTTATGGTAGTCCATTGTTACCATAAGACCGTCATTCATGGCAACTTCTCTATGTACCACAGCTGCGTTGATGTTAATTATTACACCTTCTCCTTTTTTACGGTATTTAATGGCATTGCTAATTAGATTATTGAATAACTGCTCCATCTGAAAAGGAATACCCCGTACAACAGGCAATTCTCCTAATATTATTTCAGAATTAGTTTCTTCTAACTTTAAACTATAATCGTTAGCAAGACCCTCTAAAATAGTGGTAAGGTCTATTCGCTCAAAGGTTTCACCTCTTTTATCTATTCTAGAAAAGGAAAGTAAATTATTAATAAGCACACGCATTCTAGCACAACCGTCTAAGGCTCTTTCTAAAAACTGTTGTTTACGTTCGGGTAGTTTTTCTTCTCCCTCCATAACCCTAGACAAATACATTTGCACCTTGCGTAAAGGTTCTTGTAAATCATGACTTGCTACCCGGTTAAAGGATTCTAATTCCGTATTTTTTTTAAGTAATACCGTGTTTTGTTCTAACAAACGTTTATTTAAACGTACTTGTTTACTAATATCTTGAATAACACCTACCATTATTCTATCCTCAGAGTGCTCATCAAAAATGCCCGTTGTATACAAATGTACTTCCTTGCCAGACTTTTTTATCCCTCTAAAATTAAAGTCTAATGGTTTCTTAAGTTCGTAAGCCTCCTGTATTTGTTGCTCGTATTCTTCCAAGTCTTCTGGATGTACAAACATTCTAAATTTTTCTGGACCTGCATCAAAATCCCCTTTTTTATAACCTAAAATTCTATAGACGTTATCCGATAAAAAGGTTTCTTCTTTGTCTAAGTTCCATATATAGGAACCCATAGATGCAATTTTCTCTGCTTCGTTCAACAGGCTGTTGCTAATCTCTAACTCACTATTTAGTCGTTCTAAATCTTGAGCATACATTTTGTTGCTAGTAACATCAGAAACAAGAACTTTTACATTGTCTTTAAAAGGAAAATAGCGTACCCAAAAATACCTTCTTGCCGCATCTATATTAAAGTCTAAAATATCATTAGTTGCCTCTTGCGTGTTAAAACAATTTATCAAACGATCTAGTTCGCCACTTTTCTTCATAAAGGGATACACATCAGAAACAAGCATCCCTCTTAATTCTTCTATTTTAAATACTGTTACACTTTCATTGGCCTTACTGGCGTAATCAATTCTAAAATCCACAACGTCCCCTTCATCATTATAAACAGGAAGGTATAAGTTGGCAATTTCTTCCGTAGCTTCTAAAACACTTTCTAAAAACTCTGTAGTACGGACTATGTGTTTATTGTCTTTTGTTATCCGTACAAATGCTAATATTGAAATTAATAGTGAGATAAATCCTGCGGCGAAGAACAAAATTGCATAATACCTATTGCTTCTTTGTAAGTTGTTTTCGCTTTCTTGTACTTTGTGTTGTTGAAAAGCAATAATGTTGTCTTTGGCATTGTCAATATTATATAGAATACCATTCATCTCTTTAAACAGTCTTCTTACATCTTCACTATTGCTATTTTCTGCTTCTACAACCAGATCTAATTTGGTGAAAGCTTTTAGTAGACTATCGTGCTGTTTTTGTATGAGGTCTATGTGCTTTTTTTGTAGTGGGTCGTCTTTAAAATTTTTGTTGAGTTGATTTAAAATTTGCTGACACTTTTCTATAAGTGATTGAAATTTTTCTACAGGCACCCGTTGTTTTACAAAAGAGGATTGGAGCTGGGTTATTTGCAGCTCGTTATAAGTATTAAACAGTTTTTCTGCTTGTACTTGCTCCTTAAATAATTCTGAAGAAGCCAAGCGGTCATCGTCTAACTTGTAATATCTTATATAAGAAAAAATAAAAACCGCCAATAAAACCGTAAATGCAACTAGCATTGCAAATGTTTGTGCTTTATTGGAACGGTCTAACGCTCTTGTGGGCATAAATTATACTCTTAAAAGAAAATTTTCTTTATTCAATGCAGAGGTGTGGTATTGCCAGTTAATTTTTAAAACCCGTTCCACAGCCTTTTTTAACTCTGCAAAAGAACTAGGTTTAGTTAGATAAATATCTGCACCTCTAATAAACGTATCTTCAATATCTTTTTCTGAAGAAGAAGTGCTGTAAATAGCTACAACAATATCTTTTAACAAAGGAGATGTTTTAATTTGTTTAAGACATTCCATACCATTCATAACTGGCATGTTTAAATCTAAAAAAATTAAATCTGGCTTATTAGCCACATTGGCATTTAAAAAATCCATCAATTCCCCTCCATGGCAAAAAGTGGTTAATTCTGTGTTCATCTGTAGGTCATTAATGGCCTCTTCAAAGAACAGACGGTCATCTAAGTCGTCATCCGTCAGGTTAATCTTTAATCTGTCCTGTAACATTGTGTGCTTGGTTAATTAATTAGGGAACATGCTTTTCCTTTTCTGAATAATCCGCTGAAATGCAGATGGCGTTAATCCCGTTGTCTTTTTAAATTGTGTGGACAAGTGGGCTACACTACTATAATTGAGTTCAAAGGCAACTTCTGTTAAAGACATACTTGTCTTTAATAATAGCTCCTTGGCCATTTCCACTTTTCTTAGGATAATAAAACTCTCTATAGAAGTGAAGGTAGCTTCAGAAAACAAACTAGATAAATAGGCATAAGAGTAGTCTAATTCCTCTGCTAAAAAATCACTTACATTCCTTAATTGTGCTTCCTTATCCTTTAAATAAAGGTCTATCAAAAATTTCATCCGTTGTACCAAGCTCAGTTTGGGGTCGTCTACTATTTCTATATGAAAGGTAGACAACTGGTCTTGTAACTCCACTTTTTCTGATAATTCTAAAGGCGTTGTAAGTTGCACTTCGTTTAAGTTGACCAAGTTGTATTCAATATTTGCATTTTTCAATACAAACTCAATTACCGATTTATAGGTTTGTGAGAGATCATATTTTAAATACAAGGTCATAAAGGTGTCTGTTTACATCAAACAATATACAACAAACATAAGTCAATCTTTTAAACAAAATTGTTTTTTTAAGAAAACTTTGTTTAATCTATAACTCAGCATCATAAACAAAAAGTTAAGCGAGCGAACATTTTATCGTTTATTAAGGCGATAATTAAAATATGCTTAAACGGATATTTTAATTTAAGGTCTGATTACCAGATTTATAATAATCTAAAGCACCTTAAAATGTTCCTAGCTTTATAAGCTAGAAGAATTTTGTTGAAGTATTAAACAAAGAAGAACTACATAATTTAAAAAGAAAAAGGTTGCCAAAGTGGGCAACCTTTTTACAAACCAAACCAAACTAACCAAATAAAATCTTAGTGAATTTCTTCTAAGTAATTTGCGCGATTGTAGCTCTGCTCAATCTTATTTTTTTGTGTTGTTAAAATGTTTAAAGTAGATGTAGGAATTTTAGTTTCTTTAAGCACTTCTTGATAATCTTCCAAAGCTGCTTTTTCTCCATTTCTAACCTCTTCTAACATAGCTTCCTCATCGTCTTGAGAAAATAATGCTTTGGTATCTATCCAAGCTCTATGCATAGCACCTAAAACACTGCCTCCACTTTTATTTATATCCATTCCCTTTGCAACCAGCTCATGCTCCAATTCTGCTTTAAACTGATTTCTTTCATTTGCTTTATGCTCAAAAAAACGTTGCAATGTTGGATTGTCTATTTTTTCAGCAGCCTTGGTAAAACCTTGCTCTGCATCGTAAGCCTTGGCCAATAAGTTATTCAATTTATCTTCTGTGGTCTTTTCAAATAATGACATATTCTATACAATTTTTTATTTCTAAATTCTTTTTCTTCTACTGTGCCTTACAAAAGTTGTAATTATAATTACTTAACCTTACTTCATATGGCATTGTAATTAACTCATTACGTTTTACTTATAAAAAGAAGTCGTTTTTCAATTGCGTTCATCTTATTTGCTTTTGGTGTAATATAAAGCCAGTAAACGTCGGAGTTTTATGGATTGAACAAACAATACGAACAACTACAAGTAAAAATCATGGGATTTCTTCACTTTAACCAACAAGACCTTATTATATACACTAGCACAAATACGTTTTTACCAACAAATGGGCTAGAGAAGTCTTTAAATAGATTGCGAAGTATAAATGTGAATAAAGAACGTCTACTACCTATAGTTTGGCAAGAGATAGTACATAAATTAATCCACCGGGACAAAAGTCTGCAACTACACGAAATAACCCTCTTAAAAGAGACTCCTAAAAGTATTCCATTTGCAATAGGTATAAAAAAAGGTAATATTAAAGCCTTACGGAATTACGATGAACTCTTAACTTATTACAATATAAGTTTGGAGTCCCCTAGAATTATAACAAAACAACAATTGAGAGATGTATCTTAAAATCAATCCATCGCGTCAAGGATTTTAGGATTACAGCAAGGCATTGGCACAGCAGCCACCTACTTTTGCTACGACTTTAATAACAATTAAAAACAGTATCTCATGAAAAAATTACTAGTTAGTATAGCAGTAGCAACTCCTATTTTATTATCAAGCTGTAAAGTAGACCAAAAAAAGGAGGCAGAATTACCAGAAGTGGATGTTGATATTGAAACTGCAGCTGGACAATTACCTTCTTACGATGTGGACTGGGCAGACGTAAATGTGGGTACAACTACTAAAATGGTAGAAATCCCTAAAGTGGTTGTTGTAATGGAAGAAGAAGAGGTAGAAGTACCTTATATTGATGTGGATATGCCAGAAGACTTTGGGGACAAAAAAGAGCGTACCGTACGCGTAGAGGCAGAAATTGATGGCGTAGAACACGAACTTGATATTGATAAGATTTACGCTAGTGACAACAACTTAATTGTAGTATCTACATTAGAAAAAGGCGAACAAAATTTAGGTGATAAAAAAATGCGTATTTCTGACCAGGTAACATTGAATGCTCCAGACTTGAATGTTAAGCATTACATTGTTGGTGAAAAACCAGAACGTGTATTTAATACAGAATATACTTATGTGGAAAATATGTCTGAATTAGAAGAAAAACTAGATGGCTATAAAGAAATTTATAAAAGCTAAATTGCATTTTCTAAAGACAAAAAAAACACCGCAATGCGGTGTTTTTTTTGTTTAAGCTAAGTTGTAATTAATCTACCCAAATGGTTTTTGTATTGGTAAATTCTCGTATGCCATAACTAGACAATTCTCTTCCGTATCCACTGTTTTTTACACCTCCAAAGGGTAGTCTAGGGTCAGAAGCTACCAACTTGTTCACAAAAGCATTACCCGCTTCTAGTTGAAGCGCTAGTTTTTCTCCACGCTCCTTATCCCCTGTTAAAACGCCGGCTCCCAGACCAAATGCTGAAGCATTGGCTAGAGCCACAGCTTCTTCTTCATCTTTAGCTTTTATTACAGCGGCTACCGGGCCAAATAATTCTTCATCAAAACCCACCATACCTGGTTTTATATTGGTAAGAATACTTGCAGGGTAATATGCACCTTCCCTATCGGGTATTTTTCCTCCTAAATGTAATACACCACCATGTTCTACCGTTTTCATAACCTGCTCGTGCAACTCATCTCTTAAATCAGTGCGGGCCATTGGTCCATAAAAAGCGGATAAATCCTTTGGCTCTGCCATTTTTGCTGCTTTCATACTACTAGTAAATTTCTCTAAGAACTCATCATAAATAGCTTCTACAACAATAAAACGTTTTGCCGCAATACATGTTTGTCCGTTATTTTGTAATCTACCATAAGTAGCCGTATCTACAGCTTTTTCTATATCTACATCTTCTAAAATAATATACGCGTCACTCCCCCCTAATTCTAATACTGATTTTTTAAGATGTTTACCAGCAATAGAAGCTACGGAACGCCCCGCAGGGTCACTCCCGGTTAAGGTTACTGCTACAATCTTATCATTTGCAATGATGTTTTCTATTGCATCTGAATTCACATTTAAGTTCTGAAATAATCCCTCTGGAAATCCAGCTTTAGCCACTGCAGCTTCTAATGCAAACGCACAACCTTGAACGTTAGATGCATGTTTAAGTACGCCACCATTGCCAGCCATTAATGCTGGAGCAATAAAACGGACAACTTGATAAAATGGAAAATTCCACGGCATAACAGCTAAGACCACACCTAAAGGCTGAAAGGTAACATAGCTCTTACTAGCTTCTGTTTTAATATATTCGTCTTGGAGTAATTCTGCGCCGTTGTCCGCATAGTATCTACATACCCAAGCACATTTTTCTAACTCAGCTACAGATTGTTTTAGTAATTTACCCATTTCATTAGTTGCCAACTCAGCATACACTTGTTTGTTCCGTTCCAAAACATCTGCTAACCTGTGTAGGTATTTTGCACGTTCATCAAAGGATTTAGTTCGCCATTGCAGATAGGCTTGGTGTGTTTTATCGATTTTAGTAACCGCCTCTTCAGTAGTAATTCTAGGGTATTCTTTTATAATTTTACCTGTAGCAGGATTTATACTTTTAGCAATTTCCATAAAGCAAACTTTTAATTGTGTAAAATTAGCTATTCTAAATCTGCCAACTACCCGTATTCAACCTATGATTAACGCAAATAAATGTTAGTGAATATCACTGGGTAAATAACCATAATATCGTTTAAAAGCTGCTGTAAAATGTTGTGGATTTTTGTATCCTACTTGATTAGAAATAAGCGCTATACTTGTCTCTTTGTTTTTCAAAAGGTACTTTGCTTTTTCCATTCGTAAGCGCGTTAAATGCTTAAAAATAGTTTGGCCAAAAGCAATTTTAAATTCACTCTTCAATTTAGATGTATTAATTCCCGCAAAAACAGCCAACTCAGCTATAGTAATGGTTCTATGTAGATTGTACAAAAGATATTGCTCCACTTTATGCATTACAGGAGGTACCAATTGGGGAGGTTTAGCTAAAGTGGTTTGGGCAACTTGTTTATAGGGATTATTTTGTAATAAATGCAATAGTAACTCTATCACCTTAGCCTCTAAAAATGACTTTTTTAAACTACCCTCTAGTGGAATGGTTTTCATTTGATTAAGTAGTGTGCAAATGGTGGTGGTAAAAGGCTTATTTTCTTTCCAGAAACAATTTAATTGATTTGTAGATTGTAATGCGAGTAAATTTAACGCTAGACCATCTTGAGTAGTTAAAATTTTCTCCAAGAAAGTTGTACTGAAAGTAATAACATAGTGAGATACTTTCGGTCCCTCTTGTTTGAGTAAATAATTGCCTTTAGGGAAATAGGTTAAGTTGTAATAGCCTTGTGCAAGGGTTATAGAATTATTTTTATACTGAATGGTATTTAGTCCTTCTAATTGAAAAATTAATTTATAATAGGGACTTTCTTGTTCTAAGACTGCATTTAAAGCCTCTTTGCTTGAATAATCTACCTCTACAAGGGTAAAACCATTCAACCTAAATTCGCGCTGCAATCCTGTTTTAGGTAGATAACCCAAGTCCACAGCCACTTCCTCAATACCATTTGGTATAAAGCCTATTGCTTTAGACCCTTTAAATACGGTCTTTTTAGAAATACTCACTCTAAAACTTCCTTTCTCGGCATATATTCTTCCGTTTGCGTTATCGTTTGTTTTTGGTTGCCCTTTACTTTTGCAAACCTAATTATTTTTAATCGTTCTAAATAAAAATAACGTGCGTTTTTATTATTTAAACCTACTAGTCCTTATCCATTGCATTTTTATGCAAGCCCAAATAAACCGTACTATTTCTGGTAAAATAAGTGCTGCCAACGGCGAACCACTTTTTGGAGCTACAGTGGTTATAGTGGGTACCCAAAAAGGAACGCAAACAGATATTAACGGGAATTACCTGCTTGAAAACATTACAGAAGACACCGTTTTATTACAAGCTTCTTACATAGGTTATTATAACAAAAAACAAAATGTAACCTTTCTTGCAGAAGAGAATAATATAAAGGTAGACTTTGCTTTAGTAGAACGCACCAATACTTTGGATAACGTTACGGTAAATGGAAAATCTAAGAAAACTGCTTTAGAAACTGAAGGCTTTGCTGTTACTGCGGTACAGACGGAAGAAGCGAGTATACGTAACATACAGACCAATGAACTATTGAACACCACCGTTGGTGTAAAAATTAGACAAAATGGTGGTTTAGGCGCTAATGCAGAATACAGCTTAAATGGACTGTCTGGGAGTGCTGTGCGTATTTTTATAGATGGTATACCAATATCTATTTATGGTAATTCTTTTAACCTTAATAGCATACCGCCTTCTTTGATTAAAGAAATACAGGTGTATAAGGGAGTTGTGCCAGGCCATTTGGCAAGTGACGCCCTTGGCGGAGCCATTAATATTGAACTCCACAGCCAAGCTAGATACACATTAAACGTATCTGCTTCTTATGGATCGTTCAACACCCTACAGACCAACGCGAATGCCGTATATAGGATGGACTCTTCTGGTTTTACGGTTAAAGCATCCTTATTTCAGAACTATTCTGATAATGATTATGAAGTTTCTGGTCGTAGCGTTGTAGTAACAGGTCTTGGCGGGGTACAAACACCAATTACCGCAAAACGCTTTAATGATGCCTACCGTTCTGTGGGCGGCATTGCCCAATTTGGTTTTACAGATGTTTCTTGGGCAGACCAATTCTTTTTGGGTATCACTGCTTCAGATGATTATAAGGAGGTGCAACACGGCGCTTTTATGACCATAACCCCTTACAAAGACCGTTATTTAGAGTCCGATGCCTTGTTGGGTAATCTTACCTATAAAAAGAAAGATTTGTTTACCAAAGGTTTGGATTTAAATATTATAGGACTTTACGGTAAACGCAACAGACAGGTGGTAGATACGCTTGCTGCCGCCTATGCATGGAATGGGCAGCGGGCCATAGACTTTAGAGGAGATGAGTATGAATACACTTGGGGCTCACAGCAAGAAGGTGGTCCTACCCTAGCAAAAATTAAAAGAAACGTTGCTTCGGTAAGAAGTGGAATTTCTTATGCTTTTAATGAAAACCATAAGATGCTGTTCAATCATGTTTTTAGCAGTATTGATAGGGAAGATAGTGATGCCCTAAACACCTTGTTAGAAAATATATTTGTGGGTACTAGAGACTTGCGCAAGAATATATTTTCATTAACCTATGATGTTTCTGCGTTTGAGAATCGATTTAAAGCGAGCTTATTTGGTAAGTATTATCAGCAAAAAAATATTAGCAAAGACCCAGCAATAACAGAAGATGAAGAGGGTAATTCTACAATAGTTGAAGAAGTTGTAACCAATAATACTACTAATGAAGGTTATGGATTTGCCGCGTCTTACGCTATTTTACCAGAGGTAACCTTGCTTACCTCTGCGGAAAAAGCCGTGCGTTTACCCAATGAGACCGAAATATTTGGCAATGATGGGGATAACGTCGTTGCCAATTCTAGTATTAATCCCGAGCGTAGCGATAATTTAAACGTAGGGTTCCGTTTTGGTTCTTTCAATATCAAAAAGCATCAGTTTTCTGTATACAGCAATTTTCTTACCAGAAACATTAAAGACCGTATTGGCCTACCAATAGAAACTTCTTTAAACGTGAATGATGAACTAATTGTTTACGTAAACCAAGGTAGTGGTACCTCTAAGGGTATTGATGCCCAATTAAGCTATACCTACAATAACAATCTGGCATTAAATTTTAACATGTCCAAATTCGATTTAAAAATAGAGAATAGAGGTACTGAAATAGATGTGCCAAACACACCCTTCTTAACCATGAACGGTAGCGCCAGGTATCGTTTTGATAATGTAATCCAAAAAAACGCGCAATTAAACCTTTTCTATAACCTATACTACACAGACGATTTTTCCTATTTGGTTCCTCAAGGTTCTAACACCACTGGAGACGATTTCTTTAGGGTTCCTGAACAGCTGGTCCAAGATTTAGGATTAAGCTACATGTTTCCAAACAAGAATATCATTTTAAGTTTTGATGCCAAAAACATATTTGATAAGCCGGTTTATGACAACCTATCAGTTCAAAAACCAGGAAGGGCTTTCTATCTAAAATTAACCTATAACCTTTATAATTTTTAATACCTATAAATACGCTATACAATATGAAACGTACTAATTTAAATTTTAAAGCAGTTGTTTTATCCCTAATTGCTACTGGTCTTTTTACAGCATGTAGTAATGAAGATGATGGTCCTGGTACAACACCAAATCCAGACCCAGACCAAGAAGACACCAGATGGATTACGGTTGCAGCTGCTCGTATGGGAGAAAATCCTGGAGATGGTAACGGTGGTACTCTAATTTATGCTTTAGATAGTGAAGATGCTAAAGACCCTTCTGTTTCTGTTGCGCCTTTTGATAATGGTTTTATTGTGCCTTCTAATAGAACAGCTAGATTACAAGCTTCTGAAGATGGAAGTACTATTTTTAACATAAGCTATGCAGGAGATACTGGCGGTAACTATACCAAATATTTGGTAAATGGTGGGCAAGATTTTGAACAAACAGGTTCCGAAATTAGTATTGCTCCTTATGTAGGATCTGCCCCCAGATGGATTAAATTATTTGATGGCGATAAAACGGGTGCCGCTGTTTATGTATCTACGGAAAATAGGTATGATGATAATGATACCCCGGATGACGAGACAGATGACACGTATATAAATACGGTTTCTACTATGGGGGTAGTAACTTTAGATTTGGAAAATTCTGCTATTATTAATTTTGAAGAATCTACGTTTACTTTAAATGCCGAAGATGCTGCAAATGGCTATTATATTGATAGGATAGATATGCCAACGTTAAATGCAGCTGGTGACAAATTATACATTGGAGCACGAGTTAGAAAATTGGACCCTGCAACTGGAGAAAGAGAGAGCGATTATGAAATATTAGGTTCTAAAACCATTGTTCTAGACTATCCATCGTTAACAAATCCTACAATTATTACATCAGGAATTAGTAATGGAAATACCAATGGCTACCGTAGTATCAATTCTTTTGAGTACAATGAAGCGGTATACCAAGCCAACCAAAGTGACCCAAATGGTTCTTATATTCTAAAAATTGGTGCAGACAACCAGTATGATGATTCTTATGTTTTTAATCTGGATGATGCTTTAGGTGTAGAAGGTGCATATGTTTTGGCATGGAGACCTGCTGCAAACGGTAAGGCTGTATTAGCTTATAGGCACAACGGTTCTGAAGAGGGTGTTGCGGGTGCGCAAGGCTTCTTTGCGTTGGTAGATTTAAATGCCAAAACAGCAACTACAATTACGGACATTCCTTACGACCCAGATTTCTACTTATTCCAATATCAAGGCTATGCAGTAGACGGTAATGAAATTTACCTAACTCAAGCCCCAGTAGGGCAAAACGGAAATATATACGTTGTAGATACAGAAACTGGAGCCGTTACCAAAGGTGCAGAATTGGTTAACGTAGAAGGAAGTCATTTTATTGGCGCTTGGTAATAGCCTTTTAAATAATAACCTAATAAAAAAGGGTTTCTAGTGCGTAGCTAGAAACCCTTTTATTTGTCAAGTTTAGATATTATTTCATTTCAAAATCGCCGTTAGAACGGACGTAAATTACCGTTTCAACATCGGTGCTTATGTAAGGAGATGCGTTTTCTTCTACCCCAAAATAAGAACCTGCTTCCAATTCATTTTTAGCATCCTTTTTAGAAAATTGATGGGTTATTTTACCTGAAATAACCACAGATCTAAAGTTTGGACTTAAATTTTTAATACGTCCTTTAAAGCCAGCTGGTAATTTTAATAGTGTTGCTCGTAACTGATTAGCATTATGACTTCCCCATAAAAAAGCGGTTTCTACATTACTCTTTTCGGAAACCCACTCCAAATCCTTGGCATGTAACCAAACTAGATTAGATTCATCTATGTTAATGGGGCGTTCCCCATAATCAAAAGCCTCATCTGTAGGTTGTACCAAATATGGCCCTTCTTGTATATCTAAAAATGCCATATTTTCTTCTCCATCTGCAGCGGTTACGTGTCCTTCACCGGCAGGCTGCTGCCAATAGCTACCTGCAGGCAACCACATTTCTTCTGCCTTTGGGTCATCGTTATGTAGCAATCCCTTAATAACCACGGCTCGATACGTAATGTTATGAATATGCGGTGGGGAAGAGAATCCTTTCTTGAATTTTACCAGAAAACCGGAAGGTTCATTCTTGGTACGGTCTCCCCATAATTGCCCTGCAGCAGGACTTTTATCTCCCCTAGCCGGGTTTAACCAACCCCAATCTATCTGGTCTTGTGTTACTACCTCATTTTTACTTTTTGTAGTATCCGTGGTTGGTGTTTGGGCAATAGCCGTACCCGTTAACGCCAAGACAAAAATGCCTAATAGTATATTTTTCATTTTTAGTATTCCTATTTCCATGTCACAATATCGGACTTCTCCCTTCTTACCTTAGAACGTTCAGGATTTGCTTTTCTATAGCCAAAAGCGACCATAAAGGCTAAGCCATATTTATTGGTATCAACACCAAATTTGTCTCGTAATAGCGGCTCTATATCTGTTTGATGAAACCCTTCTATTGGGCAACTATCTATACCTACTAAGGCAGCAGATGTCATCATATTTGCCAAGGCGATGTAGGTTTGTTTCGTAGACCAGTCAAATAATTTTTTATCGGTATCCAAGTTAAAATCACGTTCTTGAAATTCTCTATAGAAATTGGAATACATTTCTACCACATCATCTGGAAATTGTTTCACTTTACGCATCATATCATCTATATATTGTGCATCGTGCTTTACCATGGGGGCTTTCATGGCCAACCCAAGTACAAAGTGGCTTGCCGTGTCTAATTTTAAAGGAGCACCCCATGCAAAGGGTTTTAAAGATTCACGCAAATCTTTGTCTTGTACCACTACAAAATGCCATGGTTCAAAACCAAAAGAACTGGGAGATAAATGCGCAGTATCTAAAATAAAATCAAAATCTGTATCCGGTATTTTTTTAGTCGAATCAAATTCTTTTGTTGCATGTCTAAAATTGAACGCTTTTAAAATGTCCTCTTTTGCTATTAGTGTTGTTTCCATTGAAATTTTTTGTTTTAAACAATAAACGTTGTTTTTATTTTATAGCTAGTTTATAGATGTAAAAAGGTTTGGTACCCGAATCTGGCTTTCCGGTAAAAGCTGTTGTTTTATGTAGTTGATTAACAGATATGTATAAAAAATCTCCGCTTATAGAAACGTTATCTGGCCAATCTAATCGCTTGTCACGAATAACAGGAAGCAAATCACCCGATGTTGTTAATTTATCTATTCCATAATTCTGGGAATTGGTCATATAATGCTCACCGTTTTTAGCTGTGATAACACCGTCAGAAACTGGTTTTGGCCCAACTACTTTTAGTGCTTTTGCAAATTCATCCTTAGACTTCCCTTCCCTTAAAACAGAGCTTGGTATTGCATACCACGTAGTACCACTCATAGCCCCGTAAAAAAGTGTTTCCTTATCAGCACTTAAGGTAATAGGGTTTACACCAACACGTGCTGGTGCTCCACCAAATAGCACCAATTCTCCATTAATATAGGTGTCAATATTTTCGGGTTGCATGCTAGAATGAGTAATTCTATTTGCCGTGTTGGTATTGGTATCTAACACTAAAATTCCAGGGTTGGCTATATCTGCCAAGAATACGAACCCATTAACATCATCTATCGCCAAATCTTGGATAAAACTTCCTTTTGGTGCTATTTCTTGCGAAAATTCATATTGGTATACCTCTTTACCCGAGTTGATATCAAATGCATACACTCTAGTAGTTCCACGATTTTGCCCCATGTCTACAATCCAAAGTCTATTTTTAGCATCAATCCTAATTCCTAAAGGGCTGTCTATTTGTTTTCCTTTTGGAGCACCTTTAATACTTTGATAACTAGCATCTGGAAAAGGCCTATAGCTATCTTTACCTGTTATTTCTATGAGTTGCACATTTACTCCGTCATTACCCAGCGGATGAACAGTACTAAAAATTCTGTCATTACTTACGGCTACGTTTCCTGGCCTAAAAGGTAAAGCAGCTGCAATCTGCAATTCTTTATGTTGGCCCCATCCTAATTGGTAGGCCATAACTGATACTATTATAAAACTAAATACTGTTTTCATGGTTCTAAATTTTTAATACAGCAAAGTTAGGCTTGGAATAAGCTTACAACCATGTACAAAAAGAGGTTTGTTTGGTACATTTAAAGGTTGCAGTATAGTATTAACAATAGTTTAAGGTTGTTTTAAACTATTTTTATGTCCAAAATAGCGTTAGATGGAAGTTTTACAGGCAATAAAACCTTTAGATATACAAGAAGTGCGACTAGATATGTGGGAACAACGGCCCATTAAAAACAATTTTTTTGAGTTGGTTTTGATTAAAGATGGAAACGGGTCTCAGTGTATTAATTACAATGAATATAAGTATACCAAAGGCGATATTTTTCTACTACCACCGCTTAAATGTCATTTATTTACTATTGCGGAACCCACTACGTTTATCTTTCTAAAATTTTCTGACGCATTTTTTAAAACCACTAGCAAAATAACCATAGACCGCAATGCTTGGTTTAAAGAAGCTGCATACATTCTTTCTAATTACAACCAAATACCGGGAGATATTATCACCTCTAATGTAGACCGAAAGTATATTACTAATCTTGTTGATATGATTCTACAAGAGTCTCGTAATTATTCTGAAGATTCCCATAACCTTATTACCAGCTTAATGACCAGTATTTTAGAATTATTGATGCGTAATGTTAAGAAAAGTATTTATTTAGACAGTACTTCTAATACTCATGGAGATGAACGTGTAGGAAAGATGCTAAACTACATTAATGAACATTTGGATAAACCTGCTCTTTTAAAAGTTGAAAATTTAGCAGCAGTTTTTAATATGTCTGCGACTTATGTAAGCGAATTTTTTAAGAAGCAAATGAATCTATCCTTACGGGAATACATTATAAAGGCCAAACTTAAATTAGTAGAAATTAGGCTTCTAAATAGTGATTATACGTATACGGAAATAGCAGACGAGCTGGGTTTTACAGATGTGAGCCATCTTTCTAAAACCTTTAAACGGTATTCTGGTTCAACACTAAAAGAATTTAAACAAAACGGAGAATACCAGTTGTTAAAACGTAGCGTTTGTAGCGCTTAAAATCGTATTCCCAAAGCATTAAACAAATGGCTCATGGTCCATGCCGGACCAATCATTAGAAATTGTAAATCTTTTAAAAAAGACGGCTTTTTACCTTCGTGATTGTGCCCAATAAATTGACCAATCCAAGCTACCACAAAAATACCGAGCATTAGCGCCCAAAGCGGTGCAAAATTTAGTTGTGCAATAGCATAAATGCCCCAAAGTACACCAATAGAAAACAACAACATCCCAACAAACAAAACTATAGATAAGCGTAGATAATAGAGCAATCCAAAAATAATCAGTAAAGTTCCCACGTGAGAAAAAGGTTTTAAAAATGTGGGTAAAACTGATGTTAGGGTATCCGGTAACGGAATACAAGCCAATAGCCCTATTAAGCTAAAAAAGATAAGCGGCACGCAGATATAATGTATACTAATATTTAATTTGGTTTGGTGGCTTTCTGCATATTCAGATAATAAAGCATCTATAGTTCTCATTAATAATTTTTTTTAGTTAGTGATTAGGTAATGTAACAAACTGGCGCATTTGCTGGTATTCTTCTATCCCCTTTTCCGTTAAATGTGGAATTATGAGCTGCCATAGTAGGGATATACTACTTGTTTGGTTTACTTTATAGTTGGGGTTATTAATTGCGATTTTTTGTGATTGCCAAAAAGTGCTCAACATCCAAATAGCGTATATCACTTGGTCAAAATCTACGAGACCATGTGTCGCTTTCATTCTTCCTGTTTCTATGTAATAATCTAACAGTTTACGCGCTGCCTTAAATCGCTCTATATTGCCCGCCTCATAACGCTTGGCAATAGTTGGATGGGTTTTAATGATGTTTACCAAATCGTTAAAAAAGAAGGCATATTCTTGTTGCAACGCATCAAATTTCCCCATCATATCTTCCAAATGAAACAAGGTTAGATAGGTGTTTTTAGGCAAGATATAGTCTAGTGTCACCGTGTACATATCTTCATATAGCGCTTCTAACAAATCCGATTTGGTATTGTAATGGTACTTTAAATTACCAGCACTTATACCCATGTTGTCTGCCAACTGTTTCATAGAAACATTTGACATTCCCTCCTTATTAAACAATTGTATTGCTGCTGCCTTTATGTTGGCTTTCATTGTAAATTTTTAAATCAATTACGTAAATATATAAAATATTAGTAAACGTTTACTAAATATTTTAGTTTGAGTCAAAATGGTAGCGTAATATGCAGCTATGCGGAACTACCGCCCTATTTTTTGAGTACCATCGATTTATTCTTAAAATAAACTGGCAACGGCATGCAACCTTAGACTTTTGTGATTGTCTTTATTTAAAATATAAAACATTAATCATGAAAGTATTTAAATCTATTTTGGTTCTTTTTGCATTAAGTTTTTTCTCCTGCGAATTAGATGACGGAGAAATTGTCCCATCTCCGGACCCTAACAGTGGACTATGGTATAATGCAGAAAAGGGTTATATACTAAACATAAAAGACGAAAAAACTGATTTAATAAATATAACCAATGGTGGTTGTGCGTACTACGTTCCAAACTTTAAACCTGAAGATTTTGGTTACCGTTTAGAACAAAAGGATTCTACAATTCTATTACGCCCTTCTTTTTCATCTATAGCGGATATTGTATTTACTGCTGAAGAAACTGATGAATTTTGCGATGTATTGTCCATGGAGCCAAACAATGATCCAATGGTAAACTACAATTACTTCTGGAACTTTTTTAATGACCATTATGCGTTTTTTGAGTTACGAAGTATTAATTGGGAAGAATTTAGTGGTTTTGAAGATATAGTAACCGAAGCTAATTTTTACGACACTTTGGCTGCCATTGTGTATCAATTTGAAGATGGTCATATAACAATTACAGACGAGGCTAATGGCATAGAAATTAATGCAGGTGCACCAAAGCTTTTTACAAGATTAAATGCAAACCTTTCTGTAGATAACAAAGCTGCCAACGAGGAAGAATTGGTAGCGCTAATACATTTAAAATTAGAACTTATACAGCAAAAATATTTATCCAATGGATTTAAAAGTAGTGCTACTACCAACATGGTTTATGGAATGATAAATGACCAGATTGGATATTTAAATATTTTAGAAATGGACGGTTTTGGCACTGATATTAATAATGAGATAGCGGCAGTTGGTAAAGAAATGACAGCAGCTTTGACTTATCTTAAATCTCTAGGTATGTCTAAACTAATTATAGACACCCGTTTTAATACTGGAGGCATAGACCAAGTCTCTGTAGAAATTGCTTCTAGATTTACTACAGAGCAACGTGTTGGTTTTACCAAAAAGGCAAGACTAATAGAAGGATTTACCCCGGTAAAAACAGTGAATTTTGGCCCAAAGGGCGATGAGCAATTTACAGGAGAAATTGTATTACTAACAAGTCCTATTACTGCAAGTGCTGCAGAAGTATTTGCCTTATGTTTAAAAGATATGCCCAACGTAACCTTAGTTGGGGAAGCTACCAATGGCGTGTTTTCTGATATTTTGGAACATCGTTTACCCAATGGAGCTACTATAGGCTTGTCTAATGAGGTTTATGCCGACAGTAAAGGTGTTGTTTTTGAAGGAGTTGGCATAGCTCCTCTACAAGAAGAATTCTTAGTACCTCTGCTAACTGATGATGACATACAACGGCAAGTAGACAGTGGTATTTTAAAAACAATAGCAATATTAGAATAAGTTTTAAACAAAAAGAGACCCTACTTGGGTCTCTTTATTATCTTAGCCAAACGTAAGCCTATTTTTCTAGCGTTACCTTTACGGCATTCCAGCCTTTTTGCCCTTTCTCCAATTCAAAAGTTACCTTATCCCCTTCTGCAATTTCATCTATTAAACCACTTACGTGGCAGAAGTATTTTTCTTGGTCTTCCAAATCATTGATAAAACCAAAACCTTTAGAAGTATCAAAAAAAGCAACTCTACCCTTATGTACAGGGTCTACCTCTTCCTCCTCTATATCTTCTTTTTTAGGAATCCCAATTTCTATAGTAGAAGCATCTATCTCTTCTCTTTCTGTTGGGTCTGGTGGCGTATCTGTAAGATTTCCATTTGCATCTACATAAGCAAACGGAATGCCTCCGCCGCCTTCTTTAGCTTCAGCTTTACGCTCTTCTTTACGCTTTAATTTTTCTTCTCGTTTCTTTAAACGCTTTTTCTCCTTTTCCCTTTTGGAATAGGTTTGTTGTGATTTTGCCATAAATTATGTTAGGCCCATAAGGTACGGCTTATAAAGCTAGAATTATAATTTTTATTGATTAAAATAAAAAAGCCTATCGAATTTACTTCAATAGGCTTTCAAAAAAAGTATTGTATAAACTAAGGTATTAAACCACTCTTACGTTTACAGCGTTTAACCCTTTTCTTCCTTCTTCTAAATCAAACTCAACAACATCACCTTCGCGAATCTCGTCAATTAATCCAGAAACATGTACAAAGTGCTCTTTGTTAGCACCTTCTTCGTTAATAAAACCAAATCCTTTAGTGTCATTAAAGAATTTTACTGTTCCTTTACTCATTACTTTAAAATTAAATAGTATTTATATTCGGCAAATGTCGACTTAAATTATTTATAAACAGTAGTTTATTTTAAATATTTTTAATAAAAATTACAACATGGCTTCTTGCAGCCCTTTTTCTAAGGATTTGTAGACAAAATTAAACGGTGAACGGCTTACATCTCGCTGTAATTTGGTGGCAGACGTTTTAAAAGGTTCCTCTTTTTTTTGAGAATTACTGGGTAAAAATAAATTTAGTATCGTATTAATTATAGCTTTTCTTTTTCCTGAATTTGGCTGTATTAAATACACTCCTAAATCTGTGTATCGTGCCTTTAAATTTGTAGTAGATTGGTAATTATGACCATCAATTGTAAAATACAACTCGCTCATATTACCTTCTAATTCAGTATTGGCCACAGGTTTAGTAAAGCTATTTACCTTACGCATGTCAAAATCTACCAACCTTCCTTTAAACACAAAAGCTTCTGTAGTATCTCTAACATTAAAAGTCCAATCGGCATCAAACTTACCAGCCCCCATAAATTGTGTTTCAAAGTGTAATTTTAAAGGTGAAGAATAGGTATTGCCAAGATTTTGAATTTCTACCTCCATATCTTCGAAAGTCAATATTCCCCCATCATTAAAATCCTTTGTTTTTTCCGTGTAAGCCAAATAAGTATTGTAAAAATTAAAGTGATTTACTTGAATGGCGATTGGTGCTTTACGGAGTAACTCGCCATACATGGGTTTATATCTACTATCTTCAGCAACGAGCTTATTGCGATGTATTTTTATATATGGCTGATGTAAATTAATATGTTCTGCAGCGATACCTAGACTGTCTTTTTGCCTTTCTGTTAACTGCAATTGAGTAAAACTTAAAGAATCTATAGTGATGTTGTAGTGGTCCCTTTCTACCGCCAATCCTTTAGAGAAATCTTCTGGTGGCAATACTGTTTGGTAACTTATGTCTTTGATTACTGTATAATTTGAGTCTCCTGAAATGCTTTGTAACGTTAAATCCTCATATGCAGTAGCCTTAAGGTAAACCGGGCCGCTCGTTATGGCATATGAATTCCCCGTAAACGGAAACGATTTTTCTAGAGTGCGACTAGAGACTAAAATATCTTCAATTTCCAAGTTAAAATCAGACAAGGTTGCCAATGGTCTTTTTTCATTTTGATTTAAGACCGTAAGATTGGCATGAGTGAGAATAAGTTCTTTTAGTTTGATAGCAAAACCAAGTTCATCACTTTTTTCTGTAGATTTATTTTCCGTAACAGATTTTGTTTCTCCTTTGATTAATAAGCCATTGAGTTGTTTTAGTTCAATATAATCAATGGTAAGATTACCAGTCCATAACAGTTTAATATAACCGATATCTTTAATCTTTATGGATTCGAAACGAAGTGTTCCAGTATAGCCAGCTTTTAATTCTTTCTTTAATGTAAGATCAGGGGCTATAAAAGTTGCTGTACCCTCAAACAATTTCAACTTTAGCTTTTGATAACGGACAGGAACACCTTGCTCTTCTTTAGCCGCCAAATATTGATTTAATCGATACTTTACCCCTATTAATACGCCTACATAAACTAAAGCGGCAATTAATACAATTGCTAATAGTGATTTTACCCAACCTTTATACCATCCCTTCAATGCATCTCCATTTGTTTAAAGGTAGTCAATTATCATTGGCTACTTTTCTTTTTTCTTATCAGGGCTTACTAGTTTATCATTTTTCCAAACACCGCTGGTTACTACTTTTCCTTTTTCTGAGTAAAATACTCCTTTTCCATTACGCTTATCCTCTTTCCACTGTCCCACATATTTTTCCCCATTTGGCCAAAAATAAGTTCCTTCCCCAAAACGTTTGTCTTCCTTATAAGCGCCAATGTAGTATTCTCCATCTATCCAATAAAATGCGCCTTGCCCATGGCGTTGGTTGTTTAGCCATTGTCCCTCGTACCTGCTACCTGTCTCCAATAATGCAATGCCATAACCGTTAGCCTTACCTTGGTCTACCTGCCCTACATAATGCAAGAGATTACCCTTCTTGCTTTTAAACTTTAAATATTCCCCTTGCGAACGGTTTTTGAGCTGTTCTTGCAATCTGCTTACTTGCACCTTTGCTTTCTGCAACGCAAATGCCAAAGAATCTACCGCACGGATATCAGAAGTAGCAATCGTAGGTAATTCTTTTAAACTATCTAATTCTGCTTTTAGACTATCTCTTTTAGGATGTATAGAACTTCCACCTAAGGATCTTAATTTTTGAGTTAAAGCAATACGCATACGTAGGTCTTTGTCATATGTTTTGGACCCTGTAGCTAGTTGGTCACTATATGCTTTTATCGCACTATCATAATCCCCCATAACCACCATAGAATCAATAGTTAAATAGGCATCTCTTTCATTCAACGCATTTTCTAATTCTGTAGTAGTAGCAGTTTCTTCTTCTAACTTTTGGGTTAAGTTATACGCCTTAACTATAAAGTAAATCGCGGCAACTACCCCAACGCCTGCTACTATCCCCAATGCTCTTTTAGATATTTTTTCCATCACGATTAATCGTCTAAATGAATGTCTGGTAATTTGTTTTTAACTCTTCTGAAATCTGGAGAATAGTACATATGAAAGCGCATAGTCCAAGATTGTTTGTAAATACCTCCATTACCTAAATCTTGCCCTTGAGAATACATTAAGCCCGCCGCAACAGTTAATCTAGGGGTTAAAATATACCCTAAGGTGGTTGTTAAACGCAAATCTTCCATAGGGCTTGCAACCACAGCCTTACCACTTTGCATTATTAACTCAGCCTCTGGTGATACGTACAATGTTTTGGGTTTTAATTTATGACTGTTTAAAGGAATCTTAGCTCTAAACATATAGCGCCAACGGTTTCTGAAGATATACTCACTATCTTCTGCAAAACCTTGTGTCCAGCGGTGTTCTATACGTAGTCTATGATATATCATTGCGCTGTACAATGGCATTGCAAATTGGTATTGGTGCCAAATACGCCATTCTGGAACTACATTTCTATCTTCAGAGTCCTCATCAGTATTAAAATTCACACGTAGCACACCGCCCAAACTAAAATTGACTTTTTTATTGTAGATATACCCAATAGCATGCCTATTATACACTTGAGCTATTTGCCCAACAAAAGGTGTAGCCTCTGTTTCTTGAAATCTAAAATGTGTTTGAGCATCCCAAAACAAACGTTTACCAATTCTTATTTTGCCGTATGTATTTATCCATACTTTAGAAGTAGGGTCATTATATTTGGACTCAACGGGCAAATATTCCTTTTCTTCTACTTGTGCTGAAAGCTGTCCTAAGCATAGACCGTTAACTAATAACCAAAAACCAATAACTTTCCACTTTTTCATAGATGCGATTATTTGGCGTTGGTAAATTGATGAAACAATTGGAGGACGGTTTTAGGATTATTCTCTCGTTTGAGTTTCTTCTCTAATTTCTTTGTCTCTTTTTCGCGTAACTGAAGCATACTTTTGTGGGTAAATTCTAGGTCTTGCGCCAATTGCGCTGCTGTATTGCAATCCATAGAAGCTTTGGTGGTTTCAATAAAATATGGCAACAACACCTTTTTATAGGCGGCGGTAATCCGCTTTTTTACCTCTTCTTCCATTACCGTAGCCATAAATGGATTCCAAACAGGATCCAGATACGCTTTTTCAACAATTTGTTGTCGCATTGGTATTGCCGCTAATTGATTGGCCAGTAGTAATAGTTGATTATTACATTCCTTTTGGTTTTGTGCGAAAGAAAGCTTCGCCTTATTAGTCCGTAGTTTGGCATAATCCGTAAGGCCTTGCTCCATTTTTTTGTTGATATCTTCTATAGCTCTAGTCCACTTGTCTTTTGGCAAACTATCTAATAAACCTTCTATTTGTTGTTGTTGGGCAATAAGCCCTTCTTCTAAAGCTACTAACTCTTGTTCTCCTTTTTCTATACGCAGAATTTTTTGTAGCTCCAGGAGGGTAAGATTTACACCTTCTTTTGCAAAACCATACATATTAAATATGGCTTCTAAATTCTCTCCATTAAAATCAAAATCGTCAGCATTATTCAACGCAAAGGCTTTCTCTTTTTTCTCTTCCTTAGAGTCTACCATGACCAAAAATTCTTTCTGAGGTGCATCTGCAGAAAACAAATAGCCGTAAAGTTCCTTTGGAGATATATAATTGAGTAAACCCTGCCCATTTAGTTTTGAAAGCTCCTTTAATGGTAGTAGGTATTCCTGCTGCAAACGTTCTAATACATTATAGTGGAACATAGCGTCTTCATTGGAGCGTTTTAGAATATTTAAATGTGAATCTGCCAATAAAGCCGCTGTGGAAATTAGAAGTGAATCTACTACAGCAAATGTATTATCTAACTTTTCCTGTTGGGTAGAATCCATTTTGAAATATGGGACTTTAACTTTAAAGTCTGGTTTAAAATTTGCGTTCCCCAAATCTGTGAGAATTCCGTCTATTTTGGCATAGTAGTCGGCATTTTTTGCTAAAAGTTTTTCCATGCCATGAACTTGAGAAGATGATGTGGCATGTTGTGCCTCATAAAGTGCGACCAACTTCAGGTAGTTTTTATCCAAATTGATGGTCTTAAAGTCACCTTGTTTAAAGTCAAAAATTGGAATCGTTTCATTTCCGTTTTTGGTTGTTTTATCTATGGTTGCAAGAACTCCGTCTTTAAACTTCCAAGTTTCTTCCCCTAAACTACTTTGTGAAGAGAACAAAGACCAATCATCATGAGCCAATCCATCTCTTAAAAAGCGGCCCACCAAGGTGCTGTTTTTATCAGAAATACTAAACCCTTGCTGTGGTATTCCTGCCTCAAAGTTAATAGCACTTTCAAAAAGGGTGGCTATCTGCTCAGAATTTTCTATTTCTTGCACAGTTATAGTCCATTCGCCATCTGGCTCGCCATTAGCAATCAAACCTTTAGCTTCTTCTTGAATGCCACTTATTAAAACCCGATATTGGTAATCTACCACCTCAGATTCGCGATTGGATTTAAACTCTCCAAATTGAAACAACCATTTACCTTCTGGTGTTCCTTGATTAAAATTACCTTTTATTAAAAAAGAATTGTCTTCTTTAGCAACAAGTGCATCTAAGCTAGAACGCTGCAAGCTAAATGGCCCATTAAAAATAGTGTCTTTTTCCGTCACGGTATAGCTAAAAGCAGCTTTACCTGCATAGCTCTTTGTTTTGTAGGGGCCATTGTATTTTTCTAGTTCTTGCGCCAATAGTTTTTCTTGACCAAAAAAGGCCATGAGTAGCGCTAAGGAAAGAACATACGTCTTTTTACAAAAAATCATTATTACACGTAGTTTGGTTCCGCAATTTTACGGCAATTATTACATATACGTTAAAAACCTTTTTATAGATTATATAGGCCCAACATTTACAGACTAGGTAAAAGATGATGGTTAAAATTTTGGAATCAATAACGTATTCCTCACTAGCTTATCAATAATTAAACAAAATTGCCAAGCTGCTATTAAAAAAGCCCATTTTCATGGGCTTTTCTTTGTATTAAATTATTCAATTAAGCTTCTCCTCTTGCAGGATAATCATTCTTAGTAATGTAGCCAATAGCATTAAGTAAATCATCAAATTCTGGACGTGCAAAAGGCATTGTTTGTATAGAAGCACTGTATAGTGTACCATCTGGTTTAATCAAAAACAAGCCTGGCTCAATAAACATATCTGGCTCTTTATCTTTTATGCCTTTAGACACATAAAGTCCCCATTCACGGGCATTCTGTATACTAAAATTATAACCCAAAGGAATGTCTGCTATTTTCCATTTATCGTATTGTTCTTTAGCCCTTTCTTCGCTATCAGAACTTATAGCGATTACATTAACCCCTTTAGCTGTAAAATCCTTTAATTTAGTCTGTAATTCTTCTAAATATGTTTTACAAATAGGACAATGCAACCCACGGTAAAAAATTACCATAGTAAAATTGTCAGGGGTTTGTTCGCTTAAAGTCCAACTTGTACCATTCACTAGTTTTAAATTTAACTCTGGTACTTTTGTTCTTGGTTTTAACATGTTATTATATCTGTTTTAATGCTTCATCAATTTTTAAATCGCCTTGTAAAATTTCGTAAGTTTTATTGGTAGTCGTGCTTTCTCTCAGAGAACTTACAAGCGTATTTGCGACATCTGCACGCGTAATTTCACCCTTTTTTTCAAGAGAATCACCAATTTTGATAGTCCCCTTAGCACTTTCATTATTTAAAGTACCCGGTCTTACTATTGCATAGGGTACTTTACTCTGTTTCAAAAATTCGTCCGCGTTGTGTTTTGCTTTCAAATAATCCTGTAACTTTTCGGCCTTTTCAGGTGCGTCTGCCCCCATAGAACTAAGCATAACAAATTTTTTAACGTTAGCTTTTTCTGCTTCTCTTATAAGGTTTTTGGCTCCTTCTTGATCCACAGCAACTACTTTTTTACCTCCAGAACCCGCTGCGAATATGACTTTATCAATGTTTTGAACCGCATGGCTTAAATCATTCTCCAAATCTCCCAACACCGTATCAATATTTTTGGACTTAAATTGTTCCATTTGGGATTCCTTGCGCACCATAGCCACAGGCGCATATCCTTCTGTATTATTTAAAATTTCTACCACTTGTTTACCTGTTGTTCCATTGGCTCCCGCCACTAATATCCTTTCCATAGTTTTATTATAAATCTTCTGTTATTATTTGTTTGTTCGTTACACCTAAGGCCTGTAAGTCTTCTTTAACCGAATTAATCATCGGTACTGGACCACAGACGTAAAAGTTTTTATCTAGGTCACCAGCATTCTCTTTAATAAACGATTGGTCTATACGTCCGTGAGCATGTTTTGGATTTTGCTCTTCTGATAGAATATTGATAAAATCTGCTCCTAACCATTGATTAAATTGCGAATCTAAAACAATGTCTCTTTCACGCTTATTTGCAAAAAGAAGCCTATTTTCTTCCAATTGATTTTGTGCCGCCAAATCCTTGAATATGGATATGAAAGGTGTAATGCCTGCGCCACCTGCTATAAAAGTTCCTGGCCCTTTGTACGAAATTGCTCCCCACGCATCACTTATTATCAACTCATCGCCAGCCTCTAAGGTTTGCAACTTATCCGTAACCCCATTGTGTTCTGGATAAATTTTAATAGTGAATTGTAAAAATCCATCACTTGGCAAACTGGTAAACGTAAACGGTCTCTTCTTGCTTTTATAGCCTTCTTTATTTAATGCTACTTCTGTAGCTTGGCCAGGTGTAAAATCAAAATTTGCAGGCCTGTCTGTTTTTATCTGCAAAACATCATGCGTAATGAAACCTGTTTCTTGAATATTTACTGTGTATTCCATTTGTTTAATCTTTTTCATTTAATAGCAGCTACAAGGTAGCACTACTGTTATTTGCTCTTTGACCACTTTAAATTTATCCTTAACCCATTTCCTATTTACGTAATTAGATTTTTTTATTTCTGTTAAAAAGGCTTGTAGATTAAATACGCTATCCGTACTTTGAAATTGAAGTTAATCCAAAAAAATAATGAAAGTAATTATTACAGGGGCTACAGGAATGGTTGGTAAAGCGGTGCTTTTAGAGGCCGTAAAAGACCCTAAGGTATCTGCCATTTTATTACTTAGCAGACGTACTATTGGACAATCTTACCCAAAAGTTTCTGAAGTGTTGCATCAAGATTTTACAGATTTCTCTACAATAGCAACACATTTAAAGGGTTTTGACTTATGTTGTCATTGTATGGGGGTTTCTTCTGCTGGAAAGTCAGAAAAAGAATTTACCCATTATACCTATACCATGACCAAAGCTTTAGCAGATGCATTATTTGTATACAATCCTAATATGGTCTTTACCTATATTAGTGGGCAAGGTACTGATAGCTCAGAAAAAGGACGCGTTATGTGGGCCCGTGTAAAAGGCAAAACCGAGAATTATTTACTTGGTAAAGGATTTAAAGATGCTTATATGTTTAGGCCTGGTATAATTCTACCAGAAAAAGGTATTCGTTCTAGCACCAAACTATACCACTGGTTTTATGTAATAGCAAAACCTATATTCCCAATTCTAGAAAAGCTTAAAAGTGTAACTACAACCACAAAAATAGGTAAGGCTATGTTAAATATTTATGCCAATCCACAACCTAATAAACATTTAGAAGGTGAAGAAATAAATACCGCTGCAACCCTACAAAATTAAGATTGTTCTTCTACATAAATACGGTAAACAGCGTCCCCATAATCATCCGAAATTAGTAAAGAACCATCTTTTAAGAATAGCATATCTACAGGTCTACCCCATCTTGTTTGGTTTTCATGATTTAACCAGCCTTCTATAAAAGGCTCATACTTGAGGGCCTTATCCCCTTCTAGTGTTACCTTAGTTATACGGTAACCCGATTTTTCACTCCGATTCCAGCTGCCATGTTCTGCAATTAGTATTTGCTTTTGGTATTTTTCTGGGAACATTGTTCCTTCTACAAATTTGACCGCTAATGGCGCAACATGGGCTCCAAGATTTTGTACTGGTGGCACAAACTCATCACAAGAACGCTTTGCTCCAAATTCTGGGTCTGCAATAGTACCGCCATGACAAAATGGATAGCCAAAATGAGCACCAATTTCTGTGACTTTATTTAATTCACAAGGAGGCACATCATCCCCCATCATATCTCTACCATTATCTGTAAACCACAGTTGGTCTGTATCTGGGTGCCAAGTGAACCCAACGGTATTACGCACCCCACGTGCCACAATCTCTCTATTACTTCCATCCAGGTCCATACGAGTGATGGTTGCGAACCGTTCGTCTTTATCTGTATCATCACAAATATTACATGGTGCACCTACGGGTACATATAACTTATCATCAGGACCAAAGGCTATATACTTCCACCCGTGATGAAATTTATCTGGATAATCGTCATAAATCACAACTGGTTTGGGTGGGTTATCTAAACGCTCTTCTATATTATCGTAACGCAGCAACCTATTTACTTCTGCCACATACAATGCACCGTTTTTAAAAGCGATGCCATTAGGCACTTCTAAGGTGGTGTCTAAAACTATGGTTCTGTCTGCAACAAAATCATTATCACTATCTATTACAGCATATAATTTATTCTCTGTACGGGTACCCACAAATAAAGTGCCTTTATCCCCCATTGCCATAGAACGTGCGCCATCTAAATTTTCTACAAAAGTGTGTACTTTAAAACCTTCTGGCATCACCAAACTATCCAAAGGTAAACTTGAGGTGTAAACTGGCTTTTCTTCCACAGCTACCTCTGTAGCTTTTTTATTTTGATTTTTACAGGCAAAGCTTGAGGCTAGTAATGCTACTATGGTTAATAGCTTAAAATTTTTTAGAAACATGTTCTCTGTATTAAATGTGGTTTTCAAATATAATTAATCTTCAAAAGGATAACTCATTAATTTACCAAACAAAAAAACGGCCCTTATAAAAAGGACCGTTTCCCATCAATCAAAAAGTAGAATCACCTAATTTTTAAGTGATTCCATATCTATCACAAAACGATATTTAACATCTGCCTTTATTACACGTTCAAAGGCGTTGTTTACATCTTGCATATTAACCATTTCTACATCTGCTGTAATGTTATGCTCTCCACAAAAATCTAACATCTCTTGTGTTTCTTTAATACCACCGATTAAAGACCCTGCAATACGTTTTCTACCTCTAATTAAACCAGCACCGTTAACAGCTTCTAATGGTTCTACTGCACCAACCATAACCATAGTAGCATCTATTTTTAATAGAGAAAGATATGGGTTAACATCATGCCCTACCGGGACTGTGTTTAAAATAAAATCAAAACTATTTGCATGTGCTTTCATAGCCTCAGCATCTTTGCTAATTAGCACCTCATGTGCGCCTAATGTTTTGGCATCTTCTGCTTTTGCTGGCGATGTGGTTATCATAACTACATGCGCTCCTAGAGCATTGGCAAACTTAACCCCCATATGACCCAGGCCTCCCAGACCAATAATCCCTACTTTATCCCCCTTTTTCACTTTCCAGTGACTTAAAGGAGACCATGTGGTAATACCCGCACATAAAAGTGGTGCGGCACCCTTGGCATCTATATTGTCTGGCACCTTTAACACAAAATCTTGTTGCACCGTTACGCCTGTGGAATAACCTCCATACGTGTAACCTCCTAAGTGTTTATCTGGGCTATTATAGGTGTAAATTGTTCCATTTTCACAAAATTGCTCTAAGTGATTATGACAAGAAGGACAATCTTGACAAGAATCTACCATACAACCTACTCCTACTAAATCACCTTCTTTAAATTTGGTAACATTAGCTCCTGTGGCAACCACTCGGCCAATAATTTCATGTCCTGGAACTACAGGGTATTTAGAATTTTTCCAGTCGTTACGTACTTGATGAATATCACTATGGCAAATGCCACAGTATAAAATATCTATTTTTACATCTTCTGCGCCCGTTGCTCTTCTCTCTATATGCATAGGTTCCAATGCCGCTGTATTACTGCTTGCACCGTACGCTTTATGTGTTTCTGTATTCATATATAATTTTTAATATACGTGTTTCACGCTTCTTGTTTTTCCTCTTTATATGTTGGATAATCTAAGTAACCCTCTTTTCCTTGAGTGTAAAAAGTATCCTTATCCCAATCTGCCAATGCTATATTATTTTTAAATCTATCTACTAAATCTGGATTACTGATATAAGGTTTACCAAAAGCAACCATATCTGCCTCTCCTGTCTCAATAACTTCATTTCCTTTTTCTTGGTCAAATCCGGCATTAATAATTAGGTTACCGCTATACATCGGCCTAAAATGTTTGGCAATCTGTGTCACCGCAAAAGGTACATCAGAAACATCTGTGAACGGTTCTGATAAATGCACATAAGCCAAGTTGTATTTACTCAATCTATTAATGATATACTCAAAAGTAGGTATGGTTTCTTCGTCAACAGACATTCCCATCATACCATGCATAGAAGGATTAAAACGTACTCCTATCTTGGATGCAGGCATTACACTTTTTACCGCCTCTAAAACTTCAAAAAAGAATCTTACTCTATTTTCTATACTACCGCCATACTCATCTGTTCTTACATTAGAGCATTTGTTGAAAAATTGATGGAAAAGATAGCCGTTGGATGAATGTATTTCCACACCATCAAAACCAGCCAACATAGCATTTTCAGCTGCCTTTTTAAAATCAGATATCGTTTTGTCTATATCTTCTTTTGTCATTGCCTTTGGTGTTACAGTATCCTTAAAACCTTCTGGAGTATACACTTGTGCTTCTGGATTAATAGCAGATGGCGCTAAAGGCAATTGACCTTCGTGAAAGTCTGGATGAGAAATACGCCCTACGTGCCACAATTGAATAAAAATTTTACCTCCATTTTCATGTACCCCGGCAGTAACTTTTCTCCAACCATTTACCTGCTCTTGAGTAAAAATACCTGGTGTAAATACGTATCCTATAGCCTCTTTAGAAACGGGAGAACCCTCCGTAATAATTAGACCGGCACCAGAACGTTGTTTGTAATAGGGCACGTGTAAATCCGCTGTTGGTTTAAGTTC
This sequence comes from Flavobacterium sp. ASW18X, assembly GCF_005144745.1. Classification (GTDB taxonomy): domain Bacteria; phylum Bacteroidota; class Bacteroidia; order Flavobacteriales; family Flavobacteriaceae; genus Croceivirga. The sequence continues at coordinate 239,902 of NZ_SWKK01000004.1, read as the reverse complement.
GGGGTTATCTGCTCTACTCCTAGTCATAGGAGCCATGACCACTCTATTATTTAAATAGAGTCCGTTTTGCTTTAAAGGTTGTAAAAGAGGTTGTGTATTTTTCATAGTAGCGCTTTTTTTTGATGTTTTGCCCAAGTTGGCAATAGTTTCAAAATTAGATAGACGCTATACGGTAAATATTGACCTACATCAATAACTTAATGGGTAGTCGTTAATCTTTTCCTAATTCTACTTAGACTCTCTGCAGAGATACCTAGATAATTAGCTATTTGATAATTGGGAACTCTCTTTTCTATGGTAGGATACCGTTGGCAGAACTCCTCATAACGCTCTTGGGCAGATTTTTCTAAGGTACTTAAAACACGTCCTTGCTGCGTTATAAAACCTCTTGTAACTAAAATCCTAAAATACCGTTCAAATAAAGGTGCTTCTTGGTAGACTTCTTCCAAATCTTTATAACTAATGGCTAACAATTCTGCTGGTTCAAGTGCTTCTACATATAATTTAGAAGGCTTATGGTTATAAAAAGCGTCAAAATCGCCAATCCACCAATCTTCTATAGCAAATTGAATAATATGTTTATGCCCTTTCTTATCTAGATAGTAGGAAGTTAGACAACCCTTTACCACAAAATACTCGTGGTCTGTATATTGCCCTGGGTGAATTATATTTGATTTTTTAGGAAAGTTTAGTGTCTTAAACTTAGTACAAAAAAAAGCCATCTCCTCCGCGGTAGGGGAAATAATACGGGATACATGCGCTTTTAATCCTTGGTACATGTGGTAAAATTGCTCATTATTTTAAACCTATACCAAAGATTTTATTTTTTTTTTAATGATGTGAATCTAAAATGTACGCCGCTACCTTTTGTTCTAAAACATTAAATTTTTTTAAAGACGCTTTTACTTTGTCTAAGGCAGGGTAAAAATGTAGATTTTGATTTTGCAACTCGTTAAACAATAACATCTGTTCCTTGGCAAGATTTTCAAAACCAGATTTGATGTCTTGTAATTTTACAAATCCATCATAATTCTTAGGTTCAAATTGATACGAGTTTAATTTACGTACCATGCGCAAAACACATCTGTGGTTTCGCTCTAATCTCATGACCAATTGGTCTGTGTCATTTATCGTGGCAGAAGTATTCATAACAGCTTAGTTTTAAGGGAGTCATCCAAGTAATAAAGTTAAGAAATATCTTACATTTATTTAAATGATAAATATCATATTTTAAAACTTTAACACACCCTACCTTGCATTTATAAATAAACTAACAATGCACTAACAGCATTTTTACATTTGAATAGATAGCTTTAAGTTTAACTTAAAAAAAAGTATATGAACATTACATTTGAATATCATGACATTAAAGCAAGTGAAAGATTAGAAGAACTTATCACTAAAAAGTTAGAGCATTTACAAGAGAAATTCGATTTTATTGTACAAGCTCAAGTTTTCTTAAAGCATGAGAACACCTCGTCACCATTAACAGGCAAAATATGCGGTATTCAGTTAAGTGTTCCTGGACCTAGATTGTTTGCAGAGGCAAGCGAAGAAAATTATGAGAATGCGATACATAAAACAATCCATGAATTGGATAAGCAGTTGAGTAAGAAGAAAGAAAAGATGAAAGCACATTATTAAAAAATAGAAAAGCCCGGGTTACACCGGGCTTTTTTAATATTTAGAAAGGCTTTTCCTTATCCTTTTGTTTGTTGCATAGCCTCTTGCTTTAAGGCATCACTCGCCACAATTGCCAACTCAACTCTCCTATTTTTAGCTTTCCCTTCTGCGGTATCGTTGGTGGCTCTTGGCTGGGTTTCCCCATACCACTTGGTAGTAAATCTAGATGAACTTATACCTGTGGCAACTAAATAGTCAGTCACGGAGCTAGCTCTTTTCTGAGACAGTTGCATATTGTAATCTTCTGCACCAGCACTATCTGTATGGCCCTCTACTAAAATGTTGGTATCTGGATACTCTTTTAAAATTTCCGCCAATTTATTTAAAGTAGTGGCTGCATCTCCTTTAACATCAGATTTATTCGTGTCAAAATAAACACCAGCATCTTGCGTAAATGTTACATTAATACCTTCGCCAACTCGTTCTACCTCTGCACCTGGAATTTCCTCTTCAATACGTTCTGCTTGTCTATCCATACGGTCGCCAATGTATCCACCTGCAGCACCACCTACAACAGCACCAATTATAGCACCTAATGCAGTATTACCTTTACCTACATTATTACCGATTACACCGCCTATGGCAGCGCCTCCTGAGGCACCAATCACCGCACCTTTTTGTTTATTATTTGCATTCTTTACTGTACTACAACTTGCCAAAATTGCGAAAGTCATAAGTACAGTAGCTAATTTTACGTTTATCTTTTTCATTGTACTATTGTTTATTAAAATTGTATACTACAGTAACGGGTTCACCATCTACACTGACTCTAGATTTAAGTGTCATATTTTGCTCAGTTAGATTTGTAATATCTAATCGGTATCCTAAACCTCCCGATACATCTTTATTTTTCTCATCTATGAATTTAAATTGCAATTGGCTAACACTATTAGTGGGCTCCACAATAGTCCATTTTATAAACCTATCACCACCTTGGCATAAGCTCCCACCTTGTATAGTATAGCGTCCAGTATTATTATTATCACGGAAAAACCACTGGCTTCCCTCAAAACAAATGTCTTTAGAATCATTGAATAATACCGATTTAAATGCTCCTTGATTACCTTCATAAGAAACATCACTCAATATCCAAGTACCGCTAAGTATGTTTTGCTGTTGTCTGGACGATTTGGATACTGAACAAGAAAAAAGCACTGTTACCATGAGTAACGCACTTAATAATTTAGCTGATTTCATAATAGTTTTTATTTGTTCCATGTATATACGCTTAGAAACGTATTTTAAGATTTACGTCACTGTTAACAAATGTTAAAGTCGTTGAACAGTCACCTGGCAAAGAAACTAAAGACCATAAAATAGTTTTAGTGCAATACATTCCATTCTTAGCTTTATTGGCTCACAATCCCATTCTAGCTTAGTTATTAACAGTTAGTAATACTAATGCACAACTTTGCTTATTTTTGATTTAACTAATAAAAATGAACACATGAGTGCTATTCCAAGCGTGGATTTAAGGGACTTCTTATCAGAAGAACCGAATAGAAAGGAGAAATTTATAAAGGAAATTGGTGCAGCTTTTGAAAATATTGGTTTTGTTGCGTTACGCGGACATTTCTTGTCCGATGATTTGGTAGAAGATTTGTATTCTGAAATTAAAAAGTTTTTTGCGCTACCACAAGAAGTAAAAGATAGTTACGAAATAGAAGGTATTGGTGGGCAACGTGGCTATACAAGCTTTGGTAAAGAACATGCTAAAGGTAAAAAAGAGGGCGATTTAAAAGAATTTTGGCATTTTGGGCAATACGTAGAGGATAATCCAAAATTAGAAGAAGAGTATCCTGTAAATGTTATGGTAAAGGAGTTGCCCAAGTTTAATACTGTTGGGAAAGAAACTTACCAAATGCTAGAGAAAACAGCAAAATATGTACTTAGAGCCTTGGCTTTACATTTAGGTCTAAAAGAAACTTATTTTGATGATTATATTAAAAATGGTAACTCCATTCTACGTCCTATTCATTACCCCCCAATAAAAGAAGAACCTAAAAATGCAGTTAGAGCAGCCGCACATGGTGATATTAACCTAATTACACTATTAATGGGTGCACATGGTAAGGGTTTGCAAGTAAAAGACCATGAAGGTAATTGGGTAGACGCTATTGCTCAAGAAGATGAATTAATGATTAATGTTGGGGATATGCTATCACGCTTATCTAACAATAAATTAAAATCTACTATCCACCAAGTAGTGAACCCGCCAAGAGAATTATGGGGAACCTCTAGATATTCCATTCCATTTTTTATGCATCCAGTGAGCAATATGCCTTTAAATTGTCTGGAAAACTGTATAGATGAAAATTATCCAAAACAATTTGAAGACATTACTGCTGGGGCTTATTTGCATGAACGTCTTATAGAATTAGGCTTAATTAAAAAGTAAGGATGGATTTACAGGACCAGTTAAAAAATCTTTTCCCAGAGCACGAGCCAGAAACTGATAAAACAGAAGAGAAAAAGGAACATTCTGAATTTTGGATTCAGGATTCTCCTCTTATCTGTAAGTACGAAAAAAGAAAAGGTAAACCTATCACTATTATTGAAGGATATAACGGGGCTACTGACGATTTTAAAAAGTTAACCAAAGCGCTTAAGCAGTTACTCAGTGTAGGTGGCAGTCATAAAAATGACACCATTATTATACAAGGAGATTACCGCGATAAAATCATGACTTTTTTAAAGGAGAGTGGTTTCACTGTAAAACGTGTTGGGGGCTAACCAAGCATTAACTACCCCTATCGATAAACTGTTAAATTTACCGACCAATGGTCTATCTTTTGTGGCGTTTGTTTTGCTTTTCTTGCTGTAAGCCTTATTTTTAACAAGTCTAACCAACGAAAACTACTACCTAAAAATGAATTCTTTATTACACATTACAAACGGTGATGCCTTTACGGACCGTTTAAAATCCCTCCCATACAAAGGAGACATTATTACCTGGAGAGAAATGCTTTGCGAAGGCAAAACTATCAGTACTGTGGGTAGTGAAACGTTTTGGAAAACGCGTTTTGAATTTTTAAACGAAAATTATAAAGTGAGTAAATCTTGGTTTATAGAAAAAACCTTAAAAGAATACCGCTCTCTTTGCAACCATAAACAACAAGACCAAATAGTACTTTGGTTTGAGTATGATTTGTTTTGCCAGATTAATATGTTAGCTGTAATTAGTTGGCTAAAAACGCACAGAAGGCATGCAGAAATTTCCTTAGTATGCAGTGGCAAGGAAAAAGGGTCTAGTAAATTAAAGGCGTTAAATGAACTGACCGATGAACGTCTGGCAGAATTATACGAAAACAGAAAAGTACTTACCCAAGACGATATAGAATTTGCAGACTATGTTTGGCAATTATATTGTAGTGACAATCCCATACGATTAGAAAATCTAGGGGACTTTGAAAATTACCAATTCACTTACCTTGCAGACGCTTTACAGATGCATTTACAGCGTTTTCCTTCTATTAGAAATGGATTAAATGCTTTAGAAAACAAGGTGTTAAACACCGCAATAGAAGCAAAACCAAAATCCAAAAAAGCCTTTGTAGGTACACTTTTAAAAACCCAAGAAGGTTATGGTTTTGGAGACTCTCAATACGATAGAGTATTAACAAAACTAAAACCATTATTTTCCTCTTTTAACCCAGTAAGATTAACAAAAGTTGGCAAGGAAGTGCTAGCTCACCAAACCAATTTTTATGCAAATCTTAGAGAAGGGAACGATTATTTAGGTGGTGCACTTAAATACAATTTTCTATACAATACAGAGAGCGAACGTATTCTTAAACTTTAATTATAGCGAATGCCCATAGCGGACTCGGAACTGATAATCAACCCAGACGGGAGTATCTATCATTTAAATTTAATGCCAGAAGACCTTGCGGAAACTATTATTACTGTAGGTGACCCTGATAGGGTGAGCATGGTTTCTGATTTTTTTGATGCCGTAGAAATAAAAAAAGGTAAACGAGAATTTATTACCCATACTGGGTATTACAAGAACAAACGTATCTCTGTTATTTCTACAGGTATCGGAACAGACAACATAGATATTGTTTTTAATGAATTAGATGCTTTGGTAAACATAGATTTTGCTACCAGAGCTATTAAGGAACAGAAGACCGCCCTAACCATTATAAGAATTGGCACCTCTGGGGCCATACAACCCCATATTCCCATAGACAGCTTTTTAGTATCAACAAAAGCGGTTGGCTTAGATGGTTTAATGCACTTTTATGAGCACAATAACCTTAATGAGTTAGCATTAGAACAAGCTTTAACCAGTCATTGTAATTGGCAAGAGTACGGAATAATCCCCTATGCTTACTCAGCAGCTCCTAAAACATTAGAACAGTTTAAAAGCGATACTATTTTTCAAGGGATTACCGTAACCAACGCCGGTTTCTACGCACCGCAAGGAAGACAACTTAGATTACGCCCTCAACTGAAAGATTTTCATTCTAAATTAAAGTCCTTTCAACTAGGTTCAGATTTAATTACCAATTTAGAAATGGAAACGGCGGGCATTTATGGCTTATCTAAATTACTAGGCCACAATGCATTATCTATGAATGCCATTTTAGCCAATAGAGCTACGGGAGAATTTTCTAACAAACCCACTGAAACGGTTGCGGAGCTTATTCAGTATTGTTTGAGTCAACTTACTTAACATTTGTATCATCTAAAAAAAGAGGCAAATACTTACTTTTGGTAAAATTTGTAGATGAAAGAAATTCCGCTAAAACATAGAGACCATAATTGGTTGTTTTTTAACGAACGTGTACTACTAGAAGCGCAATGCCAAGACACTCCTTTGTTAGAAAGATTAAAATTTTTAGCTATTTTCTCGTCTAATCTAGACGAATATTTTAAGGTGCGAATTTCGCAATTACGGCAATTAAAAAAGGTTGACAAATCATTAAGAAAAAAACTTGATTTAAAAGGAAATAAAACACTTAAAAGTATACTTGAACTCATAGCGGAGCAGCAAACCGTTTTTGGCAAAACCCTATCAGCGATAGTAGAGGAATTAAAAACTGAACAGGTTTTTATCCACACAGACAATACGCTATCCCAAAATCAATTGCAGTTTATTGATACTTATTTTAATAAAGAAGTTGCAAAGCATTGTGAGCAAATTGCTTTAGACAATCCTTCTAAGATAAAAGACGGACAACTGTATTTTGTTTGCCAAAATGAGGATGAAAAATTACAATTATTGAAAATTCCAAGTAACGAAGTTGGTCGTTTTGTTAGTTTACCTGGAGAAGGACATCATTATATGTTTATAGATGATGTAATCCGATTAAAATCCGCATCCTTGTCACTAATGCCAGTACAACAACTCTATGCCATCAAATTGTCTAGAGATGCTGAATTATATCTGGATGATGATTATACGGATATGGATTTAGTAGATAAAATTTACCAAAGTCTTGGACAACGTAAATCTGGCCAGCCAACCCGGTTGTTGTATGATGCTGCCATGCCAACCACTTTAGTATCTCAACTAAAAGAACTTCTACAATTGGGCAAGGTAGATATGGTTAAAGGTGGTAAATACCATAATTTATCGGATTTTTTTTCTTTTCCCGCTCCGAAAAATAAACCCCACTTAGTATATGACCAGCGACCTCCCCTACCGCATTTTGCCTTATCTAATTCTAATGATATCTTTAAAACCATTGCAGAGAAAGACCAAATTGTGCATTTTCCCTATCAGGATTTTAAGGTAATAGAAAAGTTTATTCAACAAGCTGCCAATGATTTAAAGGTGACCACCATTAAAATGTCGCTCTATCGCATTGCTAAAGAATCAGCATTAACAGACGCCCTTTTAACCGCTCTAAAAAATGGTAAAAAAGTACTTCTATTTGTGGAAGCACAAGCCCGTTTTGATGAGCAGAACAATATTAAATGGGGCCGTATTTTTGAAGAACACGGAGCAACAGTTCTATATAGTGTTCCCAACATTAAAGTGCATTCTAAAATAGCATTGGTAGAAAGAGCCGTTACAGAAGGTCCTAAACGGTATGTTTATATTGGTACTGGGAACTTTAATGCTAAAACCGCTAAAATTTATTCGGACCACGGTTTATTCACTGCACATAAAAAAATTACCAAAGAACTAGCACAGGTATTTCAGGTGTTAGAACGGACATTAATCATACCCAAAAGCAAGCAGTTAATGATTAGTCCTTTCAATACAAGAAATAAATTTTTAGAGTTGATACAGCAAGAAATTCGTTTTGCAAAAGCTGGTAAGACTGCAAAAATTACGGCTAAGATGAATAGCTTGGAAGACCGCAAAATGATAAAAGCCATACAAGATGCTAGCGAAGCTGGTGTTAGCGTCCGGTTAATCGTAAGAGGATTTTGTAGACTAGTACCTAAGGCAGAGCATGAGTTAAAGCCCAATGAAAAACCTATTTATATCACCAGTATAATTGACCGATATTTAGAACATGGAAGAATTTACTTATTCCACAATGGAGGTGATGAACAAATGTTTATTGGCTCTGCTGATTGGATGACGAGAAATTTAGACCGCAGAATTGAAGTATTAACTCCAATTTTAGACCCAACAATTTTTACTGAATTAAAAGACATCCTAACTTTACAATTAAACGACACGGTAAAAGCACGTGTGCTAGACGCGGAAGATAATAACCACAAGGTTAAATCTAACCGCAATAACATCCGTTCCCAATATGCCATTTACGATTACCTAAAAGAAAAATACCATGCAAACAGTTAAAATTATAGGCGTACCAGAACATTTTAATTTGCCCTGGCATTTGGCCATAGAAGATGGTGCTTTTGAAGAAAGAGGAATCGATTTACATTGGGAAGATATTCCAGAAGGCACAGGTAGGATGGCTAAGTTGTTAGCCGATGAGCAGACAGACTTGGCAATTATTTTAACAGAAGGTTTGGTAAAAAGCATTACGGAAGGTAACAACTCTAAAATAGTGCAAATATATGTTGAAAGTCCACTTTTATGGGGTATACATGTGGCACACCATAGTTCTTTTACAAATCTATCAGAGTTAGAACACACCAAAGCAGCAATTAGTCGCTATGGTAGCGGAAGCCACTTAATGGCCTATGTAAACGCACAAAAGCAAGGTTGGGACACCACTAAACTTCTATTTGAAGTAATTAACAATCTAGATGGCGCAGTCCAAGGATTACAAGAACAGCAGGCACACTATTTTATGTGGGAACATTTTACGACAAAACCATTAGTAGATAACAATACTTTTAGACGTTTGGGAGATTGCCCAACCCCGTGGCCCTGTTTTGTAATAGCTGCTACAACAAAATTCATTACTGAAAATGCTACCATTCTTAAGCATATTTTAGACGTTATTAATACCTATACTAAAGAATTTAAGAGTATACCAAGCATTGATAGAACTCTGGCTAACAGATACGGGCAAAAATTAGAAGATATTACAAGCTGGTTAAGTAAAACTAAATGGAGTCAGCAACAATTAAGTGTAGAAACCTTACAAAAGGTACAGAACACATTACATCAACTAGAAATAATTGAAGAATTAAAAGATAAGGATTTGTTTTTGCACCAAGATTAAAAATGTTTGGTGAACATTTTTCTAAAAATTCGGTCAGACAAGGGTTTTTGAGCAATATCTCTAACATTTGGGTCCGCTAAAGTACGCCTTACAGTCTCTTCATTTTCTAGAGCTGTTATCATGACTATGGTAATGTTCTCCTTAAACTTGGCATCAAAATATTCCTCATAAGAATTTAGAAAGTCCCAGCCATTCATCACAGGCATGTTGGTATCTAAAATTAACAAACATGGAAAATCTAATTGGTTGTTATCTGCGTTTCGTAAAAATTCTAAGGCTTCCAAACCGTTTACTACGGAATGGATTTCTATTGTAGAATCTATTTGCTTAATGAAGAATTTATTTAAAAAATTCGTGGTTTCATCATCATCTACCAATAAAACAGATTTCAATTTACCCACCTTTATATAGGAATTTTCTTAGTTGGTTGTAAGTTACAAACGTAATATTTTTCTGGATGTTTTTAAAAGAATCTATTTTTTTTTAGGTTCTACCAACTAATTTCTTCCTTATTTAGAACTGTTAAAAGTTCATTTGCTTTACTAAAATGCTTATTTCCAAACCAATAGCCTCGATTTGCACTTAAGGGCGATGGGTGCCCAGAAGATAGAATATGATGCTTATTTTGGTCTATTAGCTTAGATTTTTTCTTTGCGTAACCGCCCCATAACAGAAAAATTACACCTTCTCTCTTGTCAGATATGGTTTTGATTACAGCATCTGTGAACGTTTCCCATCCCTTTTTTTGGTGACTACCAGCTTCTCCCCTGCGCACGGTAAGTGTCGCATTGAGCAATAACACCCCTTGCCTTGCCCAAGATACTAGATTCCCAGAAGTAGGATACGGTTTGCCAACATCTTGTTCCAACTCTTTAAAAATATTAATTAAAGAAGGTGGGTGCGGTATTCCTTCATTTACAGAAAAACATAAGCCATGCGCTTGGTTAGGTCCGTGATAGGGATCTTGGCCTATTAATACCACCTTAACTTTGGGTAGTGGGCAAAAATCAAAAGCCGCAAAAATATCTTTGCCTTGAGGATAACAGGTATTTTGTTGATATTCTTCTTTTACAAAAGCAGTTAACGCTTTAAAATAAGGGGCTTCAAATTCTTTTTTTAAAGCAGTCTTCCAGCTTTTTTCTATTGTAACTTCCATAGCAATGTATCCCTTTTAAAGGTCTTATGTTAAAGATGATATAAGATTGAACAATCAAACTTCAAATTTACCAATATCTACTACATTTAACTATTCAAACTACAAATGATGGAAGTACGATTCAAAATTGTTTACCTAAAAAAGAGATTTCCACTTAGGATAAGTAGAGGCGTGCGAGACGGACAATATAATCTCTACGTAGAAGTAGAAGATGATGGTTTTGTAGGCTTGGGCGAAACTTCTCCAGGGATATCAGAAGGCGCAGCTACCGCAGAAGAAGCACAATTACAATTAGAAAAATTTGTACAACAATCTTTTAACCCAGATGCTATTTACAATGTGTACGACCAGGCTTTGGCAGAAAACATAGCCCCATGTGCATTAGCAGCTTTAGACATGGCATTATGGGATTTAAAGGCAAAAAAAGCAGGTTTGCCGCTATATCAATTATTAGGGATTGCAAAACCAAAGGTAGCCACCTCCATTACGTTAGGGATTATGACTCCGGAAGAAGCTAAGGAACGTTTACCCATTATTTTAGAGCAAGATGGCATACGTACACTTAAAGTAAAATTAGGTAATCCTGAAGGTATAGAAGCTGACAAGGCTATGTACACAGAGGTTCTTTACTACAATAAAGCATACCCCATAAGTATTAGAGTAGATGCCAACGGTGGTTGGTCTCCCAAGGATGCAAAACATATGATGCAATGGTTGGCAGAGCGCCACTGTGAATACGTAGAACAACCGTTACAAGAAGGGCTAGAATCTGAATTGCCTTATCTTTATAAAAACCGCCCCCTACCCATCTTTTTGGATGAATCTTGTCGCTTTGCGAGCTCCATTCCTAAATGGGCGCATACTGTAGATGGCGTTAATATGAAATTAATGAAATGCGGAGGCATTACAGGTGCGCTGCGAATTATCCATACTGCCTATGCCTTCGGATTAAAAACCATGATAGGTTGTATGGGAGAAAGTTCTGTATCTATCGCTGCCGGTGCAGCGGTATCTGGCATGTTAGACCATATAGACCTTGACTCACATTTAAATTTAAATCCAGACCCTTGCTCGGGGGCTCCTTTGGTAAATCAAATTATAATGCCTTTATCCCTTCCGGGCCACGGGGGACAATTTAAAAGTTAAACTTAACCCTAAAATTTATTTGAAAATGTTTACTACCAATCAACCTTTATGCATCTTTATGGAAGGTGCTTTAGACAAAGATGCTGGTAAAATGGGCTACGGCCTCATGCGTTTTTCTAAACACCCTATAGTATGCATAATCGATTCAAATTTTGCTGGCAAATCGGTTAAAGAAAGCGTAGACCTACCCTATGATATCCCAGTAGTAGCTACGGTAAAAGAAGCGTTAACTTACCAGCCAGAAATTATGGTACTTGGTATAGCCCCTAGCGGTGGTAAATTTCCGGATAAATGGGATGCTCCAATAGCAGAAGCTTTACAAAGTGGTCTACACCTTATCAATGGGCTTCATGATGACTTGAATGCGCGTTTTGGCAATCTCTTGACCACAAACACTATCTGGGATGTTCGTAAACCAAAAGCTCATTATCCTATCGCCTCTGGCAAGGCGTCAAAATTAAAAGCAAAGCGGGTGCTCATGGTCGGCACCGATATGGCTGCTGGCAAAATGACTGCAGGATTAGAACTTTATGCCGCTTTATTAGACAAAGGGATAAAGGTAGGCTTTGTACCTACAGGGCAAATAGGAATCACATTGATGGGTAATGGTATTCCATTAGATGCAATAAAAGTAGACCAAGCGGCAGGCGCTGTAGAGGAGGCAGTATTAGAGCAATCGGATAAAGAAATCATCATAATAGAGGGGCAAGGTTCCTTAGCACACCCTGGTAGCACGGCTACTTTACCCCTAATGCGCGGTTCGCAAACTACACATTTAATTTTGTGTCATAAGGCTGCTCATACCCATTTAAGGCCACCAGTAGAACACATCGCTATTCCTCCTTTAGACCAATTTGTACAGTTAAATGAAGCTGTTGCCCATGTTTGTGGTACGCTACAAGAAACAAAAACAATCGGTATTGCATTAAATACGGTTGGATTAACAGAAGAAGAAGCACAACAAAAAATTAAGGATACTACTATTCTAACCAAATTACCCACAACAGATACCGTTAGGTATGGTGCCGAACCTTTAGTAGAAGCTTTATTGGCATGAACCAAACCGGTAGCTAGCAAAGCAACTGATGCAAATACGCTATCTTTGCTGCGCTAGAAAAAGAATATGCAAGGCGTACAAACAAAAACATTACAAGACCTAGAATTCCCAACCGTTCTGCAGCAACTAGCGGCACGTTGCACTACTGAAAAAGGCAAAGCAGCCGCGTTAACGGTTGTACCAATAGCAGACAAAGACCACCTATTGGCTACTCTAGGGAAAACATCAGAATACGTAGCTTCTTTTACCAACGAAAATCGAATTCCCAACCACGGATTTGATGCGGTAGATAAAGAATTGCAATTGTTAGCTATAGAAAATACGGTTCTAGAGGTGCCTAGTTTTAGGAAAATTGCGCACTTATGTACCACCATAAGCTTACACAAGAAGTTCTTTAAAAAATTTAAAGAATACTACCCTTTGCTATTTGCGGGTATTGACCAGATAGAAGAAAATACGTTTATACCAAACGCTATTAATGATGTTGTAGACCGTTTTGGAGAGATAAAAGACAACGCTTCTGTAGAGCTTAAGCGAATCCGAATGGATATGAATGTGGTTCGCGGAAAAATAAATTCGAGTTTTGGTACTGCTTTAAGTCGCTACCAAGGCATGGATTATTTGGATGAAATAAAAGAATCCATTGTAGAAAACAGAAGGGTTTTAGCCGTAAAAGCCATGTACCGAAGAAAGGTAAGGGGTACGGTAATGGGAAATTCTAAAACAGGAAGTATCGTTTACATTGTTCCAGAAGCCACACTCCAATACAGTACAGAACTTAGCAATTTAGAATACGAAGAAAAAGAAGAAATTAGACGTATACTTTTGGTTTTAACCAACACCATTAGACCCGAGGCAGTTTTAATAAAAACCTATCAGTATTTTTTAACCGAAATTGATTTAACTGCAGCTAAAGCGAAGTATGCTAATGAGATGAATGGTATTTTACCCATCATTAATGAAGAACGAACACTATATTTAAGGGACGCCTACCACCCACTACTCTACCTTAACAATAAAAACAAACAAGAAAAGACATGGCCGCAAACCATATCTTTAAGTCAAGACAATAGAATCATTGTAATTTCTGGACCTAACGCCGGCGGTAAAAGTATTACCCTTAAAACTATTGGTTTGCTACAACTTATGCTACAATCTGGATTTATGGTTCCGGTACACGAGCGCAGTAGCATGTGTTTGTTTGATAAAGTCCTAACAGATATCGGTGATAACCAATCCATTGAAAATCATTTAAGTACCTATAGCTATCGCTTAAAGAACATGAATCAATTTTTAAAGCGATGCAACTCACAAACTCTTTTTCTGATTGATGAGTTTGGAACAGGGTCGGACCCAGAACTAGGTGGTGCTTTGGCAGAATCGTTTTTAGAGGTGTTTTATGAAAGAGAGGCATTCGGGGTTATTACAACCCATTACGCTAATTTAAAACTATTGGCTAACGAATTACCGCATATGACCAATGCCAATATGCAATTTGACAATAAAACCTTAGAACCCACCTTTAAATTGATTATGGGCGAAGCGGGGAGCTCCTTTACGTTTGAGGTAGCCCAAAAAAATGGTATTCCATACAGTCTAATTAATAAAGCGAAAAAGAAAATTGACCGGGGCAAGGTGCGCTTTGACGCCACCATTTCCAAACTCCAGAAAGAGCGTTCTAAAATGTCTAAAACGGAATCCCGTTTACAGGATAAAGAAGCCAAAGCCAAGGAAGAAGCAGAACGACTTGAAAAACTGAATGCAAAAATCAAGAATAAGCTAGAAAACTACCAAGAATTGTACGATCATAATCAGCGTATGATTTATCTAGGTAACAAGCTCAACGATGCTGCCGAGCGTTATTTTCATGATAAAAAGAAACGTGCGCTCATATCTGAAATGCTCCGTATAGTGGAAACAGAAAATAGCAAGCGTAAAAAAGCGACCGCAAAAGAGGCTAAAGCAAAAAAGGCAATTAAAAAACAAACCGCTAAGGAACTAGAGCAAAAAATTGTGAAGGTTCGTGAAGAGAAAAAAGAACTAAAAGCAAAAGCGGTTAAGCAAGAAAAAGCCAAACCAAAAGCAATCCTAAAACTAGGAGACCGCGTGCGTATGCAAGATGGCAAAGCCGTGGGCACCATAGATACTTTAGAAAAAGGCAAAGCCGTGGTAAATTACGGCCTATTTACCACCAATGTAAGTGTAGACCAATTGGAGTTGGTAGAACGAAAAAAATAAGCAGATGGAAGCAAAAAAAATTATTCTTTTTGATGGCGTCTGCAACTTATGCAATGGTGCGGTGCAATTTATCATCAAACGGGATAAACGTTCTGTATTTAAATTCGCTTCGCTTCAAAGTGAAATTGGCAAACGGCTAACAAAAGAGCGCGGAATAGATACCGAATTACTAGATTCCATCATCTTAATAGAGCCGGGCATTGCCTATTACAGCAAATCTACAGCTGCTTTGCAGATTATGAAATCTTTTGGAGGTATTTGGAACCTAACTCGCCTATTTACAGTACTTCCGGAAGGTTTTAGAGATATCGTATACGATTTTATCGCTAAGAATAGATATAAATGGTTTGGTAAAAAGGATGCTTGTATGATTCCAACACCTGAGTTACAATCCCGATTTTTAGATTAACTCATCCAAACCCAGTTTTCCCTCACGCTTAACCACCACATGACTCATTTTTGGTTTTAAAAGTCACTTACTACCATTAGGTTTAAGCAACTTTTAAATTACCAATCATGAAAAAACTATGCTTATTTCTATTTTTTATACCAATTGTTCTATTTTCTCAAGAGCACGAATTACAATCAAATATTGAATCCATAACCATTTACCTGAGTGGTGCCCAAGTACACCGTAACGTTCAATGTACCCTAAAAAAAGGGGCTAATGCGATTAGCATTAAAGGCGTATCCGCGGATTTGGATGAAAACACCTTACAAATTGCTGGTCTTAAACAAGCAGCTATACGAAGTATGAAATACGAAATCAATTATTTGGATGCAGCAACAAAAAGTCCACAAATAGCTTCACTTTCCAATAAACTTGAACAATTTAAACAGGAGCAAGCTTATCTAGAAAACGCAAGTCAAGGTTTACAAGAAGAAGTAAAAATGATTGAATTGAACAGACGTATATCTGGTGACAATGAGAATTTAGACCTTAATCGTTTAAAAGAAATAAGCGCCTATTACCGGGAAAGAACGCAGGCAATTTATAATGAAATCTATTCGAATTCTATTAAAACAAATAAATTAAAAGACAGCATTCAACTGTATACTAGTGAGCTGGTTAAATCACAAGGAAGTCCTAAAAAAGCAGTAGGCGAAATTAAACTTATACTAGACTCGCCTATTACGTTAACTACCGATCTTAGTATTTCTTATCAGGTAGAAAAAGCTGGTTGGGTACCCACTTATGACATTCGCTCTACAGGTATAGATAAACCCTTACAATTGATATACAAAGCACATGTATACCAAAATACCGCGGAAGATTGGGAGAATGTAGAAATAACTTTAGCTACCAATAAACCCAGTAGCAACATTAGTAAACCAAAATTGGAAACCAAATATTTAAACTTTTCTAGTTCTTATACCAAAAAGTATAATTCTACCACTAGAAAAAACGGCTACAGCTACAATCCTATGGTAAAACGAGTATTTGGCACTATTACAGACCCAGAAGGAGAACCGCTACCAGGAGTAGCTATAGTAATAGAAGGCACTAACCAAGGTACCCAAACTGATTTTGATGGGAACTACACCTTAGATATCCCTAATGGACGTAGCTTATCCTTTTCCTACATTGGATTTAAGCCTGTTGACCTACCCATCTATTCCTCTATCATGAATTTGCAACTAGAAGAAGATGCACAGGCTCTAGAAGAAGTTGTAGTTACGGGTTATGGCCTTGCTGGCAGGGCATCCGGCGTACAAATAAGAGGAGCCAGCTCCATGCCACAAAAAATACAAACGCCCGAACCTTTGTATATTATTGACGGAATTCCGGTAGAAGGCTTTACCGAAGGAGATTTAGATGCCAGTGAAATTGCTTCTATAGAAACCTTAAGAAATGAAAATGCTATCGATTTGTATGGCTCTAGAGCCGCAGACGGTGTTATCATCATCAACACGCATAAAAGTAGTACCCAAACCGATGGAAAAAATACCGTTTTCCGCATTCCAAAATCGTATACGATTAAAAGTAAAATGGAAATAACCTCAGTAGACATCAACCTTTACCAGTTAAAAGCTACCTATCAGTATTTGGCGATTCCTGTAATTGATACCAATGTATTTTTAACGGCTTCTTTTACAGATTGGGAACAATTTAATCTTTTACCTGGAGAAGCTCACATCTATTTTGATGGTCGATACGAAGGGAAAACAGTGATAGACCCCTACCTAACCAAAAAAGAAATGACGGTTTCATTAGGGATAGACCACAACATTCAAATAGAACGTAATCAAGAACGCAACTTTAAATCCAAATCCTTTTCTGGCGGAACCAGATTGGTAGATAGAACATATAGAATCACTATAAAAAACAACAAAAATATACCCATCAATCTAAAAGTAATGGACCGTATTCCCCTATCTGAGAATAGAGATATTAAGGTAGATGATATAGTTACCGGGGATGCATCATACGATGCTAAAAAGGGAATTTTAAGCTGGAACAATTCCATAGAGGCCAAAGCCACCACAACCAACGAATTTAGTTTTAGGATTAAGTATCCAAAAGGGAAATTCATATCGCTATAAATCCATAAAATGCGCAATTTTAACACGTTAAACAAAATAAATAACATATTGTATTTCAAATTAATAAACATCATCACTTAAATTAAAAAATAAGCAATTCAATTGAGTTCGTTTTTAGTGTGATTGGATTAAACTTAGCAAGATAATTGGCCTTACTTGCAATATGAATTCGACTAAAAAAAAGAATAAAAAGAGTTGGTTTAAAAGAAAAAGAACTTGGATACCGTTAACGATTATCCTTGTTCTTTTAGCTTTTAGATTGGCACTACCCTACATTGTTAAAGACTACGTAAATAAGGTGCTGTCTGAGATTCCCGGTTATCATGGGCATGTAGCAGCTATAGATATTGCGCTTTACCGTGGCGCCTACGTAATACACGATTTAAAGTTGAACAAAGTAGCCGCTACATCACAAGTTCCTTTTCTTTCCATCAAAAAATCCGATATCTCCATAGAATGGAATGCCTTGTTTAATGGGGAAGTGGTGAGCGAACTTACACTCTACCAGCCCGAGTTTATCTATGTATTTGAAGACCAACAAGCTAAAGGAGTTGACCCCGAAGTAGAGGATTGGACCAAAGCACTTACAGATATTGTACCGATTGATATAAACCGTTTGCAACTCGTAGATGGAACTGCGGCATTTATTGAGTTACAGGCCGACCCGAATATAGATTTACATTTAAAAAACATTGATTTAGTTGCCTACAACTTGCGTAATGTGGTTCAAAAAGAACGAAACCTGCCTTCCGAGGTCCATGCCACCGCCACATCTATTGGCGATGGTAATTTAGAACTAGACGGGCGTCTAAATCTTGTGAAGCAAATACCGGATATGGATATTGCTTTTGAACTCACCAACGCCAATGCCACTGCACTCAATGATTTCACCAACCACTACGCTGGCATTGATTTTAACAAAGGTACCTTCGAGGTTTTTGGCGAAATAGCCATAGCAGACGGCTATTTAAAAGGAAGTATAAAACCAATTTTAACCAATGCCAAGTTACTGGGTAAAGAAGATGGTTTTCTTAATAGCCTATGGGAAGGATTTGTAGGGTTTTTTAAATTTTTATTTAAAAATCAAAAACATAATACGCTTGCCACCAAAGTTCCTATAGAGGGCAATTTAAATAATGCAGGGGCTAAAATATGGCCTACGGTAACCAATATTTTTAAAAATGCTTGGATAAAGGCTTATAAAGGCGTTTTAGACGATGATATTGATTTCAAAGACGCCGAGGAAGCCGTAGACGACGAAAACAAATAAGGGAAGTTTAAAACGGCTTATTTTAAATTATTTAGGATAAAGTCTAAGGTGGTATTTGTATTTCTGTTGGCATCAAAAGAATGGCTTTGATGCGTTATTGATTTTGCTAAGCCTAATTTTTGCAAGTAAACTATTTTGTCCTCGAACTCTTGTGCTACTTTTCCGGTTAAAAATACATCAAAACTTTGCTGCTTTTTATACCGTTTGTACATTTTACTTAATCCACTTAAATACAATCGGTCTTTGGTAAACCCACCTCCACGGTGTGCCCGCAGTGTAATGTTAAACGCAGCTTCCCTGTCCAATTTATATTGCCCATGTATCAAATCAAAGGTATCTGCAAAACTGTAACCTTTAATTAAACTATCACTAGCTAAAACTCTATAAGCCAGTGTTTTTAATCGCTCTAAAGTAAGAGCTCCACTCATATATTCACTCAAAACCGCCATCCCCTCCTGTGTTTCTACATTTTTTGGTAAACCGTTGGCAAAAATGCGCAACGGTTGATCGTTGCCATTAAAAGTAGTAACCAAATGCACGCCAATTTCATGGTTGGCCAAGGTTTCCATTCTGTTCTTACTGAACTTTGCATTTCTCTTTAGCAGTAAACTTTTATCCCGATTCCGTACCATGGCCTCTGCAGCAATCTGATTACTGAATTTGATATGCAAGGGAAACTGGTATTGAGACATGAACGCTTCAAAATAAGCCTTTGCCTCCAAGGCAGAATAGCTAGAAATCATGTCTTCTCGCGGCGCTTCATCCTGAAAGTGTAAAATATATCGTGCGTTTTGAACATCTCTTTCCCTAGGGGTACCATACAAGCGTAGCGAGTTGTAATAGAAAGATTGCCCTTTCCCTATTGTTTCTATACACTGTATCATATTGGCATAGTAATACACAATATCTCGGTACATTTTCTGAATTTCTTCGTCCTTAATACGTTCTAAACGTTGTGAAAAGAACAAGCGTTGCAACTTGTAGGCATCGAATTTTAACTTAGGATACTTAAATTGTGGCTCTTCGGTATATTTTGAACTAAAAAAGCGTTGCTTCTCTTTTTCTATGTTAGCAGGATTTACATAGCTCAATAACTCAATTTTTCGTACCAATCGGTCTAAATTGGAGTCTATATCGAATAAATTGGGATAGTCGTTGCGTAACGCCTGTAATTCTGCTGAACTCATCTTAAGTATGCTTTATTAATCGCCAAATGTATAAAGTCTTTCTCTCTAAAAAACATTAGGTAAAAAAAATATCAGCAAAACCTTGGTCCTACTGATATTAATCATCTTATCTAGAACTAAACTCTTATTTTACGTCCTCATAATTATCGTCCCATTCTTTTACATCGGGCTCTCCAAGTTTACCAACAGATTTAGCAACTAGCATAGAAACAGTTGCATCTCCTGTAACGTTAACAACCGTTCTACACATATCTAAAGGCCTATCTACAGCAAATATTAAGGCCAAACCAATTGCTAGTTTATCTGAAGGAAACTCAATAGCTTCAAGAACAATTACCAACATTACCATGCCCGCCCCAGGAACTGCTGCTGAACCAATGGAGGCTAGTAAGGCCGTTAGCACAATAGTTAATTGATTGGCCAAAGTCAACTCAAACCCTAATGCCTGAGCTATAAAAACAGCTGCTACACCTTGGTATAAACTGGTACCATCCATATTTATGGTAGCACCAACCGGCAAAACAAAACTAGACACCTCTTTATCTACTCCAATATGCTCCTCTACCCTTTCCATAGTAACTGGTAAGGTTGCGGCACTAGAACTGGTAGAAAAAGCAAGTAATTGAGCCGGACTCATTTGCTGTAAAAACCAGAAAGGATTTTTTTTAGTGATGGTTCCCACCAAAATAGCATAAAATACAATCATTAAAAACAAGCCACCCACAACTACACCGGCATATTTTAAAAGTGCCAATAACAAATCTGGATCACTAGACGAAACCACAACAGCGGCCAAAAGTGAAAACACGGCATAAGGCGCCGTTAACATGATCAAGTCTACCATTTTTAAGACTACATCATTTAAAGAATCAAAAAAGTCTTTTAAAGGCCTCGCTTTTTCCTCACCAATCAATAACATAGAAATTCCAAGAAAAATAGTAAAGAAAATAACTTGAAGCATAGCACTATTATTCCCCAAGGCATTAATTGCGTTATCTGGCACCATATCTACCAAAAACTGCAACGGTCCGCTATCTTTTTGCCTAGAAGCCTCCTCTAATTTAGAGGTAACCCCAGCATCATTGGCATAGTTTTCGGTTAGTTTAGCAACCGTTTCTTCAGAAATACCGGCACCTGGATTCAGCATGTTCACCAACACCAAACCAATGGTAATGGCAACAACCGTAGTTAAAATATAAATACCAATTGTTCTTAAACCAATATTTCTAAACTTAGAAATATCTTTTAAATCAGAAATCCCCTTTACCAAAGAGGCGATAATAAGCGGAATAGCGATGAGCTTGAGTAGCTTTACAAAAATTGCCCCTAAAGGCTGTATCCAGTCAGACACAATGTCTTTTCCCGCGGGAACTTTGGTCATTACAAATCCAAAAACAATACCCAGCAACATTCCTATAAGAATCTGCCAGTGAAGTTCCAGTTTACGCATATAAAGTTGGTTTTGGCTTGGAAGATACCAATTTGCCCAAAATGCCCCAAATAATGCGGTTTAGATTTTATTGCCTTTGGCCAACAAAGTGTAATCTGCCAATACCAATGCCGCCATTGCTTCTACAATGGGCACCGCCCTAGGCACTACACATGGATCATGCCTTCCTTTGCCTTGGGTAGCAACCTTGTTCCCCTCTTTGTCTATAGTATCGTACCCTTGAAGCACCGTGGCAACGGGTTTAAACGCTACAGAAAAGTAAATATCCATACCATTACTAATACCACCTTGTATACCACCACTTTTGTTGGTTTTAGTGGTACCATCAGTATTATACTGGTCGTTATGTTCGCTTCCTTTTTGGGTTACCCCTTCAAAACCGCTGCCATATTCAAAGCCCTTTACCGCATTTATGGATAGCATGGCTTTACCCAATTCTGCATGGAGTTTATCAAAAACAGGCTCCCCAAGTCCAATTGGTACGTTTTGAATCACACAAGTAATTACACCTCCAATGGTATCCCCATCTTTTTTAATGGATTTGATGTATTCTTCCATTTGGCTTGCCATTGTAGGGTCTGGACAACGAACTGGATTTTTCTCTATTTCAGAGAAATCTAATTGCTGATAAGGTGTTTCCAATTTTAAACCCCCAACCTGACTAACGTAAGCAGTTATTTTTATATCCTTTAAAAATTGCTTGGCAACAGCACCTGCAACAACTCTGCTCGCTGTTTCCCTAGCCGAAGAACGCCCGCCACCACGATAATCTCTAAAACCATATTTATGGTCGTACACATAATCTGCATGACTAGGGCGGTATGAGTCTTTAATGTGGGAGTAATCTTTAGACTTTTGATTGGTGTTATGGATAGCAAAACCAATGGGTGTACCAGTAGTTTTACCTTCGAAGACACCAGAATATATTTCTACCGTATCTGGTTCCTTGCGCTGCGTTACAATTGCAGATTGCCCGGGTTTTCTTCGGTTTAATTCCTCTTGAATAGCCTTTTCGTCTAATTCAATACCAGCAGGGCACCCATCTATAATTCCACCAAGGGCTCTACCATGGGATTCTCCAAATGTTGTAATTCTAAATAAGGTTCCAAAAGAATTTCTGGCCATTGTCTAAAAATTAAGCCGTAAAGGTAATTTTTATCGCTCTTTTAAAAAAACCGAATTGCACTTAAACATTTAGCAACATTACTTAAAAACAGGTGATATAAACTTAACGATTAGCTTATAATCATTTGATTACAATTTTATTGTAAGCTCATACATGGCTATTTACTTTGTAATCAAAGTGTTTTGTATTGAAAAAGCGTAAAATTGAATTAGCGGTAATTTCTGATGTACATTTAGGAACCTATGGATGCCATGCAGATGAATTGATTGCGTATCTAAATAGCATTAAGCCCAAAAAGCTCATTTTAAATGGAGATATTATAGATATTTGGCAATTTAGCAAGCGTTATTTTCCACCGGCACACCTTAAAGTTCTCAAGAAAGTAATTGGCATGGCTTCTAAAGGCACAGAGGTGTATTATATTACAGGTAATCATGACGAAATGCTACGTAAATTTTGCCCTACATCCATGGGTAACTTTCATATTGTCAATAAATTAGTTTTAAACCTCGATGGTAAAAAAGCTTGGATTTTTCATGGAGATGTTTTTGACATCTCCATTCAACGTGCCAAATGGCTAGCTAAGCTTGGTGGTTACGGTTATGATATGCTTATCCTCATTAACAGTTTCATCAACTGGTGTAGAGTTAAAATGGGTAAAAAGAAATACTCGCTTTCTAAACGTATAAAAAATAGCGTTAAGGGTGCCGTAAAGTATATCAATGATTTTGAACGTACAGCAGCAGAGTTAGCTATTGAGAATAACTATGATTATGTAATTTGTGGTCATATTCATCAGCCTAAAAAAGAAGTTTTTGAGAACAAACAAGGCAGTACAACCTATCTAAATTCTGGCGATTGGGTAGAAAACTTAACCGCCTTAGAATATTCTTTTAAAAGATGGCGTATATATCATTACAATCATGACAAGCTATCTCCTTTCTTTGTAGATGAAGACTTAAAAGAAATGGATATTAATGAGCTTATAGCTTCTATTACGGATGCTAAAGACACGCCAAAATACAACAGTCTAGATAAAGAATTTTCAGAAGATTATCCAGAAGAAATTTCCGAAAAAGAATTTAAAAAAGATGCTCTTTTAGACAGTCAAAGCGCTACGCAAGATGGTGACGGGGTGTAAAGCATGCCTACCCGTTCCATCTTTAATTTGATGTCTGCAACTGGTTCCGTTTGCCGCTATAACGGTACTGCTACCTGTTTTCCTTACAGCGGGGAATAATTTTGTTTCGCCCACCTTCATGCTAATCTGGTAATGCTCTTTCTCATAACCAAAAGAACCTGCCATACCACAACAACCAGAAGGTATTATGGCAACTTTGTAGTTCTCCGGTAAATTAAGCACATCAAAAGTTACTTTTTGATTGCTAAGTGACTTTTGATGACAGTGTCCGTGGATTTTAATTTCCTTAGCTTCTTTAGTGAAGGATGAAGCTGTTATACGATTTAATGCGATTTCCCCCGCTAAAAACTCCTCAATTAATAACGAATGGTTTGCTAGTTTTTTTGCTTGAAGTTTATCTTCCGCAAGACGACTGTATTCGTCTCTAAATGAAAGAATTGAAGATGGTTCTATCCCAACGATACTTAGGCCTTGGTCTGTGAAAGCTGTAAGAGCGGCAATGTTTTTATTTGCCAATTCTTTGGCCTGTTTTAAAAACCCCTTAGACAAATAAGTTCTACCACTATCGCCGTAAAACAATTCCACTTGGTATCCTAATTTAGTGAGCAACACTATGGCGTCTTGCCCTACAGTTACATCCAAGTATTTGGTAAACTCGTCTATAAATAGTACCACTTTTTGTCCTGCAGGATTTTGTTTCTGTAGCGCTAAAAAGGCATCAAAATTAAATTTATATACTGAGGGCAATTCTCGCTCCACAGCAACACCAGAGAGTTTTTTAACAAGCGTTCCAATGGGCGACTTATACGTAGCATTGACCAATGCGGCCATTTTACTATTAAAAGCATTTATCTTTGTATTATGCGCAAACAACTTAGAGCGCAACGAATACCCATTTGCTTCTTGATACTGATATTGAAACTCTGATTTTAGCGTAGCCACGTCTACATTACTGGGACATTCACTAGAACAAGCCTTACAACTAAGACATAAATCAAAAACCTCTTTAAGTTCTATGTGATTGAACCGGTTAGGCTTGTCAGAATTGGTAAGAAACTCCCGTAATACATTGGCTCTACCCCTAGTCGTGTCTTTCTCTTGTTTGGTAGCGTGGTAACTAGGACACATTGCACCCTTGCTCAACTCTGTTTTTCGGCAATCACCGCTACCATTACATTTTTCTGCGGCTCTTAAAATACCTTGACTATCAGAAAAATCTAGTAACGTACTAATCTCTGGTTCTTTTCTATCTACTTCGTAACGTAGCGAAGCATCCATAGGATAAGCATCTACAATTTTTCCTGGATTTAAAATATGATTGGGGTCAAAATAGGCTTTTACGCGTTTTAATAACTCATAATTCTTTTCGCCTATCATGATTGGTATAAATTCTGCACGTACAATACCATCTCCATGCTCGCCGCTAAAACTACCCTTGTATTTTTTAGTAAGATGGGCTACATCTGTAGTTATTTTTCGGAATAAAACCACATCTTCCTTTTCTTTTAAATTTAAAATAGGTCTTAAATGCAATTCTCCCGCCCCTGCATGAGCATAGTAAACTGCACTTTGTTTGTATTTATCCATTATGGCACTGAACTCCATAATAAAAGGTTTTAAAACGTTTAAAGCTACTGCAGTATCTTCAATACACGCTACAGCCTTTTTATCGCCTACCATATTCCCCAACAATCCTAGACCTGCTTTTCTAAGCTCCACCGCTTTTTGTATATCTGCACCATACAACACGGGTTGTGCATAACTTAATCCAGACGCTTCTACCGTGGTAACGAGGTCACGTATCTTTTGCTCTAATTCCTCTGGACTATGCGCTCTAACCTCTAGCATTAACAAGCCTTCTGGGTCGCCCTCTACAAAAAATCGGTTAGCTAGTTGTTGCCTATTATTTTTAGTACAATCCAATATGGTTTTATCCATCATCTCGCACAAAAACAAATCGTGCTTCATTACGGGAACCACATCTGTAAGACAATCTTCTAAAGTTTTGTAATGGGTGCAAACCATAGCGGCATGCGCGGGTGGCAAAGTTTCTAACTGTAAGGTGATTTCTGTGGTAAATGCCAAGGTCCCCTCACTGCCTGAAAGCAGTTTACATAGATTAAAAGGTTTATCTTCTTTTCCAAAGACGGAATTAAACAAGAGTTCGTCTACCGCGTATCCCGTATTTCTTCTGTGGATGGACGGCTCTGGAAATTCTTTAAGGATTTCTTCTTTGACAACCGGATTACCTAACTCCGTTTTAAGAGCAGCATAAATCTTTCCTTCTAACGTATTTAGTTTTGTTTTCTGCTCGTATTCTTCTGCCGAAATATCTTTAAATTCTGCCCTTGTGCCATCTGCCAAAATGGTTTTCATACTAATAATAGTATCTCTAGTCACTCCAGATTGTATGGAGGTAGTACCAGAAGAATTGTTCCCAACCATACCTCCAATCATGCACCTGTTAGAAGTAGACGTATTTGGACCAAATTGCAGTCCATGTGGTTTAAGGTACATGTTTAACTCGTCCCTAACCACGCCAGGTTGCACGGTAACTGTTTTATTAGCTACGTCTAAAGTCAAAATTTGAGTAAAATATCTAGAGGTATCTACCACAATACCTTCCCCAACACACTGCCCTGCCAAAGAAGTACCTGCTGTCCTAGGTATTAAGCCAATCTTGTGTGTATTCGCAAACTGTAACAATTGTATTAAACCCTCGTCATTCTTAGGAAAGGCAACCGCAGTTGGCAGTTTTCTGTACACCGATGCGTCAGTAGCATATAAAGTTTTTACTAATGCATCATATTGAAAATCACCTATAAAGGATTCTGAGAATTTTTTTAAGATATTTTTATCCAACTTGGAACAATTTTTGGTCTAAAACTTCGGTTAAAAAAGAATAGCTAATGTAAAGCTATTTTATTTATTCAACTTAAATAGACACTTATGAAAATGACCACATTTTTAATTGGTTTGTTCAGTTTTGTAACAGCTTTAGTAAGCGCTCAAAACATCTCTGAACACACCTTGGGACTACGTTTAGGAGATAGTGATGGCTTTGGAGCGGAAATCTCTTATCAAAAATCTATTGGAAGATACAACCGTGCTGAGTTTAACCTTGGTTGGCGTGATAGTCGCGAATATGATGCTTTTAAATTAGCCGGAGTTTACCAATGGGTACACAACCTAGATGGCAATTTTAACTGGTATTACGGCGTTGGTGGCGGTTTAGGAAATTCTGATTTTGAACGTGTGCCAGACAGAGACCGTGATGATGGTCTTTTTGTTTTTGCTGCTGGTAATCTAGGGGTGGAATATGATTTTGATATCCCTTTATTAATCTCCTTGGATATACGGCCAGAGATAGGTTTGGTTGGTTTTAACGAGTTTGATAATGATTTCTTGTTTGATATCGCATTAGGACTCAGATATCAGTTCTAAACAATAACACACAAACGATAATTTTTAAAAGTGCCTTTAGGGGCACTTTTTTTGTTAGCATGTTTGTGTACCTTTATCCAAAATAATTATCACACATGAAAAAAATCCTATCTATTGTTACATTAGGACTTTTGGTTATAGCTTGTTCTACCACCCCAGAAGGGTATACTATTAATGGTGAGTTAACTGGAGATGTAAAAGACGGTACTCAAGTATTTTTAAAGACTACAGATTCTCTAAGACGTGGTCTTATTGAAGTGGATACAGCTACTGTAGAAAACGGCGTATTTACATTTACTGGAAATGCTAATAGCCCGCAGCTACATTACCTATTTGTAGACGGTACCAGAGCCAATACTGCTTTTGTATTAGAAAATGGAACCATCAACTTTAAAGCACAAAAAGATAGTTTACAATTCGCAGAAATTACTGGTACAACACAAAACGAACTGTTTATGAATTATTTGAATGGCCAACGCGAATTATCTAACATGGCACAATCCATGAACGAAGAATTTAAGAAAGCAAATGCCACGGGAGATACCGTTGTTATTGGTTCTTTACGTGATGAATATCAGGAATTACAAGAGCGCGGTAAGACTATGGAGTTAGATTATATAAAGGAGAACCCAAATGCTCTCATTTCCGCTTTAATTTTAGATAAAATCATGGCGACAAAAGCTTTACCAGAGGACGAAATAGAGGCTTTGTACAATGCTTTTACAGAAGAAATAAAAAACTCAAGACCTGGAAAACGTCTTGGTGAAATGTTAGCAAAAAACAAAAACACTAAAATAGGAGCAAGAGCTCCCATGTTCAGTGGGCCTACTCCAACCGGGGAAGAAATTGCTTTGAATCAGGTAAAAGGCAAACTTACGTTAATTGACTTTTGGGCAGGATGGTGTAGGCCATGTAGAATGGAAAACCCCAATATTGTAGCCGTATACAATAAATATAAAGACAAAGGTTTTAATGTAGTGGGAGTGTCTTTAGATCAAAAAAAAGAAGTTTGGCTAGATGCAATTGAAAAAGATAGCCTTACATGGAATCATGTTTCTAACCTACAGCGTTTTCAGGACCCAATTGCGCAACTTTACAATATTAATGCCATACCGGCAGCCTTTTTGTTAGACGAGAATGGTGTTATTGTGGCAAAAGATTTAAGAGGACCAGCTTTAGAGGCTAAAGTAGCAGAACTACTTAATTAAAAAGAAAAGCCCGCCAGATATACATCCAGCGGGCTTCCTCACTCTCATCTAGCACACTCTAGAATCTATTATTCATATCATTAAATTCGCCAGTTACTGTAGTACCTTCTTCTTGTGTTACCGTTCCTGTGATGTAGGCTCTATTAGCATCTCCAAGGAATTCTAAACTAGCACCTTTTTTTAAAATTAGATTTCCATAGATAGCAAAATCACCTTCAATACGTAAGGTTGCATTCTCTTCTACGATTACGTCTTTTCTATCACTATTTCTACCTACAATAAGAGTACCTCGCATGTCAAAAGCTGCTTCTTTGTCTACTTTTACATCATTACGTACGGCCCAGGTACCACACAATAGTAATTGACCTTCAACGGTTATACTATTAAATCTATTAGAGCCATTATACCCTAAGTTTTGATTACTAGCAACAGTTAAATTAGAGCTCCCAGAGTATCTAGAGGTATCTACACAAGATTCTTCTAAACTTTGTGAAGGTTTATTCATCTTAATAATTTGTAAACCTCCTCTACCAGAAGCTGCAAATATGTAATCATCTTTTGTCTCAACGTAGTTGATACTGCCATCTAATGCAATAATACCTACAAGGTCTACCCCATTATCGTCTTCTGACAAGCAAAGACCAGCACCGCCATTAGCCATTAATAAAATATTCTCATTAAACGCAGCTGCATTGGTCACAATATCTCCTTGCTCTACATTTTCAGGACTGATTGGTATCTCCAAACGTTGTACTAAATTACCCGTAGCAGCATTATATACTCCTGCACCATCTTGACCTTCGGCAACAACAATCAATTCTCCGTAATAATCTAAGGTACGCTTATCTGCCTCTCTAAAATCGCCAGAAATAGCTATATCGCTTGCTTGACTGAAATCCGAATTCAACACTCGAACACCATAACTTGCATCTAGAACAGCAATTTTATCGTTATTTATAGCTAAAGACCTTAAGTCTTGAAAAGCCGCTTCATTTATCATTTCTAGGCTCGACTTATCATACAAACGGATGTAGCCATCTTTACCAGAGGTTACATAAACACCTGCATTAGTCAAAGCTACATCTGTGGCATTAAATCCTTCTTGGAATGCGTAAGATATACCTGCATCAGTATTAAACCTTCCGTTCGCTACCGGTATTTTAGCTAAAAATGAGTTAGCATCTGCGGTTGCAGATTGCTCTGCATCTACACCACCTGCTGCATAGACAAATCCATTTTCATATTTAATGGAATTAATGTCTGCATTAGTATAATACAATCTAGAGGTTACCCTTGGTTGATAAGGATCACCAACATAAATAATATCCATAGCTCCTGCATAGTCATCTTCTGCAGTGTTGTAGGATACGTACACATAATCATTTACTAAATGAATGTGCGATGCAGTTAAGTTTTCTGCACCTGAATACGAAGGGGGATTAATTTGTGCCACTAAAGACAATGGATAGTCCCCAGCTTGTTCCTCGCCTTCGCGAGCATACTTGCTAGAGGCAGATTGGTCAGGATAAAAATCCAAAACTCCGCTATCTTCAAAATTAAGGCTGTTTTCTAAAACCGACGCGTCTTGTTCTACGACTAAGTTGTCATCATTCTCTTCAAATACGGTGGTTTCATCTGAACATGAAATTAACACCACGACCATTGCTAGCAATGGAAATAGTAATTTCCGTGTCATAATAAGTAGGTTTAAAAATTTGGTAAAAATTCAACGTGCAAGTTCAATATAATATTTCAACCCACGTAAGAATTTTCGATAAAGTGTAGCGTTTCTATCGATTAATCGATGAAAAGCATCGTTTAAAGGAACTAAATTTTACCCATCTTGTCTAGCACAAATAAAATAATGATAGGTACAGCAAGTAAGAAAACCATCAAGGTTTCAGAAAAAATTAAACTTGGAACAAAAAGCAGGGTTGTTACGTACCCACCAATAGCACCGCCAAAGTGAGCGGTATGACCAATATTGCCCAATCTACTTTTCATTCCATAAATGGAATAGAGCAAATACGCTATGCCAATTACATATGCAGGTAGCGGAATAGGAATAAAAAAGAAACCTAAACGCATATTTGGTTGCAATAAAATGGCTGCATAAAGTACACCTGTTACAGCGCCACTTGCACCGACAGCACTATAATAGGGTTCATCTCTATGAAAAAATAGGGCTAACAAACTGCCCGCCAATAAGCTAACAAAATAGACTATAAAGAATTTGGGATATCCCAACCAGTTTATGATTACATCAGAAAAAAAATACAGCGTAAACATATTAAAGAAGAGGTGTGGAATATCTACATGCAAAAAACCAGAGGTTAACATACGCTCCTTTTGTCCAGTTTTAATAGCTCCTATTTGGAATTTATAACGGTCAAAAAAATAGCTGTCTTTAAATCCTCTTAAAGAAACCACCACATTTGCTGCCATTATGGCTATTGTAGCCCAGTGTAAATTAAGCATTAGCATAAGGTTTGGATTCAAATATAGCTATATTTGCCGATAGATTTTACCACATGCAATTATTGATTTTTTTACTGGCTTACCCTTTTATCTGGTTGGTATCTAAACTGCCATTTAGGTTACTTTATATGTTGTCTGACCTTGTTTTTGTTTTACTCTACCACATTGTTGGCTATCGTAAAAAAGTAGTCTATAGCAACTTAAAATTAGTGTTCCCTGATAAACCGGATAGCGAATTAAAACAAATCCAGAAGAAGTTTTACGCACACCTGTGTGATATGTTTTTAGAAATGATAAAAACTATGAGTTTAAGCAATGCTGAGGTTAAAAAAAGGTATGCGGTACAGAACATAGAACTTATTAAGCGAATAGAAAAAGAACGAAGCATACTAGTTGTTTGCTCGCATTATGCCAATTGGGAGTGGAATGTGAGTATTAACAATTATGTAAACTCTAAAGGATACGCTGTATACCAGCCAATTGCCAATAAGTATTTTGACGACTTTGTACGTAAAGTAAGGGCTAGGTTCAACACTACCCTTATTACACAAAAACAGACCGTAAAAACAGTGGTTAAAGATAAAAGAGATGGCGTAATTGGGGTCTTTGGTATGGTTAGCGACCAGAGCCCTATGGTGAGTAAAGCGCAATACTGGTCAGATTTTATGGGGATAAAAGTGCCTATTTTTAACGGAGCAGAAACTATGGCTAGAAAATTAGATTTAGCGGTAGTATTTTTAAAAGTGAGCAAGGTTAAACGTGGGTATTACAAAGCAGAGTTTATAGCCATAGCAGAAAATGGTGCAGCAACCGAAGAAAACTATATCACCGATACCTATTTAAGATTGGCAGAACAACAGATTAAAGAAGAGCCAGCCTATTATCTATGGACGCACCGGAGGTGGAAACACAGAAACAAGCAACCTGCACATTACGCCAAAGTATCTTAAAATAAAAAGCCTCCGTTCGGAGGCTTTTTATTCATAGTCTTTTGTACTACAACCCTGCAATTTCTTTTATTTCACCTATAATTCGGTCAGCAAGTTCATCCGCCGCTATTTGACTTTTTGCTTCTGTGTAAATACGAATAATTGGTTCTGTATTAGATTTACGCAAGTGCACCCAGTTTTCTGCAAAATCAATTTTTACCCCATCAATGGTAGAAACATCTTCGTTTTTATACTTATTGTGCATAGCTACTAAAAGCGCATCCACATCTAATTCTGGTGTTAATTGTATTTTTTTCTTACTCATAAAATAACTAGGGTAACTAGCTCGTAATTCTGCAACCGTGCCTCCCTTTTCTGCCATTAACATTAAAAATAATGCCGTTCCTACTAGAGCATCCCTACCATAATGGCTTTCTGGATAAATAATGCCGCCATTACCTTCGCCACCAATTATAGCATTATTGGCTTTCATCTTAGTAACTACATTCACCTCTCCTACAGCAGCAGCTTCATAAGTACCTCCATGCTTTTCTGTAACATCTCTTAGGGCTCTAGAAGAAGATAGGTTAGAAACTGTATTTCCTTTAGTTTTACCCAGTACATAATCTGCGCAGGCCACCAATGTATACTCTTCTCCGAACATTTCGCCATCATTACTAATAAACGCTAAACGGTCTACATCTGGGTCTACTACAATACCAAAATCTGCTTGTTCTTCTACTACCTTTTTACAAATATCTCCCAAGTGCTCTTTTAAAGGCTCAGGGTTGTGCGGAAAATGGCCTGTTGGCTCACAATATAGCTTTACTACCTCTACTCCTAAGGCATCCAATAATTTAGGAATGGCAATACCTCCAGAAGAATTAACACCGTCTACTACAACTTTGAATTTCTTTTCTCTTATAACTTCTGCATCTACAAGAGGTAATGCTAAAACTTCATCTACATGGATATCCATATAAGCATCATTCGTAGTAATAGTCCCTAAATCATCTACTTCTGCAAAATTAAAATCCTCTTCCTCTGCTAATTCCAATATTTTAGCCCCTTCCTCTGCATTTAAAAATTCTCCTTTTTCATTCAACAACTTTAAAGCGTTCCATTGCTTTGGGTTATGACTTGCAGTTAAGATAATACCACCATCAGCCTTCTCTAAAGGTACCGCAATTTCTACGGTTGGCGTAGTACTCAACCCTAAATCAATAACATCTATACCCAAGCCCACCAAGGTAGAAACTACTAAATTCTGTATCATTTCTCCAGATAAACGGGCATCTCTACCAATAACCACCTTAAGCTTATCCTTGCCTGCATAATCTTTAAGCCAAGTACCATAGGCTGCTGCGAATTTAACCGCATCAATAGGTGTTAAATTATCATTAGTGGCACCGCCTATAGTGCCTCGTATACCAGAAATGGATTTTATGAGTGTCATATGTTAAAAAAGTTTGTGCAAATATATAATGATGCCGTGTAAAGGGTGTTTCTAATTTGTAAATTCGGTATTTAACCCCAAAGTTTCGGTATATGAACTTCTTGGCCCATATTTACCTTTCTTTTGACCAGCCTGAAATTACCGTAGGAAATTTTATAGCAGACCACATACGCGCAAATAAATACCAACATTTACCAGAACGTATACAACAAGGTATTCTATTGCATAGAGCCATTGACACTTTTACAGATACGCATCCTATTCCTAAAAAAAGCAGTAAAAAATTACATAAAAATTATGGCCATTACAGCAGGGTTATTGTAGATATTTATTACGACCATTTCCTAGCTAAAAATTGGCATAGGTATTCTAATGAACCTTTGCTAGATTATGTAGAAAATTTCTATTCGCTGTTAGAAGATTATTTTACCATTTTGCCAAAAGCTACGCAACGAATGATTCCTTATATGATTGCGGACAATTGGCTTTACAACTATGCTAACTTAGCAGGTATAGCAAAAGTTTTAAATGGAATGAATAGACGAACTAAAAATAGAAGTAAAATGAATTTTGCTATCCTAGATTTAGAGGAACATTACACTGCTTTTGAACAAGAATTTGTTACCTTTTTTGACGAATTAATTATCTTTTCTAAAACTAAATACCAAGAGATATGCTTAAAATAACTACCGCCTGCCTATTTTTCTTCTTAGTAATAGCCTGCAAACAAAACCCTCATAAACCTGCCAATCCAACGGGACTAGTAACTAAAAAAGCTATGGTGGTTGCTGCACGGGAAGAGGCGGCAAGTATTGGGGCAGAAGTTATAAAAAAAGGTGGTAACGCTTTTGATGCTATGGTGGCAACAGAAATGGCTTTAGCAGTTGCATATCCGTTTGCTGGCAATCTAGGCGGTGGCGGATTCATGGTGTATAGAAAAAATGACGGTAGTGTAGGCGCCTTAGACTATAGAGAAAAAGCACCTTTAGCAGCACATAAAAACATGTATTTAGACTCATTAGGCAATGTGGTGCCAGAGATGAGTACTGTTGGAGCCACTGCGGTTGGCGTACCAGGTACCGTAGCTGGCGTAATGGCGGTGCACAAAAAATTTGGAAAACTACCACTAGAACAAATTTTAACCCCGGTTATAGCCCTTGCTAATAAAGGTGTTATAGTTACAGAAAAGCAAGCAAAACGATTAGAAAATAGCAGGGAAAAGTTTATTTCGGTTAATGGTGATAGCACCAAGTTTGCACAAGTTTATTATAAAGGAGACACTATAAAATATCCTGCATTGGCAAACACGTTAAACACCATTATGCTACAAGGAAAAGATGGATTTTATAAAGGCGAAATAGCAAAGAAATTAGCCAACTTTATTCAGGAAAAAGGAGGATTTATTACTGAAGAAGATTTAGCAAAATACGAAGCTCAATGGCGTAATCCTGTTATTTTTAATTATAAAGACCTAAAAATAATCTCTATGAGTCCTCCCAGTAGTGGCGGAATCACTATGCAACAGATTTTTAAAATGATGGAGCCTTTTGATGTTGCTTCTTTTGGTCATAACTCAGAAAAAACCATTCAACTATTTACAGAAGCTGCCAGACGTGCGTATGCTGACAGAAATTACTTTTTGGGAGACCCTGATTTTGTTACTATTCCAACCAACAAACTAACCTCAGATTCTTACCTTACAGAACGTATGAAAACATTTAGTTTTGACAGTGCAACTGCTTCTGATGATGTTGGCCATGGTGCAATAGAAATTATAGAGAGCAATGAAACCACACATTATTCTATTGTAGATGCTGAGGGCAATGCCGTTTCTGTTACTACTACTTTAAATGGCGCTTATGGTTCCAAACTTTATAGTGACGAATTGGGATTTTTCTTAAACAATGAAATGGATGATTTTAGTTCCAAGCCTGGTGTTCCCAACATGTTTGGATTAATTGGAGCTGAGGCCAATAGTATTGCCCCAGAAAAAAGAATGCTTAGTAGTATGACGCCAACTATTGTAGAAAAAGAAGGTCAGTTGTACATGGTTGTTGGCACCCCTGGTGGTTCCACCATTATTACAGCAGTAGCACAAACCATATTAAATGTGTATGAATTTAATTTAAGCATGCAAGATGCTGTAAACGCTCCTCGTTTTCACCACCAATGGCTACCAGATTTAATTATGTTTGAGGAAGAAGGATTTACACAAGAGCTAAAAACCAATCTTAAAGAAAAAGGGTATAAACTAAGGGAGGGTAAAAATCCTATTATTGGTAAAGTAGACGCCATAAGAATTTTACCTAATGGCCAGTTAGAAGGTGGTGCTGATAAACGTGGTGATGATACTGCCGTAGGCTTTTAAGATTATGAGGTTAGATGTAGTTTTAGTTACCGATAAGCGCTACCTGCAACCTAAAGAAGATGCATATACTAAAAATGTAATTCTAGAGGACCAATTGGTAGCTGATGCTTTACAAAACAAGGGGTTAAAAGTTGGTCGCACCTATTGGGACGACCCTAATTTTGATTGGGGCTCAACTAAGTATGTTATTTTTAGGGCCGTTTGGGATTATTTTCATAGAATAACCGAATTTAAAAAATGGTTTGAAGCTACTGCCCAGAAAACCAAATTTATCAATAGCAAAAATCTAGTAGAATGGAATTTAGACAAGCATTACTTTATAGATTTAGCCAATGCCGGAGTACATGTTCCTAAAACGTATTTTATAGAAAAAAGAAGTGTTGAAAGCTTAGTGGATGCTATTGAAGAAGCTACAATAGAGGCTGACATACAATCCAAGCACCTAATTTTAAAACCTTGTATTGCAGGTGGTGCAAGGTATACTTATAAATTTGAACGTAAAGACTGGCATAACTTAAACAAACAGTTTTTGCAGTTGATAGCCAGAGAAGCAATGATGTTGCAAGAATTTCAAACTAATATTATTAAAGAAGGAGAGTTTTCGCTGATATTTTTTGGAGACACCTATAGTCATGCCATACTCAAAAAAGCGAAACCAGGTGATTTTAGAGTACAAGATGATTTTGGAGGCTCCGTTCACCATATTCAACCTACCAAAGCACAAATACAATTTGCCCTGCAAGCAGTACATGCTGCCCCAGAACTTCCTGTTTACAGTAGAATAGACCTATTTAAAGATAATGATAATCAACTTGCATTGGCTGAACTAGAGTTGTTTGAACCAGAACTGTGGTTTAGAACATCTAAAAAAGCCGCACAAATTTTTGCTAATTCTGTGGTTGAAAACTATTTCAAATCGATATAATTTTATATTTGTAACAATATAAACTACTTATGTTATGAATTTTAAAAGTGATGCACCGTTAGACCAGATTTTAGAAGCGCTTTTTACTCCCTACAAAGAAAGTGTACCAGACGTTGCTAAAATTGTTAATGCAATGATTTCTAAGGGAATGATTGCTTCAGAAGATGATATTATCAACGATCACATTGCCTTTAGAACGTTAGGCGTCCCAAATTTAGGCATATCCTCTTTTGAAAAGATTTTTTTGCATCACGGTTACACCAAAATGGCTCCATATCATTTTAAAGAAAAGAAATTAGATGCGTTTTGGTATGCACCTCCCTCACAAAAATATCCGCGGATTTTTATTTCGGAATTACGAGTGAACGATTTATCAAAGACAACCCAAGATATAATTTATAAATACACCCATCCTATTACAGAAGACCCCATTGCGTCTATTGATTTAGATAATCCCAGCATGGTAGGTAAATTCTTTTATCAACCACTATGGCAATTGCCCAGTTTAGAAGATTATCAAAGTTTAGCAACAGAAAGTGAATATGCTGCTTGGGTTATTTATAATAGGTATTACTTAAACCATTATACCATTAGCGTTCACGAGCTTCCAGAACCATTTAATTTATTATCTGTTTTTAATACCTTCTTAGAGGAGCATGGTATTAAACTCAATGATTCTGGTTCAAAAATTAAAGTAAGTGCAGATGGCCTTTTAAAACAGAGTAGTTCTGTAGCCAAAATGATACCAGCAACCTTTGCTGGTGGAGAAACTTTAGCCATTTCTGGTAGTTATGTAGAGTTTGCTGAACGTTTACCTTTGGCTGAGTTTGCTCATTTACCTAAAGAGCAATTAGATGCAACGATGAGGAGAGAAGGTTTTGAAGCAGCTAATGCGGATAAAATATTTGAAAGCACCTATTCTGGACAAACCGGAAAATAGTCTTTACTTTTGCTCAAAAAAGGATGAGAAGGTTCTTTAAATGGACGGGGATTGTTGTAATTGTTATACTAATTGCAATGGTTACATGGGGATTTATTACAAATGAAGCCCTTCCAGAGGGGAAAGCAGGCCCAGAAGCTGATGCCTTAGCAATGAAAATGCTTACATCTTTAAACTATTCTAAATATCAAAATTCTCGTTATTTAGAATGGTCTTTTAAAAATGGAGCAAATCGTTACAAATGGGATAAAAAAATGGGTAAGGTTACAGTTACTCTAGAAGATACCAAAATACATCTAAACCTTAATGCCCCAAAAAAATCTGAAGTATTAGATGCTTCAATAAGCTTATCAAAAGAGGAAAAGACCGCTTTGATAAACAAGGCTCTTGACAATTTTAATAATGACTCGTTCTGGTTAGTTGCCCCCTACAAAGTATTTGATAATGGTGTTACCCGTAAAGTTGTGTCGCTAGACAGTGGAGAAAAAGCCTTATTGATTACCTATAATTCTGGAGGAACAACCCCTGGCGATAGTTATTTATGGTTACTAAACGATAATGGTTTTCCTAACGCCTTTAAAATGTGGGTAAAAATTATTCCCATTGGTGGTGTTAAAGCTACTTGGGATGACTGGCAGGTGATGGATTCTGGTGCATTTTTACCCAAAACACACCAACTAGGACCCATTACGCTAAACATGGGTGCCATTAAAGCTTACAACTAATAGCTTTTTTCGCCATATTTGTAGTATGATTAAATTGCGCTACACCGCCTTAATAGTAAGCATTGTTTTGGGCTTTGCAAGTTGTAATCTACCGCCTAAGGAGCAAAATCCGCAACGCACAGATTTTTCTGGTAAGCCTGCTGCCAAAATACCTGTAGATAGTTTGGTAGAAAAAGGACAGACCTATTTATCTGTTTATTCTGGAGTATACAGTTACTCAGAACATTCAACCCACAATTTAACTTCTACTATAAGCTTACGTAACAGGGATGCAAAAAATGAAGTATTTATTACCAAAGCAACTTATTTTGATACCCAGGGTACAGCTTTACATGAGTATATAAAAAATCCGATTTCTCTTAAACCCATGGAAACACTACATATAGTAATAGACGAGCGAGACGAAAGTGGTGGCACTGGGGCCAATTTTATATTTGATTGGGCCATAAACAAAGAAGGTACTCCTCCCCTATTTGAAGCTGTAATGATTTCTACACAGGGGCAACAAGGGTTATCCTTTGTTACAACCGGAGAACGAATAAAATAAACCCTAGTTTTTAACTTGTCCTAATTGTTTTTTTAAGTCGTCCATAGAGGCTTGCAATTGTTTTAGTAAACCAGTCTCTGTAGTTGCATCTAAATTAAAAGTGAGCTTACTGCTAACTTCCCAAATCTCTTGTATTTGAAAAGGTTTTATCTCGTAAGGCGGATAATTTTCATTCAAAGAAATTAAAGTGATGTTGTTAGAATTAGGGCGCTTTTCAACTTTTTTTACCATAACGGAATCTTGCAACACCACAACGTACATTTTATTGGCAGAAACATAATCTATATGTTCTACAGCTTTTGCTAAAACCCATTCTCCAGAACGTAAATTAGGGAGCATACTATCTCCTTCTACCTGAAAACCGCGGTACGTAGCATTTCTAAATTCGGGGATAGGTAAATCAAACGCTGGTAATTGTTGGTACCAGGTAGTATCTTGAATATTTTGCGGATAACCCGCTGCTGCTTTCGCATTTACCAAAACCATATTATCCCTTTCCATATTATCTACCGTAACTACTTTGGGGATAACGCTAATTTTTGCTGTTTCTAAATATTTCTCTTCACTATCTCCATACAACCAAAGTGGATTCACCTTAAATTGTTTCAATAATTCTGCTATTACTTTTCCAGATAATTTAGTACGTCCCCGTTCTATATCTGCCGTAGTATTAGAGACACCTAAAAGTGCAGCAAATTGTACTTGGGTATATCCTAATTCCCTTCTAATTTCTACAAAACGCTTTAAAGTCAGCTCATTTTCCATAGTCAAATATACTATTTATGGATAATTTCCAAAAATATTTTGGACAATTTCCAATTATTGGATTATTTCCATATTTTTGGATAAAAACCAATTGTTGTGAACTTTGAACGAATAAAAGAGAAGTTAAACATCCTTGCAGATGCTGCTAAGTATGATGTGTCTTGCGCAAGTAGTGGCAGTACTAGGAAAAACTCCAATAAAGGCTTAGGAAATAGCACTGGCATGGGTATTTGCCATAGCTATACAGAGGATGGTAGATGTGTGAGTTTATTGAAAATATTGTTAACTAACCACTGCATTTTTGATTGTGCTTATTGTGTTACGCGCCGTAGTAATGATGTTAAACGTGCTGCTTTTAAAATACAAGAAGTAGTGGATTTAACCATAAATTTTTACCGAAGAAATTATATTGAAGGTCTTTTTTTAAGCTCAGGCATTTTTAAGAATGCTGATTACACTATGGAACGTTTGGTGCAAGTTGCCAAAAAACTGCGCCAAGAAGAGAATTTTAACGGATATATTCATTTAAAATCTATTCCTGGTTGTAGTGATGAATTAATGTATGAAGCTGGTTTGTATGCAGACCGTTTATCGGTTAATATAGAAGTCCCCACCGTATCTGGCCTTAAACTTTTGGCACCAGAAAAAAAGCATGAAGACTTTACAAAACCTATGTTGAAGGTTAAAAATGAATTAATACGGTATAAGAACGAACGAAAACTAATAAAAAGCACACCCAAGTACGCTCCTGCTGGGCAAAGCACTCAAATGATTGTGGGTGCTTCTGGTGAATCTGACAAGGATATAATGTACTCTGCTACCTATTATTACAAAAAATACCATATGAAAAGGGTATATTATTCTGGCTACGTACCCGTAATACAAGATAGTAGACTGCCTTCTATCACTTCTCAAGTGCCCATGTTAAGAGAGAATCGACTCTACCAAACTGATTGGCTGCTTCGGTTTTACGGCTTTTCAGTAAATGAAATTTTAGATGAATCTCACCCCAATTTAGACCATGATATAGACCCTAAGCTTTCTTGGGCATTGCGTAATATGCATTATTTTCCAGTTGATGTTAATAGCGCTGATAAATCCATGTTACTACGTGTTCCAGGTTTGGGAACTAAATCGGTTTACAAAATTTTAAATGCAAGAAAATTTAGACAGTTAAACTGGGAACACTTAAAAAAAATTGGTGTAGCACTTAACCGTGCACAATATTTTTTGATATGCAACTCTAAAGATTGGCATAAAAAGGATATAGAAGCGGAGGGAATTAAAAATTTAATTCTACGTAATTCTCAAAGTAAATTTAGAACACAATATAGCAATCAGCTATCTCTTTTTACAAATTAATTCTAAGCACCCTGTTTATGACTGTAATGACCACTTTAATTTACGACGGTAGTTTTAACGGCTTCCTTAGCTGCATATTTAAAGCTTTTGATGAAAAACTTAAAATAGCAGATATCCAAAGAAAAAGTGCTGCTCAAAATGGCCTTTTCGCCTCCACAGAAGAAGTATATACAGAAGTAAAAAAAGCGCATCGGGTGTGGAAAGGTTTAAAGGCTAAAAATAACAATGCTCTTAATACTGCTTATTTTGCTTTTTTAAGTGAAACTGAAGGAATAGAAGTACAGCTATACCAATATATATCTAAAATTATATACAGTAAGAAAAATGAACACTTGGATTACAGTGATAAATTGGTGTTATACATAAATCAATTGGCGAAAAAAGTAGGTAGAGAAAAACACCGAATGGAAGCCTTTGTACGTTTTCAATTAACAAAAGACGCTATTTACTTTGCTATTGTAGAGCCAGATTTTAATGTATTACCCCTTATTTCTAAACATTTTAGAAACAGATATGCAGACCAAGAATGGCTTATATATGACAGAAAGAGGGGTTATGGCATACACTATCATGGCGATAAAGTAGAGATGGTTACTATAGATTTAACTGCACAATTACACAATAGCCTTAAAAAGAGTAATTTACTAAAAGATGAAGAACATCAATATCAAGAATTATGGGGTAATTATTTTAATAGCACTAACATTAAATCTAGAATTAATAAAAAACTACATACCCAACATGTACCCAAAAGATATTGGAAGTATTTGAGTGAGAAAAAAGCGGTGTAGCGCATCGCCCTGTACTATTCTTTTAGGACGATGCACTATACTAATTTATTTACTTTTTTCACCCACAAAATTGTCACTCTTGTTTTTAAAGAGCACATTAAAACTCGTTAGTGACCCATAAATACGAGTAATGTATTGTTGTAGGTCAACTTTTTCTTGGTCATCTAGATTTTTGCTACTATTAATTTTTTGTTCCATTACACGTAGCCTATCTCTAACCATTACAATTTTATGAAAAAAGGTATCAATAGGCATTTCTTTATTGGCTACAGCATCGCCAGGTTCAAGAATAAGCTTACCGCCTTTCCACTTATCTGCTATTGCAACTTTTTCTGTAGCATCACTCCAACGTTGTAAAATTTTAACCAAGGAGCGTTCAACTTCAAAAAAACTTACGGTATCTACTTCATCCTCTACAGCTTCAATGACCTCAAAATCATCATCAATTGCAATGGTTTCCAAGCCTATTTCCATAAAGGTAACCCAATACAGTTGTGCAGTAACGTTAGTAACTACGCCTTTACCATGTGTTGGGTGATTTATCCTAGAGCCAATTCCAAGTATTTTCATATATCAAGTATAAAAAATGGTTTGTAGGGTAAAAATAAGACATCAATTAACAAATTAGCAACAGTAAGTCACTTCCAATTTAAATGTCAATTGTTTACTTTAGCATCTTGTGCTATGATTAACTACGAAGAAAATATTGAAGTCCGCGGTGCTCGCGTACACAATCTTAAAAATATAGACGTAACCATCCCTAGAGAAAAGCTTGTTGTTATTACTGGCTTATCTGGTAGTGGTAAATCTTCTTTGGCTTTCGATACCATTTATGCAGAAGGCCAAAGACGTTATATAGAAACATTTTCTGCCTATGCTAGGCAATTTTTAGGTGGTTTGGAAAGACCAGAAGTAGACAAAATTGATGGTCTTTCTCCAGTGATTGCTATTGAGCAAAAAACCACCTCTAAATCTCCTAGGTCCACTGTGGGTACTATTACGGAGGTTTATGACTTTTTACGTTTACTGTTTGCCCGTGCTGGGGATGCTTATAGCTATGTTACAGGTAAAAAAATGGTAAGCTATAGTGATGCTCAAATAAAGGAGTTAATTCTTGAAACCTATACAGATAGTAAAATAAATATTCTAGCTCCTGTAATCAAATCTAGAAAAGGGCACTATCGGGAACTATTTGAACAAATAGGCAAGCAGGGTTTTGTAAAGGTGCGTATAGACGGAGAAATTACTGACATCACCAAAGGGATGAAAGTAGACCGTTACAAAACCCATGATATAGAAATTGTTATAGACCGCTTAAAAGTTGGGCAAGGTGCCGATTTTGATAAACGTTTAATGGAAAGCATCAACACGGCCATGTACAGTGGTGAAAACGTGATGATGGTCTTAGAAGAAGGCGAAAAAGAACCGCGCTATTTTAGTCGCGATTTAATGTGTCCAGAATCTGGAATCTCTTACCCTACCCCAGAGCCCAACACCTTTAGCTTTAATTCACCCAGAGGAATGTGTCCAGAATGCAATGGTCTTGGGCATGTTTACCAAGTTAATGAGCAGAAAATAATTCCGAATGACAAATTATCTATAAAAAGTGGTGGCATAGCTCCTTTAGGGGAGTACAAACGTTCTTGGGCATTTAAGCAATTAGAAACTATTGCTCAGCGGTATAATTTTGAATTGGACACGCCAATAGCAGATATTCCTAAAAACGCTTTGGAAATTATTTTAAACGGCGGTAAAGAAAGTTTCTCTGTTAATTCTAAAACCCTAGGAGTAAAACGCGATTATAAGATTGATTATGAAGGAATATCCAATTTTATAAAATCACAATTTAATGAAGCTAACTCTACCAGTATAAAACGTTGGGCCAAGGATTTTATGGATAAAACAACCTGTCCTACGTGTGGTGGTGCTCGGCTTAAAAAAGAATCTCTTTATTTTAAAGTTAATGGCAAAAATATTGCGGAGTTGGCCCATATGGACATTGTTGAGCTTGCAACATTTTTTAAAGAGCTAGAAGCTACTTTAGAAGGGAATCAAAAGAAAATTGCCGAAGAAATAGTAAAAGAAATTAGAACCCGTTTGCAGTTTTTGTTAGATGTTGGCTTAGACTATTTGTCGTTAAACAGAGGCTCTAAAACACTATCTGGTGGGGAAGCACAACGTATACGTTTGGCTACACAAATTGGCTCACAATTGGTTGGGGTACTTTATATTCTAGATGAGCCTAGTATTGGTTTGCATCAAAGAGACAATGAACGCCTTATAAACTCTTTAGTTTCACTTCGGGATATAGGAAATTCTGTTATTGTGGTTGAGCATGATAAGGATATGATTTTAGCTGCCGACCACGTCATAGACATAGGTCCTAGAGCTGGGAAGCACGGTGGTGAAATTATATCAGAAGGGCCACCGTCAGAATTAGACCAACACCAAACGCTAACAGCTCAATATTTAAATGGCAGTAAAGAAATTGCTGTACCAGAAAATAGACGGAAAGGAACTGGGAAAAACATTACGTTAAGTGGTTGTACAGGTAATAACCTTAAAAATATTACCGTGAAATTTCCTTTGGGTAAGATGATTGGCGTTACTGGAGTTTCTGGCAGTGGTAAGTCTACTTTAATTAATGAGACACT
The DNA here is from genome assembly GCF_005144745.1 of Flavobacterium sp. ASW18X. Taxonomy (GTDB): domain Bacteria; phylum Bacteroidota; class Bacteroidia; order Flavobacteriales; family Flavobacteriaceae; genus Croceivirga. The sequence goes on along the minus strand of NZ_SWKK01000004.1, from coordinate 195,708 downwards.
CTACCCTATTATGAATGCTCATTATTTTAATGGCGTAAAAAAACCAATGCCTTACAAAAAAATAACAGGGCTGCAACATATAGATAAGGTCATAGATATCAACCAAAGTCCAATTGGTCGTACTCCAAGGTCTAACCCGGCTACGTACACTGGTGTTTTTAGTGAAATACGTTCTTTATTTGCCAAAACCACAGAAGCAACCATAAGAGGGTATAAACCCGGACGTTTTAGTTTTAACGTAGCTGGCGGTAGATGTGAAACTTGCATGGGCGGTGGATTAAAGGTGATAGAAATGAACTTTTTACCAGATGTATATGTTGAATGTGAAACGTGCCACGGCAAGCGTTTTAACAGAGAAACCTTAGAAATACGTTATAAAGGGAAGTCTATTGCAGATGTTTTAGAAATGACCATTAACGAAGCGGTGGATTTTTTTGAGAATATTCCTAAAATTCACAGAAAACTAAAAACTATTAAAGATGTGGGCTTAGGCTATATTAGTCTAGGTCAGCAATCTACTACACTATCCGGTGGAGAGGCGCAGCGCGTTAAGTTAGCTACAGAACTTTCTAAACGGGATACCGGAAATACTTTTTATATCTTGGACGAACCTACCACGGGATTACATTTTGAAGATATTCGTGTACTAATGGAAGTTCTTAATAAATTGGTAGACAAAGGGAATACTGTTTTAGTGATAGAACATAATTTAGATGTTATTAAAATGGTAGACCACGTTATAGATATTGGCTACGAAGGTGGTAAAGGTGGCGGACAAGTTGTTGCAGAAGGTACCCCAGAACAGGTAGCAAAAAATACCAAAAGCCATACGGCAAGATTTTTAAAAAACGAATTAGAAGAAGCTAAAAAAAATATAGCAAAAGCAGTATAATACCTATGCGAACAGAAAAACATCATAAAGGTTGGAACGAAATTAAAACCAATGATTCTTGGGCATTGTTCAAGATTATGGGCGAATTTGTTAATGGTTTTGAAAAAATGAGTCAGATTGGCCCATGCGTTTCCATATTTGGTTCTGCCAGAACTAAACCCGGTGCTCCATTTTATGAATTAACGGTAGAAACCGCACAAAAAATAGCAGAGGCTGGCTATGGCGTAATTACTGGTGGTGGCCCTGGAATTATGGAAGCTGGTAACAAGGGAGCTCATTTAGCAGGCGGTACTTCTGTAGGTTTAAATATAGAATTACCTTTTGAACAGCATGACAATCCATATATAGACAGCGATAAAAGCTTAGATTTTGATTACTTTTTTGTCCGTAAAGTGATGTTTGTTAAATATTCTCAAGGTTTTGTTGTAATGCCTGGTGGTTTTGGAACCTTAGATGAACTGTTTGAAGCTATTACCCTTATCCAAACCAATAAAATACAAAAGTTTCCAATCGTTTTAGTAGGTAAAACCTTTTGGACTGGCCTTATGGATTGGGTAAAAAATACCATGCTAGAAGTTAAAAATATTAGTCCTCAAGATTTAGATTTAATAAGCATTGTAGATACCGCGGATGAAGTTGTGGAAATTATTGATGCCTTTTACAAAGGACACAATCTTACCCCAAACTTTTAATTCTTGATTAGACCAAAGAATATCAGACTTTTATATTATTGGGTATGGTTTATTATTGGAGCCATACCCCTACTCTGTTTTGGTCAACACACAAATACAATAAGCGCCCATCTCAACGATTCTACTAAAATCATCTCAATACGCCAGGAACTAACCTACGTAAACGATGCTGATGTTTCCTTATTTACCCTGTACTTTAATGATTGGAACCATGCTTATTCAAGTAAAAAAACACCTTTAGCTAAACGTTTTGGCGAAGATTTTGACCGTAGACTTCATTTAGCAAAGGATTTTGAGCGTGGCTACACCCAAATAAATGCAATTAATAGTACAGATAACAAAACATTATCTTGGGAACGCATTAGTACCAGAGATATCATAAAGGTAGAGTTACCCAAAGAGCTTAAGCCCGGAGAAAAAACTACCCTATATTTTAATTACAGTGTACGCCTACCAGAAAGTAAATTTACTGGCTACGGACACCAACCCAATGGCGGTTATTATTTACGGGATTGGTATATAAACCCTGCAGTTTTCGATGGCAATTGGCATCTGTATTCTAATAAAGGTTTAGAAGATTTATATACAGAAGTCACTAATACAACTATCAATTTTACATACCCTAAACATTTATCCTTAGCTAGTAATTTTAAATATCAACAAAACTCAGAATTTCCGCAAGGGAAAAACATACAACTAAATGCGCAGGAGCGTAAGAATTGTGTTATCATTCTTACTACTGAAAAAAAATACACCACCCATGTAACCCCTTATCTTACGGTAACAACAGATTTAGATGCGGTACGTTACGATGAAATCTCACAAGGGGTTAGTATTAATCGTATTAACGAATTTGTCACCACTCATCTGGGGCCGTATCCACACGGTAATTTATTGGTAAGTTCTATTGATTATACTAAAAACCCCATCTACGGTCTTAGTCAATTACCCTCTTTTGTAAGGCCTTATAGTGACCAGTTTCAATTTGAATTGGCATATTTAAAAACCAGTTTGAATAGCTTTTTAAATGAGACTCTATTTATGGACCCCAGAAAGGAACGTTGGGTTAATGATGCTATAGCAAATTACTTGGTTATTAAATATGTAGAAACGTATTATCCAGACCAGAAACTAATAGGTAAACTTGCTAACAAATGGTATTTAAAAGGGTTTAATGTTGCCCAGATGGATTTTAATGAGCAGTTTAATTTATTGCAAATGTTATCTGCACGTAGCAATATTGACCAAGCGTTAACCACCCCTAATGATTCCCTCATAAAATTCAACCAAAAAATAGCTAATAGATATAAAGCAGGTTTAGGCTTATCTTACTTAGCGGATTATATTGGTAAATCGCGAGTAGATAGTACGATAGCTGATTTTTATAATGTGCATAAATTGACCCCTAGAACCCACGTTATAGATTTTAAAAATGTACTTACAGATTGTTCTGACGAAGATGTAAATTGGTTTTTTGATGAATACGTAAGCACCCGTAAAAAAATTGATTTTAAAATTAAGAATATTGCTAAAACAGAGGACAGCATTACCTTTACCTTAAAAAATAAAAGAGGCACTAACGTCCCAATATCACTCTTTGGATTGTATAAAGACTCTGTTATCTCTAAGTACTGGTTCAAAGATATTGATAGCACCAAAACATTTACCATACCTAGAACAGGGGAAGACCGCCTGGTACTAAATTACGACAAAAAAATACCTGAATTTAATCAGCGAGATAACTGGAAAACCTTAAACGGTTTCTTTAGCAGTAACAAAAAACTAAAATTTACGTTTTTTAAAGACACAGAAAATCCATATTACAATCAAGTATTTTTTGTTCCCATTGCCAATTTTAATATTTATGATGGCGTTACACCAGGAATCCGTTTATACAATAAAACCTTTCTAGAGCGCCCTTTTGTGTATGATATCTCCCCTACTTATAGTTTTGGAGAACAAACTATGGTTGGTAGAGCCAGTTTAAAGTACCGTAAATATCATGGAAAATCCGGATTGTATGTATCTAACTATTCTATTGGTGGTAGTACTTCTCACTTTCAAGAAAACTCTAGAGCAAGTACATTAACCCCTGCTATGAGCTTTGCCTGGCGACCAGAAGACTTACGTTCTAATAAACGAAAAATACTCTCTTTTAGATATAGAAATGTATTTAGAAGTATAGATGAAAATGTACGTAATGATAATACCATAGATTTAGACTTAGAAAATAATCCAGACTATAGCGTCTTTAATGCTCGCTTTTTAAATTACAACAACAATCTAATTAATTATAAATCTTCTGTAATTGATTTTCAACACTCAGCTCAATTTACCAAAGTTTCTTATGAATTGGAGTATAGAAGGTTGTTTGAAAGTAACAGACAGTTAAATGTAAGATTCTATGCAGGTAAATTTTTGAGGAACAAGACTAACTCAGACTTCTTTAGTTTTGCTTTAGATAGACCCACTGATTATATGTTTGATTTAAATTACTTGGGCAGGTCAGAATCTACAGGGCTAGTTAGTCAGCAAATTATAATTGCAGAAGGCGGCTTTAAGTCTATCTACGATGACCAATTTGGCAGTGATTGGATTATGACTACCAACGCAAGTATTAATGTATGGCGATGGATAGAATTATATGGTGATATTGGTTTTATTGGGGATAGAGGTGCGTCTTCTAGGTTTGTCTATGACTCTGGAGTACGCTTAAATCTAGTTACAGATTATTTTGAATTGTACTTTCCGCTTTATTCCAATAAAGGCTGGGAAATTGCGCAACCTAATTATGACCAGTCTATCCGTTTTATAATTACAGTTAGCCCAAAAACACTAACTGGCCTATTCACTCGTAGGTGGTTTTAATTGATAAATCATCATCCAAAGGGCGATATTTTAATTATTTTTTAAACTATTCATAATTCAAGCTGCATCGAATTAAGATTTTCAAAATATTTTATGACTTCTGTCGTTACGTTGAATGCATCTTTTTTAGTAATTTTGCAGAAAATCAGTCCAGCTTATGAATACAGACCCAAAAACTAGCAACGAAATTTCTTTTGATGACTTTAAAAATCAAATTCTCAGTGATTATAAAGTCGCCTTAATCAGCAGGGAATGCAGCTTACTAGGACGTAGGGAAGTATTGACGGGGAAAGCCAAATTTGGAATATTTGGTGATGGTAAGGAACTTCCACAACTAGCTATGGCTAGAGCTTTCCAGAACGGAGACTTTAGAAGTGGGTACTACAGAGACCAAACCTTTATGATGGCGTTGGGGCATTTAAATGCTAAAATGTTTTTCCACGGATTGTATGCCACCACGGACCTAGAAAAAGAACCTATGAGTGCTGGTAGGCAAATGGGCGGACATTTTGTAACCCATAGTATCAATGAAGATGGTACATGGAAAAATTTAACCGCACAAACTAATAGTAGTGCAGATATTTCTTGTACTGCTGGGCAAATGCCACGTTTAGTTGGGCTTGCACAAGCATCAAAAATCTACAGGAATGTTGCAGGCATAGACCAAACCAACTTTTCTAACAATGGTAATGAAGTTGCTTGGGGTACTATTGGTAACGCCAGTACTTCTGAAGGACACTTTTTTGAGGCGCTTAACGCTGCGGGAGTCATGCAAGTACCAATGGTTATAAGTGTTTGGGATGATGCTTATGGCATCTCTGTACCAGCAGAATACCACACGACTAAAAGCGATATTTCTGAAGTTTTAAAAGGATTTCAACGAGATGAGGATGCCAATGGTTACGAAATAATCAAAGTAAAAGGTTGGGATTATACTGCCCTTATCCATGCGTATGAAAACGCTTCTGATATTGCCCGGGAGGAACATGTTCCAGTGCTTATTCACGTAACAGAATTAACCCAACCTCAGGGACATTCCACCTCTGGTTCTCATGAACGTTACAAAAGCGCAGAGCGCCTAGAATGGGAAAAAGAAAATGATTGTAACAAGCGTTTTCGGGAGTGGATTATAGAAAATAATATTGCTGATGATGCCGCATTAAAAGCATTAGAAAAACAATGTAAAATAGATGTTAGAAATGCGAAAAAAGAAGCTTGGGCAGAATTTTTAGCACCTATCATTCAAAATAAAAAGGAATTGGTAGCGCATTTAGACCAGTTAGCAAACGCTAGTGCCAATAAAGTGTTTATCAACAAGATTAAAAATGATTTAATTGCTATTGATGAGCCCATTAAAAAAGACATTGCCAGCATGGCACGCAAAGCGTTACGTTATGTTATTGGTGAAAATTCTACCGCTAAAACCAATTTTAATACATGGTTAGATGGCTTTATGTTAGAGAGCCAAGAAAAATATAGCAGTGATTTACACAATAGTTTTGTTACTAATGCAACCACAGTTACTCCAATAGCGCCGACTTACGATGAAAATGCAGAAGAAGTAGATGGCCGTGTTATCCTAAGAGACAATTTTGACCAGCTTTTTAGCAAGTATCCAAATACCATGGTCTTTGGAGAAGACGCTGGTAAAATTGGCGATGTAAATCAGGGACTAGAAGGTTTGCAGAGCAAATATGGTAATTTAAGAATATCTGATACAGGAATACGAGAAGCAACCATTGTAGGGCAAGGTATTGGTCTGGCCATGCGAGGTTTACGCCCAATTGCAGAAATACAGTACCTAGATTATATCTTATACGGATTACAAACCTTGAGTGATGATTTGGCAACCTTAAGTTACCGTACTGTTGGTAAGCAAATAGCTCCTTTAATCATAAGAACTAGAGGGCACCGTTTAGAAGGTATTTGGCATTCTGGGTCACAGATGGGTGGGCTTATCCATTTATTGCGCGGCATGTACATACTTACCCCAAGAAATATGACTCAGGCAGCTGGCTTTTATAACACCTTGTTAGAGACCAACGAACCTGCACTAGTCATAGAAAGTTTAAACGGTTATCGCTTAAAAGAGAAAAAACCAAACAATCTCGGGAAGTATAAAACGCCTATTGGTGTAGTAGAAACCATAAAAGAAGGAAAGGATATTACAGTAGTTTCTTATGGCTCTACCTTAAGAATTGTAGAAAAAGTTGCTAAAGAATTGGTTGCTGTTGGTATAGATGTAGAATTGATAGATGCACAAAGTTTATTGCCTTTTGATATAAATCATGATACCATTCAAAGCGTTAAGAAAACTAATAGGTTGCTTGTAATAGATGAAGATGTGCCTGGCGGCTGTTCTGCCTATTTAACACAAGAGATTGTGGAAAAGCAAGGTGCCTATCAATATTTAGATAGTGCACCCCAAACGTTAACAGCTAAAGCGCACAGGCCCGCTTATGCTACAGATGGCGATTATTTTTCTAAACCCAATGAAGAAGATATTTTTGAAAAAATCTATAGTATTATGCACGAGGCCAACCCAACTAATTTTCCTAAACTACGCTAGTCGGTATAATTTTTAATAAAATTGTTAATTACTAAAGTGAATGGTCTAATTTAAGACGGTTCACTTTTTATAATTTTAAGGGTATTGTTAAATCCCCCTGAAAAATATATGCTCTTATGAAAGACATAGGTTTGGCGTTATTACGCATTGTACCTTCCTTAATGATGATGACTCATGGATTTCCTAAATTTCAAAAATTAATTTCTGGTGATTTTACTTTTGCTAATCCATTAGGTATCGGTGAGGCACCCTCTTTATTTTTAACTGTGATTGCGGAATTTATTGCCCCTATTTTAGTGATTCTAGGTTTTAAGTCTAGAATAGCTGCTATGCCTGTAGCATTTACCATGTTAGTCGCGGCTTTTGTTGTTCATGGTGCGGATCCTTTAGGTAAAAAAGAATTAGCATTGTTGTATGCTGTAATTTTTGTTGTGATAAGTTTAGTAGGTCCCGGAAAATTTGGCATAGACCGAAAGTAATTCGGTCTATGAATGCCTACCTGATTGCTAAAAGACTGTGTTTAAAAGTTCTTTTAGTAAATCTGCTTGCGATAAATTTTGCGCTCCCAATCCTTTACCCATTAAATCTAATTTTCTTAGACCCGCGATTATGCCACTAATACTTTTCATGGGATAGTTTTTAGCAGCCGTTTGATATTCTTTTACAAAATAAGGACTAACGCCTAGTGAACTTGCCACATTTCTTTGAGAATGGTCTGTTAATCCATGATACTGTAATAATTGTATAAAGAAATTATTTAAAAGAGAAATTGTAACCACAAACGGGTTGTCTTTTGGGTTTTGAGCAAAATAAGCAACTATTCTAGAGGCTTTCTCAAAATTGCGCTCCCCTACCGCTTTCTTTAATTCAAAATTATTGTAGTCTTTACTAATTCCAATATGGGTTTCAATGTTATCCGCTGTAATTTCTGTATTCTTTTTTAATACTAAATACAGCTTCTCTAATTCATTGCTAATTTTACTTAAATCCGTACCCAAAAACTCCACCAACAAAGCAGCAGCCTTGGGTGTAATTTTATAGCCTTTACCAGATAAAACACGCCTTATCCAATCAGCTACCTGATTTTCATAAAGTTTTTTACTTTCAAAGATGATTCCTGTCTTAGCTATTTCCTTGTAAACCTTTTTGCGTTTATCTAGCTTTTTATACTTGTAATTAAAAACTAAAACAGTTGTAGGCTGGGGATTCTTAGCATATTCTGCTAATTGCTCTATAGTTCTAGATAAATGTTGTGCCTCTTTAACAATAACCACCTGATATTCTGCCATCATGGGAAATCGTTTAGCATTAGAGACAATTTCATCCACGGTGGTATCTTTACCATACACCGTCATCTGATTAAAGCCTTGCTCTTCTTCTGTTAATACATTTTTAGCAATATAATCCGTAATCCTATCTATATAATAGGGTTCTTCTCCCATAAGAAAATAGATTGGCGCTATTTTCTTGTTTATAATATCCCCTACAATTTTTTTGGCTTCTTCCATTTAAAAAAAAAACTAGATTTTTGCATATGCAAAATCTGAAATTCCCAAATTTTGAATTTCGGTTTAAAAGTACCGAAAATCGGCTCCATGTCTTTGATATCATCAGAAAAAAATTTGTGGTATTGCAGCCAGAAGAATGGGTAAGGCAACATGTAGTGCATAATTTAATTACAATTAAAGGCTATCCAAAAACGCTTATTAATATTGAAAAACAACTTATAATCAACGGATTAAAAAAACGTTACGATGTTGTAGTATTTAAACCAAACGGTAGTATTTCTATCTTAGTGGAGTGCAAAGCGCCAGAAGTAAACATTACACAAAATACGTTTAACCAAATAGCTATTTACAACATGAATGTTGCGTCTGACTATTTAATGGTGACAAATGGTTTGCAGCACTACTACTGTCAAATGGATAACAAAGCGGAAAAATATGTATTTCTAAAGGATATTCCTGATTTTAGCCGTTAATTTGCTCCCGTTTTGAAAATTGCAATTGCCATATTAAATTGGAATGGAGCTGCTTTACTTGAAGCCTATCTCCCCAACGTATTGGAGCACTCACCCAATGCCGATGTTTACGTTATAGATAATGCCTCTACCGATAATTCGGTTAGCATGGTAAAACAAAAATTTCCAGAAGTTAGGTTAGTTATCAATAAAGAAAACTACGGATTCGCAGGGGGGTATAATGAAGGATTACAAACTATTGATGCTGATATATACTGCTTACTTAATTCTGATGTAAAAGTGAGCGCCGAATGGTTAAAACCCATGGTGCAAATGTTTAGTGAGGATTCCAATATTGCTATAGCTCAACCTAAAATTTTAGACCTACGCCAACCAGAATACTTTGAGTACGCTGGAGCTGCTGGTGGATTTATTGATAAATACGGATACCCATTTTGTAGAGGTAGAATTTTTCAAACTTTAGAAAAAGACCACGGTCAATATAACGATATTACAGAAGTTTTTTGGGCTACAGGAGCCTGTATGTTTTTTAGAAAAGAAGTGTTTTGGAAACTTAAAGGGTTTGATGCCGATTATTTTGCACACCAAGAAGAAATAGACCTATGCTGGCGAGCCAAAAATGCAGGGTATAAGGTGTTTTACAATGGTCATAGCACGGTGTATCATTTAGGTGGCTCAACATTAAAAAATAGTAATCCAAATAAAACCTTTCTCAATTTTAGAAACTCACTTTATTCGGTAATTAAAAACCTACCTACTAGACAGGCATTTGTAATTATTTTTATTCGGTTAGTTTTAGATGGTATTGCAGCAGCACGTTTTTTACTACAGCTCAGAGGTTGGCATGCGTGGGCCATTTTAAGGGCACACCTCAGCTTTTATCGTAATGTTAGAAGCATGTATAAAAAGCGAGAAAAAGCTAATTTTATATTAAAATACTATTTCGTAAAATCCATAGTGTGGTCTTATTTCGTACATCATATAAAGCATTTTAACATTTTAGTAAAAGATTAACTAAGGCACAATGTTAAGAGCTTTCAATTTGTATAATTTTGATTAGACTAGCGTAAATTAAATTTAAGTTTATTATGAAAAAAATAGTACTGGGTACTCTTGGGATAGCTATCCTTTTAAGTTCTTGTGTTTCTCAGAAGAAATATGCTGAACTAGAAGCAAAACACAATGAAACTGCTGACCTTTTAAATTCTGCAACCGTTAAATTAAACGATTGTTTGGATGAAAAAGCAAATGCTACCTCTAGAATGAATGCTCTAGAAGAGCAAAATGCATTCTTAAAAGCAAATAATCAGGAGTTGATAAATAATATGGGAGATTTAACCACTTTAACAGCAAAAGGAGCTGAAAACTTGGAAAAATCTTTAGAAAGTCTAAGAGAAAAAGACTTAACAATACGTAAACTACAAGATGCAGTGACCAGAAGAGATTCTGTTAATCTATCTTTAGTACAGAGTTTAAAAGGTGTTTTAGGAAATCTTGATGATGAAGACATTGAGGTTAGCGTAGAAAAAGGTGTTGTATTTGTTTCTATTTCTGATAAATTATTATTTAGTAGTGGTAGCTATAATGTAACTTCCGCGGCTAAACAAGTTTTAGGTAAGGTTGCAAAAGTGGTGAACAACAAACCAGATTTTGAATTCTTAGTAGAAGGACATACGGATAACGTACCTTACCGTAAAGGTGTTTTATTAGATAACTGGGATTTGAGTGCAAAACGTGCTACTTCTGTAGTTAGAATTTTACAAAACGATTTTGGTGTAGATCCAGCTAGAATGACAGCTGCTGGTCGTAGTTACCATATTCCTTTAGTAGGTAATGATTCTGCTACCAATAGAGCAAAAAATAGAAGAACTAGAATTGTAGTACTTCCTAAATTAGACCAATTCTACAGCATGATTGAAGAGGGAATGAAAGACCCTGCAATTGGTGGTAGCGGTAAATAAACGTTAAATACCAAAAGAAAATTAAAACGGCTCCAAAATGGAGCCGTTTTTTTGTTTAAATAATATTTGTAGCGCCTTTGCCTTCTCTAACCACTACATATTCCCCATCAGACACATCTATTACAGTAGAGGGTACATTATCACCATAACCACCATCTATTACCACATCTACTAGATTATCCCACTTTTCCAAAATCAATTCAGGATCTGTAGTATATTCCAAAATATCATCATCGTCCTTTATAGAGGTAGATACTATTGGGTTTCCTAAAGCTAGTACTAAAGCTCTTGCAATATTATTATCAGGTATACGTATACCTACTGTTTTTTTCTTTTTAAACTCTTTGGGTAAATTATTATTACCAGGCAAAATAAAGGTGTACGGTCCTGGTAGCGATCTCTTTAGTAATTTAAATGTTGGAGAGTCTATCTGTTTTACATAATCGGATAAATTACTTAAATCTGCACAAATAAAAGACCAATTGGCTTTAGCCAATTTTATCCCTTTAATCCTAGCAATTTTCTCTAAAGCTTTTGTATTACTAATATCGCACCCCAAACCATAAACGGTATCCGTGGGGTAAATAACCAAACCTCCCTTACGTAAAACTTGTACAATCTGCGCAATTTTTCTAGGGTCAGGATTTTCATTATATAACTTGATAAATTCTGCCATAACAATATTTTTTGTAATCTTTTTTCTACAATTATAAAATACTTAACCTACAATATGCGTTAAGGTTATGCCCAAACACCCAAATTATGAATACCATTAGAGGACGAATTTTATTGGCCTTTCTAACCTTATGCCTAATTACGGCACCTGTTATTCTATTTACCTACAACTCAATGAAAGATATTGAAACTGCTAGAAATTTAAAAGAGCAGGTAGCATTTTTCAATATAAATAGATTAAAAGCTGTCAATACATTTAATATCTTAATAGAAGAGGACCCTAAATTAGATGCTTTCTACACTACCGACTCTACTGCTAATTTGCTCAGCTACAAAAACTACATGCAAAATGCAAGAATTGCATTAGAGGCTATTAATACCACATCTATAGTAACTAGCCAAGTAGTAGATTTAAGGGTAGAAGATATTACCAATAAATTACATTCTTTAGATAATTACGTAAATGAGATTATACGTCTTAAAAGAGAGCGTGGCTTTAAAGATTATGGGTTGGAGGGCGAAATGCGTAAACATATTAGAAGTTTAGAGAATGATACTACAACCTTAACCCAAATAGAAAACCTTTCTCTAAGACGTAAAGAAAAAGATTATTTTTTACGTTCAGATTTAAGTTATGCCAATGCATTAAACCAAATGGGAGATAGTATATTGTTACGATTAGCGAAAGATATAGAGACCAATAAAAAATCCATCACTGTTTTGGAGGCCTATTTAACTAATTTTAATAAAATAGTACAGTTAGAGTCCGCTATTGGAGATGCAAACACGGGCCTACTCTTTCAAACCAAAGAGCTTAATCAGTTATTGAATGCAAATATTACCAAACTCTATGACGTTTTAAATGAAGACCTTGAATTACTTATTAATAAAATCAAATCTTTCATTATTCTTTTTCTACTGATTACTTTCTTATTTCTAATCGTTTTTGCGTTTGTTTTTTCTGGTTACATAGTTAAACCGATTAAACAATTAATTACCGACATGGATCACATTGTAGAAAACGATTTTAAGTTGGGTACAAAAGTAACGGTCAATACCAATTCTGAAGAATTAGATAAACTATCTAAAACTTACGATAATTTGGTGCAAAAAATTCAAAATCAGATTACCCATTTAAATTTAAAGAACGAAGAACTTAACAGTTTAAATTCCCTATTAGCAGAGTCTGAAGTAGAGCTAAAGGAAGCTTCAAAAATTAAAGACAAATTCTTTTCTATTGTCTCTCACGATTTAAAGGGACATACGGGTAATGTTCTTTCTTTAGCACAAGTTATAGACCAAAATAAGGGACTTAGCGAGGCAGAAAAATCAGTATTTACCAAATACCTATTAGATTCTACGCAAAACTTGCAGTTACTTTTAGACAACTTACTTAATTGGGCAAAAACTCAGATGAGTGACCATGAAATTTCTAAACGTTCTTTTGATTTACACAAAGTGATACAAAAGAATATTGAGCTTTTCCAAGATGGAGCGTACCGTAAAGGTGTAGAACTAATTTATTTACCTACAGAAGTGCATAAAGCTTATGCGGATAAGGATATGGTAGATTTTATCTTAAGAAATCTAATGAGTAATGCACTTAAATATACCACTCAAGGAGATCGTATTGCAGTAACCGTACATAATAAAGAAGAACAACTGTACATAAAAGTATCGGATACAGGTGTTGGCATGACCACATCTCAGGTACAGGCGCTACTAAATAGTAATCAAGAAGGGTTAACAACCAAAGGCACTCATAATGAAGAAGGTAATGGACTGGGCTTTTCTATCTGTGTAGATTTTATAAAGCGTAATGGTGGTACCTTAGAGATTGACTCAGAGCAAGGAAAAGGAAGCGCCTTTATATTTAGTCTACCTACTAACCTTACAACTAACGCTATATTAAACAAAATAGATTAAGGGTTATCCTATAACCTCTAACTTGGCAAAACGTAACAATAGTTTTTTAATATTGCCACTATCAAACTGGATTTCTGCTTTTTTATCGTTGCCAACGCCCTCTATGTTTAGCACCTTACCACGACCAAAGCGAGTATGATTTACCATTGCTCCTTCTATTAGATTTGGGTCTGCGCTGTTAGTACTACTGGCAGACTCACTTAAATTAGGCTTTAATTTACGTAGTTTACGTAATTGATTAGCATTGGGTCCTTGTACTTTAGGTGGTGTTCCGCTTACTGGTTTTACTTGGCGAAGTTTACTTTTATCTACTTCTCCCCAGATATTATCGTTAATCAAAGATTTATAACGGTATCCATCATTAACAGGAACTAAACTTTCTATAAATTGCTCGTCTATCTCCTCAATAAAACGACTCGGTTCTGCATCTATTAATTTACCCCAACGGTAACGGTTCTGTGTGTAAGTTAAATAGGCTTGCTTTTCTGCACGGGTAAGAGCTACGTAAAATAACCTTCGCTCCTCCTCCAATTCACTTCGGGAATTCATACTCATTGCAGAAGGAAACAAATCTTCTTCCATGCCTACAATGTAAACATAAGGGAACTCTAATCCTTTAGCTAAGTGTATGGTCATTAACGCTACCCGGTCTTCGTCCTCAGTATCTTTATCCATATCTGTGGCTAAAGCTACATCCTCTAGAAATTCAGTAAGGCTGCCTGTTGCATCTGCTACCTCTTTTTGCCCTTCTACAAAGTCTTTAATACCATTTAAGAGCTCTTCTATATTTTCCATACGGGCAATACCTTCTGGAGTACCATCTTTCTTAAACTCTAAGAGCAATCCTGTTTTTTTGGCCACATGCTCGGCTAAGGCAAAAGCATCTGCTCCCTCATTCATTATCTGGAAGCTCTTAATCATCGTTACAAAATCTGATAATTTTCTTTTGGTGCCCGAATTTATTTTAAGGTTGATGCGGTCCAAATGTTCCATAACCTCAAAAATGGAACGCCCATAATGATTTGCAGCAACGACCAACTTATCTACTGTAGTTTGGCCAATACCCCTTGCAGGAAAATTGATAACACGTTTAAGTGCCTCTTCATCCGCTGGGTTAATAACCAAACGCAGATATCCCAAAACATCCTTTATTTCTTTACGTTGGTAAAAAGATAATCCTCCATAAATACGATAAGGAATATCTCGTTTACGTAACGCATCTTCTATAGCTCTAGATTGAGAGTTGGTACGGTACAATACTGCAAAATCCCCATTAGGAAGTTGGTGTTGCATTTTATTTTCAAAAATAGAACCTGCCACATAACGGCCTTCTTCTGCATCTGTAGGACTGCGGTGTACAATAATTTGGTTACCATCCTCATTTGAGGTCCAAACCACTTTCTCTAGCTGATTTTTATTCTTCTCTATAACAGAATTGGCGGCCTTTACAATGTTACCCGTAGAACGGTAGTTTTGCTCCAAGCGGTACACTTTTGCATCTGTATAATCCCTTTGAAAATTTAATATGTTGCTAATATTCGCTCCACGAAAAGAATATATACTCTGGGCATCGTCCCCAACAACACAAATGTTTTGAAAACGATCTGCCAACGCTTTTACGATAAGGTATTGTGAGTGATTGGTATCTTGGTACTCATCTACCAAAATATACTGAAATCGCTCTTGGTATTTTTTAAGTACTTCTGGAAAACGATTTAATAATTCATTAGTACGTAGCAATAAATCATCAAAATCCATAGCACCCGCCTTAAAACAACGGTCCACATAATTCTGATATATCTCTCCTAGCCTAGGTCTTTTTGCCATGGCATCTGCCTCCATAAGCTCTGGATTATTAAAATAAGCCTTAACTGTGATTAAGCTATTTTTAAAGGATGATATTCTATTTTGTACCTGTTTATATTTATAAATGTCCTTGTCTAATCCCATTTCCTTAATAATGGATGCAATTAAACGCTGAGAATCTTGAGTATCGTAAATGGTAAAATTGCTGGGGTACCCCAACTTATCTCCATCAAACCGAAGTAATTTTGCAAAAACAGAGTGAAACGTTCCCATCCAAAGATTTTTGGTTTCTGCACTACCTACAATGGTGGCAATTCTATGTTTCATCTCTCGCGCCGCCTTATTGGTAAAAGTCAACGCCAAAATATTAAAAGAATCTACTCCTTGTTCCATCAAATGGGCAATCCTAAAGGTTAATACCCTTGTTTTACCAGAACCTGCTCCTGCAATTACCATTAATGGTCCTTCTTTTTGTAATACGGGACCACGTTGGGCATCATTCAACTCATCAATATAAGACATGGATGGTACTTTACATTAAACCAAACGTGAAATTAGCCATTCTAACACTTTTACTAAAATCTTGTATTTAATAGTTTTAAACATTCCTGTTATTCTCACTTTTTTAAATACCTTAGAAGGCATGAAAATGAAGCTCTTTTACCTTTTTGTGCTATTATTTGGGATGATGCTTTCTGCACAAGAGAAAGCTACAGGCCCTATTATTTCTGAATTCGGTGCTGTTTACAAAATTTCCAATCCTGATTTTAAAACCAATGTAGAATCTGAGTTTAAAGTCGTTTTTGATGTGTATTCTAGCCCAAAAGACCCAAATATGCTAAATCGCAGTATTGAAACCGCTGCTCGCTTTTTAAATATGCACTCGCAAGCTGGTGTTCCTGCTGAACAATTACATGTTGCATTAGTGGTTCATGGCAAAGCTGCTTTGGATGTATTGGTTTCTACGGCATATAAAAAAAGGAATGCAGTAGATAATCCTAACGAACCTTTACTTCATGACTTACTATCAAATAAGGTAAGCGTCATTCTCTGTGGACAATCTGCTAACGGAAGAGGCATTGAGAAAAGCGAATTAATTCCTGGTGTACAACTTGCTCTATCTGCAATGACGGCCTTAATACAATTACAAAACCAAGGATACCAACTTATAAAATTTTAATACTAACACTATGAAAAAACTATGCTTTTCTTTAGCAGGACTATTTACCATCCTGTGTTATGGTCAAGGGCCTAAGCTTGATAAAGATTATGAAAAAATTGAATCTAAGGTAATTGAGTGGCGCCATGATATTCACCAAAATCCAGAGTTAAGTAATCGGGAATTTAAAACGGCAGAAAAAATTGCGAAGCATCTTAAAAGTTTGGGTATAGCTGTACAAACAGGGGTTGCTCATACGGGTGTAGTTGGTGTGCTTAAGGGTAATAATCCTGGGAAAGTTGTAGCACTAAGAGCAGATATAGACGCACTGCCTGTAACAGAACGAAATGATTTGCCTTTTAAATCAGAGGTTACTTCTGAGTTTTTAGGAGAACAAGTTGGTGTTATGCATGCTTGTGGTCATGATACGCATACTGCAATTTTAATGGGTGTGGCAGAGGTTTTAGCCAATAACAAAGATAAAATTAACGGCACGGTTAAATTCATCTTTCAACCTGCAGAAGAAGGACCACCACCAGGAGAAGAGGGCGGTGCTCTACTCATGGTAAAAGAAGGCGTGTTAAAAAGTCCGGATGTAGATGCTATTTTTGGATTGCACATCAATTCTGAAACTCCCGTAGGTGTGATACGCTATAAAGCCGGCGGAACAATGGCTGCAGCGCAAAGTTTTACCATCAAAGTAAAGGGAAAACAAAGTCATGGCTCCCAACCATGGAGCGGTGTAGACCCTATTTTAATTAGTGCTAAAATCATAGATGGATTGCAAACGATTATTAGTAGAGAGTCTGAGCTAACTAATGAGGCGGCCGTAATTACCGTAGGTAAAATTAAAAGTGGAGTTCGTTTTAATATTATTCCAGAAAGCGCAGAGATGATTGGTACCATTAGAACACTAGATTATGGCATGAAAGACCATATTAATAAACGTATGAAAGAAATGGTAGCTACTATTGCTAAAGTATACGGTGGTGAGGCTACTTGCGAAATAAAAGACGCAACTGACATAACCTATAATGACCCAAAGTTGGTAGACCAAATGCTACCGACACTTAACCGAGTTGCAGGTTCTGATAATGTACAATTACAAAAGGCAATTACTGGGGCAGAAGATTTCTCTTATTTTCAGAGAGAGGTTCCAGGATTCTTTTTCTTTTTAGGCGGAATGACACCAGGTACTAAAGAATCTTTTCCGCATCACACCCCAGATTTTTTAATAGATGATGCGGGTATGCAATTAGGCGTTAAAGCGATGACAGAATTAACGCTAGACTATCTTAGTGCAAAGTAATTAACAAGGTTTATACTAAAGTCCAAATTAGTTTTTCAACGACTGATTTGGGCTTTTTTATGTCTATTTCTAAAAGTTTACCATTTTTGTAATGTAAACCGATATAAATGGAATCCGTATTACAAACGCTTGGGGCCTTACCATGGTGGGCCTACATTTTACTCTTTTTAGCATTATTAGCTTTTCGGGATATTTTCTTGCAAAGAGCACACACCATAACCCACAACTTCCCCATTGTTGGGCACTTACGCTATTGGTTAGAGAGTATTGGCCCAGAAATGAGGCAATACTTTGTAGCCAACAATAGAGAAGAACTCCCTTTTAATCGTATAGAACGGGGATGGATTTACGCATCGGCTAAAAAAGAAAATAATTACGAAGGGTTTGGTACGGATAGAGATATTTATGCGCATCAACACATATTTGTAAAAAATGCTATGATTGGTTACCAATTACCCTCTAACCACATCAACCAAAAAGACCCTTATTTTCTACCCTGCGCTAAGGTTATAGGCGCTTATAATAAGAGAAAAAAGCCGTTTAGACCTGCATCTGTAATCAATGTATCTGCTATGAGTTTTGGTTCACTATCTGCGGCCGCTGTAGAAAGCATGAATCATGGTGTGCGGTTGTCTGGTGCTTATCACAATACCGGAGAAGGCGGCTTATCCCCTTATCACAAAAAAGGAGGTGATGTTGTATTTCATTTTGGAACGGGTTATTTTGGTGTGCGTACCCCAGATGGCAACTTTTCATTAGAAAAAATGAAACAGTTAGTAGCAGAAAATCCTTCTATTAAAGCTATCGAAATAAAACTATCTCAAGGAGCTAAACCAGGAAAAGGCGGTGTATTGCCTGGAGCAAAAATTACTAAGGAAATTGCAGAAATTCGCCATGTAGAAATGGGCAAAGATGTATTATCGCCAGCCACCCATAAAGCGTTCCGTAATATTCCAGAATTACTTCAACTTATAGAATCGATAGCAGAAGCCACAGGATTACCAGTGGGCATTAAAGGGGCCATTGGTAAGCTAGACCAATGGCAAGAATTGGCAGATTTAATGAAAGAAACAGGTAAAGGACCAGATTTTATCACAGTAGATGGTGGTGAAGGCGGCACTGGTGCTGCTCCACCGAGCTTTGCAGACCATGTTTCCTTACCATGGACTTATGGTTTTAGTAGTCTCTATCGCTTATTTCTAGAACGTGGCCTTACTGAGCGAATTGTTTTTATTGGCAGTGGTAAATTAGGGTTTCCTGCTAAAGCTGCTATGGCTTTTGCCATGGGCGTAGATGTTATAAATGTTGCAAGAGAAGCTATGATGAGTATTGGTTGTATACAAGCACAAATTTGCCATACCAATCGCTGCCCGGCAGGTGTTGCCACTCAAAGTAAGTGGCTTCAATCTGGTATAAATGTGCCATTAAAGTCAGAAAGATTGGCACAATACTTTAAAAGTTTTAGAAAAGAATTTTTAGAAATTACTCATGCTGCAGGTTATGAACATCCTTGTCAATTTACCATGGAAGATATACAGGTTAATGTAGATGATGATTACCTTAGCAGCGATTTAAAATCGGTTTACGGTTATCAAAAAACAGCGGTGCCGTTCACCTCTTTAAATGAATTGTATAATTGCATCCACTTAGGTGGAAAACACCAATAAACAGCTTATGACAAAAATTTTTACCCTAGCCACTGCCCTATTGCTCATTGGGACTGCAGTCCATGCTCAAAAAAAGAGTGAACTCATTACAAAAGTTTCTGAATTGGAGAAAGAAATTGTTTCTTTAAATGATTCCCTCTCAAGAGTTAATCGTACAATGAATACTGCCATTTCTAAATCGGAATTACTAGAAAAAGAAAATACCGAATTAAAAGATGCAAATACG
Organism: Flavobacterium sp. ASW18X; assembly: GCF_005144745.1. Classification (GTDB taxonomy): domain Bacteria; phylum Bacteroidota; class Bacteroidia; order Flavobacteriales; family Flavobacteriaceae; genus Croceivirga. Next base: position 175,977 of record NZ_SWKK01000004.1, on the reverse strand, counting down.
ACGCTCTTAGGGAATTTGACCAATTTCTCTAAAATCTCTAAAAAAAATACAGAAACTGTTAATAATGCTCTTGCTACCCTTTCTGCTAAGGAAAAGCAAATGCGGATTATCACAGATACTTTTAGCAGCAATGATTCTACAGCTATAGCCATACTTACACAAGCCAAGCAAACTTTAGGTCCAGAGGCTACTGTTGGTATTGCCGGGGGAGATATTGTTATAAGTAACAGTTTACCTACTCTTTTTGGTTCAGATAGCGGTAGCGCATTAACTGCTACTGGTAAGGATTGGGTAACTAGAATTGCAGAAATTATTAAGAAAAATCCATCTAGAACGGTAGCAATAGAAGGGTTAAATATTACGGGGGAGTTTGACCTGACCTATAAACAAGTACAAGCCGTTGCAAACGGCCTTATTGCCATAGACGGCATAGGTGCGGAAAAGCTACAATTATTAGCAAAAGATGGCAACTTTTCTGAGGGGGTACAAATACGTTTAGCGCCAGATTACAAGGGGTTTTACACCACCATGAAATCAGAATTTAAATAATACTAGTGCCACAAGAAGAATATTGGTTGTCTGGCCCTGTGCCAGACATTCCTGTTTTAGCACAACCTGCTGCTCATGCCTTGTTGCAAACCCAAAGGGAATTAAGAGCAATTCTGCTAGATTTCCCAAAGGATAAACTTTGGAAAAAGGTTGGTGAGAGAGCTTCTGTAGGTTTCCATGCCCAACACTTAACGGGTGTTTTGGATAGATTATTAACCTATGCACAAGAAAAATCACTTACAAAAGAACAATTTCTTTATTTAAAATTGGAAGGTGAAGCTAATGAAAAATACAGCCCAGAGGTACTAGTAGAAAATTTTGAACAAAAAGTTACAGAGGCATTGGCTTATTTTAAAACATTGACTGAAGCTCATTTTACTGCGCCAAGATTTGTAGGAAGAAAACGATTAGCAACCAACTTACTAGGGTTAATATTTCATGCAGCGGAACATAGTCAACGGCATTTAGGGCAATTGCTAGTAACTGCCAGTATTCTGATAGAAAAACCAGAATTATAGTCTTCTTTGCATACTTTTTAATTTTGGTTTGCGTTCTAGATTGCAAATAACCAAAAGACAATAAAAGATTATGAGTACAGAGAATATCCTTCAACTATTTGGCTTTTTATTACCTGCAGTGGTAACTGGAGTTGTAGCGTTTTATTTTTTTAAAATGCATACTAAGAATGAAGACGGCCGCAGAAGGTATTTACTACATAAGGATTCTCTTAAAGAAACATTACCTATACGCCTGCAGGCTTACGAGCGCATGGCACTATTTTTAGAGCGTATTGCCATTAATAATTTAATTGTGCGTGTTGCGCCTATTGGTCAAGATAAAAATAACTATGAAAACCTACTCATCAAACAAATTGAAAATGAGTTTGAACATAATCTTTCTCAGCAAATATATATGACAGATGAATGCTGGAATGTGATTAAGACTGCAAAAAATGCTACCATACAAGCTATCCGTTCTGCAGCCATGAGCTCATCTGAGACCGCAGACAAGTTAAGAGAAGATATTCTTAATAAGACAATGGAAAAATCCTCTCCTTCTGTAACAGCACTTGCTTTTGTTAAAAAAGAAATTTCCGAACTTTGGTAAACTTTTTTGCGGCTATTCTTGTAAATCTGGTTCAATAGGCATGCTTTCCTCATTCTTATTTTTAGCGTAGAGAAATCCTTTTTTCCACCATAAGGTCATTTTTTCCTTATCAAAGATTAGTGAATTGGTAGTTAGCACAGTTGGTGTGTAGTACAAATTTATAATGGCATCGTTTTGGCTTGCTACCAATTTCCCAATACGTATATTCTGATTTTCTATTCGGTCTAAAACAAAAGAAAACATACTGGTAAGTACTTCAAACGCATTTCTAGATGGCATTCTATTGTAATTGCTTACTTCTGTACGTAGAACAATAACATCTACCTCTGTAGCTCCTCTTTTAATAGCTTCTTCTATAGGTACCAATGTTCCCAAGCCCCCATCTGCATATTCACAACCATTCTTACGCACCAAACTCATAAAAGGCGTGTAGTTAGAAGAAATCCAAATCCAATCACAAAACTCATCGTAATTAAAATCGTTGACCGATTTGTATTCTACCTGATTTAAGGAAAGATTTGATACGGTTACCACAACATTTTTTGGACCGTTTTTTAAAGCTTCAAATTCTTCTCTGGTAATACTATTTCTAATTAGTTTTCTTAAGTTCTCGCTCTCCCCAAAGGTCTTTTTACCACGCATCCAGTTTTTAAGAATGTTCCAGTGGTTCATACCAATAATATCCGAGCCATATTTTTTACGAACCACAAAAGGACAATTGCTAAAAATACTGTCTTGATTTACATTGGAATAAATATTTCGAATCTTATCAATCTTATTTAAGGCCAAATGACTAATCAATAAACTACCGGTAGAAGTACCCACAAAAATATCGTACTCCCGTTTATCGTTCTGTATTAAATATTGCGCCACACCACCAGCAAAAGCACCTTTGCTTCCACCACCAGATATTACCAATGCCCTCATTCTGTCAATAATTTAGAAATTAGCTCTTTTTCAGTCTCAGATAAACTAGGTTGTAAATCTTCTAGCCTTGCTACCATATTTGGCAAACTTACTAAATGTTGTAGTTGCCTTTTGGCAAATAAACGAAACTGCCAGGAATGATGCTGTGTTGCTTGCACCAAATTACGCAAACTACTATCACTAAGTGCTTGTATCTGATTTAAGTAGCGAAATGCATTAATGCGGACCTCAAAATTATATTCTGGCGCAGTAAAAGCGTTTAACTCCTCATAATACTGCTTTTTAGCGGACGAATTATATTGCTCCGTGACCAAAGCTAGGGTTAACCAAAGTATACGTAAACTCTTATTGGGCAAACCCTCTATAGTAGACAGACTATCCAAGTAAAATGACCCACGTTCCGGAAATTGCTGCCAAAGTGCTAGTAAAGCATATTCTTGGGTTAAATAGCTATCGTCCTTTAACAAGGTTTCAAAATCAGTTTGTAATTCGGCAGGTATCTGTTCCAGATTGGCTATAATAGCTTGCCTAACGAGCAACTCCCCTTCCATTAAAATTTTCTGCAGTGTTGGTGTATCTAACTGGTTAACATAGCGTTTTATAAATTCCTTTTTAAATCCTATGGGAGCTTTACTATCATAGAAGTTAGTTACGTTTTCTTTGGTAATTACGGTAGAACTTTCAATAGTTGTGGCTAATTCTTCTAACCTTTTAATAGAGGGGTCTTTCTTTTTTAAATATGCTAGTGCAGAAGCTTTAGGAAATTCAGATGCTACCAACCATTTTTTTCTAAATTCTTCTAAATCTTTACCAGAGGCTTTTTCCATCACGGCTAAAAAATCTGCAACAGTTGCATTTTTATAACTATATGCTAATAAGTACGTTTGTATGCCTTTTTTAAAAGCTTTGTCTCCCACCAAGTCTTTTAATAGTATCAATGCCCAAGCCCCTTTCTCATAAAAAGTTAGGCTGCTAGCCTTAGGGTCTAATAAAGATTCGCCATTTCCCTTCTCTGATTCAGCAATTAAGTTTTGGGCGGTTTCATACAACTTCCAATAGTAGTAATCGTCCCCAAACACCTCCTTTTCAGCTAAATAAGCATAATAGGTAGCAAAACCTTCTTGCAACCAATGATGCGCTCCGCTTACTTCTGTAACTAGATTGCCAAACCATTGGTGCGCCAACTCGTGTGCATTTACATTTACATAGTTTTTATCTACAAAACCTTTTTCATCTATCATGTATTGGTCAGAAAACAGTGTACAGCTGGTATTTTCCATCCCTCCATACATAAAATCGTGCACGGGTACTTGTTTGTAATTTTGCCATGGGTACGGAACGCCAATTTCTTGCTCCAAAAAATTAAAGAGTTCCGTGGTGTACTTATAGGTAGGCGCTACCCTACTACTATCTTTTGGATTGTAATACAAGTCAATGGGAACGCGCGTACTTGATTCTCTGGTTTCTTTTTTAAAATCAACAATGGCAAAGGCTACTAGATAACTGCTCATAGGGTGCTCCATGTTCCAACTCCAGGTTTGTTTGTCCTCACCATAAGTTTTGGACTTTAGTTCTCCGTTGGCGATTACGGCTAAGTGTTTTGGTGCGGTAATAGACAAGTCAAATTCCACTTTTTCTGTCATATCATCAAAACTGGGCAGCCAATGTCTCGTATATTTTCCCTGCCCTTGCGTCCAAATTTGTTCATTGCCTACCTTGACATCATCCCACCCAAAAAAATATACCGTTTGTTTTGGTCTTGCCAGATAATCAATATACAAGCTATATTCTCCCGGCTTTTTAGGCGATTTAAACCCCAGTTTCTTTCCCGTATTTACGTATTCAATGGTGGTGTCATTCAATCTAAAATTAATTATATTGATATTCTCCGCATCCAAAAAAATACTGTCTACCTTACGTTGTACCAAAAACGTATACTCAACGCTACCTTGTACCGTTTTTTCTATACCATTTGGTTCAATTGCAACAGCTGCATGGATAAAATCAACGGCCTGTTGTTTTTGTGCAAAACCACTTAAACACCAACAAAACAGTAAAAGTGAAAAGAATCTCATAAATTGGCTAATTCAAAAGCTAGACCAATTTAGCTATTTTTAATCGGATGAAACCCAACTTGCTTCACACACCCTTGGTTTACCTAAAAGGTGTTGGCCCTAACCGTGCCGAGACCTTAAAAAGTGAGCTAGGCCTTGAAACGTATGGCGATTTACTGCAATTTTATCCCAATCGGTATCTAGATAAAACACAATATTATAAAATCTCGCAGTTGCACAATAGCGGAGCAGATGTACAAATAGTGGGTAAGATTGTGCATCTAAAAACCGTGGAACAAAAACGAGGAAAACGCTTAGTAGCTACTTATATAGACGAAACGGGACAAATGGAATTGGTTTGGTTTAGAGGTCACAAATGGATAAAAGAGAACATAAAAATGAATACCCCTTACGTGGTTTTTGGTAAGGTAAATCGTTTTGGGAGTACCTTTTCCATGCCACATCCAGAAATGGAATTACTTAAAGACCACCAAGCTGGACTTAAAATAAGTATGCAACCCATTTATCCGTCTACGGAAAAACTTACCAATAAAGGCATTACCAACAAGGTAGTAAGTAAAATGGTGCAACAATTATTCATGGAAACCAAGGCCAATTTTTCAGAAACTTTGAGCCAAGGGTTACTCAACGAATTGAATTTATTACCAAGACCGGAATCTTTACTTAATATTCATTTCCCAAAAAGTCAAGATTTATTGGCCAAAGCACAGTTTCGATTGAAATTTGAGGAGTTATTTTACGTACAACTACAATTACTATCTAAAAAGGCAGTGCGAAAACGCAAGATAAAAGGAATGCCTTTTACCGCCGTAGGCGAAAAATTCAATGAATTTTATGCCAATCACCTACCATTTGAGCTTACCAATGCCCAAAAACGGGTGATAAAAGAGATTCGTAATGATATGGGCAGTAGTGCACAAATGAACCGTTTATTGCAAGGCGATGTTGGTTCTGGTAAAACTATTGTTGCCTTAATGTGTATGCTTTTGGCCATAGATAACAGCTACCAAGCCTGCCTAATGGCACCTACCGAGATTTTGGCACAGCAGCATTACAACGGATTAAAAGAATTATTGCATAAAACCGACATAAAAATTGCCTTATTAACCGGTTCAACCAAAAAGGCAGAACGTACATTTTTGCACAACCAATTAGAAAATGGCAATCTTAACATCTTGGTTGGTACCCATGCCGTTTTAGAAGATAAAGTACAGTTTAAAAATCTAGGGTTAGCCATCATAGATGAACAACATCGTTTTGGGGTTGCCCAACGGTCTAAACTATGGCAGAAAAACACCATTCCTCCTCACATTTTAGTTATGACCGCCACTCCAATTCCAAGAACCTTGGCCATGAGTTTGTATGGCGATTTGGATATATCCGTAATAGATGAACTGCCGCCTGGCCGCAAACCTATTAAAACTGTGCATCGTTTTGATGCCAACCGATTAAAAGTTTTCCGTTTTATAAAAGACGAAATAGAAAAAGGCAGACAAATTTATGTGGTTTATCCACTGATTCAAGAAAGCGAAGCCCTAGATTATAAAGACCTAATGGATGGTTATGAGAGTATTGCACGGGAGTTTCCTTCTCCCAAATACCAAATCTCCATTGTTCACGGACAAATGAAGCCGCAAGACAAGGATTATGAAATGGATCGCTTTGTTAAGGGCGAAACACAAATTATGGTAGCTACCACCGTAATAGAAGTGGGTGTAAACGTACCCAATGCATCCGTTATGATTATAGAGAGTGCAGAAAAATTTGGATTATCCCAATTACACCAGCTCCGTGGCCGTGTAGGTAGGGGCGCTGAGCAGAGTTTTTGTATTCTAATGACGAGCCATAAACTATCTGAAGATGCTAAAACACGCCTAGAAACTATGTGTAGAACCAATGATGGATTTGAAATTGCCGAAGTTGACCTAAAATTACGCGGACCAGGTGATTTAATGGGTACACAACAAAGCGGAATGTTAAATCTTAAAATTGCTGATATCGTTAAAGATAATCCTATTCTAAAATTGGCACGTTACCATGCTATCCAATTGCTAAAGAACGACCCAAAATTAGAACAACCAGACCATCATGTAATTAGAAATACCTATACGCAACTAGTTAAGGGTAAAGGACTTTGGGGCTACATTAGTTAAACTGACCCAACTGTAACAATAGCCAACTTTTCTGTTGAACATCGTAATTTCATGACCTACCCTACCCTGTTGAAACAATGCTATTGCTTAGATTTGAAAGCTAAATTTGTAATTACAGAGACATGGGTAAAACGCTTTTTGATAAAGTTTGGGATTCACACGTTGTTAAGAATATAGAAAACGGTCCGGACGTCCTATTTATAGACCGCCATTTGGTGCATGAGGTAACAAGTCCGGTAGCCTTTTTAGGTCTTAAAAACAGAAATATTCCTGTTTTGTATCCAAATAGGACTTTTGCAACGGCAGACCACAATACCCCTACTATAAACCAACACTTACCAGTAAAAGACGAATTATCTGCAAATCAGCTAAAAGCATTAGAGAAAAATGCAGGTGAACATGGTATTCCTTACTGGGGCCTTGGACATGAAAAAAACGGAATTGTACACGTAATAGGTCCAGAAAACGGAATTACCGTTCCTGGTGCAACTATCGTGTGTGGAGATTCCCATACTTCTACTCACGGTGCTTTTGGTGCCATCGCCTTTGGTATTGGAACATCAGAAGTAGAAATGGTATTGGCCAGCCAATGTATAATGCAGCCAAAGCCTAAAAAAATGCGAATTAATATTGAGGGCGAATTAAGCACGGCGGTTACGCCAAAAGACGTTGCCCTATTTATTATATCTAAACTTACCACTTCTGGCGCTACAGGCTATTTTGTAGAATACGCTGGTAGCGTTTTTAGAGAAATGAGTATGGAAGGCCGTATGACGGTTTGTAACTTAAGTATAGAAATGGGTGCCCGTGGTGGTATGATTGCCCCAGACGAAAAAACGTTTGAATATGTTAAAGGAAGAGAGTTTGCACCAAAAGGCGCAGACTGGGATAAAGCCATGGCTTATTGGGAAACCTTATATACTGAAGATGACGCTACGTTTGACAAGGAGTTAACTTTTGCGGCTAGCGAAATAGAACCTATGATTACCTACGGTACCAATCCAGGTATGGGCTTTGGTATTAGCAACTCTATCCCAACGGCGGAACAAATAGACGGAGCTAAAGCAACCTTTGCTAAGTCATTAGCCTACATGGAGTTCAACGAAGGCGATTCTATGATTGGTAAACCAATAGATTTTGTGTTCTTAGGAAGTTGCACCAACGGGCGAATAGAGGATTTTAGAGCTTTTGCTTCTATAATTAAAGGAAGAAAGAAGGCAGATAATGTAACGGCTTGGCTAGTTCCTGGTTCTCATAAGGTGGAAGCTGCCATTAAAGAAGAAGGAATTTTAGACATTTTACAAGAAGCTGGTTTTGAATTGCGAGAGCCTGGTTGCTCTGCTTGTTTAGCTATGAACGATGACAAGGTGCCTGCTGGCAAATATGCGGTAAGTACCAGTAACCGAAACTTTGAAGGCAGACAAGGTCCTGGCTCTAGAACACTTTTGGCAAGCCCGCTAGTGGCAGCAGCAGCAGCGGTAACGGGCAAGGTAACAGACCCTAGGGAATTAATGCAATTGCAAGAAGCATAATCAATCTAAAATCTAAATATTTCTGCTTTAGCGGAAATCAAAATAAAGCATACGACTATGGCATACGATAAATTTGAAGTTTTAACGAGTACCGCAGTACCTTTACCTATAGAAAACGTAGATACAGACCAGATTATTCCTGCTCGTTTCTTAAAAGCAACAGAACGTAAAGGATTTGGAGACAACCTTTTCCGTGATTGGAGATACAACAATGACGGAACTCCCAAAGAAAGTTTTGTACTAAATAACGCCCAATACGGCGGTAAAATTCTTGTAGGTGGTAAAAACTTTGGTTCTGGTTCCTCTAGAGAACATGCTGCTTGGGCAGTATACGATTATGGATTTAGATGTGTAGTATCTAGTTTCTTTGCAGACATTTTTAGAAACAATTGTTTAAATGTTGGCGTATTACCGGTACAAGTGAGTCCAGAATTTTTAGAAAAGATTTTTAGAGCGATTGAAAAGAACCCACACACAGAACTAAAGGTAGATTTACCTTCACAAACCATTACGCTTTCAGAAACCGGAGAATCAGAATCTTTTGATATCAACGAATACAAAAAAGGGAACCTTTTAAACGGCTTTGATGATATAGATTACCTCCTAAATTTAAAAGAAGACATCAAGGAATTCGCTAGTTCTAGACCTATTTAATAACATTCCATGGCGAGAACCATAGAAATAATGGATACCACCCTAAGGGATGGTGAACAAACCTCTGGAGTGTCTTTTACTGCCTCAGAAAAGCTCACTTTGGCCAAACTATTGCTAGAAGAACTAAAGGTAGACCGTATAGAAATTGCTTCGGCACGTGTTTCCGAAGGGGAATTTCAAGCTGTTAAGAACATTACTTCTTGGGCCGCAGAGGCCAATTGCATAGATAAGGTAGAGGTTTTAACCTTTGTTGATGGTGGCAATTCCATAGATTGGATGCTTAAAGCTGGTGCAAGGGTGCAAAACCTGCTTACTAAGGGTTCTCTTAATCATTTAACCCATCAACTTAGAAAAACACCCGAGGAACATTTTAAAGCTATTGAGGAAACCATTGTACAAGCTAAAGCAAACGGTATTGCCACTAATGTTTACTTAGAAGATTGGAGCAATGGCATGCGTAATTCTCAAGATTATGTATTTCAATTTCTAGACTTTTTAACCCAACAACCTATTCAACGGGTGTTGTTACCAGATACCTTAGGTGTGCTTACACCAAAAGAAACGCATCAGTATATTTCTAAAATAATAGCGCGTTATCCTAACTCACATTTTGATTTTCATGGTCATAACGACTATGATTTAAGTGTAAGCAATGTCATGGAAGCCCTAGAGGCCGGTTGTCATGGATTACACCTTACCGTGAATGGTATGGGAGAACGTGCCGGTAATGCACCGCTAGCTAGTACCATTGCGGTAATCAATGATTTTTTACCAGAAATTGACACCAGAGTACAGGAATCTAGCTTATACAAAGTAAGTAAATTGGTTTCTACATTTACAGGATTTGGCATCCCAGCCAACAAACCTATAGTAGGCGAGAATGTTTTTACACAAACCGCTGGTATACATGCAGATGGAGACAACAAAAACAATCTTTACTTTAATGATTTATTGCCAGAACGTTTTGGTAGAAAAAGGCAGTATGCATTAGGAAAAACCTCTGGAAAAGCCAATATTTTAAAGAATTTACAAGAGCTAGGACTTACCCTTAATGAAGATGAGGTTAAAAAGGTTACCGAAAGGATAATAGAGCTGGGCGATAAGAAGGAAAAAGTTACCAAAGAAGACTTACCCTACATTATTTCTGATGTATTGGACAGCAGTGCCTTTCAACAAAAGGTCTTTATAAAATCCTATGTTCTTACACATGCTAAAGGATTAAAGCCTTCTACTACCCTATCCATAGAGATTGAAGGGAAAATTTTTGAAGAAAATGCACAAGGCGATGGACAGTTTGATGCCTTCATCACTGCCTTGAAAAAAATATACAAACAAATTGACCGTGAGCTTCCAAAGCTGATAGATTATGCCGTACGTATACCACCAGGCAGTAATTCTGATGCCCTTTGTGAAACCATGATAACATGGAAGACGAAGAAGCAGGATTTTGTGACAACGGGCTTGGATTCTGACCAAACGGTATCTGCAATCAAAGCCACGGAAAAAATGTTGAACTTAATTTGATAACCACACTTAGATACTACATACATGAAATTAAATATTGCCTTATTGGCAGGAGACGGAATTGGACCAGAAGTTATAGATCAAGCGGTTAAAGTTAGTGATGCCGTAGCCCTAAAATTTGGGCACGATATTACTTGGAAGCCTGCACTTACTGGTGCAGCTGCCATTGACGCCGTGGGAGAGCCTTATCCGGACGAGACACATGAAGTTTGTGCTAATGCAGATGCTGTCCTATTTGGCGCAATAGGCGACCCACGTTTTGACAATGACCCTTCTGCAAAAGTAAGACCAGAACAAGGCCTATTAAAAATGCGTAAAAAATTGGGGTTGTTCGCCAATGTACGTCCAACTTTCACTTTTCCTTCTTTAATAGATAAATCACCTTTAAAAAGAGACCGTATAGAAGGAACCGATTTAATAATCCTTAGAGAACTAACTGGTGGAGTATACTTTGGTGAAAGAGGTAGACTAAATGATGGTGACACCGCTTTTGACACCATGACCTATCATCGTTTTGAAATTGAGCGCTTGGCTAAAAAGGGTTTTGAAATGGCTTTAAAACGTGGAAAAAGATTGTGCTGCGTGGATAAAGCCAACGTTTTAGAGGCTTCTCGTCTTTGGAGAGAAACCGTACAAGCCATGGAAAAAGATTACCCAGAAGTAGAGGTAACTTATGAATTTGTAGATGCCGTAGCCATGCGTTTAATACAATGGCCCAAAGGATATGATGTAATAATTACCGCTAACCTGTTTGGCGATATTTTAACCGATGAGGCTTCTGTAATCTCTGGCTCTATGGGGCTAATGCCCTCCTCTTCTGTTGGTAGTGAAGTTTCTTTATATGAACCAATACACGGCTCGTATCCACAAGCTGCGGGTAAAGACATCGCTAATCCGTTAGCAACAGTATTATCTGCCGCAATGCTTTTTGAAGATAAAGGGCTTTCTGAAGAAGCGCAAGCTATCCGTGATGTGGTAAACAAATCTTTAGCAGAAGGTATCGTAACAGAAGATATAGCTGAAGGTGGTAAGGCGTACAAAACCTCGGAGGTTGGGGATTGGTTGGCCAAAAACATTTAAGCCATAACTTATAATAACCAAAAAAGGCCTGAACTAAGCATTCAGGCCTTTTTTTATTTCTTTAAAATACATTAGCAACAAGAGGCTAACTGATTTTTTTGTTTCTCGGCTTTTACTTTTTGCTTTCTATAAACCATAATACCAATAGCAATTAGAACACCTAAACCTGCCAAAATAGCACCTACCACACTGGCTGCAGTTACGCTAAATCCAAAGACCAATGGTAGTCCGGCTAAATATGCACCAGAAGCATTACCTATATTAAATGCACTTTGATTCATTGAAGCACCAATTTTTTCCGCTCCTTTTGCACTATTGATAATTGCCATTTGCAAGGGCGCGGCAACCGTAAAGGTGATTAATCCAATAGAAAAGGCTAAAACCAATACCACTATGGCATTAAATGCAAAAAAGGAATTAATCAATAAAACCAGACTCATTGCGGTTAAACTTATTATCACCGATTTTAAAGGCTTATATACCTCTGCCATTCTAGCGCCAATAAAATTACCTAAAACCATGCCTGCACCAGCAATTACCATAGCATAGCTTACCACGTACTCTGGTAAATTGGCCACATCCGTTATCAAAGGAGCAATATAACTGTACCATGCAAAAAAACCACCTGTACCTATGGCTGTTAAAGCAATTATGGCCCATAGCTCTCCGTTTTTGAATACTGGTACATTAGCCTTAGGCTGCTCTTTTTCATCGGATTGCTGTTTTACCTCACCATCAATTTTAGGCATCCAAAAAAAGATGCTCAAAAAAGTTAGTATACCAACAATACCCACTAAGAAAAAAGAGATGCTCCAACTATAGGTTTGTCCTAGATAGGTACCTAATGGAACACCTATCAAATTCGCAACGGTTAAGCCCGAAAACATTATGGCGATAGCTTGGGCCGCCTTTCCTTCTTTTGCTAAAGTAGTGGCAACTATAGAGCCAATTCCAAAAAATGCACCGTGTGGTAAGCCTGATAAAAAGCGCATGCTCAACATGGTATAGTAATTAGGAGAAAAGGCAGACAAAGTATTGAAAACCGTAAACCAAACCATTAATAGCAATAACATTTTTCTAGAAGGCAATTTATCGCCCATAGAAGCTAATAATGGTGCACCTACTACAACACCTAAAGCATAAGCCGCTATAAAATGCCCTGCCTCTGGAATACTAACTTGTAAACCATTTGCTACCTCTGGTAAAATACCCATGATAACAAACTCGGTTAAGCCAATTCCAAAACCACCTAAAGCTAATGCTAACAATGGTTTTGTTGTATTGATATTCTGTTTCATAGAATATATTTTAATTCTTTGTTTTTTATCATATTATCTACTGTGCAAAGTTCCAAATTTTGTTCCTGTTGAGATGATAGTAAATTGTTACTTTTATATGCTATATTAACATGTGTTGCCTTAATTTGTATAATATATTGTTAATAAAGTGTAAATTTTAGATGCTAAAGACGAATAGATATAACAAAAAAGTCCGGCTATAAAGCCAGACTTTAATCTCTTAAACAAGTATATTTTATTGTAGAGCAAATACTTTCTGCAACAACGCGGTAGTTCTAGAAGATACAGAGTTTCTAATTTCTTTTTCTTTGTCGCCTACTTTTACAAACAAACCGTCAATTGCCTGATTGGTTACGTACTCTGTTAAATTTGGATTTACCGGTTTCACCAATGGAACGGTATTGTATTTCTGAATAATAGTTGCCCAAATATCGTTTGCCCCTACTTTATCTAATGAAGCAGCAATTTTTGGTTCAAAAGCAGCTGCTAATTTTGTAGAGGTACTACCCTCTAAATATTCAGTAGCGGCCAGATCATTGGAAGATGTTAAAATGGTTTTAGCATCGGCAAAAGTAAAATCCTTAATGGCCTGCACAAAAATTGGTTTTGCTTCGCTTACTGCATCTTCTGCAGCCCTATTCAATACCTTCAATCCTTCATCTGCTAAGTTAGATAGACCTATTTTACGCAGTGTTGCGTCTACCTTCTGTAGTTCTTCTGGCAATAAAATTTTGACCGCTTCATCTTTGAAATAACCATCTTCCTTATTCAAGATATTTACCCCTTCTACCACACCAAACTCAAGTGCTTGTTTTAAACCACCAATGATTTCTTCTTGGGTTACCGGACCACCTGTGGTTGGCAAATTATTTACTACTTGTTGCAATTCTGCACAACTGCCAAAAGTGAGCAACACCGCTAATACTATTGTAATTTTAGATATTTTCATAGTTACTATTTTTAAAGTATTCCAAAAGTATAACAATCCACAAAAAAAGCCCTTGTTAAAACAAGGGCCGCACAGTTTTAATTCTAGTTAATTGCAATTATAATATGTAATCCGTACTTAAGAAGTTGCTCACCTTAGCTTCCAATAGTTGCTCTACTGTTTCATTGTTCACCTCATTGTCTTTAAAGGCAACAAACGTTCTAATACTAAAAGAACGTAAAGCATCGTGCACGCTCAAAGTTGCTTGCGCAGAGTCTTTTCTCCCTGTAAACGGGTACACGTCTGGTCCGCGTTGGCAAGAACTGTTTAGGTTTACCCTACAAACCAAGTTGGCCAATGTATCAATTAAAGGCGATAAGGTATAAACGTCTTTACCAAATAGACTCACTTGTTGTCCGTAATTAGATTCTGCCATATCATCTAAGGGTTCAGAAATATCCTTGAAAGACAACACGGGTACTACTGGTCCAAATTGCTCCTCTTGGTACACACGCATATCTTTTGTTACGGGATACAATACCGCTGGCCAAATGTAATTATCAAAACGCTGCCCGCCTTTTTCGTTCATTATCTTAGCACCTTTTGCTACGGCGTCATCAATTAATTCTTGAATATAATCTGGTTTTCCAGGTTCTGGTAGTGGCGTAAGCTTAACGCCATCTTCCCATGGATTACCAAATTTTAGGGCATCGATAGCCTTGGTATATTTCTCAAAAAATTCGTCTTTAACCTCTTCGTGAACATAAACCACTTTAAGAGCGGTACACCGTTGCCCGTTAAATGAGGTTGTCCCAGCAATAACTTCGTTCACCGTTAAATCCATATTTGCATCCGGTAGCACTATGGCCGGATTTTTAGCTTCGAGCCCCAAAACTAATCTTAGCCTATTGCTTTTTGGATGTTGCTCTTGCAATGCATTGGCCGATTTACTATTACCAATTAATGCCAAAACGTCTACTTTTCCTGTTTGCATAATTGGCGCAGCAACTGCCCTACCCCTTCCAAAAAGAATATTGACCACGCCTTTTGGAAAACTACTTTGAAAAGCTTCTAACAAAGGTGCTATTAACAAAACCCCATGTTTTGCGGGTTTAAAAATAGTAGTATTACCCATGATTATCGCGGGTATTAATAGCGCAAACGTCTCGTTTAAAGGATAATTGTAAGGGCCCAAGCACAATACAACTCCTAAAGGTCCACGGCGTATGTGCGCATAAACACCATCATGCTTTTGAAATTTAGCCGAGTCTCGATCTAACTGCTTGTAATCTTCTATTGTATCGTAAATGTATTCAACGGTACGGTCAAATTCTTTGTAAGAATCGGGCTTAGACTTCCCTATTTCCCACATTAAAAGTTTAACTACCTCTTCTCTTTTGGCCTCCATCTTTTTTACAAAGGTTTCCATACACTCAATACGGTCCTTTACTTTCATGGTAGGCCACAAGCCCTGACCTTGGTCATACGCTTTTAAAGCTGCATCTAATGCATCTAGAGCCTCTTTTTCTCCCATATCTGGGATACTTCCTAAAATGGTAGGTTGGTAATCTTCTGTACTAGAAATAGTGGAAATAACTTCTGTTGTAGCGCCATTCCACGCTCTAAGTTCACCATTGACTAAATAATGTCTTTGGTGTTTTTGTTCTTTTATTTGAAATTCTTCAGGAATTTGTGGTGTTGTTGTCATGCTAAGTGTTCTTGTATTTAATCCCTTTTTTAAGTTAGATTTAAGTTTAAATCAAGTATTGAAACAAATCTGGTTTGTCATTTAAATAGTCGCCAAAAAAGTTATTTTCTTTCATACGTTTAATCAGTGGCTCCAAGTCTAAAGGCGACTGCAACTCTATACCCACAACGGCCGGTGCATCTTCCCTACTAGACTTTTTAGAGTATTCAAAATGGGTTATATCATCTGTAGGCCCTAAAATATCTGCCACAAATTGTTTTAATGCCCCAGGTCTTTGCGGAAAACGAACAATAAAATAATGTTTTACCTTACCAAATAAAAGCGCTCGTTCTTTAATTTCTGCAGTTCTAGTAATATCATTGTTACTACCACTAACTATACAGACCACATTTTTACCCTTTAACCGCTCGCTAAATTGACCCAATGCCGCAATAGTTAACGCACCAGCAGGTTCTACCACTATAGCATCCCTGTTGTACAAGTCTAAAATGGTCTGGCAAACCAAACCTTCTGGCACTGTAACCATCTGACTTAAATGCTGTTTACAGATATTAAAATTAAGTGTTCCTACCCGCTTTACCGCAGCGCCATCTATAAATTTATCAATTTCTTCAAGTACTGTTACATTACCCAACTCCATAGATTTTTTCATGGAAGGAGCACCTTCTGGTTCTACCCCGATTATCTGGGTGTTGGGAGACAACTCTTTAAAAACCGAACAGATACCAGACACCAAACCACCACCACCAACAGGTACAAAAACATAATCTATAGGCACTTTAGTTTGGTTGAGCAATTCTAAACCAACCGTGGCTTGTCCTTCTATAATCTTTGGGTCGTCAAATGGGTGCACAAACGTTTTACCTTGCTCATCACATTCTTTTTGGGCTGCCAGATAGGCATCATCAAAAGTATCACCGCTTAAAACTACGGTAACCCAATCGCCACCAAACATTTTGGTTTGGTCTATCTTTTGTTTTGGGGTTACCACTGGCATGTAGATGGTTCCTTTAACCCCAAGATGGCTACAAGCAAACGCTACACCCTGTGCATGATTACCCGCACTGGCACAAACCACTCCATTTTCCAATGCTTCTTTGGAAAGTGAATGAATTTTATTGAAAGCACCACGAATTTTGTAGCTACGTACCCGTTGTAAGTCTTCCCGTTTTAACAATACATTAGCCCCAAGTGCTTTGCTTAGCCGTATACTTTCTTGCAAAGGTGTTTCTTCTGCGATACTACTTATGGTAATCGCAGCTTGCTGTATTGCACTTATTTTGGGAACATAAGTATTACTTTCTTCTTTCATTCAAAAAAAGATATAAAAAAAGGCAGGTTTTAAACCTGCCTTGTATTGTTTTAAGCTATCGGTTTCATTGCGGTCATTGAGGCTCGTAAACGCGCTCCTACTACTTCTACCGGGTGTTCTCTTAAGGCTTTGTTTACAGCAATTAATCGTTGGTTATCCACACCATTTCCTTGGCCCGCTGCAAACGGCTTGCCAATTACGTCTGTGTCTACGGTTTTCATAAAATCCGCTAACAAAGGTTTACAAGCATGATCAAACAAATAACAACCGTATTCTGCCGTATCAGAGATTACACGATTCATTTCAAATAACTTTTTACGTGCAATAGTATTCGCAATAAGTGGTGTTTCGTGTAACGATTCATAATAAGCAGATTCTGCAATAATTCCGGATTCAGTCATGGTTTCAAATGCCAATTCCACACCAGATTTTACAAACGCCACCATTAACACTCCATTATCGTAAAATTCCTGCTCAGTTATTTCAATGTCACCTGCGGGAGTTTTTTCAAAATTAGTTTCGCCTGTCTCTGCTCTCCACGTTAATAGGTTTTTATCATCATTAGTCCAATCTTCCATCATTGTTTTGGAGAAATGACCGCTCATAATATCATCCATATGCTTTTGGAACAATGGACGCATAATTTCTTTTAACTCTTCCGCCAAGTCAAAAGCTTTTATTTTAGCAGGATTAGACAGACGGTCCATCATGTTAGTAATACCACCTTGCTTAAGACCTTCTGTGATGGTTTCCCAACCGTACTGTATCAATTTTGAGGCATAACCCGCATCTATGCCTTTAGCTACCATTAAATCGAAGCTTAGGATAGAACCTGTTTGCAACAAACCACATAGAATAGTTTGCTCACCCATTAAATCTGACTTTACCTCTGCAACAAAAGAAGACTCTAACACACCTGCTCTATCGCCACCCGTTGCTGCTGCATAAGCTTTAGCCTGTTCTAACCCTTTACCTTCTGGGTCGTTTTCTGGGTGAACCGCAATTAGTGTTGGCACACCAAAACCTCTTTTGTATTCTTCCCTAACCTCTGATCCTGGAGACTTAGGTGCCACCATGATTACAGTTAAATCTTCACGTACCTGCATGCCTTCTTCTACAATGTTAAAGCCGTGAGAATAAGACAAGGTTGCGCCTTTCTTCATCAAAGGCATTACCGCATTTACTACGTTAGTATGCTGCTTGTCTGGCGTAAGGTTAATGACTACATCTGCAATAGGAATCAATTCTTCATAAGTACCACAAACAAAGTTGTTTTCCGTAGCATTTTTATACGATTGTCTTTGTTCTTTAATGGCTGCATCCCTTAAGGCATAAGATACATCTAAACCAGAATCTCTCATATTAAGACCTTGATTTAAACCTTGGGCTCCGCAACCAACAATTACAATTTTCTTTCCTTTTAGTGCAGATACACCATTCGCAAATTCATGAGTGTCCATAAATCGGCATTTTCCCAATTGCGTTAATTGGTCACGAAGCGATAGTGTATTAAAATAATTTGTCATTTTATACGTGTTTATTGGTATTACTTTTAGTTATTCAATTGAAATTCTTCTAATAAATTGGAAATTGGCATGGTTTCCTTAGAAACGGAAATACGACCCGAACGTACAAATTGTAAAATACCGAACGGTTCAAAAGCATCGTGCATTTCATCAATTTCATTTCTTCTACCTGTTTTAGCCAATACAAAAAAGTCTCTTGCTACCGTAACTATGGTGGCATTATGCTCCTTAATTATATTCTGAATTTGACGCTCATCAAACAACAAATCAGAATCTATTTTAAAGATGGCAGATTCCTGATAAATTATTTCATCGTCTGTATGATAAAAGGCTTTTATAACTTCTATCTGCTTTTCTATTTGTTGTACAATTTTACGTGTCCAATCTTCTGTAGTAAATACAACGATAGTGAATTTAGAAACATTCTCAATTTCTGATTTAGAAACATTTAAGCTCTCTATATTAATGTGTCGCTTTAAGAATATTCCTGATATTCTATTTAACAATCCAACACTATTTTCTGAATATACCGAAATGGTAAACCATTGATTTTCCATAGGATTCTTTTCTTATTTTAAACGAATATCAGATACGGATGCACCAGAAGGAATCATAGGAAAAACGTTATCCTCTTGTTCCACCACAACCTCCAAGAAATACGGACCATCATACTCCATCATTTCCTTGATACCCGCTTCTAAATCTTTTCTCTCTTCTATTCGGTTCGATTTAATGTGATACCCTTCCGCTATTTTCACGAAGTCAGGATTAGTCATTACCGTAGAAGCATATCGCTTGTCAAAAAACAATTCTTGCCATTGACGCACCATACCTAGGTGATTGTTATTAAGTACCACAATTTTAACGCCCACATTATGCTGAAAAATGACACCCAATTCTTGAATGGTCATTTGGTAACCGCCATCACCAATAATTGCTACCACAGGACGCTCTGGAGCTCCCATTTTAGCACCTATGGCTGCTGGTAGCGCAAAACCCATAGTACCCAAACCACCAGAAGTAATGTTGCTTTTACTTTGACGGAATTTAGCATAGCGACAGCCTATCATTTGGTGTTGCCCCACATCGGTAACCACAACCGCTTTTTGGTCCGAAGCTATATTTATTCCTTCTATCACCTCTCCCATGGTTAGACCAGGTTTGGTTGGATGAATATCGTTCTTAATTACCGCTTCAAATTCTTCTTGGTATTTTTTATCAAACTCCGCTTTCCATGCCTCGTGTGAGTTCTCTTTTACCTTTGGTAATAACAATTTTAAGGACGCTTTACAATCTCCTAAAACCGCTACATCTGCCTTAACATTTTTATTGATTTCTGCTGGGTCTATCTCAAAATGGATAACCTTGGCTTGTTTGGCATAGGTATCTAAGCTACCCGTAACCCGGTCATCAAAACGCATCCCAATAGCAACTAACAAATCGCACTCATTGGTTAACACATTAGGACCGTAATTACCGTGCATACCCACCATACCTACGTTAAGCGGATGTTCGGTATCCATTGCAGAAAGTCCCATGATAGTCCAGGCTGCAGGAATACCTGCTTTTTCTACCAATCGTTTTAATTCTTCTTCTGCCTCTCCAAGAATTACGCCCTGCCCAAAAACTATCATGGGCTTTTTAGCCGAATTGATAAGTTCTGCCGCGGCAGAAATGGCATTTTCGTCTGGCTCACTTACAGGTGTATAGCTACGTACGCCGGTACATTTTTCATACGTAAAATCAATTTCATCAAACTGAGCATTCTTAGTAATATCTACTAATACAGGTCCTGGTCTACCAGAACGTGCTATATAAAATGCCTTTGCCAAAATTTCTGGAATCTCAGACGCCTTGGTAATTTGATAGTTCCACTTTGTAACAGGTGTAGAAATACCAACAATATCTGTTTCTTGAAAAGCATCAGAACCCAATAAATGCCTGGGAACCTGGCCCGTAATACAAACCATTGGTGTTGAATCTATTTGTGCATCTGCCAACCCGGTGACCAAATTGGTTGCCCCTGGTCCCGAAGTAGCCATTGCCACCCCTACTTTACCACTTACTCTTGCATACCCTTGCGCGGCATGCGTAGCACCTTGTTCGTGGCGTGTAAGAATATGGGTAAGTTTATCTTGGAACTTGTACAACTCGTCATACACAGGCATTATAGCCCCTCCTGGATACCCATAAATTAAATCTACACCTTCTGCCAGCAAACAATGAATTATAGCCTCTGCACCTGTAACTCTCATGCTTTTTTGTTTTGCTGATTTATCTTCTGTTGCTTTTAATGTTTCCATAAACCTTTTTTTTAAAGGGCGTCAGTTACACAGCCTTTAGAGGCAGACGAAACTGTTTTAGCATATTTATACAAACTTCCTTTTCTCACTTTTAAATCTGGAGCAGCCCATTTGGCTTTCCTTTTTGCCATTTCTTCATCGGAAATTGCCACAGAAATGGTGTTTGCCTCGGCATCTATGGTGATTATATCGCCGTCTTCTACCAAAGCAATGTTACCACCTTCTTGTGCCTCTGGGGCAATATGCCCTACCACAAAACCGTGCGTACCACCAGAGAATCTACCATCAGTAATCAATGCTACATCTTTACCTAGCCCAGCACCCATAATAGCTGCTGTAGGTTTTAGCATTTCTGGCATACCTGGACCACCTTGAGGACCTTCATAACGGATAACCACAACATTACCTTTTTTTACCAAGCCATCGCGGATTCCCGCATTAGCCTCAAATTCGCCATTAAAGACTTTTGCGGGACCGGAGAAATGCAACCCTTCTTTACCTGTAATTTTAGCTACGGAACCTAATTCTGCCAGGTTACCGTATAAAATTCTTAAATGTCCTGTTTCTTTAATAGGATTGTCCAGACCATGAACTACATCTTGTCCGTCATGTAAGCCTGGAACATCTTTCATATTCTCTGCCAATGTTTTCCCGGTTACGGTTAAACAATCGCCGTGTAACATGTTATTTTCTAGCATAAACTTGATTACTCCAGGTACACCCCCTACGTTGTGCAAGTCTTCCATAGAATACTTACCACTTGGCTTTAAATCTGCTAAAAACGGAGTGGTATCGCTAATGCGTTGAAAGTCGTCTAAAGTAAAATCTATCTCCGCAGCTTTTGCGATTGCCAAAAAGTGCAATACCGCATTGGTAGAACCACCAAGTACGGTTATGAGTCGTACGGCATTCTCCAAAGACTTTTTAGTGATGATGTCTAAAGGTTTAATGTCATTTTCAATAAGGTAGCGCATCGCTTCCCCTGTTGCCTTACCATCATTATTTTTTTGCGAACCTACCGCCGGATTAGAAGAACTATAAGGCAAAGACATTCCCAATACCTCTATAGCCGATGCCATGGTGTTTGCCGTATACATACCGCCGCATGCACCTGCACCCGGACACGCTTTTTGTATTACTGATTTGTATTCTTTTTCATCAATAGAACCAGCTACCTTCTCTCCCCATGCCTCAAAAGCAGAAACAATGTCTAATTTTTTGTCTTTATGACAACCTGAGGCTATAGTGCCACCATATAATAATATAGAAGGTCTATTTAAACGAATCATCCCCATTAGAGCGCCCGGCATATTTTTATCGCAACCAACAACAGTAACCAAACCATCATAATTCATGGCCTGAACAACAGTCTCCATAGAATCTGCAATTAAATCTCTAGATGGAAGTGAATAGCGCATTCCATACGTTCCCATAGAAATACCATCACTAACCCCAATACTGTTGAAAATAAGTCCCACTAAATCTTTAGACTGCACACCAGATTTTACATGTTTGGCTAGTTCATTTAGGTGCATATTACAGGGATTACCTTCGTATCCTGTACTGCCTATCCCAATAAATGGCTTTTTTAAATCTTCTTCCGTTAAGCCGAGAGCATACAACATGGCCTGTGCTGCCGGTTGAGTTGGGTCTTGCGTTACGTTTTTACTGTACTTATTTAATTCCATTAGTATATTTTCCTAAAAAAGGTCTTTTTATTGCATTTTATTTCGAATATCAAAGATATATGTTTGATACACCTTAGAATTTTAACACTATCATTGTGTTTAGCCCCAGTGCAAGTCAAAATATAATAGTAATCTGATATACAGTTATTTAAGTTGTTTTTAAATATCATATTCAACTAATTCATAAAGTTTTTATTTAGCATTATGGATATAAAAACCAAAGGTCTCTGGCATCAAGTTTTTTTATAATCCTTAATGATTACCGTTCTTTGCAGCTTTAAAATGATGACATGGAAAAAACCTTTTCCGAAGCGGTAGCGTATAGACGTTCCGTTCGTGTATTTAAGGATGAGAAATTGAATGATGAAACAGTAGCTTCTTGCATAAAGAATGCGACTTTAGCACCTACCAGCAGTAATTTGCAGTTATGGGAGTTTTATGAAGTTAGAAACAGTAAGACTTTAGAAGAAATGACTGCGGCTTGCCTAGGACAAAATGCTGCAAAAACAGCAGAACGTCTACTTGTTGTGGTTGCAAGAAAAGATTTATGGAAAAAACGTGTACAAGCGAATATTAATTTTTTAGAGGAAGCTTACGGTAATAAAAAAGAAAGTGAATACACCTCAAGAGAAAAGTTTGCTCTTAACTATTACCGCAAATTAATCCCTACTGTGTACGTTGACTTTCTGGGAATATTAGGATTATTAAAATATTTAGTCTTTAATGTTATAGGCCTTTTTAAACCTGTATACCGACAAGTGCGAAAATCTGATATGCGTATTGTTGCGCATAAAAGTGCTGCTTTAGCGGCCCAAAATTTTATGACAGGAATGGCAGCTGTGGGCTATGACACCTGCCCCATGGAAGGTTTTGACAGTATTAAAGTTAAACAGATTTTAAATCTACCAAGCGGTGCTGAAATAAATATGGTTATAGGTTGTGGTGTTAGAGATGATAACGGAATCTACGGGCCACGATTTAGAGTGCCATTTTCCGACGTGCATTTTATAGTTTAAAAGTGATACTATCTCCATACTTTTTCTGAGCTAGTACGCAAATTGCTAGCTCAGACAACTGTAATACTCTAGGATAACCACCAGTTGTTTGCCCATCTTTCATTAAAATAATAAGCTTGCCAGCAGGAGTTAGTTGTACCGTACCAGGTAGTGTAGCGGCGGTTAAAATTGAATGTTCGTGTGGGTGTATAGCTTCTTCTAATTGATAAGCCATTCTATTGTTCTCTTTTGCTAAAGCGAACGTTTTACTAAACAATTGCTCTAATTGTTTATCTGTTAACAAACGGAATTCTGGTCCTTTACTAACCTCTAAAATAGGCGTATTTAGATAATTTGTATCTATTTTTACTATTGGAACTTCCCAACCTTTCTCATACGCTTTAAATGGCAATTCTGTATTAGCTTCTAATCTAGATATTTCTGTAATAGGATAGTACTGAGAACGGCTACCCAATTTTACAGCAGAATCAAAACCATTTTTAACCCCTAGATATCCTCTAAATCCATCAATGAGTCGTCCGAAAGCAATAACATCGCCTTCACTTACTTGATATACCTTATAATTTTCTATGGAAACTTTATTCAAGGTAGCCGACATGTTTGCTCCGCCAATACAGATATATGTAGGTGCATAAAATTGTAGTGTTGGCCCTGTCATTGTAATTTCTATAAGAGTAGCTTCTTCTGAATTCCCTAAAAGCATATTCACTTGTTCAAAAGCGATAGAATCCATAGCCCCAGAAACGGGTACACCTTTATTTCTATATCCAAAACGACCCTTATCTTGTAAAGAAGTGTATAAACCAGGTTTCAGCACTTTAATCATACTCCTTCTTGTTTTTCTGGTTTGTATATGCCTACTTCTACTTGAATCTTGATTAAATCGTATTCTGATTTTTCTATCGCCTTAAATTGAACCCTATCACCCACAGATACAAAACAAGGTTGTTCCTTTTCAATTTCAAATAAAGAAACAGGACAATTGCCAATAATATTCCAACCTCCTGGGGATTCTTGCGGGTATATACCTGTTTGTTTACTTGCCAAACCCACAGCTCCTTTGGCCACTTTTTGTCTAGGGTGTTTCCTTCTTGGAATTTCAAGAACTTCTGGCAATCCACCTAAATACATAAAACCCGGTAAAAAACCAATGCCATAAACATCATAAATAGACTCCGTATGCAATTTTATTATTTCTGATTTGTTATACCCCAGCCGTTGAATAACATTTTCCATATCTATGCTAAATTCATCATCATAGCAAACTGGTAATGTCCAAAGCACATTATCTCGATTTGCAACTTGCTCTAAGCTATTATATGTGTATTTAATTTTTGAAGCTATCGTTTCGAATTGAAATGCTTCCGTTCCATTATAAATTAAAGTGAGTGAATTATAGGCTGGCACAAATTCCCACATTCCGCTAAAACTATTTCTCAATTCCCGTTCAAGGGTTATACATTGGTTTAGAATAGCTCTGGACACCAGATGCTCCCATTCTATTAAAACGGCATGTGCGCCAAATGGTCTAATGCTTATTGGGTATTCTGATTCCATTTTTGCAGTTGTAGGTTATGGTTTGGCAATTCCTTTTGAAGATACATTAATATTTGCAATACATTAGGATTATCTCCATGGATGCAATAGGTGTTTGCTTGTATTTTTTTAAATTCATTATCTATAGTAAGTACCTTTCCTTGTTTAGCTATGGTTAACAAATGTGCGAGCACAGCTGTTGGCTTTTGTATTGTCGCTTTTTCCATAGAACGAGAAACCAGTTTTAAATCGTTACTATAATTACGATCTAAAAAAGCTTCAAAGTTGACCGAAAAACCATCTTCCAAGGCCAAGTTGGCTACAACGGAATTATGTGGTAAATACAAATGAGTATTGTTTTTATAAGGCTGCACAGCATTTAAAAAGACACGAGCAATTTGGTGATTATTAGCAGCATCATTATATAATGCTCCATGAGGTTTTATGTGATGCAACTTAGCTTTTTTAGCCTGGAGTACCTTTTCAAAATCTTCTAATTGATGAGATAAACTTTTTAGTAGTTCTTTTTTACCAATAGGGATACTTTTACGCCCAAAATTAGCCCTATCTGGATAACTGGGGTGCGCACCAATTTTCACCTGATTTTCTAGGGCTAAAATCACCACAGATCCCATCGTAGCATTAGAACCAGCATGGCCACCACATGCAATATTACAAGAGCTTATAAGTGGTAATAGACTAGCTTCATTTTCTAATCCCTCCCCAACGTCTGCGTTTATATCTATTACATTCATCACTCTAAAATTCCTACGACCTTCAATACACTTTTTAAACCCAAGAATATGGCAAAAACGATAATGAGTAAGGCAATAAAATTTTGCAAAGGCGTGTTGCTGTAATAAGACATTATTTTTTTATTATTCACCATCCAAACAAGCAAAATAGCTATAATAGGTAACAAAACTCCATTGGCTATTTGCGCAAACTTGATGATTTGTATAGGAGTAATATTAAAAGATAGTGACAATACACCAATAATAATAATGGAGGCCCAAACCATTCTGAATCGCCAATCTATGGCAGCAACATTCCAGTTAAAGCAACTATTTGCTACGTAAGCTGCTGCTAAAGGTGCTGTAATTGCAGAGGTTAAACCAGCCGCAAAAAGGCCGATGCCCATAAAAAAAACGGCAGCTTTACCGTATAAAGGTTCCAATCCCAACGCTAAATCCATTACTGTAGTTAAATTAGATTTAGGAATAGAAGCTGCGCACACTACTATTGCCATAGATACTAATCCACCCACCGCAATACTAATAACGGTATCTATCTGTGCTGTTTTTAAGTCTTTAAATGACTTCCACTTTTTGTTAACTAAATTAGCGTGTAAAAAGAGATTATAAGGCACCACAGTAGTACCTACCAGAGCCAATATAGTTGTAAAACCTGCCTCTTCTATTTGTGGTAAAAAAAGTCCCTCTAGTAATGGTAAGAGCTTTGGCTTGGTTAGGATAGCAGTAATTAAAAAAGACAGGCTCATTAAACTAATGAGACCCACAAAAAATCGTTCTAAAACTTTATAACTACCAAACCATAATAAGGTAAATGCTAATAGACCAACTATCCATGGATAGCTACCTAAATAAGCCTTACCAAATATTGCCTCTAAACCCAAAACAGCACCCCCAATATTACCAGCTTCATAGGCTGTATTACCAATTAAAATTGCACCTAAAACAACCGCCGTAATAGTTACTTTTAAGCTTTTATTAGGTATATTTTTATTGATGACACCACCAAGACCTTTCTGGGTTATTAATCCCAATCTTGCCGCCATTTCTTGGAGAACCATTGTTGCTAAAATTGACAACAATAAAGCCCATAACAAATTATAGCCAAACCTTATGCCTGCAAGGGAACAGGCCGTGACAGTACCTGGACCAATAAAGGCTGCGGCGACCAGAACTCCTGGCCCAATATTTTTGAACATAGCTAATCACAATTCAGCCCGTAAATTAACAACTCTAAGACAGATAATATGCATTTCATCTAAAAAAGTGTATTTCGTCTAAAAATCGGTTCCTTATTATACGAATTGAAAAATGTTAAAGTTATAATAGTCCCAAATCATGAATTAAAAACCAAAGACACCTACTTACATGACATGCTGTGATTGTAAAAAAGACATAAGTTTTTTAGAGCAACAAAAGTCCCTAGAAAAATATGGGGTTGCACTATGCCAAAGGCACAGTTCGCTTATCGACAAAATTAGAAGGAATAATAACACTCCTTTAGAAGCGGTACAGCTATACTATGCTTTAAAAGAGGCAGGGACTAATCCTATGCTTGAATGGTGGGATGGACATAAGTCTATAGATATTGCTATTTCTAGAGTAAAATTAAACATTGAGGTAGAAACAGAATACCAAATGCTTACGCATGAACAGGCTATACAAGATTTAGAAGAAGCTATGCATTCTTTTAAAAATGGTTTCACTACCATACGTATACCCAGCGTTGTAATAAAATATTACTTAGCAGATACCGTACGTAACATACAAGGTATTATGGAAGGGTTAAAGGCTAACATCAAAGTGATTTAACCCAACCACCCTTCTCTGTCTAAGCTTCTATATTGAATTGCTTCAGAGATATGAGTACCATTTATAGCCTCATCATTGGATAAATCTGCAATTGTACGTGCTACCTTTAAAATTCGGTCGTATGCTCTTGCAGATAAATTAAGACGTTCCATAGCAGTTTTTAGCAACTCTTTAGATGCGGCATCTAATTTACAGTACTCCCTAATTTGCTTCGTATTCATCTGAGCATTATAATGCACCTTATCCAAATCTGCAAAACGTATAGTTTGCAACTCTCTAGCTTTCATAACACGCTCCCTAATTGCGCTGCTACTCTCCCCTTTTCGCTCGTCTGACAATTTATCAAAAGGTACAGGTGTTACTTCTATATGTATATCAATACGGTCTAGTAATGGACCAGAAATTTTACCTAAATAGCGCTGCATTTCTGCTGGTGAAGAAGTTACGGGTGCATCTGGGTCATTAAAATAACCTCCAGGACTTGGATTCATACTAGCAACCAACATAAAACTGCTGGGATAAGTCACTGTAAATTTAGCTCTAGAAATAGTAACATCTCTATCTTCTAAGGGTTGGCGCATGACCTCTAAAACAGAGCGTTTAAATTCTGGTAATTCATCTAAAAAAAGAACCCCATTATGCGCTAGAGATATTTCTCCTGGTTGTGGATACGTACCTCCGCCCACAAGTGCCACGTCTGAAATGGTATGATGAGGAGACCTGAATGGTCGTTGACTCATGAGCCCAGCATCTTTTACCTTACCAACCACACTATGAATTTTTGTGGTTTCTAGAGCTTCATGCAACGTCATAGGCGGCAAAATGGACGGTAAGCGCTTAGCAAGCATGGTTTTACCAGCACCAGGAGGACCAATTAATATAATATTATGCCCCCCAGAAGCAGCAATTTCCATGCAGCGCTTAATACTTTCTTGTCCACGGACGTCAGAAAAATCGAACTCGGGAAATTCTAATTGCTTGTAAAATTCCTTCCGCGTATCGATTACGGTTTGTTCTAATGGCTCATTATTATCAAAAAAATCTATTACCTGTTTAATATTTTCAACGCCGTAAACTTCTAACTTATTTACAATAGCAGCTTCTTTAGCGTTTTGTTTGGGTAAGATAAATCCTTTAAAACCTTCTTCTTGTGCTTTAATGGCGATTGGCAGAGCTCCTTTAATTGGCTGTACCGTTCCATCCAGAGATAACTCGCCCATAATAAGATATTTATCTATTTCTGGGCTTTTAATCTGGCTTGAAGCTGAAAGAATACCGAGCGCTAACGTTAAATCGTATGCAGAGCCCTCTTTACGCAAGTCTGCCGGAGCCATATTTATGGTAATCTTTTTACCTGGTATCTTGTATCCATTGTTTTGTAAGGCTGCGGCTATACGGTAATTGCTTTCTTTTATTGCATTATCTGGCAAACCAACTAAATGATAACCTATTCCTTTATCTATATTTACTTCTACAGTGACAGTTGTAGCCTCCACGCCAAAGACAGCGCTGCCATAAACCTTAATTAACATAAATTGTTAGTGTTTGCGTCTAATATAATCCTTTTTAGGGGAATGCATACAATTCTTATTTCAACGGCTTTAGAACCAACACATTCTTAGATTTTTCCTGTATTTCTTTTTTATTCATCAGCATTTTACGAAACTCGCCCTTTAAATACTTGGCTGTTTGATCTTTATAATGACTACTAAAGGGATTACCAGATTGCCCAGTAGGTAATATACTTACACTTTCATCTATGTTAGAAAAATCAATCACTCTACGAGTAGATGGTCCGGAAGACACCTTATAAAAACCACTATCGTCATAGGGAAAAGACATATTGTTAATGACTTCCCGACTACCCTCAACCGGAAATGGTCCTACATTAAAAAAAGAACGCAAAATTTTTACTTTACCTATTGGATGCTCAAATTCTATAGTGTGAACTTTATCCCATGTCCAATTCTTATAATCGGGTCCAAAATCTTTAACCAAAGAAGTATATGCTTCCCCTATAGACTTAATTACTATATCTTCCTTGGTCTCTACCTTGTCGTTTGTATTAACATCATCCCACCACTTTCCATCTTTAAAACTTATAGCTGTAGATAAATGTCGCTTCATAAGGTTAGTCTCCATAAATTGACTAAAAAGCTCGGGACCCAATTCGTCCTCAAAAGAATTTTTAAATACATAATACACGCATCTGTGGTAAAATGTTGCTGCAATAGAATTTAAAGGATAATCCCCTTTCCAACTATTAAGCATATCTAAAAGTTCTAACTGTTCATCTGTATATGGCGATACATCTACAAGTCGTAGGGACGAATTTATAATCTCTGCGTTCATTGCAGAGGTTACATCGGTTATCATTTTTTGAGTTGATTTTACATCCCAATCGTCTTTCGGCTCCAGAAGCGAAACTATTCTTTTAGCTCTATTATCTGGTAAATAATATCCAGGATATAAATTACCAGCAATGGTATCTGGTTGATTGTTGGCAGAATATACGTATCCCCAATCTGGATTTATTGCCCGTGGATTTTTACTAAAATCTAACCATTCTACGGGCTCATCTTTTCCCGAAACTCCGTTGAGTATAAATTTAGTATTTACACTATCTGGCATTTTATATAATGCCGCAGAAGCCCACCATGCTACATTACCTTGCTTATCGCCGTACATCACATTTAAACCTGGTGCGTGAATATTAGGCAAAGCAGACTTAAAGCTTTTAATGTCTTTCGCTTTAATCATACCATGCAACCCTTCTAAAACCTTATTTTCTTTTTGGGTATATACCCAGTACATTGCTACAGGCTTATCCCCATTTATCTGATTAGCTATTCCGTTTAAAATAGGACCATGCCTACTCACCTTATAACTAAATTTAACATCTTCTTCGCCTTTAACTTTAATAGTCTTATCCACCCAATTATAGCTAGCCCAACCCTCTGGTGTTTTATATTGGGTAGAATCCGTAGGATGGGGTGTTTCGTAATAAAAATTGATATCATCATTTTGAAACATGGTTAATCCGTAGGCTATATTTCTGTCATGCCCCAATAACGGAAAAGGGATTCCTGCAAGGTGATATCCATATTTTTCATAGGTTGGAGTTTTTACATGTGCCTCATACCAAACAGATGGTTGCGCAAAACCTATATGTGGGTCATTTGCAAAAATAACTTGTCCGCTTTTTGTTTTCTTGGGTCCTAAAACCCAACTATTACTGCCTTCTAACTTAGGAATGGGCAACTTTGCTAACGCTTTTTCTGAAGCTTGCATTAGTGTTTTGGAAAGACTATCCGTAGAAGAGGTAAAAGATTTTATTCTGACCCCCACCGTATCTGCATCTATGGCTAAATTTTTAATATAATCGTACCCTAAATTCTCTTTAATATGCGTTAATAATGGGTCCGTTTTATGGGCTTGCGCAAATGAAAATGCCATATAACCTACTGTGTTATAAATATCTTCTAACTTAAAAGGCGTTTTATCCAAGCCTGTTAAGTAAAACTCTATTGGTGTAGGCCCTTCTTCTATAAATGTGTTTATTCCTTCTAAATATGCTAAACTTAGCTGCGCCATTTCACCATCCTTATCTAAGTTAGCAACAGTTTCTTTTGCGTGTTCATCTATACCTAAGCTGAGCATAAATTTATCCGTACTAAGCAAGTCCTTTCCAAATACTTCTGAAAGGCCCCCTTTAGCAATACGTCGCATCAATTCCATCTGCCATAAACGGTCCTGAGCATGTACATAGCCTAAAGCCTTATAGGCATCTTTATCTGTCAGCGCATAGATGTGAGGTATTCCGTAAGTGTCGTAGTAAACTTTTACTTCTGCAGCAATTCCGTTTAACTCTTTAGTACCATTATAAGTAGGTTTTAAAGAGTTAATAAATACGAAAAGAAAAAAAACAAAAATCAATAAAACACCCAAAAAGCTCAGCAGCACTTTTTTGAATCTTTTCATGTACTTTAATCGTTGGTTGAGCGACTAATTTAATGAAATTGTTAAGATTTTATCTAGTGTTTAGCCCGGTTTTTAGCCAATTTAAATAGGTATTTTTATCCACGTATTGTACGGCCTCTGTAAGTACTTCTAAATCTGGTGATAGTAAAACATAGTAAGGTTGAGAAGCTGCATTAAAATTAACAGTCTGAAACGTTCCCCATTTTTGCCCAACTGTTTTAATAGCTTTAATTCGACCACCATCATATTGAAATTTAAACTGTTCCTCTTCCGCTAATTCCTTACGGTCATCCACATAAAGTGATATTAAAACATACTTTTCTTTAAGAATAGGATAGATTTCAGGGTCGCTCCATACATTTTCTTCCATTTTACGGCAGTTTACACATGCCCAACCTGTAAAATCTAATAAAATTGGTTTGTTTTCCGCTTTAGCGACCGCCAAACCCTCTTCAAAATCTTTATAACAATCAAGTCCTAAGGGACAATCTGACTTTTGTTCGGTAATTGAATAAAAGTCTGGAGGTGGAAACCCGCTTAAAACTTTTAGCGGAACCACTTTTGCTAGTCCTAAAATTAAAAAGAGACTAAAACCAAGGCTAACCACACCAACAATTTTTCTACCTGCAGACAACTTCTGCTTTGGACCATCATGCGGAAATCTAAAAATACCAAATAGATATAGTGTCAGCAATACAAAGACTATAATCCATATAGCTATAAAAACCTCTCGTTTTAATAATCCCCAATGCCCTACCAAATCAGCATTAGAAAGAAACTTAAAGGCTAAGGCTAGCTCTAAAAAGCCTAACACCACTTTTACTGTAGTCATCCATCCACCAGATTTAGGTAAAGAATTTAACCAAGCTGGGAATAAGGCAAAAAGCATAAAAGGTAATGCTAAGGCAGCTCCAAAACCCGTCATCCCTGCCGTTAAATTATTGGCCACACTACCTTCTGCTAGTGTTGTGCTTCCTAGTAAACCACCTAAAATAGGTCCTGTGCAAGAAAAGGATACTATAGCTAACGTAATAGCCATAAAAAATATGCCTAAAGCACCACCAACTTTATTGGAGGCACTGTCTAATTTATTTGCCCAAGAACTTGGTAATGTAAGCTCATAATACCCAAAAAAAGAAAAGGCAAAAAAGATGAAAATGATAAAGAAAAAAAGATTGAGCCAAATATTAGTTGCAATGGTATTTAATACCTGAGAGTCTACTGAATTAAATACATGAAAGGGCATACTTAATAAAAAGTATATAAGAACAATAAAAAAACCATAAAGCAATGCATTTTTAATACCCTTTGCCCTGCTACCAGTATGCTTGGTAAAGAAGGAAACTGTCAAAGGAATGAGAGGGAAGACACAAGGGGTAAACAACGCAATTAACCCTCCTAAAAAACCCAGTCCAAACACCACCCAGAGACTGTTTTTAGATGGACTAGCTACTCCATCCGCTCCATTTAAACGTTCTTTTTTCTTTAAATCCAATTTAAGGGCATCAGTCATTGCTAAACTTTTATCATCTAGCTTTTCTGTCACTACATTTAAAGCGGAACCATCTAAAGAGATATTAAATTCTTCTTCCTTTAAAACGCAAACTTCTTTACAAATTTGATAATACAGCACTACTTTTAACTGGTTAATTGCTTTGTTATTAAGCTTTATTTTTTGTTTAAAAAGTGCTTCATTTTTAAAAAAGGTCTCATCCACATCAAATACTTCGGTGTATTTAGTATAGGTTTTACCCTCTATCGTTTTTCCTAGTAATTCATAATCTTCTCCTTCCCCCACAAATTCGAACTCACTTGGCATAGAACCACCTTCTGCGGTATATAGAGAATAGATGTACCAGTCTTTTAAAATACTTGCTTTAAACTGTAACTCATATTCTGT
Organism: Flavobacterium sp. ASW18X; assembly: GCF_005144745.1. Lineage (GTDB taxonomy): Bacteria > Bacteroidota > Bacteroidia > Flavobacteriales > Flavobacteriaceae > Croceivirga. The sequence continues at coordinate 142,616 of NZ_SWKK01000004.1, read as the reverse complement.
TTCAGATAGTTTTTGTACCTGATGAGACCAAATAGCTGGCGATTCTTCAGTTTGAGCAAAAAGTACATTGGTAATTAATACAAATAAGAACAGGAAATTTTTTTTCATTTAATATAAAATCACTTTTACAATTTGAGTAGTATCAGCAGTTACACGATATCTATGGTCTAAACGATGACCTACAACCCAAATTATGTCTTCACCAGAACACAGCAACCACTGTTGTTCTTTAGCTATAATACTCATTTTTTTATCCTTGAAATACTTAGACAGTTTCTTTTTGCCCTGCATTCCGATGGGATAAAAATAGTCGGCATTCTGCCATTTTCTTAACACTAACGGATACTTTAACAAATCCTTATTTAAATAAGCAATGTTTTGATTCTTTTCTTTAATCGTATCTACTTCTTCAAATCGCAAAGAAATTGGCCGTACTATTTGACTCATTTCTTTTTCTATAAAAAATTCATTTTCTGTTGCTGTACATAGAGTTAGCAATAGCAACTCTTCTCTATCTTTAACCAATCTGTGTGTTGTAGAATAAATTTCTTTACCACTTGTACTCTGTAACATTCGCAATAAATCTTCCCATTGTGTAAAGCCATAGGGTTTAAAGAGTAGATGCAGATGTGCATCTAAAGGTTGTAGATTTTGTAAATCACTTATAGGAATACGAGTACCGTATTCACCTTGCATAAAATATTCTTTTCTAAGGCGATTGGCATATGCCTCTAAAAGCGTAGCCGATTCTTTTAAATAACCTAGGGTTTGAATAAAATTCTGGTCAAAATTAGGATGCAAACGTTCTAATTCTGGCACAATTTTATTCCGGATTCTATTTCGGATATACTTGTTGCTTTTATTACTACTATCCTCTCGCCATTGAATACGGTGATTCCTAGCATAAGCCATTAGCTCTTTACGCGTAAAAGGTAACAAAGGTCTATTATATTTACCATTTATGGCTGGCACACCCAAAAGGCCATCTATACCTGTACCTCTAGATAAATTAATTGTAAAAGTTTCTAAACTATCATTAGCGTGGTGACCTGTAAGCACAAAGTCATAACCATTTTTTTGGCAAAGTTCCTCAAAATATTCATATCGTAATTCCCGTGCAACCATTTGTATGGAACCGCCCTGTTTTCTTTGTATTTCCAAGGTATTAAACCCTGTGCTGTGCAAGGGCACCTGTAATGATTTTGCCAGTTGGCGCACAAAATCAGCATCACCGTCACTCTCTTCACCTCTTAAATGGTAATTGCAATGTGCTAAACTTATATTAAGCCTACAAGCTTTTGCAAAATAAGCCAATAGCACACTATCTATACCTCCACTACATGCCACAAGTATTTTTGCAGAGAATAAATGTGGAAAATGCCGTTCTAAATGAGCTTTAAATTGGTCCAACATAGCTGGACAAAGGTACGGTTTACAAAGAATCTAAAAAGCTAGACAATGCCTTATTATATTCAGCTTCTAAATGGGAATCTAAAATTCCTTTTTCCGCGCTAAGATTAGCCATAAAACTAGGTAGGGAAAAAGTGGCTATTACTTCTGCTCCAAATCTTGGTAACAAAGCAGACACAGATGTCAATGCACCATTTGCGCCGCGTTGTCCTGTAGAAGTTGCCATTAATAAAATCTTTTTGTTTGCTAGAAATTTACGGTCTACTCTGGATAACCAATCCAATAAATTTTTAAAATAAGCAGACATACTTCCATTATGTTCATTCACAGAAATAATTAGTGCGTCTACTTTTTGAATGTCATTTTTTAACTCTATCAAAGAATTAGAATACCCTTCTTTTTCCTCTAAATCTTCACTAAACATAGGAAATGGATAATTGGCAAGATTAAGTGTTTGTATTTGGTGATTTTCTATTTGAGAAACTGTGTAAAGCACCAGTTGATAATTAATAGATTTTGAAGAATTACTCCCAGCGAATGCCAATATATTAGCCATAGTGATTTATTGATTATTTATCCCTAAAATAACTTAAATATCAGCCATTTGATTGTTTTTTACCTAATTTTGCGGCATTAATAATCCATGGATGGTTATTTTGAGTATATCCATACAAATAGTTGCATGTGAGTTCAAATTCTAAACGACTCTTTTTTATTGATGCCATGCGCGCATGGGCAATCTTGATGATGCTACAAGGCCATTTTATAGATGGATTATTAGACCCAGTATTTAGACAACCTAATAATTTAGCTTATTCTATTTGGCTTTACTTTAGAGGCATAACAGCCCCTGTCTTTTTCACTGTCTCTGGATTTATTTTTACCTACTTATTGGTAGCTGCCCCGGAAATTGGCTGGAAAAATCCTAGAGTTAAAAAGGGGATTCGCCGTGGATTGCAACTATTATTTATAGGTTACCTCCTTCGTTTAAATTTATTCGGGTTACTCAAAGGAGAACTCTATGACGGTTTTTTTTTGATAGACGTTCTACAATGTATAGGGCTATCTATTTTGGGTATAATAACTACGTATATAATCACCGCTAAAAGAAAAGCTTGGATATTTCCTAGCGTTTTAATAAGCATTACTCTATTCCTCTTCCTTTTAGAACCGATATATAAAACATGGACTTTTGAAGGGTTACCCATTGGTATCGCTAATTATTTCACAAAGGTTAATGGCTCTGTTTTCACTATTTTTCCATGGTTTGGTTATGCAACGGTTGGTGCTTTTTTATCGCTCCTCTTTACCAAATTCAAGTCCTATAGAAACCTATATTTCATAGCAATTCCTGTGGCTTTAGTAATAGGCTACTTACTGCTTTTTCAATCTTCTAATTTATTTGAGGTTTTACTAGCTCAAACCCAGTGGAAGCTTTTTGAGCTTATTTTAAATAATAACTATTTGTTTATACGTCTAGGAGATGTTTTTCTAGTTTTTGCAGTCTTCATGCTTTTAAGGCAAGCCTTAACGCATAAAACCATTCTAAAAATTGGAGGGAGTACCTTAACTATCTATGTAATGCATTTTATCTTACTTTATGGAAGTTTTACAGGCTTAGGTTTGTATAAATTTTTGCATCACGATTTGACTCCCGCCATGGCAATTCCTGGAGCACTAGCATTTATGTTTATTTGCACTTACCTTTCTTTGATGTATATGAAGCACGAAGATGAAGTTAAAACACAAATTAGTTATGCTGGAAAACAAACCTTAATACATTTAAATAACGGTGTCGCATTTGCTATTCCAATAGTAAAAATGGGTATTTCCCGTTTACGTCTTTTTATAATTCGACTATTTATAGGTGTTCGAAGTTAATGCGAGGATACGTAAGTATATTGCATGATTAGAACTATCAAGACAAAAATTAAAAAATCCCGAAACTAAATATTTAGTTTCGGGATTTTTTATGGTAAAATGAATAGTAAATTAAACGTGTAAAGCCCTATCATCTGTTGCCGCTAAAGCAGCTTCCTTAACCGCCTCTGCAAATGTAGGGTGCGCATGGCTCATACGCGAGATGTCTTCCGCTGACGCGCGGAATTCCATAGCAGTAACTGCTTCGGCAATTAAATCCGCACAACGGGCACCAATCATATGAACCCCCAACACTTCATCTGTTTGCTTGTCTGCAATAATTTTAACAAAACCATCTATATCCATGCTTGCACGGGCACGCCCCAAAGCACGCATAGGAAATTGACCTACTTTGTAACTAATACCATCTTCTTTTAATTGCTCTTCTGTTTTACCAACAGCGGCAACCTCTGGCCAAGTATACACTACACCAGGAATTAAATTATAATCTATATGTGGTTTTTGCCCAGCTAAAATCTCCGCTACCATGGTACCTTCCTCTTCTGCCTTGTGGGCTAACATAGCGCCACGTACAACATCACCAATGGCATAGATATTAGAGACATTTGTTTGTAAATGATCATTTACCACTACCCTACCTCTATCGTCCAATTTTACACCAGCCGCTTCTGCATTTAGACCATCGGTATATGGTTTTCTACCTACGGATACCAAACAATAATCGCCCTTGAACTCAACTTCATTGCCTTTTTTATCGTCTGCTTTTACTACCACTTCATCACCAACACGCTCCACGGACTTTACTTTATGAGAAAGCGCAAATTTCACTTTTTGCTTCTTCATCACTTTAGTAAGTTCTTTGGACAAAGCACCATCCATACCTGGAATTATGCGGTCCATATATTCAATTACCGTAACCTCTGCTCCTAAGCGTTTGTATACTTGACCTAGCTCTAGACCTATAACACCACCACCAATAACTAATAGGTGTTTTGGTATTTCTTTAAGTTTTAAGGCTTCGGTAGATGTAATAATTTTTTCCTTGTCAATAGAAATAAAAGGCAAGCTAGACGGTTTAGAACCGGTAGCAATAATGGTATTTTTTGCTTCAATGGTCTCTGTACTACCATCGTTCTTAGCTATAGTAATTGTAGTAGCATCTTTAAAACTACCTACACCTTCAAAAACTGTTATCTTGTTTTTATCCATCAAGAACTGAACTCCCTTAGTAGTTTGCTCTACCACGCTGTCCTTTCTGGCTATCATTTGTGCTAAATTCACCTTAATCTCTCCGGGAATTTCAATTCCGTGCTCTTCAAAATGTTTAACGGCATCCTCGTAATGGTGAGAGGAATCTAATAATGCTTTAGAAGGGATACATCCTACATTTAAGCAAGTTCCACCAAGGGTAGCGTATTTTTCTATTATAGCTGTTTTTAGGCCTAACTGGGCACAACGTATAGCAGCAACGTAGCCTCCAGGTCCAGAACCGATAACGGCCACATCAAATTGACTCATAAATTCAGAATTCAGTATTTAAAACAAAAATACCACATAAAATTGGTATAGAAAACTAGCGTAATTAGATGTAAACGGCGGTTGTTTTTTTAACCTGATTAATCACAAAAGAACTTTGCGTACTACCAATCTGGTCTATAGCTGTTAATTTATTAACCATAAACTCCCTGTATTCCTGCATATTAGCCACATTCACCAGCACAATGTAATCATAATCACCACTAATATGTTGGCACTCTTGTACTTCTTGCAATTGTTGTATTTGATGCTCAAAACGTAACACATTTTCCTTTGTGTGTTGTATCAACTTAATATGGCAATACACCGTAAAGCTTTTTTGCACCTTTTTTTTATCTACCAACCCAACATAATCTGTAATAATGGCATTGCGCTCTAACCGCTTTATACGCTCAAAAACAGCCGTCGTGGACAACCCTAATTCTAAAGCATACGCTTTTGTAGTCTTTTTACAATCTTGTTGCAATAGGTTCAGTAGTTTTTTGTCCGTTGCATCTAGTTCCATCTTAATGTTATTCGTTAAACATCAGTTTAAAGATAGTAAAAGTGATTAATTTTCTAATAATTATAATAAAACTGAATTAAATTCTTCATTTTATAAACTCTATTGATAAATACGCTTTTAAAATTGATTTTTACCAAAAATAGTTCTATCATGAAAAGCAAAGCCGCACAGAAATTACAAGACTTACATTACTTTGGCGAATTTGGAGGTGTTAATCCATCAATATCCGATTCTTCTACCTATACCTTTTTATCTGCTAAAACCATGTTCGATACCTTTGAGGGAAATACTGAAGGTTGTTACTTGTATAGCAGACACTCCTCCCCTTCTAATTTATATTTGGGTGAAGCACTAGCAGCATTGGAGCAGACAGAATCTGCCAACGTATATGCCAGCGGCATGGGAGCCATTACAGCGGTAATAATGCAATTGTGCAGTACTAATGAACATATAGTAACCAGTAGAACCATTTATGGCGGCACCTACGCATTAATGAAGAATTTTTTACCAAAATTCAATATTAATAGCAGTTTTGTTGATATTACTAAATTGGAAGCTGTAGCTGCAGCCATTACCCCAAAAACCAAGATGATTTACTGCGAAGCGGTTAGTAATCCACTCTTAGAAATAGCGGATATTACAGCACTTGCCCAATTGGCAAAACAACACAATATTCCCTTAGTAGTGGATAACACTTTTTCCCCGCTAAGCATTAGCCCGGCAAGTCTTGGTGCGGACATTGTAATTCACAGTTTAACCAAATTTATTAATGGCACCAGTGATTGTGTAGCTGGCGTGGTGTGTGGTACTACAGACTTTTGCTTAAGTTTAAAAGATGTAAATGATGGTGCTGGTATGCTTTTTGGCAGCACGCTGGATAGCCTACGCGCCGCTTCCATCCTGAAAAATATGCGCACCCTGCATATCCGGATTAAAAAACACAGTGAAAACACCCATTATTTAGCCAACAAGTTTGAAGCGGATGGTTTAAAAGTGGTTTATCCCGGTCTGGCATCCCATCCTGGGCACGAAACCATGCTAAAACAATTGAATCCTGAATACGGTTTTGGTGGTATGATGACTTTAGACGTTGGCTCTTTGGACAAGGCGAATGCGCTGATGGAATTGATGCAGCAAGAAAACTTGGGATACCTTGCGGTAAGCTTAGGATTCTACAAGACCTTATTTAGTGCTCCGGGAACTTCTACCTCTTCTGAAATTCCAATAGAGGAGCAAGAAGAAATGGGCCTTACGGATGGTTTAATACGTTTTTCTATAGGTTTGGACCATGATATAGAACATACATATAACGCGATGAAAAGTTGCATGCTAAAACTTGGAATTCTAAATAGTTCCACAGTCACAGCATAATTAGAAGCATTTTACGGCTTGCAGAACCTAGGTCAAAGTCGTAATATTACAGGATTGCAACTTGTATTACATGGCAGATAACAAACCAAACTACGAACACAGAGAAAACGAGAATATAGTTTCTAACAGAGAATTAAATATTTGGGAAGCCTTATTGCCTGTTTTTATTCTTGTAGGCATGCTTGCCTTTAATGTATTTGTTTATGGAGACGATGCCCTAAGCGGTTCCAACCAATTTATTCTATTACTTGGCGCAGCTGTTGCTGCCATTGTTGGTTTTTTTAATAAAGTATCTTACCAACAAATGATGGATGAAGTAGCAGAAAATGTGCGGTCTACCACAGGTGCATTGTTGATCCTTCTTATGGTTGGTGCACTTTCTGGCACATGGCTTATCAGCGGTATTATTCCCAGCATGATTTATTATGGGCTGCAAATTTTAAACCCAACCATATTCTTAGCGGCCTGTGTTGTTATTTGTGCCATTATATCTATTGCAACAGGTAGTAGTTGGACCACCGCTGCTACAGTAGGAATTGCGTTAATAGGTATTGGAGAAGCCTTAGGTATTTCTTTGGGGATGACAGCGGGCGCTGTACTTTCTGGGGCCTATTTTGGTGATAAAATGTCGCCTTTGAGTGATACTACCAACTTAGCCCCTACCATGGCGGGTGGCGAATTGTTTTCTCACATAAAATACATGACCATTACTACAGTACCTACGGTAATTGTTACTTTGGTTGTATTTATCATCCTTGGTTTCACCATAGAAACAACAGGAACCGCACAAACTGATGCCTTACTGGGTACTATTAGCAGTACTTTTAATGTGAGCGGTTGGTTGTTTTTAGTACCCGTAGTTGTTGTGGCCATGATTGTAAAAAAAGCACCACCGTTGTTGGCCTTACTGGTAGGTACGCTTTTAGGCGGTTTATTCGCACTTATATTTCAGCCAGAAATTGTTGCAAAAATAGGGGGCGGAGAAAGTCTAAATCTACAGACAGCATACAAAGGAATAATGGATGCCATTACAGTAGATGTGGCAATAGAAACCGATAATAGTAGCCTAAACGACTTGTTTTCTTCTGGAGGTATGAAAGGGATGTTAGGTACTATTTGGCTTATTCTATGTGCTATGGTCTTTGGTGGTATTATGGATGGTATTGGCGCGTTGGAAAGAATTACTAAATCCCTACTAAAATTAGCCAAATCTACCTTTGGGTTGTTCGCTAGTACCGTAGGTAGCTGTTTGGCATTAAATATAACGGCTTCTGACCAATATTTGGCCATAGTTGTGCCCGGTAAAATGTTTTCTAAAGCCTACGAGGAAAGAGGTTTAGCCCCAGAAAACTTAAGTAGAACATTGGAAGATTCTGGAACAGTAACCTCCGTTTTAATTCCTTGGAACACTTGCGGGGCTTACCACAGTAGCGTACTAGGTGTTGGCGTAGCGGAATACGCTCTTTTTGCCATCTTCAACTGGTTAAGTCCATTAATGACGCTCTTATTTGCAGCATTGAATATTAAGATTAAGCAATTAGAATCAAAATAAATTATTAGGAGCAATCTACACATCTACCCTTTTCTTTTCAATATGACAAATTAGTGGGTTTGTTTTTGTCAAATCGTTAATAAATTAGGTCAAATTCTACAGTATAACCGTTACCTATTTTAGTATAACATTTACTTATTGTACGTCATTTTAATAACTGTATTATAGGGGTTAATTTTGCTAAAATTTTGAACCGATAAACACGAATAGTTATGGCAATTGTAGGAAGAAAATTCCCAAACATTGAAGTAAACGCAATAGACGAATTAGGTGATGTATTCAAATTAAACATCCTTAAAAAAGCACAGGAAGAAAAGAAAAAAGTGGTTCTTTTCTGGTACCCAAAAGATTTTACTTTTGTTTGCCCAACAGAATTACACGCTTTTCAAAAAGCTCAAGCAGAATTTGAAAAAAGAAATACATTAGTAGTTGGCGCTTCTTGTGATACTGCAGAAGTTCACTTTGCTTGGTTAAATACAGAAAAGGACAATGGCGGTATAGAAGGTGTTACTTACCCATTAATTGCAGATAGCAATAGAAATTTAGCAAGTGCACTTAATATTTTAGATAACACTACAGAAGAGTACAATGAAGAAACGGATTCTGTATTGTTAGATGGTGATAATGTTACCTTTAGAGCCACTTACCTTATAGACGAAGAAGGTACTGTATTTCATGAGAGCGTAAACCACATGCCTTTAGGTAGAAACGTTAGCGAATTTTTACGTTTAGTAGATGCTTATACCCACGTACAAGAAAAAGGTGAAGTTTGCCCAGCAGATTGGGAAGAAGGTAAAGAAGCTATGAATGCAGACCGTAAGGGTGTTGCAGATTACTTGGCTAACCACGTAAATTAATTAAGTATGTTACTAGAATTAGAACAGGACAATTTACAAGAAATCATTGCTGAGAACAGTAATGTAGTTGTGCAATATTCTGCTTCTTGGTGTGGTAACTGCAGAATCATGAAACCCAAGTTTAAAAAAGAAGCTAGGGAAAATGAGAATGTAACCTTTGTCTTGGTAGATGCAGAAAAGTTTCCAGAATCGCGCAAATTAGCAACGGTAGATAACTTGCCAACATTTGCTGCTTTTCAAAATGGAAGTTTAAAAAACCAAGTACAAACCAATAAGTACGATGTTTTAAAAACATTAGTTCATGAGGTTGCCGCTAATTAAACATTTGGTGGCTTTTGCAGAAGCCAACGATGAAGATTTCTTAATAGAGACTGCAGAAACGTTAGAAGACCTTACAGAGAGTCCATCTTTAAAAGATGAAGAACTGGATACCGTGGGCGAATTAATTTCTAATATCTACGGGGCTATAGAAGTTTACAAAGAAGTAAAGCAGGGTACTCCCAAAAAAGAAGCCTTAAACGGTTTTATGTCTAGGGTAACGGGAGCCATAGATAAATAGAGGTTTTTAAACCTAAATACTATAAACCTTCCACATTAACTTGTGGAAGGTTTTCTTTTTGTGCTATTTTTGAGAAAACATAAAAACAAAAAAATGGCTACAGTTACCTTAAAAGGAAACGAAATACACACAGTGGGGAACCTACCAGAAGTTGGCAGTGCTGCCCCAGATTTTACGTTGGTCAAAAACGACTTAAGTGAGTGCTCCCTGTCGGATTTTAAAGGACAAAAAGTAGTGCTAAACATTTTTCCAAGTATAGATACCGGAACATGTGCACAATCGGTTAGACAATTTAACCAGGAGGCAGCCGAACTAGAAAATACCAAAATTTTATGCATTTCTAGAGACTTACCTTTTGCGCAAGCCCGTTTTTGTGGTGCAGAAGGTATTGATAGTGTAGAAACCCTATCTGATTTTAGGTCTGGAGATTTTGGTAAAGCGTACGCATTAGAATTCACGGATGGACCTTTGAAAGGACTACACTCCCGCTCTGTAGTAGTTTTAGATGAAAATGCGAAAGTTTTGTATGCAGAACAAGTTGCAGAAACGGTAGATGAGCCTAATTATAAAGCCGCACTTGAAGCTTTGATGAATGCCTAAGGAACCATTTATCATTAACCGCATAAAAAGTGTAGGATATGCTTTTAAAGGCCTTTTTATTCTGCTTTTTACAGAAGCAAGTATAAAAATTCAGCTTTTTATTGCGGTTATGGTTACTATTGCGGGGTGGTATTTTAAGATATCCGCCATGGAATGGGCATTGCAATTTTTAGCGGTTGGCATGGTTATGGGCATAGAAGGCCTAAATACCGCTGTAGAAAAGATTTCGGACTTTGTACAACCAGAATACGATGAAAAAATAGGCCTAATCAAAGACGTTTCCGCCGGGGCTGTTATGCTGGTTTCCTTAGTTGCGGTGGCAGTTGGCCTAATCATTTATATTCCCAAAATACTTTAAAAAGCTTCGGCTTTTACAGCTAAGCTAATTTTGTAAATTTGCCCTTTTATTCAACCTATGGCCAAAAAACGGAGAAAATCCAAAGCATCTTCAACCCCTAAACCAAATCGGTTTGTACTATCCAAAAAGAATAAAATTATTTTTGGGTGTTTCTTAATCGTGTTGAGTATTGCCTTATTCTTCTCGTTTATCTCGTTTTATTTTACCTGGCAAGCAGACCAAAGCTTGTTGACCGAATTTAGAGACCGTAATGCAGAAGCTAAAAACTTGCTCAATAAATTTGGAGCAGCGGTAAGCCACTTTTTTATGTACAAGGGTTTTGGGTTAGCATCTTTTCTGTTGCCTGTACTTATGGCCATTAGCGGGCTATACTTTTTTTTAGGATTGCAATACAAAAACTTAATTGGTAAGTGGATTTGGGGCCTAATAGGGATGATATGGACCTCTATCGCTTTAGGTTTCTTTGCTTTTGAACATCCGCTTTTGGGTGGATTGATAGGTTTTGAGATGAACGACTTTCTCCAAGATTATGTGGGTAAAATTGGTATATTTCTGGTATTGTTATTTGCTTTGATAGTTATCTTGGTACAACTATTCAATTTTTCACCAGAAGCTATAGGTAATTATTTTAAGGCGATGGATTTGCCCAAACGGAAACCAAAACCGGCAAAAAATACGGTTACTTCAAAAGTAGAAGATACACCGCTATCCATTTCTGATGAGGATTCCGAAATTAATCTGGACACCTACACCCATAAAGAAGATATACCTCCATTAGAACCCGAAGCGCCAGAAACATCAGTAACAAACTCATCGGATATGGACATTACCATAGCTCAACCCGAAGAGGAGGAAGAAGATGTTAATTTACAGGTAGAGGCTGCCACGGTAGAAAAGGAAGAGACAAGTAGCACTGCGGAACAATTGGTAAAGGATTTTGGTGAGTTTGACCCTACTTTAGAGCTTGGTAATTATAAATTCCCACCACTGGATTTATTAGAGCAACATGGTGCCAATACCAGTATCACTATAAATCAAGAAGAGTTAGAAGAAAACAAAAACAAAATTGTTTCTACGCTTAAAAACTATAAAATTGGTATTGCGCAGATTAAAGCTACTATTGGGCCTACCGTTACTTTATATGAAATTGTACCCGAAGCAGGTATTCGCATCTCTAAAATCAAAAATTTAGAAGACGATATTGCACTTTCACTTGCGGCATTGGGTATTAGAATTATAGCCCCCATTCCAGGTAAAGGAACTATTGGTATTGAGGTGCCCAATAAAAATGCTTCTATAGTAAGTATGCGTTCGGTAATTGCTTCCGCTAAATTTCAAAAAGCAGAAATGCAATTACCCATTGCTTTTGGTAAAACCATTAGCAATGAAACCTTTGTGGTAGACCTTGCAAAAATGCCGCACATGCTTATGGCAGGTGCTACCGGTCAAGGTAAATCGGTTGGTTTAAATGCTGTTATTACTTCCCTACTCTATAAAAAACATCCAGCAGAAATAAAATTTGTTCTGGTAGACCCTAAAAAGGTAGAGTTAACGCTGTATAATAAAATTGAACGTCATTTCTTAGCCAAACTTCCAGATTCTGAGGAAGCCATTATCACAGATAACAGTAAAGTTATTAGTACGCTAAATTCACTTTGTATAGAAATGGATAATCGCTATGAGCTTTTAAAAACAGCCATGGTAAGGAACCTCAAAGAATACAACACCAAGTTTAAGGCTCGTAAATTAAATCCAAACGAAGGGCACAAATACCTACCATACATTATATTGGTAATAGATGAGTTCGCAGATTTAATTATGACCGCAGGGAAAGAAGTAGAAACGCCTATTGCACGTTTGGCACAATTGGCAAGAGCTATTGGTATTCACTTAATTATTGCCACGCAAAGACCTTCTGTGAACGTAATTACGGGTATTATTAAAGCAAACTTCCCTGCGCGTATTGCGTTTAGGGTAACCTCTAAAATAGATTCTAGAACTATTTTAGATGCACAAGGAGCAGACCAATTAATTGGTCGTGGAGATATGCTTTATACTCAAGGCAATGATGTTACCCGTATACAATGTGCGTTTGTAGACACACCAGAAGTAAGTAAAATAACCGAATTTATTGGGTCTCAACGGGCTTTCCCAGATGCTCATTTACTGCCAGAATTTGTAGGTGAAGACTCTGGCACGGGAATTGATTATGAGATAAGCGAAAGGGATAGTAAGTTCCGGGAAGCAGCGGAAGTTATTGTCATTGCACAGCAAGGTTCTGCCTCTCTTATTCAACGTAAACTTAAATTAGGCTATAACCGTGCAGGTAGAATAATAGATCAATTAGAAGCTGCGGGAATTGTAGGTCCTTTTGAAGGTAGTAAAGCTAGACAGGTTCTGGTACCAGACATGGTAGCTTTAGACCAATTATTAGAAAATGAATCGAATACATAAAACGAATACAAAATCGATGAAAAAAGTATTACCATTTATCTTATTTATCGCACTAAGTGCAACCACTTTTGCCCAGAATTCACCAAAAGCAAAAGCGTTGTTAGATGATGTCTACAACAAAGTAAAGTCTTACGATAATATTGAAGTTGCTTTTAAGTATGCTTTAGAAAACACAGAAGCCAATACAAAGAGTGAAACTAAAGGTAATGCCACCATGCAAGGCGAAAAGTACCGTGTAAATTTATTTGGTGCAACCCAGTTGTTTGATGGTGCTAAAGTGTACACTATTGTTCCTGATAATGAAGAGGTTACTATTGATGATAAATCCGAGGAAGAAGACACGATAACCCCTTCTAAAATGCTAACTTTTTACAGAGAAGGTCACAATTATAAGTGGGACATTTTACAAAATGTACAAGGCAGAAAAATACAATATGTAAAACTTACCCCTATAGACACCTATTCTGACATTAAATCTATTCTTTTAGGTATAGATGCAGAAACCAAACATATTTATAAGGTTATAGAAACGGGTAAAAACGGTACTAAAACTACCATCACAGTTAATTCTTTTAAAACGAATCAACCTTTATCAAAAAGCTTGTTTACCTTTGACCAAGCCAAGTATGAGGATGAAGGGTATTACATTATTAAAAACTAATAGCCTGAATTAAATAAAACACATTTCCATAAAGAGGTCCTTGGCTAAGGCACCTCTTTTGGTTTTTATAACTAGATAACAAGAAAGACCAGGTGCTACCTATCATTGACCGATATATATTATCGCGATTCCTATACAACTTCTTCAGTTCGTTCGCAATTCTGATGATTATCTTCATCTTCCAAACCGTATGGCTATTTATAGATGACTTGGCAGGGAAAGATTTAGATTTAGCCATCATTGGTAAATTCTTGTTGTACTACATGCCTACACTTATAGACAAAGTATTACCACTTACAGTACTACTAGCTAGTATATTAACTTTTGGTACGTTCGCAGAAAACTATGAGTTCGCTGCTATGAAAGCTTCTGGTGTTTCTTTACAAAAAGCAATGCGAAGTTTAATTGTATTTGTAAGTATTCTTGGGATTGGAGCGTTCTTTTTGGCCAATAATGTAATACCTGCTTCTGAACAGAAGATTTTTAACATGCGTAGAAATATTGCCAAGGTAAAACCGGCTGCTGTAATAGTAGAAGGAGTGTTTAGTGATGTAGAAGGCACCAATATGAATATGAAGGTTGCTAAAAAATCTGGTGACAAAGACCAATACCTTCACGACGTTATCATCCACCAAAAATCTAAAAGCAACGTAAATACCACGGTAATCAAAGCCAAAGAAGGTGAACTGGTTAGCAGTGAAGGTTCAGACATTATTTCTCTTGTACTTAAAGATGGGTATTACTACGAAGAAATGCAACCTAAAGCCGCCAAAGAAAAACGGCAACAACCCTTTGCTAAGGCTTATTTTGATACTTACATTAAAAACATAGACGTATCCGCATTAAATAGTCAAGATATTGAGGAAGAATCAGATATCATGACAGATAAAATGAAAAACGTAGTACGTTTAACTAAGGATATCGATTCGCTAAAAGGAGTAAATTTAAAACAGGTTACAGCTTTTTCTCATAACATATATGCTCGGATGGGCGCTTTCCCAGTTAACCCAAAAGATTCTTTAAAAGGAAAGCCGAAACTAAAACCTTTAGACAGTATCATAGACACAGATGATATTCCAATGCTTTACAAGGACTGGCAGCAAACACAAATTTATAATAATGCCAAAAATTCTGTAAAGAACGTTATGAATACCGTCAATTCTAAAAAAGAAGAACTGGGTAAACGGTATGAGGTGTATAATCGCCACATTTTATCGCTACACAAAAAATTCGCACTGGCACTATCATGTATAATATTATTCTTTGTTGGTGCTCCCTTGGGTGCTATAATTCGTAAAGGTGGATTGGGATTACCCATGGTTATTGCAATCATCTTATTTCTAACCTATTATTTTATTGGAGTTTTTGCAGAGAATTCTGCTAAACAAGGCGGTATCAATCCAATCTTAGGCGCATGGTTATCTACCATCATCATGTTACCCTTAGGGGTTTATTTAACTAGAAGGGCTACTGCAGACCGTGGTCTAATGGGAGACGGAAACTGGATTCAACAAGTAACTAAACTATTCAAAAAGAAAAAAAGCCAAGAGGCTGCATAATAGCATGGAAAAGAAATTTACTTTAAATACCATAGAAGAAGCAATTGCAGATATTAGAAAAGGGAAGGTAATTATTGTAGTTGATGATGAAAACAGAGAGAATGAAGGTGATTTTCTTGCAGCTGCTGAGCTTATTACGCCAGAAACCATCAATTTTATGGCCACCCACGGTAAAGGCTTAATTTGTGCTCCACTAACAGAAAGCCGATGCAACCAATTAGGGTTACACCGCATGGTAACCAACAATACAGACCCCTTAGAAACTGCTTTTACCGTTTCTGTAGATTTAAGAGGCCATGGGGTAACTACCGGAATTTCTGCTGGAGATAGAGCTAAAACCGTTCTTTCTCTAGTGGACGAAGATACACGCCCACACGATTTAGGAAGGCCTGGACATATTTTTCCATTGATTGCTAAAGAAGGGGGCGTATTAAGAAGAACAGGGCATACAGAAGCTGCTATTGATTTTGCGCGCTTAGCAGGTCTAAAACCGGCTGGAGTAATAGTAGAAATAATGAATGAAGACGGTACCATGGCTCGGTTACCGCAATTGATGGAAGTAGCTAAGAAATTCGACCTCAAAATAGTCTCCATAGAAGATTTGGTGGCTTACCGTATGGAACATGATAGTTTGATTGAGAAAAAGGAAGATTTTAATATCACCACTCGTTTTGGAGCGTTCCGTCTACGTGCCTATAAACAGACTACTAATGACCAAATACACATTGCTCTTACCAAAGGAAATTGGAAAAAAGGTGAAAGTGTATTAACACGTATCAATAGTACCTTGGTAAATAATGACATTTTAGGCACCCTAACCAATAATCCTGAAGACAAGTTAAAAGACATGTTTAAAGCGATAAATAAGGAAGAAAAGGGCGCTTTTGTATTCATAAACCAAGAACCTAAAAGCATGAATCTTTTAGCGCGTTTAGCGCAAGTAAAAGAGTTACAGGGTCAAGGCGAATTTAAAGCTCCAAAAATAGAAATGGATAATAAAGACTTTGGCGTTGGCGCACAGATTCTGCACGACCTTAACCTAACAAAAATTAAACTACTTTCTAATTCTGAACATACCAAGCGTGTTGGTATTGTGGGTTATGGATTAGAAATTGTGGAATACGTTGGCTACTAATTAAATAGTAGCCAGTAGGGTTGCCATTTTTGTAGCGCGTGCTTCCATTTCTTCCGCAGACCAGCTTAATTTAATTAAACAAGATATATTGCGTCCTACCCAAGCGTCAGAGGCAGAAAAGTCTGCTTTGCTGTAGTCTGGTAGCTGTTGTAATACTTCTTTTGGTAATTTCCCTAGCGCTGTTTTATGAGTTAAGTGCTCCCATTTACGGTAATAGTGCCAATTATTATCAAACCAATAAAAACAAGCATCTACACCCCCGTCCTTAAGTGCTTTATGTGCTAATCTTGCCTTTTCTATAGTTGGCATGTAAAAATTTAAGAAAGAAAAGTTTTCTTCACCGCCTTCTGGCACCCGCCTAAAAGTGATACCGGGCACAGCCTTTAATTTCTCCTTTAAAATAGTATAGTTTCTTTTTTGTAATGCTATAAAGCCATCTAACTTTTCTATTTGCGCACAGCCTACAGCTGCATGTAGCTCAGAAATACGATAGTTGTATCCAAGAAATGGATGAGCCTCTGCTCCCCTATCATTCCCTATATGGTCATGTCCATGGTCAGAATATTTATGGGCATTCTGGTAGTAGGTTTTGTTATTAGTTAACACAGCACCACCTTCGCCACACGTTATCGTTTTTACATAATCAAAAGACAAGCAACCTAGATCACCAATACTACCCAAGGGTTGGCCTTTATAGCTTCCCCCAATGGCTTGGCAAGCGTCTTCTATTAATAGTAAGCTATGCTTGGCACAAATTGCTTTTAATACATCTAAATCTGCCATAGAACCACACATATGCACCGGCATTATAGCTTTAGTGTTTGGTGTTATTGCTTTTTCTACCGCCGATGATTCTAATGTTAAGGTATCGTCAACATCTACTAAAATAGGAACTGCGCCTAAGGCTAAGATAGATTCAAAACTTGCTACAAAAGTAAATGTGGGCATAATGACCTCATCTCCTGCACCAATACCTGCGCTCGCTAAGGCAACGGTTAAGGCTGCGGTACCGCTACTTACACAATGTACCTCGTTTACCTGCATTCTAGACGCTAATGCCTGCTCCAGTTCTTTAGCTTTCCAATGCCCATTGCGCATACCATCAAAACCGTAACGCATAAAAACGGTAGAATCTAATACTTGGTTTACGTGCTTTTTTTCTTCTTCAGCTATCATTTCAAATCCTGGCATGCCTATGTGTTTTAAAGTGATTACAAAAGTATGGAGAACAAAAGAAATATACCTTCTAATAAAATTTGTTAAGAATGTTTTTACAGATTTAAAAAAGGTTCTTATATTTGCACCCGCTTAGGAGAAATGGCAGAGTGGTCGAATGCGGCAGTCTTGAAAACTGTTGAGGGTCACACCTCCGGGGGTTCGAATCCCTCTTTCTCCGCAAAAAACCCTGTAATCTGATGATTTACAGGGTTTTTATTTTTTAGATGATAGTATAGTTGACAGTTGTTGCGGCCATAAGATTTTGCTAGACGATAAAATTTTTAAGATTGATTGCTGTCTAACGAAAAATATAAAATTGATTTTTCACAAATTTCTGATATACAATAAAGTTTTTTGTCCCTTATCTGCAAAACGATATTAGTATCTGGCTTCATTTTTTTAAAACCTGTTTATTAATTGTCCTTTAAATAGAATTTTAGATTCCTACAATCTAATTAAGTAGACTTTCTACGCTTAACTATACTACTCAGTAATTTCAGAACCAATCCTTTTTATGAACTTTCAACGGTTAGTATAAGCGCAATAGCAATATTTAGAAACTTAATTTACTGTTTAGTTGGGTTTTGGTTCATAGAGCAAAGCGGGCTGGGCTAATTACTCTTGCCGTTAATGCGTTTATACCTAAGTTCTTTGTTGTGGTTTGTATTTAATTTTTCTCGCCCCATGATGTATTAAATGGAACCCAAATATTTTCTTTTTTTTTAACTGAACCAGAAATGATTGCTCCTTCAATGGGATAAAAAATAGAATATTTTATAATGTTTTTTTCGCAATCCATCTCTAATAGTTTAATTCTGTGTTGTCTACCATTTGGTAGATTTAATGAGTCTACATATTCTACCTTTTGTCCATTAGAAAAAAGTTCTAAATCAGTAGATATAAACTCACTTTTAACTAACAAAATTGGTAAACGACCATCGATTTCAGGATGCAAGAACATCTGAAATTCTTCAGTACCCATTATTGATTCCAAAATATTTTCTTTATCCTGTTTGGTAAAACATTTTTTTACAATATCTAAGGGAGCAGGCTGTAAAATGGAATCGGAAAAATTAGATGTATTTCTTTTACAGCATAAAAGGAATAGTGTCAAGTATATAAAAAAAATAGCTTTAAAATTCCACATATGCTTTTAATTTATTCTGTTTAACACTATTCTTGCTCTATCAGTATGAACATTTTCGCCATATACAGAAATTTCAAATTTCCGACCTTCTTCACCGGGATAATCAAATCCATTACTGTAATCACCATAATGAACATACTCGTGCAGGATAGTTGTACTAATAAAAAAGATTGCAGCATCATTATCATTTTCCAACAAGCGTATTTTCATGCTGTTGGTCCTATAAAAATAAAAAATGTTTGAATGTTCCTCAATATAAAGAATAATAATTAATACCTGTCATTTGACGTAAATTATACTATTATTTGCGGATGTCCGTAATAACGAATAACTCTTTTGTATAAAACTAATAAATTATAGACAAATAAAATTGGTTTTTGTGTGCGTTATTTTTTTCATGTTTAAAATAAAACAACACCTAAACGCAATTAGAATCACCCGAGAAATAAGCAAAACTACCCCATTAAGCAGACGACTCTGGTAGGTTGGCAAAGAACCCCTACCCTAGCTGTCTAAACTTGTAATAAAGCCATTTTTATAAGCTCAAAATTAAACGAAACGGAAAGTACTTAAAACCATTTGTTACAGATACTCCCCTGTAGCTTGTAAAAAATTTACGGTAGAGCCATCTTTTACCTTAAATTTAAAATTAATAAGCTCTTTTACCAACCAACTATCGTATTCATCTTCTTCAATACGATTATCTTCAATACTGATGGTTGTGGTTTCTTCTTCGTGATTAAAATCAATTGAAATCTTATCTAATTCCGCTTGGCTAACATCTTCTGCACCATTTTCCAGTAGCAAATTTCTATCAAGATTTGCTGTTCTAGAATAGGTGAGTTTGTTAGATTTTGCGACGCTCTTAACCGCTATAGCGTTTATAAACTTTCTTAAAATGGCATAGTACTTCTCATAATCACTAGAAAAATCTATACTGTTTTGGTATTTATTTTTTAAACCTTGTATTGCTTTGGTAGCCGCCTCTATACGTTCTTGTTCGTACATTTTTATGAGTCGCACATTTTCTTCTTCAATATCATTTAAAACAATTTCCACGCCTTCTACAGGTTGGTACCACCCCATGTTTGAAAAAAATTCTGTTAACTCTGAACTCCCAAAATCAAAACCTCTTCTAGCAAAAATCTCATTTCTAAGGAGAGATAGCTCCCACCTACTATTTAATTTCAGGTATTCTTCAGGAATAATACGCGTGTCTAACCTATCATGTATTAGCATTCTTGTTTTGTAGGGACTATAACCATTACGAGAAAACCATAGGTTTTTATTAGTTATCGTTTCTAAAAAAGGAATTTGCAAAGCTGTATAATCTATTAATTTCTTATTATCAGTAAAATCTAATTGATTACCAATAAACATCAGCTTCTGCAGCCCATTTAACGATTTTAATTCCGATAAATAACTAAGGTCTAAATCCTTATACACTTTCTCTAAACTTCTAAAGCCTGTTAAATCTTCTAGGGCATAGTTTCGTCTTAAAAAGATTTCATCTGCGCTTTTTAAATTACTGAAACCACTAAGGTCTACTAATTCGCTATTTTCATGTACGTAGAGGTAAGAAATAAAGTCTATGTTTTTAAACCCTTGTATACTTTTTAGCACTGGATTTTCTACAATATTAAAAGTGCCCGTTAAGGTCACTAAACTATTGAATCCCTGTACGTTGTTTAATCGTTTATTCTTTTTAATATCTATATTTTCTCTAACCGTTTTAAGACCATTAAACCCAGACAATGACTCTAGCTTCTCATTATCTGTTACAACTATTTTCCCTATTTCTGCAATAGCATTGGGTCCACTAAAATGTTTTAACGTTTCTTCACTCCTCAGAAAAAAACCGTCTTTAACAAACCGTAAATTTTTAAATGTGTTTGTTAAATCAACAACCTCTAAATTGGTCCCAATTCCCAAATCTTCAACACTTGTAAGGTTTTCAAAGGCATTAAAATCTTTGATGTGATTAAATACAAGACTAAGCCCCTCTCCTATAGTTTTTAACCCGTTAAAACCTGTAATTCTTTCCAAGTGATTTTTATAGATTTGTACATTCTCTGCAACGCCTACTATATTGTTTAACCCATTAATTTCTCTTAAAGAAGGGTTTCTGCCAATATAAATTCCTTTTACGGTCCCTTTTAAACTATTAATGGCACTAATATCTGTTAGTAGTGGATTCTCTGTTATTTTTAAATTTCCCTGTAGAGTACTCAGTTTTTTAATTCCATTTAAAGCAGTTAAATTATCATTCTTAGTAACATAAAAGCCTCCTCCTATACTTTTTAAAGAAGATAATCCTTCTAAATTTTTAAGGTTGTGGTTTTGCTTAATATTTAGATACTCACCAACTTCTGTTAATTTTTCTAGACCTTCTAAATTCTCTAGTAAGGGATTGCTTTGTATGTATACAGACTCCTCTACAATTTTCAGTTTTCTTAACCCTTTTAAATCTTTAAGGTTTGCATTACTACTTACACTTATATCCCCCTCTTTTATAGTTTCTACATTATGTAATCCTTCTAAACTTTTTATAGATAACAATGAATGTACAGATAGAACACGACCCACTCCTGTAATGCCAGATAGTGAGGATAGACTTTCTAATCTTTTATTCTTATAGATTTCTAACCCTCCTAACAATTCTCCCGAAAGATTACTGAGACCTTTTAAGGTTATAATCTTGGCATTGTTAGAAATATTGAGCCAGTGTACCTTTTTTAAGTTTTTTAAGGCGTCTATGTTTTCTAATGCATCATTACCACTAATAAAAAGCTTACCGGTAATTTCTGTTAAATTCTCCAGACCTGCTAAGGATTGCAACCCCTCATTACCATCATCTACATCTTCGGTATAATCCTGAATACCTATAGATACATTGCCGTTAACCACTTTTAGCGATTTGAGCTGCGCCAATTGGGTAAGCTTTGTTTTACCAATTTTAAGGTCGCCTTTAATTGCAGTGTACCCGCCCTCTAAAAAAGTGTCTAAATCTTTAGGTGTTACATCTCCTTCCCAAACTTTAGAAGTTTGCGTATTTACGTTCACTATAAACGTTAGTAATAGTACTAGTTGTATAATTTTAGTTGTCAATTGGTGTAGGTTTAGCAAGAGAAACAAAAGTCTCGAAACCTCTCATAGGAACAATCCTTATTGAGTAAATTAATGAGTTCAGGATTATAGCCGTTCCGGTTTATATCTATCTTATCCATAATACCTTTACTAATTTCTTCTCCCTTAATTCCATGTTCCAATAACTGTTTGGTAAGTGAGCAAAATTTGTACAATTCTGGATTTTTTTCAATCACAATTTTGCCTCCAACTTCTTGTAAATTACCTAAACCTTTTAAGGATTCTAATTTTTGGTTTTTGCTAATAACAATATTCCCCGAACATCTTTGTAGTCCTTCTAAGGGTCTTAAATCTACTCCATCAAAATCCTGAATAGTAATAGTTCCTTTAACTTCTGTATAGTGGCCAGCGGCAAAATCTTTTAAGTCTTGGGTCAATAAATTGCCTGTCCATACTTTTTGGGCTTGAGTTTTAACGCTATTGAGCAGAACAGTTATCAGCAATAGGTATACTAGCTTGCTTAATCTCATCTTGGTTTGGGGATATGTTTGTTGGTTTGTATGTTGTGCTTTGGTTGTTACTCAATTATATTTTTAACTTTATTATCTGTTAAATGTTGTACGTTTTGAGTTATTTTTTCAATATCCCAATTCCACCATTTCAGCTCTAATAATTTTCCGATTATTTCGCTTGAAAATCTTTTTTTAATTTCTTTAGCTGGGTTTCCTCCAACAATTGAATAAGGTTCAACATCTTTAATTACTGTGGAATTTGCAGCAATTATTGCTCCGTCGCCAATTGTTACTCCTGCCATAATTGTTGCATTGTAACCTATCCAAACATCATTACCAATATTAATATTTCCTTTTTGGGGATAGCTCTTTTCATCCATTGCATTTTCCCAGCCATTCCCAAAAATCGCAAAAGGATAAGTTGATAATGAGTCAGTTAAGTGATTTGCTCCGTTCATTATAAATTTAACATCAGAAGCAATCATACAGAATTTTCCAATTATTAATTTGTCACCAACAAAATCAAAGTGATATTTTACATTTTTTTCAAAATTCTCAACGTTTTCAAAATCATCATAATAAGTGTAATCTCCAACGATTATGTTAGGATTCTTTACAATATTTTTTAAGAAACAAAGCCTTTCATAATTTTTAAGTGGAAACTTTAGGTTTTTATCGGGACCTGCCATTCAATCTTAATTTTGTTTTGCTTAGTGTTTTATTTCTAAATTCAATTGTCTTCCTTCTTCAAATGCTTTCTTATCCATCCCTTGACCGACTGCGATACCCATAGCCAATCCGATGGGTAATCCTGCTGCTAAAAAAGCCATACTCCCAAGGATTGTCCCAAAAGCAACTCCTAAAGGGATACCAAATGCAACCATCCCTAATGCTAACCAAGTATTTTTATAATGATTTTTAGTCACTAGCTTAAGTTTCTTCTCAATCAACTTAAGAATACTTGACTGACTCTTTTTTATTTGTATTCTTAGTTCTTTGTTTGATTCCGAAACTGCGTTTATTTGTTCAATTCCATCATTAACAAACTTTACAATTTCTTCTGGCAGTTCCTTTTTTTTCAATTCAATCAAAAGTTTATCAAATTGAGAATAAGTATTAGTCAAGTTTTTATTTTGGTCAATGCTTGGCCTTTTTTTAAGCTCTTTTATTTTCATCTGTAAATTTTAGGTTTAGAATTAACGTCTACTATAGGTGTACAAGCAGTGCAAAATGTTACCATGTTTTTAATTTTTCTCCACATTGGTTGCTACTAAAAGTTTTAACAAACTTTATTTTCTTATCAAAAGTGCTGCAATAATACAATCTATGGTTTAGCTACTATAGTATAACAGAATCTATTGAGTAAAAATTTATACAGCTATTTATTCCATTTATGTAGAGTATTTAAGACGATGAAATAGAACTAATGGAGATACCATCTTATTGCTTAACAGAAGTAATAGAAATTTGTCCATTATGAATTTGGTCAATGATGAAAAGTTTGTGTTCAAAACCCACTTTTTCATACTTCCTTTTTTTTGACAAGGTGGTATTTTTGATTCTTTCATAGATTACTAAATAGGATAACTTTTTTAGTCAACCTATTTCAGGACAATCCGGTTTTTCAAGCTTGCAGGTAACGGTTCGTGTATGATTGGTTGCGGACTTTTCCAACGGAAAATGTCCGCCTGTGAATAAAGATAATTGATTTCAAAGGATTCCGTTTAAGAAATCCGCCCGCAATTAATTATACACCGTGTTGTATTGCGTTTTTAATATCGGTTAATTCTTTCGATTTTTTCTCCATTTAGGCGCAAGGTGATTTTCGTTTCTTTAATTCCCATTATATCGGTCGATATCTGAGAGTCGAATTCATAGCGGATGTTATAAATTCCCGCTAATTTGTCCAATGTTTGTTTTTTTGGAAATATTATTTCACGTTTTTGCCTTGAATAATTCATAGCTCCAATTCCAATTCCAAGTATCATTATTCCAATTACAAAAATGACAATTGAACCCGTATGGAAGACACCAAGTCCAAATAATTTTGTTGTCAGGTAATTACAAAATCCTAGGACAATCAACCCGATAATCCCATAAAAGATTAGGTTTCCAATAGCTAGTTTTTTGACATATTTGGAATCTTGAAATTCCGTGTTTATTTCAATAATCTTTTCCTTAAGATTTTTGTCCAGTTTAATATCTGGACATTTATTATTGAATTCCGCTTTTCTTTCTATCAAGCCACAGATAATCCCATCTTTAAAATTGAATGATTGATGGTCGCAAATTTCACAATGTTTTGAGTTTTCCATTTTTCGTAGTCAAAATGCAATACAACACTAAAATATCCGTAATAAAGCGGATATCTCTTTTGTATAAAACTACCAAATCTTCCACAAACAAAGATTCTTTCTCTAAACCTTTTAAGATTCTAAATTCTGGAGTATCGGTTGTAGTAAATGGAGATGACTACAATTAAAATAATACTCTAAAACAGCTTAAATCTTCTTTATCTCTTTCTACAACCTGTACAGGAGCTTCTTTCCATTGTGCAAACATATCTTTTGCATTTTGAGATAGATTAATGGCACCACGAGTACCTTGCATACTTACTTTAGTCCAAGCGTTTGCAATATGCTCTCGGTTTGTTCCAAATTGGTTCATTATTTCTGCTATCAACTGTATGGCATCATAACCTTCTAAAGCTACAAATGAAGGTTCTTCTTTACCCTTTTCACGTATTTCTTTTAGAACATATTCCATTTGTGAATTAGCTTCCTTGGGCATATACCGCAAAAACGGAATTGAACTACCTATTGTGCCAAGAGTATTGGTCCAGCCATTGAATTCTGGTTGTCCAGCGGGGGCTCCTATCCTCAAATTTTGCAATCTATTATCTTCTCGTAAAGCTTTTACAATAGCTGTTGCAGGTTCTGGATATCCTGTTAAAAGCAGCAATGCTGTGGCGCTATTGGCTGCAACAACATCACATAATTCTAATGGTGTATAATCTTGGATATTAAACGCTATTACAGAACCGTTTTGCTGACTAAACGCTTTTTTAAGAATAGTTACTCCAGATTCCCAATACACGCTTGGTGCAATTGCTACTGCTATATTTGTATGGCCCTCATCCATCAAAAATCTTGAATAAACCTCCCACCCTTTGGATTGTACCAGAGGTAGTCTTGCAATGTATGTAGAAGGTTTATCAATTAAATTATCTATAACGGCAGACGTACATAAAAAAGGAACGTTTAGCTCATCTGCCTTAACCGCTATATGCTTTGCAACAACACTATGGTATTCGCCAAGGATTGCCTTTACCTCTAAACCAACCAATTCTTCTACAAACTTGGAGGCTTTTTTGGGGTCCGCCGCACTGTCTCTTACTAATAATTTTATAGGCTTTCCACTAATACCACCGCTACTATTTATTTCTGAAACTCCGAGCTCTATACCCGCAAGTACTTGTTTTCCTGCCTCCGCCCAACCTGGACTAGTTAAAGGAACGATTACACCTAAATAAATAGGGGTATTTTGTTTATGCATAGCTACCTATTTTCTACAAAAATCTTCAATAATAATACTGTTAGGTGTAAAACTACTAAAATCCGATTAAAGGAAAACCCCTGTTATGTTAACTTAGCGCCATATAAACTAATGCTGCAATTACGCAGCCTAGAATGGGCCCTACAATGGGTATCCAGGCGTATCCCCAATCACTAGTACCTTTTAAGGGTAATAAGGTGTGTACAATTCTTGGGCCTAAATCTCGCGCAGGATTAATAGCATAGCCTGTAGTACCACCCAATGCAAGGCCAATTACCCATACTAAAAATGCCACTGGCACTGCTCCTATGGAACCAAGTCCCATCACAGCTTTGGTATCTACCGTACTTACAATATCTAGCTCTGGACCTGCTAAATAAAAAATTACAAATACCAGTACGAATGTTCCAATAACCTCACTCAACAAATTAGAAAATGGATTCCTTATAGCAGGGCCTGTACTAAAACAGGCCAGCACTCCTCCTTCGTCTTCGGTTACCTTAAAATGGTCCCTGTAGAACACCCAAACCAAAAAAGCACCAAGCATGGCACCTAACAATTCGCCCGCAAGGTATTCTGGAACCAATCCCCACGCTAACTTACCAGCGACAGCTAAGGCTATGGTCACAGCAGGATTTAAATGCGCTCCACTATATGGCCCAGCTACCACTACTCCAACAAATACTGCTAACGCCCAAGCCGTAGTAATGACCATCCAACCTGCATTATTCCCTTTTGTATCTTTTAAAACCACATTGGCTACCACCCCATTACCCAAGAGAATGAGTAGCATGGTACCTAACAGTTCTGCAACAAGTATTGACATAATTTACTATTTAAAAGGGTTGGTTTATTCTTCTATCCAGTTTTGTGCGCACTTCACCGCTTTATGCCAGTAATGTAGCATATTTGCAATCTTTTCTTTAGGTGCTTCTGGATAAAACTCTTTATCAATACTCCATTGCTGCTGTATTTCCTCTATATTTTCCCAATATCCTACTGCTAGTCCAGCTAAATATGCCGCTCCCATTGCAGTGGTTTCTAATGTTTTGGGTCTGATGATTTTAAAATCGAATAAATCGGATTGTATTTGTAACAATAGATTACTTGCACTAGCCCCACCATCTACACGAAGCTCTATGCTTTTTGCTCCAGCGTCTGCTTCCATCGCTTTTGCAATATCATATACTTGAAAAGCAATACCCTCTACCGTTGCTCTAGCAATATGAGCATCTGTTGTACCTCTAGTAATCCCCATCATCGCGCCTCTAGCATATTGGTCCCAATATGGCGCACCTAAACCAGTTAATGCTGGTACAAAGTACACCCCACCATTATCTTCTACAGTTTCTGCTAAATGATTTATCCCTGGGGCAGTTTTTACCATTTTTGCTCCGTCTCTTAACCACTGTACGGCAGCACCACCTACAAATACGCTGCCTTCTAGCGCATAAGTGGTTTTACCATTAATTTTCCATGCTACGGTGGTTAACAAATTATTCTTAGAATATACAGCCTTATCTCCCGTATTCATGAGTAGAAAACAACCCGTACCGTACGTATTCTTTAACATACCAGGTTTGGTACACATTTGTCCAAATAAAGCAGCTTGCTGGTCACCTGCTACACCCGCTATCGGAATTTTAGTAGAAAATAAAGTAGTTGCTGTTGTTCCATAAACTTCACTACTTTCTTTTACCTCTGGTAAAATTGCTTTGGGTATGTCTAACAAAGTAAGTAATTCATCATCCCAAGAAAGGGTATGGATGTTAAATAACATGGTCCTACTAGCGTTAGAAACATCAGTGACAAACATTTTTCCGCGAGTAAGTTTCCAAATCAACCAAGTATCCACGGTGCCAAAACAAAGCTTACCAGCCTCCGCTTTTTCTCTTGCGCCATCTACATTATCTAAAATCCATTTAACCTTGGTAGCAGAAAAATAGGCATCTATGACCAAGCCCGTTTTCTTTTTAATTAAATCGATATGACCTTCCTCTTTTAGCTGGTCACAGTATTTTGCTGTTCTTCTATCTTGCCAAACTATAGCATTGTAAATAGGCTCGCTGGTTTCTCTATCCCATACCACTACCGTTTCTCGCTGATTAGTAATTCCTATAGCCGCAATATTTTCTCCTGTAATTCCCTGTTTTGCAATCACCTCTGCTGCCACAGATATTTGAGAGGACCAAATCTCGTTTGGGTCGTGCTCCACCCATCCTGGTTTTGGAAATATTTGTTCAAAAGGCTTTTGAGATACACGAACAATTTCACCATCATGATTAAACAAAATGGCTCTGGAAGAGGTAGTCCCTTGATCTAGGGCTAAAATTAGTTTAGTTTTCATTTATTTTTCAGTTTAAGTGGTTTTAACCCGCTGTGGGTAAAGGTTAAAACTTAAAAATTTATAATATATAATTTGCAGTTACGGCTTTATAATCCGCTAATTGTTGTTGTTGCCATTCTAGGTCTTTTCCTAGTTCTTTTGCCATAATTTCTGCAACTTTAGGAGCCATTTCTAGACTTTCTTTAGCATCTAATAATTGACATCGTGTACGCCTTGCTAAAAAGTCTTCTACCGTCCTAGCCATTTCAAAACGAACCGCCCATACCACTTGCGCCTCTATTACACCTAAAGCAGTACTTATACTGCCCTCCCAAGTATTTTGCTTTGCTAGATGCAACAAAAGCTCTTGGTCACTACCATAAAAGTACAATGGATTGTGCAAATCCACATTAGCTTGGTAACCATGTATTTTTAAATCCTTGGTTTGGGTTTGGGTTTTTGGCCAACCTTGATTTTTCTCTGCTTGGTCTACTAGGTCTTCCCCCATTTTACGGTAGGTAGTCCATTTACCACCAACCATGGTTAATAACCCTGAATTTGTGGTGAAAATTTTATGACTTCTAGAGATTTCTTTCGTTTTCTTTCCTTTTTCATTAGAAGCCGCTAAGGGGCGCAATCCTGCGAATACACTCAATACATCGTTACGCTTGGGGGCTTTTGTTAAATATCGTGTAGCTGTGCGTAAAATAAAATCAATTTCTTCTTCTAAAGCCACAGGTTCCAAAGATTCTTGTTCCACCGGGGTATCTGTGGTACCAACAACCACCTTGTTGTGCCACGGTACTAAAAATAACACACGACCGTCATCTGTTTTAGGAATCATAATAGCATCTGTTCCAGGAAGAAAAGATTGGTCTAAAACTACGTGTACCCCTTGGCTAGGTGCAATAGTTTTTTGAGCATTGGGCGAATCCATTTTTAAGACATGGTCTGCAAATACGCCAGTGGCATTCACTACTTGTTTCGCGTTAAGTTGATGTGTTATCCCAGTTTCTTCATCTACAAAAGTTACACCACAAATTTTTCCATTATCATTTTTTAAAACCGAAGTAACTCCAGCATAATTCAGCGCTAAAGCTCCCTGTTTAACTGCAGTTTGTAGCGAATTAATAGCCAATCGGGTATCATCAAACTGTCCATCATGATACACCACTCCCGCAGAAATTTTATCAGGTTTAATTGTAGAAATACGTTTAAGGGTTTTCTTTTTGTTGATTCTTTTAGACTTACCTAAGCTTAAGGAACCCGCAAGCCAATCGTACAAGGTTAGTCCAACAGTATATTTTATTTCATCAAACAAACCATGTGTTGGTATTACAAAACTTTGGTCTTTTACTAGGTGTGGTGCATTCTTTGCCAACAGCCCTCTCTCTATCACCGCTTCTCTTACCAAACCTACATTCCCCTGTGCCAAATAACGCACACCACCATGTACTAATTTTGTGCTTTTACTAGAGGTAGATTTGGCAAAATCAGATTTTTCTAACAACACTACAGCATAGCCTCTTGCCGCAGCTTCTAAAGCAATACCTATACCTGTTGCCCCACCACCAATGACCACAAAATCATATATTTTTTTGGTTTCTGTTATTTTGGAAATCATCTCATCCCTATTCATGATGTGCTATTTTTTATTTCGAAATATTAATTCGACATAAAATTATACAAAAACGAAACAATTCAAAACTTATTTTTTGTTATTTTGATTTGCAAGTCTAGATCAAAACGATAAATTTTTGTCCTTCGCTTTACATGTATTACCCCATTACTACCTTTTATGGTTATAAATTAAAAAAAAGCATAAAAAAACTTCGTTATATTTCGTTTTTACTGAATCGAAATATTAAATAGTAGCGTTTTGAAGCAGTTATGGCTATCTTTGCTCAAAACGAAACCTTATGTCTATTAATATTGTTGACCGACACAAACGCATTTTAGACAAATTAGAGACCAACGGCTATGTTAAGGTAAACGAGCTAAGTGAGGAGTTCAATGTTTCTCTGGTGACCATTCGTAAGGATTTAAAAGTATTAGAAGAACGAAATCTTTTGTTTCGTTCGCATGGCAAGGCAATTCCTGCAAACCCATATATTACTGAACATCATGTTACCATTAAAGAAAAACTATACAGTAAAGAAAAAAGTAAAATAGCAGCGACTGCCGCTGCCATTTTAGAACCTAATGACAGTATTATATTAGCCTCTGGTACTTCTGTAATTGAGTTCGCAAGACATATTCCCCCTCTCAACGGCTTAACCGTATTATCTGCTTCTTTAAATGCTTCTATAATTTTAGCGGAACTTAAAGAAATAGAAGTTATGCAATTAGGTGGCAGCGTGCGATCTAGTGCTTCTTCTGTAGTGGGCCCTATTGCAGAAAAAATGCTTTCTGAATTTACTTTTACCAAATTATTTGTTGGTGTAGACGGTATTGATCTTGATTTTGGATTAACAACCACCAGTGCTATGGAGGCCTCTTTAAATAAAGAAATGATAAAAGCTGCACAGAAAATTATTGTGCTTGCAGACTCTTCTAAGTTTAATAAAAAAGGATTTGGTCGTATTTGCGGTTTAGAAGAGGTAGACCAAATTATTACGGATTCGGGTATTGATAACCGCACCAAAGAACGTTTAATTGAATTGGGGGTTGAACTCACCATTGTTTAATTCGTTTTAAAATAGCATTTCCTCTACTTGTAGTAACTTGCTCCCAAATTTTAACACCTTGGTACGAATAAATAAATACTTTAGTGAAGTTGGTTATTGCTCTCGCAGAGAAGCCGATAAATTGGTAGCCCAGAAAAGAGTCACTATTAATGGTATAACCGCAGAAATGGGCAGCAAGGTTGGGCCAGAAGACCAAGTACGGTTAGATGGCAAACTCATTGCAGAAAAAGAAAGTAACTATGTGTATTTGGCTTTTAATAAGCCTCGAGGTATTGTTTGTACTACAGATACTAAAAGGGAGAAGAACAATATTGTAGACTTTATAAATTATAAGGAACGTATTTTTCCTATTGGCCGTTTAGATAAGGACAGCCAAGGTCTTATTTTATTGACTAATGATGGTGATATTGTAAACAAGATACTACGCGCCAAGAACAATCATGAGAAGGAATACATTGTTACCGTAAAACAGCGCATCAACCAAAAATTTATACAGAAAATGGGAAACGGTGTCCCTATTCTAGATACAGTCACTAAAAAATGCTACGTAGAACAGCTAGATGAGTATCGTTTTAAAATAATTCTCACCCAAGGTCTTAATAGACAGATAAGACGAATGTGCGAATACCTGGGGAATAAAGTAACCCGATTAGAACGTAAACGTATTATGAATATTCATCTAGACACTCCTTTAGGTAAATGGCGAAACCTAACCACAGAAGAATTAAGTACACTCCAAGATTTAGTGGCCGACTCCTCTAAAACCAGTGAATTCTAATTGATTTCTGCTAACGCTTTAGCTACTTCTTCTTTTAATCTGGGCAAAACTTCTGTTTTAAACCAAGGGTTTTTAGCTTGCCAAATAGCATTTCTAGGTGATGGATGTGGCAAAACAAAGTAACTAGGCAAATATTCGTTATGCGCCTTCACGGTCTTGGTTAAGGTGGATTTTTTTGTTGCTCTTAAATAATAATTTTGTGCATAGTTACCTATTAATAAGGTAAGACTAACGCTTGGCAATTGCTGTAAAACCCTAGAATGCCAAGTTTCAGCACATTCTGGATGTGGTGGCAAATCTCCAGATATTCCTTTTCCTGGATAACAAAATCCCATCGGAACTAAGGCTGTTATTTCTTCGTTGTAAAAATCGTTTGCTGAAATCCCCATCCAATGACGCAAGTTTTCTCCACTTTTATCATCCCAAGGTATACCAGTTTTATGCACTACACTGCCTAGTGCTTGGCCAATTATAAGCAATTTACTATTAGGTTGCGCACTAATAATAGGTCGTGGTCCTAATGGTAATTTTTCTTGGCACAAAGTGCACATCCGTATTTGTTCTAGTAATGGGTTAAGCATACCTATATCTTATAAAATAGTATATGTATAGTAGGTCCTTTTTTAATTTTCTTTCATAAAAGGTGCTTTTCAAGCAATTTAAATGATGCATCTAAAAGTAAAAAAACCATTCATCGATAGATTAAAACACTTAATCCTACGACGAAATGCACAATAATCTTCGTTGAAATGCACTTTTTTGTCGTTTAAAGTGCAAAACCTATGAATTTTTCATAAGTAAACAGGTCAAATCTTTACTGACCTTTGTATTGTTCAATAGTTCTAAATCTAAATGTTATGAAAAACAAACTTAAAAACGGCTTACTTACCTGCTTAGCCATCATGGCAGCCAACGTCGCTGTAAATGCGCAAGAAATGGACAAGGCCACAATGACTAAAAACATTGACGACTATTTAGAGTTGATGGAAATGGGTTACTCAGAAACCGAAATTTTCCAAGACTTAGGTAACGTTAACTTTATCGTAGAAAACTATGAAAACGCAGCTTTTTGGTACGAGAAATTGTTAGCTAGCAATGTGGCGCTTAGCGATAAAGAAAAATACCAAGAAAGATTGGCTTTTGCACAGTCTAAAACAAACGGTAAGAGCGTTACAAAAAAAGCTAACAAAGATTGGTTAGCAGCGGTAGAGGGTGATTATAAGGTAGCTTCTACTAAAATTGCAAATAATTTAGAAGAGGTGGCATTATCTCCTGATGGTAGATTCGCATTTTTCAGCAAAGAATCCGAGCAAAAACCAGAATATGGAGTTTTCTCTAAAAAAGAAATTGTATACGAATTGTACCGTGCAGAAAATAAGAATGGAAAGTGGTCTAACTTTAGAAAGTTAGCGGTAACACCAAAGCATTTTTCTGCTAAGCACCCTACAGTATCTAAAGATGGTTCTCAATTGTTTTTTGCCTCTAATATGCCAGGCAGCTATGGAAAGTATGACATATACGTAGCAAACATTAAAGCAGACGGTTCTTTAGGACAAGCTATGAACTTAGGCCCAAAAGTAAATTCTAAAAAGGATGATATGAATCCTACTTATGGTGCAGATAACACACTTTACTTTGCTTCTAACGGTAGAAAAGGCTATGGTGGTATGGATTTGTTTGCTGTGCAGGTAAATGGTAACAAACTAGGTAGTTCCAGAAATCTAGGTAATACCGTTAACAGCAGCAAAGATGATATTGCAATTAAGTTTGATGCCAACACTGGTATGGCTCATGTAACCACCAACAGAAATAGCAGTAAAAGCTTAAGTCAAATTGCTGTAAGCTTTCCGCAAAAGAAAAGCCCTGTTGTTTTAAAAGACGAGAAAGGTTTATTACGAGCGTTGAATGACGACTCTTCTAAAGAATTATCTACAACAGTATTTGATGAATAAGACTCCTTAAGCTTCCCCCCAGAAATTTCCCAAAACTTATAAAACCCCAAGTCATGAAAGCATTTATTAACAACTTTAGAAAAAACATTCTACCATTGGCAATAGTACTTATGGTAGCTGTAATGCCTAACGTAACAGAGGCGCAAGAGACTGCTCCTAACAATAATTATAACGTTGTTAGCCCGTTTCACAATCAGTTGTTCTTTAACAGGTTTATGATTAACCCTACCTATTCTTTGGTAAGAGAAAACAAATCATACCTAAACGTGCTTTTAAGAAACCAGTATTCTGGCTACCAAGACAACAATCAGAACTACTATCTTGGATTTAGTAACAAATTGGACCAAAACACTGCACTTGGTCTTGGAGTCTACGGAAATTGGTCTGGGGTTATACAAGAATTTGGGATAAACGCGAACTACGCTACTGGGGTAGCTTTAGGAGAAAAAAGTGCCTTAACTTTTGGTGCTAACGTTAAATACATGACTATCGGTTTAGACAGAAACAGAACCATAGCCAATGAAGATGACCCACTTATACAAGAGGCGCCAAAACAAAATAAGGTAGCATTAGAGCCAGGTATCAATCTAACATTGGGTATGTTTGATTTTGGAGTACACATGACAGATATGGTGGCCTACAACCAAACTAACGAAACATTAGAAACTAACTTTGGTTTTAACGGTATGCGTTCTACCGTGCAATACACACACAAGTTTAAAAACACCAGGGGAATCTTAGAAGATGGTAGAATAATGCCTTTAGTACAAGTGGGGAATAATGTACAAGGCAACTTCTCTTACACCGGTTCTTTGTTAGTAGACTTGCCTAAGTTTGGATGGCTACAAGGAACTTATGATGCGGATTATGGATTCTCTTCTGGTGTAGGGTTTAATTTGAATAAAAAATTATCTCTTGGCTATGTTATGGGGAAAGACATGAGCAAAACAGGTGATAATCTAGGATGGAATCATGAACTTTCTTTAGCATACAACTTTAAAGATGATTTAAGAGGGGTTGGGATTAATGTAAACATTGCAGATGCTAGCAAATCAGAAGACGCAAGAGTAGATGAGATTGTAAGAAATTACGAAGAGCAATTGACTTCTCTAAAACAACAAATGAAAAAGGAGGCTGTAATTGAAGATAAAAATAGCTTAGCTTATGAAAACAGACTAGTTTTAGACGAGTTAATGTTAAGACAAGACTCTATAGAAAAAGCCAGAGATGAAATGTTTGAAAGAAGGTTTGAGACTATGGTACGCTTAATTAGACATGAGGTTAAGCAAGTATTAGACAGACCTGAGCCTGCAAGAAAAGAGAAAAAACAATATTACGGTTCTCGTTTGGCACAAAACGATACTAAAACCAACAGCACTACTACCAAGAGCACACCTATCAAAAGAGATTATGACGACTCCTTTATCCGTCAGCAAAAAAATGCAGACCACCTAGGAATAAGTTCTGGATACTACGTAATAGCTAATGTATTCAAAAACAAAACTTATTTACAAAGCTTCATGAACAAGCTAAACAAAAAAGGATTGGATGCTAAAAAGTTTTATAACAAAGAAAACGGCTTATACTATGTGTACTTAGCAGATTACAAAAGTAAGGCAGATGCATCTACCGCTATGGTGAGCAATTTAAATGGTGCCTACGAGGATGAAAAATGGGTTATGGAAGTGTACAACACACCTATGGCAACTGCCAATGTAACCTTTACAGAATAAGAAATTAAGGTCTAGCAATAGACTTAAACATATTAAAAATAAAGACTTGGGGAAGTTTTTACGTGGTCTTAAGTGAGTTAGCGCACTTAGGACCACTTTTATTTTTCTGATAATCAGATATATACAAATTTTTCGATAAACTACACTTGAATTTGGTCGAAATTTCCTACAACTAATTTTCAGATTTGGATATAATTTTTAACTTGCCATTAATTATTAAACCCCCGAGTCTATGAATACCTACTTTTATACTTATCAAAAGTTCTGGCAGTCCTGACCAGTAACCTACAAGAAAAAATTACGATGGTTTTAGAAACCGTTCTGCTATAGTTTCGCGGCATTAGCAAAACAGCCCTATTTACTATCCAAAATAAAAGTCTATTATGCTTTAGGTATAGTAACTTTTATGCCCATAATAAGTATGGATATTTCCATTACTTAATACAAATGTTACAACCCCAAATCTTTGTATAATGAACGCTAACACCATTAAAGTTATTGTTATAGACAATGACCCCATTTCTAAAAAGAAATTCGAGAACTATTTTTCACACCTAGGCCAATATAGCCTTATTGGCACCTATGATTCCTTTACACCTGTTTTGGACAATTATAAAAAACTGAATCCAGACATTATTATATCTGAAGTTAAATTACAAGGAATTAGTGGTTTAGAAGGTGTGCGTGCCCTTAGAGACAAAAAGGTAGACACCAAATGTATAATGATTAGTGAAGAGAATAATTTAGACCTAATCAAAAAAGCATTTAAAGTTGGTGTTAATGGTTTTTTAAGCAAACCTCTTACCTTAGACAGACTACTGAATGCTTTAGAATCTGTTAAACAAGAAGGTACTGCTTTAAGTTATGATGTTGCTAAAAAAGTTGTCGCTGTATTTCAAAAAAAACAATTCGATTTTCTTTCAAAGAGAGAAAATCAGATTGCAGATTTATTAATGCAAGGTCATACCTACAAGACTATTGCACAACAACTGTATGTAACACCAAGTACCGTAAACTTTCATATTCAGAATATTTATTTAAAACTGAATGTAAACTCTAAGTGGGAAGCTTTAGAAAAATTGAGAGAAATGGAAATGGCAGAGCTAAAATCTGCTTAACTTTAACAAAATACCCCATAGGATAGTGCTGTTCATCTATTTTATGGGGTTTGTTTTGTATTTAATAGTATATTCATATACGATAACAGTTACTTTAATTGTTATCTCAATACTATTAAATATATTTTCATGGAAAACCAATTCACAACTACACCAAAACTCGTTAGTCAGTTAGAAGACCAAGCCCGAGTTGCTTTCTACAAAAAAACATATGCACATTTAGCAGGTGCGGTGTTATTATTTATTCTGGTAGAAACCTTATTTTTTCAATTAGATGGTATATTAAATTTAGCCTTGTCTCTTACTGGTGGCGTAAGTTGGTTGCTATTATTAGGCGGATTTATGCTAGTTACTAACTATGCTGAAAAATTAGCTTTAGGTAGTAACGATAAAAAGATGCATTATGCAGGTCTTGCATTATATGTAGTGGCAGAAGCATTTATTTTTATTCCCTTAATTTTTGTAGCTATGTATATGGCTCAAGATGGTGGTTTTGAAATTCTGAATCAAGCTGCTATATTGACCTTAGCGTTATTTTCTGGTTTAACTGCCGTAGTATTTATTACTAAAAAAGATTTCTCTTTTTTAAGCTCTATTTTAACCATTGGCTTTTTTATTGCCTTAGGTTTAATAGTTGCTGGAGTGCTTTTTGGCTTTAACTTAGGATTATGGTTTAGCGTGGGTATGGTAGTTTTAGCCTCTGGTTCTATTCTATACCAGACCTCTAATCTTATCCATAAATACAATGAAGAACAATATGTTGCTGCATCTTTAGGTTTGTTTGCTTCTTTAATGCTTCTATTTTGGTACATTCTAAGTATTTTATCTAGAGACTAAGAATAAAAATTGCATAAAAAAACCCTGATGAAAATCATCAGGGTTTTTATTTTAATATATTTTAGAAGTTTATTTCACTTCTTCAAAATCTACGTCTTCCACGTTATCACCTTCAGACGCTTGTCCGTTTGCTCCTGCCGCACCACCTGCATTTGCAGTTGGGTCACCACCAGCTTGGCCAGCCTCTGCTTGCGCTTTATACATCTCTTCTGATGCTACTTTCCAAGCTTCGTTAATTTTCTCTAATGCTGGAGAAATAACTGCTAGGTCTTTGGTTTCATAAGCCTTCTTTAATTCTTCCAAAGCCTCCTCTATTGGCTTTTTCTTATCATCAGAAAGTTTATCTCCAAACTCGCTCAATTGCTTTTCTGTTTGGAAAATCATACCATCAGCTTCATTTAACTTATCTGCTGTTTCTTTAGCTTTTTTGTCTGCCTCGGCATTAGCTTCTGCTTCTGCTTTCATTTTCTGAATTTCCTCTTCCGTCAATCCAGAAGATGCTTCAATTCTAATATCTTGAGACTTATTTGTAGCTTTATCTGTTGCAGATACTTTAATGATACCGTTGGCATCAATATCAAAAGTTACTTCAATTTGAGGCGTACCTCTTGGCGCAGGTGGAATACCATCTAAATGGAACCTACCGATGGTCTTGTTATCCGCAGCCATTGGTCTTTCTCCTTGTAGTACGTGTATTTCTACAGAAGGCTGGTTA
The DNA here is from genome assembly GCF_005144745.1 of Flavobacterium sp. ASW18X. Lineage (GTDB taxonomy): Bacteria > Bacteroidota > Bacteroidia > Flavobacteriales > Flavobacteriaceae > Croceivirga. The sequence continues at coordinate 104,513 of NZ_SWKK01000004.1, read as the reverse complement.
TCTGCCGCCGTAGAAAATACTTGAGACTTCTTTGTTGGAATTGTTGTATTAGCTTCAATCAATTTAGTAGCTACACCACCCATGGTTTCAATACCTAAAGAAAGTGGCGTTACATCTAGCAACAATACATCCTTGACATCTCCTGTTAATACACCACCCTGGATTGCAGCACCTACAGCAACTACCTCATCCGGATTAACCCCTTTGCTTGGCTTTTTACCAAAGAATTTCTCAACAGCTTCTTGTACTGCAGGGATTCTCGTAGAACCACCAACTAAGATAATTTCATCAATATCACTCTTAGATAAACCTGCAGACTTTAATGCAGACTCACAAGGAGCAATTGTTCTCTTTACTAAATCATCTATAAGTTGTTCAAACTTAGCGCGGCTCAGTGTTCTCACTAAGTGCTTTGGTCCAGAAGCAGTCGCTGTTACGTAAGGCAAGTTAATCTCTGTCTGTGCAGAAGAAGACAGCTCAATCTTCGCTTTTTCAGCAGCTTCACGTAGTCTTTGCAATGCCATAGCATCCTCACGCAAATCCATTGACTCATCTGCCTTAAACTCTTCTGCCAACCAATCGATTATTTTCTGGTCAACATCATCACCTCCTAAATGCGTATCGCCATCTGTTGCTAATACTTCAAAAACGCCATCTCCTAACTCAAGGATAGAAACATCATGTGTACCACCACCAAAATCAAATACTACAATTTTCTGGTCAGAATCTTTTTTATCCAAACCATAAGCCAAAGAGGCTGCTGTTGGCTCATTAATAATACGCTCTACTTTAAGACCTGCAATTTCACCAGCTTCTTTAGTAGCTTGTCTTTGAGAATCGTTAAAGTAAGCTGGTACAGTAATTACAGCTCTAGTTACATCTTGCCCTAAATAATCTTCTGCAGTTTTCTTCATTTTTTGAAGAATCATAGCAGACAATTCTTGTGGGGTATACAAACGACCGTCAATATCCACTCTTGGTGTATCGTTATCTCCTTTTACAACATTATAAGGTACTCTGTTGGCCTCTTTTTGACTTTCAGAGAACTTATTTCCCATAAATCTTTTTATGGAATAAATGGTTTTATTTGGGTTAGTCACTGCTTGTCTTTTTGCAGGGTCCCCCACTTTTATCTCTCCTCCTTCTACAAATGCAATTACAGACGGAGTTGTCCTTTTACCTTCTGCATTAGGTATAACCACAGGCTCGTTACCCTCCATTACGGAAACACAAGAGTTGGTCGTACCCAAATCGATACCTATTATTTTACTCATGCTTATTATTTTATTTTTTTTCTATTCATTTTACACTGCATAAATGTCAATGATTATGCCATGCCTTAAGCCTATGACAAGGTGTCAGTATAGCGTCATTTTTTTGTCAACTTAATTTCTTTAGACAAGAAAAGAAATTATCAATATGATATTAACCTTAAAGATTCTTAAAATTATTCCTAATAACTTAGGGTGTATTTAACCTATATTTGATTATCTAATAATCTGAATCATGGAATGCATTAGTGTTTTTGATATGCTTAAAATTGGCGTAGGTCCCTCTAGTTCTCATACGCTTGGACCTTGGCGCGCAGCAGAACAGTTTTTGGCAGTATTAAAAAAAGAACAAAACCTGGAAAAAGTGATTCAAGTAAATGTATTGCTTTATGGCTCACTATCGTTAACAGGTAAAGGACATGCCACAGATATAGCAGCAGTTTTAGGCTTATTGGGTAAAGACCCAGTATTTATAGATTGTGATACTATTGACCCTATTATAAATACAGTAAAAAAGACTGGTAAAATCTGTTTGGATGCTAAACATGAAATTGATTTTTCCTTTACAGAGAACATTAAGTTTCTAAAAGAATTTTTACCGTTTCATGCCAATGGAATCACTTTTGAAGCTACCCTAGAAAATAACACCAAAGTAACAGAAACCTATTACTCTATCGGTGGCGGTTTTGTGGCACAAGAAAAGATAGATTTATTGCCCAACACTGCCTTAGCTACAACCGTATTCCCCTACCCCATAGAAAATGGAGAAGCAATTTTACAGTATTGTAAAAGCAATCAATGGTCTATTTCTGAATTGGTTTTAGAGAACGAACGCGCACTGCGGACAGATGCAGAAATAGATTTGCAATTACAGCATATATGGAACACTATGCTGGAGAGCATGTTTCTTGGTTGCCATACACAAGGCATCTTGCCTGGAGGTTTACAGGTAAAGAGACGTGCTTTTGACATGAATCAAAAGCTTATTGGCGACAAACCCTATAAGTCACCGCAAGAATGGATAGAAGCCATAAGAGACACAGAAGTTAAGTTTAGACAAATTATAAAGTGGGTGAGCTGTTTTGCCTTGGCAGTTAATGAGGTAAACGCTTCCTTAGGTAGAGTTGTTACTGCGCCTACCAATGGTAGTGCAGGTGTAATCCCTGCTGTTTTAATGTATTATTTAGTCATAGAAAACCATGACGGTAATTTTGACGACATTAAAAAATTTCTGTTAGTAGCTGGGGAAATTGGTAGTGTCTTTAAAAAAGGAGCTACCATTTCTGCTGCTATGGGTGGTTGCCAAGCAGAAATTGGCGTTTCTTCTGCAATGGCAGCTGCAGGATTAACCGAACTTATGGGGGGATCTCCGGAACAAGTTCTCATGGCCGCAGAAATTGCAATGGAACATCATTTAGGACTTACATGCGATCCTATTGGTGGTTTGGTACAAGTACCATGCATAGAGCGTAATACCATGGGTGCTATTAAAGCCATAAACGCTTCGGAACTGGCATTAGATAGCGACCCATCTTCTGCTAAAGTTCCGTTAGATAAGGTAGTGAATACCATGTGGGAAACTGCCAAAGACATGAGCAGCAAGTACAAAGAAACCTCTGAAGGTGGTCTGGCTGTAGGAGTAAATTTGAGTGATTGCTAGTTTTCACAACCTTCTTTACCGCGCGTATCTATGAGGTAAATAATCTTCCAATTTCCATCAAAGTTTATGAGCTGAAAAGAATTGACGCCACAATGACTAAATTCTTTATTTAAAAAAAATGTGTAATCTACCCATGCATTCGCCATGGTACGGTCTACCTGTATAGAAAAGTTAGTTAATTCTTCTTTAAACTCCACCTTAGCTGGTATTGACGCAATATTTTTATAAAGGGTGTGTATGTCTTCTGTCTTAAATAGCGTTTTCCCTTCTTGGGTTACACTTGTAGTTTGCACCACTACATGGTCTGCCACCACTTGTTTCATCATTAGAGAATCTTTTGCATGAAAACCTTTAAAAAAAATAGTAATTGCTTTTTTTACTTGTTCTTCTGGAGATTGAGAAAAACCTAAAGCATTGGTAAACAAATAAAGAATAACTAAAACGACAATTTTCATAAGGTTCAATTACAGTTCCTGCAATCAAATTAAACAAAACTGCTTACATTTAGGCATCAAAGTACAATATAATGTCTGTAGCTAAAAAACGATATAAAAGGGTTACCGTGAAATCCTTGGTAGAAATGAAGCAAAATGGAGAAAAAATCTCCATGCTCACGGCCTACGATTATTCTATGGCGAAAATTGTAGACGCTGCTAATGTAGATGTGATTTTGGTAGGCGATTCTGCTAGTAACGTCATGGCTGGTCACGAAACCACGCTACCTATTACATTAGACCAAATGATTTACCACGCTACTTCTGTTGTGCGTGCAGCGACTAGAGCATTAGTAGTTGTAGATATACCTTTTGGCAGCTACCAAGGAGATTCTAAAGAAGCCTTACGTTCTGCTATCCGAATAATGAAGGAAAGTGGCGGACACGCTGTTAAAGTAGAAGGTGGCTCGGAAATACAAGTTTCTATCAGTAGAATTTTGGAAGCTGGCATACCTGTTATGGGACATTTAGGATTAACCCCACAATCTATTTACAAATTTGGCACCTATACCGTTCGTGCTAAAGAAGAGGAAGAGGCAGAAAAACTAAAAAGTGATGCCAAGCTCCTAGAAGAATTAGGCTGTTTTGCTTTGGTTTTAGAAAAAATACCAGCAAAACTAGCACAAGAGGTGGCAGAAAGTGTCTCTATACCTGTAATAGGAATCGGTGCTGGTGGCGGTGTTGATGGCCAAGTATTGGTGGTGCATGATTTATTAGGAATGACCCACGAGTTTAATCCAAGGTTTTTACGTAGATACATGAATTTGTATGATGAAATGGAAAGCGCCATTTCTAACTATGTGAAAGATGTAAAAAGCAAAGACTTTCCTAACGACGAAGAATCCTATTAAAAATAAGTGTTTTGAGAACCAAATCGATTGTAATCTTACTTCTGATTTTGGTGAATTTTGGATGCGACCAAATTTCTAAAGAACTGGTGCGCAAAAAGGTAGAAGACAATGCATACATACCTTTGGTAAAGGACAATTTTATATTAACCAAAGTAGAAAATACGGGAGCAGCACTGGGTTTTGGCGCTAATTTTTCTCCCGTACTAAAAAATGTATTGCTCAACTTTTTACCACTTGTTGTGCTGTTAATTTTATTAGTTCGCATATTTAAAAAGCAAAATTTGCCAAATTGGAATTTAGTTGCTTTCGCTTTTTTAATTGGTGGAGGCCTAGGCAACTTAATAGACCGTTTTTTATATGGCTCGGTTACTGATTTTTTTCATTTGAAAATCGGCTTTTTAAGAACAGGAATTTTTAACATGGCAGATGTATCCGTGACCCTTGGCGCTATTTGTCTACTGATCTCTGTAATGCAACAACAAAAGAAAACATCATCAAAAAATCTAGCATAAAAAATTTAGACGTCTTGTATGAGGACAATCACCTAATCGTGGTAAATAAACGTCCTGGAGATATTGTACAAGGTGATAAAACTGGGGACACTCCCTTGTCAGAAATAGTTAAGGGTTTTCTAAAAGAAAAATACAACAAACCAGGCAATGTATATTTGGGCGTTGTACACAGATTAGACCGCCCTACCTCTGGCATAGTACTTTTTGCTAAAACTAGTAAAGCTCTGCCCAGATTAAATAAACTATTTGCAGAAGGTAAGACAGAAAAAACCTATTGGGCAGTTGTTAAACAGGTTCCCGACAAAAAAGAAGCCACACTTACGCACTGGCTTAAACGTAATCCAAAACAAAATAAATCTTACGCATACCCTCAAGAAGTTGCAGACAGTAAAAAGGCAATATTGAGTTACCAAACTATTAAAGTATTGAATAATTATTTTTTACTAGAAGTAGATTTGCATACCGGCAGACACCATCAAATACGATCACAATTAGCAGCTATAGGTAGTACTATTAAGGGCGATTTAAAATACGGGGCGGACCGTAGCAACAAAAATGGTAGTATTCATCTACATGCACGCAAATTGACCTTTACGCATCCTGTTAGCAAAGAACATATTACTGTGGTAGCCAACCCACCTAAAGACCCTATTTGGGATTCTTGCTATTAAAGTCTTACTTTAGAAGAAACTCAGAAACATGAAAAAGCTTCTCTCCTTTGTATTTTTATTGATACTTGCTTCTTGTAGTAGCTATAACTCCATTGCTGATTTTTACGAAGCGCACAAAAATGACAATCAAGTTACTGCCTTTAGAGTACCACAATTCATGTTTTCTCTAGTACGAAGTATATCTCCAGAAATGAATAGTATTATAGGGGATACCAAAGATTTAAGATACATGCAATTCCCTAGTGCTACAGATACACAATCTCAATTCTTAAACAACCAAATGAATAGTTTTACGGGCAATTCTTTTATAGAGATTTACCGTAAAAACGATCATTTAAAACGCAATGTGATTTCTGTCCGCGAAAAGCGAGACGTTATTAAAGAAATATTGGTGTACAAAAACGATAATATAAACGGCTCTTTTTTATATTTTAAAGGTAATTTTGACCCCGTGCAAGTAAGAAAAATGGCCGCAAATAATGAGTTTGAAAGTTTTAGTCAAAGCTTGTTACCCCAAATGTTAAATACCAATGTACCACCTACCGAGTAATAGCTAAAGACTTTTCTCTGATGATTTCTGAAACGGGTCTATTTTGTAAGTGACTTTCTAACCATGACAAAATATCTAAATACAAGAACGCTCTTTTTTCATAAGGATGGTCCTCATATTTCTTAAGCTCATTATATAGTTTCTGAAATTCTGCTTTTAAATCTGTTGGATATATCTCTCCAAGATTACGCAAGAATTTTATCATCTCCTTTTGTACAGCATGCAAATCGTTCATTTTTAATAAAAACTTATAGGTGTTCTTTAACTGCACCTCTAAATGATAATCCATACCCGCCTCATAATGCGCTACCAGACTTAAAACTCTAGCAAAACACATTAAATCTTCTCGCATTTTAAGATTTTTATTGTTGATGATTCGTTTTAAATATGCTATACAATTTTTATTGTCTCCAACACCAAAATACAAGCACGCAATCTTGTAATACAACAACATTACGTGGTGTTCATCAATTCTATCTTTATGCTTCCTAATACCATACTCAACAACATTTACAAGATATAAGCCACTCTCGAACGTACCTTCAAAAAAATGAAGATTTAATTTATTACTGTTGATGTACAAAAAGGCTAGAGATGTAACATTATCGTTTTTAGGAAAGCTTTTATTGGCAACTGTATCCTCTAACTTTTGTAAAGTCTCTTTAAATAGACTTCTATATTTTACATAGAAAAGCGATTCTAACAAATAATGATTTCCCTTTAAATAAAAAACAGGATTTAGATAAATCATTTCATGGTTTGAGTAAAATAATTCTACCCATTTAGTACTATATTTATAAGCTGATAAAAAATCTTGGGTTAAAAAACTATACCATAAATGCGCCTTGTACAACCATAGCTTTTCTCTAAAATCTAAATCCTCAATCTTATATTCGGGTAAATGTGCTTCAAAATATTCCTTTACTAGTTTTAGGTCTTTATCATTCCGAACATAACCCACTTTAAGCATCATACCATATAACTGTAAAGAAAGATTAGACAATTTACTTGTTACTACATTTTGTCTACTTAAATCCTTGGCTTGCCTAGCAAGTTCATCAGCTCTATCTGGTATACTGCGGGTAATATATTGGGTTTCTATAATCTTTTCTAGTTCCACAATCTCATAGGCAACATTCTTTTCTTCATTCTCTATTGCCATGGTTTTTGCTTTGTCTAAAAGCTTTAAACTTTGTTTGTATAATCCTTTCTGGTAGAGAATAGTAGCAAAGTCTAATTGTTCCCTTATTTGCACTCTAATATTCTGGTTAACAGGATTCAACCTTAAACTAATCAATATTTGCTTATACAAATGTGCTTTTAAGTTAGATAACTGCGCTTTTTTAACAATACCACTCTCTAAAATTTGCTTTTCGTTATAAGATTTCATCTTATCCAACAAATTAAAAAGTGCTAAGAATTTTGCATCGGTATTAACCCCTAGCCTACCCACGTACAATTTAAACTGCCTTTTCTCTGACTTAGAAAGGGATTTAATCAAAATAAACAAGGTATCCTTAGCAGTGCTTGTCATCGTAAAAAATTATATCTATACAACTGATTTATAACAACTTAATATATTCCATTACTAGATAAACATTGTAACAGAAAGTGCTTACGATATTTATTTAATCCCAGCATTAATACATTCGTAAGGATTAGATAAAATCTACGTAAACTATGGGTAAAGATAAGGTACATATTTTTGATACAACACTAAGGGATGGCGAACAAGTTCCAGGTTGTAAATTAGACACGGAGCAAAAATTGGTCATTGCAAGCCGCTTAGATGAGATGGGTGTGGATGTTATAGAGGCAGGTTTTCCCATATCTAGCCCTGGAGATTTTAAATCTGTAGAAGAGATTGCCAAATTGGTTGAAAATGCAACGGTCTGTGGTTTAACCCGTTCCGTTAAAAAAGATATTGAAGTTGCCGCCCAAGCCCTTAAATTTGCCAAAAGACCTAGAATACACACTGGAATAGGAACCTCTGATTCCCACATTACCCATAAATTCAAATCTAACCGAGAAGACATTATAGAAAGAGCTGTTGCTGCTGTAAAATATGCAAAAACTTTTGTAGAAGATGTGGAGTTCTATGCAGAAGATGCTGGCAGAACGGATAATGAATATTTAGCAAGAGTATGCGAAGCTGTAATTAAAGCCGGAGCAACCGTACTAAACATCCCGGATACCACAGGCTACTGTTTACCAGATGAATACGGTACCAAAATGAAATACCTTAAAGAAAATGTAAAGGACATAGATAAAGCCATTTTATCCTGTCATTGCCATAACGATTTAGGTTTGGCTACTGCAAATTCTATTGCTGGCGCCATAAACGGTGCTCGCCAGATAGAATGTACTATAAACGGAATTGGAGAACGTGCAGGAAACACGTCTTTAGAAGAGGTAGTAATGATTATGAGACAACATCCAGACTTACACTTAGATACTAATATTAACAGTAAGTTGCTGTATGACACTAGTTTAATGGTGTCTCAAAAAATGGGAATGCCTGTACAACCCAATAAAGCTATTGTAGGTACAAATGCTTTTGCACATAGCTCCGGCATACACCAAGATGGCGTTATAAAAAATAGAGAAACCTATGAAATTATTGACCCTGCAGATGTAGGCGTTAGCCAATCTTCTATCGTACTTACCGCACGTAGTGGTAGAGCTGCCTTGGCCTACCGCGCAAAAAACGTTGGCTATGAATTAACTAAAGTACAATTAGACAAGGTTTATGAAAACTTTTTAAAGTACGCAGACCGTAAAAAAGAAATTGTGGATGCGGATATCCATGAAATTGTGGAAACTAGCGCCATAGACATGACAAGTTTAGCTTAATCCCCCCATTTAAAATAAAAGCTTTATGAATTTAGACATCGCCTTATTAGCCGGAGATGGTGTAGGACCAGAAGTTACCCAACAAGCGGTAAAGTGTTTGGAGGCCATTGAGGAGATTTACAATCATAATTTTAAATTTACCCCCGCCATCGTAGGTGCGCAAGCCATAGAAACCTACGGGAGTGCATTACCTAAGACAACTTTAGAAATATGCCAAAATGCAGATGCCGTACTCTTTGGTACAGTGGGCGACCCAAAATTTAACAACAATCCTGTTGCTCAGGTAAGACCGGAACATGGTTTAATACAACTCCGTAAAGCATTAGATTTATATGCCGACTTACGACCAGTTAAAATTTTTCCGTCGCTTGTAAATAAATCCCCTTTAAAACCAGAAATTATTAAGGGAACCGATTTTATAGTATATAGAGAACTAACAGGTGGTATCTATTTTGGAGAAAAAAATATGAACGCAGAAGGCACAAAAGCCTCTGATGTTTGTGAGTATACAGAAAAGGAAATCAGTAAAATTGCTCACTTGGCATTTAAAGCTGCAAAAAACAGAAAAAACAAAGTTACTCTTATTGATAAAGCTAATGTTTTAGAATCTTCTAAATTATGGCGAAAAGTGGTTGGCACAATTGCTCAGAGCTATCCAGATGTTAAGTTGGAATACATGTTTGTAGATCATGCAGCCACGGAATTAGTTAGTAATCCAAATGTTTTTGATGTATTACTTACAGAGAATATGTTTGGTGATATTATTGCTGATGAAGGTGGCGTAATAAGTGGTACTAGTTATACTTTAGCCTCAGCAGCTATAGGGGATAATAATGGGCTATTTCATCCTTTACATGGTGCATATCCAGAACAAAAGGATAAGAATATTGCCAATCCTATAGCCGCTATTTTGGCTGCTGCCATGTTATTAGAATATTTTAAAATGTTTGAGGAAGCTATGGCCATAAGAGAAGCGGTAAATAAAGCCATAAATCTTGGTATTGTTACTAAAGATTTAGATGCCAATAGTACCTATGGAACAAGCCACGTAGGGGATTTTATTGCCAACCACATTGTAGATAATGACGACCAGTTTAATATGAATAATGAAAATATTAATCTAGGAAGGTCTACAATTATCTAAACTTTACTGCAAGCTTAACATTATAAAAGAACTACTCATTAAGTAGTTCTTTTATTGTTTTATCAAATTCCTTTTTAAATTCTTCATATTTCTCCCCAGTTGCAGGGCCATTGAACCCAGTATGTATTTTTCTTACCGCACCTTTTTTATCTATATAAATAGTGGTTGGATATGAGAGAACATGATTTAACATCGGTAATTTTTCATTAGCCTTGTCTTTGGCAGATGTACCAACTTGCGCTAATAAAATTGGGTAGTCTACTCCCACACGTTTTTTTAACCGCTTTATTCCTTCAAAAGCCTTCTCCTCTGTTCTTGCATATTCAAAAGCTAATGCCACCATTTCTACATCCGCATCAGGATTATTTTGCAAATACTCTACATAAAACTTTGTTTCATCCAGACAATTAGGACACCAAGTTCCCATAATCTGCACCAATACTGGCTTATCTTTAAATTGGTCATCAGAAAGACTTACCATTTGTCCGTCCACGTCTGGGAAACTGAAATCGAATGTCTCATACCCCTCCTTTAAAAAGGTTAGTTCGTTAGCATCAGGGAGCTCATAAGTCTCGTCTCTACTACCCTTAAAATTTGCTACATAATGTTTGCCAGAGTAAAATTTACCATTAAGCACATTATCCTCTACTTTGGCCAAGAACAAAAATACATGAGCACCATCAAAAGTGGAAAGCTTTAAACTATCTCCATCCATAACACCCTCTAAATACCTGTAATCTCCAGTAGTAGTTCTAATGGTCCCCGTAACCTTATCATCAGACTGATAAAAAATACCTTTTGCCATATATGCAGAAGGCAAATCGTACTCAAATTCTGCTTTCCAGATTCCAGATACAGATGCCTTCGCGTCTTGCTGAACAGAAAATCTAGGTGCTTCTCCATAGCTGGCCTCAAAAGGCACAGAGCGTCCTAAACTTTCTTTTATAAAATTACCTGCAATACGGTTTTCTGTAAAAGTAGCATTGATGTACCCCTCAAAAACAGGCATTTGTATCCTTATGCTATCTCCTTTTACCATGATTTCGTCTACGGTAAGTTTTTCATCAGCATTGCTAATTGTCATTACATAAGAACTATCTTGCTGCTGTAGCATAAAAGTAAAAGGCAATTCATGCCCTTCCGATACTTCCATAACCGCACGCCAAGGACCTGTATTTAAACTTGGTTTCTTAGGTGTCTCTTTACAAGCAAAGAATACCACACATAACAGCAACAAAACAATCTTCTTAAGCATAAAATTAAATTTTCGTGAAATTTTAAAAAATAAAGGTAATGCTTAGCCCCATTACAAAAAAATGTAAGTACAAATGCCATTGAATGTACCATGGCAATGTTTTATATTTGCGGACTTTAATATAGGTAGATGAAGATTTCTTACAACTGGTTAAAGCAGTTTATACAATTAGATTGGGAAGCCGATAAAACAGGCGAATTATTAACCGATTTGGGATTAGAAGTAGAAGGCATTTCTAAATTTGAGTCTATTAAAGGCAGCTTAGCAGGCGTTGTTATTGGCCATGTACTTACTTGTGAGCAACACCCCAATGCAGACCGCTTAAAAGTAACCACTGTAAATATTGGACAAGAGGAGCCCGTACAGATAGTGTGTGGCGCTCCCAATGTTGCCGCTGGTCAAAAAGTACCTGTTGCTACAATCGGCACTACTTTATATACACCAGAAGGAGAAGCTTGGACCATAAAAAAAGGCAAAATAAGAGGTGAAGAAAGCCATGGTATGATATGCGCTGAGGACGAATTAGGTCTGGGCAAAAGCCATGAAGGTATTATGGTTTTAGATGAAGATTTACTGCCTGGCACAGCCTGTGCCGAAATATTTGAGATTGAAACTGATGAAGTTTTTGAAATAGGTCTTACTCCAAACCGCTCAGATGCAATGAGTCATTTTGGCGTAGCACGAGATCTAAAGGCTGGGCTAGAACAAAAAGAGGTATTTGCAGAATTAATTACGCCATCTACTAGCAATTTTAATGTAGCTGAGCGTTCTATTAAAATAGACGTGGATGTTTTAGATAGTAAACTAGCTCCACGTTATTGCGGTGTTACTATAAAAAATGTATTAGTACAAGAATCGCCTAATTGGTTAAAAAACAGATTAAAATCTATTGGCTTAGCCCCAATCAATAATATTGTAGACATCACCAATTATGTACTACACGAACTTGGACAACCCTTACATGCTTTTGATGCGAGTAAAATTAAAGGGAATAAGATTGAAGTAAAAACTTTAGAAGAAGGCACCAAATTTGTTACTTTAGATGGGGAAGAACGTACCTTGCATGCAGATGATTTAATGATTTGCGATGCGGAAAAACCCTTATGTATTGCTGGAGTTTTTGGAGGGTTACATTCTGGCGTAACAGAACATACTACCACTGTATTTTTAGAAAGTGCTTATTTTGAAACAGTTACCGTTCGTAAAACCGCAAAAAGACATGGGTTAAATACAGATGCCTCTTTTCGTTTTGAACGCGGAATAGATATCAATTTTACCAAATATGCACTTAAGCGTGCTGCTGTTTTAATAAAGGAAATTGCAGGTGGTGAAATTTGCTCAGAGATTGTAGACCTTTATCCGGTAAAGAAAGAAGACCACCAAGTATTCCTAACCTTTGAAAAAATAAATAAACTCATTGGTGAAGAACTAAAAAAAGACACTATCAAATCCATTCTAACAGCTTTAGAAATTAAAGTAAACAATGTTACTGAAGCTGGTTTAGGGTTAACTATACCATCTTACCGGACAGATGTGGAAAGAGAGGTAGATGTTATAGAAGAAATTTTACGAGTATACGGCTACAATAATATTAATATCAGCGAAAAAATAACCGCATCTGTAGCTAGCACTTCTAAATTTGATAACCACCGTCTACAAAATATAATAGGTAACTTATTAGCAGATAAAGGTTTTTATGAAATAATGACCAATAGCTTGGTTCCAGAATCTCAAAAAAACGATGCCAATCTACCAGATGATGAAAAAGCGGTGTATTTACTTAATCCATTAAGTAATGATTTATCCAAATTACGCCAATCACTACTGTTTACTGGATTAGAGAGTATTGCATACAACCAAAATAGAAGACAAAACAATCTAAGATTGTTTGAGTTTGGTAAGACCTATAATAAAACCAGGGACGGATATGCAGAAGCAAATCATTTAGGAGTTTATTTAAGTGGTAATCAAAATGATGGGAATTGGTTAGAAACCGATAGAAAAGGAGATTTCTTTTATCTAAAAGGATTAATTACCAATGTTTTAGAGCGATTAGGCATTAACATCTTAAAAGAAAACCCTACTTCTAACGCCCTATTGAGCGAAGGAATTGATTTAAAAGTTAAGAAAGAAACTGTCGTAAGTTTTGGACTTGTACACAATAGAATACTAAAAGAAGTTGGTATTAAAACTGAAGTTTTTTATGCCGACATTCATTGGGATAGTATCCTACGTTTAGTACAACAACAAAATATTATATATAAAGAAATATCTAAATTTCCTGAGGTTAAACGGGATTTTGCCTTACTGCTAGACCAGTCTATTAGTTTTAAGGATATACATGCAATGGCGTTAGAAACCGAACGGAAACTTTTAAAAGAAGTAAGTCTTTTTGATGTTTATACCGGTAAGAATTTACCAGAAGGCAAAAAGTCTTACGCAGTTAGTTTTACATTATTGGATGAAAACAAAACGCTAACCGATAAACAGATTGATAAAATCATGGCTAAATTAGAAAAGAATTTTGTGGATAAACTAGGAGCTAGTCTTAGATAAATCAAAACAACATCAAACAATAAAAAGCTTTAGGAATCCCTAAAGCTTTTTTTATAATTCATATATAAACTCTTATTATTTAGAAGGACGTATCACTTGGTCTATTTGATGAATGACGCCATTACTCTGGGTAGCATCTGCATTGGTAATTACAGCTTTGTTTCCTAAAGCATCAGTCAGCACAATATCTAACCCAGACATTGTAGCTATAATTTTATTGCCATGTATAGTAGTGAAAGAAGCTTTCCCTCCTCCCCTGCACATTGCCTTTAAAATTTTAGATGCAGAATAATTACCGGCCACCAAATGATAGGTCAGTAATTCTTTTAAATCAGACTTATTTTCTTCTTTAAACAACTCTGATAACTCCATTTTGCTCATTTTGTTGAAGGCTACTTCAGAAGGAGCAAAAAAAGTAAATGGTCCGTTCATATCTAAAACATCCTCTAAATCGGCTGCTTTTAAGGCCGCAAATAAAGTTCTAAAATGTTCGGAATCAGCCGTTTTTTCTGCAATTGTTTTTTTTGCAGAAAAATACATTCCGGCAGGAATAGCACTAAGTCCTTGATTTTGAGCAGATAAAAATAGAGAAAAACAGCACAATAAGGCTACAAAGTAGGTTTTTGTCTGGGGGACATTCATTAGTAAGCTAGGTTTGTTTGGTTTATTTTATGGCCAAATCATCGACCAACTGCAAAATTCTTCGGTAAGTTAACTCTTTAAAACTTATCCACACAATACTAACATGTCGTTTATAGAATTTAACAATTATTTAACTTTTTACAGATTAAACAGTTTTTTTATCGTCTTAATTCATTCAGTAATTTTGATGTAATTGCTAAAAAAAAGAAAATGAATGTACCACGTACCAATTTACAGAACCGATTGCAACAGCGACAGGCTAAAACCATTAAAGAAAAGCAGGTAATAAATGAGGTTAAAGCTATTTTAAAACACCACAAAGTCGCCACAAACAAATTTAATTTTGATGCTTTAGAAACTAACCGAATATATCATATAAATACCATTAAACATATTTGTACAACCTATCGTTTACGCTTTTTGGATTTAAAATATTTTAAGCCAGAGTTACCAGAAGAGGCGCATTCAGAAATCCGAATGTTAGAAAAGAAACATCAAACCAAACTAGAAGGCTTTAAAGTTATGGCGCCCTCAAAATTATTTAAACTAGAAGACAAGGATGATCCTTTGTTATTTGTACCTCTTGGCAATGATTATTACTACTTAATACACCAATGGGGTAATGATTTACACCCCTTGAGAAAAATACTGGTTTGGCCCTTTAAAAGTATTGGCAACTTACTCTTAGTTCTACTAGCTATTAGTTTATTAGCTACAGTTTTATTGCCACAAGGTTTATTCTCCAAAACCAGCTCTACAAGTCAGTTTTGGATAATATTCTTTTTTGTGTTTAAATCTCTTGCCTCAGTAGCCTTGTTTTATGGTTTCGCTTTAGGCAAAAACTTTAATCCTTTTATTTGGAATAGTAAATACTTCAATGCCTAATTTTATTAGGCATTGACTGCATACATTTTTTGTCTTTGCTCTTTAATGGATTTATCAGACATATAATCGTCAAAAGTTAAATAACGATCAATAACTCCATTAGGTGTAATTTCTATAATCCTATTAGCTACAGACTGCACAAAAGCGTGGTCATGGGTAGTCATTAAAACAGTGCCTTTAAAATTTTTGAGAGAGTTATTAAAGGCAGTAATACTTTCTAAATCTAAGTGATTGGTAGGTTCGTCTAACATTAAAACGTTGGCACGCATTAACATCATTCTACTAAGCATACATCGCACTTTTTCTCCTCCAGATAATACATTACTCATTTTTAGAGCCTCTTCTCCACTAAATAGCATTTTTCCTAAGAATCCACGAATATGCACCTCCTCTTTTTCTTCATCGGTTTTAGCATATTGACGCAGCCAATCTACCAAATTCATTGAGCCATCAAAATAAGCCTCGTTATCTGCTGGTAAATAAGACTGCGTAGTAGTTACTCCCCATTGAAATTCTCCTGCATTAGCCGCTTGGTTTCCGTTAACTATTTCGTAAAATGCACTAGTTGCTCTAGAATCTTTAGAAATCAATGCAACCTTATCCCCCTTTGCCAAGTTAATATTGACGTTACTAAAAAGTACTTCACCTTCTTCTGTAACAGCAGAAAGGTTTTCTACGTTTAAAATTTGGTCACCAGCCTCTCGCTCTCGCTCAAAAATAATGGCCGGATATCGTCTACTCGATGGTTTAATGTCTTCTACCTTCAATTTATCCAACATCTTTTTACGAGAAGTAGCTTGTTTACTTTTAGCCACATTAGCGCTAAAACGCTGAATGAATTCTTGTAATTCTTTTGCTTTCTCCTCTGCTTTCTTATTTTGCTGAGCACGTTGTCTTGCAGCCAGTTGACTACTCTCGTACCAGAAGGTATAGTTACCACTAAACAAATTTATCTTGCCAAAATCTATATCTGCAATGTGCGTACAAACCGCATCTAAAAAGTGCCTATCGTGAGAAACTACGATAACCGTATTATCGTAATTTGCTAAAAAGTGTTCTAACCAGTGGATGGTATCGTAATCCAAATCGTTTGTAGGCTCATCCATAATTAACACATCTGGATTCCCAAACAAAGCTTGAGCTAAAAGTACACGAACCTTAAGCTTAGCATCCATATCACCCATAGTAGTGTAATGCAAATCTTCAGCGATACCGAGATTGGACAACAAGGCTGCAGCATCACTATCAGCATTCCATCCATTCATCTCTTCAAACTGCACCTGCAACTCTCCAATCTTATCTGCATTTTCATCGGTGTAATCTGCATAAAGCGCATCTATCTGCTTCTTTATTTCATACAAAGGCTTATTCCCTATAACTACCGCCTCTAATACGGAGAAATCATCATAAGCATTATGATTTTGCTCAAGAATAGACATACGTTTACCAGGCTCTAAATGTACATGCCCAGAAGTAGGGTCTATTTTTTTTGATAGTACTTTTAGAAAGGTAGATTTACCAGCACCATTGGCACCAATAATACCATAACAGTTCCCTTGTAAAAAGGCAACATTAACCTCGTCAAAAAGTACTCGTTTACCAAATTGTACAGATAAATTAGATACTGATAGCATGTATTTCTATTTAATTTTTTGCAAAAATAGCCAAATTTAAACGGGCTTTACAAGCAAACAACAAAGTATTAAATCTAATAATTTTGCCGTTTAACAACATTTAACTGCTCCTTAACAACATGGAATACCCTCTAAATGTTAGATTTGCTTAGACTAAGTTTGTATGAATAGACTACTACCACTACTATTTTTATGGGGACTCGTTGCGTGCAAGAAAGATAAAACCGATAAGGATTTGGTTTTTTTTGCTGGCGAGATTGTCAATCCAAGTAGCCAACACGTTGTATTATACAAGAATAATGAGGTGGTAGATTCCGCCGCTTTAGACCCCAACAATAGATTTGCTTTTAAATTAAAGAATATAGACGAAGGTTTATATCACTTTAATCACGCTCCACAGTACCAATATGTTTATCTAGAAAAAGGCGACAGCGTCTTAATTAGATTGAACGCTACACCTTCTTATTTTGATGAGTCTTTGGTGTTTTCTGGAAGTAATGAAGAGGTGAACAACTTTATGATTGAGATGTTTCTTACCTATGAAGATGAAGACCCACTAGTTCGCAGTTTTTATAGTTTACCTCCTGCAGATTTTAGCAAAAAAATTGATTCTTTAAAAGAAATGAAGTTAGTGGAGTTAAAAACATTAACTGGCAACAATGCTAATTTAACAGATAAAGCCATGGCAATAGCAAAAGCAGCCGTGCTATATAATAGCTATTTGTATAAAGAGAAATATCCTTTTTATCATAAAAAATACACGGGTGAAAATACACTTCATAACTTAAGTGATGATTTTTATGATTACCGAAAAACTTTAGACCTTAATAATGAGGAGTTATCCTATTTTAGACCTTATTATGATTTTCTAAAATTTCATTTTGGAAACCTTTCTTATATGGCTTGTCATAAAGAATGTGCCACGGAAGAAGGTGCCGAAACGACTACCTTAACACGCCTGCACCACAATAAACATAAACTATCCATCATCGATAGTATTGTAGTTGAGGAAAAATTGCGCAACAATCTTTTTAGAAATATTGCAATGGATTACCTCTTAAAGGAACACGAAGCGAGTGAATCTTGTCGTGATTTCATAAGAGAATTTGAAGAGCTCTGTACCAATCCTGCCTACGTTACAGAAATAAACGATTTATATGGCAACATAAAATCTTTACAAGCAGAAAACACATTGCCAGAATTAACGGTGCAATGTGTACAAGGCATCCCCAAAACACTTTCAGAATTAGCAAAAGACCGCAAAACAGTTTTTTATTTTTGGACAGCAGACCGCAAAAGACATTTTAGAAATGCTACCAATAGGATAAATAAGTTAGAGCAAGAATATCCAGACATTCAATTTATAGGCATCAACCTTAAAACAGGTAATGATGAATGGCAAAAATTGATGGCAGAAAAAAATATGAATACTAAAAATCAATACTGGGCATCTGATTTTGAAATGGCTCAAAAAAAATTGATAGTAGATAATTTAAACAAATGCATTTTGGCAAAAGACGCTAAAGTGGTCAATGGTTTTTCTAACATTTATCAACCAGTTGCCATAGAATAAACATTCTTTATAGTATTTAAAACAAAAATGCCCTTGGAAATCCAAGGGCATTTTTTATTTACAACGCTAAAATTAATTAGCTATTTCCTTTTTTGTAATCCGCCAAAAACTTTTCTAAACCAATATCTGTTAATGGATGTTTTAACAAACCAGTAATAGCAGATAAAGGTCCTGTCATTACATCTGCGCCTATTTTAGCACAATCTATAACATGCATGGTATGCCTAACAGATGCTGCTAAAATTTCTGTATCAAAACCATAGTTGTCATAAATGTGTCTAATTTCCGCTATTAAGTTAAGGCCATCTGTAGATATATCATCTAAACGACCTATAAATGGAGACACATATGTAGCTCCGGCCTTAGCTGCTAATAAAGCCTGACCAGCAGAAAAAACTAAAGTTACATTTGTTTTTATCCCCTTATCAGAAAAATACTTACAAGCTTTTACTCCATCTGCAATCATTGGTAATTTTACTACAATTTGCGGATTCAAGGCTGCCAAAGCTTCACCCTCCTTTACCATGCCATCAAAATCTGTAGCTATAACCTCTGCAGATACATGACCTTCTGTAATTGCGCAGATGTCTTTATAATGTTGTAAAATATTTTCTTGTCCTGTAATACCCTCTTTTGCCATTAAAGATGGATTAGTGGTAACACCATCCAAAACGCCTAATTGCTGTGCTTCTTTAATCTGCTCTAAATTAGCGGTATCTATAAAAAATTTCATTTTTCAATGCTTTTTAAGTTCTATGTAAAACTACAATTTATAATGCTTTAAAAGTAATTTTTCAAAGGCTTTATCTGGCAATAATCGCTTTAATACTTGCGAAATTTTTTGCGTAAATTCTCCTACCCTATAGTGTACCTTTGGATTGGTGGTATCTATTATTTTATAAACGGCTTTAGCTACCAGTAAAGGGTCTCCGCCATGGTCTACGTGCTCATTCATCAATGCCAAGGAATCGCCATAGGTTTTTTCATAAGTAGAACCTTTAATCACAGGAGCGTGGTATCTTCCGTTTGCAATGTTAGTTGCAAAATCTCCTGGTGCCAAAGTGGTAATTTTGATACCCGATGCCTTTGTTTCCATACGTATAGCCTCAGTTACCAGTTCTAACGCGCCTTTACTAGCAGAATACACACCTCTAAAAGGCAATCCCATATAACCAGCTATAGAAGTAATATTGATAATTAGACCACTTTGTTGGTTTCGCATAACAGGTAAAACGGCCTGCATTAACCGTATTGGCCCGTTAAAATTGGTGTCAAAAGCTTTATTAATTTCATCAATGGGCGTTTCCTCTATTGGTCCTGTAATCCCGACTCCCGCATTGTTAATTAAAATATCTATTTTACCAGACTGCGTGACGATGTGATTGATTGCAGTACTAATAGTTTCCTCTTTGGTCACATCTAGTTCAACCAACTCAAACTCCCTAAAATCTACATATTTTCCTAAACTTCTTGTAGTGCCGTAAACTTTAAAACCTTTTTGGGTAAGAAATTGTCCGGTTGCTTTGCCAATTCCAGAAGAACCTCCGGTAATTAGTACAATTTTTTGTTCCATGTAAAAACGCTTAATTATTAGGTGAAAAGTACCTAACTTTTGGGTACAAAAAAAGGCAAGCTACCTACATCGCACCGCTACGACCGCATACCCTTGCTGCGTTCCCACCCTGGGGGATTCTGCAGGAGCTGGTCGTGTAGGACTTGCCGGGTGCAAATATACAATCTTTTAAATTTGCCACAATCGTTTGTTAACAGTAATTTGCTTTAGATTTTATAAACTATAGATTGTGAGAATTTTATCTTTTATTTTAAGCTTATTTTTTTTGGTTGTGGCAAGTTGTAGTAGCTCTTCTAAAGCTACGGACTTGTTTGGTATTCAGCTAGAAGGCAACCAAAAGACGTTTACAAAAGGAGCACAAGTAGGCATAGCCTTGAACAATAAAAAAGACACTGAAGTAACCAGCATTTCGTATTCCCTAGATGGCGAATCCCTCCCTGTTACTAATGGAAAAGTGGTTTTTAACCCAAAAAAGTTAGGTTCTAAAGTGTTAAAGGCTACAGTTTCTTATGGTGATAAGACAGCAGAAATCACAAAAGACATCAAAATTTTAGCCGAGGATGCACCTGATATTTACACCTATGAAGTTATTAACACATTTCCGCATGATATTAAAGCCTTTACACAAGGGTTAGAGTTTTATGATGGTGTACTTTATGAAAGCACTGGAATAAAAGGAGAATCGTCCTTACGTAAAGTAAATTTCGAAACAGGAGAAATTTTACAAGAAGTTGCCCTAGACGATACACTATTTGGAGAAGGCATTACCATTCTTAACAATAAGGTATACCTACTTACATGGCAGTCTGGACTTGGCTTTGTTTATGATGCTACAAGCCTTGAAAAAACTGGTTCTTTCACCTATGGTAACAGTAAAGAAGGTTGGGGACTCTGTAATGACGGAACTTCAATTTACAAAAGCGATGGTACCGAAAAAATATGGAAGCTAAACCCAGACAGTTTAACCGAAAAGGAATACATACAAACTGTAACCAATCGCTCTGTATTCAATAAAACTAATGAATTAGAATATGTAGATGGAAAAATTTACGCCAATGTATGGCAAAAGCCTAGCATGATGATTATTGATGCCAATAGTGGTGCCATAGAAGGAGTAATCAATTTTAGTGGTCTAAAAAACAGAGTAAAACAACATAGCAAGTTAGATGTATTAAATGGCGTAGCTTACCATCCTGAGAGAGGCACATTCTTTGTTACGGGCAAACGCTGGAATAAGTTATTTGAAGTAAAAATTAAGAAAAAATAGCAATGAAAAGCTATAAAAAGACCATTACAGTTAAGGAAACCGACCTAGACGATTTAGACCATGTTAATAATATAAGGTACATAGAATGGATTCAAGATATTTCTAAAGAACATTGGCAAAAAACCGTCCCTACAGAAGAATTGGAACTCTACATCTGGGTGGTACGCCACCATGATATTACCTACCATGCTTCTGCATTACTACAAGACACCTTAGAACTTACAACTCACATAAAAAGCTGGCGAGGACCATTGTCAATTAGACAAGTAGAAATTAAAAATAAAGTAACGGGTAAAACTCTAATAACAGCAGAAACAGAATGGTGCTTATTGCAACCAGAAAATGCTAGACCAAAAAGGGTTCCGGAACATATTGCAAATATGTTTGTTTAGTATGAAAAAGGCTTGGTTTTTAAGTATCATAGGTTTAGTTCTTCTCTTTTCTTGGTCCTGCAGAGAAGATTTTGATTATGAACCAAGCGTTGGACAGCTTTCCTTTTCTAAAGACACTGTTTTTTTAGATACTGTTTTTAAAGGTATCAGTAGTAGCACCTATAGCCTTACAGTATATAATACAAGTAGTACAGATATACGCATACCCACAGTAACGCTTAAAAATGGTGAGCAAAGTCAATACAGATTAAATGTAAATGGGAATGCAGGAAATTCTTTTACAGATGTTCCACTTTTAGCCAAAGATAGCCTTTTTATATTTATAGAGACTACTGTAACTAACGTCAACGAAAACGAGTTTTTGTATACAGACGTGTTACAATTAGGCCAAGAAGATAATTACCAAGAAGTTCCACTTATCACTCTTGTTAAACAAGCAAATTTCATTTATGCAGATGGTACATCACGTAAGAAAACCATTCAAATTGGCCAAGATATAGATGGCAACCCAATCCAGGTAGACGGTTTTGTTTTAAAAGATGACCAATTAGAATTAGTAAACACGCAACCCTATGTGGTTTATGGGTATGCTATTGTTCCAGAAAATAAACAACTTAACGTTGCTGCAGGTAGTCGTGTGCATTTTCATTCAAATTCGGGCATATACATTAGCTCCAATTCTCAATTAAATGTAAATGGAGTTTTAAGCGAAGACATAAACCAGTTAGAAAATGAAGTTATTTTTGAGGGTGACCGCCTAGAACCAGAATTTGCTCATGTAGCAGGCCAATGGGGTGGTATTATCTTTGAGGCAAATAGCATTAACAATTCCCTACATCATTTAACCATTAAAAACGCTCAAATAGGCATACAGATTAAAGGCGCTCCTAATGATGACGCTCCCAACATACAATTGAATAATTGCCAAATACACAACTCTAGTATAGTTAATATGATGAGCCAAGGCGGAAGTTTTACCGCTGTGAATTCAGTTTTTGGTAGTGCCGGCAACAATTCGGTTTTATTGCAGAAAGGAGGATCTTATTCATTTACGCATTGCACGCTTGCTAATTATTGGAATGAAGGATTTAGAACCCAGCCAGCATTTTTTATTCATGCTACGGAAAACGGAGGCAGCTATCCACTTTCCTTAGTAATGGAAAATAGTATAATTGATGGAAGTACTTTTTCTGAAATAGCCTTGAGTATAGATATAAGTACCATACAAGAATTACGTTTTAACCATACCAGTTTAAAAACGACAACTTTAGACTTAACCCCAGATATCTCTATAGAAGCATCTGAATATTTTATAAATCCAATCCTCAATCCTGCCCTAACCTACCTTAACCCCAACAAATTATTGTTCTGGCCACAGTCAGGTTCTGAAACCTTGGATATCGGTGACCCAAATATTTCGGCAGATTTCCCAAAAGACATCCACGGGGTTGATAGAATGACTTCTCCAGATTTGGGAGCAAAAGAACTACTACCATAGAAAAAACTTAATTATTTGTAGGAAAACCCTACTATTTTTAAGGTAAAACTGTAATACAAACTAGATATTTGTGCCTACCTTGCTGTAAATAAGCTACTTGACCATGAGGTATGGCTACGTCATAATGGACTCTGCTACCTCAACAGCTGTACAATTGCAACTGTTGCTGCACGAGTATGCAGATTTTCAACATTTTGGGACTGGAGACAACTTTGAAGAAACACTAGATTTAGTACTAAAAACCAATCCGGAAATTTTAATTCTAAATCTTGATTATCAAACAGATTCTTGTTTTAATCTATGTACTGAATTACTTAAATACATGGATAAAACCCCTATAATTATTGGGGCTTCTAAAACAGAGCAACATGCCTTCCAAGCATTAAAAAACGGTTTTTACGATTATTGGCTTTTACCATATACTGCTTTTGAGGTTAGAAAAACAGTCTACAAACTAAGAAAACAGCATCCTGTAGAAAAAGTGGCTCCAACCCTATGCCTAAGTTCCTATAAGGATTTTCATTATTTAGACACAAATGAAATCCTTTATCTAAAAGCAGATAATAACAGTACAGATTTCTACCTTAAAAACGGAAAAGTGGTTAGCGCCTTTAAAACCCTTAAAACCTTTGAAAATAAATTACCCAATAACTTTATACGTATTCACCAGAGCTACATATTAAATACTAACTACGTTTCTAGAATCAATTTTGGAAAAAATACGTGTCTATTAAAAAATAGCGAAGAAAAACTGCCTTTTTCTAGAAGTTACCGCAAAAAGATAGATGATTTAAAAGCTATTCTATCCAAAAACGCAATAAATACCCTTAGTTAACCAAATTCTTTAAAACACCTGTCAAATACTCACAGATAGGTGCAGCCTACTAGGTATCGATTTTAAATAGGAATTTTCTTACCCAGCGCCATTAGTTTTGGAGTGTAATTAAATCAAAAATCCAATCTAAAATCTTTTAACATGAAAAATTTACTTAGTCTTTTTTTATTAGCTCTTTTAACTTTAGGTTTTGTTGCCTGTGATAACGATAGCGTTGCTAATGAAGAAAAAGTTTACATTGATTCCCCAGACGGAGACGATTTGCCAGAAATAGAAACCGATTCTCCAGATGGCGACGATTTACCAGAAATAGAAGACCTTGACTCCCCAGACGGAGACGATTTACCTGAGATTGAGGACTTAGACTCCCCAGATGGTGATGACTTACCAGAAATAGAGGACTAATTCTGTAACAGGCAACTTTCTGAATTTTGGAAGAATGAAGTAAACTCCTGTCAGAATAAGAATACAAAACATTAACTTTGGCCCTAAATAAAATTTATTTAGGGTTTTTTTGTACCTTGTAGGTAAGGCACTTTCCATGAACTATAGCACAAAATTTGTACAAGGAAGCATGTCTCTTTTGCTCCCCCTTTTGTTTCTTATAATTGGTTGCACCAACGATAAAGAAACAAAAACGAACATCAAACCCCAAGACAAGGATAGCATTTACAATATCGTCATTTGGGCAAAAGACAGCACAACACTACCCCTTAAAGAACGGAAAGCATTATTAGAAAAAGCCTACTCGCAAGCTAAAAAAGAAAAAAGCTTAAAAATTAGACTCAAGAACTTAAATCAAATAAGCAGCACCTACCATTCTTTTAATGACACTTCTCGTTTTAAAAAACTACAAGAAGAATATATTACGTTAGCGAACCAAACTAAGGATTATGTAGGCAAAGGAGATGCACATATTAAATTTGGTCAGTATTATTTTAACAAACAGGTAGATAGCGCGTACTATCATTTTAGAGAAGCATATAATGCATACCTGCAAGCCAAATTAAAAACATCAGAAATAGACAAGCCCCTTGTAGCCCTGTATTATATGGGCTCTATTAAGGAACGCAATAAAGATTATGCTGGAGCAGAAAAAGAGGCAACGCAAGTAATCACCTATGCAGAAGAAAATGGATTAAAGGACAAGCTTTTTCCCGGTTACACCTTACTTGGTATAATCCAAAATGGTTTAGATAATTATGACGAAGCAGTAAATTATCATAATCAAGCCAAAAAATATATTAAATACACAGATCCAAAAAGACAAGAATCTTACCAATATATCAATCAAAATAATATAGGGAGTACCTATTTGAGAAGCGAAAATTTTTCCGAAGCTAAAAAAATTTTCAATTCGCTATTAGCAAGCGAGTCTTTAAAAACCATTCGGCCTAAACTTTACGCCAAAGCGCTATCTAGCTATGCATACGCAAGCTACAAAGAGAAATCAGTTTTCAATGATAGTCTTGTTAAAGTTATTAAACAATCCAACCAATTATTAGATAGCATTAATTACACTTATGATTATGCGCGTAACTACTACTTTTTAGCTGATATTTTAGCCAAGAAAGATAAAGCAAAAGCTATAGAATATGCCTATACCTCTAAAAATGTAGCGTTAGAAACTGAAAATAGAGACCGCTTACTAAGTACTTTGCAATTACTAACTCTAATCGATGATAAAAATAGTGCTAAGCATGCCGAAGATTATTTTAATCTTAACCACCGATTGCAACAAGAAGAACGCAGAATTAGAGACAAGTTTGCGCGTATTCAGTTAGAAACAGACCAAATTTTAGATGAAAACCTAACACTATCTAAGAAAAATGAACTGTATACTAAGATTGGTATAGCTACACTTGTTCTGGGCTTTGGCTTATTCATCATCATAATACAACGTATTAACAACCAAAAACTTAGATTTAATCAAAGGCAGCAAGAGAAAAATCAGGAAATATATGACCTGATGCTTTCCCAACAGGGAAAACTAGAAGAAGGTAAAAAAGAGGCCCAACGACGAATATCACAAGAGCTGCATGATGGTATTCTAGGAGAAATGCTAGGCATTAGATTACTGCTCAGCGGTCTTAACCACCGTACTGATGAAGCCTCTATAGCACACCGGGACGAATTAATTCTAAAATTGCAGCAATGCGAAGAAGAAATTAGAACTGTTTCTCATGAGCTAAATGCTGCTAGCCACACTAAACTTGGAAATTTTGTATCTACGATAGAAAATTACATATCACAGGTATCAGAATCTTCCCATATTAATGTATGCTTTAATTATGATATTAACCTTAATTGGGATGTGTTACCTGGAGAATTAAAAATTAATATCTATCGCATTATCCAAGAAAGCCTACAAAACAGCATAAAACATGCTCAAGCGGAGAAAGCAGAAATTACATTTGTTAAAGAAGAAAATCGCTTAGAAGTTTTAATAGAAGATAACGGTTTGGGGTTTGATCCTAATAAGGAAAGAAAAGGTATTGGTTTAAAAAATATTAATTCTAGAATAGCAAAACTGAACGGAAAAGTATTTGTAAAAAGTGCACCTGGTAAAGGAACAAAAATAAAGTTAGATATTCCTACAAACCTAGTATACTAAAAACAAGAAAAGTACTAACTTTAACGTTTTAGTTTTATAGACTCTAGTAAGAAATAGCTTATGAAAACCCTTAGAATACTAGCCATAGATGACCATGAAATGACGATGTTAGGCTATAAATTCATCTTGGAACGTATTGTTTTTGATGATTATACTATAATAGTAGACACTGCTAATAATTTTGATGCTGGTAAAAGTAAAATAGAAGAAAGTGCAAAGGGCCTTCCCTACAATATTATTTTTTTAGATATACAATTGTACCCCCCTAATGAAAACCAACCCTACAACGGTGAGGATTTAGGGATTTTAGCTCGTAATCTAGTGCCAGATAGTAGAATAATTTTTATGTCTAGTTTTAGTGATAACTACCGTATAAATAGTATTCTTAAATCTGTTGATCCTGATGGTTATATGGTTAAAACAGATATTGACCCCAAAACTTTGGAACAAGCGGTTAAAACGGTATTAAATCATCCTCCATATTACTCCCCAAAAGCCTTATCTGCTATCCGTAAAAAGATGGCCAATGATATTAGCTTAGACGAAAACGATAAAAAAATACTTTACCACCTTTCTGTAGGTACAAAAACAAAGGATTTGGAGCAGTTTATAAAGTTGTCTTCGTCTTCTATTGAAAACAGAAAACGACATTTAAAAACCCTATTTGGAACTGAAAAAGAAAACGATTTAGCGCTTATACTGGCTGCTAAAAACAGAGGTTTCATTTAATTTACACTTCAATCCTTATATTTTGCATTTCAGCTTAAAATGTTGCAATTCACTTTAAAACCAATTTATTAACCGAATTTTAACGATAAAAATGTTAAAATTTGCTAATTCCATAGTTTTTTTAGGGTTCAAACCTAGTCAAGAAATTATTTTTCTGAGTACTTTAGGTAAACAATCAAAAAACTATGGCTAAGATGGTTAACAAAAGTATATGCAAACTGTACCGCCAAAAGTATGGTGTTAAAGGACTTAGTAAATTTGCAAAAGTCCTAGAGAAAGATTTTATAGCAAAGGTGGCTTTACGTTTAAGCCCTACACCCAATAACAGATTTAATCTTTCCCTGCATATAGATTGTAATTATGCCCTACATATTGCCCTTTTTCAACTAACTAATTATAACTGGGGTAACTTAAATGCGGTAGAAAACAAAAATATATCTATCCTTAAAAAAGAACTTGAACAGTTAAATAATTTAAATGATGGAAAAATAACTGTGGAAGAACTCATCTTTTCTTTCACGGATACTTCCTTAATAATTAATTGTATTGAGCGTATTTCTATAGAAGACAATCTTAAAGAAATATTAGAAAATTTAAGTTTAAACTACGTTAATATAACCAAGGGCCTAACAGAAATGCCTTTTGAAATATTTACAACTATCTATGAAGATACTATTAATGAAAAGAGCAGTGAAACTACTCTTAAGATAAAACCCTTTATGGACTACCTAGACCATTGGGGACTCTATTTTCCCTCAAATGATGAAATAGAGATTTTTGACGTGCAACGTAAAGTGTTTATGAAAAATACGGATTGTTACCTTTTAGAAGAGTAGTAACAATCCGTATTTAAATTTATTTTAGTTAGGCATTGAATAGTGGTCTAGGACCCATAAATTCGTTTACCTTATCCTTAATAGAAGAAAGCAAGCTTTCATTGCCAGAGTTCTTAACGATTTCATCTATATAACCTACTACCGTCTCCATATCCCCTTCTTTAAGTCCTCTAGTTGTAATTGCTGGAGTTCCAAAACGAATTCCCGAGGTGATAAATGGAGATTGGTCATCAAAAGGAACCATATTTTTATTGGCTGTGATATCTGCTTTACCCAAAACCTCTTCAGCTTCCTTACCCGTAATCCCTTTGTTCCTAAGGTCAATCAACATCATATGGTTATCTGTACCGCCAGAAATTACTTTATAATCTAGCGCTACAAATGCTTTTGCCATAGCTTCTGCATTTTTCTTAACCTGTATCATGTAGTGTAAAAAGTCGTCTGTTAATGCTTCTCCAAAAGCTACAGCCTTCGCTGCAATAATATGTTCCAGAGGCCCTCCTTGGTTTCCAGGGAACACAGCTAAATCTAACAAACCAGACATTTTCCTCAAATTTCCATTCTTCAGTTTAATACCAAAAGGATTTTCAAAATTCTCACCCATCATAATTAAACCACCTCTTGGCCCTCTTAAAGTTTTATGCGTAGTAGTAGTTACAATGTGGCAATGTGGAATAGGGTCATTTAAAATTCCTTTAGCAATTAACCCAGAGGGGTGAGAAATATCAGCTAATAAAATAGCATTAACACTATCTGCAATTTCTCTAAAACGTTTAAAGTCTATATCTCTAGAATAAGCAGAAGCTCCCGCAATTATAAGTTTTGGTTGCTCTTTCTCAGCTATTTCCTGAATCTTATCATAATCCAACATTCCAGTTTCTCTATCTACCCCATAAAAAACAGGGTTATAGAGTTTACCAGAAAAGTTAACGGGAGAACCGTGGGTTAAATGACCACCATGAGAAAGATCAAACCCTAAAATTTTATCTCCCGCCTGCAAACAAGCATGGTATACTGATGCGTTTGCTTGGGAACCGGAATGCGGCTGCACATTAGCATAAACTGCCCCAAACAACTCTTTTGCTCTATCTATTGCCAACTGCTCTACTTGGTCTACAACCTCACAACCGCCGTAGTAACGTTTGCCAGGATAACCTTCCGCATACTTATTGGTTAGTACAGAACCTGCAGCTTCCATTACTTGCGGACTCGTAAAGTTTTCAGAGGCTATCAACTCTATACCTCTTAGCTGTCTTTGTTTTTCCTCTTGAATAAGGTCAAAAATCCTTTCGTCTCTTTGCATTTTACGTATGTTGGATTAAGGCTTCAAAAATACAAATAGCCATTCATAATTAGCAAGCTACGCTACTGTTTTTAAGTCTATTTTATCACCAAAATTAATCAAGTTGTTAACAGCTCCTATTAGGTCTAAGCACTAGCTTTAGACTTAAAATTATACTAGGACTACCGCACAAACGTTCTACCCTATAAACCAATTTTGGCACGTTAGTTGAAAATGTTTTAATCAACCTTAAAATCAAAGACCATGAAAAAACTTTTACTCTTTGTAATATCAATCACCCTAATTGCTTGTAGCGGTGTAAAGAAAACTCAAGAAGCATTAAATAGTGGTCAATACAACTTGGCCATGAACAAGGCTATCAAAAATCTTAGAGATAATAAGACCAAAAAAGGACACCAGAAGTATGTGCTGTTACTGGAGGAGGCCTTTGAAAAACATCAACAACGTGAACTTGATAAAATTAATTTTTGGAGACAAGATGGCAATCCTGTACATCTAGAAAAGATTTACAACAGCTATACTTCGCTCAGAAATCTACAGAATCAGATTAAACCCTTATTGCCATTACCGGTTTACGAGCAAGACAGAAATGCAAAATTCAAATTTAAAGACTTTAACAGTGCTATTGTAAGTACCAAAGAAGACTTATCTAATTACTTGTATAATAATGCTATAACCTTGAGTAAAAACGCTATTAATAAGCAAGAATTTAGAGAGGCTTATGCAGACTTTGATTATTTATTAAAGATTAACCCTGGCTACAAAGATGCTGCTATTAAGATGGAAGAAGCAAGGGTTAAAGGCCAAGATTATATAAGAGTAGCTCTCTATAATGCTACGGAGCAAATTATACCAGAACGTTTAGAAGATGCACTACTAGATTTTAACACCTATGGGATTAATGATTTTTGGACACAATACCATGCCAACCCAATACAAAATTTGCATTATGATTATGAAATGGCTTTAGATTTTACAAACATATTTATTTCACCCGAGCAGGTAACAGAAAAACAGCTGGTAAAAGAAAAAGTGGTTAAAGATGGTTTTGACTATGTTTTGGATAAAAATGGGAACGTAGCTAAAGATAGTTTAGGTAATGATATTAAAGTGGATAAGTTTAAAACAGTTAGATGTGAATTTTATCGTTTTACCCAAACCAAGTCTGCAGAAATTGGTGCTAAAGTTAGTTTTACAGATTTAAAAAGCAATCAGGTTATCAACTCATATCCTTTAAGCAGTGGCTTTGTATTTGACCATGTTTATGCCAATCACCGCGGCGATAAAAGAGCCTTAGAAGAAGACCTTATTCAATTATTAGCGGTTAAGTCTGTTCCATTTCCCAGCAACGAACAAATGGTTTATGATGCAGGTGAAGATTTAAAACAAAGGTTAAAAGAGATTGTTAAAAAACATCGCTTTAACTAAAACAAAAAACACCCCAACTATGTTGGGGTGTTTTATTAGTACTGCTTTAAATCCACGTCTGATATTGCGCCATGAGAAGTATGGAAAACCACTTTGCCGTCTTTTACAATAATTAATTGTGGCGATTGGTGCACTACTTGAAACACTTCTGCAATTTTGTTAGATACATTTCTGTAGGCATGCAAATCTAAAAAGTACATGTCCATTTCTCCTTCTGGAACATCAAAATTAGATGTAAACATATTTAACACCATCCTACTGATACCACAAGTGGTAGAGTGTTTAAAAAGCACTTGTGTCCTTAATTTAGATTGCTCCGTTATAATGTTTAGTTGGTCCTCATTTTCTAATGGAATCCAAGAAATACCACTAGCATTAGATTCATCTGTAGAACCACCAAATATCTTATTAAATAATCCCATACTACAAAGTTACGTTATTCTATTTCACTTTTAAAACCGTCAATTTGTCGCACAAAACTCCATAAACTAACGCCATATTGGCACTGTTTTTAAGTTGGTATTCTATTTGACCATAGAACAGAAAAACAGTAAAATGAATTTCAATAATTATACTATAAAATCACAGGAGGCCATACAACAGTCGCAGCAAATAGCGCAAGAGATGGGGCACCAACAGATAGAAAATGAGCATATTTATAAAGCGATAACGGTAGTAGATGAAAACGTACTCCCTTTTATCCTAAAAAAATTGAATGCAAATATTAACTTGATTAATCAAGTAATAGAAAAAGAACTACAAACATTTGCTAAGGTTAGTGGTGCAGACATTGTCCTTTCTAGAGAGGCTGGCAAAACACTCAATGAGGCTAGCATACAAGCTAAAACCATGGGAGACGAATATGTTTCTGTTGAGCATCTTCTTTTAGCCATCTTTAAATCTAAAAGTAAAATTGCGCAAATACTTAAAGATAACGGAATCACAGAAAAGGATTTAAAGGCAGCCATTAATGAATTACGTAAAGGCGGCAATGTTACTTCTCAAAGTGCAGAAGAGACCTATAATTCACTAGAAAAATTTGCAAAAAACTTAAACAAATTAGCAGATTCAGGAAAATTAGACCCAGTTATTGGGAGAGACGAAGAAATTAGAAGGGTGTTGCAAATCCTTTCTCGTAGAACCAAAAATAATCCAATGTTGGTAGGCGAACCTGGCGTAGGTAAAACAGCTATTGCAGAAGGTTTGGCGCATAGAATTGTACAAGGAGATGTTCCTGAAAATTTAAAAGACAAGGTACTGTATTCCTTAGATATGGGGGCATTAATTGCTGGGGCAAAATATAAAGGCGAGTTTGAAGAACGATTAAAAGCGGTTATCAAAGAAGTTACCTCTTCTGACGGCAATATAGTTCTTTTCATAGATGAGATTCATACTCTTGTAGGTGCCGGTGGAGGGCAAGGTGCCATGGATGCTGCAAATATTTTAAAACCAGCTTTGGCGCGTGGCGAATTAAGAGCGATTGGCGCCACAACTTTAGATGAATATCAAAAGTATTTTGAAAAAGACAAAGCCTTAGAAAGGCGTTTTCAAAAAGTAGTAGTAGATGAGCCAGATACAGAAAGTGCTATTTCTATCTTAAGAGGTATTAAAGAAAAGTATGAAGCACACCATAAGGTACGCATTAAAGACGAAGCCGTGATAGCGGCAGTAGAACTTTCGCAACGCTACATTACCAATCGTTTTTTACCGGATAAGGCCATTGATTTGATGGATGAGGCGGCTTCCAAATTACGAATGGAAATCAATTCTAAACCAGAAGAGTTAGACGTTCTAGACCGTAAAATTATGCAGCTAGAAATAGAGATTGAAGCCATTAAGAGAGAAAACGATGAAAGCAAACTAAAATCTTTAAATCTAGAATTAGCTAATTTAAAAGAAGAACGAAACGAAATATTTGCACAATGGGAAAGTGAAAAATCTGTAGTAGATAATATTCAAAAAACAAAACAGGACATTGAAAACTACAAAGCAGATGCAGAGCGTGCAGAGCGTAATGGTGATTATGGTAAAGTAGCAGAGTTACGTTATGGTAAGATTAAAGAGGCACAAGCAGCTTTAGAAAAATTACAAACCGATTTAGAAGCGCAACAGCAAAATAGCACGCTGATAAAAGAAGAAGTTACCAATGAAGATATTGCAGAGGTGGTAGCCAAGTGGACCGGAATACCGGTTACAAAAATGTTACAGAGCGAAAGAGAAAAACTTTTACAGCTAGAAGCCGTACTTCACAAGCGTGTAGTAGGCCAAGAAGAAGCTATAGAAGCCGTTTCTGATGCCATACGTAGAAGCAGAGCTGGGTTGCAAGATGCGAGAAAACCCATTGGTTCTTTCTTATTTTTAGGAACAACTGGTGTTGGTAAAACCGAATTGGCAAAAACATTGGCTTCTTATCTGTTTGATGATGAAAATGCCATGACCCGGATAGATATGAGTGAATACCAAGAACGCCATTCTGTTAGCAGACTAGTTGGTGCTCCTCCAGGTTATGTTGGGTATGATGAAGGCGGCCAACTTACAGAAGCGGTACGCAGAAGACCTTACTCAGTAGTCTTGTTAGATGAGATAGAAAAAGCGCATCCAGATACTTTTAATATCCTTTTACAGGTGTTAGATGAGGGACGATTAACAGACAACAAAGGGCGTGTAGCCGATTTTAAGAATGCTATCATTATCATGACAAGTAATATGGGAAGCCATATTATTCAAGAAAAGTTTGAAAATTCTAACGATATCTATAGTGCTACAGAAGCTGCCCGGGTAGAGGTATTAGGATTATTAAAAAAATCAATTCGCCCAGAATTCCTGAATAGAATAGACGACATAATTATGTTTACACCGCTGAGCAAAGAAAACATTAAAGCTATTGTTCAATTACAAATAGAACAGTTAAAGCGTTTATTAAATCAGCAAAACATTATATTGGATGCTACAGCAGAAGCTGTAGAATATTTGAGCAACAAAGGGTATGACCCACAATACGGCGCTAGACCGATAAAAAGATTGGTACAAAAGGAAGTATTAAATAGATTGTCTAAGGAATTATTAAAAGAGACTATTAAGGCAGATAGCATTGTCTTATTAGATGCGTTTGATGACGAGTTGGTCTTCAGAAATCAGAATGAGTTGGTAGAATAAAATCCTATAAACTTGCGTGTTAAGACCCCTAAATTAAGGGGTCTTTTTTTATACCTATCAGTATTTATAGTATCTTAGCAATAAAAGCACTTAAATCATGACCACAAAAGCGGAACGTACCACAAAGTACATTATAGAAACGGTTGCACCTATCTTTAGCAAACATGGTTACGTAGGCACAAGTATGAGCCATTTAACCGAAGCTACAGGATTAACAAAGGGTGCTATTTATGGTAATTTTGAAAACAAAGAAGCCTTAGCACTTGCTGCTTTTGAATACAATAAAAATATACTTTTAACCAAATTTGATGAAGTATTAACAGTAGAAGGTTCTGCAATAACAAAATTGAATAACCTTTTGAGCTTTTACAAACAGTATGATGTATTTACGGCTGAACTAGGTGGTTGTCCCATTTTGAATACAGGTGTAGATGCAAAACATAATAATGATTTACTAGCAGCTGCCAATAAAGAAACCATAAAAGAGTTAGAGGGTAAAATAGCCTTGGTTCTAGAAAACGGACTTAATCAGCAAGAAATAAAGCTATCCGTTCCCCCATTACAATTTGCAAAGCAACTGTACACCATGCTACAGGGTGCGGTAGCCATGGCTACTATGGCTAACGACCGCAAATACTTAAGTAATACCGCTACTTATTTAACCTATTTAGTAAATGGCGAATTAAAAAAATAGGAACGGTGGGTTACCTTTATACTCATAAAATAAACCCTAACATTTTGCGTTATGGGAATACTGCTGCCTACAGACCAAATAATACCAGATAATGAACGAGCTACTTTATATAAAACGCAATACAAAATGGCAATTATTAGTACTGTTAATGCTAGGAACTGTATTTATAGCATGTAAAAAAGATTCCAAAACACCCGTTTCTGCAAAAGCTCCTGTTATTACAACGTTTTATTTGATAAGACACGCAGAAAAAGACCGTAGTAATCCAGAGAATAATGACCCTGAACTTACACAAGATGGCTTAGGCAGAGCCATGCTCTGGGCTAATGTTTTTGATACTTTACAACTAGATGCTATCTATTCTACAGACTACAAAAGGACACGTATGACGGCTGCTCCTGCGTCTGTAAAACACAATATAGAGATACAACTCTATAATCCTAATACCATAGATACAAAACAATTACTGAGAGAAAATTTTGGCGGCAATGTTTTAATTGTTGGCCACAGCAATACTACCCCTGCTCTAGCTAATAAGCTTATAGGGAAAGAAAAATATGAGCCTATGAGCGATGATAATAATGGCAATATGTACATTGTAAAATTAGCCGACAGCACAGGGCAAGTTGCGCAAACTAGGGTGGAATATGTACAAGCTTATCAAAACTAACACTATTGTTCCACTCTAATATTCTCCAGTTCAATTTTAGACACTAATTCTAATTCTTTGCCAACAAATGCCTCTGCAATTTTAGAAAATTTTACGTGCTTACGCGGCTTGTAATTTTCATAATCTACAAAGCGTATTTTACCTATATAACGCTCGTTGTAGGCCCTTCTAAAACGTACTCCTCCTCCGTTTACCGTAAACGTATACGCTAAATAATCTACTTTAAAATCTTCTTTACCAATCCAATAGTGATAAACGTCTTCAAAATCGTCTCCACCATTAGTCTGGTCAAAATCTATCTGAATTTTATAGTACTGTTTTCCATTTATAGTTTCTGTTCCTAAAAACTGTTTGTTTACAGCAGCATCATTTAAACCATAAGGTAATTTAGCAAAATAGTGTACTGAATTTACGGAGTTATCATATTTACGCGCTGTAGTATCTGCTAAAAAGGCAATGGAGTCATTTATAGTCCTAGTGAACTTACCATCATACTTCGTATCTAAAATTATGCTATCTCCGCTAACAAACTCTCTTGTTAATTGCATCTTTCCGTTAATATAGTCACTGGAATACATCTTTTCCCTAAATTGAAAAGTAACTTTGTGGGTCTCCCATAAAATACCCCCACTTTCTGCAATTGCTTTATCTACAATTTGCTGTGCATTTATTTTTTCTTCTTGATGACAAGAATAAAATAGTCCAATGCAAAACATTACCGTCAAAATCCTTTTCATGATATCCTTTATTTTATCAGTTAATCGCAAAAACGAATGCAACATTACAAATTAAAGTAGAACCCTTATTTTTGTCTTAATGAATAACATCAACATAAAAAATAAGAGAGCCAAGTTCGATTATGAAATCTTGGATAAATATACCGCGGGGATTGTTTTATCTGGAACAGAGATAAAATCTATAAGGCTGGGGAAAGCGTCTATTTCCCAAAGTTTTTGCGAGTTTAACAAAAAAGGAGAGTTATTTATTATAAACATGCAGGTAGATGAGTACAGTTATGGCGGCCATTATAACCACTTACCTAAAGCTGAACGTAAATTACTACTTAACAAACGAGAACTTAAAAAATTACATAAGGAGGTTGCCACTAGTGGCTTAACCATTGTTCCTCTAAATCTGTTTATTAACGATAGAGGACTTGCTAAAATGAATATTGCCTTGGCAAAAGGTAAAAAACAATACGATAAGCGAGAAACTATAAAGGATAGAGACAGCAAGCGTAATTTAGCTCGAGTTAAAAAGAACTTTAATAACTAATTTTTATCTTCTAACAAGGGTACAAATCTGAAATTTCCGAAGGTAGTTTTCTCAAATTCTTTCTCACTTTTACGCACATAAAGAGTCATGATTTGGTCTTCTATACCAACAGGAATAACCAATCTGCCCCCAACTGCTAATTGTGATAATAGCGCTTTGGGCACTTCTGGTGCTCCAGCAGTTACAATTATACCGTTAAAAGGTGCTTCTTCTGGCAATCCTTTGTAACCATCACCAAAAATATGCTTTTTAGGCCTGTAGCCCATTTTGCCAAAAAACCTACTGGTGGCCTTAAAAAGCTCTAGCTGGCGCTCTATAGTATACACTCTTGCTTTTAATTTTAGCAACACAGAGGTTTGATAACCGCTACCCGTTCCTATCTCTAAAATTTTATCGTTTGGTTTAACCTGCAACAATTGACTTTGAAAAGCAACGGTATAGGGTTGAGAAATAGTTTGCTCAGCACCTATCGGGAAAGCTTTATCTTGGTAAGCGTGAGCTTCAAAACTACTATCTAAAAATAGATGTCTAGGCACCTCTCTTATCGCAGCTAATACTTTCTCATCTTCTATACCCTTAGCGGCCAATAAGTTTGCCAACTTATTGCGCATCCCTTTATGTTTTAACGTATCTCGCATGTTTTGGTTTGGTTCTCAAAATTACTGAACTCTTTAAAAAAATCACACCCTTTTAATGCGATATCCTTATTTTTGAAAAAACTATAGTACATGCTAAAAGTAGGCGTTTTAGGAGCAGGACATTTAGGAAAAATACATCTTAGACTGTTAAACCAATCAGAGAAGTATATACTTGTTGGATTCCATGACCCAGATGAAATTAATGCTCAAAAAGTTTGTAAAGAATTTGGTTACACCTACTTTGCTAATATTAATACCTTAATAGAAGAGGTAGATGTAGTAGACATTGTAACCCCTACGCTGTCTCATTTTGATTGTGCAAAGAAAGCTATAGAAAAAGGCAAACACGTTTTTATAGAAAAACCTATTACCAATACCATAGAAGAAGCAGAAACCCTAATTGCACTTGCAGAAAAACATAAGGTTAAAGGACAAATAGGCCATGTAGAACGTTTTAACCCCGCCTTTTTATCTGTAAAACATAAGGTAGATAACCCTATGTTTATAGAAACCCATAGATTAGCAGAATTTAATCCTAGAGGTACAGATGTACCTGTAGTTTTAGATTTAATGATACATGATATTGATGTAATTCTCAGCGTTGTACCCAGTAAAGTAAAAAATATAAACGCTAGTGGTGTTTCTGTTATCAGTAATTCGCCAGATATCGCAAACGCTCGTATTGAGTTTGAAAATGGTTGTGTTGCCAATTTAACTGCAAGTCGCATTTCCTTAAAAAATATGCGTAAATCACGTTTCTTTCAAAAAGATGCCTATATCTCTGTAGATTTTCTAGAGAAAAAAGTAGAAGTAGTTAAAATGAAAGATGCTCCAGAGCAACCAGGTGATTTTGATATGATTTTACAAAATGCTGAGGGCGAAAAGAAACAAATTTATTTTGAAAATCCCGAAATAGCACCGAACAATGCCATTTTAGACGAGCTAGAAACTTTTGCTGATGCCATTGCCAACAATAAGACCCCTGTTGTTAGTTTGGCAGACGGGACAGAAGCTTTACGTGTGGCTTTAGCCATCATTTCTTCTTTTGAAAACAACAACTAAAGACTAAATAAAATGAATACAATTGCAGTAATCGGTGCAGGAACCATGGGTAACGGTATTGCCCACGTTTTTGCACAAAACGGCTATCAAGTAAATTTAATAGATATTAGCCAAGATGCTCTAGATAAAGGCATGCTAACTATTACCAAAAATTTAGACCGGATGCTAGCTAAAGAACGTATTAGCGAGCAAGATAAAATAAATACGCTAAATAATATTGCTACACACACCATTTTAAAAGAGGGTGTAAATCAGGTAGATTTAGTAGTGGAAGCTGCTACAGAAAACCATGATATCAAATTAAAAATTTTTAAAGAACTGGACCTAATTTGTTCAGAAAAAACCATTTTAGCTACCAATACTTCTTCTATCAGTATAACGCAGATTGCTGCTGCCACCAATAGACCAGAAAAGGTAATTGGTATGCACTTTATGAACCCTGTACCTATCATGAAATTGGTAGAAATTATCCGTGGTTACAACACTACTGACGAGGTAACAGCCACTATTATGGAACTTTCTAAAAATCTTGGTAAGACCCCTACAGAAGTTAATGATTATCCTGGTTTTGTTGCTAACAGAATTCTTATGCCAATGATTAATGAAGCCATTGAAACCTTGTATAATGGTGTAGCTGGCGTTCAAGAAATAGATACCGTAATGAAATTGGGAATGGCACATCCAATGGGGCCATTACAATTGGCAGATTTTATTGGTCTAGATGTATGTCTTTCTATTTTGAAAGTAATGTATGATGGTTTCAAAAATCCGAAATATGCCCCATGTCCTTTATTGGTAAATATGGTAATGGCGGGTAAATTAGGTGTAAAGTCAGGCGAAGGATTTTATGATTATTCAGAAGTCAAAAAGGCAGAAAAAGTAGCAAAACAGTTCGCGTAATTTATGGCGTTGATAAAACCTTTTAAGGCGATAAGACCCGCCAAGGACAAAGTGGCCTTGGTGGCCTCTCGCTCCTACGAGGAATACTCAGAAAAAGAATTACAGTGCACTTTAGAACACAATCCTTTCTCTTTTTTGCACATAATTAATCCTGGATTTAAATTCCATAAAAGTCTATCTGGTGAAGAACGTTTTAAATTGGTAAAAAACCGCTATTGGGAATTTTTAGAAGAAAAAACATTTATAAAGGATAATACACCCTGCTTTTACCTCTATCAAATAAAAAAAGAAAACTTTAAATGCCTTGGACTATTCTGCGCTACCAGTGTAAGTGATTATGATAAGGGATTAATTAAACAGCACGAGAATACCTT
Source organism: Flavobacterium sp. ASW18X (assembly GCF_005144745.1). Lineage (GTDB taxonomy): Bacteria > Bacteroidota > Bacteroidia > Flavobacteriales > Flavobacteriaceae > Croceivirga. The sequence goes on along the minus strand of NZ_SWKK01000004.1, from coordinate 64,718 downwards.
AGAAAGTAGAGAAACACTTTTTGCCAATTATTTGCAAACGGTTGGATTTAATGCGGAACCCGTTTTAATTACTTATAAAGACAACGAAACTATTGCATCACTTCTTAAGGCAGAGACAAAAAAAGACCCTGAATACCATTTTACGTGCACAGACAAAGTCACCCACACTTTATGGCGAGTAACAGACAATACCCCATTAAACGCCATACAAAATGCTTTTAAAGAAATAAGCCAAATGTATATTGCAGATGGGCATCATAGGAGCGCCTCCTCTAGCTTATTGGCAAATGAAATTAAACAAAACAACCCCAACCATACAGGGCAAGAGGCCTATAACTATTTTATGAGTTATCTTATACCTGAACATCAAGTTAAAATCTATGATTTCAACCGTATGGTGAAGGACCTAAACGGTTTAACCAAAGAAGAGTTTCTAATTAAATTAGATACCTATTTTAGAATTGAGCAAAATTCAAACAACGGTAATCGTCCTTTAAAAAAGCATCATTTTAGTATGTATTTAGATGGCGAATTTTACATGCTTTACCTTAGAAAACAATCTTATACTTTTACAGATGCCTTAAGTAAGTTAGACACTCAAATTCTATACAAAACTATTCTAGAGCCGATTTTGGGGATAACGGATTTACGGAATGATGAACGTATATCTTATGGTTACGGCAAGCATAACCTTATAAAAATGAAAGATTGTATTGATAAGGGCGAGTTTAAAGTTGGCTTTAGCCTTGTCCCTATTACAATAGAAGAAATAAGACAGATTGCAGATGCAGGGCTTGTGATGCCACCAAAAAGCACTTATATTGAACCTAAACTAAGAAGCGGACTTACTATATACGAACTATAGCCCATGGCAATACAGGAAAATTTAAAAGCAATACGCGCTACCCTACCAGAACATGTTACCCTAGTTGCTGTTTCTAAAACTAAACCAAATGCAGCTGTTTTAGAAGCATATGAGGCCGGTCAGCGTATTTTTGGTGAAAATAAAATTCAAGAAATGACCCAGAAATGGGAAGAACTACCCAAGGATATTCAATGGCATATGATAGGTCATGTACAACGTAACAAGGTAAAGTATATGGCACCATTTGTAGGTTTAATACACGGTGTAGATAGCTTTAAATTGCTAAAAGAAATAAACAAACAGGCAGAAAAATTGGATAGAACAATCCAATGTTTACTGCAAATGCATATTGCAGAAGAAAGCAGCAAATTTGGTATGGACCAAGAAGAACTTTTGACCGTAATTAATTCTGATGAATTTAATGCAATGAAAAACATCAAGATTAATGGTTTAATGGGCATGGCTACTTTTACAGATAATAAAAACCAAGTAAGGAAGGAATTTAGATACTTAAAGTCCATTTTTGATAGTACAAAAGACCTTTTACCACAAAGTGAAATACTTTCGATGGGGATGAGCGGAGATTATAAAATTGCCATAGAAGAAGGTAGTACTATGGTACGCATTGGCAGTAGTATTTTTGGCGCAAGAAATTACAACCAATAATCTATGATGTATGCAATCTTAGACATAGAAAGTACTGGTGGTAAGTACAATGAAGAAGGCATTATGGAGATTGCTATCCATAGGTTTAATGGAGAACAAGTTGTAGACCAGTTTATAAGTTTAATAAATCCAGAAAGAGATATACAGCCCTTTGTTGTAAAGCTTACTGGTATTAACGAAAGAATGCTAACTACTGCACCTAAATTTCATGAGGTTGCCAAACGAATTGTAGAGATAACGGAAAATGCTGTACTAGTAGCACATAATGCACAGTTTGATTATAGAATTTTACGTACAGAATTTAGAAGGTTGGGATACGATTTTAAACGGAAAACACTGTGTACCGTAGATTTATCTAAACAGTTAATTCCAGATGCAGAATCCCATAGCTTAGGAAAATTAGTCCGCTCTTTAGGCATCCCTGTCGGGGAAAGACACCGAGCTAATGGAGATGCTATAGCAACCTTAAAGTTATTTAAGCTATTGTTAGCTAAGGATACCGATAAGACCATCATAAAACAGATTATAAAAGAAGAAAACCTTGGTGAACTCTCTCCTAATCAAATAGATATTATTGAGGCTTTGCCGTCTGCTACTGGTGTTTATTACATGCACGATAAAGATGGGGAGATAACCTACATCAGCAAAAGCAGTAACATTAAAAAAAGAGTAAATCAACACTTTACCAATGTAGGCGATTTTGCCCGTAAACTACAAAAATCTACAAAACGGGTAAGCTATGAACGTACTGGAGGCGAATTGGCTGGGCTGATTAAGGAAGCTATAGAAATACGTAAAAACAGACCTAAATACAATAAAAAGCCAAATCAAAAAGGGTTTAGCCACGGCATTTATCTTAAAGAGAATGAAGATGGTATAATTTATCTAGTTGCAGAACGTGCTAACCACAGAAATGCTAGATTAAGTAGTTTTTCTTCCTTAAAGTCTGCTAAAAGTTTTTTACAAAAATTAAAAGAGCGGTATGGAGTAAACATGGAAAGGCACCAAGAACATCAAAATGAGTTGGTGCACGAATTGTTTTTGGACTTTAGCACGTATAAAAGAAACATCATTCTAATAGATAAAGGTAGAGAACTAGGGGAAAAATCTGTATTTCTCATTAAAAATGGTGAATTGGCAGGCATGGGCTACGCAGAGTTAAATCATCAAATTAATAATATAACTATCTTAGAATCGCTCTTAACTCCCATAAAAGGAAACCCTTATTTAACTTACATTGTGGAATCCTTGTTACGAAAGAATGAGCGCATCAAGATTTTAGAACTAAATCAAGAATAATTTTGAAAGAGCACGAAGTGCATTCTGGCTGGAGACATAAGCTCCACGAAATCATTTACGAGGCTGACACCCCAAAGGGTAAAGCGTTCGATGTTGCCCTGATTATCCTCATAGTCATCAGCGTAATTCTAGTAATGTTAGAAACGGTAGATGAGTTTGATGCTAAATATCATAATGTTTTGTGGTTTTTAGAATGGGTAGTAACAGTATTCTTTACGGTAGAATATTTTGCTAGGATTATCAGCATAAAAAAACCTCTTAAGTATATCTTTAGTTTTTATGGCGTTATCGATTTTCTATCCACTATACCACTGTACCTATCCTATATTTTTGCTGGTTCTCAGGTACTTTTAGCCGTTAGAGCCTTTAGATTATTACGTATTTTTAGAATACTCAAATTGGTAAAGTTCATTGGAGAAGCATCCCAGTTGAGCCATGCATTAAAAGCAAGTAGAACCAAAATAGCTGTTTTTATTTATGTTGTTCTAATCCTATCTGTTATCATGGGAACGTTCATGTATATTATAGAGGGTGATGAGGCCGGCTTCACCAGTATTCCTAGAAGTATTTATTGGACCATAGTAACCCTTACAACAGTGGGTTATGGAGATATTGCTCCACAAACTAATCTTGGACAATTTATTGCGACAGTTATTATGATTTTGGGTTACGGAATAATCGCAGTACCAACCGGAATAGTTACCACAGAATTTGCTAAAGAATATAAAAAGAACCAAGCTGCTGGAGGATTGCAAGATAATGCACATTACGTTCACGTAAATACACAGTCTTGTCCCAGCTGCGCAGCGGAAGGGCACAGAGACAACGCCAAACATTGCTATAACTGTGGAGATTTATTATGAAAAACAAAACTGTAATAGCCATTGTAGGTCCTACTGCCATTGGTAAAACACGTACCGCCATTAGTATAGCAAAACATTTAAATACAGAGATAATTTCTGCAGATTCCAGACAATTTTATAAAGAAATGTGTATTGGTACGGCGGTGCCAACAGCAGAAGAATTAGCTAGTGCTCCTCACCATTTTATACAACACAAAAGTATTAATGAACCCTACAGTGTGGGCGACTTTGAAAGAGATGCGATAAAAAAAATACAAGAACTTTTTACAACACATAATACAGTGGTAGTCGTTGGCGGCAGCGGACTATATGTTGATGCTATTTTGTATGGCTTAGATGAATTCCCCACAATAGCTGAATCTGTTAGAAAAGAATTAAATGAAACGCTAGAGAAAGAAGGCATTTCCACTTTACAAGATTTATTAAAAGAAAAAGACCCTAATTATCACCAGCGCGTAGATATACATAATCCCCATCGTATAATTCGTGCTTTAGAAGTATGTATAGGTACAGGAAAACCCTATTCAGAATTTCTAAAACGAGAAAAAAAAACCAGACCTTTCAATCATATTTTAATAGGGCTAGAAGCAGACCGAAAAATTATCTATGACCGTATTAACAGAAGAGTAGACTTGATGTTAGAGATGGGGCAACTAGAAGAAGTACAACAATTACTACCGTTTAAAGGATTAAACGCCTTACAAACCGTAGGTTACAGAGAATTGTTTGCGTATTTAGAAGGGAATTTTAGCTTAGAAGATGCTATTGAAGAAATAAAAAAGAACACAAGACGCTTTGCCAAACGCCAATTAACTTGGTACCGTAAGAACAAAGAAATATGCTGGATTCCATTTGATATCTCCACAGATAAACTAAAACAAACTATAGACCAACAATTAACTTAAAACCAAATGCCTTCTACCAAAATATACTTTATCATGGGCGTTTCTGGCACCGGAAAAAGCACTATTGGCAAATTACTATCTAAAGCGTTAAATTACCCTTTTTTTGACGGTGATGACTACCACCCCGAAGCTAACATTAGAAAAATGAGTAATGGCGAGCCGCTAAATGATAACGACCGGAAAGAATGGCTAGAATCGCTAAACAATTTAGCTAAGGAACAATTGCAAAATGGAGCTATAATTGCTTGCTCTGCCCTTAAACAAAAATATAGAACCTCTTTACTAAAAAATATTGAGACTAAAGGCAAATTTATTTATCTGGAAGGGCAAATAGAAGATATAGCAGCGCGTTTAGCTAAGCGCAAAGACCATTTTATGCCTAAACAATTACTGCAGTCCCAATTTGATACTTTAGAACCACCTAAAGAAGCTATTACGGTTTCTATATTACCAAGTCCAGAAGAGATTGTTGACAATATTTTAAAAGCTATAGATTGATGGAAACTACTCTGCTTATAGCTGTTGTTGCTGGGATTGCCTTGTTATTGTTCCTTATTTTACGTTTAAAAATAAATGCTTTCTTAGCACTTTTAATGGGCAGCATCCTCACCGGTATAATTGCAGGGATGCCCCCCTCAACCATTATAGACACCATCCAAAAAGGAATGGGTGGCACGCTTGGCTTTGTAGCAACAGTTGTGGGTTTAGGCGCCATGTTTGGTGCCATTTTAGAAAGTTCTGGTGGCGCAAAAACCATTGCAGATTTTATGGTAAAAACTTTTGGTTTAAAAAATGCGCCCTTAGCCATGGTTATATCTGGTTTTTTAATTGCCATTCCCGTATTCTTTGATGTAGCTTTTATCATTTTAGTTCCTATGATTTATGCTTTACAGCGTAAGACAGGAAAATCACTATTGTTGTATGCTATTCCTCTTTTGGCAGGATTAGCAATCACCCACGCCTTTATCCCACCTACTCCTGGTCCTATTGCTGTAGCAGATATTCTTGGCGCTGAGTTGGGTTGGGTAATCTTAATTGGTTTTATTGTAGGTATTCCCACGGCAATTACAAGTGGATTACTCTTTGGAAAATTCATCGCAAAAAAAATTCATGTCGATGCACCTTTAGCAGTTGCAGAAGAAACTCCTACCGCCACACCTCCTATTGCACTAACGCTAATTATTATAGGAATACCCATTGTGCTCATATTAGTAAACACCTTGACTAAAAGTGGTATACTAGGTATTGAAAATTCGCAGTTCGTGGCCTCAATGGAGCTTTTGGGCCACCCCTTTGCTGCTTTGATTATTGCAAACCTTTTAGCTTGGTACTTTTTTGGCTTAAAAAGAGGATATACTAAGGAAGATTTGTTTAAAATTACCAGCAAATCTTTAATGCCAGCTGGTACTATTATACTACTAACAGGTGCAGGTGGTGTTTTTAAACAAATGCTTACAGATACCGGTGCTGGTAAATTATTGGCTACTTCGCTAAACGATTTGGGTTTCCCCGTTATTTTATTTGCATTTATTGGCGCTGCAATTGTAAGAATTATACAAGGGTCCTCTACGGTGGCTATGATTACGGCCGCTGGTTTAATAGCTCCCTTGCTGGCAGAAAGCAGTTATAGTCAACCACAATTGGCATGTTTGGTTATTGCTATTGCATCTGGTGCAAGTATTTTTTCTCACGTAAACGACAGTGGGTTTTGGTTGGTAGGTCAATATTTGAGAATTACAGAAAAGCAAACCTTTAAATCTTGGACCTTAATGACCACTATTTTGGCATTGACAGGGTTTATCACAGTTAGTGTGCTGTTTATAATGGTATAAAAAAAACCGCTACATTGCTGTAACGGTTTACATCTTTATCCTATTTTTTACTATTAACTAGCAGCTTCATCTTCAGTTTTAACCACTAATCGGAAACCTTCTCCGTGAATGTTAAGTATTTCTACAACATCATCTTTTTTAAGATACTTACGTAATTTGGCAATGTAAACATCCATACTCCTAGAAGTAAAGTAATTGTCATCTCTCCAAATTTTTGTCAACGCCAGTTCTCTCGGCATCAAATCATTCTCATGTAAAGCTAACAAACGCAGTAATTCATTTTCTTTTGGCGAAAGTTTAATAGGCTCTTCCTCCATATATTTTAAAAAGCGAAGCTTTGAGTTAAGATGAAAGTTACCTATCTTAAATTCAAATTGTTTGCTGTCTGCTAAAGTGCTAGACGCTTTACGCTGTAAAATAGCCCTTAACTTCATCAACAATACTTCCGAATCAAAAGGTTTATTAAGATAATCATCTGCACCAGCTTTGTACCCTTTTAGTACATCTTCTTTCATTGTCTTTGCGGTCAAAAAGACAATAGGTACATTTTCATTCTTTTCTCTAATTTCTTTGGCAAGGGTAAATCCGTCCTTATAAGGCATCATTACATCTAAGATACAGATGTCAAAATTGTCTTTTTTGAACTTTTCAAAACCTTCCATTCCATTCTTGGCCAAAACCACATCAAAATCATTCATTTGAAGGTAATCCTTCAACACGATTCCAAAGTTTGGGTCATCCTCAACTAAAAGTATTTTTTTATTCTCTGTTTCCATAACGTTTAAATTAAAGGCAATTTTATGTAGAAGGTACTTCCCTTCCCTTTTTCACTCTCTACATAGACCTCACCTTGATGATCATCAATTATATTTTTAACGTAAGCCAATCCTAAACCATGGCCCTTTACGTTGTGTATGTTCCCTGTATGCTCTCTAAAGAACTTTTCAAAAACTTTCTTTTGCACCGCTTTACTCATCCCCGACCCTTGATCCTGCACCTTAATAACAATATGGTTCTTTACCGTTTCTGTATACACATCTATCTTGGGAGTTTCTGGAGAATATTTTATGGCATTATCTAACATGTTTACAATAACATTGGTAAAATGCATATCATTGGCCAATATCTCCGTTCTTGCTGCATCTAAATGCGTATTAATATAACCCCCTCTATCTTGCACTATTAAATCTACATGGGTCACTGCATCTTCTATTATGTCGTGCACATCTACCCTATCCTTACTTATATCTAACTGGTTCTTTTCTAATTTAGATATACGCAAAACATTTTCTACCTGAGCATGCATACGTTTATTTTCATCTCTTATCATACCCAAATACCGTAATACTTTTTCTTGATCTGTAATGGATTTAGGGTTACGTATGGCTTCTACCGCTAAATTAATTGTAGCAATAGGAGTTTTAAACTCATGCGTCATATTGTTGATAAAGTCCGACTTAATCTCAGAAATTTGCTTCTGCTGTATTAATTGATAAATAGCACTAGAATATGCAAGCACAATTATCAAAGTAAATAATAAGGATAAGATGGCCATAGACATGATACTATTCAACAAAAACTTTTTCTTTTCTGGAAATGTCAGTAATAAAGAAAAGTTAGTAACGCCTTCACTATCCCTAAAGATTGGTGTTTCGTAAATGGTACCTCTATCAAATTTAAAACCTTTGGTTCTCACTTTTGTAGGGAAACCTTTGCTGTAAATACCATATTCAAATTCAATATCAATACCCCTGTCTTCTAGTTCTTTTTGTAGTGATAGCTGCAGTTCCTGGTTAGAAACACGTTCATGTATTGGCACTAGCTTGGCCTGCTCCATAAATACATCTTCATAAGCAGCTTTATCTACAGCACTAAGACCTCCAATTTTTTCTACCTTTTGTATAGGGGTTAGCGCATAACGCTTACCATCTAAACCAAAATCTTCCTTAAGTATCGTCGTCGTACGCTTACTAGTAAAATTCTTAATCGTAGTCGTGTCATCTAAAGCGTTGTCAAAGAACATGGATGAGATATCGTACCCTTCTTCCAAAATTCCATGGGAGTAGAATTTCATCTCATCAGAATTTAAATCTCTATCTACAAAAAATATGCTTTTGTAGTGAGAGGTCTTTGGTTTTCCTACACTGTCTATTAAATCTACCAAACGATCCATGTAGTCTTTTCGTTCTCTACTTTCTACCCGTTCAGCAACTTTATCTAAAACATCCTCCACAGTATTTGAAAACTGCTCTTGCTTATCTGATACTGATTTCTTTATCCAATATACTTGAACGGAAATAATACCAACAAGCGAGAGGCTCATCAAAATGACCAGTAGAATAAACTTTCTCTTGTTCATTTAGTCAAAATTAGAAATTTAACATTTCGGGACTTGTCCGTTTAACCTAACCTTAACAAAAATGTTAAAGTTTTAGTCGCAACTAGCTTGTTTTAACAGATTTAGATGTATTTTGGCAACTTTTTCCTTGGTTTTAGAGAGAAGCGTATTTTCAATAACCAAAGTGGCCCTATCTTTTTTTTCTGCTTCCGCTAACTGGTTAGCCATACGTGCCCTTACCTTCTCTAGAGCTACTTGGTCTCTTTTTACTACCCGTGCTAACCTTACTTCCTCTGGCGCTGTTACTAAAATTACAGCATCAAAGTTAGCTTCATTATTGTTTTCGAATATTAAAGCAGATTCTTGCAACACATATGGAGCTTCTTGTTTTTTTACCCACTCTAAAAAATGAGTACGAACGGCGGGATGCACTATAGCATTTAATTCTTGTAACAATCCTTTATTTGTGAATACTTTATCTGCAATGTAGGCCCTGTTGAGCCTACCATTTAAATAAGCATCTTTGCCCAATAAATGTATAATGGCAGATTTGACTTCTGGTTGGGTATGCATCAGTTTTTTGGCCTCTTCATCTGCAATGTAAACAGGAATGCCTAATTCTTGAAACATTTTGGCTACCGTGCTTTTACCACTACCTATACCTCCTGTTAGCCCTACAATCATTCTTTCTCTAAAACAAATTCTACCTTGTTCTGTACCAACTTTACAGAATACACGCCTTCTGGGTCTTTACCCAACTCTATGTATAAGGTTTGTTCTTCTTGTTCGTTTTTTGAATTGTAATCTACAAAAACTTCAAAATCTTCTTCAGTAATTTCTTTAAGCTTATCTACGCTTGCTTTGCACACCAATTTAACGGTATTGGGGAACATCTTTAATTGATATCCGTCTGGTACATGCAAAGGACTAATAGGCACTACAAACTCTTTTTCTGAAAAACGAACCACCTTTCCTTTTACCGTTACAGAAGTTGCAGCAATTTCCAGATTCTCCCCATTTTCTATAGGTTTTAAAGCTACTTCCCTCTTAAAATTTTGATTTACCGATTGCAATTCAAGTTTTTCTGTAACTACTTTATGTATTTTATCGAGTTTTACCTTTGGACCTTTTATTAAAACGCTGTCTGGCACCAACTTCACTTCTTCTTCCAGTATAAAGTTATGGGCTAAGCTTAAATCTAGAGCTAATATAACTGGTACTTTTTTAGCATCTACCAGCATAGCTTTTACCTGATGCTCTTCCTCTAAAATATCTATTAAGGCAATGTTACTAGGTAATTGTTGATTTATTTGTCTTTTTACTTCTGCATTTGTTAAATAAAAACCAGTACGCCCTTCTCTTAATTGGCTTAAGTTCAGTTGAAGTTCTTTAGCACTCATGGCATATCCTAAGTATTTAAAGCCACTAGCTTTAATCTTGGCAGGGATTAGTGGTTGGGCATCTGGGGGTAACATTAAACTATCTGGTAATTGTGTATAGGCAACATTAAAACTTACACTAGACTCGTATGCTCCAGAAAGCTTATTAATAGCCCATGCAAAAAACGAACAAAGCAAAAACAAAGAAAATACTTTGAACTTACGTTTATCTACTAATTTTTTTATGTCTTTTGTTGCTTTCAATTCTTAAAAAATAGTTTAGGAAAAACCTCTTCTGGTTCTTTACCGCTAAAGTTAACCAACAAGGTGGATTTTAAAAAGCCCCAACCGTACCCAAAAAATTGAATTATTACCGCATACAATGATAAAAAAGCAATTTCTAAATTTTTATTCCTTACTAATGATTCTACAAATAATACTATAAAATAGGAAGCAAGCATTTTTAAGGGTAGGTAAAAGCCAAATAGCGGTGCAAACACGGCTAAAATGCTAAATATGAAAAATACCGTAGGAAACCAATATGTAATTTTAGCCGTGTTCGGATGCCATTTATTCAAAATTGGTCTTACCATGCCAAATTTCTGAACTTGTAACTTAAACTTGTCCCAGTCTATTCTACGTTTATGATAAACGTATGCCTCTGAAAACAATCGAGTTTCAAAGCCCGCGTTCCAAATTCTAAAAGTTAAATCTGGGTCTTCTCCAGGGTGTATGTTGCCAAATCCTTGAGTAGCCTCAAAAGCTTGTTTAGAAATACCCATATTAAAACTACGGGGTTGAAATTTACCCACCGCATTTTTATTACCCCGTATGCCACCTGTTGTTAAAACGGAAGTCATAGCATAGTTAATTGCTTTTTGTATTTTAGAAAAAGACTCATGTGCCGCATCTGGCCCGCCAAAACAATGCACAAAACGGGTATTTTGCTCTTTTTCTACTTCCATTAAATACTGTGGTGGAATTATACAATCTGAGTCTAAAACAATAAAGTAATTTCCCTTAGCCTTACGCATGCCGTAATTTCTAGAATCTCCCGGTCCGGAGTTAGGTTTTTGGTAATAACTAATTTGCAATTGCTCTGTAAATGCTTCCACTACAGCAGCACTGTCTTTTGTTGAGCCATCTTCTACAATAACAATTTCAAAAGGTTTACCGTATTCTTGTTTAGCCAAACTTTCTAAAAGCTCTTGCACCTCGTCTGGGCGATTGTATACAGGTATAATAAAAGAATAATATAATGACTCCATGGTCTAAAAAGTAAAAAGCCATCCATAAAAATGGATGGCTCCTTAACGCTTATGCTAAATTATTTGCTAAATTCTTCAATCACCTCTTGACTAACACCTACGTTAGAAAAGCCTCCATCATGGAACAAGTTCTGCATGGTTACTTTCTTAGTTAAATCAGAAAACAAGCTTACAGTATAGTCTGCACAATCCTGCGCTGTTGCATTACCTAAAGGAGACATTTTTTCTGCATAAGAAATAAAACCATCAAACCCCTTAACACCTTGACCCGCTGTTGTTGGCGTAGGAGATTGAGAGATGGTATTTACTCTTACTTTCTTTTCTTTACCAAAAAAATAGCCAAAACTTCTCGCTACAGATTCTAAGTAAGCTTTATTATCGGCCATATCATTGTAATCAGGAAATGTACGTTGCGCAGCCATATAGGTTAATGCTACAATACTACCCCATTCGTTCATAGCATCTGCTTTGAACAAGGATTGCATTACTTTATGAAAAGAAAGCGCAGACACATCCCAACCCTTGGCTGTCCAATCATACTTTTCATCTGTATAGTGCTTGCCTTTTCTAACATTAACAGACATTCCTATAGAGTGTAGTACAAAATCTAGTTTACCACCAAGGATTTCCATGGATTTCTCTACCAAGTTTTTTAAATCTTCTTCATTGGTAGCGTCTGCAGGTATAATTTCTGAACCAGTTTTAGCAGCCAATTCATTAATCTGCCCCATACGCATTGCTATAGGCGCATTGGTCAACACAAAGGAACCGCCTTCTTCATGCACACGTTCAGCTGTTTTCCAAGCGATAGAATTCTCGTCTAACGCACCAAAAATAATTCCCTTTTTACCTTTTAATAAGTTATAACCCATGTGTGATTTTTGTTGGTTTAAGTTGTAAATATACTAATTTGACCTGCAAAAAAGCTGCCTTATGCATTAGCCAATAATTCTTTTGCATGTTCCATTGCAGAAGAAGAAAATTGCTTTCCTCCTAGCATTTCTGCTAATTCTGCAATGCGTTGCTCTTCTTCTAAACGCTTCATTTGTGTTGTGGTGGTATCCCCTACCTCTTGCTTAAATACCTTGTATTGCTGCTTACCCTTGGCAGCTACCTGTGGTAAATGTGTAATAGAAAAAACCTGCATATAAGCTCCCATTTCTTTCATAATTTCTCCCATCCGATTAGAAATTTCTCCTGACACGCCTGTATCTATTTCATCAAACATTAACGTCGGTAGTTTTTCATAAGATGCTAATATGGATTTTATTGCCAACATAATTCGGGACAATTCACCCCCAGATGCTACTTTTTTTAATTCGCCATAGGCAGAACCTTTGTTAGAAGATAAAAGAAAAACAAGTTCATCCTTTCCATTACTTTTAAAGTCTTCCGCAGGTACTATTTCTATCTTAAACGTCGCTGCTGGCATTCCTAAAGAGGCTATCTTTTCTTGAAGCGTATTTGCTAAAATGGGTATGCTTTTTTTTCTTTTTTGATGTAATGAGGTACATATAGTATTTAAAATAGATTCTTGCTCCTTTACTGCTTTGGCTTTAGCGGTAATTTTTTGATCTATATTTAAAGAAATATCAACTTTCTCCTCCAAATCTTTTTTAAGTGCCAGTAATTCTTCTTCTGAACTTACTTGATGCTTTTTAAGAAGGGTATGCAATTGTTGCATCTGCCCGTTTACGATTTCTAAACGCTCTGGGTCAGCATCAATAGTATCATTCAATTTTTCTATTTCCGATGCTAAATCTGCAAGCTCTATGGCTACCGATTGTACCCGATTATTAAGTACTCCATATTGCTGACCAAAAGTGGCTAATTTCTGCAAGGCTTGTTGTAAACCTGCTGCAGTGTTTACCATACCTATTTGTTCGTCATTTAAAACTTGATGTGCTTGAGCTAGCCATTCTTGTACCTGCTCAACATTGCTTAGTTGCTCGTATTCCTCCTCTAGTTCAGCTAACTTTCCTTCTTTTAGTGGTGCAGCCTGTAATTCTTCTAATAAAAATGTATTGTATTCTAATTCTTTAGAAGCTTCCGTTTGATACTGGAGTAGCTCTTGATATGCTTTTACTAGTTTGCGATACTCATTTAGTTCCTTTCGATATTTCAATAATTCCGCTTGGTTCCCTGCAAGCGCATCTACCACCTTAAACTGAAAGGCGTTTTCTGTTAATTGCATGGTTTGGTGTTGACTGTGGATATCTACCAGTAATTCTCCTAAACTAGAAAGCACACCTAAAGTAACAGGAGTATCGTTTATAAATGCTCTAGATTTACCACTGGGCAAAATTTCTCTACGCAAGATAGAATCCTCCTCATAATCCAAGTCGTTTTCTTTAAAAAAGCCTTCTAATTGATAAGCTTTGATAGCAAAAGTGCCTTCTATAGTGCACTTTTTATCTTGATTTTTTAGGGCGCTTAAATCTGCTCTTTTGCCTAATACTAAAGACAAAGCCCCTAATAAGATGGATTTACCGGCTCCAGTTTCTCCGGTGATGGTAGTAAAACCGCTTTCAAAACCAACATTTAGGTCGTCTATTAGCGCGTAATTTTTTATTGTGAGTTGGGTAAGCAATTCAATTTATATTTTGAATCGCAAAGATAAGCATACAACTTAATTGGCATCAATATTTTATCTGATTCCAAGTATTAGAATAGAAAGGTGCAACTTTATTTAAAGTTTCTTTTAATTTAACGATATCTACCTTTGGTCCGTCAGAAAAAACATTTTGTATTTCTTCTGATTTAGCATCAAAAAAAGTTTGTATTAAAAACGCATTTGGTCTTCTTTTTATCAATGTCTCAAAAAGACGCAAGCTCCCTGCTATTATTTGCTTACCAGTACTATTATTATCCCCTAAAATATCTAGTCCTTTTCTATGGTAATTATACATAGCTATACGGTACTCTCTAAAAGTGTTAGATAATAAATTATCTATCAATTCAAACCGTGTACGCTGACCACTATCTTGATCCCATCCTGCAAAATTACTTCCTTGTGCTTGTGTCACTATGTTTCTGGCTTGTCTATAAAAATCGTCGCCACCTTGTAAAGCAAAAGTATCTGCATCCAAACCTAAAATTACATAAACGTAATAACTAATAACGCCCACTAGATTACTTTCAAAAGTATTAGGATTATACACTAGAGGTTCAAATTCTTGATATTGAAAATTAAAAGCGTTGTCTTTGTAATTAAAGACTGGGCTCTCATAAGAAGTATTAAAAACAGGACGTGTAGATTGTATTTGTAGGTTTGCCTCAAAGCGGTCCGACTCGTAATTGGTTACCGTGATAAACATACGTGCGTTTACGCGCTCATTTTCGCCGTATACTCTATTGGTCCACTTATTCTTGTTTACAAAATCGTTTAAACTCCGTTCTAAGGTTTTGAAAATCTGTTGATTGGTTTGCCCAACTTGGTCAGAATTAATGGTTATTTCGCAATTAAGCTCTTGTGCTTTTATCACAAAACTCAGCAAACAAGTAAACAAACAAATAAGAAAGCTACGCATGTATTCTCTGGATAATTTCTTCCCAAATATCTATAGCTACTTGGGCTTTTGTCTTTACATCAAACGTTTTTACCTTTAAATTCTTATCTAAAAAAGTAATTTTATTAGTATTCGTGCCAAATCCTGCTCCAGCATCATTTAAAGAATTTAAAACAATAGCATCCAAATTCTTACGCTCTAGTTTACCCTTAGCATTCATCATTTCATCTTGGGTTTCTAAAGCAAAACCAACTAAAAACTGATTCTTTTTAGCCTCTCCTAAAGATTTTAATATGTCTTTGGTACGTTCCAACTCTAGTACCATAGGTTCGCCATCTTTCTTTTTGATTTTTTGTACTGCGATGGTTTTAGGTCTATAATCTGCAACTGCAGCAGCACTAATAACCACAGCAACGTCTTGAAAGTATAGATGTACCGCATTGTACATTTCTTCTGCAGAAGTTACTCGTATTACTTGTATATGCGAAGTTGTTGTTTGTAATGCGGTTGGACCGGCTATCAAAATTACATCTGCCCCTAAATGAGCGGCTTGTTCCGCTAGTCTAAAACCCATTGTCCCAGTAGATTTATTCCCTATAAAACGAACAGGATCCAAAGCCTCATGGGTAGGCCCTGCAGTAATTAAGACTTTTTTACCATGCAAAGGCAAACCTTGTTTTAAATGTGCATTGATAAATGCAACAATATTTTCTGGCTCTGCCATTCTTCCCTGTCCACTTAAACCACTTGCCAGTTCCCCTTCTTCTGCGGGAATAAGAATATTACCAAAAGCTATTAAAGTATCTAAAGATTGTTTGGTGCTTGGATGTTTGTACATATCCAAATCCATCGCAGGGGCAAAATACACAGGACACTTAGCAGAAAGGTAAGTAGCCATTAATAAATTATCACAACGACCACTAGCCATTTTAGATAAGGTATTTGCGGTTGCGGGAGCAACAAGCATCAGGTCTGCCCAAAGGCCCAAATCTACATGGTTGTTCCAAGATAGAGCGCCATCTTCCTCATTAATAAAATCTAACTGTACTGGGTTTTTAGATAGTGTAGCCAAGGTAAGAGGCGTAACAAAAGAGCTGGCGCTAGGGGTCATTACTACCTTGACCTCAGCGCCAGCTTTTACCAATAAACGTGTTAAAAAACTCGTTTTGTATGCAGCAATCCCTCCGGTTACCCCCAAAAGGATTTTTTTACCGCTTAACATTTATGCGTCTTTCTCTGTATTTCTATAATAGATTTTGTCATCTAACCACTCTTGGATAGCCAAAGCGTGTGGTTTAGGTAACTTCTCATAGAACTTAGAAACCTCTATTTGCTCCTTGTTTTCGAAAACCTCCTCTAAGCTGTCACTGTACGTAGCAAACTCTTCTAACTTCTCTAACAACTCTTTTTTTATTTCTGAGTTGATTTGGATTGCCCTTTTAGAGGCAATAGAAATAGCCTCGTAGATATTCTCTGTTCTTGTATCTACCTCGTTACGGTTGTGCGTTACCGTAGATACTGGGGCGTTGGTATTTTTTAAATCCTTCATGTGTAACAATCTAACTTTTATTTAGCAACTTCCTCTTGTTCTAGATTCAGTTCTTCCTTTAATACTTCGTAAAACTTATCAACTTCCTTCTTATACTTGGTCTCTGGGTAAGACTTTAATAACGCCTTATAATAGTCCAAAGCTTCCTGATAACGCTCCTCTTGCTTTACTGCGACACTGTTTTCAGCCAAAGTCATTGCAGATTTTAATCTGTAATAAAAAGCATCTTCACGATAAACAGAACCTGGATTATCTGTGATAAAATTGTTAAAAGCCGTCATAGAAGATATCAAAATGGGATAGTTAAATTCTCCCAATTTATCAAACTGTTTGGCTATTTCTAATTCTTTTCTCTGCTTTTTAGTAGTAAGCTCCTGCGCCATATTATTGGCCTCCTCAAAGTACTCTGATTCTGGGAACGTGTTGATAAAATTCTGCAATTTAGCAAGGGCTTTATCTGTATCTGTTTGATCTAATGAATATTTTGGAGACATTTTATAGTAGCTCTTACCTTCTAAAAAAGAGGCCTCTTGTAGTTTATCACTTTGTGGATAGGATTTGATAAAACGTTCAAATTGATATCCTGCCAAGTAATATTGTTTTGTTTTAAAATAAGAATTTGCAAAAAAGAACATCACTCGTTCTCCTTGCGGTTTACCTATATATTTTGGAGCTATTTGCTCAAACAAGCGGTTAGCTCTTTTAAAATCTCCTTCATTATAGTAACGCTCTGCTAAATCGTACTTTGCTTTAACATCTTCATTCTTAAGTACTTTTTGGTACTCGTTACAAGAGGTTAGTACGATAGCGCCCATTAACGCTATAATAAGATTAGTGCTCTTTTTCCAAAACATTCTGCAAAATTAGTGATTATCAACGGATTTATAAAACACAAATTAGAATCAAAAAAAAGAGGCAACCTAGTTGCCTCTTAAGTTTTAGTCAAATTTTAACGCATTAGGCAGGTACTTGCTGTGTCGTCTTTAAAAACTGTGCTATTTTTTGTTGTAATTCCTGACTAGCCGACACTAATGGTAAACGCACATTGGTACTTCCAATACCTTGTTGCGCGCAAAGTGCTTTTATCCCAGCTGGGTTACCTTCCTCGAAAATAAGATGCATTCCACTTAAGAGCGATTGATGGATAGCGTAGGCTGGCTCACTATCTCCTTGCAAACCAAGTGCTATCATTTTGGAAAATTGAGAGGGCAAACCTTGTCCAATGACAGAAATCACACCGCTACCACTGGCTAAAACGGTTTGTAACGCAGTAAAATCATCCCCAGAAATGATTAAAAAATCCTCTGGTTTATCTTGTATCAACTGATCTATTTGTTTAGGGTCACCAATTGCTTCCTTTATACCAATAATATTTTCAAAATCTCTTGCTAGACGCAACGTTGTTGCTGGCAACATATTACTACCTGTTCTAGAAGGTACATTGTACAGTATAATAGGTAGTGGCGCTACCTCGGATACCGCTTTAAAATGCTGATAAATACCTTCTTGTGTAGGTTTATTGTAAGCAGGTGACACCGATAATATGGCTTGGTAATCTATAAAATCTAAGGTTTGCAATTCTTCTACCAATGCCATTGTATTATTACTAGCTACCCCAACCACTAAAGGTAAGCGACCTGCATTTACTTTAGAAACGGTTTGCATCACCAATTGTTTCTCCTCGTTGGAAAGTGTAACGGATTCCGCAGTAGTTCCTAAAACTACCAAATAATCTGTACCACCTGCAATGTTGTATTCTACCAAGGCTTCCAGAGCCGGTACATCTACCTTTAAATCTGAGGTAAATGGAGTTATCAACGCTACACCTGTTCCAATAAACTGCTCCATGGCTTAAATTTCATTTAATATTGTCAAATACTTTTTTAGTTCGTTTTTGAACGTGTTATAATCGTTCATTTGCGCTCCAAGAATTAAATCGCTCAAGGCGTTGTCACCACCTACCAAACCTACTCTTATTCGAGCATCTACATGTAACGACATCAATTTTAAAAACAACCTATCATCTGTAAAATAATTTATGAGCACATCATAAGGTCTACCCATAAATTCAGAAAAATCGCCATTTTCAACAGAGCCATTCCATCCCAAATCCTTATCAGTGCAAAAAGGAATTGAGAACATACCGTTTTTATCTTTCCCTCTCTTATAACCAATAATTTGTACCGCATTGGGTTTTAATCCCAAGGTGTTTTTAAGCTCCTTAAAAATCTCTGCGTTATTAAATTGGTCCATGTCTACAATACACGCCACATTACCAATGCCTTTTTTATTGTTCAATGAACTTTCTTGATTAAGCTTATCCTCCACAAACTTTTTGGCGGACTTAATCTTAAATTTATCTTGGATTACTTTGAACACACTTTACTATTTAACTATGCCATTACTGCAAATGTAAATATTCTGCTCAAAGCACTGTGCGAAGTTACAGGAAAGCCTAAATTAAATAATTACACATTTTGTTACAAATACAACAAATTGAAATTTTCATTTTCTAACCTTCTCCTTGCACAAGCTTAACACAACTCTCTTATATTTAGACTAATAAATTTCCCCACAGTACTAAACACATAATAATTGCCATGGCTACATTAAAATTCGCACTTTGGAATGCCGAATGGATGAACGAATTGTTTACAGGAAATCCACCACAATTTCATCCCAACAACCACAAAGGTTACATGACAAAACAAAAAATTGAAAACCGGCGTAGAGATTTGGCTGGTGTTATTCATGATATTGATGCTGATATCTGGGTGCTCGTAGAAGGTCCTAACCAAAAAGAAGAACTACAATTATTCTTTGATAGTGATATACAAGGGGATTGGCAGTGCGAGGTACAATCTTCTGGAGCACAAAGTATTGGCATTGCTATTAAAACAGATAACAACTTATTTGCAGCAAATCCTATAACATGGCATGATTTATTGAACGACCCTTTGGCACAACCACTCCGAGCGGCTACGGATGATTTTTTTATGGATACTGATAATGATGGCTTAAAAGAACAACACAAATTTGAACGCAGACCACTTTATGCAACGATACATACGGCCAACCAAAAAGCCTTTAGAGTGGTAGGTGTACACTTAAAGAGCAAAGGAATATTCAACGCAATGGAATGGTCTAAGTGGTGGGCAAAAGCTGATGGAAATCGAAAAAAAATTGTGGCCCAATGCTATCAATTGCGATGTGCCTTCTTAGATGATTATTTAGAAGATGCTACCACAAAAGACATCCCTATCATTATTTGCGGTGATATTAATGACGGTCCTGGTTTTGACACCAGCGAAATGAAAATCAGCGCTAGCGGTGTAGAACGTCTTATGGGTAGTATTTGGCAACCAGAAAAAACCTTGGGCAATGTAATGTTTGATAGTTTATCTGCCGAAGACCAAAAAGAATTGGATTTTAGAAGCCTTTATACCGCAAGTTTTAAAGACCCCATTTTTAATAACCAATACCAACGCGCATGGATAGACCATATTTTATACAGTAAAAACAGGAAAGATTGGATTGCTAATGGAAAAATTATAGATTCCCTAACTAATGGCGAAAAAATATACCGAGCTTTCCCTGATTCATCAGACCATTTTCCTGTAGTGTGCAACATAGAAACAACTAGACTGTAAATTATTTTCGTAATTAAATCTTAAAATTTGTAAGAAAATTATTATGTAAGTTGAAATTAAATTAGTTTTGAATTGTTCATCGTATAAAGAAAAGCATTTAACTCCCCCGGCTTTTCTTTTTCATTTTAGGGTGGATTTGTACTACAAATAAAAACCACGAGTATTCCTATACAAACTTAGATTAACACCCTTAAACAAATGATTTTTAGCTAATTGACAAGAGGACTATTATCTGTAAAATTGAAGAAATATAATCTTAAAATGCAAATAGCCATAAGCTTTTATTAATCTAAGAAAAAGGAAAGAATCTAATTGTATGAGCTACTAAGTTCATTTAGAAGAAATTCTAAATCTTATCATGATAATTTCGAAACACAATTACAATAATCTACACTTAGCTCATTAATATAATATATACTTATATTTAAACGTTAGTATTTTTAAATGTATAAAACTAGTCTATGAGTTTCTTTAAAAAGCTCTTTAACAATGCCATAACTAGCAAAACAGTTATAGAACAACCTTTCACTACTTACAAAGATTTTTGGAACTGGTTTACACAACACCAGGAGACCTTCTACAAAGTTATAGCAGCTAATGGTGATATTACTAAAGTGTTTTTTGACGAGCTATCTCCTAAATTAGAAGTTATACATCCAGGGATATGGTTTTTATGTGGTATGTATAATGATACCACGGCTGAGCTCATTTTAACTCCAGATGGTATCGTTAAAAATGTAGTGTTTGTAGAAGAACTAATTGCAGAAGCTCCAGAATTACCTAATTGGAGATTTACAGCTTTAAAGCCTCCATCCATAAAAGGTGAATCAACGTTGGAAAAAGATGGATTTTCTTTCAGTGCAGTGAAGTTAAATTTTTATAGCATTGATGACATTAGCTATCCAGACCAAATAAGCATTACCGTAACGCACCAAGATTTTTCTGAGGAAACTAAAGATGCTATTTTCCAAGGGGTTTGTCTTTATCTAGATAATTATATTGGCGAACTAAAATTTATAACTTTAATTGATGACATTACAGTTATTCACCCATCCCAAGCATCCCAAGAACTCGTACCAATTAACAAATTAAAAGATTTCTTAATCTGGAGAGAAAAAGAATTTATAGAGAAATATACAGGAACCAGACGTAATACTGATACGGATAACTATTCTCTTTTAGAAGCAACACTTGAAAATGGTAATCCACTTATTGCCGTTGTAAATATGGATTTACTTAATTGGGACAGTAAAGCCTCTCATCCTTGGATTGCAACGTTCTCTATTAATTATAAAGAAGCTTTAGAAAATGGTATGCCTAATCAAAAATGTTTAGACATGATGAATGGTTTAGAGGATGCTATTTTAGAAGAATTAAAAGATGAAGAAGGATATTTAAATATTGGTAGGGAAACAGCAGACCACTTAAGAGAAATCTTTTTTGCTTGTAAGGATTTTAGAAGAGTTTCTAAAGTGTTGAACCGTTATTGCAAAAATAGTGATGATTTGGAACTAAAATACACAGTTTACAAGGATAAATATTGGCAGTCTTTTAATCGGTATATACCTAACCCAATTAGCTAATTAGTCTTCAACAAAGCAGCAATTATTGTATCTCTTTCTTCTCGTATACTAATATTTGGCATGGTCTTACCTGCTTGGCGATACCAATAATTAGCATTCCATTGGTCACCCTCTTCTCTATGTAAATGAGCATGTACCCATTTACTAGTGGCATCTGTACTCTGGTCTACCAAATCATGTGCATTTTTCCAATTCTCATTACAGGCCCACCATAAAGCCTGTAAATAATTTGGCCAAGATTTTATAGGCTCATCAGCATCCAAGGTGTCTTTAAATACTTCTAAACTAACGGGTACTTTCATCTTTTTGTTTTTCTAACACTTCTTGTACATCTTCTGGCTCAAAAACATATTGTGGCCAAACGCGGTGCCCTAAATAGCCACCGCAAAACATAATTAACACTTGTAACCATGGCTCAATTTGTAAATCTTCTATTTGCCCAATTGCAAACAAAAGAATAAGCATAGCTAAAAAACCAAAGAAACCAGAAATCTCTTTCTTCTTTACCGTCACTTTTCTATTAAAAAATACTTTGGCTATAAGTCCTGAGAGCAGAAAGTTCAACCAAATCAGTTCGCTTCGATTGTGTTCTACCACCTCACTAAACGTGGGAAATTCATCCCCCAATATTACAAGAATGATATCTAGAACAACCATAACCCCAAAGAGAATAGCTAAAATTAAGCGAATGGTATTAATAGCCTTTAAATGACGTAACAGAAAGAATCTCAACTTCATCTTAATCAAAATTTAATGACCATAAAAAATGACCGTAAGCTAGTCCTAACAATAGTAATAAGCATAAAAACCATAAAGGCTTTTTAAATTCAACCTTATACCCTATGATGGTGCAAATAATAGCTAAAGCGAACAAAATATAAACAGGCCAGCCGTCCCCTATATAGAATGCCTTATTTGTAGTACCAATAAATAAATGCCCCAAAATTGCACCTAATGCAAATGGGATGAAGAAAAACTGTTTTTTGGCAGCGTCTAGCAAAATAATATTAGAGGTATCATCCTCTAGTTCGTTAAGATTTAGCGCCACCTCAAAAAGCACGTAAAAAATAGCAAAACCTATCATGATGTTACGCACCATTCTATAGGCTTCAGGATTAAACAGTTCTTCCATACCCTAAAGCATATTTAAAAAATCTTGTTCGCTTATTATAGGCACACCTAAATTTTCTGCTTTGGTACGTTTACTAGGTCCCATTTTATCCCCAGCCACTAGATAGGAAGTTTTTGAGCTTATAGACGACCCTACCTTACCTCCATTATCTTCTATCATTTTCTTAAGTTGATTGCGGTCTAATGTTTGGAACACTCCAGAAACCACTAAGGTTTGCCCTTTTAGTGTATCTGATTGGTTTTGCAGTTGTTCATTTGACAAGGAAAACTGCAATCCATAAGACTTTAATCTTGCCACCAACTCTTGATGGTGTGGGTCTAAGAAAAATGATACCACACTTTTAGCAATACGCGTACCTATTTCATCTATGGCAGTCAACTGCGCTTCCGTAGCCGCCATTAAAGCATCTATATTTTTATAAGCTTTTGCCAATTTCTTAGCTACGGTTTCCCCAACATACCTAATCCCCAAAGCAAACAAAACCCGCTCAAACGGAATAGCCACAGATGCAGCCACACCCTTAACCAAATTTTCAGCAGACTTTTCGGCCATTCGTTCTAAAGGCAATAGTTGTTCCTTATTCAGTGTGTACAAATCTGCGTAATTACGTATCAAACCTTCCTTAAACAGCAAGTCTACTGTTTCCCCTCCTAAACCCTCTATATCCATAGCCTTACGACTAATAAAATGCTGTATTCTTCCTGTAATTTGGGGTGGGCACCCCATATCGTTTGGACAAAAATGCTGAGCCTCGCCTTCTTTACGTAATAGCTCGGTACCGCATTCCGGACATTGTTGTATGTATTGAGTAGGCTCCGAGTCCAAACTTCGTTTGGTAAAATCAACTGCGATAATTTTCGGAATAATTTCACCTCCCTTTTCAACAAATACCGTATCCCCTTCCCTTACATCTAATTTTGCAATTTGGTCAGCATTGTGTAGTGATGCTCGTTTTACTGTTGTACCGGCAAGTAAAACAGGATTTAAATTAGCAACCGGTGTAATGGCGCCAGTTCGCCCCACTTGGTAAGTAATTTGCTTTAAGACGGTAGCCACTTGTTCTGCCTTAAATTTATATGCCATAGCCCACCTAGGCGATTTGGAGGTGTACCCTAGTTCTTCTTGCTGCACAAGATTGTTTACTTTAATAACCACACCATCGGTTTCATAAGGTAAATCGTGACGATGTACATCCCAGTAGGCAACAAAATCCATCACTTCTTGGGTAGATTTACACAATTTAGCCACCGTAGGCACTTTAAAGCCCCATGCCCTGGCTTTCTCTAGCATATCAAACTGAGTATCAAAATTTAAATCGGTGCCCACAATACTATACAACAAACACTCCAAAGGTCGTTGCGCTACCAAACTACTATCTTGTAACTTTAAGCTTCCAGAGGCCGTATTTCTGGGATTCATATAGGGTTCTTCTCCATTTTCTAATCGCTCTTGATTCATCTGAGCAAAACCCTCTAAGGGTAAAATAATTTCGCCCCTAATGTGGAACTTTGGAGGGTAATCTCCTTTCAACTTAAGAGGTACAGACTTAATCGTTTTAATGTTTGTAGTAACGTCATCTCCTTGAAAACCATCTCCACGAGTCACTGCCCGTACTAGCGTGCCGTTTTCGTATGTTAAACTTATACTAGCACCATCATACTTTAACTCACAGGTATAGCTCACTTCAGCATCACCTAAAATGCGTTGTATACGTTTTTCCCAATCTTCTAAGTCTTCTTTAGAATAAGAATTGTCCAAGGAATACATGCGGTAATCATGAACCACGGTATCAAAATTCTTAGTAATACCGCCACCCACGCGTAAAGTTGGTGAGCTTTCGTCAAAAAACTCTGGATGCGCCTCCTCTAATGCCTGTAACTCTTTCAACTTCATATCAAAATCATAATCTGATATTGATGGTTGGTCCAAAACATAATATTGGTAATTATGCGCTCTTAACTCCTCTCTAAGTGCAGTAATCTTTTTTTCTACATCCATAATTTACGGTGACAATACCTAATTTTTGCCCGATTTAATTCCTTTTAACATTCGGAAATTACCAAAAATATCCTTTTTCAATTCCACTTGCTCAAAAGAGTTTTCCACTAGTAGTTGCTTTGTTTCCTCTGGCAGGTACTGGTTAATTTCAAAATACAATCTACCACTGGGTTTTAAGAATATTTTTGCTTTTAGAGTGATGTGTTGATAAAAAATGAGTGGGTCTTGGTCCGAAACAAAAAGAGCCGTTACTGGCTCATAATCTTTTACGTTTTTTTGAATTTCTGCTTTTTCCAATTCTCGAACATAGGGCGGATTAGACACTATAATATCCCAAGGTCCTTGTAGTTCTTTTTGGAAATTATCAGACAATACATCAGCCTGTAAAAAATTTACAGCTACACCATTCTTTTCTGCATTTTGCTCTGCAACAGCCAGAGCTTCTTTGCTAATATCTATTGCGGTCACAGATGCTTTAGGAAGTTCTTGTGCTATGGACAATGCAATACACCCACTACCTGTACCTAGATCTAAAACCTTGAGTTGTTGATCCACCCTAACATCTTCCAAAATCCATGACACTAGCTCTTCTGTTTCTGGCCTAGGTATAAGCGTATCTTTAGTTACTTTGAGTACTAAATTTCTAAAATATGCTACACCTGTAATGTACTGTAAAGGCTCTTCTTGTTTTAAGCGATGAAGCGCATTGAACAATAGTGATTCTTCCTCTTTACTAACTACATAATTAGGCTGCATAACTAGGACAAACTTTTGCAGGTTTAAAAAATAGTCTATCAAACCATAAAAGAAACTATCTATCTCTTCTTTGGGATAGTAATTTACTAGTTCTTTATGAAAGATACTTTTGATTTCTGAAAGCTGCATATTATAATTTTCTCAACATATATACTGGACAAGCAGAGTGGCCTGTACAGCCCATAGGAGCATCAATGTATTCAAATCCATTTTTCTTATATAATTTTTGAGCAGCTTCCATATAGGGCATGGTTTCTAAATACATTGCTTCAAAACCATAAGCCATAGCCTGGTTAATACAGGTAGTTATCATTTTAGCACCCAAACCTAAACCTCTAGCCTCTTCTAAAAAATACATTTTTTGTAGTTCACAAACGTTGCCTTCATAATTATCCAAAGGTGCAATTCCGGCACAACCTATTACCTTACCATTGGCCTCAACTACAAAATAATCACTGCGATCTTTCTTATATGCATTATACATATTATCTAAGGCCTTATCTGCATAGGCTGTACCCACTTTTGGCACTCCTAGGTCTTCTAAAACCTTCCGCACTACTGCAGCAATATGGGCATTATCTTTTGGGGTTATTTTTCTAATTACAGGAGTGTTCATTACTTTGAAATTAAATGCTACTTTTAGGGCATGAATATAGACGAAAAATACTTGTTTCGCTGTATAGAATTAGGCAAAAATGCTTTAGGTAGCGCTGCACCCAATCCTATGGTGGGTTGTGTTATAGTGTATAATGATAAAATTATTGGGGAAGGCTTTACAAGCCCTTTTGGTGGGCCACATGCGGAAGTTAATGCCATACATAGTGTTAAAGACCAATCGCTTTTACAAAAAGCTACACTGTATGTAACCCTAGAACCTTGTTCACACTACGGAAAAACACCTCCCTGTGCAGACTTAATCATTGAAAAAGGAATACCCAATATTGTTATTGGCCTTAAGGACCCGCATGAAAAAGTTGCAGGGCAAGGCATTCAAAAATTGAAAGACGCGGGTAAAAATGTCGTCTACGGGATTCTGGAAGAAGAATGTAGAGAACACCATAAGCGTTTTTTAACTTTTATAGAAAAAAAGCGTCCTTACATCATTCTAAAATGGGCAGAAACCTATGATGGTTTTTTAGCTCCTGACCCACAAATGAGAAGTAAAAACCCAGAACCATATTGGATTACAGGGATACCTGCAAGACAATTGGTTCACAAATGGCGTGCAGAGGAACAAGCAATTTTAGTGGGCACAAAAACTGTTCTAATGGATAACCCCTCCTTAACTGTTAGAGATTGGAAAGGAAAAAATCCTATGCGTGTTGTTATAGATAAAGACCTAAAATTATCTGCTACAGCCGCAGTTTTTAATGATGACGCCAAAGTGCTAGTATTAACAAATAAGAAGACCACTGCAACTAAAGCGAATTTAACCTACCTAACCTTAGATTTTAGCACTCCCTTAGTTCCACAAATTTTAAAAGCATTGCATCTGCAAAATATAACAAGTTTAATTGTAGAAGGTGGCGCCAAAACATTAGAGCAATTTATTACGGATGACCTTTGGGATGAAGCCCGAATTTTTACTGGAAATACTGTATTTAAATCTGGAATTGCAGCACCAAAAATTACAGGAAAACTTATGTTTGCACAAAACTTAGAAACCGATAGCCTAACCATACTGTATAATGATTAAAAACATCATTTTTGATTTTGGCGATATTTTTATCAATCTAGATAAAACGGCAACACCAAAAGCAATGTCAGAATTCGGGTTTACCGAAATTACACCTTCCCTAGACCATCTATTTAAAGCTTACGAAAAAGGAACGATTAGTACCGATGTATTTTTGCAAGAAACGGGAGCAATTTTCCCAAACGCAAGTAAAACTGACTTGATAGACGCTTGGAATGCCATTTTAAAGGATTTTCCAGAGTATCGTTTAAAGTTTTTACAAGAATTTAAAAAACAGCATAATTACCGATTGTTCTTATTAAGCAATACGAATGATTTGCATATTGAAGAAGTAAAAAAACAGATGGGCAATGCCTATACTGAATTTCAAAACTGTTTTGAAGTTTTTTACCTTTCTTACAATATGGGTAAACGTAAACCAGATGCCGATATATTTGAGCAAGTATTGCAAGAAAATAATTTAATTGCAGAAGAAACCTTTTTTATAGATGACACCCAAGAGAATACAGACACCGCTGCAAAACTTGGCATGAAAACTTGGAATCTATTAGTGGGCAAAGAAGATATTATAGACCTTAAAAAACATTTATAATGCTAAATCTTGCTCTAAGTGTTTTATGTTCTAGCCTCATTTTTGTGGTATTCAAACTTTTTGGCACTTATAAAGTTCAGTCACTTTACGCTATTGTGGTCAACTATTTTGTTGCCTGCATTTGCGGACTTCTTTTTTATGAGGGAGATGTGCAATTGGGCAATCTAACACAGACTGGTTGGTTTTATGGTACATTTGCTTTGGGCGTATTATTTATTACCATTTTTAATGTAATGGCAAAGTCATCTCAGGTAAATGGAGTTGCAGTTACCTCTGTTGCCACAAAAATGTCCTTAGCTATCCCTGTAGTATTTGCTCTTGTTGTTTACAAAGAGAGTTTATCCTTTTGGCAAGGCATTGGCATACTCCTAGCTTTAGGCGCTGTGTATTTTGCTTCTATCAAAAAGAAAGGATTAGTAATTGACCCTAAAACGCTTTTGCTTCCTTTTCTGGTATTTGTGGGATCTGGGGTTATTGATACTACCATAAAGTATATCCAAGATGAATTTTTAGACGAAAGTCTGTATCCCATATTTTCCGCTACTGTTTTTGGTGCCGCAGGCACCACAGGCGTTATATACCTTTTAATAAATAGTAGAAAGGTACCCTTAAAACTAAATTTAAAAAATGTGGTAGGCGGAATTTGTTTAGGAATCCCTAATTACTTTTCAATCTACTTTTTATTACAGGCTTTGAATAATCCAAATTTTAATAGTGCATCTATCTTTACTATTAATAATGTTGCCGTAGTTATGTTTACCACTTTAATTGGTATTCTGCTATTTAATGAAAAATTATTGCCTAAAAACTGGCTAGGTGTGGGGCTAGCTATAATCAGTATACTTTTGGTAGCTTTGCTATAATGCAAGAGGTAGAAGACAGTTATAAAACCATCAAAGAACCCGTTACAGATGTCCTTTTCAAAGAAAAGAAAAGCAAGTTTATCAGCTATGCGTATCCTATATCTACAGAAGAAGAGGTAAAGCCGATTATTGAAACATTGCAACTGCAGTACCCCAATGCCAACCATGTTTGTTACGCTTGGCAATTGGGAGTAAAAAATGTAAGATACCGTGCTAACGATGATGGTGAACCCAATAACTCTGCTGGTATGCCTATTTATGGTCAGTTGCAAGCATTTGAACTCACTAATACACTAGTGGCTGTTGTTCGGATTTTTGGTGGTGTTAAATTAGGCGTAGGCGGTCTTATTTCTGCTTATAAAACCGCAGCGCAATTGGCTTTGGAAGAAGCTAAAATTTGCACACAATACCAACAATCAAGCTTACAACTACAATTTACCTATGAGCAAATGAACAACGTAATGCGGTTAATTAAAAAACACCAATTAGATATTAGTGCACAACGATTAGAAATGGACTGCTCCATTACTCTTCAATTTAGAACCAGTAAATTAGCAGCAGTTAAAGAAGACTTATCCCTTTTAAGAAAGGTAAAGGTTAAAATTTTAACCCCTTAACTTATCTAAGATATAACCTGGGCATTTTATAGGCTTCATTTTTAACTTATCCATGAATACTAAAGTGGTGCTTGCCTCGACCAACAACTCTTTATTTTCGTTATAAATTTCGTAGTCAAAAATAATTCGTACGCCTGGAACTTTTCTTAGAATGGTTTTTACTGTGATTAAGTCATCGTACTTTGCAGATTTTTTATACAAAATTTGTAAGTTTATTACAGGTAACATTACACCGTCTTCTTCCATTGTTTTGTAAGAAACACCTAAAGCTCTAAGCCACTCCACACGACCAACCTCAAGATAATCAGCATATTTACCATGATATACTACTCCCATTTGGTCTGTTTCGCCATACCTTACTCTAAAACTACATGTGTTAAAATTCATAAAAAGTGCAAAAAAATACTATATTTATAAGATCTGCTTTTGGGTTACAAAGCATGCAAAAAAAAAAGTATATTTTCAACTGATGCCCTATTTTTTTTTTAGCTTTTTTGTTCACATATTTGCCCCTGTTCATAGCAACAGGGATACCCCCAAAAGTTTTATCCTATAAAACACGAGTTAAACACTAACCAACAACAAAGGACACACTAAGAATGAATAATACTGCATCTTCCGTATGGAACAATTGTTTGGCATTTATCGAGGATAATATCCAACCGCAGGCATTCAAAACGTGGTTCCTTCCTATTAAGCCCGTTAGACTTGCAGACAATGCATTAAGCATACAAGTGCCTAGTAAATTTTTCTATGAATGGCTAGAAGAGCATTACGTAAAGCTCTTAAAAGTTGCTCTAAGAAAGGAACTCGGTGCCAATGCTAAGTTGATTTATGTAATTAAAATGGAAAACAAGTACGGTAACAATGAATCTTTTACAGAAAAGATTCCGAGTTCTAACCGTTCTGCTATGGCACCACAAGAATTGGATGTTCCTATAACTTCTAAAAATCCGGAGCTTAAAAACCCGTTTGTAATTCCTGGTATTCGAAATATTAAAATTGAATCCCAATTAAATCCCAATTACAATTTTGAGAATTTTTTAGAAGGAGACTCTAATAGGTTAGCACGTTCGGCAGGTATGGCAGTTGCCAATAAACCAGGAGGCACTAGTTTTAATCCATTAATGATTTTTGGCGGGGTAGGCTTAGGAAAAACTCACCTAGCACATGCTATTGGAGTAGAAATTAAAGATAAATACCCAGAACGTACAGTTCTCTATATTTCTGCGGAAAAATTTACGCAACAGTATATTGAATCCGTTAAAAAGAATACCCGTAATGATTTTATTCATTTTTATCAATTAATAGATGTACTTATAATTGATGATGTACAATTTTTAAGCGGTAAATCTGGGACTCAAGATGTGTTCTTCCATATATTCAATCACTTGCACCAAAATGGCAAACAAGTAATTTTGACCTCAGATAAAGCACCTGTAGACATGCAAGATATTGAGCAACGCTTATTATCTCGGTTTAAATGGGGCTTATCTGCAGAATTACAAAGTCCAGACTATGAAACTCGGGTATCCATCCTTAAAAACAAATTGTACCGGGATGGGGTAGAAATGCCAGAGGAAATTATAGACCACGTTGCTAAAAATATTAAAACGAACATTCGTGAGTTAGAGGGAGCAATCATTTCTCTGATTGCACAATCCTCTTTTAACAAAAGAGAAGTTACTTTAGATTTAGCGCAACAAGTAGTAGAAAAATTTGTAAAAAACACTAAAAGAGAAGTGTCTATTGACTACATACAAAAAGTAGTTTCTGATTACTTTGAAATGGATGTGGCCACACTGCAGTCCAAGACACGTAAAAGACATATTGTACAGGCAAGACAGCTAGCAATGTTTTTTGCGAAAAAATTCACTAAAGCATCTTTAGCAAGCATAGGTTCTCAAATAGGCAAACGAGATCATGCTACGGTATTACATGCCTGTAAAACTGTGGATAATCTTGCGGAAACCGATAAGCAATTTCGCAAGTACATAGATGATTTAACTAAAAAATTCACCTAAAAAGTTTACTGCATGACCAAAGTACTCATGGTGTGCCTTGGCAATATTTGCAGGTCTCCGTTAGCAGAAGGAATTTTGAAAGCTAAAGTTGACCCAGATAAAGTATATGTAGACTCCGCAGGCACAGCAGGTTATCATATAGGTAATGCGCCCGACCCTAGGTCTGTTGCTGTTGCTAAAATTCACGGTCTAGATATTAGCAAACAACAGTGTAGAAAGTTTATTCCTGAAGATTTTGATGCCTTTAACAGTATCTATGTAATGGATAAAAGTAACTTGGCTAATGTTTTAGCTTTAGCTAAAAATGATGCAGATAGAGCCAAAGTTAAATTATTACTTAGTGAACTAAATGGTCCAATAAAAGAAGTACCAGACCCTTACTATGGGGGAGATGACGGTTTTGAAAAAGTATTTCAGATGATAGATGAAGCTTGTACTAAAATTGCAAAACAAATAACACTCTAATGAATACCACAAGCCCCCAAGGTATTTTATATATGATACCTACAATGTTGGGAGATACAGCTCCGTTAGAAGTTTTGCCGTTGTCTATAAAGCAAACTATTGAGAATATTGACTTTTACATTGCGGAGAATGAAAAAACAGCAAGGCGATTTATTAAAAGAATAAGCCCATCTAAATCACAACCTTCCTTACATTTTCAGCTATTAAATAAATATACAGACCCACTAGAAATTCCTTCCTTTTTAGACCCATGTCTAGAAGGCACTTCTGTTGGTTTATTATCAGAAGCTGGGTGCCCAGGTATTGCAGATCCAGGGGCAGATGTAGTTAAGATAGCCCATGAAAAAGGTATACAGGTTGTCCCTTTAGTAGGCCCCTCCTCTATTCTATTAGCACTTATGGCCAGTGGAATGAACGGGCAAAGCTTTGCGTTTAACGGCTATTTGCCAATTGATGGAGCAGAACGAGGAAAAGCGCTAAAGAAGTTTGAAAAACTTTCAAAAGACATACAACAATCTCAAGTATTTATCGAAACTCCTTACAGAAACGATAAGTTGTTTCAAGAAATGCTTAAAAAGCTGCATCCAGAAACCCGCTTATGTATTGGTATTGATATTACGTTACCTACAGAATATATAGTCACTAAAACCATACAAGAATGGAAAAAGACTAGTTTAGACCTTCAAAAAAGGCCAGCGGTCTTTATCATACATTCCTTTTAACCAATTCTATCTACACCTTAGGCCGCTGTACCGCTTTAATGCCAGACACATCAAAACCTGCAAACTTTTTAATATAATAAGCAATGGTACTACCGTAGGCGTCTGCAAAATCTTGTTGTCCGTAAGACCTCAAGTATTTTTTAACATTACCAGCACCAGCCAAATGTGCTGCCGCAACAATACCAGATTCTGTTATTACAGTACCATTGATTTTCTTACCCACAAATCTCTTAATATCTCTACGCAAAATCCATTTATTTCTTGCCACGTTCAATTCAAAAACACGTTCTTGAATTTCTGGATTTTGAATAAAGTCATCCACATCATACACACCCATCAATCGTAGAGTGCCTGCACCAAATTGGTATTTACCTAGATACCCCAATGTATTTATAGAGGTATAATCACCTCTAGACTCTTTAAAAGCCAAGGCTTCTTTAAAACCATGGAAAGATTTACCAAGAAAAACAGAAGAAGTTTCTTCTTTTGGCTGATTTGCCAATATTTTTGGATATCCAAACTTGTACACTCCGTCTGCAACAACTAAATCTGCAGGTACAGCTACCTTATTACTTTTTGCCTTATAACTGGCAAAACTGGTCAAAATTGTAATTATGGCAAGATGACCTAAAAAACCGATCCATCTTTTCATAAGCGTTCTCTTTTAAGAATTCTCGCAAATTCTAATTAGCGGGCAAATATAAGAGGGGATCTTTGTTCTAGAGGTTAAAATTTCCTAACTTTTTGATAAATAGGTATTAAAATCCGCCAAAAGGCATGCTTTGTGGGTTAAAATGCACTATCTGTTTATTTTTTGCTGGTTTAACCATCGGACGTACTGCACTTTATTTTGGTTGTGCTGCGCTAGGGTTTTGGCAAACATATGATA
The DNA here is from genome assembly GCF_005144745.1 of Flavobacterium sp. ASW18X. Taxonomy (GTDB): domain Bacteria; phylum Bacteroidota; class Bacteroidia; order Flavobacteriales; family Flavobacteriaceae; genus Croceivirga. The sequence goes on along the minus strand of NZ_SWKK01000004.1, from coordinate 31,258 downwards.
GCCGAACCTTGATACATCTGCTACAAAATATAAATAATCATGCTTTTCCGAATTTAAGACTGCATCTATAGATGAAACATCTGGCATTGTTATAGGCCCTGGTGGAAGCCCAGCATATTTATAAGTATTGTAGGGAGAATCCATCTCTAAATCCCGAAACAAAACCCGTTTTATGATGGTATCATAATTCCCTGTTTCTTTTTTTATAGCATAAATTACCGTTGGATCTGCTTGCAACAACATACCACGTTTTAAGCGGTTTAAATACACTCCTGCTACACGTGGTCTCTCATCTACCTTTACAGTTTCCTTCTGTACAATAGATGCCAAAGCCGTAACTTGGTTAGGTTTCATACCTAATTGTTTTGCTTTTGCCCTACGCTCCTCATTCCAAAATCTGTTGTATTCTTTCAACATTCTTGCCCTAATACCTTCTGCAGAAGTATTCCAGAAAAACTCATATGTATTAGGAATATACATGCTTAAGTAATTTGGTTCATCAAAACCATTTTCTGTTAGAAAAGTAGCATCGCTAAGGCTTTTTAAAAGGCTTAAACTATCTGGTTCTAATTGCGCAGCAATGCGCCCTGCTAGTGTAGCAATACTTTCTTGATTATTAAAAGTTACTTTAACGGGCAGGTTACCGCTACGCAAGGCATTCACTAATTCATTATTATTCATTCCTTTCTTTAGTGCATACCTACCTCCTTTTACATTAGTAGTATAGCCTTTGCGCCTTGCTACCGCAACAAAAGAATCGACATCATCTAATAAAGGCGTCAATTGTTGCATCACTTCCCCAAATCCTGCATCGGAAGGTATAAAAACATAGGCCTCTTTATTAGAAAAAGCCGTATTTGGTGTAAAAATGGCACTATACACGTAATATGCAAAAATTCCGCACACTAGCAAACCTAATACGGCTGTTGCCCAGATAACTTTCTTTAAATTTTTCAAGCGTTTATTTTTTGATATAAAACTTCATTCTTAAACGTACCATCTATACGCACCCAATCTTTTTTTGTTCCGATAAGCGAAAATCCTAATCTTTCAAATACCGTTCTACTAACACTATTGTCTTCTAATATATTTGCAAATACTTGATGTACATCTAAAACCTTAAATGCATAATCACAAACCAACTGTAATGCCTCTGTACCTATTCCCTTACCCCTATCTTCCTCATTATATACTAACACTCCTACTCCCACACGTTTATTTATAGGGTCAAATTCAAACAAATCTATCAACCCTAAACGCTTATTATAATCATCACAGATACAGAATCTAAATTGTTTAGCTTCATAAATATCTAAATGTGCTTGATTCAAATATCGTTCTAATATAGCTTTAGAATAGGGTGCAAAAGTACCGCTTAGCTCCCATATTTTAGTGTCATTCTCCAACCGATAGAGGTACTCTAAATCTTCTGGTTCTAGTGCTCGCAACTTACAATATTTGCCTTTGAGGGTTAACATTTTATAACACCAGAAAATACTTGTTTTGCACTACCTTTTAAACGCACTTTGGTAAAACTGCCATCTTCTTGGTGTTCAAAAGAAACTTCTAAATCTCCACCCATTGCTTTGATTTGAATTCTTTTAACATCTGTTTTTTTAGCTGCGTACATGGATAAGGCCACTGCAGTTACCCCAGTACCGCAAGACAATGTTTCATCCTCTACACCTCTTTCATAAGTGCGTACAGCGTAGGTTTCTGCGTCTATGGCTTCCACAAAATTAATATTACTCCCCTTTTCGCCATAAATACCATATCGGAGTTTAGCACCCTCTTCCTTTACCTTTAGCTTAGGCAAGTCTTTTACCAATTGTACATGATGAGGCGACCCCGTATTCACAAAATAATACTTATCTCTTTGCTCTACAAGAGTTACATCTATCATCTGTAAAGAAACTACATCTTTTACTAGGGTTGCATGGTGTAATCCGTCTACGGCGTTGAACGTAGTTTCTCCTTGTATTATTCCTAAATCTCTGGCAAAGGCCACAATACATCTGCCACCATTACCACACATGGTACTTGGATTACCATCAGAATTATAATATACCATCTTAAAATCTGACACATTGTCATTTTCTAATAGTATGAGTCCATCTGCTCCTATTCCAAATCGTCTGTCGCATAAAAAAGCTACCAATTCCGTGTTTTCCTTTGGAAAAGATAAAGCTCGGTTATCCACCATTACAAAGTCATTTCCCGTGCCTTGATATTTATAAAATTCTAATTGTAAGCCTGTGTTCATGCCACAAATATAGTACATTCTTTAAGCTTTGTTTAGCAGTTAAAAAGCCGTTAAACTGTTAAAATTGGCACGATTTATGGCTAATTTTAAACAACAGAAAGAAAATAAAATTTAATGAACATATGAAAAAAGTAGCACAACTATTTTTGGTAGCTCTATTAGCTGGCGGAATTACACTTGGAGCTTATAAAACCTTTTTAGAAAAGGACCAATTTACATTTGTATCAGAATCAGACAATAACCCTTTTATCACCACAAGTATGCCAACATCTCCAAGAGGTGCGGATATAAATGAGGTGGATTTTACGATAGCTGCAGAAAAAACGGTGCACGCCGTAGTACACGTTAAAAACATGACGGTAGGTACCAGTAATCCTATTGCGGAATTCTTTTACGGTTATAAAGGCGGACAACCATCTCAAGTTGGCACTGGTTCTGGAGTAATCATTTCGCCTGACGGATATATTGTAACCAACAACCATGTTATTGACAATGCTAAAAATCTAGAAATTACACTGAATAACAACAGAAGTTACGATGCAGAAGTGGTGGGTACCGATGCCAATTCTGATATTGCTTTATTAAAAATCAACGTTGAAGAACCCTTACCCTATTTAGCATTTGGAGATTCTGACAATGCAAAAATTGGCGAATGGGTTTTAGCCGTAGGGAATCCTTTTAACTTAACGTCCACGGTTACCGCAGGTATTGTAAGCGCTAAAGCACGTTCTATTAGCCCAGGCAGAAACCAATCGTTTATACAAACTGATGCCGCTGTGAATCCTGGTAATTCTGGTGGTGCATTGGTAAACACTAATGGAGATTTAATCGGGATTAATACCGCAATTACCTCACAAACTGGTTCGTATGTAGGCTACAGTTTTGCAGTTCCTAGTAACATTGCTAAAAAGGTGGTAGATGATTTACTTGAGTTTGGTAAGGTACAAAAAGGGATTTTAGGCGTAACTACTATAAATGCTAATAGCTCTGTAGCAAAAGAGAAAAATTTAGACCAAATAGATGGGGTTTATATAAATGGTGTAGAAGATGAATCTGGCGCAGCAGATGCTGGCTTGCAAGAAGGTGATATTATTAAACAGGTAGGGAATGTTAGAGTATCTAAATTTTCTGAATTAACCGGATATTTATCTACTAAACGTCCTGGAGACATCATAGAAGTTATAGTAGATCGTAATGGAAAAACGGAGACTTTTGAGGTAGAATTAAAGAAAAAAATGACCGAGATTTTACCTATTATGGGCCTAGAGGTTAAAAATCTATCTAAGGATGATGAAAAAGCGTTTAAAACCAAAAAAGGTGTGAAAATTACGAATGTTCCGGAGCGTTTTAGAGGTTATGAATTAGAAGATAAGGTAATGATTATGATAGACGATGAAGAAATTAAAGATGTAGATGATGCCAAGGAATTATTTGGTAGTATATCTAGATACGGACGTACAAGCATAACGCTACTTGGCAAAAATGGGGAGCGAGAAAGACTAATTTTTCAGTAGTTTACCCGATAAAGATTACCATTGAAAGAGCATCCTAAAAAAGGATGCTTTTTTTATTTCACAAACTTTCACGAAAACGTTTGAAATGATACTTTTGCAAAAACTTTAAGACTATTCTAAACTGTTATGAGCAACATTACATCCTACGAAAAGGAACTTGCTTTTCAGGCTGACAGAAGAAAGGCCACGACTGAATTCATTAAACTTATTAGCGATTTATGGTATGATAAAGCTATAGAGATTGTCCTCTTTAAAAATCAGGTAATTGATAAAAATGTAAGTGATATCATCAACCTACATGAATACGCTGGTGAGTTTGTGCAAAAACCTATTTCTATTTTTGATTCGGTAGAGATTTTAAGGGCTATCAATGATATTCCCCTACCACCTGCAAAAATAGATATTGGTAAACTAACGTATGAATTTCACACTCAAGAAGATGAGCATTTAAATGTCAAGGCCTTTGTACTAGATAAGTTGAATGACGCGCAATCCTCTAAACCTATAAAACCCAAAGATGTTGTTTTATACGGTTTTGGAAGAATTGGTCGTTTGCTTGCAAGAGAATTAATGGCAAAAACAGGAAAAGGCAACCAATTGCGTCTACGGGCCATTGTAACCCGTGGCGAAATTACAGCAGAAGTACTAGAAAAAAGAGCTGCATTATTAAGAACAGACTCTGTTCACGGAGAATTCAGCGGTACCGTGAGTATAGATACAGAAAACAAGGCTTTAGCCATTAATGGAACTACTGTTTATTTCATTAGTGCTAACCAACCAGAAGATATAGATTACAGTGTGTATGGCATTAAAGATGCCCTAATCATAGACAACACAGGCGCCTTTAGAGATAAAACTGCTTTATCTAGACATCTAAAAGCTAAAGGTGCCAGCAGAGTATTGCTTACTGCCCCTGGCAAAGAAATTCCTAACATTGTTCACGGTGTAAACCACACGGAGTACGACCCTAATAAAACTAAAATATTTTCAGCGGCATCTTGCACTACAAATTCTATTACTCCAATATTAAAAGTAATAGAAGATTCGCTTGGCATTAAAAAAGGACATCTAGAAACCATACATGCATATACCAACGACCAAAACTTGGTAGATAATATGCATAACAAATACCGCAGAGGTAGAGCGGCCGCTTTAAATATGGTTATTACAGAAACAGGAGCCGGCAAAGCGGTATCTAAAGCGCTACCAGTGTTAGAAGGTAAGTTAACGTCTAATGCCATCCGAGTGCCTGTACCCAACGGTTCTTTAGCTATTCTTAATTTAGAAGTGAATAACAAAACAAGCAAGGAAGCGGTAAATACAATTCTTAAGAAATATGCTTTGGAGGGCGATTTGGTAGAGCAAATTAAGTACTCCTTAAGTAATGAATTGGTGTCTTCTGATATCGTTGGCACTTCTGCCCCTTCTATTTACGATAGTAAAGCTACTATTGTAGATGCAGAGGGCAATAATATTGTGCTTTATGTTTGGTATGATAATGAATATGGCTATTCTCATCAAGTGATACGTCTGGCTAAATACATTGCCAAGGTAAGACGTTACACCTATTACTAGAATATTTTTGGGGATTGGAGTAATTGCTGTAACTTCGCCAATCCCCAAAATAATCTAAGAACACTAAAGCATTAAGAACACTATGAAAAAGCTTTCAATGTACCTACTATTGGTAGGTTTGTCCATTGCCACAATGGCTGCCCAAGAAGCAGAAGAAGAAACTACGCAAGATGACCCATCTGTTAAAGGACAATTTGAAACTTTAATACGTAAATCTGGTAACTATAGGGCCAACGGAAAAAGATACGAAGTTGTTAACGTAATTGACTTGGATCGTTTGCAACGGAATGTTATAGATTCTCTAAAAACCGCTAATAATACCATTAGCGATTTAAACGCTACCATTCAAGAACATGAAAATACTATTAGTGGTTTAAATAGTAAATTAGATAATACTACGGAAAACCTAAATACTATTACACAGGAAAAAGATAGTATTGATTTTTTTGGGGTTCAAATAGACAAAGGAACGTATAAGCTGATTGTTTGGTCCATAATTCTAACATTGGTTGTTTTCTTGGCTTTCTTTATCTATAAGTTTAAAAATAGCAATTCGCTTACACAACAGGCCAAAATTGCTTTAGCAGATTTAGAAGAAGAATACGAACAACACAGACGAAGAGCTTTAGAAAGAGAGCAAAAGATTAGTCGTAAGTTACAAGACGAAATCAATAAAAATAAAAAAGGTATTTAATTACATATGAGTACCGTAGAAATTAAAAGAGCCACACTTGCAACTATTGCAGATGTGGCTTTTCTTTTTGATGCCTATCGCGTTTTTTATAAGCAAACATCTGATGTAGCAGCTGCTCATAAATTCTTAACAGAGAGATTATCTAAAGATGAATCTGTAATTTTTGTAGCTTATTTGGAGGGCAATCCCGTTGGTTTCACCCAATTATATACTTCTTTTTCTTCAGTCTCACTACAACCACTTTTTATTTTGAACGATTTGTTTGTAGAAGGAGCACATAGAGGCAAAGGTATTGGAGAACAATTATTATTCGCTGCTAAAACACTATGCAAACAGAACAATTATAAAGGCGTAGCGCTAGAGACAGCAGAAGATAATCCGGCTCAACATTTGTATGAAAAATTAGGTTGGATAAAAGATAATGGATTTTTGCATTACTTTTGGAGCTGCAATTAAACTATTTGCTTTTATACTTCCATTGTGCGCATAGATATCATAACAGTATTACCCGAGTTATTACATAGTCCATTTGAGGCCTCTATTTTAAAACGTGCCCAAGAAAAAGGGCTTGTAGAGGTTCATTTACATCAACTTAGAGACTATGCTGTTGGCAACTACAAACAAGTAGATGACTACCAATTTGGTGGTGGTGCTGGCATGGTACTTATGATTGAACCTATAGATAAATGTATTAGCCAATTAAAAGCAGAGAGAGATTATGATGAGGTGATTTATATGACTCCTGATGGCGTTACACTTAACCAACAAATAGCAAACGAACTTTCTTTAAAAGGAAATCTAATTATTCTTTGCGGTCATTATAAAGGTGTAGATCAACGTGTACGGGATTTATTAGTTACTAAAGAAATATCTATAGGAGATTATGTTTTATCTGGTGGTGAACTTGCAGCAGCTGTTTTAGCAGATTCCGTAATTCGTCTTTTACCAGGGGTTTTAAATGATGAAACTTCTGCACTTACAGACACCTTTCAAGACAATTTATTAGCACCGCCAGTATATACTAGGCCTGCTGAGTATAATGGGCATGAGGTACCAGAAATTCTAACCAGTGGTAACACCCCCAAAATTGAAGAGTGGAGGGAAGAGCAAGCGCTAAAAAGAACTCAAGAACGCCGACCAGATTTACTAGACAAAGCGTAGACTATGGAATATTTAGATATTTACTCAATCCTAACAGCAATATTTACGGGACTTGTTTCCCTTCTCTTTTTAGTCTTAGGAATAATCATGGTTACCAAGACAAAAGGGTTACCTAGTTATTTGGTTTTAGTCGGTTCAATATTGGGAATACTATTCATATCTGGGCGATTAGTACTTTCAATACTATTTGCCCAACATTCAGTTGAAGCCTTAGTAAATGCACAAATGATTTTTAACGTCTTTGCCGTGTTGCCAAGTTTATTAATCGTTACAGGACTAATAGCTTTTGTTATCAACCTGCCTAAAACGAAAAACTGAGTAGAAAATTCCTTACAAATGCTTGTCTAATCAAAAATTTGAACTAATTTTGCACTCGCATAATTGCAACCTCTGACGATATCCGTGTAAGTTGCTCTTAGTAAACCATCTAAAAAGATTAAAATGGAGTCTTTAATAAAATTTGTAGAAGACGAGTTTGTAACAAAAAAAGAGTTCCCTAATTTCAGTTCTGGTGATACCATCACTGTGTATTATGAAATTAAGGAAGGTGAAAAAACCCGTACTCAGTTCTTTAGAGGTGTAGTAATCCAAAGACGTGGTTCTGGAGCTACAGAAACTTTTACTATCAGAAAAATGTCTGGTACTGTTGGTGTAGAGCGTATCTTTCCAATCAACATGCCTGCCTTACAGAAGATAGAGGTGAACAAAAGAGGTAAAGTACGTAGAGCAAGAATCTACTACTTTAGACAACTTAGAGGTAAAAAAGCAAGACTTAAAGAAATTCGTTCTTAAGACTACGCTAGCACAAATACAAAAGCACTCCATTGGGGTGCTTTTTTTATGAACAATTGTTAATTTTAACAGTTTATAACCAGTTGATTTCTAAAGTGTTAAAATTACAATTTGCATTAAATTAATTAGTACATTAGTATGGTTGTTAAGGATATAGCCTTACATTTTATTAAAAGTTCACGTTCTTTTATTTAAATGATGTTCAGCTTATAAAGAATGCCTGAGGTGTTAATCACATTCTAAAAAGTAATTGAATTACTACAATTAATTAGTTATTTACTTTGTGTGCAGACAAGTCGGGTAAAGACATGTTTTGACAGAGTTAGGTGAGCTGCAACAGTATTGATAACAGCAATCTAACAACGCATATCAATACCTAAAAACGTAGAAATACACACCAAAAGTGCTATGGCTCTTACCAGGACCGTAATACTATGGTAAAGTGTTTTCTAAAAAGCCATGTTAAAGTATTATACATTAACATGGCTTTTAACATTTATAGCAGCTTTTGTACCATATTTTTAGGGATTTCGCAGCATTTTACAAGGTGTTAAAATCGTATATTTGCTCCGCTTAAAATTAAAATATTTTAAATGGCAAAAATACTCTACACTAAAACTGACGAAGCTCCCGCTTTAGCAACCCAATCATTTCTTCCAATCGTAAAAGCTTTTACTAAATCTGCCGATATTCAAATTGAAACCATGGATATTTCCTTGGCAGGTAGAATTATTTCTGCTTTTCCTGAGTTTTTAAAAGAAGACCAACGCATTTCTGATGATTTAGCTAGCCTTGGTGCTATTGCTAAAACACCAGAAGCTAACATAATTAAACTTCCTAATATCAGTGCTTCAATTCCACAGCTTACAGAGGCTATAGAGGAATTGCAACAAAAGGGATTTGCACTGCCAGACTACCCTGCAGCACCTAAAACCGCTGAAGAAAAAGACATAAAGTCTCGCTATGACAAAATTAAAGGTAGTGCTGTTAATCCTGTTCTTAGGGAAGGAAACTCTGACCGTAGAGCTCCTAAGGCAGTAAAAAATTATGCCAAAAAGAACCCACACAAAATGGGCGCATGGAGTAGTGATTCTGCTACTCACGTTGCCACTATGGGGCAAGGAGACTTCAGGTCTAATGAGCAGTCTACAACCTTAGAAAGTGCAACCACTGTACAAATTGTATTAAAAAATAGCAATGGTACAACTGTTCTAAAGGATAACCTTTCCATTTTAGACAAGGAAATCATAGATGCTACCGTAATGAGTAAGGCGGCATTGGTAAGCTTTTTAAAGCAAGAAATTGCAGACGCAAAGGAAAAAGGGTTATTGTTATCCCTTCACCTTAAAGCGACCATGATGAAGGTGAGTGACCCAATTATCTTTGGTCATGCTGTGGAAGCCTTCTTTTCAGATGTTTTTGCACAATATCAAGATAGTTTTAAAGAAGCCGGTATTTCTCCAAATGATGGTTTAGAGAGTTTGTTTGATAAACTAGAAAAACTGCCAGAAGACCAACAAAAAGCTATTGAAAATGCGATTACAAGCGCTATCGAAAATGGACCCGATTTAGCCATGGTAAATTCTGACAAGGGGATTACCAACCTACACGTGCCTTCTGATATAATTATTGATGCATCTATGCCTGCTATGATTAGGAATAGCGGTAAAATGTGGAATAAGGCAGGAGAGTTGCAAGATACCAAAGCTATAATTCCAGATAGCAGCTACGCAGCCGTTTACCAAGCTACAATCGAATTTTGTAAAAAAAATGGGGCGTTTGATCCTACTACTATGGGTACAGTGCCCAACGTAGGCCTAATGGCACAAAAGGCAGAAGAATACGGTTCTCATGATAAAACATTTGAGCTAGCAGAAGCAGGTACCGTTCAAGTAATAGATACAACAACAGGTAACGTACTTACAGAGCACGCTGTAGAAGCAGGTGATATTTGGAGAATGTGCCAAGTAAAAGATGAGCCTGTAAAAGACTGGGTAAAATTGGCGGTTACTAGAGCTAGAGCCACCAATTGGCCAGCTGTTTTTTGGTTAGATGAAAATAGAGCTCATGATGCTGAGCTTATTAAAAAAGTGAACCAATACCTACCAGAGCATGATACTTCTGGGTTAGAGATTCATATTCTATCGCCATTAGAGGCTACCAAATTCACGCTTAAACGCATGAAAGAAGGTAAAGATACCATCTCTGTTTCTGGTAACGTATTAAGGGATTATTTAACAGATTTGTTTCCAATTTTAGAAGTAGGTACTAGCGCAAAAATGCTTTCCATTGTTCCTTTAATGAATGGTGGTGGTTTGTTTGAAACTGGTGCTGGTGGTTCTGCTCCTAAACATGTGGAACAATTTATGGAAGAAGGCCACTTACGATGGGACTCTTTGGGCGAATTTTTAGCGCTTGGTGTTTCTTTAGAACATTATGGCGAAAAAAATAACAATGAAAAAGCATTGGTATTAGCAGATACTTTAGATAAGGCTACGGAAAAGTTCTTGGAGAATGATAAATCACCTTCTAGAAAAGTTAACGAATTGGACACTAGAGGCAGTCATTTTTACCTTTCGTTATATTGGGCACAAGAGCTAGCTACTCAAGATAAAAATGAAACTTTAAAAAGCCTATTCTCTCCGATTGCGCAGGAATTAACTGCGCAAGAAGCTACCATTCATCAAGAGTTATTGGCTGCACAGGGTAAAACGGTAAATATTGGTGGTTATTACTTGCCAAATAATGAACAAGCCGCTGCAGCAATGCGACCAAGTGCTACGTTAAACAGCATTCTAGCAAAGTTATAAGCATTTTATGCTTTAAATAAGTGTTAATCATGGGTAACTATGGCTTCCTTTAGTTAATTTAGGCAGCAATTTAGTTACCCATGATTATTAAAAAAATCACTCCAATCCTCTTTCTAGCGTTCTGCTTAGTAGCCTGTGAGGACACCATAGATGTAGATTTAGAAACTACTGAACCTAGATTGGTCATAGATGCTATTATTGGTTATAATGACAATGATGGGGAACCCGTTACTATAGGCGAAGTAAAACTAACGCTAACTACTGCTTTTTTTGATGAAGAAGTTCCTATTGCTAGCGGTGCCGAAGTTGCCCTTATTGATGAAAGCACCAAGACCTCTTATCCTCTAACTGAAAACGAACCTGGAGTTTTTAGAGACGGTATTCCTAATTTAGAATTTAATACGGAATACACACTCCGTGTAGTATACCAGGGCGAAACCTATGAAGCAACAACGCAACTGATGCGTACGGGCACCATTAATAGTGTCACCCAAGGAGATGGCTACCTGTTTGATGAGGAAGAGGAAACCGAAGTAATTGTAGATTTTTCTGATGTTATTGGGGAGCGTAATTATTATTTATTTGCCTTCGGATTTAACAATTTTCTCGTAACAGATGATGAGTATTACATTGATGAAGGTTTAAAATTTTCTTATTACTATGAAGAAGTGGAACCGGGAGACTTGTTGACGATAACTCTTTTAGGAATAGACAAAGATTTTGCAGATTATACAGAACAAATTTTAACCCAATCAGGAGAAGATGGGAGCGGCGGCTTTGGCATACCACCAGCAAATGTTCGTGGCAATTTTTATAATACTACCAATCCAGAAAATTATGCATTTGGCTATTTTGCCATAAGCGAAGCTGAGGTAGCTTTAATCCGAGTTCAATAATGCAAACCCCTTCTATGCGTATCAGAAATCGTAAAGCCAACCTTAATTTTCTTTTTGTCTTTATACTTTTTACTTCTTTTTACTCACTCACGGCACAAGAAAAATATACGTTAAGTGGTGTTATTAAAGAAGCGAGTAGCAATGAAACTTTAATTGGTGTCACCGTTGCAGTGCCAAGTCTAAATACAGGTACCGTTACCAATGAATATGGTTTTTATTCCTTAACACTTCCACAAGGCAGTTACGATGTTATAGTGTCTTACATGGGGTTTAAAGAAGAATACTTAACCTTGGAACTATCTAAAAATACCAAGATGGACTTTTCCCTTACAGAAGAGGCAGAGCAATTGGCAGAGGTTATTGTATCAGAAGATGTAGAACGCATGGATGTCCGTAAACCCCAAATGAGTGTTAATACTTTATCCGCAGCTACCATTAAAAAAGTACCTGTTGTTCTGGGAGAAGCAGACGTTATTAAATCTTTAGTTTTACTCCCTGGGGTAACTAATGCCGGTGAAGGTGCTTCTGGTTTTAATGTAAGAGGTGGTGCAGTAGACCAAAACCTAATTCTGTTAGATGAGGCAACTGTATTTAACTCTTCGCATTTATTCGGGTTTTTCTCGGTATTTAATCCCGATGCTATTAAAGATTTAAAATTATACAAAGGAGGTATCCCAGCGCGCTATGGTGGTCGAGTTTCTTCTGTATTAGATATTTATCAAAAAGAAGGCAATAGCAAAGAATTTAAAGTAAGTGGCGGTATTGGTGCCGTAGCAAGTCGATTATTACTAGAAGGTCCTATCAAAAAAGATAAAACTGCCTTTTTAATTGGCGGTCGTTCTTCTTATGCGCATTTATTTTTACCGCTGTTTGATATTAACAATAAGGCCTACTTCTATGATGTTAATACCAAGATCAACCATCGTATTAATGATAATAATAGCCTTTACCTTTCTGGCTACTTTGGCAGGGATTTATTTAGTTTTAATGAAAGTTTTATCAATGTATATGGTAATGCTGTAGGTAATCTGCGTTGGAATCATTTGTTCAGTGATAAGCTATTTTCTAACTTATCATTAATCTATTCTGACTATTATTATGGCCTAGAACTAGATTTTGTTGGTTTTGAATGGGATTCTGGCATACACAATTTTAATGTGAAGTACGATTTAAAACATTACTTAAACAATAACTTACAAATCAACTACGGATTAAATAATATTTATTATGTTTTTAATCCAGGGGAAATAGCACCAAACAATCCAGATTCTGGCATTATAGAAGACCAGTTAACCAAAAAATACGCAAACGAAACTGCGGGTTATATAGATATAGAACATCAAATCACTACTAACTTATCTCTTAACTATGGTTTACGGGTCAGCCATTTTAACCGTATGGGGCAAGAAGAATTTTTTGTTTATGAAAATGACCATGCTGTTGTGTTTGATGAGCGTCAAGGCATATACAAAGAAGCCACTCCCATAGATACCTTAACACTAGGCAGAGGTGGCAGTTTGTCCAAATTCACCAATTTTGAACCTAGATTATCACTAGCGTATACGCTCAATGAGCAATCCTCTATAAAAACCAGTTACACACGCTTAGCACAATACTTACATTTATTATCTAATACCAGCTCACCTACCCCTTTAGATGTATGGACGCCTAGTGGACCGTTTGTAGACCCCCAATTGTTAGACCAATTTGCTATAGGGTATTTTAGAACGATTAATGAAGGAGAATACACTTTAGAAGTAGAAGGTTTTTATAAAGACATACAAAACCGTATAGATTATATAGATGGGGCAGACTTAATTGCAAATAACGCTATTGAACGCGTAATCCTAAATGGAGACGCAAGGGCGTATGGATTAGAATTTTTATTAAGAAAAAATGAGGGCGATTTAACCGGTTGGTTGTCTTACACCCTTTCTCGTTCTGAGCAACGTGCGCAAGGAAGAACAGCTGTTGAAACTGGTATTAATAATGGTAACTGGTACCCTACTGCTTATGACAAAACACACGACCTTTCTTTAAATGCCAATTATCAATATAATGATAAATGGTCTTTTGGTTCTAACTTTATATTTCAAACGGGGCAACCCACCAATTTTCCAATAGGGCAATTTCAACAACAAGGTTTAGTTATCCCTATCTATGGAGAGCGTAATCAAACCCGCTTACCCAGCTACCATCGGTTAGACCTTTCTGCTACCTTAACCCCAAGAAAAAACAAGAATAGAAAATTACAGGGCGAGTGGGTTTTTAGCATTTACAATGTGTACAACAGGCGTAATGCGGCATCCATTAACTTTAGTAGAAATGAGGATAACGGCCGTAATGAAGCTACACGAACTGCCATTTTTGGATTAGTACCTAGCATCACCTACAATTTTAAATTCTAACCATAGCTTCCGTAACTTTGCAGGATGAGAAGAACAGATAAGGATTTATTGGTAAAAGGGTTAAAATCATTCTTAAAAACAGTAGGTCTTATGTTTTTAGCTCCCTTTGTGCTATATCAAGCTTTTAAAAATACAGGTCACCCGTTTTACATTCCTGTATTAATTGTGGGTATAATTTTAGCTATTGCAGCTGTATACATGGGTTTTAGGTCTGTGCAAATAGTAATGGATGCTGTTTTTGGCAAAAAACCTAAATCCTAGTTGCTTTCGGTAGGTTTGGGCGCGTTTTTCCACTTATTGCTAAGTTCTGCATAATCATAGTCCAACACAGATTTTTGTCTTTTAAGTTGATTAGCCGCAAAAGCCCGTTGTAGAATATCTTCAATAAGGTAATCCTCGTGCCTTTCTTCCGGTATAAATTCTTCTTTTAAGCTAATGTTAAAGGCACTTGCTGTGGTATTGTACCAGAAGGCGCGCCAACCGTTGCGGAGTTCTTTAACCAAATCAAATGCGGTACTACCTGTTTGCCTATGGATGAGCTTTACTAAAATCTGCCCTTCTGTACGGGTTAGTTTCTTTAATTCGGCAGAAAATTCGCCCTCAATATATTTTTGTACTTCTTTAGTATATTTCTTTTTATGTCTCTTTTTGGTAATCTTTCCCAAACTATCGTTTAGTTCTACCAAGCGTTCCGCAGCTAGTTTAGCGTACGGATAGACCTTTATTGTTTTTCGTCTTAAAATATAGTACCGTAAACGCTCTTTTTTATCATCAAACTTTAGCTTACCAAAAATATACACATCGTCTAATGCAATGGTTCCTAACCACGTAGTGTCTCCTTGCATACGCACATAATATTCTGTGGAGTCTATTTCTTTCTGCTGTGCAAAAAGGAACATTCCATAGAACAATGCGATAAATGGTACTAACTTTTTCATATAAAAAATAATACAAAAACCTTACCAAAGGTAACGATTAGAAACAGCGTGTATTATTAAATCCTCTTTAAATTGCTAAGTTTGTATTGAAATTTAAAACTATGGCAGAGAAAAGCATACTTACCGAAAAGTCGTTAGCATTTTTTGAGAAATATCTAAATAATGCTTCCCCTACCGGTTACGAATGGGAAGGGCAAAAAATATGGATGGATTACCTAAAGCCGTACGTAGATGAGTTTATCACAGATACCTATGGTACTGCTGTTGCGGTTATAAATCCAGACGCAAAATACAAGGTGGTTATAGAAGGCCATTCTGATGAAATATCTTGGTACGTAAATTACATTACCGATAATGGTCTTATTTATGTGATTAGAAATGGCGGTAGTGACCACCAAATTGCACCGTCTAAATGGGTAAACATCCATACCAAGAACGGTATTGTAAAAGGCGTTTTTGGTTGGCCGGCCATTCACACTCGTAAAAACGAAAAAGAAGAAGCCCCAAAAGTTGATAATATATTTATAGATATAGGTGCAAAAGACAAAGAAGAGGTAGAAAAAATGGGCGTACACGTGGGTTGTGTAATTACTTACCCAGACGAATTTCAAGTGCTGAACAATGATAAATTTGTGTGCCGGGCCATTGATAACCGTGCTGGCGGATTTATGATTGCAGAGGTGGCTCGTTTGTTACACGAAAATGGGAAAAAACTACCTTTTGGATTGTACATAACCAACTCCGTACAAGAAGAGATTGGCTTGCGTGGTGCAGAAATGATTACCCAACGCATTAAACCTAATGTGGCTATAGTTACAGATGTAACGCACGATACCACTACGCCAATGATTGACAAGAAAACCCAAGGCGAAACCCATATTGGCAAAGGCCCTGTAGTTTCCTATGCGCCTGCGGTACAACAGAAGTTGCGCGACTTAATTTTAGCCACTGCGGAAGAAAAGAATATCCCGTTCCAAAGACAGGCTTCTTCTAGATATACCGGCACGGATACCGATGCGTTTGCCTATAGCAATGGTGGTGTAGCTTCTGCATTAATCTCTCTACCCTTACGCTACATGCATACCACGGTAGAAATGGTGCATAGAGACGATGTAGAAAACGTGATAAAACTGATTTACGAAACCCTATTGAACATTAAAGATGGGGAAACCTTTAGTTATTTTGAGTAGTCTTTTATGGACGAATTGATAGATATATTGCATGAAGACGGTTCCCCAACGGGAACCGTTTTGCTTAAGTACGAAGCGCACCAACGTGGACTTTTCCACCCTACGGTACATGTATGGTTTTATACCAACCGAGGTGAAGTTTTGCTACAACAACGTGGAAAAAACAAGGCCACCCATCCCCTACTTTGGGATGTTTCCGTTGCGGGGCATATTGCCGCTGGTGAAGCGTATAAGGTTGCCGCTGTGCGGGAAGTTATAGAGGAGATTGGATTAACGATTAAACCTGAACAGTTAGAGAAAATTGCCGTTGTAAAAGCGATGCATACCCATTCTAATGGCATACAGGATAACGAATTTCACCAGGTGTATTTATGTGCGCTTACCGTACCCCTATCCCAATTGACCAAACAAGAATCTGAGGTTGATGCGTTACAATTAAAACCGCTCTTGAGGTTTGCAGAAGAAACATGGGGGCTTGCACAGATGAATGTCTACGTGCCCCATGGCTCCGATTATTATAAGCTGATTTGTAAAGAAATACAGGCTCGACTTAAACGATAGTTGTTCGTTTTTCGTTTTTCGTTTTTCGTTGATAGTTAAGTGAATGAATTTACTAAGACCTTAGAGTACATACGGCTCTTCGTACTTCGTACTTTTTAATTCTAACAAGACTTCTCAGTCAAAGCTTCACTTTTCTTATCGAAATGACACTATAAATTTTTTACAAACAAGATGCTGAAACAAGTTCAGCATGACGAATACAGACGGCACTTAATACTTTGTACTTCGTCCTTGTTACTTCCGAAAAGATTTCTCAGTCTAACATTAATGCATTAAAAATGAATATTCCGCGTATCCACAACCGTCGGTATGCAGTACTAATGAGCGAAATAGCGAAAGTGCGTTTCGAACTTGTTCGAAAAAGAGCATGCAGCCTTGAGAGCGAGTGTTGCGTAGCAAGTACCCCATACAGACTTGTTTTTTTGTTTCATTTTGTATCAAGACAAAAGAAAAAAATAGAATGAGATATCAGTCGTAGCGCTGCTACAACTATCGAAATGACACATTGCAGGTATTCGATAATACTTTTAGCTTTTAACTAATCACTTCTAACTTCAAAACAGACCCCTCAGTCCTTCGGACAGCTCCCCTTACTAAAGGGAGCACCTGTATTCGTTTTTTAAACAGATTTCTCAGTCATAGCTACGCTATTCTTATCGAAATGACACCATAAATTTCCCTAAAACGAGATGCTGAAACAAGTTCTGCATGACGGATACAGACAATACTTTATAATCTTCAATTTCTACTCAGTACTTTACCCTTCCTACTCAGTACAGCACTATTTGAAAACTAGCGCTAGTTGGGAGTATTGTCTTCGACCAAATTGATTAATTCTTCCAATTGATGGGTTGTAACTAGGTTTTGTCTTTAAGATTTTTTTTTATTTCAAATAATTTGCTACTTCCGTTATTTAATAAATTTAGGAATATCCTTTCTACCATGTAATACTCTTGCAATCAAAATATGATTTTCATGTATCTCATAAAATACAATATGCTCATTTTCAATAATGCTATAAATACCTTTTTTTATTTCATTTCGCTCTCTTCCGAGATTGGGATTTTTAACCAGTTGTTCAAATAAATTTTCAAAATCAGATAAATATTTAACTGCTTTATTAAATCCGAATTCAGCTTCTGAATAATCAAAAATTTCATCTAAATCTGAATCTGCATCTTTGGTTAACAAGAATAATTTAAGTTTGTGGGAGGTCATCAAGCCGTTTTCTTGGATTTGCGTTTTGCATCGATAATATCTTTTACCGATCTTTTGCTAATACCACTGCTTAAACCCTTTTCAATTTCAGCCCTTAAATCTGCAATAACCTTTTCACGATAAATCTCGTGCAATCGTAGCGCATCCCTGATTACTTCGCTATTGTTCTGGTACTCACCTGAAGCTACTTGTTTGGCAATGTACTCTTCCTGTTTTTTAGTGAAACTTATGTTCATTTTTTAAGGCTTTGATAACTTAAAGATATTTATTTTAATGATATTTAGCAAATATGGATATAAATACTTTTTTTAAGCTAATCCTGCTAGCACTAGTTTGTAACTAATACCCACAAGGGTAAGCTAAATATTCTGACTTACTAAAAATAAATTAGTTTATACAATCCACAAGCAATTATAAACTTTTACAGCCTGAAGTCACATAACAGGGTATTGCTTACTAGGTAGCGTAACCATTACAGGCGTTTACTTCAATTACTCGAACGCTAGCAGGTGGGTGAGATGCTGAAACAAGTTCTGCATGACGCATACAGATTACTTAATACTTTCTACTTCGTACTTTTCACTTTTAGCTAATCACTTCTAACTTCAAAATAGACCCCTCAGTCCTTCGGACAGCTCCC
Organism: Flavobacterium sp. ASW18X; assembly: GCF_005144745.1. Lineage (GTDB taxonomy): Bacteria > Bacteroidota > Bacteroidia > Flavobacteriales > Flavobacteriaceae > Croceivirga. Next base: position 12,598 of record NZ_SWKK01000004.1, on the reverse strand, counting down.
CTTACCAAAGGGAGCACCTGTATTCATTTTTTACACAGATTTTTCAGTTAAAGCTACGCTATTCCGTTCGAAATGACACCATAAATATCTTAGAAACAAGATGCTGAAACAAGTTCAGCATGACGAATACAGACGACACTTAAAACTTTGTACTTCGTACTTGTTACTTCCAAACAGATTTCTCGGTCATAGCTTAGCCATTCTATCGAAATGACACCATAAATTCTTTAGAAACGAGATGCTGAAACAAGTTCTGCATGACGAATACAGACCACTTAAAACTTTATACTTCGTTCTTATTACTTCCAAAAAGATTTCTCAGTCAAAGCTTCGCTATTCCGTTCGAAATGACACATGGCAGATATTCGTTAGTACTTTTAACCTTTAACTTTAAAAAAGTCTCGACTGCGCTCTGCCGGACAACAATTTACCCTTGCTTCACCTTAGTAACAAAAGCTTCCAAATCGGTAAGGCTATAGTTAGTTTGCTCGCCTTTGGCCATGTCTTTTACAGTAAATTCGCCTTGGGCAATTTCACTTTCACCCAAAAGAATAACATACGGTACATTGCGCTTATCGGCATATTTAAATTGTTTTTGCATTTTGGTTGCAGACGGATACAAATCTGCACGCAAACCATGACCACGCAATGCCGTAACCAAACGCAATGCGGCACGACCTTCTTTTTGTCCAAAATTTAGGCATAATACATCTAAAGACTGCTCCATGGCTTTTGGAAACAAATCCAGCTCTTCTAACACCAAATAAATACGGTCTAGACCAAAAGAAATACCAACACCACTCACATCTTTAAGTCCAAAAATACCGGTAAGGTCGTCATAGCGGCCACCACCACCTATAGACCCCATTTTTACGCCTTCTGGTGCAGCTACTTCAAAAATAGCTCCCGTATAATAATTCAATCCCCGGGCCAGGGTAACATCTAGTTCTAGCTTGGCAGACTTAAGCCCTAACTCGGTCACGGTTTCTAGAATCTCATCTAGCTCTGCCACACCTTTCATCCCCACTGCAGATGTTACCAACAAATCTTTTAGTTGGTCTAATTGCTCTGCTGCGGAACCTTGCATATTAAAAAGCGGTTGTGCTTTGGCAATTGCAGCGGCGGAAATGCCTTTGGCCAACATTTCTTCTTTTACTTTTTCTTCGCCAATCTTATCTAACTTATCCAAAGCCACGGTAAAATCTACCAGTAGGTGTTGTGCGCCAATAACCTCCGCTATACCAGACAACACTTTTCTGTTGTTTAGTTTAATGGTAGTACCCGTAAGCCCTAAATCTGTAAAAACAGCATCGTACAACTGTACAAACTCCACCTCTTGTAGCAGGCTGTTGGCACCCACCACATCGGCATCGCACTGGTAAAACTCCCTAAACCTACCTTTTTGCGGTCTATCTGCCCGCCAAACCGGCTGTACTTGGTAGCGTTTAAATGGAAAATCTATCTCGTTCTGGTGCATTACCACATACCGCGCAAACGGTACCGTAAGGTCATACCGCAGGGCTTTCTCCGTAATTTTAGGTGCTATGGTACTGCTATTTTTAGAGCTGTACGTAACATCATCAACTTTAGAAATAAAGTCGCCCGAATTTAAAATCTTAAAAATCAGACGGTCGCCCTCTTCTCCATACTTGCCCAAAAGAGTATCCGAATTCTCAAAACTTGGTGTTTCTATGGGCATAAACCCAAAGGTTTCAAAATGCCTTTTTATGGTTTTGATAATGTGGTTACGCTTAGCGACCTCTACTGGAGAAAAATCGCGAGTTCCTTTAGGTATGCTTGGTTTTTGGGCCATAAGTTGTATTTAAAATGCAAATATAAGTTGCCATGGCCGCCCTGCCAAAGCTGGACTAGGCCGACCGTTTATTTCAATATTTAGTTTTCTATAATAGCATCGAACCATTGGTACAATTCCCCTTTGGTTATGACTGCCCCTTGTTTAATAAGCTCAAACTTATCTACATTTTTATCGTGGCTGTATGCTTTGGATGCGGTGAGGTATTCTACAAAGTCTGATTGCCAGTTCTTTTTAAACCAACCAAAACCTTCTTTGGTGCGCAGGTCTATTTCTGGATTCATCACTTTTACGGAAATCAGTTTCATCTCTTTCTCTTCTAAATGAAACAGATGCATGTGGCGTTCCGATATGTTTTCTAAATAGTTAACCTTGTTTAAAACCCCTTCCCAGATTAAATCGCTAAACACATCTAGCTCCTCTTCTGCTACTGCAGGCTTGTCTTTTTTTAATTGCTCCCACTCCATTGCGGTGATGCTCTGGGTTGCTAAAAAGTTGATAAACTCTTGGTGTAGCTCCTCTAACTGCTCTTTAGTGAGTCTTCTGTATTTCATGGTTGTATTGCTGCTGTACTAAATTGGCTGCAAAAATACGGAAAGTTGTGTTTTGTTTGGGTGTTGGGTTGATGGACAATCGTTTTTCGTTTTTCGTTTTTCGTTTTTCGTGGATAGAAGTAAAGTGAAAAAATGAATTTGCCAAGGGATTTAATAACATATGGCAATTTTTACTTACTAAGAGGTCTCGACTGCGCTCGACCAGACAGCAATAGCAATTTATGAAATAGAAATTCTCATTACTACAACACTAAGATGCTGAAACAAGTTCAGCATGACGAATACAAACAGTGCTTTTTACTTTGTACTTTCTACTCAGTACTTTACCCTTCTTACTTGGTACGGCACTAGTTATAAACTAGCGCCAGCTGGGGGTATTCTGAAAAGGAAAAAGCGAAAGAGAGTCGCTGATTATTACCATTGACCATTTTATCAAGGCTGCTAAAATTAATTTGAGGTAGACTAATACATCCCCATAAACTCCATACGTAAAAGAGTAAGTATTTCTCCTAAGAGATTTTTACCCTCCCAAGTCTCTCTTTGCTGAGCCTTAGGATCATCAGCAACTAACCCAATTCCCCATATCTGATCATTCGGAGCTGCCTCTACAAGTGTAGTTCCAATCGTGTCAGTTAAAACATCCATTAAATGTGGAGCTTGACTAAACTTGGCTTTGTTAGCTGCATATATCACATTACTACGATGATATTTCCAAATATCATCATCATAGTTTTTGACTTGTCGACCAAGCTCCTTAAGCTTTCTCGGGTTAGAGGTGTTTAGTATTTTATCTGCAATCTCTCTATCCAAAAAAATGATTGCCTTATGATACATCATAAATTGCTCAGCAGAACTAAACTCCAACTCATTGGGCAAGCTACTCTTTAAATACTCTTTTTGTTGCTCATAAATTCCCTTATGAAAGGATACATCCGAAGATTTAAATAAGGATTTATGCCATTGAGAAAAGGGGCTTTTCGTCTCCCAAAAAAATGTAAATTGAGTTTCATCCCTTTCCCTAATTGCCTTAATTAGCTCTCTATCTTGCCAATTGTAATAACTTAATTTTTCTAACGGTATATTCTTATTTAAAGCATCTCCAATAAGCTCCTCTTTTGATTCAGAACCAATATCCCTTCTATTTACAAAAAAGGTTTGTGCATTAAGTATTTCAATATCTTTTTCACTCATTATTACTCAGATAGCTTGATTAAATACCTGATAGAACCATCAGTATTAGTGGACTTTATTACATCTAAGATTTCATAATCTTGATTATTTGACAAAATTACTTCCTCTTGCACCAACCTGTCAGGATGATTTTTAGGACCTAAATTTTTACCGTAATCTGATATGTCATCAATATCAACACCTCTCCTTGATGTTATTTCAAACATTACTTCAGCATTATTAGGTGACTTAAACCTTTGAATAAAATCTTCTGCTACATCTGCATTCTTTGAAGTTGAAAGTAATGGCGGTTCATTTACTCTTGGAGTAATTCCTCTTGCGCCCCCCTCGTTATAAACAATAACATACTTTTCAATGATTTCTGATTCTGGTCGGTTACTCCCTCTAAAAACTTTTCCTTGATAACCTTTGGTCGGTCTCAATTTGTCTAATCCTGAGTTTACTAAATCTATCCACTCCTGTTGTTTCACAGTTAATGTACCTGTATATGCTCCTTTAGTTAACTCGAAATTATTAACAGTATATCGGTGAATCGCAGTAACTTCTGCGTCACTAATATCACTTACATACTTTAATAGATCATTCTTTTTAAGAGCATCAAATGATTCGAGCCACTTAATTTCGGTACTAAAAGAAGTATTCTGTAGCACCTTCCAACTATCAACCAACTGCGGTTTCCCAGCTATGGTGGCCAGTTTATCGGCATCTGCAGCAAAATCATCAATGAACTTATGGGCGTCTTCTAAATCTAAAACTTTATTTAATAGCGCTCCTTTTTCTTGATCCGTTAAAGTAGTTGTTAGATTTAAATTATCCAAAAGCTGGTCTACTTTATTGCTATAATTAGCTGGTAAACTATTTTTTAGAGAGTTTACTAGGTCATTTAAATCAATATCTACTTCTACGTAATATTTAATACCATTACTTTCAACTACTTTTATAGTGGTTTCTTTAAAGGTACCATCTTGTTGCAGTACCGGTAATTGAATTTCATCTAAAATTGTCTCAGTTTCTTCAAGATTAATGGTATTTGGAACTTTATCTATCTCCATTTCCAAACCATCTTGTAGTATTTTTGCGATTGTTTGGTTATCCAGTAATAAATCGTTGCCATCTACCTTTATGCTAACCTCATTTAAATTCCTTAATATTCTTTTAGCAATTCTTGTGGCTATTCTTATGGATTTTTGTGAGAGCGCACCTGCCTTTGAGAGTATAGTGGCCATATTACCGCTACCGCCAGAAACATAGGCAATTGCCAATTCTGAAACTATCTGAAAAACTATTTTACCTTGTTGGTATCTTGCTACACTATTTTTAGCTGCAACTGTTTCCCAATAATCACCAAGTTCTTGCTGTAAAGACGCAAATACAGCATCTCTCATTTCTTGATTTTCAGGATCTGTTAGATCTTTTAGAAAGGTTAAAACAGTAATAAACTCGTCTCTAGTTGCTTGATATTCGGCTTTACGACTCGTGAAGGATTCAGAAGTATTGTTGCCTACCCAATTTTGCCACTCCCTATATTTTTCTGGCGCATTGGTTTTTAAGCTTTCAATCAATTTTTTAAAACTATCAATAGCGGTATCTTCGGCATAATTAGCAACCCCATCAATAATTAATTGATTTACTATTGCACTTATTTTAAATAATTCTAAATATTCTTGATATTCACTCTGAACAGTATAATAGCCTTGTAGCCGTGGCAAATTGGTTACAATGTCAGATAGTGTTGTAATCAACCTTGTAACTTCTGCTTCTATTTCCTCCTCTGGTAGAAAAGCTAAACCTTGTGTATACGCTTCTGACAACTGTTGAAGTTGATTCACCAACTCAACCACATCCTTAACAGCCATAAGACCGCCATCTGTAACCCCAGACATAAATGCTGGATCAAACTTGCTATAGTATTGAATGCCTTCATCTATACCATACCACATACATCTGGGTACAAAACTATCTGTTGATTGAAAAGTATTTGTAAAGGATACGGTACAATTAAAAACATCTTGCCATGTTTTAAAACTAAAAGCGTGCTTACCGCCAAGCATAACTTTTATATGCAGATTTTTGGTTTTTAATTGCTCTTCTGTAAATCTGCTAACATAACCATCAACAGCATTCTTGAACTCTATTGCTAACCCGGTCGTAGACAAATCAAAATCAACCGTATTTTCAGTAGATGAAGTATCGTCATCAGCGGTTGATAAAAATCCCATTATACGCACTTGCCCCAGCTTATTCAAATTTTGAAACATCGATTCCAAGTGTGCAAAATCTGGGTGTTGGTATTGTATGTACTTGTAAAGAACCTTTAAATCATCGGATTTTAAACAATTGAAAACATCTTGTACCTGAGTTATTTCTTCAATGTCATTTTGAGCTAATAAATTTACATCTTCATCGTAGGCCTTTTTTGCCAAATGGATGAATGATTTGATGTTTTTATCCGAGACATTACCATATGTTGTTCCATTGCGATCACCTATAAAAGTAGCGCTCAGCAATTTATTTCCGTTACAACCAAGGTTTTCATCTACATAACCGTAATAGGCTCTAATATTTGAATCGGCTAGGGTTGTGGTAATAAGGTCTTTGTATTTGGTATTGTTTTTATTAAAATCTGCATAATAACCTAAAAAACGTTTGGAACTTTTACCCTGCCCTGCAACGTATCTCTCATTTGCAATGGTAAAAGCATGTAGAAAGCCACTTAAAAAGGATACATCTACCGCTGTGTTAGGTAGCGTAAATAAAACTCCAGCTGGGGTAATAAATGTATAGTTTTCGATATCCGCACTTAAATTGGCTATGGAGAAATCTTGACTGGTTACAAATTCCCAAGGTTCGTACTCCCCATCCTCCTCATCTTGGAAGGTGTAAAATTTAAGGTCTGGGTTGTGTATTTGTGCCCAATGCATGTGGGGCAAGCCGGTGCCTCCGTTATAATCCATTAACCAATCGGTAGCGTTTTCCATATCGCTGCCGTATTTTGCAAATGGGTGTTGTAAGGCAAAAATGCCATGGCCCATTTCGTGCGCCAATACTTTGCCTTTATCGCCACCTTTCCCTTCTTCTTCTCCTGAGCCAGAGAACACAAACCCAAATTGGCGTTGTAGTGGCATAAAGCCGGCAATGCCCGTAGCGGCAGGTATATCATTAAACACCAAAATATAATAGGTATCCCTATTGTAATCTGGATGATTTTTAACCTTATTTATTAGCATTTTTTGCTCCGCATTATATGCCGCTGCAAATGGGCTGTCCCCAACATCTAAACTACCGCCCAATTCTTCAGCAGTTATGCTTATTTGTAAAGGCTTTGCAAAATTTACTTGGGCTACACCTTGGTTAAAAATTTGGTCTATGGTATCTTGGTAATTATCTAATTGGGCATTATTTACCGCTACGAGTGCTACGTCTACACTGCGCTCCGTTAAATGCCAAAGGGTAAACGCCCCTGCGGTAAGTTGCTTGGTAGTATCTTGCTTAGAGGTAACTACGGCATAAATAGTCTCACTCTCTAAGGTGTAATGCCCATTTAATTTTAAATAGGTTTCTCCATTTACAACGTCTTTGGTTACCGTTTCGCCTTGCTTGGTCTTAAAAATAAGGTCTTCTGCGGTGTAGTCATTACCCGTTACCGCTATGTTTGCTAAAATTTGAGTGTCTGCACCTTTTTTTACCGCATGGTGGGTTAGTACATAGTCTTTGCCTTCATAATCTTTTATTATAGTATACTCTTCTTTTAAGGCAGCATTAGCACCACTTGGCATACGGTCCATACCGTAAGTGCCCTTGGTGTTAAAGGTTACTTTTATGCCAGGTGCTGTTAAAGATTCTATCTCACCTCTGTTATTAACCCCAGAAACATTGTCTGCATTTACTATTCCCCCGGAGTCTTTAATACCACCCTTGGTAACATTACCTGCTGCATCTACGTGGTACACGTTTCCTTCAGAATCGGTAATTACCATATCGTCTCCAAGAGGTTCGGTAACGGTGGCGCCATTGGCGGGGTTGGTTATAACAACGTTACCGTCTTGCACCTTAATAGCCGTGGTATCTGCTATAGGGAAGTTTACGGTTATTTCGTCTAAATCGTTATCCCCTTCAAAAAACTCACCCACTTGCTCCGCTATAGTGTCTATGGTATCTATGACTTCATCTATATCTAAAATACTGCTATTTTCATAATCATACACCGTACGTACACTACCCTCTGCTAACTGGCTGTCTGTATTTACCAACACATTGGTAAACTCTACGGCTACTTTTAAGTTTCGCAAATAGGGAATCCGTACAAAGCCCGTACCGGTAAAACGGCCATTGCTACCACTTGCGGTTTCTACGGTAACCGGGAAATCCCCAGCTACAAAGCTTTCCCCAGGACTTAAACTCGCTAATGGATTGGTGTTTTCTACAGAAAAATTAGGGTCTATACCACACTCGTACAAACTATCTTCTTCATTTTCTAGTGCGGTGGTAAATTCATCTACAGGGGTAAAATCACTTACCACAATACCACAACTTTTGGCAATTTGGTACTCGTAGGTGGTCCCTGCTGTAAGATCCCAAAGGGTTGTTGTATTGCTCGTAGTTTTACTATAAAACCACTCGTTGTTCTCCCCTTCTTTTTTACGGTAACGTATGGTATATTCTGGTACGTCAGTAGAAAAATCTGTCCAATACAGGTTAACATTAGACTTACCTTTAACTTCATAAGTTACGCCTTCTGGTAAACCACACTCCCCTGCGTAGCTAAAACTATAGATTTCTGAGTGCCCTTGGTTCTTAAATAACCCTATTTCTTCCGTACCCTGCAAGGCTTTTGCCGTTACCCGCCAAGCATAGCGCTTACCAGATAATAGGAGTGGGTCTGCGGGGCCATAAACGTAGTTGGTACTATTGGTTGTAATACTAAAAACAGGTGGCGAAGACAAAAATGCTTGCTGTGGGTCTACTTGGTTATCCCACACTTCTACAATATCTAGCTGGTATTCCACATTGGTCACGTTAAGGTGTCTTGGCGTCCATTGAAATACAATATTTTGTGGATTTTTTTCCTCTACATGGGCACGGTTGTATGGCATTACCAACAAAGGAGGTTCATTCTGGAAAACAATAGCTGCAGCACAGGTACGCGCAGACAAGGCATTGCCCGTGAGCACATCTATAACTTCATAACATACACTATACGAACCTTCTGCCAATACTTTACCATAGGCATTGCCAGAAACACCGCTAATATTCTCGAACTGAAAATAAGGCGCTAAATCCGTTTGTGTTAAAACTAAAGGCACCCCACCATCTAAAAATAAAGGTGCTGCGCCATTTACTATGGGGTTGCTTTGGAAAGAAAGTCCGTTACCATCAAAATACATGCGTAACCGTACTTCTCTATTAGAGATAGAAAAATCATTCAACAACAATTGTACCCGTAACGGCCCATTGGTAACAGATGCATCTGCATATTCTGATAAGTATATGGGCGGCGGGGGGGTTACCTGTGGTATCACTTGTACAGGATAGCCTTGTGCATTTGTTGCCCAACCACTCAGTAAAAGTCCCCATAACAATGCCATGAATCCTAGCTTGGTATTACCCAAGAAGCTACTACTACATTTTAGCATACTTCTTAATATGTTGTTGTACTTTTCCATAAGGTTAATTCTTATAGGTATATTTTAATATAAAAGCCTCTGGGTCTACCAGTTGTAACGACTTTTTATAATAGTAAATGTTCATTTCTCTTTCTAACCAAGCTGTTAGTATACTTTCATCTCCAGACTGTTCTAAGGTCTCCTTGGCTTTGATAAAAAACTTGTCTTTAAAGCGCTTTAAATGCCCATCCATACCTTTTACGGCATAGACATTGGTGTATTTTTCTAAATCTTGCTGCATCCAACGGTAACCCACCAATTTTTCTAACCGGTCCTTATGATGCAATTTTAATTTACGGTATGCTGGCAATAACTTTAATTCTTCAATCTGTAAACCAATACTATCCTTACCATGCAATGGATGACTTATTAAATCTGATTTTGCCAAGACCATGTCTTCTTCCAAGTTTAAATCGCGCTGGTTAAACTCAGCCTTGGTTTTACGGATTGCATTGAATAAACTGCGGTTAAACAATTCTTCAAAATCCTTAAAATCATATAGTTTAGACAAGAAATCGAGTGCTTTTTCTTTGTACTTACCACTTTTGGTCTCTTTTTTAACAATTGTTAAATCTAAAATCAAAGCCTCTTTTTCTTTTTCGGGGATAAAACGAAACTGTTCGCTATTAAATACATCTGATAATTGTGTATTTACTTCTGCTATGCTGCCACTATAGGTAACGTTACGGAACCTAAAACTAACATAGTTGCGTTCTTTTTTTATCCGCTCGCTTTTGTTCCACTTAAGGTCTAACCTAAAATTATCAAAGGTATAGGTATAGCCTAAAGAAAGGGTAACATCGTTCCCGGTGCTTGTGCTACTATTTCTAGTGAGGTATAAGGCTGAGAAATTAAAATTGTGCTTTTTAAACCAAGTATAGCCGCTGTTAAAGCGAATATTGAAAACCGAGTTGTCTTGATTGCCATTGGTGAATGAGGTATTGTAACTAGAAGATAAATTGGTTCTTAACCGCTTATCAAAAAACTGTTTGCCTACAGAAAGTGTAGGGCCTAGAATCATATTATCATCTATACCACCAGTAGTATTGTAAGATACGTTACCTGCCAATGCTATTTTAAGTTGATGCGGCATAAAACCCCACGTATGGGCTATTGCTGCATTGTAAAAAGAAGATTTACCGCCATCTATGGTCTCTCCCTCTTGTTGATTGTCAGATGTTTGGTAGACCAAATTAATGCTTGCATTGTGTTGTTTGGTTTCTGATTTTTTTGTGGCAACGTTTAAGCCAAAATTGGCGTTTTGCGAAATTTGACGGTAATTTAAAGTGTCTACATTATCTAATTGCCCTACTTGGTTGATATAGTCAAACTGGTCCCGTATGTTGGTGTATGATTGAAAATTACTGTAAGATGCATTCATACTCACTTTTTCCGATGCATTTAACCCAACATTAAAGGCACTTACAATGCGTTGCAGCTGTGTGTTCTTACTTTTATCTAGGTTATCTTGTTGTAAACCTGCATTGGCAGCAACATTTAATTTACCATTGAATAAGGTTTGCGAAGCATTAACGGTGATATTTTCCAAATCATTATTAAAGAAATAAGCTCCCAAGGTTTTATATTCCGGGTCTATACGCTCGTAACCAACCCCCAAAGTTCCATTCCCTGCTGGGTATGTTATATTGGCATTTATTGCGTTGTAATAATTGGTGGTAATGTTTTCATCTAACAAAAAAGATAACATACCTGCCGTTGGTCTAGCCGTAGCTTGTCTGGTATCTTCTGTTATACCAGAAACAGCATACTCTATATGCAACCTTGCTTTATCAAATAATTTAAAGTCAGATTCCAAGGATACTACCGTATTCTCTTTGGGTTGTACGCCAGTTTCTATAGGTATGGGATTGGTTAAAGAATTGATATCATCTTTAGCCCTAAAAATTATAGCCCCAAATTGGGCAAATTCAAATTCATACGATGTTTTAAGCCCGTACCCCATTCGTTGATATGCTGTTTGTGCTTGAGGTTCTTCTGGATTATACTCTGTAGGTCTTAATAAACGCCCATACATAGCACTAATCTTAAATTTCCCTTCTGGATTTAACTCTAATCCTGCCCCAGTAAATTGATGCCCTGCCAGTGTATATGGTGAAAATGTCATCGCTACGTCTCCAAAATGACCTGTAATCCATTTGTAAGAGGGATGAAAACTAAACCGGTTAAATTTGAATGGATTGGGAAAATCAAATTCTTGATTAGAATAACTAAAGGATAATGGAATATTATATACCCCAGCTACATTAAAGTTTAAGTTACCATTTAAATAATAGGTAAAGGGTTGCCTATTGGCTGTACCATCATAATAAATACCATTTGCGGATATACCACCATTATAACGCAGCCATTTTTCTTTACCTAGCTGGTCAAAATTGATGCTTTGCGCAAAAACAAATGATGAGCACATCATAAAAATTAGTACTAGTGTTTTACTCAAGTTGGTTGGTTTAATTGCTTTAATCTTCCGCTTTACTACGGATAAATGGTTCTATTTTATATCAATTAGTTTTTAATCACTTTTCTTAGGTATTTTCCATACGGGGTTTCTATGAGTACAGCGTATATGCCTGCGGGTTCAGAGCTGATATCCATTGCCATTTGGTAATAATCTTCTCCCCCTACCTTTTCTGCTGCTATAACACGGTTGTTGGCTAGGTTGAATACCTTAACCGATACGTTGGCTACCTCTGTTAGCCCTACTTCTACTGTGAAACTACCGGTAGTAGGGTTAGGATAAGCTAAAAACTCATCTACCCGCTTTTGATACCCATCCGTACCCTCGCCGCTAACCGTTTGGTCTTTTTCTAATACCAATATAGTCTTGTATTGGAATGCCGTACATGGTCCACGGTAAGTAATCATTCCTATCTCATACTCCCCGGGCTCTTGAAACAAGAAAGCTACCTGGTCTTGGTCTTGCTCCAATAACTCCGCCTTTTCTGGTAATATCCATTCTACACGGTCTGGGAGTGGATAACTGATGTCTACTGCCATGATGCTCTCATCGGTAAAGGCTTGGGTAGATAATGCTAGTTCTGCACTTATATCTTGCGCTACCGTGGTTATGGTAACCGTGCCGCTGGCTGTACAACCTAGTGGAGTGCTTACTGTGGCGCTATAGGTACCGGCTTGGTCTAAATCTACTATGGGCGAGCTGCTGCTAAATCCTGTGTCGGACGTCCACTGGTAGATGGCGCCTTCTGCTTCTGTGCTAATATCGTAACTCACACCTTGGTCTCTACACAATACTACGTCTTGCCCCAAGTCTACCGTGAGTAATGGGGGGTTAACCAACTCATACGTGCGGGTTTCTGTTCCGCTTGCAAAACCACTTATCGTTACCGTGTAAAAACCTG
>NZ_SWKK01000044.1 GCF_005144745.1 Flavobacterium sp. ASW18X | reverse complement strand
TATCTGTAACGTTTATCGTTACTTCATCCCATATTCCTGTTGGGGTATGGTTAGGGTTAAACAGTTCTAACCGTATAGTGTATTCTCCTTCCTCTAAACCATCAATAACTATTGGGTCATAACTGTAATGTGGCCCTACCATAACACCGTCTATATAATAGTGCATATGCGTATCCCCATTGGCTATGGTCCAGTTTTGTGTTGCAAAAGCTATCTCAAAAGGAACATTCACATTGGAGCCATCATTTGGAGATAGTATTGTAATAGATGCTTGTTCACTAAATGCGTCTGGTGGCAATATCTCTATTGCCGATAATTTTGCGCTACCATCAACATTCTCGAATGCTATACTTGCCAAACCATCCGTAATCAAAACATCATCATATTCTTTTATCAATGCTGTAGCAGAGTTGGTTTCTGAAAGTATATTGAAATCAGACAACACTTCTTCCCCTTCAATACTTACATTAAAAACTCTGGTTCCTGTATTACCTCCTACACCAATGTAGATTTCCGCAAAATGTAAACGAATATCATACTTGCCTGATATCATAATTGGTATCTCGTAATTCATGTTGCCATAGCGTTCAGATTGGTACAATAAATCATCCGAAGTATTTGCTATGGCCAACGATGATGCCGTATAGGTCTGCCCGCCCGTTACATATTGATCAGCACTAAAAATACCATAGCTCGTGGTTAGCTCACCAGCTCCAGCATTTATCCGTATGGGCGTAAATATAGAAAATGGATAGCTATCTGGTTGTATGGTTAACCCTACTGTATTTTCTATATTAGAAATACTCAAATTATACTGAACATCTGGTGTTAGTTGCGTTGTGGTGAGTAGTACTGTTCTACCATCTTCTTGTAAGACAGCCGCATTGATAGTAATGCCATTATCCAACACATAATTAGATAAATCTTCTGCCGTGGTCGCTGTTACCTTTTCATTGAAAAATACCCGAACTTGAGTCGTGTTTATCGATTTTACCTCTTCTACTACTGGAGCTGATTTGTCTACCGATACTCCTACACCCACAAATTCTATGTAGTTTAAATCTACAATGCCTGTCCCTGCTGATGCGTTTTTAAATACTATATACAAATCATGCTTACCGACTGGGTCTACGATTCCTAGCTCCACATTGGCCCAATCGTTGGCGTTACCCGTTACAGGAACTGCACTTGTACCTAACAAGGTTCCCGTTGGACTATCCAATCGCAATTCTATACTACCCCCTGAAACACTAGAAGATACACGATAGATTAAAGATGTTATATTCTCTAGATTACGCCCTTGATAAACAATGTAACTATTATGGTCTGCACGTATAGCATCCTCTGCTCCACCTAAATCATCTGTATTTTGAATAATGTTGATTCCTTGAGATGAATCATCGTAATGCTCTGCTTCTGCTACCTTAGGATATATTCGTATCTGACCAAAGGATTGTAATCCACCATTGTCTGTATAATTAGCATTAAGAACATAAAAAATATCTGCCTCTCCGTTGGTCTGATGACCTTCTGCTCCCAATGTTAAATCTTGAGGACATGCATCTATGGAAGGCGTATCATGAAAGTGTGTTAAATGCCCTAAAGAAGGGGTAACCACAACATCTTCGCATGCAATACCACTACCTTCCGTACCTGGGTTTCCGCTGGTATCCCCATCTTCCACATCACTAACGCTCAAAGCAACGCTAATATCATCTCCCCAACTCATAAAGCCTCCATCTGATGGGGAGGTAAAAGTAAAACTAGCTAAATTATTACCTGCATGTATGGTTAGGTTGGCTACACCTGTGCCCCCGTTACCATCTGATACTCGTAACTGTACGTTATATGTACCTGCTGTGGTATAGATAAAGGTAGGATTCTCCATAGTACTATCCGTACTTGGTGTACTCGTATCAAAAT
>NZ_SWKK01000043.1 GCF_005144745.1 Flavobacterium sp. ASW18X | reverse complement strand
CAAGTTGTGGATATAGACAATGATGGAGATTTGGATATTATATCTACTGGATGGAACACTATTATTCCAAGAATCTTTGAGAATAAAACAATAGATGCAAACGCTCCAATAAATGAGAGCCCTATTGTACAGAACCCTGGATTACAATTGTATAATTTAGATTCAGAAATAGTATTGCAAATAGATGCAAGAGACCCAAATTCTGGAGACGTCTTGTCGTATAGCGCGGTTAACCTACCTTCTGGTCTGTCTATAGATGAGACTACAGGTCTAATTTCTGGAACATTAACAGCTGCAGAGGCAAGTTATTTTGTAACCGTAAGGGTAAGTGACCAATTGGATGCTTTTACAGAAATTTCTTTTACAATGGAAGTTGGAGAATTAACACCTATTTTAAGAATTAATGCAGGAGGGGCAGATGTTAATTTTGATGGAGAACAATGGGTGTCTGATATTTATTTCCAAGAAGGAGAAGAATTTAATGCAATTAATGAGATAGCAAATACCGAGAATGATGAGATTTATCAAACGGAAAGAAATTCTAGTGCAGGAGAAAGTATTTTAGTTTATGAAATACCAGTTCCGGAAAATGGCAGGTATGGGGTTAGGCTTCATTTTGCAGAAATTTATCACAATACTGTTGGTGCAAGAGTTTTTGATGTATCTGTCGAAGGTGGTCAAGGCACCTTAAACAACTATGACATTATTGCTACCTCCGGAGGCCAGAATACGGCTGTGGTGGAATCTTTTGCGGTAGATGTTAATGATGGTTATTTAACAATAATTGCAACAGATTATATTGATAGAGCCAAAATATCTGGTATTGAAATTTTAGCTGGAGCAGAAAATAAAGCACCAATTATTATAAACCCAGGAACACAAACGGTATTTACGGATTCAGGAGTTAATATTCAAATAGAAGCTAATGATTTAGGAGACGTCTTAACATATAGCGCTATTGGCCTACCAGAAGATTTAACAATAAGTGAAACTTCAGGATTAATTTCAGGGCAATTGAATGTTCCAGCTGCAACATATCCAATAGAAATAACGGTTACAGATCAGGGTGGACTACAAGATAGTGAAACCTTTGACTTGGTTGTGGCCGAATTTCAAGAAAGCTTATACATCAATGCTGGTGGACCTACAGTTAACTATAATGGTCAAAATTGGATTGCAGATCAATACTTCAATGGAGGGGAATCAGACTTTAGTACCACCAATGCTATAGCAAATACAGATAATGATGAAATTTATCAAACGGAACGTTATAATGGTTCTTTTAATTATGCTATTCCGGTGCCTAATAATGAAGCTTATAGAGTAACCTTGCATTTTGCTGAGTTATTTTTCACAGCTGCTGGAGAGCGAATTTTTAACGTATCCATTGAAGATAATCAGCATCAATTGGATGAATATGATGTATATGTTGCTGCTGGAAATCAGGAATTTACTGCTGTAGAGGAATCATTTATAGTTGATTTAACAGATGGTATTTTAAATGTTGATTTTGAGAGTGTTACAAATTTTGCAAAACTTTCAGGAATTTCTGTAACGCAGTTGGTAAAACCGGTAGCAGTAGCTTCTGCTACCCCAATAAGTGGTAATTGGCCATTAGAGGTAAGTTTTATTGGTAACCAGTCTACAGACGATGGCACCATAGTAGAATATTTGTGGGATTTTAAAGATGGTACCACTTCGACAGAGCAGAATCCTATACACACATTTACTTCTGAAGGTATTTATGAGGTAGAGTTAGTAGTGACAGATAACGATGGGCTACAGCATACCAGTACAGTTGAAATAGAGGTGACCACAAGAGTTAATCAGAATCCTAATGCAATTATTGAGGTGGATACTGAAAACGGTTTTGCTCCATTGACGGTTAATTTTGATGCTAGCAATTCTACAGATAGTGATGGAAATATTGTTTCTTATGTGTGGGATTTTGGTGATGGAACTTCTGCATCAGGTCAAATAGTTAATCATGAATTTGTCAATATTGGGGAGTATACTGTCACCTTAACTGTTGTGGATAATGAAGATGGAGAAGGTATTGTTCAGCAAATAATCACTGTAATAGCTGAAGGAGAAAATCTACCTCCTAGAGCAATTATTGAGGCCAACCCAACAACTGGTGTTGCGCCCTTACCAGTTATTTTTAATGGATCTAACTCTACAGATCAAGACGGTACAATACTAAGTTATGGATGGGATTTTGGTGATGGCAGAACATCTTCAGAAGAAAGTCCTGTAATAACTTTTCAAAACGATGGAGTATATACAGTAACTCTAATGGTAACTGACAACTCAGGAGCTTCAGATACTACGAGTATTGAGATAGAAGTCATGGCAAATCAAGCGCCTTTAGCGGTAATTACAACGGACGGCATTACAGGAAATGCTCCATTTAATGTTGTCTTCAGTGGTGAAGATTCCACAGATGATGCAAATACCATAGTTGACTACGCTTGGGATTTTGGTGATGGGAATGTAGCATCAGGAGTTAATGTGAATCATGTGTTTGAAAACCCTGGGGAATATACGGTAACGTTGACAGTTACGGATAATGTTGGGAATACTAATTTTACTACAGTTACAATTTCGGTGGTTCAAGGATTAATAAACCCCAATGCAGTTATTACTGTAGACACCCAAGAAGGCAATGCTCCATTGTTAATTAATTTCTCAGGAACAGAATCAGAAGATTCAGATGGTTCAATTGTAACTTATTCTTGGGATTTTGGAAACGGTACTACAGCATCAGGAGAAATTGTGTCCTATGAATATACGGAGGTAGGAGAGTACATAGTGAGTTTGACGGTTACGGATAACGACGGTCTAACCGATACGGCAACGGCTGTGGTAA
Source organism: Flavobacterium sp. ASW18X (assembly GCF_005144745.1). Taxonomy (GTDB): domain Bacteria; phylum Bacteroidota; class Bacteroidia; order Flavobacteriales; family Flavobacteriaceae; genus Croceivirga. The sequence goes on along the minus strand of NZ_SWKK01000043.1, from coordinate 1,842 downwards.
ATATTAAGTTTGGACTATCTACCTTAACATTAGATAATGAAATTGCAATCATCCCTAACCCTGCTTCAGGCGGATATACAGATATTGCTCTGGACATTGATGATGAAAGTAAGTTTGTATCTAAAATATTACTGCATGATTCCTCTGGGCGATTAATGAATGTATTCGAAGCTGCAGATCTAATTCCGAGTTCAGATTTTGTCGGTTATAGAATTCCAATTGGTAGTCTAAGAGATGAACTATATTTTGTGACTGTTGAGTTTAACAAAGGGAAGCCAATATCATTGCAGCTATTGGTTAAGAACTAGTTTATTTTAACTTATAATAAAAAGGAGGTGACAATGTTACCTCCTTTTTTTGTATTTAATCCTACTAATCTTTTGATTAATCGAATATTTTAAAGATGTGATTTTTATATGTCTCTATATCAATATATTTGAACGTTCCCCCTAGAATCAGTTGTAGCGTCTTTTGCGTGCAAAAAATATTATTATATTCATTATGGGGATTATTATTTATTGGAATGTTACAAAGGGAGTCAAGAATTTATTTTTTTTGGCAACCTTACTTTTTTCAATTTCTAATTATGGGCAGTTGCCAAGCTCTTTTGAGCAAATAAACTTACTTACCGATTTAGAAAACGCTACCACGTTTAAGATAGCTCCAGATGGTCGTATATTTTTATTAGATAGATATGGGGAGTTAATAGTCTTCAATCCTGAAACACAAACCACACATGTTGCAGGTGAGTTATCGGTTTTTCATGGTTTGGAAGACGGATTGTTGGGTATAGCTTTTGACCCTAATTTTACTAGTAATAATTATGTGTATTTGCATTACTCACCACTAGACACGGTAAAGAATCGTGTCTCTCGTTTTTTAATGGAAGGGGATAATTTAAATCTCAGTTCAGAGGTAGTAGTGATTGAGTGGGATACGCAGCGGGATAATTATTTTCATTCAGGGGGTGATTTAGGTTTTGATTCACAAGGGAATTTATATATAGCTACTGGAGACAACTCTAACCATAGTCCTTATGGTCCATTTAATGAGAACGATTCTAAACAGAGTGCTGAGAACACCTCTTCTAATACTAACGATTTAAGAGGGAAAATACTTCGTATTACACCGCAGTCAGACGGTAGTTACACCATTCCTACTGGTAATTTATTTGCACCAGGAACCCCCAATACTCTACCAGAGATATATGTTATGGGAGCTAGGAATCCTTATCGCATGCATGTAGATGCTGAATTTGACGATTGGTTGTTTTGGGGCGAAGTAGGTCACGATTCAGATGTTGATGGTCCAAATGGCGAAGGGCCAGTAGGTCTGGACGAGATGAATTTGGTTAAAGAGGCAGGTAATTATGGCTGGCCTTATTTTGCAGGTAATGGTATTAATGACCCAAATACGGTTGGCGGTAACGACGATTCTTCTCAATATGCTTTTTTAATAGATTATGCAGTCCCAACGTATTATAACGACCCAGTATCGCCAAAAAATATATCTGTATGGAATACGGGACTCATAGATTTACCACCAGCTCAGCCCGCATGGATGGATTTTTTCCATCAATCTTATATGGCAGGGCCACGTTATAAGTACAATCCAAGTTTAAGCGACCAGCAACGGCTACCAGTAGAATTTGATGGTCGTTTCTTTTTCTATGATTTTAACACGAGCAAAGTATGGTCTGTAGGTATGGATGTTAATGGGGATATTTTGGATACCGAACAATTGGCTCCAGGTGTATTTCCTCAAAACCAAGATGGTTTTATAGATATGGAGATAGGACCAGATGGTTATATGTACATATTGGCATACGGAGCTGGATGTTGC
>NZ_SWKK01000042.1 GCF_005144745.1 Flavobacterium sp. ASW18X | reverse complement strand
CAGGAAAAAGCTTGCTTTTTTGCTGACGACCGGCGCACGGGTGCGGAACGCGTATGGAACCTGCCCCTATCTGGGGAATAGCCTTTAGAAATGAAGATTAATGCCCCATAGTAATAATTAGTTGCATGATTAATTATTTAAAGAATTTCGGATAGGGATGGCCATGCGTATCATTAGCTAGTTGGTGAGGTAACGGCTCACCAAAGCAACGATGATTAGGGGCCCTGAGAGGGGGATCCCCCACACTGGTACTGAGACACGGACCAGACTCCTACGGGAGGCAGCAGTGAGGAATATTGGACAATGGCCGAAAGGTTGATCCAGCCATGCCGCGTGCAGGATGACTGCCCTATGGGTTGTAAACTGCTTTTATATGGGAAGAAACCACTCTACGTGTAGAGTACTGACGGTACCATAAGAATAAGGACCGGCTAACTCCGTGCCAGCAGCCGCGGTAATACGGAGGGTCCGAGCGTTATCCGGAATCATTGGGTTTAAAGGGTCCGTAGGCGGGCTAATAAGTCAGGGGTGAAAGGCCACAGCTCAACTGTGGGACTGCCCTTGATACTGTTAGTCTTGAGTTATAGTGGGGTTGCCGGAACATGTGGTGTAGCGGTGAAATGCATAGATATCACATAGAACACCGATCGCGAAGGCAGGTGACCAACTATATACTGACGCTGATGGACGAAAGCGTGGGGAGCGAACGGGATTAGATACCCCGGTAGTCCACGCCGTAAACGATGGATACTAGCTGTGGGGCATTTAGCTCCGTGGCCAAGCGAAAGTGATAAGTATCCCACCTGGGGAGTACGTTCGCAAGAATGAAACTCAAAGGAATTGACGGGGGCCCGCACAAGCGGTGGAGCATGTGGTTTAATTCGATGATACGCGAGGAACCTTACCAGGGCTTAAATGTAAGTTGCATGGGGCAGAGACGTCCCTTTCTTCGGACTACTTACAAGGTGCTGCATGGTTGTCGTCAGCTCGTGCCGTGAGGTGTCAGGTTAAGTCCTATAACGAGCGCAACCCCTGCCGTTAGTTGCCAGCATGTAAAGATGGGGACTCTAACGGGACTGCCGGTGCAAACCGTGAGGAAGGTGGGGACGACGTCAAATCATCACGGCCCTTACGTCCTGGGCCACACACGTGCTACAATGGCCAGTACAGAGGGAAGCCACTCCGCAAGGAGGCGCGGATCTACAAAGCTGGTCACAGTTCGGATCGGGGTCTGCAACTCGACCCCGTGAAGCTGGAATCGCTAGTAATCGGATATCAGCCATGATCCGGTGAATACGTTCCCGGGCCTTGTACACACCGCCCGTCAAGCCATGGAAGCCGGGAGTGCCTGAAGTCCGTCACCGTAAGGAGCGGCCTAGGGCAAAATTG
>NZ_SWKK01000041.1:2500-3736 GCF_005144745.1 Flavobacterium sp. ASW18X | reverse complement strand
GTAACTAGGGCTAAGTCGTAACAAGGTAGCCGTACCGGAAGGTGCGGCTGGAACACCTCCTTTCTAGAGACGATAGGCCCTTAGGCCCCGTGCTTTGGTGAAGGAACGGTAGTTTTCTTTGTGTTGTTGTTTTGGATGTCCATAGATATAATGTGGTCATAAGACCTAAGAAGTCTCATAGCTCAGCTGGTTAGAGCGCTACACTGATAATGTAGAGGTCGGCAGTTCGAGTCTGCCTGAGACTACAAGTCGCGAGACTAAAAAGTGCGAAGTTCTGAGGGAAACCTCAATAAAAAATATTGAACAATTAGGAAATTCTGGAAGTTGGGTATGTAGTTATGTACTAACTACTAACTACTCATTACTAACTACTAGTTATGGGGAATTAGCTCAGCTGGCTAGAGCGCCTGCCTTGCACGCAGGAGGTCATCGGTTCGACTCCGATATTCTCCACAAAGTACCTGATTTAATTGGGTATTAAAAAGTTCATTGACATATTGGGACGTAGCACAATACATTGATTTGTATTGATGCGAAGTCAAAAGAAGAAACTTGAAAGCAAGTAAAGTAGTAGAATACGAGAGTAAGAAATATATAAAGATTACGAGGGGCACTTTAGAAGTAAAGTGCGACAAGCTAAGCAAGGGCGTATGGGGAATGCCTAGGCTCCCAGAGGCGATGAAGGACGTGGTAAGCTGCGAAAAGTCATGGGGAACTGCACACGAGTGTTGATCCGTGAATATCCGAATGGGGCAACCCGCTATGTTGAAGGCATAGCATCGAAAGAGGCCAACCCGCTGAACTGAAACATCTAAGTAGGCGGAGGAAAAGAAAACAAGAGTGATTCCGAGAGTAGTGGCGAGCGAAATCGGAACAGCCCAAACCAGTGTTGTTTCGGCAATACTGGGGTTGTAGGACCACGCTGTTCTCTGCGCGACGAACCAGAACACTCTGGAAAGAGTGGCCGTAGACGGTGATAGCCCGGTACGGGTAAGGGACGTTAGAGATAGTGGTATCCTGAGTAGGACGGGGCACGTGAAACCCTGTTTGAATCCGGCGGGACCATCCGCCAAGGCTAAATACTCCTGGGAGACCGATAGTGAACCAGTACCGTGAGGGAAAGGTGAAAAGAACCCTGAACAAGGGAGTGAAATAGATCCTGAAACCATACGCCTACAAGCGGTCGGAGCCCTTCGGGGTGACGGCGTGCCTTTTGCATAATGAGCCTACGAGTTA
>NZ_SWKK01000040.1 GCF_005144745.1 Flavobacterium sp. ASW18X | reverse complement strand
GAAAATTTGGCTTTGGTGTGTTTATTTCTTCAAATAAGGGACCACAAGTATTTACATCGCTAACGACTTCCATATCGGGCATGAAAATGGCGTTATAGTTGAGTGGGAAATTATCCTCTACCTCAGAGCAAGTCACAGGATAAGAACCTTCATAATTCATGAGTATATTTTCAAAATAATTGAGAGTTGTAGTTCGATCTAGGGCAGGATACCATTTAAATTGACCACAGCGTCCGTTACAACCATAACCTGGGTCATCATTATATCCCTCTTCAAAAGTTAATTCTAATAATATATTAGTTGCGGCAATACTATATTCACCTATTTCAAATCCTATATTATATCTATATCTGTAATCGTCAAATCTGCATTGATTTGGCTCTATGTTAAAATTAAGTCTTTCACTTTGCCCAACGTACAATGTACCCTGGCCGAATACTGAATTGCATAATAGAAAAAAGAATAGTACGGACTTTAAATACTTCATCCTAATATTTTACTTGAATTTTCTTAATAGGCGTCATTACACCTAACCTACTGACTCCTTGAATGCCATAACCATATAGCGTATTCACAGAGATATCCACATCATTTAAGCCATTGCTTTCTTTATCTAGCGTTCGGTACAACCGCAAAGGTCCACTGTTAACACTTTTGTACAAGCGGTACTCGCTTATGTCTTCATTTTTTATACGCCATTGGATGGCTATAAACCTGAGCTCTCTATTAGGCACTGCCGTTAAATTCATCGCTTTTTCTGTAGTTGTTTGTCCCTTACGCTTTACAATTATGGGTTTAGCTGGGGTACTTTCTAATCCGGTGCTGTCTTTTGCAATAACCGTATAAGCAAACGTACCAGCTACCGTATTCTCATCCATAAAAGTGGTATCGCTTTCCAATACTTTGAGCTGTAACCATTCTTTGCTTTGGGTCTCCTTTTTAAATAGAATATGCGCTTTTACATCTTTACTACTACTTGGTACCCAAGTAATTGCTACACCTTCCGCATTATTTGCAAACGATTTTATTACAGGAGGAGAAGGAGGTAAAACATCGGGAATATTTAAAGCAAATACCTTAGAAAATTCTGAAGTATTATATCTTTGGTCTTCTGCCGTTACCTTATAATACATCTTGGTATTCAAGGTTTTGATGGTAATCGTATCAGTAAAACGATTATCTTTTATCAACGCTGGACTTACCATAGAAAATTCTGCCGTTTTGGAGGTATTTCTATACACCCGATAACCAGCCAAATCTACTTCTGTATTTCTATTCCATTCTAAAGTTACTACGCCAGTAGTATCTATTTTGGCCATTATGTTTACTGGTGGCGCAGGTGGTGTACTATCTATTGGTTGCACCATGGAAGAATAGGATTCACTCTCTATTCCATTTTTACCAACAGCCGTAATCCTAAAATAATTTATTGCCTTTAGCCCTGTATAGGTGATTTTTCTTTGATTAACAGGGATGTTTTCTACTACTTTATAATAAACGCCATCGTCTTTATTGCTTCTGCTCAAATAAAAACTTTGAATGGCTTCGTTTCCTTTTTCATTGTACTCCCATTGTAATTCTACTCTATTGGGATCTAAGATTTTTTTCCTAGAAATTCTAGGGGTAAATGCTAATCGTTCTTTAGGCGTACCCCCTACTTCTTCTGAATATGGACCTACTTCTCCAAAAGCCGTGAAACCTTTTACTCTATACTTATACGATTTACCGTTAGTAATGGAGTCTTGATAGAACAAAGCTGCACTTTGACCATCTGCCCCTTGCTGCGCATTAAATATGGGCGATGTATTAACTTGCTCAAAAGGATTACCGTTAACAGAGCGCTCCAAATTGTAGCTCGAATAAATATGCTTTAGCAAATTAAAGTCCCATGTTATGTTAGCCACACCATCTCCAAAAACGGCAGATAGTTCTATAGGTTTAGGTAATGCCTCATAAAAAGGTGTACCAGCTACCACTGCAGATTTATCAATCCTTATTGCTTCTTCATCTGTTGGAGCCACCTTAACGCTGTAGATGTACTTTTCACCCTTTATTATAGAAGTGTCTTCAAATGCCCAACCTGCTAACTTGGCGGCATCCCAGCTTTGTTCTGCCGCTAATAAAGCAAACGTATGTCTTTGCTCCAACTCTTCATTAATGGTATAAATCATGGTCATGGTACTATTGCCTGGGGGCGTAGCATTAAAACTTTGACCGTATAATGCTTGCGCTAAAATCGCGGCATTCTGATTTTGCGTGGCCAAATTTTCCCAGGCCTCTAATGGAGCAGGTTTTAATGGTTGGGTTGTTAAAATTATCCTAGGACCGTTATCTAGAGCAAGACCTTTACTTTCTATTGTAATGCGTTCTATTAAGAAACCAGATTCATTAGCTTTCTTCCACGCATAAGGTTGATCTACGGCCCAACGCAAAAGCACTTTGTCTTCTAAAGACCGTGCAATAACTTTTACCGAAGGATTGGCGGTATCAGTAAGTTCTTGACCAATGGTTAACTGGGTAAACCCAAGAATTATAGGTAAAATTAAATATGTAAGTATTTTACTGTACATAGCTTTTAATCGTTTTTGTATCTGATGGTATACCCCTTTTGATAGCGATTGCCTGGGGTTCTATAGATTAATTCTGCTTTATACGTACCAAATGGCATAGCCGGAAAAACTTGCATTAAGTAACTGTATTGGTTATACCCAGCTGAACCTGGTTCATACCTATTTGCAATAGTATTTCTAAAATGTGCAAAATCTATTTTGTATTGCATTGGTAAATTATACACAAACGGTATTCTATTTTTTACCCATGAAGAATTAGGGTTCTCCTCTAGATTAGCAATGTAATTAGTACTAATGTAAAATGACCGTACGGGAGGTACACCTAATACTTCTGCTGATTGTTCACCTCTATCCACATAAATGTTTCCATTTAAAGGGTATTCATTATAAACTAAAGGCTCGATTACATTATTAAAATAATTGTCTGTTAGTTTTGCTTGCGCATAAACTAGAGGTTGCGAATTGGTATACCTACCCCCAAAAATCTCTAACGCATCTAAATACTCATAATTGGCAACCTTAATACTTAAACTGTGCACATCTGCTACGATGTAATTAGTAATGTTATTTGTTATTTCTAAATCACTTATTTTATCACCAAAACTAGAATGTTGACTTGTATGAAAATTATAGGTAAGTATTGGTTTTGGAGCTCCGTTAGATATTTTAACATTAGCAGCCTTTTTATTACTTACCACAACACTACTGCCCACATTTTTATTCTCTTGAGTATCTGAATCTGGATTGTACCAAGCTGTATCTCCTGCATCCTCTTCTGAGTATACTTCAGATTCTTCTACAACAATTTCTGTTTCTATATTGGCTCCTGGAGGAAAAGCGATGATACTTACTTCATAGTCACTTTCTAAATCCATATCTGGAATATCGAAGAATACCAATTTATTGGCTCTATCATAAGATAAATCTGTTCTTATACCTTGCCCGTTGGCAATAAATTCTGCTCTCATCTCATATTCTCCTTGGAACAAATAATCTTGTGTGGTAATCATCTTTAGATAACCCGTTTTATATTCTTCTGGATAAAATTGTCCTTGGTCCACAACAGGGTAGATGTATTCTATATTTTCGAAAGGAATGTGGTCTGGTGCTTCGTCTGTCTGAAAAACAATTTCTTTCTTTTCCTTAACTGGGCTGCCATTTTCTAATAAGGGTCTAAATGCACCATTTACGCGTTCTTCAAACGACACTTCTACTAACACCTTGATATCTTCTTTAGAAGGTAAGGTTTCCTCTGGTTTAAAGGTTATTGCATCTTTAGAATCGTTCCATTCTGTTACACCATCGATTTCTTGACCCAGATGCGTTACTTTAAAAGTATCTAAATGAATACGAAAAGTTTTTTGCCCTTCTGCTAAGTCTACTGTTACTTCCTCATTAATAGCATAATTAAAGACCGCTTGCGGAGCAGCAAAGACAGAAACATCATCTGCACCGTTGTTAGGTTGAACATCTGATATTATTGGGACCCCTACTCCTTCTGCAATATTAGAAAGTTGGCATTCCTCTCCCATTTCTACTTTTAAACGCATTCTACCTTTAACCAACCCTCCAAGAATATTGTAATACATCCCCACATACCCTTGAATATATACTGGATTAGGAAATTGTCCTCTTAACATAGCGGCAATACCAGCTTCGCCAATTTTAAATTTTCCTTTTACAAATAAAAGATTGACGTCTATACCAAATTCTCCATAGATATAAGCATACACCTGCCCCATAGAATACCAGCCGTTATTACCAACTGGTCCTGGACGACCAACACATTGTGCATCTGGATAAAAAGCATGCATAACATCAAATCCTGCTCCAGCCTCTATTGATGCGTAAAATAGTCCGCCAGTAAATGATTTTCGGTAGGCAAAATTCAAACCAAAAGCAAAACCTCTACCCGCTTGTAGTTGGTTTTCTTGTCTATTATTGTTTAACATATCTCTCCCAAGAATTTGAACAACTCTTGGATGTGGATCTAATTGACTTGGCAACTGAGTTCCGGTCATAAAATAACCACCAACCTCAATTTCCGTCATTTTTACATCAAAGATTAAAGAAATACGTTTTTGCGGTGTACCTATATAAACATACCAATCTGTTGGACTTGTATGAATTTTTGCATAACCTGCCATATTGTTTTGTCCACCACCACGTAAACCAGGCAAATCTATATACAATTCAAATTCACCATCAAAGGTGTCATTGACAAAATCTTTTTCTATACCAACATACACCCCAACTTTACCTGAGCTTGCCACAGAACTTAATGGAATCGCTTCTTTAGAAGCTTCCATATAATTACCATCTTCCTTTAACTGGTTAATTTGAGTTGAATCTTCTTTTATTTTTTCATCTACTTCCTTTAATGTTTCTGCTAAGGCTGCAGTGTCTCCTGTTTCCTTTACGTAATCATTATTACCCATGAAAGCTCCTTCTCCAATAAACCCAATTCTATTTAATCCTCCATGTGTATTAAACTCCATATCTAAATAGGCTCTACCTGAGAAAGTACCTGAGTTTTTTGAATTAATTTGAACGCCGGCTCTAATACCTAATCCAGTTTCACTATCAGGCTCATAAACAGAGTTTTCAGGACTGAAACCACTGTTATCAGAAACTTTTCTCATTTTATTGGAAATACCGCCAACAAAAGAATCTATAAGAAGTTTGTTTTTAGATTGCGTATTACCATTTTTAGTTGTCCAGATATCTACACTCCAATACCGAAAGTCTTTAGCTCCAAAAATCGCTTTTCCGTTAGCATTGAAACTTAGCTTTTCTATATCTGCCATTAACAAACCTTTGAAACCATTACCATACACAGGGTCATCTTTCATAATCTCGAGACCACCCTTTAAAGCAATACCGCTTTTTTTATAGTCAATTTCTATTGCAGATAGTTTTACTTCATCAAATTTCCAAGCTTTGCCATTCTCCTCTGTATTCCCTAGAATAGCCAATTTAGTTGTTGCACCAGCACCCGACCCATCCAAATTTACAGTTAAATCAAATTCTAAACCGACTTGTTTCCCAGGAGTAATCAAACTTAAATTGCTAATTGTGGCAGGAAAATTCATCAAATTGAGATTACCTTCAAAACCAAACTTCTTAGCCTGAATCTTTTTTGTCCCTGGTTGTGTTTGCAATTCTAATTCTTCAAAAACTATGCCTCTAAAATTAATAGCTCCACTTTCTTCTTCTTCTTTTGTTTCGCTACTTGTTGTTTCAGATTTATTGTCTTCCGCACGTTGTTCTACAGTTTCTGGGGTATCATTTAAGTTACCTGTTATACCCATAGTACCTGTAAGATTGGCATAAGGATATACTTTACCTTCTAATACATCTATAGCTACGCTACTGTTAGGAGCTAAATTCAACTCTCCCATAAATACAGGAGCACTATAAGCCTCTGTCAAACTAACTTGCAAACCGTAACCATTTTGATGTATATAACCATTATAATCCATTGGTTGTTTTAAAATGGGAACCGAAATATCCCCGCCCATTGAGCCACCTTGCACATTATTTGCTAAAAGTGATAAAGAAACATCTTCTATAGTAAAAGCCCAATCCCCAGCAGCACCGTTACCAGCAGTTAATATATTCTCACCGAAAAAAGTCCCAGAAATACCTTGACTGTCTAAAATCAAATTAGTAGCGCCAAAACTTACCCTCCCGTTAGATGCATTTTTATCTTCTATCCCTTGAGGCAACATCACACTTATTTCTTCTGCATAAAAACCCCTCCATAATTTTAGGTCTGCACCTCCATAAATCGCTTCATATTCCTTGGGTAAATTCATTTTGGTAGACCCTCGCGTATCACTTAAATCTAATACCACATTCTTGGTATAAAAACCCCAGCCATCTAGCCCAACCACCTCAAAAGGATCTAAATCTACCTCCAAAAAAATATCATTCCATCCCGATGTTTTAATATCAAACGAAGACCCTACATAACAATCTCTACTTACGGAACTAGGTGTAAAAAAGTCCAATTCATTGACATTAGTACATTTTGGTGTTCCATTAGAATTTAATGGTTTTAAAACCTGTCTCGATACTCTCACATCTCCCTTTAATCCTATTCCTTTCAATCCATCACAATCAAACTCTACGTAACTATCATCAGAAAAGGCTCCATCATTTTCTAAATCGATATTCCCCTTAAGGGTTATTAACCACTGATCACCATTTATAGGTATACCCACATCACCTAGCAAAACAAGCCTCATATCTCCAGCTAAACCTCCATCATGTGTTAAGGTGATATTTTCAGCCCCAAAAATCAGTTCTTTCTTTGCGTTATTACTGCCTTTTTCTGGTATTTCTAATTTAGCATAAGCTTTTAAAATGGCGTGTTGAGGCGTAAATTCTACTTCTGAAATTGCTAGGGTTACCGTATTTCCTGTAGAATCTCTCTTACGCATACCAATAGGGAGCTTTAATAATTCCTTTCCCGTAATTTTATCGACAAAACTTCCTAAACCTTCTACGGTTTTGAACAAACTATAGGCTTTTGCAATCAATGTATCTGTTTTGGGATTCCTCCCAAAATGTTCTTCTAAATATGCCGGATTAAATTCTGGTTCACTAGAAGCATAATTCAAAGAAAATGAAGTTAGCTGTTGCTCTAGTTGCGTATCTACCTCTGGAAATGTTCTTACAACTTGTGGTGTAATTGTATGATTTTTCTTTTCAACTTTAGAAGCTGTAACTGTAGAATCTTTTCCACTACCACTTTTAATAACTGTTGCGTTTAAGACAAAACTAGAAATAAACACAAAAACGAACCCTAAGGCGTAGTGTAGTTTGTTGGTCATACGTTAGTTGTTTGAGGCTTATACAATAACTGATTTTCTTACCGTTTCGTATAAATATTTTTTATAATCTATTGAAAAAATTAATTTAACATCTAGTTGACTCGGGCCACAGATGTATACCCATTAAATAAATTTTCCGCATTAAATTTAAACATAACTTTAACAGTCATCGAAAGTTTTCGATGAATAACTAAATACTTTAGGAATTTAACATTTTGGAATGAAATTATAAATTAGACTATTGACTGTTCATAATTGTTATGTTTTAATCACTTTTCTTAGGTATTTTCCATATGGGGTTTCTATGAGTACAGCGTATATGCCTGCGGGTTCAGAGCTGATATCCATTGCTATTTGGTAATAATCTTCTCCCCCTACTTTCTCTGCTGCTATAACACGGTTGTTGGCTAGGTTGAATACCTTAACCGATACGTTGGCTACCTCTGTTAGCCCTACTTCTACTGTGAAATTACCGGTGGTAGGGTTAGGATAAGCCAAAAACTCATCTACCCGCTTTTGATACCCATCCGTACCCTCGCCGCTAACCGTTTGGTCTTTTTCTAATACCAATATAGTCTTGTATTGGA
>NZ_SWKK01000039.1 GCF_005144745.1 Flavobacterium sp. ASW18X | reverse complement strand
AGGCAACCGTGCCTGCGGCAGCGTTGATTTCATCTATAGCGGCTTGTACGTCAGTCGCCGCTAAACCACTGGTGGTATTATCGTATGGGTTACTAGAGGCTCTAGTATCTAAAGTTACATCAGTTCCATCTCCGTTTGTAAATTGATACACGCCGTTGCCTAAATCTGTGATTGCTGATTTAGCTACCGTAATACTTGTACCTGCTTCATTAGTGAAAGTTACATTTCCGTCGCCGTTGTCTTGTATAGTAGTAATTGTTTCTAAAATAGAAACTATATCTCCATTTTCATTGGTATACTCACCAATTATATTACCCGCCCCAAGGGTATTGGTTAAAGTTGTTATGGTTTCTACTGGTAAAACTACAGTGGCTATACCTCCATTTTCTAGAGAAAGTGATAACTCTCCTGTAGTATTGTCATAGGTGAAATTTTCTAATTGTTGATTATCAGAAGATGTTAGTTCCCAAGAATCTCCGTCCCAGTAGTAAATAGTACCTGTATTGGTATTTACATAGATATCACCTACATCTGCTCCTGCAGGTGTAGCCATGCCTGGAGCGGAAACTTCAGTTCCGCTTAACACTTCACAATTACATTGATCTTGCAATGTAACCGTTGTTTGAGCAAAGGCAAAACCAGTAAATAAGAAAAGTAATACTGGTAATAAAGACTTTCTTTTGGGGTAGTTTCTATTATACATGTTTTGGTTTGTGTTTAAAATACATTCAAGGATTTTATCTTTTAACAATTACAGAAAACCTTGATATGGGGCATTTTACATTCAATACAAAAATTGAGTTTATATCTGCTTTCAGAAAATAATTGTTGTGTAACAGCATTTTAACAAAGTATACTCTGGAAAAATTGAGGTTAAAATTTTCTTAATAGGTAGTTTATCGATGAGCCCAGAAATAGCAAGACCTATGAATCCTAGTAAGAATTCATAGGTCTCTCCTATTTTAAGAAATCTTTATTGATTAACCCTGTCCGTAATTCTACGATTAGTGATAACCGTAGCTACTTTTATAACGGTTGAAGGCGAAAATTCAGATGTTGAATTACTAATTGTAGCTGTTGCCGTTATCATATCTCCCAATTGTGTTCCTGAAGGCAATGGTAAACTAATATGAAATCTATTGGTATTATCTGTATTACCATCCGTATCTGTATAGCCTGCAGTTGTGGCGTCTAAATCCTCCGCACTACCCTCTTGTACAGTACCAATATACAATTGGCCCTCTCCATAGTCTTGAGAAGTACCTAATTGATTGTCACCCGCAGTAGCAGTACCCTCATTAACGTCTGTAAAGAAAAACTCCATTTGTACATTGGGGCTAGCCCAACCCTTAACTATTATGCTATTACCAGAAATGTAGGCTGCTGAAATTAAAGGAAAATTGACAAAATTATTAGAGCCTGTATCTATATCATTTAGGTCGTTTAGCGTTACGCCATCACCTGCTAAATCTATTCCTAAAGCTTGACTGCTTGCACCATTTGCATAGAAGGAATTCTGACTGAATAAATTAGCTATCCCATTACCTGTAGTAGCTAGCCCAGAACCACCATTATTATGAATAACATTTCCGCTTATGACCGAATTGCTACCTCCTAACTCAATTCCCATTTGCTCAGGAGCAGTACCACAATTACCTCCATTTTGTCCTGACCCTGTGATGGTATTATTTAAGATTTGTATGTTACCGCTAGAAGCAGCATCAATACCTATAGAAGCTGCATTTTCTATAAGGTTTTCTATAATTTCAATTCCAGAACCGCCATTAATTCTAATGTTATCATCACATGATGTTATACCATTAGTTGTAATATGATTTCTAATTAACTGTGAACTATTACCGCCAGCGATTAAAACACCATTTACGGTATTTGTTGCTATATAATTACTATCTACCAACATGTCCCCAGAGACATTATTAATTCCATAATCTACATTGCCTACATTTGTTCCTTGGGCATTTACACCTAATAAATTCTCTCTAATCACAACATCACCACTATTTATCCGAATGGCTGCATTGTTATTAGCAAAAACTGATAAATTCCTTATTTGGATAGCATTAGCCGCAACTTTTATGACATTACCTGCGTTGCGATGAATCTGTATTTCAGGTAAGTTATAATTGGGCAATACTAGGCCAGTAACACCAACAGTAGTGCCACCTGCTCCAACAGTTCCTACATTGGTATCTCCAGAATAGGCTGTTTGCGTTCTACCGTCTACAATGGTATTGTTATCCGTAATTTGAGATGGCGTATAGGTATTATTATAAAAAATATCAAAATAACCATTTGTATAATTTGGGTCTGCAGTCCTACCTAATAAATCGCCTGAAGTAGGTATCATAAAAATAGAAACATCTTCACCCGCTTGTGGATCAAAAATACTGTTAGGTTCTATGTCCAGACTAATTTGACCAAGATTGTTACTATTTATAATGAATTGCTCATAAGAACCTTGTCCAGATTCATTTGTATTAACAATGGTATTGAAGTTGAAACCAAAATCAATACCAACAATACCATTACTAGCTAAAATTACAGTAGAAACTGATTGCGCTCCAATCAAAGAACCAGCAGGTACATCTTCTTGAGCAGGATTAGCACCACCTACGTCTTCACCAACTTCAACAATGCCAGTTCCGTTATGAAAACTCCTAAAGGTTTGAACTCCATAACATGTTGTACAGCTTGATCCACCTATCCTTGTAGAATTCACGGTTTCATTTACAACCCTAACTGAGTAAGAACCGTCTGCCATACCACCAAAAATATATTGACCATTAGCATCTGTAGTTGTCGTCCTTATTATATTTCCAAAGGAATTGTACAATTCCACAGTAACCCCTTCAAGTGGCTCACCATTAGCGTTAAGTCTATTTCTACCCGTACCGCCAGGATAATTAATATCTTCAAAAACAAAACCTGTAACCAAATTGGAAGGTACTTTAATGACAACGGCGTTCGAAATAATATAATCTTGACCCACATTAACATTGGCAGTAACCTCAGTGTTAGATGGGGCGATATAGGTAGAAATATCAAAAGTATCCCAATCCACCCCGTAAAGCGTTGCATCATTGACTATTGGTGATTGCGTATTGTCATAAGCCGTAGAGTTATAGGCATTATTTCCTGTTTGGCCTCCATCACCAGAAAGCACAAAATTGAACCCAGATTGATTAGTTATTGATAATTCTTCTGGATTAGTGCTGCCAGTACTTGAGCCATCTAAAGTAGCATCACCTTCCCAAGATAAAAAAGAGGCTTTGGAGCCTGCACCTGCTATTGCAAAAAAGGAATCTAGTGTAAAAGAATTTCCTGCATTATTTAAACCGTCAAAACCTTCATACAAATTGATATTAGAGGCAGGCAACGAAGGTTCTTCGTAAAAGACCATCAAAGTCCAACCACCAAGAACGGTTGCAGTTTCACAAAACGGAGAACCAGAATCAATAGTTAAATCTGTAACATCAAACGTATTAGAACCTAAATTTACAACGCCGATTGCATCTATGATACTGGTTACGTCGGCCACATATCCAAAATGAGTAAGTGTGGTCGTTCCACTATTTATAGCAGACTCATAAATTCTACTTGCGGTAACACTTTGCCCTTCAAAAGTAACTGTGTCATCTAGAACATAACTAGAGTGTGCCCAATATAAATACGCTTTTTTAATGGTAGCTGTGTTGGGTACTGCACTAAAAAGCGTATTACTAGAAGTGTTTGTTATGGCACACGCATCGGTTGTTGTTGCACTATTTTGGAGTGTTCTAAAAGATCCAGCAGTAGAAGTATAATCCACATAGCCCGCAAATTGATCGAACAAAACCAAAGGTTGATCAAACGGTATTTGCGAATTTATAGTTATTGTGGCTGTATCCGTAATATCAACATCCGTATTGCTAACGGATGTAAAAACAATACTAAAATCTTCGTCTCCTTCTATAATTCCATCGCTAGTAATTGGAATAGTAATAATCTCTGTATCGTTTACATTACCATTAAAATTTAATACTCCCGTGGTATAGGTATAATCTTCTGGAGAAGTAGCTGAGCCTATAATTGTCTCATAATTTACCGTGTAGGCAGAGGTTGAACTCCCAAGCTGCTCTACTGTTAGAGTTACACTACCTGCGGTTTCATCTACAGCAACGTCTTCTACATTTAAAAAGGGAGATGGAAATGTGGCATTTATTCTAAAGTTATCTATGTATGCAAAATCATTGTTATCCCAATTATTCCCTCCACTTCTTATGCGAATAACCGTATTGCTAGATATATGTTGATTGATGTTAATATTAAAGTTACCTGAGTTATTGTTTCCATTAAAATTACCCAAAGAGAAGAAGTTGGAACCGTTACTTGATATTTCTACAATAACATTTTTAGAACCATTTAATCCAGAAGTTTGCCATGAAAAATTTAAAGAAGCAGACGTAGCGGAGGTTAAATCTACCCCTCTTCTGATACTTTGATTAGACAAATTATAAAATGTTAATCTATTAGAAGCTATATAGATATTTTGACCGGTTGGACCAGAATCAACGTCATTACTTTCTATCCAGTCCGAATTAAAATTTCTTGTTCCATTGTTATTAGAATAAGAAACTGTATTAAAATCATCTAGATATGATTCTTGACTAAATCCTAATTGACTAACTAGAAATAAGATAATGATTATGGTACTATTCTTAAAATCAATCATTGAAAAGTGGAATGTATGTATATAACAACAAAACTATTAACGTTAGATTCTCCTTAACAACATTTGTTGCCAAAGCCCTAATATACAAGATGAAACCAGGAAAAATTGAAGTTAGCGAATGGTAAAAAAACAAAAAACGCCCGTCGCATGGGCGTTTTTTTATTATTTAAATAAGTAAAACTATTCTAATATAATAAACTCTGAACGTCTATTTAATTGATGTTGTGCACTGGTACAATAGACACCATCATCACAATCATTTAGCAAACGTTTTTCTCCGTAACCTTCACCTTGTAAGCGCTCTTTAGCTATCCCCTTAGAAATCATATAGGCAACGGTAGCCTCCGCACGCTTTTGAGATAGCCACAAATTATATTCATCCCTACCTCTACTATCTGTGTGTGCATTGACTTTTAATTTAAGACTAGGGTACTTCTCCATGGCTACAATTACTTTTTGTATTTCTACTTCTGCATCTGGTCTTATATTGTATTTATTCAAATCAAAATAAATAGTGCTTAACTGTAATAGTTTGGCCAAATCGTCTCCAAAACCTCCTGTAACTCTATCCCTTTCTAAATAAAAATCTACAATCCTAGGTTTACCGTAAGAGGCCGGTAAAAACTCCTCTGCTGGTACGTAACCTTCCATCAATGCTCTTACAAAATTACCTTTAGAACAATCTAAGGTAAGAAGATATTCTCCCTTATTATTTGCAATAGCAGTTGCAATTTCATTGTTATCTTCATCAATCAACTTAACAGTTGCACCAATCAAAATTTCATTAGATATGCGGTCTCTAACGGTACCCGTAACCTCCTGAAGACAATCTAATTTTAAAGCTATATCTTCTGTAAATTCATAAATATCATCGTCCCCTACACTCCCTTCTTCTCTATTGGATGAAAAGTAACCAGTTTTATTTTCTTCGTTAAAAATATAAGAGAAATCATCAAACTGTCCATTGATAGGTTTACCTACATTAACAATAGGTTGGTCATATTCATCAAATGCAATTTTTGTAGCAAATACATCTAAACCTCCCAGACCTGGATGCCCATCTGATGAAAAATATAATACATCATTTGGCGTAATAAATGGAAAAGTTTCTCTAGCTTCTGTATTAATATTATCACCTAAATTAACAGGACTGCTAAAGGTACCATCACCTACAATTCTTACCTTCCAAATATCTGAAGCTCCCTTGGTACCAGGCATATCAGAAACAAAGTACAACTGCTTTTCATCTGGGCTAAGCATTGGGTGTGCCACCGAATATTCATCACTATTAAAAGGAAGTTCAATAATATCAGTCCACTCACCCCCAACTAAACTAGCTTGAAAAATTTTAAGATTGGTTGTTCCTTTTTCGTCCTTAATTCTCTTGCCATCAACAAAATTATTTCTGGTAAAATACATGGTAGTTCCATCTTTTGTGACTACAGAAGTAGACTCGTGCAACTTTGTGTTAACATTACCAGGAACTTTTACAACTGTGTTAGTACTATCTACTACGTATAAATCTAAAAAGTCTTTAGCGTTCCAAGTATGCCTATATCTGGCAAAATTACCAGTATCCCTGTCTGAAGAAAAGATTAATCCATCTTTATAATAGGCAGCGGCAAAGTCTGAATATTTGGAGTTATGTTGAAAATCTTTAAGTGTATATCGACCAGAATTCTCTTCAATCTTCGCCATATAATCCGCTTCTGTAAAAGCCCCTTTTATACGGCTACTACTTGCTTTCTGGTTGAAGAGATTCATGATTTTTTCTGACTTCTTATACTCTTGCATAGATTTTAAAGACTGTGCATACCTAAAGTAATAATCCGTTGTAATAATCGTATCATTATCACCATAAGACTCTAAAAGCTTAGCATAGGTATCAGCAGCCTCTTTGTACCGAGCATTAAAATAGTAGGCATTCCCTAATCGCTTTAATAAATCTGGAGAACTGAATCCTTTATCTAATACCTTTTTGTAGATATCTATTGCCGGACTAAAAGAGTATTCATCATACTTTTTGTCTGCCCGTTCTAAGGCTTTTTCCTGAGCCGATATACCTAATATACCAAGCAATAATGCAACAGTAAGTAATCTAATTTTTAACATGGTCTGTTATTTAGAAGAAACGTGGGGAGATTGTTCTTTGGAATCTTTTCAGTAATTCGAATCTAAGGAATACCTCAAAAGAACCATCATTAAACCTCCGTGTTCCTAAATCTGTAGTTTCCTTATCGTAAGCTAATCCTAACATAAACTGGTCGGTGATTTGGAAACCTGCCATTGCGCTCAAGGCTGCATCCCAACGGTATGCCGCGCCAAAGCTAAATTTTTCTGCGAACAAGAAATTTGCGGATACATCTACCTGTAATGGAGCACCACCTACTGCTTTGGTTAAAAGTGCAGGTTTAAATTTTAAATCCCCATTGATATCAAAGACATAACCAGTGATAAAATAAAAATTGATGCGCTCTGTAGCTAAAAATTGCACATTGTTAGCATCTGTGTTGTCATTATCAAAAAACTCCGTTTCTATAATATTGGGTGCTGATAAACCCGCATAAAAATTATCTGAATGATAGTAGACTCCTAAACCAAAATTAGGAGAGAATTGACTGTCAATATTATCTTGCTCAACAACTTCAGCATCAAAATTTCTTAACTTTTGAAAGTCTAGACTTAAGAAATTACCACCACCCTTTAATCCAAAAGATAGTTTAGCATCTCTAGATACATCAATGGTGTAAGAAACGGTAGCGTCTAAATAGGTTTCTTGTACCGTACCATCACCAATATTATCGTTAACCAAGGAAATACCATATCCAACCCTGCTATTACGTATTGGAGAGTGTAGGTTAAGTGTAAAGGTTTCTGGTGCACCTTCTAAACCAACCCATTGAGACCTATAAAGTGCAGCCGCTGTAAGTTGCCCTCTGGAACCTGCATAAGCAGGGTTTACAGACAACGTATTAAACATGTATTGCGTGTATTGTGCATCTTGTTGCGCTTTTACAGCTACAACGGTCATTATTAAAGCTAGTGTGGCTAAAAAATTCTTTTTATTTATCATCTTAGAACTAATCATCTAAATGTTATTTACTGATGTATAAGTAGCTGTTATCTATAATTCTCTCACCATTGTTGGCATCGTACTCAAAAATGTAGTAATAGATTCCAGAAGGTAGATAATCATTAACGCTTAACGTAGAGCGACCTCTTGACCTACCATCAAAAATATTATTAACATTATCATAATCTTCCCCTTCATATACCAATATTCCCCATCGGTTATAAATTTGAAGTTTATTATTCTTAGCATTATTGATACCTCTAATAAATAAGAAATCGTTCTTTAAATCGTTGTTCGGGGTTACCAACTGGTTTACTTCAACTTCACCATCATCCACTGTTTCTGGTTCAATATCTGGATCTAAATAATCTGGAGTACCATCATTATCCCAATCATCATTGGTTGGGTCTCCATCGCCATTTGCATCTTCGTCTGGAGTGTCTATGCCATCACCATCGTCATCCAAATCGCGATAGTTGACGTCTTCCGTACCGTCCGTATCTGGTAAATCGTTCGCTGGGTCTTCTATCTCATCGTTAACATCGTAACCATCATTTACATCACTACCCTCATAGCCATCGTCTAAACCATCATTGTCTGTATCTACTCCAGTGTAAGTGTTGTCTGGTTCGCCATCATAATCGAAGTCTTGACCTTCATTACTGTCTGGCACCAAATCATTATCACTATCATCATCTATGTAATCTGGGGTACCGTCTTGGTCGGTGTCTTCTGGTGTAACACCTTCGTTGCCTGTCCCTTCATATGCATCGTCCAAACCATCATTATCCGAGTCTTCACCACTTGGTGGCAGGTAACCTTCTGTGGGTTGACCCTCTACATTGTCTGGAATGCCATCGTCATCACTGTCAATGTCTAAACTGTCTGGTCTGCCATCGTTATCCGTGTCGATAGTTCCATCTCCTTCTACTGTATCTAAGATACCATCATTATCATCATCTAAATCCACAACGTCTGGTACGCCGTCACCATCCGTATCCGGACCGTTGTCTGGGTCTAAGT
>NZ_SWKK01000038.1 GCF_005144745.1 Flavobacterium sp. ASW18X | reverse complement strand
CACAACTTTTTGCGCAACTCGGTGGTTCTCCTGATAACACTGGAACTTGGTCACCCGCTTTAGCTGGTGCTGGTACATATACTTACACTGTGCCCGCAACTTCGCCGTGTACGATAGATGCCATCGCAGAAGTGGAAGTAACGGAACAAGCTGCGCCAGATGCAGGCAGTAATGGAACTTTAGTCATTTGCGAAGGGGCAACCGTCACCGCTGCACAGCTC
>NZ_SWKK01000037.1 GCF_005144745.1 Flavobacterium sp. ASW18X | reverse complement strand
TTCTCCAGACAACACTGGAACTTGGGCACCTGCTTTAGCTGGTGCTGGTACATATACTTACACTGTCCCCGCAACTTCGCCTTGTACTGCAAATGCCATTGCAGAAGTGGAAGTAACCGAACAAGCTGCTCCAGATGCAGGCAGTAATGGAACTTTAGTCATTTGCGAAGGAGCAACCGTTACCACTGCACAGCTTTTTGCACAACTTGGTGGTTCTCCTGATAACACTGGAACTTGGGTACCTGCTTTAGCTGGTGCTGGTACATATACTTACACTGTCCCCGCAACTTCGCCTTGTACTGCAGATGCTATTGCAGAAGTGGAAGTAACGGAACAAGCTGCTCCGGATGCAGGTAGCAATGGAACTTTAGTCATTTGTGAAGGGGCAACCGTTACCGCTACACAACTTTTTGCGCAACTCGGTGGTTCTCCTGATAACACTGGAAGTTGGTCACCCGCTTTAGCTGGTGCTGGTACATATACTTACACTGTCCCCGCAACTTCGCCCTGTACCACAGATGCCATTGCAGAAGTGGAAGTAACGGAACAAGCTGCTCCAGATGCAGGTAGCAATGGAACTTTAATCATTTGCGAAGGAGCAACCGTTACCGCTACACAACTTTTTGCGCAACTCGGTGGTTCTCCAGACAACACTGGAACTTGGGCACCTGCTTTAGCTGGTGCTGGTACATATACTTACACTGTCC
Organism: Flavobacterium sp. ASW18X; assembly: GCF_005144745.1. GTDB lineage: Bacteria > Bacteroidota > Bacteroidia > Flavobacteriales > Flavobacteriaceae > Croceivirga. Next base: position 15,583 of record NZ_SWKK01000037.1, on the reverse strand, counting down.
CCGCAACTTCGCCTTGTACTGCAGATGCCATCGCAGAAGTGGAAGTAATAGAGGATACAACAGACGCAAATGGTAATTCTATTCCCGATTGTGCTGAAAGTCCGCCTGTAATATTATTGCCTACAATTCAGGTAGACGCAATCACATTAGATAATATCATAAATATCGCTGAATCAACTACAAATATAATGGTTACAGGGATAGTCGGTGGTGATTTTAGTCCGGGAGATTCGGTAAATCTAATCAGTAATAACACTACTTATTCTGGTACCATAGATACTAATGGAATTTTTGCCATTGACGTATCTGGCCAAGATTTGGTACTAGATGATGATTGGGGAATAGTGGCACAAATTGTGACCAGAGATATATCTGGAAATACAGGTTCTGCAGCCATTATTCATAATTATAATGTGGATATAAATGCTCCAATAGTAGATAGTAATACAGCTACTATTCTTGCTCCTGTAATTACTGGTCAAGCTGATATTAACGAACAATTGTTTATAGAGATTGATATCGATAGTGATTCCGTAACCGACGTTGTTTATGAAACCACAACAGATATTAACGGAAATTGGCAAATAGATTTAGCTATAGCCACACCTATCTCTGGTTTTTATGAAAATGACAGTTATGACACAGTGCTACAAATAACCGCTAGTGACGCCGTAAACAATACTGGAAACGGTAATATAGATTTTAGGTTAAATGACACTATAGATGCAGATAACGATGGCTTAATAGACACGGACGAAAACACCTTGGGTACAGACCCGAACAATCCAGATACAGACGGTGATGGTATCGATGATGGACAAGAAGTATTAGACGGTACAAATCCTCTAGATCCATGCGATTCTGTAGGAGGCACACCCCCTGCAAACAGTGATTGTGAACTGTTTATTAAAAATGATGTTGTAACTCCTAGCGCTACAAATGGATATTTTAGAATTTTCAATATCGCTTATTATCCAGAAAACACAGTGGAATTACTAAATAGATACGGCACCTTAGTCTGGAATACACAGCAGTACCATAATGAAAGTAACAATTTTAAGGGTTATGGTAATGATGGCAAACAGTTACCAAGTGGTATTTATTACTACACCATTAGATACCGTGTAAACGAAAGTTATAAAACAAAAAAAGGATACCTATTTATCAACAAATAAGTCATGAAAAAAATTCTTTTATTCTTATTGGTTTTCCAAGGCATCCAGGTTGTATTTGGTCAGCAAGATGCCCAGTTTACCCAATACATGTATAATACACAAGTAGTAAATGCAGGCTACGCCGGTTCGCGAGAAAGCTTAGGAATTACCGGGTTGCATCGCTCTCAATGGGTGGGTCTAGATGGCGCCCCTACCAGCCAGACTTTAAGTTTAAGTTCGCCAGTAAGCGAGCGTGTTGGGTTAGGATTCTCTTTTGTAAATGACGAAATAGGAAATGGAACTATACAAGATTCCTTTTTTCAAGGCGTATTTGCTTATCATGTACCCACTGGCAACTCCACGCTATCTTTTGGAATATCTGCGGGAGCTAGTTTTTTAAATGTAAATTTTGCCAATCTCACCAATTATGATGCCTCTACAGCTCCCATTGGTAATGGCGACGTTTATAAAAAGTTTGCCCCCACAGTGGGCGCAGGAATTTATTATCACAATGAAAAATTCTATGCGGGATTCTCCACGCCTAGCTTTTTAAAAACTGAGCATTTTGATACCGATAACAGCAATGATAGTAGTATTTATTTAGAAAATATTACATGGTACGGAATTATGGGATATGTGTTTGACATTGGTGCAAAAACCAAATTTAAACCTGCAACTTTGGTTAAGATGACCAACGGAGCTCCATTAGCGGTGGATGTATCTGCCAACTTTATGTTTAACCAAAAGTTCATATTGGGCGGTGCTTACCGTATTAATAATGCATTAAGTGGTTTGGTTGGTTTTCAATTGAACGAAAAACTGTTGATGGGACTAGCTTACGATAAGGAGACTTCTACGTTTGGAGGAGAAACTTTTAACAATGGTTCTTTTGAAGTTTTTCTTAGATATGAATTTATCAAAAAAGAGAAAATAGATTTAACTCCCCGATTTTTTTAGTGCCTAATGATTAAACAACTCACCATAGCAATTATCGGTTTGTGCTTTGTATCCCTAAGCGCTCAAAAAAAAGTGGACAAAGCCAAAAACTATGACCATTATGGGTACATGGTAGACACATCGCCCTATAAAAAACTATTAGACAATGGCATGCCTCCCTTAGAAATTTACAAGACCCTAGGGAATGCTAATTACTTAAAAGGAAAATATGATGTTGCCTCTTATTGGTATGCAAAATTGATGGAGCGTACAGCAGAAAAAGATTATGACCCAAATTACCTTTTTAGATTGTCTTTGTGTCTTAAAAGTATTGGGGAATATGAAGCCTCTGACAGATGGATGGAAAAGTTCGTTTTGTTAAATCCCTCAGATTTACGCGCCAAGCAGTTTGCGGCAAATAGAGACTACCTCAAAAAAATTAACCAAGCCTCTGTGGGTACAGAACTCATCAACCTTAAAAATATAAATACCAGCGAAACAGATTTTGCACCTGCCATTCTAAATCAGCAATTGGTGTATGCCACAGCCAAAACAAAAGATACTGATGAAAAGCTGAAACGTCCTTATTTAAATTTGTATTCTGCTGAACTGACCGAAGGTATACCAGCAGAGAGTCCAAAACAATTTTCTACTAGTGTAAATACAGAAGCTAATGAAAGTTCTATTGTGTTTAGTAAAGATGGTAAAACCATGTACTTTACCAGAAATAATATGAAAAAGGGCAAATTTGTACGTGACAAAAATGGTATTAGTCGTTTAAAAATTTACCGTTCCCATTTTAAAAATGGACAATGGAGCCCAGCAGAAGACCTCTCTTTTAATAGTGACTTATACTCTACTGCACACCCGGCACTAGATACCACTGGCACTACCCTTTATTTTAGTTCTGACATGCCTGGTACGCATGGGGCATCAGACATATTTAAAGTGGAAATACGAAAAGACGGTAGTTTTGGAACACCCGTAAACCTAGGTCCAGAAATTAATACAGAAGCTAAAGAAAATTTTCCCTTTGTAGCAACAAATGGCAAATTGCATTTTGCCTCTGATGGACATCCTGGTTTGGGTGGAATGGATATTTTTAAGTTTGATGAGGAACTACAAAAAGTAATAAATCTTGGCGCTCCTATAAATAGTCAGGCCGACGATTTTTCTTATGTTACAAATCCTGATGCTACCTTTGCCTATTTAGCGTCTAACCGTACTGGCGGTGCTGGACAAGACGACATCTACGTAGTAAAACTGGCAGATGCTAACTGTGAAAAAACGATAACGGGCTGGGTTAAGGAAGAAAGTGCTGAAAGTACTGTAGCAGATGCCAGTATACTTTTTATTGGTGATGGTGGCCAAGAATTACTTACTGTTAATACGGCTGCAGATGGGAGCTTTACCGCTACACTACCCTGCCAAGAAGAAATAACTATCATAGCGGGTAAAGATGGCTATAGGCAAGGTACCTTTGAGATACGCAATTTTAAGAATGACGAAGCCCATGAACCTATAACTATTACTATTGGTAATGACGGTGCAACTGGCACAGACTTGGTTAAATTGTTGCAATTAGACCCCATTTATTTTGATTTAAATAGTTCTTACCTACGTTATGATGCCTACGCCAATTTAGATAAGGTTGTTACTTATTTAAAAGCACATCCAGAAGTTAATTTAGAAATTGGTTCTCATACAGATAGCAGAGAAGAAGACGCCTATAATCTGTGGTTATCTAATAGGCGCGCTAAACGTACCCAAGATTACATTATTAGTAAGGGAATATCTACTGCTCGACTTTCTGCAAAAGGGTATGGAGAAACACGCTTGGTAAATTCTTGTAGCAACAACATAGAATGCACTGAAAATGAACATCAAAAAAACAGAAGGTCTGAATTTATTATTAAAAAATAGATTGCCTTTTACATCCAAAAAAAGTATCGCCTTCAACTCCCAGTTGAAGGTTTTTTTTGTCTTAAGCTAGGGTTATTTTTTTAGATAAACTAACAAAATAATCCGATAAAAATCTTACAGTTACGTTAATACTCATTACATTTATATAAGATTTTACCTACAGTTATCGGCATATTACAACATTTTTTAGTAAGAATTTAACTACTGATTTATTTTAAATTTCAGTTACATGAGCTGAATAATTAAAGATTTAGGTATAAAAGGTATGAGAGTATTTCCATTTACGTATGCAAAAACCTTATTGGTATTTTGTTTTCTATTCTGTTTGAGCCGTTCATCACAATTAATGGCTATTGAAAAAACATCTAGATACACATTTCTAGAAATAGAAACGAGTTATGCCAATCCCATAATAGATTTAGATGGTATTAAAAGCGGTGTGGACTATGAGTTACAATTTAGACCAACAACAGGGAATATATCCCCCATTTCTCTAATTCCTACTTTAACTTCAGATACTAATACTATTTTAAATGCCACCCTAACCTTTGGTGGTAACGTGGATGGAACAGAATTTTTATACGTAACCAATGGTCCCGTTCAGTTTAATTTTGGTACTGCCAATAGTACAAGAGATTTTAATGTTAGCGGTACCACCATTAGAATGGTGCAAAATTTTAATACGTTCACTTTTGCCGAGATTGGCGGAAATCCCATCCCTAATTCAATTTTTTTAGAATTACTTAACTCCTTATACTACAGAAATAACACCAATACTCCTACCCCAGGCATAAGAACGGCTACCTTATCTGTAACGGATCCTAATTTAGCTAGCGGTAGTGCACAAACAACCTTAAGAGTATACCAAACAGGACCAACAGCTGTAGATGACACTAACACCGTTAGTGCTAACAATCTTGGAACCATAACAGGAAATGTATTGTTAGATGGTGCCGATTCTGGCTCTGGATTAACTGTTTCTGAAGTAGATGTGTACCCTAGTCAAGTAGGCAATGTATATACTACGCTTTACGGAAGTATAACCATAAATGCAAATGGTAGTTATACCTATGATGTAGATGAAGAAAACTCGTCCGTGGTAGGTCTTAAAAATGGAGAAAGTATACAAGATATTATTTCCTATACCGTAAAGGACGCTAATGACATTATAGATTATGGTATTTTAACTATAACTATCAATGGTGTTGATGATTCCCCTGTAGCCTTAGATAATACTAATCAAATAAACGTGGTTACAGATGCTAATGTAAGCGGAAATATAATTACAGATATAGGTGTTGACGGTGCAGATTTTATAGACCGTGGCTTGTCCCAATTTGTATGGGAAAATGAATTTAGCACCCCAGGAGGGGTATTCAATGGGTTATCTGCTCCCATTGGTGGTGAAACAAGAACAGTAGACGGCGTTACCTTAAACTTTACGTCTAATGATCCTTCTAATATAGGTGTTGCCAACCAGAATCAAACAGTTGTACAAACAGGCACCAACGGCGGCCATACAGGTTATTTTCTGTTTTCTATAGATGCTGCAACACAACCCTCTTCTGATACCCAATTGATAATTGATTTTAGTGAACCTGTTTTTAATCTAGGGTTTCTTTTGGTTGATATAGATTTTGCACAATCCCCAGCTTGGCAAGATCAAATGACCATAATGGGCTACTTAGATGGTAATTTAGTGGCCTATAATTTTACAACAACTGCTGGCGTTGTTGATGCAGGCGGCAATACGTATTATGGTACGGGTAGCGCTGTTACCAGCGATGCTACTGGTAATATTAATGTATTTTTTAATCAACCAATAGACCAACTTGTTTTAAGTTATAATTATGGTCCTAATGCAACCAATGCTAACCAATCAGGCCAAATTGCTGGGGTTTCAGATTTATATTGGCAAGGAGAAAATCCAAGTATAGTTATTTCAGAAATAGATTCAAACCCAGCAAATGTTAATACATCTTATGCAGGAACTTATGGCACGATAACAGTAAATAGTGACGGTAGTTATATCTACTATCCAGATATTAACAATCCTGCAGTTTCTAATTTATTAGTAGGTCAGACTTTAACGGAAACCTTTCTATACAGGTTAGCGGACGGCCCTAACTCAGACACAGCCAATCTTGTCATCACATTGAACGGTACGCAGGTAGACACAGATGGCGATGGCGTGGTAGACCGTGTGGATTTAGATAACGATAATGACGGTATTTTAGACCGTAACGAGTATAATTGCCCCAGTGGTTTTGTGCCACTAGGTACTACTTTTTCTGATAATACCAGTGCCTCAGGCACTGTAAGTAATGTGTATAATTATGGTGATGTTACTGGCACATTTAACTATGAATTACTAAACAATGCAGCATGGTCTGGTGGAGTAACCAGTGCAGGACCAACTGCTGGTATAGACGGCAATTACGTGCAAGTACAACCCACAAATACCAATTTTGCTGCTGGGACAACATATCCAGAAGATGCCTCTTCTATCGATGCTGCAGTGTACACCTTTACGTTTGACAATCCAATTCAATTATCTGAATTTAAATGGGGAGGTATTGACAATGCAGATAGGGTAGATTTTAGCGCTACTTTGAATGGTAGTAATGTACCCTTAGACATAACCAACATTAACATAGCACCAGCAGATATTACCATAACCAATCAATCCGTTGTGAGCATGTCTGCGGGAGCAAACGCTCCTAATAATTCAATTTCAATTGCTTCTCAAGGAGCTATTGACACTTTGACTATTGTTGCAGGGAAAAATGATGGTAGAGCAGGTAATGTAACCATGCAGTTTTATGAATTTTCCTATTGTATAGCTTTAGACACCGATAAAGATGGATTACCAGACCATTATGATACTGACAGTGATAATGATGGTTGTAATGATGCGGTAGAAGCAGGTCATACAGATACAGATAGTAATGGAGAAGTAGATGGTTCTGGCTATGATGCTAACGGGCAAGTTACTGGTGCAACCACATCTTATTCTGGTAATACGAGTGCTGTTAGTAGTGCTGTGCAAAAAACAATTGATACAGCCCCAGTTAACCAAGCAACTGTAGATGGCGCAGATGCTACTTTTACTGTAGTTGCTTCTGCATCTGGTGCATCTAGTTTTACCTCTGGCACCCCTAATTATGATACTAATGAATCTGCAAATCTAAATTACCAATGGCAAGTAAGTACAGATGGTGGTTCTAATTTTACCAATATCAATGGAGAAACAGGAGCCAATTTAAACCTTACCAATGTAACGTTGGCAATGGACAGCAATATTTATAAGGTAATTGTAACGCATACAGACAATCCTTGTCCATTAGAAGCTCAAGCACAATTAACAGTTACACCAGCACCAACTATAACCATAACAACACCTATTGAGGGTGACAATATCGTAAATGCTGCCGAAGATGGCGACGTAACCATTTCTGGTACTACAACAGATATAGAAGATGGGCAAATAGTAACCGTAACTTTTGATGATGGGGTGAATCCTCCAGTAACTACTACCGCTACAATTACGGGTAACACATGGACCGCTAATGATGCTGATATTTCTGGATTGAATAATGGCACAATAACTATTACCGCAAATGTTACCGATGTGGCAGGCAACCCTGCAACCGATAGTACACCTATTACTTTAGAAAACTCGCTACCCACTATAGATATTACTACCCCTATTGAAGGAAATAATATTGTAAATGCAGCAGAAGATGGTGATGTAACCGTCTCTGGTACTACAACAGGGGTGGAAGATGGCCAAACGGTAACTGTAACTTTTAATGATGGGGTTAATCCAGCAGTAACTACCACCGCTATTGTTTCTGGTAACGCGTGGACCACTACCGATGCTGATATCTCTGGATTGAACAACGGCAGCATTACCGTGACTGCAGATGTGGTGGATGTAGCAGGTAACCCGGCTACGGATACTGTAGCGATTACTTTGGATAACACCAATCCAAATCCCACCTTAGTTATAGACGACGTTACAGCAGATAATTTAATAGATAATACGGAAGCAAATACTACTATTGCAATTACAGGAACTGTTAGTGGTGAGTTCAATGATGGAGATACAGTTACGTTAACTATTAATGGCAATACCTATACTGGTACAGTAAACGGAGCAGGAGACTTTAGTATTAATGTGCCAGGATCTGCCCTTATTGCAGACCCAGACTTAACTATTGATGGGAATCTAACAACTACTGATGTTAACGGCAATAGTGCTACTATTTTGGCAACTAAAACCTATCAATTAGACTATGATGGTGATGGCATTCCCGATGATACGGATACAGACAACGATAATGACGGCGTACCTAATGGCAGCGACAATGCTCCTTTGGACCCTTCAAGCTGTCAAGATTTAGATGGCGATGGTTGTGATGATTGTTCTGCAACGTCGAGTACAGACTTTACTCCTGGCGCAAATTTTGACCCAAATAATGATGGTACAGATACGGATGGGGACGGTATTTGCGATAATGGAGACTTAGACGATGATAATGATGGTATTCCAGATGTGACAGAAGGCAATGCCGATTTTGATAACGATGGTATTCCTAACAGTCTCGATTTAGATAGTGATAACGACGGTATTCCAGATGTGGTAGAGACGGGTAATGGTTCCTTAGATACCAATGGTAATGGTAGCATTGACCCAGCAGAAAGCCCTGCTGGCACCAATGGTATTCCTAATGCTGCTGAAGATGGTGGTGTAGATGGTAACGGCGTGTCTACCGCGCCCGTTAACAGTGATGGTACAGCTGGTGCGGATTATTTAGATATTGATGCTGATAACGATGGAATTCTAGATACCGTAGAAGCACAACCAGACAATACCCTTGTACAACCTACAGGCAATGATAGTGATAATGATGGTATTGATGATGCGTTTGATGCAGACAATGGAGGGGCTTTTATAAACACCCCAGAAAATACGGACGGTGACCCACAACCAGATTATTTGGATTTAGACTCCGATAATGATGGAATCATTGATAACATAGAGTGGCAATCTACAACAAGTTATATACAGCCTTTTAGCGATTCTGATGGTAACGGTTTGGCAGATATTTATGAAACCGCTCCAGGCTCTGGAATTTCTGTAAATGAGCCTGTGAATACCGATGGGCAAGGAGAACCTGACTTTAGAGATACAGATTCTGATAACGACGGATTGAGTGACTATGTAGAAGCCTATGATACCGATGCAGATGATATACCAGACACCACACCTGCTAATACCGATGCCGATAATGATGGTTTAGATGATGCTTTTGATAACAGTATTAGTGGCCCTAACGGAATTGCTGATCCCCTTGGTGCAACTAATGCAGGACAAAAACCAACAGATTTCCCTAACGACCAAGACCCTGCTACAGCTCAGGTAGATTTTAGAGATAATCATGTGCCCTTAGTTCCTGTAGATACCGATGGTGATGGTATCAATGATGATGTAGATATTGACGATGATAACGATGGTATTTTAGATTATGTAGAGTCCCTAGGTTTTGAACCTACGGATACTCAAGGAGATGCCTGTGGCATTCCTTCTGGCACTTTTACTGGCGGCACCTACATTGGTGGTGGTTCTGGGGCTGGTACCATAAATGCGCAATATCGTTTTTCTACTGTAGTTACTTCTTCTTTAGGCGTTTTAGATGCTATTGTCACTATAACAGACATGGATACCAATGTAACGTTTAATGACATTGATACCAATGCCATAGGTAGTAATGATGCATGGCAACCAAGTTTTGATATAGCAGGTATAGCTGGGGATACGGGTAGCGTTAGTTTTAAAATTACACTGGTTGCCACAGGCACAAACTTTCAAGTAAATGTTGCAAGATTTGGTGGTGTTATCTATGATATAGATGGTGCGGATACAAGAGAAACGGTTACCTTGGCAAGACCTGGATTGTACGCCGTAGATGCTAACAGCTTACTTACGGTAACAGAAAATAATGCAGTAGGAACAACTACTTTTCAAGGTCCCGCACAAACTTGGGCAAACATTGATTTAGGGGCTAGATTAGCCATGTATTTTAACTACTATGAAACACCTGAACTAAATTTAACACTAACAGGAGAACTTCAAACCGGATTCATTTCCAACAATTATACCGGCTTAATTTTATTTCAAACGTGCGATATTAATGGGCTATTTCATCCTAATAACACAACTTCTTCTAATAATACGCTAGGCACCCCATTAGGTACCCCGTCTGGTCCAGGTTCTGCTCCAGTATTTACTGTAAATGATGGTATTGATTCCGATAACGACGGTATTTCGGACGATTTAGATATTGATGCAGATAACGATGGTATTCCAGATAACGTAGAGGCACAGTTGACCGCTTCTTACGTTGCTGGTGGTATTGCTGATTCTGATAATGATGGATTATTAGATGTCTACGAAGGTACTGGGGACCAAGGACTATCTCCTATAGATACCGATGCAGATGGCATTAAAGATTATTTGGATTTGGATTCTGATGAAGATGGATTAATTGATAGACAGGAAGCTGGCTTCGCTGCAGCGACCAATAACTTAGATGCAGATGGAGATGGATTACTAGATGCTTATGACGATGTTGATACTACAGGAGGGACTTTCGATGCTAATGACGACCAAGACAATGGTGCGGCTGACTTGCCTAACAACGCAATTAGTAGCACACCAGAAGTGGATTATAGAGAAGCAGGTGCCGATGATAATGATAGTGATGGTATTCCTGACACCGTTGATTTAGACGATGATAATGATGGTATTTTAGATATCGAGGAAAGTACTTCTGGCCTTGACCCTAGTGCCGATGCTGATAACGATGGTATTCCCAACTACAGAGACCTTGACCTTGGAGCTGATGCTAATGGTGATGGTATTGTGGATAGTTTTGATACCGATAATGACGGAGTACCTAACCATTTTGATTTAGATTCTGATAACGATGGTATTTACGATGCTATAGAAGCAGGTCACGGACAAGCCCATACCAATGGCATAGTTAATGGTGCGGCAGGTACCGATGGTATTCCTAATATCGTACAAGCTAGTGGACAACAAAATGCAGGTACTGTTAATTACACTTTGGCTGATTCAGAAGCTGCTCCTGACGGAACTCCTGACTATTTAGAATTAGACGCAGACGGAGATGGGTGTAACGATGTTACGGAAGCTGGGTTCTCTGACCCTAACGGAGATGGCATTCTTGGCGAGCTACCTCTTGTTGTAGATGTTAATGGTTTAGTTACGGGAACTACTGTAACAGATGGCTATACCACTCCTGTAAATGCAGATGGACCTACCAATACGCAATTCGACTTTCAACAACCAGGCACCTCCCCTACTATTGCTGGTGCTGCGGAACAACCACAAAATGTGTTAACCAATGGCAGCAACCCAGAAACTTTTAGCGTAACCGCGACCGGGAATAACCTTACCTACCAATGGCAGGTAGATGACCAATTGGGTGGTGGTTTTGTGGATATCGATGATGCTAATGTCACAGATATTTATACAGGTAGCACTACTGCTGACCTTACTCTTACGGGGATTACTGCAGCTTACAATGGATATACCTACAGAGTACTGGTTACAGATGCAACTTTTGTTTGTTCACCCGTAATTTCTTCTGCAGCTTTATTGACAGTTGATGTAACCAACCCTGTAATTACCATTGATGTAGTCGCTGGGGATGATTTTATTAATGCGTTAGAAGACGACGCTCCAGTAACCATTTCTGGAACAACTGATGCAGAAGACGGCCAAACGGTGACAGTTACCTTAAACGGTAATAGTTACACCTCCACTGTTACTGCTGGGACTTGGTCATTAAATATATCAGCAATAGACGCACAGGCATTAGATGCGCTAGAAACTATTACTGCAGATGTAACGGATTTAGCAGGTAACGCCGCGACACAAGCGACAAGGGATATCACCCATGATGTTCTTGCAACAATTACCATCACCACACCTATTGAGGGTGATAACATCGTAAATGCTGCCGAAGATGGCGATGTAACCATCTCAGGGACTACTACGGATGTAGAAGATGGCCAAGTAGTAACGGTAACTTTTGATGATGGCGTGAATCCTCCAGTAACTACTACCGCTACCGTAACTGGTAACGCGTGGACGGCTACTGATGCCGATATCTCTGGATTGAACAATGGAACTATCACTGTAACTGCGGATGTTACTGATGTAGCGGGTAATCCGGCTACCGATAACGACCCAATTACTTTAGATAATACCGTACCAACTATCGATATTACTACACCTATCGAGGGTGATAACATCGTAAATGCTGCCGAAGATGGCGATGTAACCATCTCAGGGACTACTACAGACGTGGAAGATGGTCAAGTCGTAACGGTAACTTTTGATGATGGCGTGAATCCTCCAGTAACTACTACCGCTACTGTTTCGGGTAACGCGTGGACGGCTACTGATGCCGATATCTCTGGATTGAACAATGGAACTATCACTGTAACTGCGGATGTTACTGATGTAGCGGGTAATCCGGCTACCGATAACGACCCAATTACTTTAGATAATACGGTGCCAACTATCGATATTACCACACCTATCGAGGGTGATAACATCGTAAATGCTGCCGAAGATGGGGATGTAACCATCTCAGGGACTACCACAGATGTGGAAGATGGTCAAGTCGTGACCGTAACTTTTGATGATGGCGTGAATCCTCCAGTAACTACTACCGCTACTGTTTCGGGTAACGCGTGGACGGCTACCGATGCAGATATCTCTGGATTGGACAATGGAACTATCACCGTAACTGCGGATGTTACTGATGTAGCGGGTAATCCGGCTACCGATAACGACCCAATTACTTTAGATAATACCGTACCTACTATCGATATTACTACACCTATTGAAGGTGACAATATCGTAAATGCTGCCGAAGATGGTGACGTTACCATCTCAGGGACTACTACAGCTATAGAAGATGGACAAGTCGTAACGGTAACTTTTGATGATGGCGTTAATCCTCCAGTAACCACTACCGCTACTGTTTCGGGTAACAGCTGGACCGCTACCGATGCGGATATTTCAGGATTAAACGACGGAACTATCACCGTAACTGCGGATGTTACGGATGTAGCGGGTAATCCGGCTACTGATAACGACCCCATTACACTGGATAATACCGTACCAACTATCGACATCACCACACCTATCGAGGGGGACAATATCGTAAATGCTGCCGAAGATGGCGATGTAACCATTTCAGGGACTACTACAGCTATAGAAGATGGACAAGTGGTAACGGTAACTTTTGATGATGGCGTTAATCCTCCAGTAACCACTACCGCTACCGTAACCGGTAACACCTGGACGGCTACCGATGCAGATATTTCTGGATTAAACGACGGAACTATCACCGTAACTGCGGATGTTACTGATGTAGCGGGTAATCCGGCTACCGATAACGACCCAATTACACTGGATAATACGGTGCCAACTATCGATATTACCACACCTATCGAGGGTGACAACATCGTAAATGCTGCCGAAGATGGAGATGTAACCATCTCAGGGAGTACTACAGATGTAGAAGATGGCCAAGTGGTAACGGTAACTTTTGATGATGGCGTGAATCCTCCAGTAACTACTACCGCTACTGTTTCGGGTAATGCGTGGACGGCTACCGATGCCGATATCTCTGGATTGGACAATGGAACTATCACCGTAACTGCGGATGTTACTGATGTAGCGGGTAACCCGGCTACCGATAACGACCCAATTACTTTAGATAATACCGTACCAACTATCGATATTACCACACCTATCGAGGGTGACAATATCGTAAATGCTGCCGAAGATGGCGATGTAACCATCTCAGGGACTACTACAGACGTGGAAGATGGTCAAGTGGTAACGGTAACTTTTGATGATGGTATTAATCCTCCAGTAACCACTATCGCTACTGTTTCGGGTAATGCGTGGACGGCTACTGATGCCGATATCTCTGGATTGAATAATGGTACCATCACCGTAACTGCGGATGTCACTGATGTAGCGGGCAACCCAGCTACTGATAACGACCCCATTACACTGGATAATACCGTACCAACTATCGATATTACCACACCTATCGAGGGTGACAATATCGTAAGTGCTGCCGAAGATGGCGATGTAACCATCTCAGGGAGTACTACAGATGTAGAAGATGGCCAAGTGGTAACGGTAACTTTTGATGATGGCGTGAATCCTCCAGTAACTACTACCGCTACTGTTTCGGGTAACGCGTGGACGGCTACTGATGCGGATATCTCTGGATTGAATAACGGTACCATCACCGTAACGGCGGATGTTACTGATGTAGCGGGCAACCCAGCTACTGATAACGACCCCATTACACTGGATAATACCGTACCAACTATCGATATTACCACACCTATCGAGGGTGACAATATCGTAAGTGCTGCCGAAGATGGCGATGTAACCATCTCAGGGACTACTACAGGTGTAGAAGATGGACAAGTAGTAACGGTAACTTTTGATGATGGCGTGAATCCTCCAGTAACTACTACCGCTACCGTTTCAGGTAATGCGTGGACGGCTACTGATGCCGATATCTCTGGATTGAATAACGGAACTATCACCGTAACTGCGGATGTTACTGATGTAGCGGGCAACTCAGCTACTGATAACAATCCAATTACACTGGATAACACCGTACCGACGATTGACATCACTACCCCTATCGAGGGTGACAACATCGTAAATGCTGCCGAAGATGGGGATGTAACCATCTCAGGGACTACTACGGATGTGGAAGATGGGCAGGTAGTAACCGTAACATTTACAGATGGCTCTAATTTTGTAACTACTACCGCTACTGTTTCGGGTAATACCTGGACCGCTACTGATGCCGATATCTCTGGATTGAATAACGGGACCATCACGGTAAATGTTCAAGTTGTCGATACTTCTGGTAACCCGGCTACCGATAACGACCCAATTACTTTAGATAATACGGTACCAACTATCGATATTACCACACCTATTGAAGGTGATAACATCGTAAATGCTGCCGAAGATGGGGATGTAACCATCTCAGGGACTACTACAGCTATAGAAGATGGTCAAGTGGTAACGGTAACTTTTGATGATGGGGTGAATCCTCCAGTAACTACTACCGCTACCGTTTCAGGTAATGCGTGGACGGCTACCGATGCAGATATTTCTGGATTGAATAACGGAACTATCACCGTAACGGCGGATGTTACTGATGTAGCGGGTAATCCGGCTACCGATAACGACCCAATTACACTGGATAATACCGTACCAACTATCGATATTACCACACCTATTGAGGGTGATAACATCGTAAATGCTGCCGAAGATGGGGATGTAACCATCTCAGGGACTACTACGGATGTAGAAGATGGCCAAGTCGTGACCGTAACTTTTGATGATGGGGTGAATCCTCCAGTAACTACTACCGCTACCGTTTCAGGTAATGCGTGGACGGCTACCGATGCAGATATTTCTG
>NZ_SWKK01000036.1 GCF_005144745.1 Flavobacterium sp. ASW18X | reverse complement strand
CTTTAGAAGATGGAGGTACAGTAGATTTAACTCCGTTCTTGGATAACACGGACGACCAAGCTTTAAGTTTGGCAGCAGGTAACATATTGACGTTGGAAGATGGAGGTACAGTGGATTTAACTCCGTTCTTGGATAACACGGACGACCAGGCCATCACAGCATTCAGTTTGGATAATGCTACCAATGTATTGACCATCACATTAGAGAATGGCGGTACGCAGACAGTAGATTTATCGAACTTGGATAACGCAGGTACGGACGACCAAGCTTTAAGTTTAGCAGCAGGTAACATATTGACGTTGGAAGATGGAGGTACGGTAGATTTAACTCCGTTCTTGGATAACACGGACGACCAGGCCATCACAGCATTCAGTTTGGATAATGCTACCAATGTATTGACCATCACATTAGAGAATGGCGGTACGCAGACAGTAGATTTATCGAACTTGGATAATGCCGGTACGGATGACCAGACAGCAACTGAAGTAGCTATCACCGATGCTGCAGGAAACTTTACATCGACTGATGTAGAAGGAGCATTGGCAGAATTGGCTACGAACAGTACCGATGACCAGTTTGATGATGAAGTTAACTTAAGAACTCCAATAGACGTAGATGAGGGTGGTGAAGCTTCTCCAACTGCTGAGACCAATGTGCAAGAAGTAATACAAGCAATTGCACCTATTACATCTAAGGCGGCTAGAATATTCTATCCTCCATCAATTACAGTAGATGCTTCTATAAATGGAACATTCTCTATAGACTTGCATGCGCAGTACATGGCACAATTTGGTAGCCCAACAGTAGGGAGTGCTGGCGCACCGGCTGCCTTGCCAACTTATACGGCTACGGAGCTTTATTACTACGTAACCTATGCTGATCCAACGGTATTTAATACCGCTACAATGAGCATTGATGTAAATGGCGTGCTGAGTTATGAAATAATTGGGCAGCCTGCAGATTACAATTCGTTAATCAACGTAGTATTTGTAGTAAAGTAATCATCTAAAGCTCATCAAATTTTGGATACATCCATTACACATAAAATAAAACTACTGTCCATATTTCTTCTAATTATGGGTATGGGCAGTGTTTCTGCTCAGTTTTTACTACAAGCGCCAACAGATAGTGATCAAAATAACTTTAGGTGGTTTGAGGCTTCGGACACGAACACCGTTTTGGGTACGGATTCCTTTTATGAAGTTACCGAACCTGGAGTTTATTTTGCAACCTATGATGGAACGCTTTGTGGTTCTAACGCCACTGGCTATTTTATTGTTACCAATTGCAATTCGCCCTATAATGAGGTTACGTTAGACGTATCCCAGAACGTTAGTGGCAGCGCAACCATAGACTGGAACAATCCGAGTATGAGTGGTACGCAACCCATGGTAACAGCAACCCAAACTGTTGAACGTTATGTGGCCACAATTACTAAAGCCAACAATAGTTTTGCATTACCAAGGTTCACGGTTGTTTGTATGGACCAAGCTGCTATATTGGTAGAAGATTTTGCAGTAGTGGATGAAGATGATTCCGTTCAAATTCCAATATTTGATAACGATTCGGAATTGCCAGATACTGGGGTTTTAACTTTTACAGAACCGGCAAATGGTGTAGTATCTGTAGATGAGAATGGCACACCAAACGACCCTACGGACGACATTGTCATGTATACACCAAATCCAGATTTTAATGGACAAGATGTTTTTGAGTATACCTTATGTAATAGTTTTGGCGATTGCTCTACCACAACAGTAACAGTAGATGTAAACCCAATTGTAGACGCGATACCAGATGTGGTAACTACAGAAGAAGATACACCAATTACAATAGATTGGGCAGTCAACGATAATGATTTGCCATCAACAGGAACATTAACCTTTACAGAACCAACAAATGGTACTGTGGTAGTAGACGATAATGGTACACCTAATGACCCTAGTGATGATGTTATTACCTATACACCAAATACAGATTTTGATGGTACCGATATGTTTGATTACACGGTTTGTGATGCGCTAGGTAACTGTAGTACATCTACCGTTACAGTAGTGGTAACAGACCAGGTTATTTTAGATACGGATGGGGATGGAATTCTAGATAGTTTTGAAGATTTAAATGCCGATGGCGATAATGACCCAGCTACCAATCCTACAGATACTGATAATGATGGTTTCCCAGATTATTTAGATATAGATAGTGATGATGATGGTATCCCAGATAATATTGAGGCACAAACTACTGATGGTTATATTGCTCCAACTGGTGTTGATGCTAATAACAATGGTCTAGACGATGCTTACGAGCAAGATGGTAATCTAGGGATTATACCTGTAGATACAGATTTGGACGGATTACCAGATTACGTAGATGAAGATGCCGATGGAGATGGTGTTCCAGACAATATAGAAGGTAACGACTTTGACCAGAATGGCTTACCAGATGTGGTATGGGTAGATTCTGACAAAGATAACGATGGTCTTAATGATGGTTACGAAGGCGATGCAACTGTAGATACGGATGTAAATGATGAAATTAACGACCCAGTAGCAGACTTACCAGATACAGACCAAGATGGTATCCCTGATTTTAGAGATACAGATGACGATGGTGATGGTATAGAGACTACTGACGAAGATGTGGATTTAGATGGAAATTTTGCAAATGATGATACCGATGAGGATGGTATTCCAAATTACTTAGATCCAGATTTAATTCAGCAAGAAACAGAAATAGAAGTCTTTAATGTGGTAACTCCTAATGGCGATGGTGTACATGATGTATTACGAATTGCAAACATTGAGAATTTCCCCAACAACACGGTTAAAATATACAATCGTTGGGGTGTTTTAGTATACCAAACAAAAGCTTACAACTCTAATGGTAATGTTTTTGATGGCACATCCGAAGGTAGAGTAACCGTAGATCAGGATAGAAAATTACCTGTTGGTACGTATTTCTACATCATCAATTACGAAGATTCCATCGGGAATATGAAGCAATTGTCAGGATACATTTATATCAATAGATAAAACAAACTAGTATGTTTAAGTACATATTCAAACATAAAAAAACAACTTTAGCTTTTGTAGCGTTGGTAATGACTTTAGGTACCATCAATGCGCAACAAGATGCCCAGTATACACAATACATGTACAATACCATGAGTGTAAATCCGGCTTATGCGGGTTCTCGTGGTCACTTAAGTTTGGCAGCCTTGTACCGTAATCAGTGGATTGGTTTAGATGGTGCTCCAGAAACTCAGACATTAAATGTGCATTCTCCTATAGGCTACCGTGGTGTAGGGTTGGGAGTGTCTATTGTTAATGATAAAATAGGACCTACTTCTGAAACCTATTTTGATGCCGATTTTTCATATACCATTTACACTAGTGCAGAGGGTAGATTGAGTTTTGGCCTTAAAGCAAGTGCTCATTTGTTAAACGTAGATTTTGATCAATTGAATCAAGATGATGTACAGGGTTCAGATGCCACACTACAAGCGAATATAGACAATCGTTTTTCGCCAAATATTGGTGCAGGAGTATACTATCATACAGAAAAATTTTATGCAGGCTTATCTGTGCCTCGCTTTTTAGAAACGGAACATTTTGCAGAATCTTCGCAATCTGTAGCAAAAGAACGGATGAATTTTTATCTGATTACCGGCTACGTTTGGGATTTAAATGACAACCTTAAATTTAAACCAGCTGTTCTAGGAAAAATGGTCAATGGAGCGCCTTTACAAGTAGATTTATCTGCCAACTTTATGTTTAATGAAAAATTTATTGGTGGCGTTGCCTACCGTTGGGATGCTGCATTTAGCGGTATGTTTGGTTTTAATATTTCTGAGCAAATGTTTTTAGGTTTAGCTTATGATAGAGAAATAACAGAATTAGGTTCCACTAGTTTTAATGATGGTTCTTTTGAGGTTATTTTTAGATTTGAGTTTCTACGCTCAGAAGGAAATTTAAAGTCCCCTCGTTTCTTCTAACATTTTCCTTTACAATTTATCTATCTGTTGGCAGCTAGAGTCGTATAAAGACTTTATTTTTATGCCATGGAAGAAAAAGTGATTTTGGTAGACTCCAATGACCAACAAATTGGATTAATGCCAAAAATGGAAGCGCATGAGAAGGCGTTACTACATAGAGCATTCTCAGTATTTGTGTTGAATAAAAAGGGAGAGATTATGTTGCAGCAGCGTGCTGCCCATAAATACCATACCCCAAATCTTTGGACTAATACTTGTTGCAGTCATCAAAGAGATGGTGAATCCAATCTAGAGGCTGGTAAACGCAGATTGATGGAAGAAATGGGCTTTGTGGTAGACCTTAAAGAAATTTTCTCATTCATTTATAAAGCACCTTTTGACAATGGCCTTACAGAGCATGAATTTGACCATGTAATGGTGGGCTATTTTGAAGGAGAACCTAAGATT
Source organism: Flavobacterium sp. ASW18X (assembly GCF_005144745.1). Lineage (GTDB taxonomy): Bacteria > Bacteroidota > Bacteroidia > Flavobacteriales > Flavobacteriaceae > Croceivirga. The sequence continues at coordinate 13,527 of NZ_SWKK01000036.1, read as the reverse complement.
AATCCAGAAGAAGTGCAAGCTTGGAAATGGATGACGCCCAAGGCAGTGAAAGAAGACATTGCTGCGCATCCGGAAAACTACACAGCTTGGTTCAAGATTATTTTTGATAAATTTTATAATCATTTAATGCAACAAGTACATGAGGGTTAAAGTAAGCAGAAAAGCACAGTTTAACGCCGCACATAGATTATACAGAGAGGATTGGACGTTTGACAAGAATCAGGAGATTTTTGGTAAATGCAACAATCCCAAATTTCATGGGCATAATTACGATTTAATCGTAAGTGTTACTGGCGAGATTGATAAAGAGACTGGTTATGTGATGGATATGAAGGTGCTAAAAGACCTAATTAAAGAACATGTTATAGAACCCTTAGACCACAGAAATTTAAATCTAGACGTGCCAGAGTTTGCCAATCTAAACCCTACAGCAGAGAATATTGCAGTAGTAATATTTAATAAATTGAGACCACATATTATAGCTGAAAACGAATTGGAAATACAATTGTACGAGACTCCTCGTAATTTTGTAACCTATACGGGCTAAGCAAATTAATACTTAAACTGCAAACACGACGTTATAATTTGTAAGAAAAATAATACGAAATTATTATGGGACTATATCCATTAAAGTTTAACCCTATTATGAAAGACCGTCTATGGGGTGGAGAAAAATTAAAGTCGCTTTTTAACAAGCCAAGTGAAACTGATACAACAGGAGAAAGTTGGGAGCTGTCTGCTGTTAAAGGCGATGTTTCTATAGTTTCTAATGGCGCAATAAAAGGTACTTCCTTACAAGAACTTATAGATGAACAAGGCGAAGCTTTACTAGGTAAAAGTGTGGTAAATCGTTTTGGTAGAGAGTTTCCTATATTAATTAAGTTCATAGATGCTAAGCAAGATTTATCAATTCAATTACATCCTAATGATGCTCTAGCCAAAGAGCGACATGACTCTTTTGGTAAAACCGAAATGTGGTACATCATGGATGCAGATCCTGGAGCTAAACTTATTGTTGGTTTTAATAAAGACGTTGAGAAAGAAGCTTACAAGAAAAGCTTGGAAGATGATACCCTGTTGGATCTATTAAATTATGAAGAAGTAACCTCTGGGGATACCTTTTTTATTAATACGGGGAAAATACATGCCATAGGTGCTGGTGTTTTATTGGCAGAAATACAGCAAACATCAGATATTACATACCGTGTTTTTGATTTTAATAGAAAAGACAAAGAAGGAAATTTAAGAGAATTACATACAGATTTAGCTTTAGATGCTATTGATTATACTAAAAAAGACGATTTTAAAGTAGCGTATAATACTACTAAAGACCAAGTTAATGGCATGGTAGATTGTCCTTATTTTAAAACCAATTTTTTGGATTTAGAGAACGATTTATCGCAAGATGTTACTACAAGAGATTCTTTCACCATATACATGTGTGTTGAGGGCAGTGCTACTGTGACTAATGACTATGGTAGTGCAGAATTAACTAAAGGAGAAACTATTTTAGTGCCAGCATCATCTACCAAAATAGCAATTGCAACTAGTGGTGTTAAATTGTTAGAGGTAACTATTTAGTAACTACCTTTGCTCAAAATTTAGAAGAATGGCAAGTGTAAAGAATTTAAAGAAAGATATCAACTACGTTCTAGGGGATATTATTGATGCAGTATACCAGTGGGAAGCAGAAACCGGAAATATTAATTCTAAAGAAGGTTCAGAATTGATAGATAAGGCTATTGCCACTTTTGATAATCTTTTAGAGAAGGTGCACCAAAAAGATGTTGAAAACAAAAAGGTACATTATAAAGAAATCCGTAACCAATTAGAAAAAGAGGCTACGGATTTAATCTCATCTTTGAACGATTTAGCTACAAGCTAAATTCCACCAAAATATTATTTTTTTAAAAGCTTGGCCAGCTCCTTACCATAGGTAGAGTTGGCCACTTTTGTATCTAGGTTGTTGTAAACAGAATCTAGATATTTTGGGTTAGCCTCTGCGCCATCTCTAACTGTAACAAAGGGGGTAACATAGCTTTTAGGGTGTGTTAAACCAAAGTTTAAGATGTAGCCATATCTTCTTAAGTAATTGCGCTCCGCCGCAGTTTGTAAAGAGTCTAATTTTGTAGTATCCTGCACATTGTAGGCTAATTGGGCTAACTCTAAGTCTTTTTTATGAAAATTAGAAATGATATTTTGGTATTCTTCATAATCAGTTTGGCTGGCAGAACCGTTTATTTTAGCTTGATCAAACTCATCCCAATTAGTGGTAATAGTAACTTGGCCTGCTTCACCAAAAAACTGCAAACGGTCATTAAAAGTGTTATTATCTGCTCGGTCTAAATGCAAGAAAAATAATTCTGGATGTTCCAAAGGTTGCTCAAACTCAAAAGAACCATCGCCATGAAAAGCTATAGAATCTACAGTAACCATAGTGGTGTCGTGTATTTTTTGTAGATATAAGGTTCCTTTTTTAAGTCCTTTAATGGTCCCAGTTAGTTGCATAGTCTTACTTGGGTCGCTCCCGCAAGAAGCCAAAATGGAAATAATTCCTAAGGTTAAGATTAGTTTCTTCATCATCAAATTTAAAGTGGCAAATATCTTAATTAAATCGATTTTTAAAAGAGGTAATATGCACAAGTTATTTAAAAAGTTGCGGCAACTTCCATTAAAATGGCACATAAATAGGCGCCTACTGTACCCACTACATAGCCGAATACAGCCAACAAAATACCTACGGAAGTTAACGAAGGATGAAATTCTGCTGCCACGATGGGAGCGGAAGCTGCACCGCCAACATTGGCTTGGCTCCCTACCGCTAAGAAAAAGTAAGGTGCTTTAATCAACTTAGCTACCACAATTAAGAGTAAGGCATGTATAGTTATCCACACAAAACCTATGGCAATGAGACCTGGATTTTCCAGGACTTTACCTATATCCATTTTCATTCCTATAGTAGCTACCAAAATGTACACGAATAATCTGCCTATTTTACTAGCTCCTGCTCCTTCATAGTTTTTTGCTTTGGTAAAAGAAAGCAGAATGCCAAAAGCTGTTGCTACTACTACCATCCAAAGAAAGGTTGAACTGAGGGAAGAAAGAATCTTTTCCTTATTGCGAATAATTTCAAAATTATCTTCTAAAAATTGAGCTATAGAATTGCCAAAAAAATGGGATAAACCAACGCCAAAGAAGGCAAAGAAAAAGAGCATTATAAAATCGTGCAGGGTAGGAACTCTAGTAATTTTTTCAGTGTGCGCTTTTACTTTTTCTTTTAAAACTTCTATAGAAGAAGTGTCTGCCTGTAACCAAGTATCTATTTTTTTAGATTTACCAATCCCAAATAAGACTACGGCCATCCAAACGTTTGCAACTACAATGTCTATCAACACCATGCCACCGTATTTATCTTGGTTGTATTGAAAAATCTCTAACATGGCCGCTTGGTTAGCGCTACCTCCAATCCAACTGCCAGCAATAGTGGTCAATCCTCTCCAAACAGCATCAAAGCCTGCTCCACCCACAGTTTCTGGAGAAAAGATAGACACAATTAGGATAGCTAAAGGGCCACCAATGATTATGCCTACGGTACCCGTAAAAAACATAATGAGTGCCTTAGAACCTAAATTGGCTATGGCTTTTAGGTCAATACTAAGCGTCATTAAAATAAGGGCAGCTGGTAACAAGTACCTACTTGCGATGTAATATAAATTAGAATCCGCTTCTGAAACCAAACCAGAACTGGTTAAAACGGCTGGCAATAAATAGCACATAAGTACACCAGGTACTATTTTATAGAATTTGCTCCAAAAGCCTGTAGATTTAGAAGAGGTGTAAAAAACAAAGCCTAAACACAATGCTAATAGGCCAATAATAACGGTGTCCTCCGTTAGTGGCAGTTGATTCATATTGGTTTGGAATTTATCAAATATAGAAAAAAGAGGACTGCTAGATATTAAGCCAATAGGTAAACTTTAAGTTGATGCTACGGCTTCTAGGCATAAAGCTTTCCACAAAGTAATTATCATTGTATACCAGGAATAAATCTGATAATGGAGCAAAACGCCATTGTAATCTTGAATTGATTCCTAAATTGTCGCGTTGGTTACTATACTGTACCAAGGTAGACCAGAAAACACTTTTAGAAAAAGTTATGTTGACTCTAGGACTAATCAGCCAAATGTCTGCACTAGAATAGGGTTGTGGTAAACTTATGTTATCGTATTGCAAATTAAGGCCTACTTCTACTTTTGGTTGAAATCTAAAATTGAATCGTGATTCTACGGATAAACGATTACCATTAAAAAATTCGCCATAACTAGGCTGTATGCGATAAGAGAAAACGCGTCTTTCATCAGAAGAAAAGCCTAGAGAAAAACTATTAAAGTGGTAAGCACTATTTGCAGGTAATTCTAAAGCATCGTCTTTGCCAGAAGGGTCAAAACTATCTGTTAAATACACATAGCGTTTATTTAAGCCAAATTCTAAACGTTCTAGTGTTTTAAAAAATGCGGTAGTTCCAAAATTGATATTATAATCAGAATATAAGAAGTCTAATCCGGGTCGCCATGTTATGGTCTGGAAAAGTTGACTCTCAAAACGATTTATTTTTCCTTTTTTAGGCCAAAAACGACCCGTTAATCCGTTAGCTACTTTAAAAATATCTGTTCTACGGATAAAGCCTAAATCTGAAGAAAAATCGTCATCAATAGAAACCACATCTACAAAGGCAGAAAGGTATTTGGTGTTTTTTATGGCAAACACACCTAAAGACAAATTACCTTCGCTATCATTAGGTTGAAAGGATTTGTGTGCATAAGCTTTACCATTCCAACTATTATCCGCGGAAGCGAGGTTATAATCTATCCCCATAACGCGATTGTAAATTTCGTCTTCTGGTAAAAAATCTTCTGCGCCAATAGCTTGCCTATTGATAAAAAATGCGCTGATGTTAGAGCGGGAAAATACCTTTTGTTGCAGCGCTATCATCATATTATTGTTAGAGGCAATTTCGTTATCCTTATCTTCTTCTGTTTGTATATTAAGAAAACCTATACGCAAGTTTTTATTGAGTTTACCACTTAACCGTAAGCCTCCTAAAATTCTGTTTTCTATAGTATTATCTGCGGTATCTTTGGCAATACCAATACGTCTAGAAAAAAAAGGATTTGCATCTCTAGTGCCCCCAAAACTGCCAAATAAATCGTTGTTATCCACAAAAAATTGGCGTCTCTCTGGCAAGGCAACTTCAAAACGAGTTAGGTTGGTAATAAAATTATCTACCTCTACGGTAGAGAAATCTGGATTTACGGTTAAATCTAAATTTAGGCTATTACCAATAGCAACTTTAGCATCTGCCCCTACTTTAAAATTATTAAGTTGTTGGTTTTCTTCGTGATTCTTAGCCACAATACCATTAACATACGGAATAATAGCAAGTGGTGTTCTGCTTTTGCCTAATGGTTTTTCAAAAACCATATCGCCCATATAAGCAAGGCTAAAAATAAGTTGGTTTTGCGGTATCCTAATCCATGAACTGCGTTCATTGGCTTGCATGTCTAATCGGTAGCTATTAAACCGCCATTTGGTTTCTCCTTCTCTAAACTTAAAAGAGGTGAGTGGAATAGCAATTTCTGAGATAAAGTAATTATCATAAATTTTAGATTCTCCCTTCCACTTTACATCCCAAGAAGTAGTAAAGTCTCCACGATCTAAACCACCATTAGAAATAAGGGCTTCCCTGCGTACTCCAAAGGGATTTATACCAAATAAAAAGGCATTGGTACCGTCATTAAACGTATCAAAAAGTAGGCTTATTTGGTCTATTCCCCCTCCTCTAAAGTCTCGTTGTAAAGATTGAGTGATATAGTCTCTACCTTCACTATACCCTTTTACAGCCACATACAAGGTGGTTTCATCATACAGCATTTTAATTTCTGTAGGTTGCACAGCCATTACGGTATCTACAGGAAAATATTGATGAAAATTAGTGACGCTCTGGGCTTTTTCCCAATTGGTCTCATCCAAAACACCGTCTAAAACTATGGGTTTGTTTGTGTGTTTTACAACAAAAGATTTGCTAGAAACCTGTGCATTGATTATTTGAAAAAAGACAATAGCAAGGAGTGTGGCAAAGTACTTGGCCATGATAATTTTTTGAATTAGCTGCCCCGAATTTAACAGTTTGTGCTGTTAAATAAATCACAAATATTTCCACTAGGGTTTTATTCTTCTTTTTTGGGTGCTCTTTTTGCCTCTTTCAGCGTTTTCATAAGCATCCATTCAATCTGGCCATTAGTACTACGAAACTCGTCTGAAGCCCATTTTTCTATGGCTTTAAGCATGTCTTCATTTAAACGTAGTGCAAAGGCTTTCTTCTTACTCATGTAGCTTAATAAATTTTTCTATCGCATTAATTAGTTGGGGAGAAATTGGGAAGTTTGGATTAGTATACGTTTCAAGGCCTTTTTCTTTTAAAGCGACTTCTTTTAAAACATGGGTAGTATTTTTTAAAATTTGATAGGTTGCTTTAGGACTGGCTTTATGTAAAGCTTCTGCTTCTGTGATAGGAACTTGTATGTCTAAATCGCCATTAAGAATAAGAACCGGGAGTTCTAATTTTTTTAATTCTTCCGCAGGATTGTAATTGGCCCACGAGCGTATAAATTTTTGATTTTGAGGTGCAAATATGGAGAATAGCATAGGATTCAGTTCCTGTATGGTATCCGTTGCCATTAGTTCTTTAAAATGCTTGGAAGCAATGGTAGCTAGTTCTGGGCTTTGCTTTTTTATTTGATGGATTAAAACAGTGTCTATACTGTTAGCTGGCCCAGCTAGGGAAGTAAAGCTTTTAATTTTTGGGTGCTTCTGTAGCATACCCACCAAGGAACCTTGGCTGTGACCTAAAATATGGTATCCTGAAAAATTACCGTTATCCTCAAAATGAGTAAGCATTTGGCCAACAGTTTGCACTAAGTCTTCAAAGACTAACTCGGGTTTTTTTGCAATAATATCATTTAGAACTGCAGCCTTGTCAAAGCGCCAAAAGGCAATACCTCTATTGTTTAAACTATCTGCAAGCTGCAAAATGTAGTCTGCTTGCAGCATGGGTTTTTGATTCCCGTCCATGTCTACAGGTCCGGAACCAGGAATAAAAATGGCTAAAGGCAATGGTTTTTTGCTATCAGGATAAGAGAGTATGCCTTTAAAACTAACACCATCATAATTAAACATTATTTTGGCCTGTTTATGCTGCGCAGAGCATGTAACAACAACAAAAGCGATTACAATTTGTACGACTAGTCTCATCTATTTTTAGTTCTTTCCATTATAATTCTCCCTGTATTTTCTAAGTATTGCTTGTACTCCCAGCCATTTTTTGCATGCTCGTTTAAAACACTTTCCAAACGCTGTACGTTTTTGGTCAATCCACCAACAAATTGGACTACTTTGTATTCTTTCACATTAATGATTTAAGGTTCCTGTATTCACTACTGGAGATGCATCTTTATCTGAGCAAAGTACCACCATCAGATTACTTACCATGGCGGCTTTACGTTCTTCATCTAAGGCTACAATATCTTTTTTATTAAGTTCTTCTAAAGCCATTTCTACCATGCTAACCGCGCCCTCTACAATTTTGTGTCTTGCGGCTACAATGGCAGTGGCCTGCTGTCTTTTAAGCATTGCATTGGCAATTTCTTGTGCGTAGGCAAGATAACCAATCCTTGCTTCTAATACTTGTATCCCTGCCATTTGTAGACGGTCTTGAATTTCTTTTTCCAAAGCTTCACTCACCTCGTTAACGCTAGAGCGCAACGTAATATCTTCTTCAATACCTTCGTCTGCAAAATTATCGTAGGGATACATACTAGCTAGTTTGCGTACAGCTGCATCAGTTTGTACGCGTACAAAATTTTTATAATCATCAACATCAAAAGCGGCTTTATAAGTATCTGTAACCCGCCATACAAGTATCGTACTAATCATTACTGGGTTCCCAAGTTTATCGTTCACTTTTAACCTTTCACTATCAAAATTACTTGCTCGCAAGGATATTTTTTTCTTAGAAAACAAGGGGTTTACCCAGTACAGGCCATTTTGTTTTATAGTCCCAACATATTTTCCAAATAGAAGAAGCACTCTAGAACTGTTGGGATTCACTAAAACCAAACCCATAGCAAGTAAGAGTCCTGTAAAAACAGCTAGTATAAAAAGTAGGCTACCGTTATTAAATAACATAAATACGCCGCCAAATAATAATAGTAAGGCAAGAAAAAGCATGAGGTAGCCATTGATTGGCTTTAAGGTAATTTCGTTTGTCATAGTGGTTATTTTACAAATATGATATCAAAATGATATCATAAAAATATTAAATTTATCTTAACCACGAAATTTCTTCTTCTTTTTCTTCTTTGGATTGGTGAACAATCGTTTTAAGAATCCGTCTTTTTTTATAGGGTCACAGGCAAGTTTTGCTTGCTGTTCTGGCGTCAACGGACTAAAAGTGGCTTTTGTAATACTGTCAAACTGAGATTCGGCATTCATTTTTTGGTAGAGCTTGGCAAAAATGGGGAGTGCTGCGTTTGCCCCTTGACCAATAGCGGTATTGCTAAAACCAATTTCATGGTTATCTAAGCCAACCCACGTAATATTTACATAATTAGGCGTTAATGCAGCGAACCAAGCGTCTTTATTATTTTGTGTAGTACCCGTTTTACCGGCAATAGCATTTTTTAGTCCGTAGGTACTCCTTAATCTAGATGCCGTACCATTATTGACAACGGATTGCATCATGTGTAGCATTATTTTCCGGTTATCCTCACTAAAGGCACTTGTTACTTGTTTTTCTTGTTGATGCTTGTAAAGAACTGAATCTTGGTTAGAACTAATTTGTTGAATTATATAAGGACGTATTGGTCTACCATGATTAATAAAGGAGCTATAAACGCTAGCCATTTCTGTCATTGGTATCTCTCCTGTACCTAGAGCAATAGAAGGTTCTTTAGGTAAATCTGTTTGTATTCCCATCTCAGTAGCTTGGGCAAGCACTTTTTCTAAGCCTGTTTTTTCTAAAACCTTTACTGTTACTGTATTTACAGACTGGGATAGTGCTTCTTCTAATGAATAATTTAAGTATGCTTCGTCCTTATTACCAGAATTACTAGGAGACCAACCTTTTAAATTTTGATATTCCACTTCTCTAGCTGAAAAATAATCGCAAGGTGATATTCCATTTTCTAAGGCAGTTAAATAAACAATCGGTTTAAAGGTAGACCCCACTTGGCGTTTACTTTGATTAACATGGTCATACTTAAAATAGCTAAAATTAACTCCGCCAATCCATGTATTGACAGCTCCACTTTTTGGATGTATGCCAATACTACCAACATTTAAAAACTTCATAAAATGTTGTAAACTGTCCAAGCTACTAGCCATCACCTCTTCTTCGCCATTGTACGTAGGGAAGGTCATTTTTCGCTTAATTGATAAGCTATCCTGAATTTGTTTTTCTGATAAACCCACTTGTTGCCAGTGTTTGTACTTAGAAAGCTTTTTAGCAGCTTTCATGATTGATTTTTTAGATAACCAAGGAGCTCTTAAACCATAGCCATCTTCAAACTGCTTTTGTAGCTTTTTCATATGTTCTATCATGGCTTCTTCTGCTAATTGCTGCATGCCATAATGGAGCGTAGTTTGTATTTTTAATCCAGAAGTATAAATGTTTACATCTTTATCATGTGCCCAAGCTAACACCTCTTTACGTACCGCTTCTCTAAAATAAGGGGCTATACCATTATTGTGGTCATAGTCTCTGTATTTTAGTACTAATGGGAGTTGTTGTAAACTATCTTTTTCTTCTTCCGCTATAAAACTATTGCGTTGCATATTGTAGAGTACCAAATTTCTGCGCTCTAAACTTCGTTCTGGGAATAATCTAGGATTATAACCATAAGTAGCTTTAAGCATTCCAACCAATACAGCCGATTCCTCTATCAAAAGAGAATCTGTAGGTTTATCAAAAAACTTGCGTGCAGCGGCTTCAATACCAAAAGTGTTATCTCCAAAAGAAACAGTATTTAGATAAAGTTCTAAAACTTTATCCTTATCATAATTTGCTTCTAATCTTTTGGCTATGAGCATTTCTTTTATCTTATTTACAGCTAAATTTTTAGAGGTACGCTCCTTACGTGGATATAGATTTTTTGCTAGTTGTTGTGTTAACGTACTACCGCCGCCCGCACTTTTGTCACCTAAAAGAATACTCTTAAACGCTACCCGAAACATACTTTTTAGGTCAATACCATTATGGTCATGAAATCGTTCGTCTTCAATGGATATCAATGCTTGGAGTAGATTTTGTGGCATTCGTTCTAGAGGAATCGGTTGTCTATCATTTAAATAAAACTTACCTATAAGAAAACCATCCGCCGAATAAACTTCAGAAGCTTGCTGGTGTTCTATGGTTGCCAACTCTTGTTTAGTGGGTAGTTTGCCAAATACGCCTATATATACAGCAAAAACAAAAAGCAGTGGTATTAAAAGCGCTGTGGCTAAGAAGATTGCTACTGTTTTTAATAGTTTTTTCTTTTTGGCAAATGTTTTCATGGGTCTATTTTGAAAAGGTGCAAGATGATAATAAAAGGTTAAAAGCCCCTTAGATTTAACACTAGGTTAAAAAGGCAATGGTATATTCGCCAGAAATTTTTTTGAATGCGCGCTTTATTCCTATTTCTTTTAGCTTTTACCATGACCACAACCAATGCAAACACCCTTTGGGGTAAAAAAGGGCATCGTGTTACAGGGCATGTTGCCGAACATTATTTAAGTAAAAAAGCTAAAAAGCAAATTGATAAATTGTTAGCAGGGCATAGTCTGGCCTTTGTGTCTACCTATGCAGATGAGATTAAAAGTGATAGAAGTTACTCTAAGTACGGACCTTGGCACTATGTGAATTATCCTTTGGATGTACATTATCATGATGCTGAAAAAAGTGATTTAGGTGATGTGTATACGGCTATAGAAAAATGCAAACGTGTACTTTTAGATAACAATGCCACCGAAGCAGATAAAGTATTTCATTTGAAATTTTTGGTGCACCTAGTAGGAGATATGCACCAACCAATGCATGCGGGTAGGGCTGCAGATAAAGGTGGTAATGATATACAAGTACGATGGTTTAATGAGGGCAGTAACCTACACAAAGTCTGGGACACTAATTTAATTGAATCTTACGGGATGAGTTTTCATGAATTGGGAGACGAACTCATACGTACAACGAGTAAAGCTCAAAAGAAAGCCATAGAGTCCGGTGCTGTATTGGATTGGATGGAAGAAAGCCATTCCCTAGCTGCAGAAATATATGGTTCTGTTAATTCCGGAGAAAAACTAAAGTATAGCTATAGCTACCAATACAACCCAGTAATGTTTGACCGCCTTAAAAAAGGCGGTATACGCTTGGCTAAAATTTTAAATGATTTGTTTAAGTAAGTTAACGCTTGCTTACCTTATTACCACTAATATGGCGTTGTCTAGAACATTTAAAACGACCAGTTTGATTGTCTCTTAGTTTTAGGTGTTTTGTTTTTCTGCCTTGTACACGCTTACGCCACATTCTAAAGCTACTTGGCTTCATGTGTTTGCGCATAAGTTCTATGGTGTCTTGTTCAGAAATATTAAATTGAAAGGTAATGGCCTCAAACGGGGTTCTGTCTTCCCATGCCATTTCTATAATGCGGTCTAATTCCCGCTCCGTAAATTCTTTTTTCATAGCAATACAAAGATAAAGTATCACCCTTAAAAATACTATTTTACTATACGATGCGTCTAAAGGTGAGGTTAATCCGTGGTGCAATAGGCTTTTTAGTTTTGGGTATCTGGTGCAACCAGTGGTGTTGCGTTTCGCCTTGCATCAATAATAAACTACCGTGTTCTAAAAGTAGACTTCTTTTGAGTGATTTCTCTGTACGATGTTTTAAATGAAACATACGTTCTTGACCCAAACTTACAGAGGCTATAACAGGATTAATCCCTAATTCTTTCTCGTTATCTGCATGCCAGCCGTTGCTATCGCTGCCAACACGATATAGATTTAAAAGACAAGTGGTAAACTGATGGTCTGTAATATGGGTAAGCTTTTGTAATAGCTCCATTAAACTATCCGTATAAGGATGAGGTTCCATTATAATAGAGGAGTAGCTATAACTTTTACCGTTATTACCATATAGCGCAGTTAGTCTAGGTTGGTCATAGGTTTTACCAAATACTTTAATCTGGTCTTGCTGCCATGGCGTTTGTTCTAATAATACTTTATAGTAGTGGTCTGCCGTTTCTTTATCTAAAAAATTAGGAAAATAACGAATCTCTGCCTGTGGTAAATCTAAATCTAAACGTTGCAGTCCAAACATTACACTAATGTAAAACTGATTTTAATTGATTACGATATTCAGACGGGTTTTGACCTGTAAATGCTTTAAAAGATTTATTAAAATGAGAAAAATTATTAAACCCACTTTCATAACACACCTCTGTGATACTCATAGGTTGCTCTGCTAATAATTTAGACGCGTGTACCAACCTATATTCATTTACAAATTGTGTAAAGGTTTTATTGGTGATTTTTTTAAAGTATCTGCAAAAAGAAGGGACTGTCATACTCACCATGTCAGCAATCTGTTCTAGTTTAATTTCTTCTTTAAAATTGGTCTTTACATGGTTAAATACAATATTTATACGGTCATTGTCCTTAACTTCACTCTGCATGGTAAAACCATCTGCATTTAGAACTTTATATTCATCTGTAGAACCAAGTTCATTTAAAATATTAAGAATGGATAGCAAACGTTGAAAATCAGTTTGGTATTCTAATATTTCTATTTTTTCGCCAATCTTAGTTTTCGTTTTGCCATAGAAAGCAATACCACTTTTACAGATTTCAAACAAATTTTTAATTTTCTTCATTTCTGGAATCTCAAAGAAATCATTACCAAGAAAATCTTTTTTCATCTGTATTACAGATTCACTTTTGTTGCCTGTAAGTTTATCGGTAAAGCCACAATGGGGTAAGTTGCTACCTATTAATATAAGGTCGCCGTCTCTAAAGTAAGAAACGTGGCTGCCTATTTGGCGCTTACCAGAACCACCATTAATGTATACTAACTCTAATTCTGGATGGTAGTGCCAAGCCGTAAAATTATTTAGGTTATACTCATCATATTTATGGTATGTAAAAGAATAACCAAAGTTGGGCTCAATGGCTTCAAATGCGGGTTTGTGTTTTAATACTTCTATAGGACTCATATTTGGGGGAATACCCATGTTTCTGTGCAAATTTACCAAAAAACTGTGTAAAATTACCGTTTACAATAAATTAACATTGGGTATAGGGTAATATAGCATAGATATTGGCAAAAATTGGTGTAGAATGGCATAGTACAACGGGCGTATGTTTGCAGTGTAAGTTTTTACTAACATATTAAACGATTGAGTTATGAAAGCAATCTTAAGAAACTTAACAGTAGTAGC
>NZ_SWKK01000035.1 GCF_005144745.1 Flavobacterium sp. ASW18X | reverse complement strand
ACTTGTGAGTAATTGCTTTATGCATGGCTTGTTATTTTTTTTTTACAGGAATGCATCGGTCGCTACGCTCGGTCAGTTCTATATTTTTATGGATAATTCACAGGTGTCTTGCACCTCACGGTTAAACTTACTAGTTGTGAATTGCTTTCAGTTCTATATTTTTATGGATAATTCACAGGCTCTGTAATATTCTAATTCACTAATTACAAGTTGTGAATTGCTTTCAGTTCTATATTTTTATGGATAATTCACAGGATGAAAACCCTGAAGTGTCAGCAGCCATGAGTTGTGAATTGCTTTCAGTTCTATATTTTTATGGATAATTCACAGGTTGCGGTAGTTCTTTTTTGGCTCTAGTTGGTTGTGAATTGCTTTCAGTTCTATATTTTTATGGATAATTCACAGGATGAGATAGAAGAAAGTTATAATGATACATGTTGTGAATTGCTTTCAGTTCTATATTTTTATGGATAATTCACAGGTCTAATTCATTAACGTTTGATATGGTGTTAGTTGTGAATTGCTTTCAGTTCTATATTTTTATGGATAATTCACAGGTTTTCTGTAACTGCTACTGCTGATGAAGAGTTGTGAATTGCTTTCAGTTCTATATTTTTATGATGAGCTAAACAGATGTTCATTGATATACGGCAAACTGTTGTGAAAGCTGCTTGCAGCTTCACGAACTCCCTAGGCAAAAACTACCAACTTGTGAGTAATTGCTTTATGCATGGCTTGTTATTTTTTTTTTTACAGGAATGCATCGGTCGCTACGCTCGGTCAGTTCTATATTTTTATGGATAATTCACAGGAACTACATCCCTGAATTATAAGCATAAAAAGTTGTGAATTGCTTTCAGTTCTATATTTTTATGGATAATTCACAGGATGCTACGATTAAACTAACCGTTGTTGTTGGTTGTGAATTGCTTTCAGTTCTATATTTTTATGGATAATTCACAGGTCTTGGCCGGAACCACCGACAGAAGACGGAGTTGTGAATTGCTTTCAGTTCTATATTTTTATGGATAATTCACAGGTTTTGCCGACATAACAATTAGATTTGGAGGTTGTGAATTGCTTTCAGTTCTATATTTTTATGGATAATTCACAGGCTGCATTTATATTGTGTCTACTTGCTGGGGTTGTGAATTGCTTTCAGTTCTATATTTTTATGGATAATTCACAGGGTCGAGCCGTTCCGGTATGACCATACCCGAGTTGTGAATTGCTTTCAGTTCTATATTTTTATGGATAATTCACAGGGCCATCATAATAATGCCCACCCATTTTAGGGTTGTGAATTGCTTTCAGTTCTATATTTTTATGGATAATTCACAGGTCCCACAATATTCATAGCTCCAACTAGCAGTTGTGAATTGCTTTCAGTTCTATATTTTTATGGATAATTCACAGGGGGTCCAAGAAGCACCCCAACAATCAAAGGTTGTGAATTGCTTTCAGTTCTATATTTTTATGGATAATTCACAGGACTCTTTTGGTAAAGCTTTTACTACCTGTAGTTGTGAATTGCTTTCAGTTCTATATTTTTATGGATAATTCACAGGTTTTTCTCTCATAATATAAAACGCTTATTAGTTGTGAATTGCTTTCAGTTCTATATTTTTATGGATAATTCACAGGTAGAACAGAAATAAATTAAGAGTAATGCAAGTTGTGAATTGCTTTCAGTTCTATATTTTTATGGATAATTCACAGGTTAATAGACTTTCCATTACCATCTACCACGTTGTGAATTGCTTTCAGTTCTATATTTTTATGGATAATTCACAGGTATTTAACTCAATAGTTCCGTAAGTGTTTAGTTGTGAATTGCTTTCAGTTCTATATTTTTATGGATAATTCACAGGATTACCCCCTACGTAATCGCCATTTTCATCGTTGTGAATTGCTTTCAGTTCTATATTTTTATGGATAATTCACAGGATACCAGCTGCAAAAAGCTGGTTTTCTTGTGTTTAATAGCGTAATTAGAATTTAAAAATCAGGCTTAAAAATCTGGTCTTGCTTGCACCAAACCTCACATTTTGGGTTTTAAAATAGTTCTAACTGTTGGCTTGGTGGTTCTGGTGGCTGCTCTTTTTGCCCATGAAATAGTTCCATCATCCCAAATTGTTTATCCGTAATTTGCATAATGCCTACTTTTCCCTTTTTAGGTAAGGCATTTTTTGTTCGTTTTATATGCACCGCTGCATTTTCTCTACTAGGACAAAAACGTAGGTAAATACTAAACTGAAACATAGAAAAACCATCGTTTAGCAACTGCTTTCTGAACTTAGCCGCATACTTCCTCTCGGTTAAGGTCTCTGTTGGTAAATCAAAAAAAACTAAAACCCACATACTTCTGTATTGGTTTAACCTTTGAAAACGATGTTCCTCCATGGTTTATAATGGCACGTGTACTCCTTAAAAATTAGGATACAACAACTTTCTACTACTGCCCGCATAACACTCATATAAACTATTTGTGGTACGGCTCATGGCATTCATTAATGGGCTTTGTTTACCGTCTATCATCACATCCATAGCGGGTATACGTAACAATGCTGCTTTTAAATTCTGGTTTAGCTCTTCTATTTGACAACCGGTTTCCACAATATCATACACCAAAGCATCTACAAAGGGCCGGTAAGGCTCCATAACATCATCTGCCAAACAAAAAGCGTTATACTTATTACGGTGAAAAATACCAACCGAAGGCAAAAGCCCACTACTACACAATGCCCTTGCTGTTACCGCCCTAAGTATGGCATAGCCATAGTTTAATAAATTATTAGGGGCTATCCCCTTTTGGTTACGGCTAAAAGCTGGAATCGTAAATAAATTCTGAAAATAGTAGGCTGCTGCATAAGCTTCATGGTTATCCGTATCCCCACTTTTAACGTCTTTTGCCCAACGTTTTAATTTCAACGCATTTTTACCTTGTAGTAAAAGGTGTTGTGCCTGGTTCTCTATTTTGGCAGTAACGGTTTGCTGCCATAATTGTTTTTTTAAGGGAAGGCTGGCATTTAATTGATGGCGCATACGTTCCGTTTGTTCCGTATGGCCTACTAAGGGCTGAAAAAATGAACAGGGCAAATGTTGTTGGTCACAGCTAATAACCGCCGTTTTGTTCTGCACCAGCTTCATTAGCAAACCATTGGTAATGGTAATCTGCTGGTTTTCTAGCACCACATAGCCCAAATCTTCTATAGGGATTTTAGTTTCTTTTTTGTCCTCTTCTGGAAAACTGACGACCATTTGTTCGTTTTTGGTACTCAAATAGGCGGGATTAGCAAAAAATAAAGTGCGCTTAATCATAGCTTAAAACTTCCATTTTACAATTCCATCTAACCTCATTTCAAAATCCTTGTCTTCTATAGCAAAATTCCAGCCACTTGATGTTATTCTTAAAAGAGGAGAAAAATCATCAAAATGCATTAATGATTTTTCTCCATAATCTTTTTTAATATCTGTGTTACTTCCTGAAATAATATGATGTTTAAATTTTATTCTTCCATCAGACTCAAACTGATACATTTTATACATTCTCTGTGATAATTCCTCTTTCGTCAACTCTGTAAGTTCTTGCAAACTTTCTTTATAAAAAATAACTTTCTGTCCTGCCTTTAAAACAGCGTATAAGGGTAATTGCGTTTTCTTCTTAACTACTGAATTAAAATGTGGGATTTCAAAAAACTCTCTTTCATTTTGAATGTCAAGTTTTGCTAAGTCAAAAATTCCGATAATGCTAATAGCCCGTTCTTCTTTACCTTTTACATTTCCTTTGTAAAATAAGCAGTAAACATTCTCACCATTTTGTGCATAGGTTGTTTGTTTGTATTCTTTATCTGAAACAAAAGTATGTTGATGAGGCTGAACCGCCGTTGCGTGTTTTAATCTATCAAAACATCTAATATGCCTTATTCTATTTACTTTTTCTCCTTTTTTGTTAAGCATATATATGCCTTTTTCTAAAGCGTCTTTAAAGCTTTCGGATTTAGAAACTTGATTTTTTATTATCTGGAAAAGCGCTTGGTCTACAATAACTTTTTCTATGTCCTCTAGTTTTTTAAACCCTGGGCTAGCAGCGTCTTTGGCGTACAAGAGTGGTTTTCTTATTACAAGTCTTACCTCATCTTCAAGTTGCATTTTTTTATTCTCATCAAAAATGATTTTACCCAAATCATCACGCTTTGGCTGTTTTATGGCTCCATAAAGAGATTCGCCGTGTAATTGCCCACGTATTGCATCGCCTTTTGCCCATTTTACATTTCCATTATCATCATAATCTATTTTACCGCGTTTTCTAACCTTTTTAAAAGTTGGTGTGAGCGTTCTGTAGTCTTTTAAGTTATTGATGAGGATTTCTTTTTCAATATTTTTGATGAAACTTGGTGTAAAATCTGCCCAATCTACTGGCTTCTCATGATAGGTTCTACCTGTACGGTTATCTTTTTCTAATTGATATTTCTTAATGATTTCGTCACGATATGCTGGTTTGGGTATTAAAGTAAGGATAGCACCGTCTATGGCGTGGTGACTGTGCTTAGAGCGGTCTTTTTTGTCACTAGACAATTTTACACGATATACTTCTTTGAAAATATTGACAACATTTCCCTTTTGTACTTCAACTTTATTAAATACTGTTTTTAGGTAAGAAACAGCATACTTTGTCATTATTTGGGTATCTCGTAATTGACTATTACGCCAATTGGCTTTATACTCTTCGACAGTAAAAGTTTGTAATTTTTGTTTTAAATAGTCTAGATCAAACTTTAATTGATGACGCTTTTGAATAAATGCGTCCTTTATTTCTTTTGTACTGGCATAGCTTGTTTTTTTAACGTATTCATCTATTTGCTTTTCTAAATCTGTAATCTTACTCCACTGAACTACGGTAACTTCTTCCGTTTTGCCGCGCTTTTTCACGGTTTTCTTTTCAAGCGTTCGTTTGCCAAAAATGGCTTCAATATTTTTTATAATAGGTTGTATTGTTCTACCGTTAAATACACCTTCTGTATTGTAATTATCTAACTGTGTTGGGTATTTTTTACCTTTTACATTGGCGTTATAATTTTTGTTTGCTAGGGTTAAATTTTTTAGCTCATTATCAAAACTTATACTTGCAGGAATGGTGTGTTCAATATCAAAATGTTCACCATTGAGCAAGTCGCTTTTGTTTATAGTGTCTCCAGTATACAAGCACTTTTTTCCTTGCTCTTCCCATAGGCGAATTTTTCTAATTAAGTTTTTATCTTCGGAGTTATAAGTAGTACCAGTTTCATTATTTATTTCTTCAATGGTTTTTTTAAAGATGTTATTCTCACGTTCTCGTTGGTTTTGCCACCTTTCTAGTGCAATTCGATAATTTGCGTTGTTTAGTTCCCTTGCTATTTCAACTACTATTCTTGTATGCGCATCTATTTGATTGGTCTGCAATAAATAATTTAATATATGCTTTAACTTATGAAGTGTTTTTAAAGCCATAGGGTTTTTAAAACCTTTACTTATAGGTTCTGGGCTTTCTAACAATTTAAGTGAAATTCCTTCAAGCTCTGCACTTGGATTCTTTTTCAAAAAGGTTTCCACTTCATTTTCATTGATATAAACCGTTTTGCTTTTTAGTTCTACCTTCTCGTAAATTGATGAATTGGGATATTTTTCTTGTTCAGATGGATGCCATAAAAATTTTATGTTTTCATCAGCTACCTCATAGTGTTCTTGTATATAATTAAAAATATTCTGATGAATACGGGGCTGCTCAATAAATGCGCCTTTTTTAGCCTGAAAAGGTTTCTGTAAAAAGGACTTATATTCTTTTGCTATATAATCTAAATAGCTTTCTTGTTCCTCTGTATTTGTTTCTTTCCAAGTCTTTTCACCGAGTTCATCAATCAATTTTTGTTTTATCAAACTACGGTCCGAGACATCTAAATCTTCATTTTCGCTTAAATGATAATCACCTTCCGATACTAGTTCGTGTTTAAATAATCCATTTAAAACATTATTGAGTTTTCTTTTAGTAGCAACTTCATTATATATTACATCAATCTCACTAGAGAAATGGTCAATAAATCCGGTAGAAACCTCATGTGTTCCCAGTACCTTTTGAATATTAGCCATATACACCGCTTTAGAATATATAAATCCTTTTTTAAGATAAGGGAGAATCTTTTTTATGGCAGAAAGACTCAATGTAGCGTAACCTTGCTGTAGTTTTATTTTAGAAAATTTATTGGCTTTTTCTTCACTGAGCTTCAATTTCTCTAATGCAAACTCTTTTAACTTTTCTTCACTATCAAAGGTGCTTAGTATATGCCAAACATCTTCAAAGCTATAACGAGTGGTAGTTTTCTTTTTGGGTCGTTCTTCTCGCACAAAGGCCTCATCCCAACCAAGCTCATTTTTCCACTTATCACCAAAAAGGTCTTCAAAATTTTTAAGCAATTTGGCGGAAAGCACTTTTGTTTTGTCTCGATTAGAATAACCAGAATTAATAATTGCCCCGTCTTTATTCAGTTGTTTTAAGATGGTACTTAAGCTAAAATCGTTACCCGATTTGTAAAACATAGGGTAGATTATTTCCTTTAAATATGTACTCTGTTCCCAACCTTCAGGTGCTTGTATTTTTAAATTATTGATAAAAACCCAAGTGCGATATTCTTCATACAACGGATGGCTTACAGGGGCTCTTCGTTTGTTTTTCTCATAGGTACAGAGTCCTACCAAACCTTTTTGGGTGCGTAGTGGTCGCTGCCAAATAATGGCTTTATGTAATTTTGAATAAAAGTCGTTGTTTAGATTTTGAGTTTTACAAATTAATTTAAGCTCGTTTTCATAATCTCTGCGCAGGTTATAACGTTGCCGAATTCTAATTTTTTCAGTATCACTTGATTTTTCCTTTTGATAATGATATAAAGCGGCTCCTAAACTTTTGTATTGCTCAATATAATCTGCAATAGCATCTCTCCCTTTGGTTGTACCATCTTTTGAGCCTTTGAGCATAGTTTTTGCTTCTTCTTCGTCTCTACCTTTAAAGCCACGTCTTTGCACAAGCTGATAAAATACACGCCCTAGAATTTCTGGATTATTCTTAAAGACCTTTCCATCATTTTCTTCTTCACTAACCGCTTTTGCTCGAAACAAATAATAACTTTCGTGCTTGTCACCGCCAAACAAATGAAAATCGGGTTTTCCATCTCCATTAAAATCAAAACGCAACCAATTGATAAATGCTTCGGTTTGCGGATATTTTCGTCCTTCTTTTTTTGTGTATTTTCTCCAGCTATTTAATTCGTCTAAAGTTAAGGGACACATTTGTTGTTCAATTAAAAACTCTAGCAACGCCCATTTTCTATATTTTTCAGCTTGATAGTTTCTACGCTTTCCTCTACTTTCTGTACGCTTCTTTACTTTAGGAAACTCGATGCCTTTTTCTTCGCCAACCCCTTTATCAAAAATTAAAACACCTTTTTTAATTATTTGGTTGTCCTTTACCGTGATATCTCTTATTGCCCAACCGATAGAGTTGGTACCAAGGTCAATTCCTAAAGTTAAGTTGCTCATATATTATTTTTGTATATTAGAAGCCTGAAAGCTTTTCACAATAAGGCTATAAGCCGAAGAAAAATCTTAAATCCTGCGTACTCCGTGGGATTTTTTTTCAACTACTAAAAGAGTTTTTAACTCCAACTTAATGACCTTAATATTTATGGGGGAAGTCCAAATCTAAATTTGGCAGTTACAAAGTAGTGTTTTTTCTTACACCAAAGAGTAATTCTTTTAAAAAATTGTCCTTAGTGTATTATGAGGCTATAAAAAAAAAGCCTTCCAAAATTGGAAGGCTTTTTTTATGCTAAGTCTGCAGCTGCTATCAACCGCAGTATAGTATCTGTGACTTTTTTACTGTCCCATTCTTCTTCTATATTGGGGAGTTGCATTACGTGTTGCATAATACGTTCTTGGGCATCTCCTAGTTCTAAAGCTTCTGCATAAGGTCTGTTAGAAAAGGTAACCCTGCTGTAAACGGGTGTCCATTTATCTGGATGTTCCGCGGCAAACTTTTTTTCTATTTTCTTCTGGAGTAAAAACATAGGGTTGGCGGTTTTACTACTCATTTCTATAAAATTACGGTAACTTAACTCCGCAATAGCATCCGCATTTGGCTTGCGTTTCTTTTCGTACTGTTTAAAAATTTGTTCCCAGTCGTCTCCATTCGCTTCTATCAGTTGGTGTAACTCATAGATATCCTCAAAACCGGCATTCATCCCTTGCCCGTAAAACGGCACAATGGCGTGGGCAGAATCCCCTACCAAGGCTACTTTATCCCAATACGTCCAAGGAAAACATTTCATAGTCACCATTGCACTCGTAGGATTTTTAAAAAAATCTTTAGTTAAATCTTCTATCTCTTTACGTACGTTAGGAAAGTACTCTTTAAAAAAGTCTTTAGCCTCTTGTTCTGTGGTTAAGGTTTCAAAAGATACATCCCCTTCAAAAGGTAAAAACAGCGTACACGTAAAACTACCATCTAAATTGGGCATGGCAATTAGCATAAACTTACCTCTGGGCCAAATGTGAAAGGAATTTTTATCCAGTTTATGGCTACCGTCTTCATTGGGTGCTATGGTGAGCTCTTTATACCCTACATCTATAAAATCTTGAGAATAATCGAACCTACTTCTACGCTGCATTTTATGGCGCACTCTAGAAAATGCCCCATCACAACCAAAAATATGGTCATAGGCATATTCTTTCCATTCTCCTTTTTCCGTTTCGCCCGTATAGATTTTTGCTTCTGGCAGGTTTACATCCCAAACTTTTTCATTGAATCTAAATTCCACGCCGTTCTCCTCTGCTAAATCTATCATCTTACGGTTTAAAATACCTCTAGAAATAGACCATATAGCCTCGCCTTCTTTCCCGTATTTTTGGTAATAAACAGGTGTGTCATTTACATGCATGGCTCTTTGATAGAGCGGAATTGCAATTTTCTTGATTTCATCTTCTAAACCAACTTCTCTAAGCGCCTGCCAGCCTCTATTGCTCATTGCAAGATTGATAGAACGCCCAGAAAACTCTACCGTTCTAATATCTGGTCGCCTGTCAAAAACAGTAATCTGATGTCCTTTTCGTTTTAAATAAATAGCCAATAGCGAACCGACTAATCCTGAACCTATTATGGCTATATTTTTTGCTGCTTGCTGCTTCATTAATTCCTGTTTATGGGAGCGGAGTTTAATTAATCGTTAAATGTAAGAACAAATAATAACATGGTATTGGCAAAGATTTATTTTGTTTAATATATTTTTGTTTTAATTAAACATTTTAATCCATTGCATTCAAAATCCCACTTACCTACTAAAATTTGTCCTGTTTGTAACCGGCCATTTAGCTGGCGTAAAAAATGGGAACGTAATTGGGAGTATGTAAAATATTGTAGCAAAAAATGCAGCAAAAACAAATACAAAAATCAGGTACTGGGCTAGTCTGGTTTAGGAACGACTTGCGAGTTACAGACCAACTTTCGTTGGTAAAAGCTTGCGAGCACACTAAAACAATAGCCGTTTATTGCTTGGACCCATTGCTATTTAAAAAATCTTCCTTCGGTTTTACAAAAATGGGAAAATACCGCGCCAAGTTTTTATTAGAGTCGCTTGTAGATTTAAAAGCGCAGCTCAAAGCATTGAACATTACTTTATTTGTTGTCCTTGAAAGTCCAGAAACGTATATCCCTGCCTTAGTAAGCAAACACCATATAACAACCATTTATTTGCAGAAAGAGTGGACTAAGGAAGAAGTGGATAGTCTTAAGCAAGTAAAGGAACAACTTACAGAGAACGTGACCTTGTATGAGTCGTACTCGCAATTTTTATTTCACCCAGACGATATTCCCTATCCTAACTTTGATACCATCCCTAATGTTTTTACGGCTTTTAGAAAAAAGTGCGAAAAATATGCCACGGTTAGAAGACCAATTTCCGAGTGCAGTCCAAAGGCCCCTTCTAATTACTTCACCACAGAAAACAACCAAATTCCTACGCTAAAAGATTTAGGCTATTCTGACTTTGAACCCAACTTAAATACAGCCTTTCCCTTTAGTGGTGGCAGTACTGCAGCCAAAGAGCGTATTGCTCATTATTTTTATAAAACTGAAAATTTAGCCCATTATAAGGAAACAAGAAATGGACTTTTAGGAATAGATTACAGTTCTAAATTATCTGCTTGGTTGGCAAATGGAAGTATTTCTGCAGTAGAAATATACTGGGAAATTCAAAAATTTGAGAAAAACATTACTAAAAATCAAAGTACCTACTGGTTATTTTTTGAATTGGTTTGGCGCGATTATTTTAAATACGCTAGCCTAAAATATAACGACCGTTTATTCTATTTAAGTGGTTTTATGGACAGGACGTATGATTGGCACCTGAACGATAGAAAAAAGCAACAGTGGATAGATGGAAACACTCCAGATGCCTTTGTAAATGCCAATATGATAGAACTTGCCAAAACTGGTTGGATGAGCAACAGGGGAAGACAAAACGTTGCAAGTTATTGGTCTAAAACTTGGCAACAAGATTGGCGTATTGGGGCAGCTTATTTTGAAGAGCAACTAATAGATTATGATGTACATAGCAATTGGGGCAATTGGCAATATGTTAGTGGTGTAGGTAACGACCCCCGCAATCGAAAATTCAATACCAAATTGCAAGCAGAACGCTACGACCCACAAAACACGTATCAAAACCTTTGGCTACATGAAAATTAAAACGATACGATTGGTCTTAGGAGACCAACTTAATAGTAAGCACAACTGGTTTAGTAGTACGGATGACAGCGTACTTTACCTGATGGCAGAAATGCGCCAAGAAACAGACTATGTAAAACACCACTTACAAAAAGTGGTTGCCTTTTTTATGGCGATGCGCAATTTTGCAGAAGAATTAAGCACAAAAGGGCACCAGGTAAAATACTACAAAATTAATGATGAGGATAATCCGCAAAACTTAAATGAATTAATAACGCAAGAGGTATCCAAACACCAAGCGGCTTCTTTTGCCTATCAATTGCCAGATGAGTACCGGCTAGACCAGCAATTACTAAATATTTGCAAGGAACTTAGTTGCGATACTAGCGTGGAGGACACCGAACACTTTTATACCAAACGTAAAGACCTAGAAGAATTTTTTAAAGGAAAAAAGAACTTGCTGATGGAAAGCTTTTACCGCATGATGCGTAAAAAGCACCATATTTTGATGGCAGCAGACCAACAACCAGAGGGTGGCAAATGGAATTTTGACCATAGCAATAGAAAAAAATGGAACGGAGCACCCCAAATTCCGCACGAAAGGGGCTTTAGAAAAGACGCAACTAACCTGTTAGCAGAGATTGAAGCCGCAGGCATAGTTACATTTGGTAACATTCCAGATAATAATTTAAGCTGGCCTACCTCTAGAGCGGACAGTCTTGCCGTACTCAATCATTTTTGCAAAGAGTTACTAGTACATTTTGGAGATTATCAAGATGCATTACACACCCAGGAGTATTTTCTATTCCACTCTCGCCTTTCTTTTGCCATGAATAGTAAAATGGTTTCTCCAAAAGAGGTTATAAACAAGGTATTAGATAGTTATTATGATGAGGACCAACAGATAGCTATTTCTCAAGTAGAAGGTTTTATAAGACAAATTTTGGGTTGGCGAGAATATATGAGGGGTATTTATTGGAAAGAAATGCCAAACTACGCCAATCTGAACAAATTAGACAACACCAACAAGCTACCTGAATTTTTCTGGACAGGCAATACAAAAATGAACTGTCTAAAGCATGCTATTGGTCAGAGTTTGGATACAGCGTATGCGCACCACATACAACGTTTAATGGTAATTGGTAATTTTTCATTACTAGCACAATTGCACCCAGACCAAGTAGACCAATGGTATTTAGGTGTTTATATAGATGCGATAGAATGGGTAGAAATTACCAACACCAGAGGCATGAGTCAGTTTGCAGATGGCGGCATAGTGGCTACCAAACCCTATGTAAGTAGTGCCAATTACATTAATAAAATGGGTAATTACTGCAAAGGTTGCCATTACAAACACACTAAAAAAACGGAAAAAGATGCTTGCCCTTTTAATGCCTTATATTGGAACTTTTTAGACGACAAAAAAGAGTATTTTAAAGACAATCAGCGAATGGCCATGATGCTAAATCTATTAGAAAAGAAAAATGCATCGGAACTTGCCCAATTAAAAGAGCGGGCTCAAGAAATTATTAAAAATCCTGATAATTTTTAGACAAAACATCCAAAACGTACTTCCATACGTATATAAGTTGAACTATTCCGCGAGAGCGTCTATATATAGAAAGACCTTCATAAATTGTTTATGAAGGTCTTTTCATTTTTAAACGGTAAACTTTACTACTCTAAGATGCCGTCTACAATTCCATATTCTAAAGATTCTTTGGCATCCATCCAGTAATCACGGTCAAAATCTTTCATTACTTTTTCAAAAGATTGCCCACAATTATCTGCTAAAATCTGTGCCCCAATTTCTTTGGTCTTAATAATTTCTCTTGCCTGTATTTCTATATTAGACGCCTGTCCTTGAGCGCCACCACTAGGTTGGTGAATCATAACTCTGGCATGGGGTTGTATAAAACGTCTCCCCTTTTCACCCACAGATAACAAAATAGACCCCATAGATGCTGCTAGTCCCGAACAAACGGTAGAAACCGGACTCTTAATTTGCTTTATAGTATCATAAATAGTGAAACCAGAAGTAACATAACCTCCAGGACTATTGATAATCAATTGTATTTCTTCGTTGCTGATCATATCTAAATACAAAAGCCTATCCACTACATGTTTGGCAGAATCATCATTAACCATTCCCCAAAGGAAAACTTTTCTGTCTTCCAGTAATTTCTCTTGTATAAGATCTTGTACTTTTCCTTTTTTAGCACTCATAATATAAACTATCTAGACTTCAAAATTAATTAAAATAATCCGCTTTACAGTAACTAAAATCAAGCTAATAATTTTTCCTTCCTACAAATTCTTACATTAATTCTTATGCCAAACGTTAACCACAAAGAGCAATTGATTCACAACAAATTAATACTAATTTTAACATTTATCCGTTAACAGATTTTGTGATTTTAACGAAATAAACCACACAAACACCGTGTATTTTATCGATTAGGTAACGGGCTGTTTAATTTTATACCCGAATTGAAACCCAAATCAATTTACACCAGAACAAATAAACTTAACCCCTATGGGAAAAAATTACATCGCTAAAAATTACAGGCTGAGACTTGCTATCTTCGCAATATTTTCGTTGCTTACACAACAATTTTTAGTTGCGCAGCTACAAACACCTTTCTCTGCTAGGTATTCAGAAACCATAAATGGGGATGTTACCATGATTGCCAATACTGTACTTTCTAGAACAGCTACTGGCGATTATAATGGAGAAAATGGAAATCACAATTTTAAGGATAATGTGTTCGTGGATATTGACTCGGATAATTCCACTTTTAATTCGTCCAATGCAGAATTTAAAAATCCATTATCCGATGTAAGTTGTTACAACTTTAAAAAAGTACTGCTGTATTGGGCTGCTGCGGATAAGGAGTATGAAACAACGGCTACAGATACCATTGCAGGTACAGGTGGAGCAGAGCCTAACTGGAATTTTAGACAAGTAAAATTAAGGCTTCCAGGAGAATCCAACTATAGCACTGTTGATGCAGATGAAGTAATATTTAGGGGTAGAGACACCCACTTTGTAAACGACCCTTACGTTTGTGTTAAAGATATTACTGCAGAGGTAGATGCCTTGGCAGACCCTTTTGGCATTTATCAAGTAGCTAATGTAAAAGCTACAGAAGGTAGGTTGCAATCCCATTTAAATAATAGGACAGGTACCTCTGGTGGTTGGCAAATTGTTTTTGTGTATGAAAACGAAACTTTAAACCTTAGAAATGTTACTCTTTTTGATGGATATGTACATACCACACAAACAGAAGGCGAAACGGAGTTTACCTTTTCTGGTTTTCAGACCGTTCCTAGTGGACCAGTAAATGCGGATATTATTTTTGGGGCCTTAGAAGGTGACCGAGATATTACTGGTGACCGTTTTCAAATATTAGACACCAGCAACCAATGGTTCGAAATGACAGAGGGCTTGGGTGCAAACGTTGTTCGTGATACCGCCAATTTCTTTAATAGTAGAATCACCTTAAAGAATACAGATTTCTTAGATAGAACACCCGCAAGTACCAATACATTAGGATTTGACGCAGGGATTTTTGAATTAAAAAACACAGCTAATAACATTATTGGCAACAACCAAACTTCGGCTAGATTAAGGATTACCTCTACCCAAGAAACCTATGGTGTATATTTAACGGGACTAAGCATAGAAGTTTTTGAGCCTAACGTTGGCTCCATGCAGTTAACTACGGAAGATAACAATACGTTCTTAGAAGCTGGAGACAACCCCATATTACGTTTAACGGTGAACAACACAGGTAATGATGATGTTAGAAACTTGGTCATCACAACCACCTTACCAGAACAGTTAGATTTTATTGGGGACGCTAGTAGTCCCGCTGGTACTACGTACAGCTTTAATGCAGCCACAAGAGTACTAACAATAGCTGTACCTGATGGAGCTACTGATATTACTTCTCCTAGCTATAATTTAGATTTTGAAGTACACGTAAAAGACCCCTGCCCTGGTTGTTTAGATAATTTTGCTTTGCAGGCATCTGCAACCTATACCGGTGCTATCAATTCCACAGAAAAGACCAGCGTTAGTTCTGGCTCCTTTGATGATTGTAATTTACCCAATTACGACCCCACACAATTTACCATCAAACCAAATATTAGAATAACAGACGGTGCTGCAGAAGAAGGAAATACCATACCTGTTACTGTAACATCTAGCCATATATTGAGCAATCCGGTAAGTTTTGACGTTAGTTATAGCAATGATACCACTACAGATGATGATTATACCAAACCTGCCAATGTAACTATACCTGCCAATGCTAGTTCTGCTACTGTGGGTATTGTTGCTATTGATGATGATTGGGCAGAAGCTACAGAACAAACTTTTACAGTAAGTATTGGCAACCCTACTAGTGACGTTACCTTAGCGGATGACAAGGCTATTGCCACCGTAATAGATACCGATGTAGCTTATATAGTTGGGGGGAACTTTAGTGCAACTGAAGGTGATGATATTCAATACCGTTTCTTCTTATCTACAGGTCAAAATTCCGACGGCCGCACCTATGTAGGTATAGAAGACGAATATTTTTTAGATGCCTTATTTCAAGAAAAAGCAAATTCCACAGACCCAGCTACAGATGGAGCCGATTTTAATAGCTTTTCTACTACGGTGTCTTTTCCAGAAGGCTCAGTTGCTGGTACAGAACTATTTATTCCTGTTCCTACTATAGATGATAACATTCTTGAACCTACGGAAGAATTTGAAATTGTAAAGTCTTATAATTCCGCTGAGAACACAAAATATGGAACGGGGCCAAGAAGGGTAAGCATTAATCTAGAACGCAGTGTTTTACGTATTTTAGACAATGACAATTTTGCTCCTGGCCTAGGGATTAGTGTATCTGATTTTAATGTCCCAGAAAATGTGGGTACTGCAGAATTTGTAGTTTCATACAAAGGACTTACCATTCAAAACGGTTTTACCATAGATTATGAAGTAACCAATGGAACAGCTGTTCGCCCGGGAGATTACACAATAGATGCAAATGCATATACAGGTACGCTTACCTTCCCTGCAAACACTCAGAATGGAGATACCCAAACGGTTACACTCAATATAATTGACGATTTACTACTAGAGCAAGACGAAACCGTAAACATTAGATTATTGAATCCTTCTAATATTCTTATACCGCTAGTAGATGTTAATGGTGTAGGTACAATAGAAGAAAATGAAAGCTTTGGCGCTAATCAAGGTTTATCTGCAGAAGGTTTTACAGTTTCAGAAAATGAAGGCACAACCAACTTTACCATTCGTTATACTGGTCCCGATATACAAGATGCTTTTGATGTAAATTATGTAATTGCCAATGGTACTGCAACCACACCAGCAGATTATACGGTAGCTAATACTTCTGGCACAATTACATTCCCTGCAGGCACAAGAGCTAATGATACTATTAACCTTCCAGTAACTATTATTAATGATAATATAATTGAAGGTCAAGAGCAACTTACGTTAACCATAAACACTTCTAATGGTAGTTTAGTACCTATCAACGATGCTACCGCTAATGGTATCATCAATGATGATGACAGCACAGGTACGGAAGGTTTATCCATAATACAAAGCGATGTTATCGTAACTGAAGGTGTGGGCGTGACCGCAACTTTTGATGTGACCTTAACTGGGGATTATGCTTCTGGTTTCGATGTAGATTTCTCTACCGCTTTTGGTACGGCTACCGCCACCGACTTTACACCTATTACCAATGGAACTATTTCTTTTGCGGGTACCGATGGTGAAGTACAACAAATCGTGGTGTCCATCTTGGATGATGCTATTATCGAGGCCCAAGAAGCGTATACCGTTATCTTGAACAGCACTACCAATCCGTTAGTGCCTATAAACGATGCTACCGCTAATGGTATCATCAATGATGATGACAGCACAGGTACAGAAGGTCTTTCTATTGTTCAGACCGATGTTATCGTTACGGAAGGTGTGGGTGTAACCGCTACTTTTGATGTGACCTTAACTGGGGATTATGCTTCTGGTTTCGATGTAGATTTCTCTACCGCTTTCGGTACGGCTACCGCGACAGACTTCACCCCTATCACTAATGGAACTATCACCTTTGCGGGTAATAATGGTGAGGTACAGCAGATTGTTGTGAATATCATAAACGATGGTATCATTGAACCGCAAGAAGCCTACACCGTTACCTTGAACGGTACTACCAATCCGTTAGTGCCCATTAACGATGCTACCGCTAATGGTATCATCAATGATGATGATAGCACGGGTACGGAAGGTCTTTCTATTGTTCAGACCGATGTTATCGTTACGGAAGGTGTGGGTGTAACCGCTACTTTTAATGTGACCTTAACTGGGGATTATGCTTCTGGTTTCGATGTAGATTTCTCTACCGCTTTCGGTACGGCTACCGCAACAGACTTCACCCCTATCACTAATGGAACTATCACCTTTGCGGGTAATGATGGTGAGGTACAACAGATTGTTGTGAATATCATAAACGATGGTATCATTGAACCGCAAGAAGCCTATACCGTTACCTTGAACAGCACTACCAATCCGTTAGTGCCCATTAACGATGCTACCGCTAATGGTATCATCAATGATGATGACAGCACAGGCACCGAAGGTCTTTCTATTTTACAAACCGATGTTATCGTTACGGAAGGTGTGGGTGTAACCGCTACTTTTAATGTGACC
>NZ_SWKK01000034.1 GCF_005144745.1 Flavobacterium sp. ASW18X | reverse complement strand
CTTTTGATGTGACTTTAACTGGGGATTATGCTTCTGGGTTTGATGTAGATTTCTCTACCGCTTTTGGTACAGCTACCGCCACCGACTTTACACCTATCGCCAATGGAACTATCACCTTTGCTGGTAATAATGGCGAGGTTCAGCAAATCGTGGTGTCCATCTTGGACGATAATATCATTGAACCGCAAGAAGCGTATACCGTTACCTTGAACAGCACTACCAATCCGTTAGTGCCCATTAACGATGCTACCGCTAACGGTATCATCAATGATGATGACAGTACGGGTACGGAAGGTCTATCCATAATACAGACCGATGTTATCGTAACCGAAGGTGTGGGCGTTACCGCTACTTTTGATGTTACCCTTACTGGGGATTATGCATCTGGTTTTGATGTAGACTTTAGTACCGCTTTTGGTACGGCTACCGCCACCGACTTTACGCCTATCGCCAATGGAACTATCACCTTTGCTGGTAATAATGGCGAGGTACAGCAAATCGTGGTGTCCATCTTGGACGATACTTTTATCGAAGCACAAGAAGCCTATACCGTTACCTTGAACAGCACTACCAATCCGTTGGTGCCTATTAACGATGCTACCGCTAACGGTATCATCAATGATGATGACAGCACAGGCACCGAAGGTCTTTCTATTGTACAAACCGATGTTATCGTGACCGAAGGTTTGGGTGTAACCGCTACTTTTGATGTGACTTTAACTGGGGATTATGCTTCTGGGTTTGATGTAGATTTCTCTACCGCTTTTGGTACAGCTACCGCCACCGACTTTACGCCTATTACCAATGGAACTATCACCTTTGCGGGTAATAATGGCGAGGTACAACAAATCGTGGTGTCCATCTTGGACGATACTTTTATCGAAGCCCAAGAAGCCTATACCGTTACCTTGAACAGCACTACCAATCCGTTAGTGCCTATTAACGATGCTACCGCTAACGGTATCATCAATGATGATGACAGCACAG
>NZ_SWKK01000033.1 GCF_005144745.1 Flavobacterium sp. ASW18X | reverse complement strand
TTTCGCCCTCCTTTTTACAAGCTTCGGTAGTTTGAAACTAATAAGCCAATTTTATATTAAAATCTGAAGGCGGTTTTGGGACAGACTGCCGGCATCGTTAATTACAACTCCGGTGTGGGCATTATCTACTAAGGTAACATTGTTATCTCCATTACCAAGGCTGTGTACCGCAGGTGTGGTGTTGCTAATGGTAAAAGAAGCTAGAATAGCAGGATTAGTGCCCTCATATACATTTACAGTGAATGGTGTAGTTTCTGGGGTAGATAAATGTACCTCTTGTTGTTGTATGGCTTGGTTGTTAGATCCTTGTTTTAATGGTGGTAAGTAATGCAAATCACTAAGTTGAGAAAACGCAGAAACGCCACAACTCAAGGCTATTAAAAACATAAAAACTTTTAGTTTCATGTTCATATATTGAACTTGTTAGTATTTTTTGTTCGTATGGTAAGTACTAAATAGCAATAATTAATTGGTTAGTTAAAATTATAGTAGTGTAATAGCCCAATCGTGTGGTGTACACTAGAATTTTTGTTACAAAAAAAGGGCGATAACATAGTTACCACCCTTTTAAAATGCTCATTCATTAGTTTTTATCTATATAATGTAAAGTGGCCAACAAACTCACGCTGGTCTGCTTCTCCGTGTAATTTAACTACATACCAATAATCTCCAGACGGCAGGTTGGTGTTTTGGTAAATGCCATTCCAACCATCTTCATTATCCTTAAATCTATAAATAGAACGACCGTATCTATCATAGATATTAATAAAGATTTCTGGGTATATTTCTATGTTAGTAGGTCTCCAAAGGTCATTACTACCATCACCGTCAGGGGTGAAGAAACTTGGAAATTCAACATCTATAAACTCTATAAATATTTCTTGTGTAACGCTACAACCATTTTGGTCTACTACGGTGACCTCATAGGTATCTGTTGCGGTTATGTAGAAATCTGATTTATCTGTATACTCTCTACCTTCAAAGATAAAGGTGTAGGCCTCACTACCACCAAATGCCGCAGCACTAATTTGGTTTATGGTACCTTCTGTTAATTGCAAGCTCAAAGGCTCAAAAACGTCAACTGTAAACTCAAATGTATTGGGACAACCGTTACTATGCAACACTGTAATGTAGTGGTCGCCTCCAGGTACATTGTTGAATACGCCATCCATCACCATCTGGTTCGGGTCGTCCGTATCTAAACCATATAACACTTCGCTTGCTACCGTAGTATCTTCAAAAGCTACGTTAATGGTGTTTTGAGTTATACCTTCATCACAAGTATAGAATACTTCTGCTTCCCCGGCTAGGTTTGCACCAGAAGCAACTTCAAAAATCTGACTTATTTCACAACCTCTTTCGTCTCTAATAAAGATTACATGAGTACCACTAGACAGGTTGTTGTATTCCATAACCCCTTCTACAAAATCAGCACTTGCATTAGAATTTAGGGCTGTAGAATAGACACCCGTGCCACCCGTAACATTTACAGTTATTGCTCCGTCACTACTCTCAAAGCAAATTTCATCTTGTACGGTAAAAGTCATCTCTAACTCAGTAGGTTCAACTAAGGTAAATTCAATTACTTCAAAACAACCTGCAGCGTCTTGTGCTATTACGGTATAATCACCAGGGGCCAAATCGTCAAATACATTATCACTTACAAATTGGTCTAGGTTAGGGGAGATAGCGTACTGGTATGGAGCTGTACCGCCAGCTAAGTTTACAATTATGCTACCATCTTCTTCTCCATAACAACTAATTTCTGTAATCTCAGTCCCTATAGAGAGTGCAGTAGGTTCTAAGATGTTTACTACCTCAGAAACTAATTCGCAATCATTGCTCTGTACGCGTACGTAATACGAACCAGCGGCTAAGTCCGTAAACAATCCATTAGCTTGGTTAGCTCTAATCTCATTGGTCAACGTACTATCTGAAAACAGTGCATATTCATAATTGCCCATACCACCTGTTGCTTGTACATCTATAGCAGCTGTACTTTCACCGTTACAACTAATAAAAGCTGCAGAGGTATTAAACTCACTAAAAGAGAGTGGTGTAATAGCATTTACATTTACCGTGTTAGATATTACAGAAATACAATTGTTGCTATCCTGTACAAAATATTGATAGGTGCCTGGGGTCATGTTGGTAAATAAGTGTGTGTTAGCGCCACTACTGTTATTCATGGTACTAAATGTAATACCATCTGTACTCCATGTGTAAGGTCCAGTACCACCAGATGCGGTAAGTAATAGTTCTGCTCCAGCAGAACAGCTAAGAATCTGGTTGGTAACTAATTGACCTTCTATGACAATAGGAGCTACAATTTCTACAATTGCGGTTTCAAAAGTACAGCTCATATTATCCATAACAGTTACACTGTAAAATCCTGCAGCTAAACCATTGAAGGTATCAGCAGTTTGTTGTACTGAACTTCTAAGTAATCGAGTTCCAGAAGCATCATCATAAGTATTTAAACTATAACGATAAGTAGCAGAAACATTTCTTGCAGCCACGCTGGCAGTTACAGAAGCATCTGAATCACCCTCACATAAAAGTGAGGTGTTAGCTATAGAAGCATTGATTGGGTCTGGTACTACCAATGTAAACTCATTATTAAAGTTTTGCACACAACCTAGTGCATCTGTTACAGCTATGCTATATTGACCAGCTTCTAAGTTTTGAAACAAGAAACTATTTACATTATTTTCTGTAGATACCGCACCAGTGGTGGTATTTGTCAGCGTAATAGTGTATGGAGCCATACCGCCTTGTGGTCTTACGTTAGCGCTACCCTCATTACCATTACAACCAACCTCAGTTAAATCTACCGTTGCCATAGTCAATGCTGCAGAAGGCGTGGTAATACTAAAACTGCGTTCTTGTGTACAGGTTGGTAAACCAACTTGAGCTACCCGAGCAATGTAATTGCCGGCAGCAACTGGTATAGCTGTGGTAGTGCCTGTTCCGGTAAATATGCCTGCATCATCTGTACGCGCTGTTGGCGTACCATCTGCATTTAAAATTTCCCAAGAAAAATCGCCCGTATAACTAGCATCTGTAAAGGTTAGGGTAATGCTACCGTCATCTCCAAAGCATACCACATCTGATAACTTGGTAACGGCAACACTAAACGTATTTGGCTCTGCTACGGTGTGGTTTACAAAAATTTCACAACCTGTAGTAACATTACGCACCCCAAAGGTATGTGTACCTACGCCTAGATTGGCAAAACTATTCGTGGCTTGATATGTGCCACTAGGCAATTGACGGAACTCGTAATTGGCAGGGTTTGTAGCGTAACTAGTTTGTGAACCAGTTGCTGCTATAGTTATTGTTTCTCCTGTATTTGCACAACTTATTGCTGTAGTCACGTTTATTGTAGGATTTTCATCCAACGCATCAAACGGACTTATCGTTACTATATGTGTTGTAGGTGAAGCACAACCATTAGTATCGTAAACAATAACTTCTACATCACCACCAGCTAGTTCCGTAAAACTATAAGACGCGCTAGAACTATCTTGTAATACCGCACTTGTAGTGTCATCAATAAACACAAAACGGTTATAGCTTCCAGTACCTCCAGTAATTGCAGCTGTATCTACTGTAATAATAGCATTATTGGTGTCATTATCTACCGTACAACCAAACTGGTCTACGGTAGGCGTGGTGAAACTTATAACCGGATTTTCTGGTACGTTTACAGCTAAAGGTGTAGAAGCACAACCGTTTGGTCCGGTAGCAATAACTTGATAGTTTCCACCAGATAAGTTTATAAAAGATTGTACAGAGGCATCAAAAGATGCCGTTGCTGGCATTGGGTTCAGTGTATAGGTCAATGGATTATTACCATTATTAACTTGACTTAGCGCTATACGGCCATCTTCCGCACCACTACAACTTACCGCCGTAGCACTGGCAGAAAAATCTGGTTGAATAGCAGCTGGTACATTAACTTCTATACTTCTCTCACACTCTGGGTTATCGGTATCAGCATCATAGATTAAGACTGTATAGGTGTCAGCGCTACCTACTGTAACTGTTTGAGGGTTTGTTGCTAGTGTCTGTTTGGTGATTACAACAGCATTACTACTATCTCTAACTTCAAATTCGTAATTACCAGAACCAGTAGTAGCTTCTATCCTTATTTCAGCTTCGTTTCCAGGATCACAACCTAATTGTTGCGCTAAAGTGGCAGAAGCCTGTAGGGTTGGGTGTACTGTTATGTTTTCAGTATCTATACAACCTGTTTGGTCTTTTATGACTACATCATAATCACCAGCAGTAACATTGTTAAATACATTGGTAGTTTCAAATGTAGCGCCATTATCAATAGAGTAAAGTACGGTGCCAATAGACGAAGCAACATTTATAGTTATAGTTGCATTAACATCACAATTTGCAATTTCTATATCGGCAATAACTGGTGGAGGCATTACATTCATAGTAACATCTCCTAAAGGATAGCTACAACCATATTGGTCTTCTACACTAACACTATATGTTCCGGAAGGGGAATTAGCAGGTATTTCTATAGGATTATCATCATTTGATGTAATTGTTGCGAAAGGTGAAGGGCCTGTTACGGTGTAAAAATACTCACCGCCACCACCAGTAATATCTGGAATGGTAATTAGACCAGGGTTTTCACAGCTGATGTCTCTTAAAGAGGCTGGTGTTCCTGTTATAGGTGCTAACATTCTCAAGTCAATATTTTCAGAAGCACTTATACATTGAGGGGTACCTCCATTAACCTGAACAACCTCCAAGAAGTATTCACCTTCTGGTAAACTGTTAACTACCACAGTATTATTATAAGCAATATCTCCGCTACTATTTCTAATGTCCGTCCCTGTTAAATCGTAAAGGGTCCATCTCATTTGTGGCTCTGTGAAGCCGTCTTCGTCAACTATTGTAAAGGTAATTTCACCATTACTCATGCCGTCACATGCCGGTCTTACATCTGGTGTAATGGTCATGGGAAGCCCGCTAGCAATTTCATTCACGTTTACAGTACTTTGTCTAACGCAACTGGTGGGCGTATTACTATCCCTAACGTAAAAAACGTACGTGCGTCCTGGTATTAAACCAGTAAACTCAAACGCACCATGACCCGCAGGGGTTGGATTGCCACCAATGTCGAACGAGGTGCCAACTTGCCAAGTAGCTGTGCTAGCATCAAAATTTGCAGGGTCACTAGAAAAGGTATATTCATAACCAGGAATACCTTCCGTACCTTGAACGGTAACTCTAAGTTCATTACAATTTTCAATTACAGAAGATGTAGTAATATCTAAATCATCCAAAGGATAAGGAATAATATATTTTGGAAAATCTGTCTGACAAACGTTGGTGCCGTTTGTTATTTTAATGGAAGGGTCAACTTCATCTCCAGAGGTATATCCTCTGAAATCCGGATTCGGCTGCCATGTTGTACCGCCATCCGAACTATATTCAATTGTACCTGTTAATCCGGTGGTTACATTGATAAAGTCAAATCCAAAATCTGCTGGTGTTCCACTACAGTCACCAGCGTAAGCACCTTGAATTTCAGCAGTAAGCTCAGCAGGTTCATCTATAACTACTCTTTCAGGAGTAGAAGTACAACCGGCAGCATCTGTAATAATAACATCATAATTACCAGCAGGTAA
This sequence comes from Flavobacterium sp. ASW18X, assembly GCF_005144745.1. Classification (GTDB taxonomy): domain Bacteria; phylum Bacteroidota; class Bacteroidia; order Flavobacteriales; family Flavobacteriaceae; genus Croceivirga. The sequence continues at coordinate 16,230 of NZ_SWKK01000033.1, read as the reverse complement.
GTTGTAGTATGTTCTTGTAGTGCTCGCCACTCCAGATTGGGTCTGACTTTCCACACCGTTATCCACATCTACCAATTCATAAGTAAATGGAGCTACACCACTAGTGATGTTAACTTGGATACTTCCTTCGCCACCAAAACAAGCAGCATCAGTTGCTGTACTATTATAAGCTAAACCAGGTAATGCCTCTACTTCTTCTGTAATCATGGTTTGGCAATAGCCTGGATTGCCAAAGTTATCACGAACGTAAACATCATACTGACCAACATCTGCTAATGCCACGGAAAAATCTGTAATTGTTGGCGAAAAGTCACCATTGGTTACCGTAGTACCCTGCGGTACAAAAGCATATACTAAAGTTCCATTACCTCCTGTAGCTGTGGCGCTGATTTCTCCATCACCACAAGTACTTGCATCGGTAATTGTAGCCGATAGGTTTAAAGCAGGATGTATGGTGTACGATTCTGCTGTGGAAATACAGCCAAAGGCATCTTGTACTTCTACTTGATGCGTACCTTCACCTAAATCTACAAAAGTATACGTTAAACCATTAGTAGGGATAGGCGTTTGCCAAGGCCCTCCATCTATACGGAAAGTAACATTACCACTATTGTTGGCAGCTGTTGCTGTTATAAATCCGTCATTTAATCCAGAATAACACGTTGTGCCAGATAAGCTAACCGTAGGTTGTGTAGGCGCTACAACCGAAACTGGAATTGTTGTTGCTACTTCACAATTTCTAGCATCACGAACGCGGACTACATAATCACCAGCAGGTACATTTACAAATACATTAGTATTAGAAAAGGTTCTTTCAATAGAACTGTCTGTTCTTTCTAACTGATACGTATACCCAGCAGTACCTCCGGTGGCAGAAGCCTCTAAAGTGGCTCCCGTGTTTTGACAAGTGAAGTCAGCAGTTTGCTGCAAATCTGGAAGAATAGCAGTTGGCTCCGTTAGGGTAGCAGTAGTTGCAGAGGTTACTATACAAGTATTGTCATTTACCTTTCTAACAGTGATAGTATAAGTGCCGTCTCCTAGTACATTTGGGGTAGTAACCACGGCATCTGTGGTAGCTGTCCAAGACGTGCCACTATCGGTAGAATATTCATAACCAGCAGCATCAAAATTAGTTACTTGAAAACGAATATTACCATCTGTTGCTCCATTACAACTCGGGTCAGTACTTCCTAAAATCGCTACATCAAAAGCACGATTGCTTTCTACATTGACAATAATTTCAGCAGTATTTTCACAAACCTCTGGAGTCTGTATGGCTTGTATGTCATCTAAAATTAAATCGTTACCATCATTGCTATTTACGTTATTTCTAAAAACAACATCTATTTCTGTATTTGCACCTGGATTAAAGGTAAGCGTACGCTCATGCCAATCGGTGTTGTTGGTGTTTTTAGGAATTTCACCAGTGGCAGTGCTAAAGATAACCGTACCAGAATTGTCTAAAATTTCTACCAAGACCTCTGGATTATTACCTGCATTACCGGTACTCATTAGATTATAAGCAAAGAAGCTTAAGGTGATGTCTCTATTTGGTAAAACTTCCACATCTCTTTTTGCCCAAAGAATATTATTTAAAGATGGGCTGCCCGTGTCTGAGAATGTACTTACATCAATAGCAAAGAAACGGCCTTCTGTAAGTCCTGTATGGTCTTGCGGGCTTAGTAAGAATGGTACAGGATTGGTAACAAAATTGGTAACCGTGTATTCTCCATTTACTAAAATACCAGCAGGACCTCTATTACAATTGGTTTCTGAACCATTTTGAGGTTCATAACAATATTCTGGGCCAGCTTCCGCAACTTGTAAATTAGGTCCTGCGCCAAAGGTTTCCAAGAACAAAGTACTTTGGTTAGGCGCAAGGTTACTCGCGTAATTTACTTGTATGGTATGTTGCCCTGCAGCTACATTTTCAAAGAAATTTTGGTCAGCAGGTGTATTAAGGGTGCCATCTATAGCGTAGGTATACCTAAAGTCTGTAGTATTATCTGTATTTATGGTTACCACACCATCACCATCGCACTCATAGGTAATATTTGGCGTAAGATTAGGTGTAGGTGTAGGGTTTGGTACTGTAATTTCCATAGGGAAAGTACAGTTTAGATTGTCTTGTAATACCAAATTGTAAGTACCCGGGCTTAAGCGTTGTTCCGATACAGCGCTGAACGATGTTCCCCCATCAAAACTATATTGATAAGGAGCCTGGCCACCAGATGGATTTAATATTTTAACCAAGGCTTCTCCAGAGGCATCACAAGAGGCATCTTCTATTATAGTAGCCGATGCATTTAAAGGAAAAGGTTGTTCAATCTCGTAATCTACGGTAAATACACAACGCTCTTCATCTGCACTGCCTGTAGCATCCCTTACTGTTATGGTGTAAATGCCTGCACCTAAATTGTTAAAGAAATTCTCTGTTTGATAGTTGGTGCCATCAATACTATATTGATATGGAGCGTTTCCGCCACTAGCAACAATTGTTAGGGTAGAGGTTTCACTATCTGCACATGTAATATCGGTATGGCTAAGTGTAGCTTCTACAGCTCCTAAGTCTTGCATGGTTACAGGAGCTGAACGTTGGTAACAACCATTATCATCCTTAACTAAAAATACATATTCCCCATCTTGCCCTGCCACATAGGTGCTAGGATTGCCTGTATAACCAAAAGAGAAGTTAGGATTGGAGTCAAAATCAGCATCAGGAATGCTTGCTTCGTCTGTATAGTAAGGCACTCCATCCTTACTCCATATTACATATTCATGACCAGTAGTGCCACCTGTAACGGTTAAATTGATAACTCCAGGAGCACATGTTATGTTAGCCTCTACATTGGCAGTTAGAGTTAATGCCGGAATTTCATCTACAGTGATGGCAGAAGATTCTCTACAACCATTCTCTGTAGTAGTAACTACTAAATAGTCACCAGGCGCAACGCCATTAAAGGTATGTGTGTTATCTGTTGTAGCTAATTCTGAACGAACAAAAGAACCATTACCACTATTACTGCCATCATCTATAAATAACTGATAGCTATAGTTTGGAATTACATTTAATGCTTCAATACTAATAGTTCCTTGCGTATCACAATCGGCTGGTGTACTGCTTACATTAACAGTGAAATCTCTTCTTGCAATCCCAATTTCATCGGTCTCAAAAACACAACCATTAGCAACGGGTGCCCCTGTAGAAGGATTTAATTGTGTAATCTGTACTTTATAAGTGCCTGCAGTATCTATGTCAAAGTTAGGTCCTTGACCAGCATCAAAACCAATTGCTACACTGTTGGTATTCACATTAACTAATTGGTAACCGTAACCAGCACCAACACCAGTAATTCTAATGTTGCCATCTGTATTACAGATAATATCATTTTGGTCTACGCCAAAGTTGAGGTTGTTTTGGAATACGTTAAAGTAAAAACGGCTAAAGCATCCATTTTGATAGCGAATAACAACTCGGTATTTTCCTTCGTTATCTACTGTGTAATTGTCCGTACTACCTACTGTTGTGTACCCACAACCATCTTGTCGGTTACCACATTCATCACCCGCATCTTGGCAATTGGCACTAAGATTTTCATCCCAACGCTCCCAAGTAATAGAATCAGCATCTGTAATCCCTAATTGTAAAGTAACATCATCATTGGTACCGCACAAGAATATTTGAGGCAGTTCACTACCATCGTTACCACAGGTAACTATTTGCCCTTGTATATCGTTATCAGGATTACTATCGCTATTTACTTGGTTAAAGAAGTCAATTATAGGATTGGTTTGTGTTGTCCCAAAGCGTTCTAAATTGATTCTTTCAATCATATCTGGGCATCCGCTACCAGAAGATTTTTGCACCATATAATAACCAATGTTAGTTACTAAAAGTGTACTTGGGTCGCTGTCAGCGTCACTGTCCGTTACAACGGTATCACCAGAATCTATAGTATTATTACCGTTGGTATCTAAGTACCAAGTATAGGTATCAAAACCAGTACCAGCAGAAAGCAATACATCGTCCCCACATAATTGCACCGTTCTGGCAATATTACAATCTGATAATCCACCTAAAATGTTATTGGTTGCTGTGGCTAAAGTAGTGGCACAAGCGCCAGCAGGGTTAGACCCGTCTTCATCAGAAAAAGTGTTTGTATTGGCAATACCAGTATAGGTAGCAAATGCCTGATTTATTAAGGTGCCAGAACATGCGGCAACAAATTCTGAACATTCTCCAGAAACCTCTACCGTAATTCTAATAGTATACTCTGGGTCACCTATTTCTACCAGATTATCTGGAATAGTAAAGTTTAACGTATTGCTATTAATGTCGTATGAGTGAGAGGCACCTAAGGCATCTGTATAGTCAACATTAATTAAAGAAACGTTAGCAGGTAATACATCTCTAATTGTGAAATTTGTAGCATCATCATCTCCTGTATTTTGGAATGTTAACACATAATCAAATGTAGCGCCCAGACTAATATCTTGTCCATTAATATCTGTTACTTGGTCTTGAAGCATGGAAGTGTTACCTAAAACAATAATAGGAGCCAAAACTTCTGTATAAGACGCTGCATTTACCGTACCATCTGTGGGGTCAACCACGGGTACGCCAGTATCGTATTCCATACCGTCGCCACCATCTGCATTATCATCTTTATAATATTCGTTGGCATCACTACAACCATCACCATCACTATCTAAGTCTAAATGGTCTGGTATACCGTCATTATCGGTATCTAAGTTGGCACAAAAACCAGAAAAGGAGTCCGTATTATATGCCAAGAAAGCCACGTCAGCACTAGACGATAATTCTAATCGTAAAAACGCGACATCACCAATATTAGTAGCTGGAATTCCAAACTCTGATAGTTCTATAGTTGCCAAACGATAATCTCTAAAGGTATTTGCGGCAAATACGCTCCCATTTGCATTATACACATCTAAATTGTAAGACCCTACAACAGTAGAAAGAGCACCACTACCGGAAGCTTGGATTTGAACGGCATTCCCAAGGGGAGCACCGTTTGCATCATACAAACTAATAATATGGCCAGCGCCACCAGGTTGTGCTATTTGCGTTAATAAAATATCTGGGATACCATCGCCTACTGTAGTAGCTACAATCGGGTCAATTTCATACATCCAATCATCACCAATATTGGCAATACCAGTACCTAAATCAAGACCATTTAAGCCATTGGTTAATAAAGCATTTAAAGGGTCTGTAGCAGGATTGCTAACTACAGTTAATCCCGTGGCATTAGTTGCATCACCATCATTTAGGCTTCCCTCCAAAGTCATTTCATTATAAATGTTATCAGAAGGGGTAAGGGCTAACCAATTAGATTCAGAGATACTAATATCAGATGTACCATCATTATTAGTATCTAAGCCATCCATTAAGCCATTGTTGTTAGCATCAAAAACATCATCATCTATGACCCCAGTGGCAAATGTTGTGCCGCCAGAGGTAAACGCTAACAATTCATGAGAAAGGTTAGGTCTAGTGCTGTTTAGATTGGTAGCAGCGCTTCTCCAAAAATCGTTAAAGTTGGTAAATATTTCCGTTACTGGAGTACCGCCCTGTATGGTGGCGGCAGGATTGGTAAATGTAACGGCATTAGAAATGGAACAAAGCTGTTCTACAGTATCGTAAATACCATCATTATCATCATCTAAATCTACAGAATCTATAACACCGTCATTATCATAATCATTGTGTACTATAATACGAGCAGATGGGCTATCTGGTGTAGCGTTTGTATCGGTTTGGTCTTGGGTGTTGGTAACCGTATTAGTAAGGTTTAATAAGGGAAGGATATCAATTTCATCACCTCTTACTTCTAAACGTAAAAATGCTCTATCACCACCATCTAAAGTACCAATATTCCAAGTATTTCCACTAAAACTACCTGTAATGGTCTGTGCATTGACTAAAGTAAGTCCGGCAGGTATATTATCTGTGATTTGTAGATTGGTCACGGGACCAACCCCATTGTTGGTGACTTTTATAGTAAAAGTGGCCGTGTCTCCCTCTACAATTTCTGCGTTATCTACCGTTTTTTCTAATACAATATCAGGGTCGCAATATAAAGCTTGTATAACATTACTATCATAAGTACAGGGGCCTTTGGTTCCTCTTACAAAGAATTCACCTGCTCCTGCAGGGGCATAATTTACTGAGTTAGCTCCTGGTATTAACACTCCGTCTTTAAACCATTGGTAGGCATCAAAATTACCCGTAGCTTCAAAAATTTCTGAACCTACAAAGCATCCAGAACCACCTCGTATTTCTAGAATTACTTCTGGTACTGTATCAAATCCAGAGAAATAACCTGCAACACCACGAGCACCGTTGAATCCGAAAAAGCCAACAGCCATAGGGCCTGTAGATTGTACACTAACATTACCGTTAAGGTTGGGTACGTAAAATGTTTTCCAATTGCTAGAGCCGGCCACAGGTCTTGAGGCAGGTAGTGTTACAGGGCCATTGCTGTCTGTAACCACTATATTGGCATCAGGCGTATTAACCGCTGCAATAATGGTCATACCACCAGTTACATCTGTACCAGCCATATTCCTGATGTCTGGAATATTATCCATAACATCGGGCAGTAAACAATTTACAGGTGCAACAAAGTTTAAACCCTGGGTATAAACTTGAGATGCACCTGCCATACATTGGTATGCATAGGCATCTTTAGAGGTTTGTACAAACATGTTTGCTCCCACTGTATTGGAAGAAAAGTAAGTACTAGGCACTTCAAAAAATTCTCCTTCATCTATAGTGGCAATTGGGGTTGTTCCTCCGTTTACGAAAATACTTGTATTGTCTGATGTTGCTATTATTAGCGGAAACTCCGTAGAACCATTGGTATTACCGTTTCCTCTTATAAACACATAATCTTTTCCTAATCTGTTAACAGGCACAGGCTGGTCAATACCAGCATCTCTGTTAGCAGCTCCTGCTTGTCTACCAAAGTTGATAGAACCGTTACTAATTACAATGTCTTTATCAGATTCTATGGAGGCTCCTATCCAGCCAGATTCATGAGCTGGTGTTGGCGATGTACCAATATAGGTTTCAAAAACAAAAGATTCATTGGCATTTAATGTTACTGTATAAGAATCTGCCGTTATTCCCGCTCTATCATTTCCCACTCTAAATTCACAACCAGGGTCATACCCAAACAAGGTCACGGTAGTATTATCTTCCGTAGCCATGATACCAAGGGTGTTAGACTTAGACCTTTCTGCACCTAAATTGGGAACCCCTCCCCATTTAAAACTGGTACCTAGTGCTTGCCTACCTTTGGCGGTCAAGGAAGCTGCTTGCGCTGCAGAGTTACCACGGTAATTTACATAAAACCGGTTGCCGCTGGGTGATTCAAAACGTAAACCGCTATTATTTAAAACTACACCGGTATTATCATTTGTAACAAGTGTAATATTATTATCACCATCTGCTAGCACCCATTCTGCCGGGGTAGTATTAGAAATATTAAAACTTGCAATTGGCGTAGGGTTAGTACCGCGATATGCATTTACCGTAAACGTGGTTGGTTCTGGCGTAGATAAATAAATGGCCTGATCACGAATCCCTTCATTGTTGCGCCCTTGTTTTAATGGCGGAAGATAGTGTAGGTCGCTTAATTGAGCAGAACCAAAATAGCCTAAAAGTAAAACAACTAAGGTTAAAAAGTGTTTTCTCCAAGTAGTGTTAAATGTCATGGGGTTTGGTAGTTTGTTATAACACTACGAAAAAACCTAACTTTTAAGAGTTAGGCAGATCTATGTTGTATAGCTGTAATAAATGTTGTTAAAAGACACTTGTTTTGTGGTGTTCCATTTTTAAACAAAACAGCGCTCTTTTGTACCTTTAGACAAAATGTAAGAAATGATTGAGGAAAAACTGATGTCTAAAAAGAAGCCGGCTTTCCCTATAAATAGCAAGCTAGATGCGTATTTAGGCAAGTATAGTAGAAAGATTGAAATCCCTATTTTTTATGAGGATTTATTGCGTTTTTCTGGTTCTATAGCCGTAGAGGATAGTGAAGGTAATGATACCCTTTGGGTACGTGTTTACTATTCTGAATTTGAGCGAGAGGAAATAGATTCTAGCTTAAAAAAGGTCTATTCTATCTTACATTCTGATGGTAGCGAACGCATTTTAGAATACCTAAATATAGATGCCATTGACTACTGTACTTTTGGTAATTCTAAGCCATTTAGAATTAAAGTACGAAACATTTTGAATGACAATTACACACATTTTTACGTTAAAAAAACAGATGCTTCTAGGGTTTATGGTTTAGAATTAGAGCATATGTTATCTCCTTATAATCTAAACTTTTTGGTGTATAAAGATACCTTGATAGAAGAGCATATTGCAGGTATTCCTGGGGATGAATTTATAAATGAAATGCTACCTAAATGCACAGCGTCACAGCAAGCACAATTGGCGAAGGAATTTGTAAAGTTTAATGAGCGATGTATGATTCGTCTTTTAGGCGATATGAGGGCGTATAATTACGTCATTGTCCCTGTACATGATTTTGACCATGTGGTATACCGTATCCGCGCTATTGACTTTGACCAGCAGTGTTTTGAAGGGAAATTTAAGGTCTACCTGCCTCAGTTTTTTAAAGAAAATAATGCCATGGTGAATCTAGTGTCTCAAAAATTACAGAAAAATTCTGTTGAGCAGTATAAAATAGAAGAACGCTCTATAGTTGCTAAGCGAATTTTAAGTAGTGGAAATCGGATAAAACGCCTTATAAATATTGCTAAAACAGATTCTATAAGCTTACCAGAAAATATAGAACGCCTAAAAGGAGAATTGTTTGAATTTACCCATGACATGGAGTTTAAAAAAGCGGATACTATGGGAAAAATCCTCGCAACAGCGCTAGATTTTGTGAAGCGAAATTACGAGGATATGAGTATGAAACAAATCATGGAAAAGCGCTTTTAAGCGCTTTTCTTTAGGATTTTTGCTCTTTATTAAAATACACTAAATAGTAGTACATCTGTCTTTCTTCATCCCAACCTTTTTCTACAAATTTCTCTGCAGATTCTGGATTTATAAAATCCATTTTAATTTGGATGTTGGTATCTAACTGTATAACGTTTTTAATTTTTTTGCGTACATCGCTTACTGCTTTATTAGCAATATCAAAGTTAGAAACGTCTTCAATGCTATATTTTGGTCCTTTTTCTACTTTATAGTGTTTAAACTCCGGTATAAGTTCTGGATTATCTATTACCTCATTTAAAAAACTAGTTTCTTCAAAATTATCATTCTTGGCAAAGTGGTTCACCGCTCGGTTCATGAACAAAACCTCTTGCTGCTTATCTTCTGCAGGGAGTACTACATCTTTAGCAAAATTCTGACAAAATTTTAGGTAGTTTTTAGTATAGAAATTTTCATCCGTTAAAGGGGTAAGACCTAAAAAGTTTTCAATCCAATACTTAGCATCATACCTATTACTATCTACGGATAGTACCTTATAACCTTCTTCTTTTTCGGTATTAAAAATGAGGCAACCTTTATCTAGTTTATTAACGTTAATCCCTTGTCTAATTACGATATCTAAATTTTGCTGATTCTCTTCAAATTCTAGAAAATCATGTTTTAATTCACTTTTAAAAATACCTAATGCATCTACTTTTTGGTTGTCTAAGACCATATCAGAAAAGTAGGCAATGTACACCTCTCCATTTTTAATATGGGGATGGTTAGATTGGTCAAATAAATGCGTAGTAATATTTTTAGACAGTTGATGCGTTCTGCTAGGTTCTTGAAAAATACCCGCTGCTGCCTTGTAAATCTCATTAAATTCTACATCTATCTCATGAGAAAATCTGAAATAATTTTCTTCTTTCTCCCGGAAAGGTTTAAAAAAATACTCTTTTAAAATAGCAGAGATTTCATCGTTAAGGGCGTGTGCCTTTTCTGATAAAAATATGGATTCATTTCTACTCTTATTACCAACACGATGTAAAGAAATGTTCTCTATTTGTGCCGAATATAAGTTTATCATAGCTATATGTATAGTTAATGGTTAAGTAAATTTTTTAAGTGATGAAGGCAGTAAATATTAGTTCCAGTTTTCATCAAAATCTAAATCATCATAACTGCCAAAGCTGTCATCGAAATCTACAGATTTCTCTGCTTCAAAGTTCTTTTCTGGTGGGGAATCTGGTAATTCTCCAAAACTAAAAAGTACGTTAGGATAAGTTCTACCATCCTCCTTTGCTACAATATCTGCGAGTTCTATAAAAAAGGTCCACATGCTTAAAAAATCATACACATAAATAAGCTTAGGCGTATCTTCTGTTAAGACATCATCTAAGCTTGTTTCGTTCATTAAACGCACATCAGAGCCAGTCTCACTCATATCAAACAAGGCAATTTCTTCATCTTGATTCCATTCCTCATCGCAGGTGTAGAAAGATGCCATTTGGTCTCCTAAAAAGCCAAAGGCTTGTGTTATAGCATTATGGAATTCTTCCATTGTACTGCTATCTTCTATCTCTAAATCGCGAAAAATATCTTCCTCCGCATCAAGAATAATCCTGATTTTATATATCATCCTTAGAAATTTTCAAGTGGGCAAAGTTACAAATTAATGTTGTTCTTAGTTTTATGGAATACCTTTAAAAACAGGTAAAATTGTATTCCAAATAGTATGGAGGCTATAACTAAATGTAAAGGTTGACTGCCAAAAGGAAAGTCTAAATAAAACATAGCCATGCCTGTTAAAACTTCTATTAAAATAAAAAGCATTACCCAATTTATTTCGGGGAGTTTCCAATCGTTTTTTCGGATTTTCCAAAATAAAAAGCCATTGGTAAGTAGTACTAGGATGGATAGTGAACGGTGTACATAAAATGTAATATCCGGGTTCTCTAACCATAGATTCTTGGCCAAATATCCTACAACGTCTACTTGGTGGTCTACGGCTTGCCTAACTTGGGTACCTAGTATTATTTGTATTAGACTTAGTATAATACTGAAAAGTACCACACTTCTAATTAAAGCTGGTCCTTTAAATGGTTTTTTACTTTGTTGCGCATTGTATATTAAAAAAAGAAGCATGGCTACAATAGCCAAAGCCATGAACATGTGTAACGTTATCCTAACAGGAGCTAAAACGGAATACACCACTGTTGCCCCTAACCATGCTTGGAAACCCATGCCAAATACAACTAGCCAAGCTAAAAGAGGAATTTTTTTACTTTTTTTCCAAAACCAAAAAGAGAATATAGCTAAGGCCAAGGTTGCAAACCCCGCTAGAGCTCCAAAAAGCCGATTAATATATTCTATCCAAGTATGCCAAACGTTAAACTCTGCATAATCATGTTTGGTATAGGCTTCCCAGTTTTTAGGATTGTAAGTATTAGAAGTAGTAAAATTAGCGGTAGCTACCCAAAGTGCTTTATTTTGTATAATTACCTGACCTTTTTCAAAATCTCTGTTGGCTTGCCATTCCAATACGGTTTCATCCGTCGGGGGTATGTAATACCCGAAGCATTTAGGCCAATCTGGGCATCCCATGCCACTACCTGTCATACGTACAACAGCTCCGGCAACAATTACCAAGTAGACTAAAACAAGGGTAATTTTTGCCAATTTTAAAAAGGACTTTTCCATAGCAAAATTTGAGTGCAAAATTACGCATTCTTTCTATGAAAAAGTCCTTCTATACCAGTGTAATTAGGTTTTGTTAAACCCTATTTTTTTATAACAATAAGTTCTGCCCTACGGTTAATGTGGTTTTGTTCTGGTGTACAGTTATTCCAGACTTTACAATCGTTCAATAGTTCATTTTCACCAAAAGATTTTTCATCAATTCTACTGGCATCAATACCATTTGCAACTAAATATGCTTTTGTTGTTGTAGCTCTTCTAGAAGATAATTTGTCATTATAAGCATCGCTTGCTAATGCATCCGTGTGTGCTCTCACTTCTATTTGTACTTTAGGGTAGGCCTTTAAAAATGCAAGGGCTTGGTCTAATGTATTTTTAGCGGTAGGGGTTAGATTATACTTATCCAAATCAAACAAAATTGGTTCTAATTTTAAATAGGCGATTAAATCTTCTCCCAAAGCAGGTAATGTAACTAAAGGCTCAAGATATAAGGTAATTTGTCGTTGCTCTTTCATCTCGGTGATTTTCATATCACTGCGCTTATATCCTTCTTTGCTTGCTATAATTATAGCGTTAGTGGTGTAACAGTCCAAAGCTACTACCGCATTACCATCTTTGTTAGTAGCGGTTTTAGTAGTGGGTGTGTCTCCTGATACATCTACATTAGCCATAGCTAACGGATTGTTACTACCTTTTTCTAGAACAATAATCTCTAAATCTTTAAAGCACTCAAAACGTAAGGGTTTCAATTGTTTTATGCCGTAAATGTCATCACTACCTTGTCCTCCCTCGCGGTTAGAGGCAAAGTATCCTTGTTTACTCTCAGAATTTAAAATCAGCGAAAAATCGTCCTCAATGCTATTTACAGGAGTTCCTAAATTAATTACAGGTAAAGGTTCTTCTTGGTCTAGTTTGGTAGCAAACATATCTAGACCACCTAAGCCTGGATGACCATTAGAAGCAAAAAATAATACCTCTTCTTTTGTGATGAAGGGGAAGCTCTCAGTACCTTCCGTATTAATCTTGTTTCCTAAATTTATGGGTTCCCCATAGCTACCATCCTCTTTAATTGCTACTTTAAAGATGTCTGACGCACCTAAAGTTCCTGGCATGTCAGAAGCAAAATACAACCATTTACCATCAGCGCTCACCGTTGGATGTGCTACAGAATATTCTTTACCGTTAAATGGCAGTTCTTGTACTTTTTTCCATTCGCCATTTATTAAACTCGCTTTAAAAATTTTAAGTCTGCTAACGCCTTCACTATCTCTAGAAAAATTACCATTGGTACTGTTGTTTCTGGTAAAATATAAGGTTGTACCATCTGGTGATAGGGCAGGAGAGGATTCATGAGTTTTCTTGTTAATAGACTTGTCCATTTTTAAGGGCTCTGCCAAATCCCCACTAGCGGTAACTTTAGATTTAAATAAATCTAAAAATGTTTTGGTATTCCATGAGTGAATGTTTTTAGAAAACATGCCGGTATCTCTAGCAGAAGCAAATAAAACACCTTCTGGAATAAAAGCAGGCGAAAAATCAGACTCTGTGGTATTGATGCTTAGAGAATTAACGCTAAAAGTACCAGCTCTTGATTTAATATCTTCTAAATAATCTCGATTTTTATTAAAATTTATAGCTCTTTGGTCATCTGTATTGAGTGCTTGAAATTTTTGCATCCATTCATCAGATTCCTTATAATTTTCCAAAGAACGTAAGGTTGTTGCATATCTGTAGATAAATTCTGGGTCACTATCAAAATCATCAGAAGTTACTAGTTTTTCATACCACTTTGCAGCTTCTTTATAATTAGCTACTAAATAATTAGAGTTACCAAGTCGTTTTAATACTTCTGTGGTACTGTATCCTTTTTTTATTAGCGTTTCATAACCTACTATAGCATCACTATATGCATAATTGTCATATTTCTTATCTATTTTTTTTAAGGTGGATGTTTGCGCTGCACAAACTAAACTAATACAAGTATATAACAGTATTAGGTTGTTTCTTAAAAATGTCATGGTTCTGTGTTTAAAAAAATCTAGGAGACAGTACTTTCTTATCTACCTTCCGAAATTCGTACCTTAAAAATAGTTCAAAAGAACCATCATTAAAACTTTGATTCCCTAATTCTGTTGTTTCCCTATCGTAGGCAAGGCCTAACATTAGTTGGTCACTTAATTGAAATCCAGCTAATGCACTTACTGCGGCATCCCATCTGTAAGCAGCACCAGCGTAGAATTTTTCATTAAATAGAAAATTGGCAGAAATATCTGCTTGTAAGGGAGCTCCACTTACAGCTTTTAAAAGTAACGCAGGTTTAAATTTGGTAAAATAGCCCAAATCAAAAACATACCCAGTAATAAAGTATAAATTCATTCGCTCTTTAGCAACATAAGATGTGCTTTCCGCTTCGTTATCAAAATGCTCGGTTTGCAAAAAGTTGGGTACAGAAAGTCCCGTATAAAAACGATCTGTGTGATAAAATACTCCTGCACCAAAATTAGGAGAAAACTTATTATCAATATTTGCTTGATTGCCAGGGTCTGTGCTGGAGTCATAAATTCTTAATTTGTTAAAATCAATATTTAAAATATGACCGCCAGCTTTTAGACCAAAGGAAAGTTTTCCTTGGTAAGAGACAGGAATACTATAGGAGAATGAAGCATCAAAATAGGTGTCTTGATTGGTTCCATTTCCTATTTCATCATTTATTACGGATAAACCTAAGCCTACACGTTCACTAACAGGACTATGCAAATTTAGTGTTTGTGTGGTAGGAGCTCCGTCTAAGCCTACCCACTGAGACCTATGCAATGCCGCAACACTAAACACACCACGATTACCAGCATATGCCGGATTTATAGAAATGGTGTTATACATGTATTGGGTATACTGCGCATCTTGCTGGGCAAAAATACCTTGCAAGCTAAACAAGGCAATACATAGTAGAGAATATATAGTTTTCATGTCTTTAATTTTATGGGGAATTTTATCTATTGATGTATAAGTAGCCAGATTTTTTCTTGGCATTACCGTCGTTTTCATAATTTATAATGTAGAAGTAAACACCAGCAGGTAACTCTTCATTCTGTTGTATGGTTACCCTGCCCTCAGAAATACCTCTAAACGCCTTATCTTCATTATTATAACCAGTGGCACTGAATACTTTTACTCCCCATCTGTTAAATACTTCTACCGTATTATTTGGGAATTGTTCAATGTTTACAATTTGGAATACATCTTGTCCCAAACTCGGATTCATTAATTCTGAAGCAATAGAAATATCGCAAGCAACACCATCTGGTATAGTACCACCGACATTGCTACATGCATCTAATGGGTCAGTGCCATCAGTAACTTCTTGTCCGTCTGCAATTCCATCTCCATCAGAATCTGATAATACAGGGTCAGTACCAAGGGCATCTTCTTGGTCATTGGTTAGACCGTCTTCATCACAATCGCTGCTGCCTAAAGCAGTTCCGTTAACTGAATCACAATCATCTAAAGGATTTGTATTATCTAGTACTTCTTGGCCATCGTTAGTACCATCACCATCTGAATCTGGATTTAATGGGTCTGTTCCTAATAATTCTTCTTCACCATCTAATAAACCGTCATTATCAGAATCGGGATTGTAAGGGTCAGTTCCTAAACTTGCCTCTTCATCATTAGTTAGCCCATCTTCATCACAATCACTCGCTCCTAGAGCAGTACCGCCATTAGAATCGCAATCCTCTAAAGGATTTGTTTCATCTGCTACTTCTTGCCCGTCACTTATACCATCACCATCCGAATCTGGATTATTAGGGTCAGTACCTAATAATGTTTCTTCGTTGTCGTTAAGACCATCGCCATCCGAATCCACAGAAATAATAACTTCTCCAGTACCTACATTACCAGCAGCATCCGTAGCTGTAATCGCTATGATATCTTCATCAAAAAGAGTAGGGAAACTACCATTGATTGGCATTGCGGTTTCTGTATCTATACTCCAATTTCCTGTAGCATCAGTAGTTACAGAATAGGTTACATCTGTAATTCCATCACCATCAGTATCTAAGCCCACTGTTAAGGTCTCATTTGGACCATCAGTTCCTGTTAGGATAGGGGTAGTATCGATAGTACTAAAGCTATCCACAATAGGTATAGAATTATTTAGGTTGATAGGTTCGTTATCGGTAGCCGGATTACCCGCTACATCAGTAACATCCGCAGTTACGGTGATGGTACCGTTATTCAATCCAGAGATATCGGCATCGGTAGCCGTCCACGCGTTACCCGAAACAGTAGCGGTAGTGGTCACTGGAGGATTCACCCCATCATCAAAAGTAACCGTTACTACTTGTCCATCTTCCACATCCGTAGTAGTCCCTGAGATGGTAACGTCACCATCTTCGGCAGCATTTACAATGTTATCTCCTTCAATAGGAGTTGTAATATCGATAGTTGGTACGGTATTATCCAGTGTAATAGGGTCGTTATCGGTAGCTGGGTTACCCGCTACATCCGTAACATCCGCCGTTACGGTGATAGTTCCATTGTTTAATCCAGAAATATCCGCATCT
>NZ_SWKK01000032.1 GCF_005144745.1 Flavobacterium sp. ASW18X | reverse complement strand
GTAGCCGTCCACGCATTACCAGTTACGGTAGCGGTAGTAGTTACTGGAGGATTCACCCCATCATCAAAAGTAACGGTTACCACTTGTCCATCTTCCACATCTGTGGTAGTCCCTGAGATGGTTACATCGCCATCTTCGGCAGCACTTACGATATTGTCACCCTCGATAGGGGTAGTGATGTCAATAGTTGGCACCGCATTATCCAAAGTAATTGGGTCGTTATCGGTAGCCGGGT
>NZ_SWKK01000031.1 GCF_005144745.1 Flavobacterium sp. ASW18X | reverse complement strand
TGCCCGCTACATCCGTAACATCCGCAGTTACGGTGATAGTTCCATTGTCCAATCCAGAAATATCCGCATCAGTAGCCGTCCACGCATTACCCGAAACAGTAGCGGTAGTAGTTACTGGAGGATTCACGCCATCATCAAAAGTTACCGTTACTACTTGGCCATCTTCTATAGCTGTAGTAGTACCCGAGATGGTTACATCGCCATCTTCGGCAGCATTTACGATGTTATCACCCTCGATAGGGGTGGTAATATCGATAGTAGGTACGGTATTATCTAAAGTAATCGGGTCGTTATCGGTAGCTGGATTACCCGCTACATCGGTAACATCCGCCG
>NZ_SWKK01000030.1 GCF_005144745.1 Flavobacterium sp. ASW18X | reverse complement strand
CGTACAAATCGTACAGAAAAAATAAAAAACAACTGGAATTTTTAACCATTTAATCTCAAAAAAATGGTCAACCTATTTCAGGACAAGACAGTTAGATTATATTTATAAGGTTAGCAATTTTAATATGATAAATATACCCTACAGCAATAAACACAAATATTCTAATTTGGTTTTTGCAATAATCTGGATTTCATTAGCATTGTTTAACAAGGATTATGATTATTCTTGGGAAATATCGAGCATTATATATTTAGTAACTGGTGTAATTTATGCAGTACTTTCAATAAATTTTTTGTTCTATCCATATGTTTCTTGGGATGGTATTCAATTTAAAATAACACAGCTAATGGGCTACAGTAGAACTATAAAAGCAAAAGATATTAATAATATTACTCTTTTTGGTGGGGAATATACCTTATTTACTAATGAGAGGAAGGTTCGTATAAAGAGTGTATACTTGGACAAAGAAGCTATAATCACTCTAAACAAGGTATTAGCTAAAGTGGAATTACCATCCGATAAATCTCCGTTTGCGTCTGCATAAATTTTAATTTTATCAGTAATAAATAATTACCTTTAAATGAAGTGTAATTATAAATGAAGCAGATACATTACCAAGAAGAGCAACGGTTTACCCAATGGTGGTTATGGACATTGCTATTAGGTATTGCTCTGCCCATTTGTCATGGGCTGTACCAACAACTTTACCTAGGCAAGCCTTATGGGAGTAACCCGGCTTCTAATCCAACCTTTATTGGGTTTGGTCTATTATATGCGGGTATTCTTTGGTTGTTTTATGTAATGAGGTTACGCACCAAAGTAACAGACAAAAAGATAATAATACATTTCTATCCTTTTCTAAAAAGGGAATTTCTAAAGAATGGTATTACTACCGCAAAAGTTTTAAAATATGGTTTTGTAGGTGGCTGGGGTATCCGGTATTGGACCAAGTATGGAACGGTTTACAATGTTAAAGGCAATAAAGGTCTCTATTTTAAAATGAACAATGGAGACAAATACCTTATAGGAACTCAACATCCTATCGCCTTAAAAAAAGTACTTAAAGCATTAAGTTGGCCTATAGAAGATTAGTCTACGCGTTCTACTTCCGATTCACTTTTTAATACCTTACTACCATCTTCCTGTTCTATATAAAGTGCCTTGTCATCTTCAGAACCTTTACGGGTTACCTTATTACCGTTAATAGTTTTGGTTACTTCTTCCGTGTAGGTTTCACTCACTTTTCCTTCTGCTGTTCCATTACCCCATTTCCATTGTACAGCGGTTCCTTCTCTTATCATAGCAATTTTTTTAGCTAAGATAATTTTGATGCTAGAGCTACATGATTGCAAAAACTAACTTTACTAACCCAATAGCACAGTTAACGCCACCAGACATTAGTTTTAGGTATATGATTGATGTTCAAACGTTCTCCAATGGTTGGTGTAACATATGCTTGCCCTTTAGCATCTGCTTCTTTGGTAAATCGCTCTACAGATTCGGTCCAACCATGTGGAGCCAATCTAAAGGCACCCCAATGTACTGGCAACACAGTTTTGGCGCCTACATCTATACTAGCAGCCACACTTTCTTCTGGCATCATATGTATTTGCGCCCACGTTTCGTTATACTGTCCACATTCAATCAAAGCAAAATCAAATGGTCCTAATTTTTGGCCTATTGTCCTAAAATGGTCTCCGTAACCGCTATCACCACTGTAGTATATGTTAAGTGTAGCTGTTTTAACCGCCCATCCAGACCATTGCGTTGCATCACGGTCTGTTAGCCCTCTACCAGAAAAATGTCTCGCAGGTGTGGCTGTATAGGTTATTCCGTTTAAGGAGTGCGTTTGCCACCAGTCTAGCTCAATAATTTTTTCCTTAGGAACATCCCAACTTTTTAAATGTGACCCCAGTCCTAATGGTACTAAAAAGACGCCTACTTTGTCTTTAATTTTTTTAATAGTTGGGTAATCTAGATGGTCATAATGGTCATGAGAAATTAAGACCACATCTACAGGCATTATAGCATCAACAGGTATTTCATTGGCATAAGCATATCTTTTGGAGCCAAAAGGTAGGGGAGAGGCGTATGTGCCAAACATGGGGTCTATGAGTACACGCTGTTCTTTTAAGGTAAGTAAAAATGCAGAATGCCCATACCATGTTACATAAGCGCTATCAGCAGCAGTATTTTTAATTAGCTGAAATTCTGATGGCAGGGGCTCTGTGGGCTCTTTACCTTCTTTAGAAAACATTTCTGGAGTTTTTTTTAATGCCTCCCAAGTATCTCCCATTTCTGTTTTTTGGAGGTTGATGAACTTTTTGTTCTTAAAGTTGATAGAGGTTTGTATACGTTCTAAATCTTTGCCTTTAGGAGCCTGCCCCATTTGCGGACTTAACCAAACAAATAATAAAGTGCCTAGTGCAAGTAAGCCAATAATTGCTGCTAGTGATATAAGTAAGTATTGCATTATTTTTTTTAAATCTTTCACCTGTAGGTATTCATTATTTTACCAAATGCGAAACTACAACAGATTGTGCTTTGTAGGATAAGTTCAATTGAGATTATAATAAAATTGTGAAGCTTATAAACAAAAAAACCTTCCAATTTCTTGGAAGGTTTTTTCTTGTGACCTGGCTGGGGTTCGAACCCAGGACCCTTTCATTAAAAGTGAAATGCTCTACCAGCTGAGCTACCAGGTCATTGCTTTTTTGTTGGCTTAGTGCCTTAAAGCGGGTGCAAATATAAGACGTATTATTAATTAATCAAGAAGAAATAGTAATAAATTTGTCTTTTTATGAATTTTAAAATCATTCAAAATTATGAAGATAATCCTTTTGGGATATATGGGGAGTGGTAAATCTACTGTGGGTAAGGAACTTGCGAAGCAGGTAGGCCTTTCTTTTTTAGATTTAGATGAAGAAATTGAAAAGAAAGAAAATTTAAAAATTTCTGAAATTTTTTCTCATAAAGGAGAAATTTACTTTCGAAAATTAGAAACAGCTGTACTTTCTGAGCTTTTAAAAAGTGATGAAAACTTCATCTTATCACTCGGTGGAGGTACACCATGTTACGGAAATAATATGCAATTAGTACAAGAGGCTACTACCTTATCTTTTTATTTAAATCTTTCTGTTGGTAATTTAACGGAACGATTGTTATCAGAAAAGGCGAAAAGACCGCTAATAGCTTCGCAAGCAGATGAGGAATTAGCAGAATTTATTGGCAAGCATTTATTTGAACGCAATCCCTTTTATCAAAAAGCAAATCACGTTATAAATTGCAATGGTAAAAACTTGGAAGAAGTGCTAGCAGCTATAAAATTGCAGTTAATCTAAATACACTGCATCACTTTTGCCGTTAAGTTCTACCCTTACGTGTTCATTTAAAGAGGTAGATAGGGATATTCCCTTGTAATCTGCCTTTACAGGAAATTTTTTATGATTTCTGTTTACTAAAACAGCCGTTTTTAACTGTTTAAGCGGGGTTTTTAAAAAGTGATGAACACCGTAAATTAAGGTAGAGCCAGAGTTTAGAACGTCGTCTACCAAAATAACTGATTTGTCTCTATAATCCGATTCTGCCAGAGAAGTTGTTACTCCACTTTCTAGTGGATTTTTTTTGTCCATTGTTACTTGGCAAAGGGTAATGGTACTATCTGTAATTTTTTGAAGAATCTTGATTATTTTTTTAGCAAAAACCAAACCACCACCTTTAATCCCCGCTACCACAATTTCTTGCTCATCTATATTAGCTTCTAGAATTTGGTAAGCAATACGCTCAGTTTTATGTTTTATCTGATTATGAGATAGTATTTTGTTGTCCATGGACGCTAAATTAAAGGTTCAAAGATAAAGAACAACTCTTTACCTGCTCTTGGCTTAATAGAATTATATGCGGGTGCCAAAAGTTTTAAATTAAAATGCTTCTTAAAAAGATTAACATATTCCTCTTCAATTCCCCCAAACGGAGGTCCTTCTTTCTCAAATACAACTCCAAAAAATAAACCAACCAATTTACCTGTAGGTTTTAAAAGTTGTTGCATTTGTACAACATAGTCCTCCCTTAAATTGGGATGTAATGCGCAGAAAAAGGTTTGCTCTAATATTAAATCGAACTTTAAATCTTTAAGTTCAAAAAAATTGTTGTGTAGTAATTTTTCTTTTGGGAAACCTTTGGAGACTAAATGTGCTAAAGGCTGAGCTGCAATATCTATAACCCACACATTAATGAAGCCGTTTTGGTGTAAATACATGGCCTCATGCCCGTAACCAGCTCCCGGAATTAAAATTTTTAAATCTTTATGATTAAGTTGGTCTATATAGGTTTTTAGTGGTGTAGAAATGGCGCCAATATCCCAGCCCGTGTTCTGTTCTTTGTAGCGCTCTTCCCAAAAATCTTTATTGAGCATCTTCTGGTGTATCTAAATAATCATCTATATCTCTACGGTCTTTTTTTGTGGGTCTTCCGGTTCCTTTTTTGCGGTAATGGTCTTTAGCGTGTTGTAACAACTCATTGTGTTCAAAAGCTTCTTTTGGCGTCGTATCTTTACGGTAGATGTCTACCAATTTTGCACCTACACGGTTGGGTGGTATGTCTAATACCAATAGCTGATAATCTATCTGGTTTTTTCTTAAACTAACTTTGTCAGAAGGGTAAACTTCTCTAGACGGTTTTACCACATTGCCATTTACTTTTACTTGACCTTTTTTACATGCTGTAGAGGCTATGTTTCTGGTTTTGTAATAGCGTGTGCACCATAAATATTTATCAATCCGCATTTCGCTTCAAACTTTAGTTAAGGCAAAGTTCAAAAATAATGGAAAATCGTATCTTGCGCAGCTAAAAGTCAAAACATATTAAATGAATAGGATACTTTTATTACTTGCCGCTGTATTGGTTTTAGCTTCTTGTAGTGATGACGATGATGGTAACGGACCAACCGTAGTAGAGTTGCGTACCTTGGCAGAGGTAGCTGCAGAAAACGATACGGAAATACAAGAATTCTTGGCTACCCATACTTATAATTATGAGGATTTTGAAGATGGGTCTGGAGTGGCTAATCCAGAAATCACCATACAAGATTTAACAGGAGATGCAGCGGGCAAAACACCCTTGTCAGATTTTGTGGAACGGATACAAATTAACGTTTCTTCCTCTCAATTGGGTATCGGAGATGAAGAAGTAGATATTCCACATACCTTATATGTATTAACGGCTAAAGAAGGAGCTGGTGGAAACCCAACTATTGCAGATTCTACGCTTATTAAGTATGAGGGTATGTATTTGGATGGCGAAGTGTTTGATTCTTCTCCAAATTTTATTTGGCAAGAATTGCCTTTTACAATCCGTGGTTATGGAAATGGAATTGCACAATTAAAAGCGGGTACTGCTGAGGGGATTTTAGACAATGAAGATGGCACCACAGGCATAACAAATAGTGGTAAAGGTTTAATAATAATGCCATCAGGCTTAGGTTATTTTACAGCTTCTGGAACTATTCCGGCATATTCAGTGCTTATGTTTAAGATTGAGTTGGGACTTTTTGTTGCTGATACTGATAATGATGGAGACGGAATACCAAGCATTTTGGAAGATTTAAATGGTAATAATTACCTGTTTGATGATAATACAGATGCCGAATTTGAAACTGATAATTTTATTACACCAACGGCGAATTTTAGAGATACCGATGATGATGGTGATGGTACTCCAACACGAGACGAAATAGTAATAAATGCCGATGGAAGTGTTACGTTAACAGATTCTGATAATGACGGTTTGCCAGATTATTTAGATCCAGATACTTTCTAATGATGAAAATATTTCGCACAAAAAAAGCCCCTGAATTTCAGGGGCTTTTTAATTTTTAAAGTCTTGTTTACAATTTAAGACTGAAACTAAGAATTAACTGGTCTGGCCTTGTATCTACTCTACTGGTAGGTAATGTAGTAATGTTATTATTGATAAAAGTGGCTTCATTATCACTAAAACCTCTCTCATAACGCAAATCTACTCCTAATCTACCGATGTTAACGCCAGCACCAATGTTCATGCCTACCGTAAAATCATTATCCACATCGTCTATTGTAATACCTTCAAACTCTGTATCTAAAATATATTGGAAAGAAGGACCTGCAAAAACGTGCACTGGACCAATAACTTTGGCACCAACTAAAACCGGTAAGTCTAATTTTTTCATTTTAAACTCATCATTGTCGTAGTCAGATTTTGTTGCGGAATACACCAGTTCTGGGCGTACATAGATGCGGTTACCTATTTTACCCCAAAAACCTAAGTGATACCCGACGTTTTTGTCTGGGTCTTGCGCAGCATCCCCAACAGACTCAAAATAATCTCCGTTGCCGTTGTAGTTTAGACCCGCTTTTATACCAAAGCCAGAATCTGCTTGGGCCATGCCTGCATAACTGCAAAGCAAAATGGCCACTGCCATAAGTGTTCTTTTCATAATGTGTCTTGTTTTAAAGTAATACGTAACAAATAGGCATCAAGGATGATACCAAAGGCTACTTTCTTTTAATTACCTTTAAAACGGCTTCTTCTACAGCCTTATTGTTAAGTCCGTATTTCTCCATTAATTGGTCTGGAGTACCACTTTCTCCAAAAGAGTCTTTAACAGCAACAAACTCTTGTGGTGTTGGTAGCTGCATTGCAAGGGTTCTAGCTACACTTTCTCCTAAACCTCCTAAATAATTGTGCTCTTCTGCGGTAACAACACAGCCAGTTTTTTTAACAGATTTTAAGATGGCTTCCTCGTCCAAGGGTTTAATAGTATGGATATTTATTACTTCGCAAGAAATGCCTTGAGCTTCTAAGCGTTCTGCTGCAATTAAAGATTCCCATACCAAATGTCCTGTAGCAAGTATAGTTACATCGGTCCCTTTACTAAGCATTAGGGCTTTGCCAATTTCAAACTTTTGGTCTACTGGAGTAAAGTTGGCCACTTTTGGTCTTCCAAAACGCAGGTATACAGGACCTTCATGCGCTGCAATAGCAATGGTGGCTGCTTTTGTTTGATTAAAATCGCATGGGTTGATAACCGTCATCCCTGGAAGCATTTTCATCAAACCTATATCTTCTAAAATCTGGTGTGTAGCACCATCTTCTCCTAACGTTACACCTGCGTGGCTAGCACATATTTTTACATTTTTACCAGAATACGCTACAGACTGTCTAATTTGATCGTAAACCCTACCTGTAGCAAAATTGGCAAAAGAAGTAGCAAAAGGTATTTTACCACCAATGGTAAGACCAGCAGACATACCAATCATGTTTGCTTCTGCAATACCAACTTGAAAAAAGCGCTCTGGATTTTCTTTAATAAAAGTGTCTATTTTTAAAGAACCAATTAGGTCTGCACAAAGGGTAACCACGTTAGGATTAGTTCTTCCTAATTCTGTCATTCCGGCACCAAAACCACTACGGGTATCTTGTTTTCCTTGATCTGTATATTTTGTCATTGTCTTTTGTTCTAAAAATTAATAATCACCTAGTGTTTCTGGATTTTGCTCTAACGCTTTTGCCAATTGCTCGTCATTAGGAGCTTTACCATGCCAAGCATGCGTATGCATCATAAAATCTACACCGTTACCCATCATTGTATTCATTACAATACAAACGGGTTTTCCATTACCGGCTAAGGATTTTGCCTTTTGTAAACCTGCAACTACTTGTTCTAGGTTGTTACCATCTTCTATAGTCATAACTTCCCAACCAAATACGCGGAATTTTTCTCCTATATCACCCAGGGCCATAACTTCACTAGTAGGGCCATCAATTTGTTGTCCGTTTCTATCTACAGTAGCAATAAGGTTGTCTACATTTTTGCTGCCGGCATACATAATAGCTTCCCAGTTTTGCCCTTCTTGTAATTCTCCATCGCCATGTAAACTAAAAACCAAGTGCTTATCGCCGTTTAGCTTTTTGGCTTCTGCAGCACCAATGGCGACAGACATACCTTGACCTAGAGAGCCAGAGGCAATTCGTACACCAGGTAATCCTTCATGGGTTGTAGGGTGCCCTTGTAATCTAGAATTTATGAGTCTAAAGGTCCCTAATTCCTCAATAGGAAAGTATCCTCTTCGTGCCAAAACACTGTAGAAAACAGGAGAAATATGACCGTTAGATAAAAAGAATAAATCTTCTTCTTTACCGTCCATGTCAAATCCTTCTTTAAGTTCCATAACCTCATTATAGAGTGCAACTAAAAATTCGGTACAGCCCAAAGAGCCACCAGGGTGACCAGAGTTAACCTTGTGTACCATTCTTAAGATGTCCCTTCTTACTTGGACTACCAAATCCTGCAATTCCTGTGTGTTAGGCATATTTTTAATATTTAATCCAACAAAAGTAACGTCATTAACGCATCAATACAAGCCAATATATTTTATTTTACTAAAGGGTTTCGGAATAGAACTTTATTTTTTCATTAAGTGTATTCTCTAACAGAGATGGCTATATTTGCCAACTAAAATTCACGTATTGGAGTTTACCTTAGTACAAAAGGATTTGGGCAGTAAGGCCCGTGCAGGAGAAATTACCACAGATCACGGTAAGATACAGACCCCTATTTTTATGCCAGTGGGCACCGTTGCATCTGTGAAAGGAGTGCACCAAAGAGAATTGCGAGACGATATTAATCCAGATATTATATTGGGGAATACCTACCATCTATACCTTAGACCTGGTACTGGTATATTAGAAAAAGCAGGTGGTCTACACAAATTTATGGGGTGGGATAGAAATATCTTAACCGATAGTGGAGGCTACCAAGTATATTCCTTATCTGCCAACCGAAAAATTAAAGAAGAAGGAGTGAAGTTTAAAAGTCATATAGATGGTTCTTATCACTTTTTTTCTCCAGAAAGCGTAATGGAAATACAGCGTACCATTGGTGCAGATATTATCATGGCTTTTGATGAATGTACGCCCTATCCTTGTGATTATAACTACGCCAAACGTTCTATGCATATGACGCATAGATGGTTAGATAGGTGTATTACTCACCTAAATAAGGTGCCAGAAAAGTACGATTATAAGCAAACACTTTTCCCTATTGTACAAGGTTCTACCTATACAGACTTACGTAAACAATCTGCGGAATATATTGCAAATGCAGGTGCTTTAGGTAACGCCATTGGTGGCTTATCTGTTGGTGAACCCGCAGAAGAAATGTATGCCATGACAGATGTAGTTTGCGGAATTTTACCAGAAGACAAACCGCGTTACTTAATGGGGGTTGGTACACCCATAAATATATTAGAAAATATTGCCTTAGGTGTGGATATGTTTGATTGTGTAATGCCCACCCGTAACGCAAGGAACGGTATGCTATTTACCTCTCAAGGCACCATTAATATAAAAAACAAAAAGTGGGAAGATGATTTTTCACCAATAGACCCAGCGGGTATCACTTTTGTAGATACAGAATACTCTAAGGCATATTTGCGTCACCTTTTTGCGGCAAACGAATATTTAGGAAAACAGATAGCTACCATTCACAATTTAGGTTTTTATCTTTGGTTGACAAGAACTGCTAGAGAGAAAATTGTGGAGGGGACTTTTACGGAGTGGAAAAACCAAATGGTAAAACAAATGGATAACAGACTGTAATGCTGACCATTTTAGATAAATACATCTTAAAACGTTACTTAGTTACCTTTATAGGCATTATGCTATTATTCATCCCAATTGGGATTATGATAAGCCTAGCAGAAAAGATTGGTAAAATTATAGATAATGAAGCGCCATTAGCAGAAGTTATTGTATTCTATGGCAACTTTAGTTTGGTGTTAGGTAATTTGTTAATGCCTATTCTTCTCTTTTTATCTATCATCTTTTTTACATCTAAATTGGCAAGCAACACGGAAATTGTTGCCATGTTAAGCTCAGGTATTTCTTATCAAAGGTTTTTAAGACCCTATTTTATTGGAGCCACCTTTGTAGCCATTTTAATATTTATGATGGGGCAATTTATTGTACCCAATGCAAGTATTGGTTTTAATGAGTTTGAATATAAGTACTTTAAAAAGGGAAGGCAGACACGGCAGACCACAAATATATTTAATCAGCTTAACGAGCAAGATTTTATCTATGTTAGTAGTTTTGACCCAAAGCGAAAGATAGGGTACAATTTTACCTACGAGCATTTTAATAAGGAAAATCAGTTAGATTATAAGATTAGTGCAGCGAATATTCGTTGGGTGGATAAAGATAGCACCTACCGCTTAACTAGTTATACCAAAAGAAAAATTAGGGATGGTCAAGAATTTGTT
Source organism: Flavobacterium sp. ASW18X (assembly GCF_005144745.1). Lineage (GTDB taxonomy): Bacteria > Bacteroidota > Bacteroidia > Flavobacteriales > Flavobacteriaceae > Croceivirga. The sequence continues at coordinate 12,343 of NZ_SWKK01000030.1, read as the reverse complement.
ACCACCCAAAGAAGACTGGATACCTTATTCACATTTCAATTAGAAGATTTAACGCCAGTATCCTATGTAGCCGATACTAAAAATTTATTTGAGTTGAATGAATTTATAGAAGACCAACGCAAAAAAGGAGCAGCCAATATCAATACGTATATTTTGGCTAAATATAAGCGATGGTCATTACCTGTGGCGGCGTTTATATTAACCATTATAGCAGTCGCAGTTTCATCTGTTAAACGCAGAGGGGGAATGGGGCTAAATCTATTAATAGGAATTGCCTTGGGAATGGTCTACATTTTTTTCGACCGTATTTTTGGGACTATGGCAGAGCAATCTGGTTTTTCTCCCTTATTAGCAGTATTAATTCCAAATGTAATTTTTGGTATCATAGGATTTTACCTTTTACAAAAAGCAAAACGATAAATAGGTGGTAAAGAGCATACTTTAAGGAAATGTAAAATCTATTAAAGTTTATATCTTTGTGGCCACCAACCAACTTACAAGACACTATTTATGGAATATTTGGATTTTGAACTCCCGATTAAAGAGCTAGAAGAGCAGTTGCAGAAATGTATGATTATCGGGGAAGAAAGTGAAGTGGATGTTACAGAAACCTGTCAACAAATAGAAAAGAAGTTGGCAGACACTAAAAAAGATATATATAAAAATCTTACCGCATGGCAACGGGTTCAGTTGTCAAGGCACCCCAATAGGCCGTATACCTTAGATTATATCAATGCACTTTGTGGAGATAGCTTTTTGGAGCTTCACGGAGACCGTACTGTTAAGGATGATAAAGCTATGATTGGCGGTTTAGGTAAAATTGGTGACCAATCTTTTATGTTTATTGGTCAGCAAAAAGGATACAATACCAAAACTAGACAGTATAGGAATTTTGGTATGGCCAATCCAGAGGGCTACAGAAAGGCTCTACGTTTAATGAAGTCTGCAGAGAAGTTTGGTATACCTGTTATTTCTTTAGTAGATACTCCTGGTGCTTACCCAGGTATTGAGGCAGAAGAGCGTGGGCAAGGAGAAGCCATTGCAAGGAATATTTTAGAAATGACCCGCCTTAAAGTGCCGGTAATTGTTATTATTATTGGTGAAGGTGCCTCTGGTGGAGCTTTGGGTATAGGTGTTGGAGATAAAGTATTGATGCTAGAAAATACGTGGTACTCTGTTATATCACCAGAATCTTGTTCATCTATTTTGTGGAGAAGTTGGGAGTATAAAGAACAAGCTGCAGATGCTTTAAAATTGACCGCAACAGATATGAAGCGCCAAAAGTTGATAGATGAAATCATCAAAGAACCCTTAGGCGGTGCGCATATGGATAGGGATAAAACATTTACTACCGTAAGAAACAAAATTATTTCACATTTTGAAGACCTTAAAAAGTTATCACCAAAAGAATTGGTGAAGCAACGAATGGAAAAATACTCCGATATGGGAGTATACAACGGCTAATCCTAGACTTTCTGTTTTCGACTACATTTTAGTATAACGTAAAAAATGGTTTTTTAACGTTATCAACACAAATTTGCAAGTTATCAACAATAACTTTGTTGAAGACCTGTGGACATACCATAGGTCTTCTATAAAGTTAACTAAAGGTTAATTGCATACATTCGCATTTATGGACAAACCTAGCCCAATACCGAGTCGTAAGATTGATAAATCCACTATTATAAGCCTTGAAAAAGGTAAAATACCACCGCAAGCCGTTGAATTAGAGGAGGTTGTGTTAGGTGCTATGATGATTGATAAGAAAGGGGTAGATGAAGTAATTGATATACTTCACCCAGACGCTTTCTATAAAGATGCGCATAGATTTATTTTTGAAGCTATCTTTATGCTGTTTGAATCGTCAGAGCCGGTGGACTTATTAACTGTTTCAACGCAATTAAAGAAAGATGGAAAGCTAGAAGCGGTTGGGGGCGATTTTTACCTCATTAAATTAACGCAAAAAGTAGCTTCTTCCGCGCATATTGAGTTCCACGCTAGAATTATACTTCAGAAATATATTCAACGTAGCCTAATTAAAATTTCAAACCAAATTATAGAAGAGGCTTATAATGAATCTACAGATGTATTTGATTTATTAGATTCTGCTGAAGCTAAATTGTACGAGGTAACTCAAGGAAATCTAAAACGTTCTGCAGAGACAGCTCAAAATTTGGTAATTCAGGCCAAAAAGAAAATAGAAGAAATTTCTAATAAAGAAGGACTCAGTGGAATACCCTCTGGTTTTGATAAATTAGATAAGCTGACCTCGGGTTGGCAACCTAGTGATTTAATTATTGTAGCTGCTCGTCCTGGTATGGGTAAAACAGCAATGACTCTTTCTATGGCTCGTAATATAGCTGTTAATTCTAATCACGGGGTGGCATTCTTTTCATTAGAGATGTCTTCGGTACAGCTAATTACACGTCTTATTTCGTCAGAGACAGGTTTGTCTTCAGAAAAACTACGTACTGGTAAGTTAGAAAAACACGAGTGGGAGCAACTTAATGTAAAAGTTAAAGCATTAGAAAAGGCGCCATTATTTATAGATGATACCCCTTCTTTATCCATTTTTGATCTAAGGGCAAAGGCTAGGCGTCTAAAATCGCAGCACGACATTCAATTAATTATTATTGATTACTTGCAGTTAATGACTGCTGGTGGTAGTACCAAAGGAGGTAATAGGGAGCAAGAGATTTCTACGATTTCTAGAAACCTTAAAGCCTTAGCAAAAGAATTAAATGTACCAGTAATTGCACTTTCTCAGCTATCCAGAGCCGTAGAAACTAGAGGTGGTAGCAAACGACCATTACTTTCTGACCTTAGGGAATCTGGGGCTATTGAGCAAGATGCGGATATTGTTAGCTTTATCTTTAGGCCAGAGTATTATAAAATAGAAGAGTGGGATGATGAAGAACGCTCACCTACGCAAGGTCAAGCAGAGTTTATCGTTGCAAAACACCGTAACGGTGGCCTAGAAAATATTAGGTTAAAGTTCATTGGTCACTTAGGTAAATTCGATAACTTAGATGACTTTGATTCTCCATTTGAGTTTCAATCTAAGATGAACGACGATGAGGAAAACCCATTTGCACCGTCTAGTCTACCGAGTGCTGACGAGGCCTTTGGAAGCGCTATTAACGATGCTCCAGAAGACGATGACGACGGCATTCCATTCTAATGCCAAAAAAGGTAGTAAAAAGGCTTATTTGGTATTGCTGTTTTGTATGATAACCATTCCAGCGGCAATGGGTTCTATGCTTTTATTACCTATGGATGCGGAAAGCCAAAAAAATCATTTAAAGGCATATGGCCTTACCTATTGGATATTAAGCAAGCAACAAAAGGTACAATGGCTGTTAAATTATAGGGGAGGTTCTTTTCTTTTACCAGATGGTGAGGTTATTCGTAAAGAGTGTCAAATAAGAGGTGTATCATTTGAAATTCTTACAGATGGCGAGGCACAATCCATATTAGACGGTATTAGCAGTCCATCTCAAAATCAAGAAGCAGTTGTATTAGAAAAAGCGCCCAAAATTGCGGTTTATTCTCCAAAAGATAATCAACCTTGGGATGATGCAGTAACCATGGTGCTTACCTATGCAGAAATTCCTTACGTTACGGTTTATGACGAAGAAGTGCTTACAGACAAATTAGCATTATATGATTGGCTTCACTTACATCACGAAGATTTTACAGGACAATATGGAAAATTTTACGGAGCCTACCGCGCTGCGCCGTGGTATATAGAAGGGAAACGTTTGGCAGAAGAAAGAGCCAAAAAGTTTGGCTATTTTAAAGTAGCGGAAGAGAAGAGTGCTGTTGCTGAAAAAATTAGGGCTTATGTAATAGGTGGGGGATTCATGTTTGCAATGTGTTCCGCTACAGACAGTTTTGATATTGCTTTGGCAGCCAAAGGCATTGATATTTGTGAACCAATGTTTGATGGAGACCCTTCTGATGCAAATTATCAGTCTAAATTAGATTACAATCGCACTTTTGCATTTACCAATTTTACCTTAGAACGCAGCCCATTACAATATGAGTTTTCTTCCATAGACATGACTAGAAAAAGAAGAAACGTTCCTAAAGAGTCAGATTATTTTAGTTTAATGGAGTTTTCTGCAAAATGGGATCCAGTACCCACCATGTTAACACAAAACCATACTACATTAGTTAAAGGTTTTATGGGGCAAACAACTGCATTTGAACCTAAAGAGGTTAAACCAACAGTAATGGTTTTAGGAGAATGTAAGTTAAATGGAGAAGCACGTTATGTACACGGTGTAAAAGGAAAAGGTTTTTTTACTTTTTATGGCGGGCACGACCCAGAAGATTACCAGCATAGGGTAGGGGATCCAAAGACAGAATTAGAACTACATCCTACTTCTCCTGGGTATAGACTAATTTTAAACAATGTATTATTCCCTGCAGCTAAAAAAAAGAAGCAAAAAACCTAATTACCTAGGTAAACATGGTTAAGGTCTTCCTCTTCTATATTCTCGTTTATACCAGTCTTAAAATGCAGTATCATAGTGGTACCTATGTTTAGTTCACTTTCAACATCTATCTTACCAAACATGGCTTCTACTTGGGTTTTTACTAAATATAACCCTAGTCCTTTGCCTTCAGACTTGCCACTTAAACGCCCGTACATATCAAAGATTTTCTTTTTTCGCTCTGGAGTTAGCCGCATTCCAATGCCATTATCTTCTATACGGATTACTATCTGTTCTCTATTTTGAAAAACGTTTATTTTTATAATTAGCGGTACCTCTGGATTGCGATATTTTAAGGAGTTTAGGACCAGATTGTAAAATATATTTACAAAGTAGCTTTTGATTCCCATGATTTTATCTTGGGTAATTTTAGTATAAATCTTGGCCTTAGATTCAATAATATCCTTATTCAGCAATACCTGTATATCATCTAAAATTTCGCAAATGTCTACCGGAGTAAAATCTTCTTTACTAATTTCTTTTAATGATAATGAAAGGTTTAAATCTTTAATGGTTGTATTTAAAGCTTCACAACAGCTTTTAATATTTGCTATAATGCCATCGTTTATAGGATTATCTCCTTCCTCATACAAACCTTGTAATGCTAAAATATTAGCGATAGGTCTTTTAAGATTGTGAGAAAGGATATAAATAAAATTTTCTAATTCTTTATTTTGATTTTCAATTTTTTGATTGGCAATAATAGTTTTAGTAACATCTTGAGCTGTACCGGCCATTCGTAAATGCCCATCATCATTTCCCTCAAAGGTTCTACCTTTTTGATGTATAAATTTGAGCTGCCCGCCAATTTCTATCCTGTAAACAATATCATGTGGCACACTTTCTTTAAGGCTGTTTTTTAGGCTAATATCATATGCTTCCCTATCATCTGGATGTATCAAGTTCATTAATGTAGGGTAGGTTAAATAGTTTTTACGCCGATCTAATGGTATTCCAAAAATGTTATTTAAATGTTCAGAAATGTATATTTCATCTTCTTTAATATTCCAATACCAGTTGCCAAAATCAGCTATTTGTTGCGCTTCTTTAAGCTCTTCTTTCCCGCGTTCCAAACGTTTAAACGTTTCTTGTATTTGGGTGATATCCGCCTGTCTAACACAACAGCCTACAATTTCTTTTTCTTTATAAATGGGATAGAAATAAAGTTCAAAGGTTCTATAGCCCATCTCTGTTGGTAGATTAACTTTTTTGGTTAGAGACTCACCCTTAAATACCGCATCGTAATCTTTTAAAGAGTCGCCAAATAAAAGCAAACCTTTTATATTATCGCCTTCTTTTAAATCGTAACCTTTTTCGGCTTGGTTCTTTAAATAAGAAGTATTAGCAGTTAATAGATTTAATTCTGTATCTACGGACCAAATAGCATCTTTTGTATTGTTAATTACAGCTTGGTTTCTAGATTCTCTAATATTTCTTTCTTCTAAATTTTTCCTAAGTTTTTGAATAAGTGGTCTAACAAAAATTAAAAGGATGAAGTAAAGTACTGCAATGAAAAAAAGTATGATGCCTATGGCTATTTTTTTAAATTGACCCAAAGATTTTTCATGAGCTTTTTGATATTCTTGCACAATTGTATCCATGCCAAGAAGATATTGAGCCTCTAACCTAGATATCTCTTCAAGGTTTGCTTTGGTCAATTTAGGATGGTCAACTAATAGTTGACCAATTTGATCTTGCGTTTTACTAATTCTTCCGTAAATGCTGTCTGTAATTCTTGTATTGTATTTGGCTAATCTAGAATTAGAATTATCAGAAGAAAGTTGTTGATGGTTTTGCCGCCAAACTAAGAGCTTTTCTTCTAAAGCCCAGTAATTATTATTATTTAATTGATGCTTGTAGGCTTCTTTAAGTACTTGTTGACTTAACGTTCTTTGTTGGCCAGATACATTTACTATCCTAGCATTATCATGTACTTTAGAAAAATAAAGGCTAATCAAGTAAATACTTCCCGTACAGAATAAAAGCACACAAGCCCCTATTAATAATAGGAGCTTAGAGAAGTTCTTTATATAGTTTTCTTCAGCCTTAATCCGCATCTTCAATCAATAAACATGTAGCCCTAATGCTTTAGAGAAGCTTATTTAGAAAAAATTTTCCTTTAAATTTTAGAGGAGGACGAAAAAGACTTTTGTAAATATGCCTCTAATTGGTCTATTTTCAATGGTTTTGTAATAAACTCTTTTACATATGTAGCATACTCATTCGCTTTTTCCCTATCCTCTGGCCTCTCCGAAGAGGTAACCATTAAAACTTCATTCGTAACGGGGAAATCTTCCAGAGTCATAAATTCTAAAAATTCGTATCCTGTCATTTCTGGCATATTTATATCCAATAGTATAAGGGTACGGTCATTTTTATTATCTCTAAACCGTAAATCGTCTAAAGCTAATTCTGGATTTGTAAAGGTTTTTACCTTGTCTTCTAAACCGAGTTTTCTAAAATGAACGGTGTTAATAGTGTTTACTAACTCTTCATCATCAATTAGGTAAATCTCTTTGTACATATGTTTGGTTGTTAAAAGGGTGCAAACTAACGTATCTAGATGCTTGTCAATAATAAATGTTGTAAAACGAAAGAAATTATAGGTTAACTCGCCAATTCTATTCGCTTTTATTGCCGAAATATAGTTCTATTTTTACTTTTATTTACAGAAATGACAAATAATTCTGTAAGGTAATACTTTAATTTATAACGCTTCTATCTTATTAAATTGTATTATGCGTATTAACTTTTAGGTCTGTATTATTTGATTTAGAATAAATTCCACACCGTTTTCATCATTACTTAAGGTTTCATATTTAGCGGTTTTTTTAACATTGGGGTGGGCATTGGCCATAGCATAACTGTAATTAGAAAGTTGTAACATTTCTAAGTCGTTGTTATAATCGCCAAACACCATAAGTTCATCGGCTGTAATACCGTGTTGTGTCATTACCTTTTCTAAAGCAAAACCTTTATGTGCATTACTATCAGATACATCTACCCAATGTGCACCAGAAACCTTTACTTTTAATTCATTTTCTAAAAATTGTAGATGCGGATATAGATGCTTTTCACTATCCGTAAAGTGATAAATAGCAATTTTTAAGATTTCTTCTTTAATTGCACTTAAGTCATCTACTACCGTAAACTCTTTATAGTATTCTTTTAAGAGTGTAAGGAACTGGTCAGAGGTATTGCCTACAAATGCGGTATGTTCGGTGCAAAGGACTGGATGGGCATCTGCAATGGAATGTGCCTTGTTGATTATAGTTTGTATGTATTTAGTTGCTAATGGAGTAGTCATGATAGTTTTGTTCATGCGTTTTATCATTGCTCCGTTCTCTGCTATAAAAAGAACATCATCTTTAACGCTTTCAAGTTTAGAGGCCATGCTGTGGTATTGCCTACCACTTGCGGCGACAAATTGAATGTTACGTTCTTTAAGTTTTTCAAAGATTTGATAAAACTGATGGCTAACTTCGTGATTGGAGTTAAGCAAAGTGCCATCCATATCAGTAACTACCATTTTTATTCTAGAAAAGTCCATAAGTAAACATTAATTTACAAAGGTAGTTGGTTAAGATAGAATGATGTAAAATTTAGTTTAAATAAGTCTATGATAAGTTTTCAAAAAGAAATAAAACTAGCGCAAAAACCAAGGGGGTTTCATTTAATTACTAAAGATATTTTTAATGCCATTCCTCTATTAAAAGATATTAAGATAGGGATGTGCACTATTTTCATTAAACATACGTCTGCAAGTATAACTATTAATGAAAATGCAGACCCCACAGTTAGATTAGATTTTGAAAGCCATTTAAATAAAATGGTTCCAGAGAATGCTCCATATTTTAAGCACAGGTACGAAGGTCCAGACGATATGCCTGCACATCTAAAGGCAAGTCTGTTAGGGAATTCTGTACAAATACCAATAACAGATGGAATTTTAAATTTGGGGACTTGGCAAGGAATATATTTGGGTGAACATAGAGATTACGGAGGTAGTAGAACTTTAGTAATCACAGTTATAGGACAATAAAAAACCCACCGAGAAGGTGGGTTTTAAAAGCGGGATAAAGTTTTAAAAATGTTATTTTACGCTGTCAACGATAGCTTTGAATGCATCTGGGTGATTCATGGCTAAATCCGCAAGTACTTTACGGTTTAACTCAATACCACTGGCTTTTGCTTTACCCATAAATTGGGAATAAGACATACCGTGCATTCTAGCACCAGCGTTAATACGCGTAATCCAAAGTGAACGGAAATTTCTCTTTTTATTTCTTCTGTCGCGGTAAGCATAAAGCATTGCTTTCTCTACCGCATTTTTGGCTACTGTCCAAACGTTCTTTCTACGTCCAAAGTAACCTTTTGCCTGCTTCATCACTTTTTTTCTTCTTGCGCGTGAAGCAACTGAATTTACTGATCTTGGCATACTGTTTTCATTTTTTTGTAGTAGGCGCTCTTTTGATTAAAAAAGAAACTTTTATTGGGCCTAACTCCAGGGTTAATAATTAATGTACCGAAGCAACAATTATTTTAAACGTAATTGTTCCTTAATGCTATTCTCATCACTTTGGTGTACCAAGGTAGAATGAGTAAGCTTAAGCTTACGCTTTTTAGATTTTTTTGTCAATATGTGACTCTTAAAAGCGTGCTTTCTTTTGATTTTACCAGTACCTGTAAGCTTAAAACGCTTTTTAGCACTGGATTTAGTTTTCATCTTTGGCATTTTCCTCTTTTGTATTTAAACCTATTTATATAATAGGGTCCCGCTTATTTTTTACCAGTTTTGGGAGCAATAAACATAGTCATACGTTTACCTTCTAGTTTTGGCATTTGTTCTACCTTACCTAGTTCTTCCAATTCCTGAGCCAAACGTAATAACAATATTTCTCCTTGGTCTTTGTAGACAATAGATCTACCCTTAAAGAAAACATATGCTTTTAACTTGGCACCTTCTTTTAAAAATTTTTCTGCATGGCGTTTTTTAAATTCATAATCATGATCATCCGTTTGTGGACCAAACCGAATTTCTTTAATTACAACTTTTGCCTGCTTAGCTTTTAATGCTTTGTCCCTTTTTTTCTGTTCGTACAAAAACTTTTTGTAATCGATAATTTTACAAACAGGCGGAGAAGCTTTTGGAGAAATTTCTACCAAATCTAGCTCCTGTTCACGAGCAATTTCCATTGCTTTCCGTGTAGGGTATACACCGACTTCCACATTGTCACCAACAAGACGTACTTCTCTTGCAGTGATTTTGTCATTGATATTGTGAGGGTTCTTGTTTTCCCTGCGTGGTTGCGGTCTTGATCTTCTTCTTATTGCTATGACTTAAAAATTTTAATTAAACTTAGTTTCTAAAACGATTTTAAGGTACTATTTATTTCCTTTTTAATCAAATCGGAGAAATCTTTAACGCTTATGCTACCTAAATCTTCCCCGCCGTGTTTTCTTACGGATATTGTATTGTCGACCTCTTCTTGTTCGCCAACAATAATCATAAAAGGAATCTTTTTTAGTTCTGCTTCACGAATTTTCTTACCTACCGTCTCGTTCCTATTATCAATGAGCGCGCGAATTTCGTGATTTTCAAGCGAATTCAAAACTTTTTGAGCATAATTTTCATGTTTCTCGCTAACTGGCAATACAATACATTGCTGTGGCATCAACCAAAGTGGAAAGTTTCCACCTGTATGTTCCAGTAAAATAGCAATAAAACGTTCCATGCTTCCAAATGGCGCACGATGTATCATTACAGGTCTATGTAACTCGTTATCACTGCCTTTATAGGTTAGGTCAAAACGTTCTGGTAAATTATAATCTACCTGAATAGTACCCAGTTGCCACTGTCTGCCTAAGGCATCCTTCACCATAAAATCTAATTTGGGTCCATAAAAAGCAGCTTCCCCGCTTTCTACAACATAATCCAAACCTTTTTCTTTGGCAGCACTAATGATAGCTTGTTCTGCTTTTTCCCAATTATCTACGTTACCTATGTATTTGTCGGGATTTTCTAAATCCCTTACAGAGACTTGAGCGGTAAAGTTTTCAAATCCTAGAGAGCCAAACACATACAATACTAAATCTATAACGTTTTTAAACTCTTCATCTAATTGTTCAGGAGTACAAAAAATATGGGCATCATCTTGTGTAAAACCTCTAACTCTTGTTAGGCCATGCAATTCTCCACTTTGTTCATATCTATAAACTGTTCCAAATTCTGCGTACCTTATAGGTAGGTCTTTATAACTCCAAGGGCTGTTTTTGTAAACTTCGCAATGATGCGGACAATTCATGGGTTTTAATAAAAACTCCTCGTCTTCTTTCGGAGTTTTTATGGGTTGAAAACTATCTTCTCCGTATTTAGCATAATGTCCAGAGGTTACATACAGTTCTTTTTGCCCAATGTGCGGCGTTACCACCATTTCATAGCCAGCTTTTTTCTGGGCTCTTTTTAAGAAATCCTCTAAGCGTTCTCGTAAGGCAGCACCCTTCGGTAACCATAAAGGTAATCCTTGTCCAACTTTTTGCGAAAAAGTAAATAATCCTAATTCTTTACCAAGTTTACGGTGGTCTCGTTTTTTAGCTTCCTCCAAAAGCTCTAAGTATTCTTTTAGGTCTTTCTGCTTTGGAAAAGAGATTCCGTATACGCGAGTTAATTGTGGATTGTTTTCATTTCCTCGCCAATACGCACCTGCAACACTTAATATTTTAAATGCTTTTATAATGCCAGTGTTAGGAATATGGCCTCCTCTACATAAATCTGTAAAGCTACTGTGGTCACAAAATGTGATTTCTCCATCGGTTAAATTTTCTATTAGTTCTACCTTAAACTCGTTTCCTTGCTTTTTGTAAAAGTCTAGGGCCTCTTGCTTAGATACTTCTCGCATAGAAAAATCGTGCTTACCTCTGGCAATTTCCAAAGCCTTTGCTTCTATTTTAGGAAAATCTTTTTCAGAAATTACATTAGCTCCAAAATCTACATCATAATAGAACCCATTTTCAATAGCGGGTCCAATGGTTAATTTAATTCCAGGATATAGTTCTTCTAGCGCCTGTGCAAGAACATGGCTAGAAGAATGCCAGAATGCTTTTTTGCCTTCATCATTATTCCATGTATATAAGGTAAGGGTGCCATCTGTAGTTAACGGAGTGTATACTTCTACAACAGTATCGTTAAATTTCGCAGAGATGACGTTGCGCGCCAATCCTTCACTTATACTTTTAGCAATAGCTAGGGGAGTAGTATCTTTTGCTACTTCCTTAATTGCACCATCTGGCAGGGTAATTTTGATCATGGTATACTTACTTATACTTATATATAATACTAGTGGCAGCAAAGATAAGACCTTGTATAATTGTAGCAATACTATAAGTGTAGGTATTTAAAACACATTTTATCACTTTTTTTGTGTGATGAGAGCTTGATATTCAGTTACTTTCCAAAAAAGATTAAAAAAAGGCGATAAAAAGTTAGGATAATAAAGGAAAAGGGTGGTATATTTGCAGCCCGAAAAACAGCGGTATAGTTGTTAAGGGGATGAGAAAAGAAGCTCATTGACATATTGTTTTTAAAGCGGGTAGCTTGAAAAAAAAAGTTTCAAAAAAACCTTGCCAATTAAAAAAACGGTTGTAGATTTGCAGCCCCGGAAAAACGAAGCTTACGAGTTTGGTTTTGAAGGAACAGCAAAGTTCATTTACATCTTGTTTTTGGTGAGAAAAAAAAGAAAATAAATTTTTTTTCAAAAAAAGCTTGCCAGTTTAAAAAACAGTTGTACATTTGCAGCCGCTTAGCCGATAAGGTAGCGGAGAAAATCGAGAGATTTTCTTGCAAG
>NZ_SWKK01000029.1 GCF_005144745.1 Flavobacterium sp. ASW18X | reverse complement strand
TTCATTGGACATATTGAAGAAACGACAGCGTAAAGAGAATTACCATTTTGACGTCAAGGAATTGGGGTTCTAAGGGTATCGCGAGATATTTAAAGAACAACGATGGAGAGTTTGATCCTGGCTCAGGATGAACGCTAGCGGCAGGCCTAACACATGCAAGTCGAGGGGTAGCAGGAAAAAGCTTGCTTTTTTGCTGACGACCGGCGCACGGGTGCGGAACGCGTATGGAACCTGCCCCTATCTGGGGAATAGCCTTTAGAAA